>NZ_KB235922.1:2701321-3930361 GCF_000332195.1 Pleurocapsa sp. PCC 7319
TTCGACAGCCCATGCCGATACGGTAGAGAAAAGCCCTAATTTGTGTGGGATTGCGCTTGATTCCCGTGAGTTCTTCGATTTTGGCCTGGGCTTCAGCCACCTTTCGCGGCGGATGCTCCTGGAAGTAGACCTCAATAGTTTTGACCTGCTCATTGAGCTGACTGGGCTTCCCTTTGTAGTTCAATTGCTTCAGTTGCTCTATTCCTCCTTGCTGATACTGTCGAACATAGCTAACTAAGGTCGTTTTACTAATTTGGCATAAGCGACGAATCTCTTGATGGGATAGCCTCCGACTTTTCAGGTAGAGCACTTCCATCTTCTTTTGTACTCGGGGATGGGGATGATGATAGCGTTCGTAATTTAGCTGTTGAATTTCTTCTTCGCTGAACTCAATCTGGATCATATCTCGCCACTCTTCTTCAGTTGAATACTGCCGCATTATCCCACCTCAGCCCATCTCAAAAAAGTCCACTATTCACCCGCTCGGAGTATAAGTAACTAACAGACCATTTTCGCCCGTGCTGTATTTACCAACAGGTTCGGAGACCTCAGTTCCAGTAGGAATAGCCACCGAATCTTCTGTATAGTGGTAGTTAAGAGAAGTCTGTAGATAGGGATAATAGGCTGCTCCATACTTGAGATCGCTAGTACCAATTCCATTCCTAAAGTTACCCCCAATGGCACTGGTTGCGGTTTTGCCATCCCCTGCCAACACATCAAAAATTCCAAACCGATCTTGCAGTTTATTGCATTGACTCAGCACACTCACGCATAGACCGTAATAGTCAGCCTCAGTAGCCAAATTCACCCCATCGGTCAGCAACAGAAGAGTCGGTTCATCTTCTTTGGTGATCGCCGTTAATCCCTGCTCAAAAGTATCCTTACTGGGAGTAGTTTCATAGCCCTCTTCTGTCAGACTCCGAAAAAAGAATTATAATTAAATCAATCAGAAGACAAGTAAAAGGTAACCAGAGCAATGGATGTGGAGCTACAGATTCTCAAACATTTGAAACGAGATGCTCGCCCGACAATATCAATCATTGACCAATATTGCTTTGCTTATCATGACCTATTTCCTGAAGTTAGAAGTTACGAATGTTTCAAATATTTACATCAAGGTATTATCTCACCAATTAAAAGGAAGTCATTGCCAGAAATAGCAAAGGTAGTGGGAATATCATCACCCCAATCGTTACATCATTTTATAGCTAACTCGCCTTGGTCAGTAGAAGATTTAAAGCAGAAAAGATTGGAATTGACGATTAAAGCTTTAAAAGAGAAAAAAATTACAGTGATAATTGATGAAACAGGAGATAGAAAGAAAGGAAAAAAAACTGATTATGTTGCCAAACAGTATTTAGGAAGTGTAGGTAAAATAGATAGCGGTATTGTCTCAGTAAACGCTTATGGAGTCTATGAAAATGTTACTTTTCCCTTAATATTTAAAATATTCAAGCCAAAAGGAACACTAAAACCAGAAGATAAGTATAAAACGAAGATTGAACTAGCATCAATAATTATTACAGAATTAGTAGAATTTGGATTCAATATCGAATTAGTATTGGCAGATAGTCTATATGGCGAAGCCAGTAATTTTCTCTCAACTTTGAATAAATACAAATTACCCGTGGATTGTCTCCATTAGAAGTAATCACGGAATCTGGATGCTTAACAATCAAAAAGTAAGAGCTTAATAAATGGTGTAAATTTTCCCAGAACTTTTAGCAATCAAAAATTTGAAAATAGATATATTCGCGAAATCATTTATGGTAAAAGACATCACATAACTTATTGGCAATTAACCACTGATACAGAAACCATGCCAGAGAATTCTACTTCTTTTGTTATGACCAATATCAAAGACACTAAAAGTAAGATGAAAAAGACTCTTGGTAACTTATATGGATTAAGAACATGGGTGGAATATGCTTTTCGACAATGCAAACAAGAACTTGGTTGGACTGATTATCGATTTACTAATTTTGCTGAAATTAATAGATGGTGGGAAATTGTCATGAGTACCTATTTGATGATTAGTTTAAATACCCAAGTTTTCTTATCTTTGAATACATCTGATAGTCAAAATCATCAAACAGAAATCTCAGCTAGTTTTACTACTCATCCACAATGGAATTATCAAACTGGATGGAAGAATGTTTTGAATAATTTTCGTCTTCTGATTCAACCAAGCCTTCTTTTGTGGTTAATTTTTCCTTGGCTAGAGATATTTCCTAATTCTTCTTTATTGCTAGGATTACATAACTTAATTGATAGCATCAATCAATTAACAACACTGCCTCTTTCTGGATAAATCTTCTTATTTCCTACTCTTAAATCTCGGAGTCTGACAGAAGAGGGATAGTCACCAACCGAAACGATATAACAAGCACCTCCACCATTCTCAAAAAATAAACGCAGCGTATAGTACATCAAATACTCTTTGCTAGTGGTGATTGTTTAGATGGTTCGAGAGCCAGTTCTTCTCGCTGAAGTAATGTAGAGGTCAGGGAGAATGAATCCGTAGTAGCATTGGCGGCTTCATCGCTAAAAACATACAGGCTGTTGGGTTGGTACTCAGGATCGAGGTCAGTAATACTGAGAAAATGGGGATTATTCAGCTTGAGGAGAAAGGTGAAAATTGCCGACGAGTCTAGTGGAATTACTGGCTGCCGATCGGTTTGCAAAGGCACGAATAGCTGCCAGCCATTTCTCTTGGGTTTACTGACTAAGCGATGGTTATGCAAAATTCGCTGACAGTCATTAGTGGGTTCAATCGTCAAGTCGGCACAAGTTTGCTGTTGATAGTAGTCGTGAAATAACTGAAGACTGAAATAAGGCTGGTAGTTCATAGACTAAACCTTTAATACATCAATTTGTTACAGCAAAGAAGTTTCCGTTAGAATGTTCCTTAGGGCAGTGCCAGTCTCGACTTGCTCAATTTCAGCATCCTGGAAAATCAACATCCTGACTTTATACAAAGCAGAGGGACTACAAGGCATTTCCAGCGATCGCCACAATTCACTTTGCTCCATAAAAGTAAGATTAACCAACTCAGTTGATAGCTGTTGAATTTCTGGGCTGATTTGAGGGAATTTTTTTTGGGTGAACAGACGATAACTCCGAAAGAATTTTAAAACCAGAGAAAGAATTCTTAGCCCCTCTGCATAGTCCTTGAAATTAGCCACAAACATCAAATGAAAGTTCAGATCGAGATGGGGTATTTCTGCTTGGTTGCCTTGACTTGACAAATGATTGATCCGAGTTGCCCCAGAGCGAAAAGTCCGTTCCTCCTCCAAATTCACCATCAAGGACGTAATGGCATTGTTCTGCATCACAATTTCTTTCGGGAGTTGGATTTCAGGAAACTGGACAACATCTTCCCTCTGTCCACCGGTTTTGATCTTGATATAGTTACTTAGCTCTTCTTTAAAGAAGACAAGAGCCCTATCTAACATAGCGATCAACCTACTAAAACAATAAGGACGAGAACAAAGCCTTGAAATTTAAATTTAATATAATCCTAAATATTCTTTATAAGCCCAAAAAACTTGGCAAATTCATTTATTTGATGTCCTAATAAACTTATCAGAATCCTATCATGTCAATACTGCTATCAAGATAAAGCTCGTTATATCTTGTAACAATCTGCATTTAACTGTGATACTTCTCGATTTTCAAAGGACAATTGTAATCTAAAATGAAAGCAATAATAATTAAGAAAAAAATATAGCATTATTTATGTATAGATTAGGACATTTTTATAGTCAGTGCTAATTTATTCTCGATCCTTACTAACTAACAAATTTACTTGTCCTAATTAAACCTTGTACGGCTATAGATAGGACAAGCCTACTTTTCTGTCCAACCTTGCAATTCTTCCGTGGTGAGTAATTTTTCGAGTTTACTATAGTCCCGTTGGGCAGCAAGGCGGATCTGTTCCATCGAGATCGGACTATTAGTCTGAGCTGCTAAAAATGCTGAAGTGAGGGCGATGTTGCGAATATTGCCTCCTGCAACTTTCAGCTGTCCGAGTTTACTATAGTCCAACCCTTGGCGAGGAGTTTGGCTGGGGAAGATATGTTGCCAGATTTTGGTGCGGGCTGTTGCATCGGGAAAAGGGAAAGAAACAATAAACTGTAGACGGCGCAGAAATGCTCGATCCAGGTTTTGTTTGAGGTTACTGGTAAGTATCGCTAGACCACTGTAGGTTTCTATGCGTTGGAGTAGATAGCTAACTTCGATGTTTGCATGGCGGTCGTGGCTATCTTTTACTTCGGTGCGCTTGCCAAATAGGGCATCAGCTTCGTCAAATAAAAGTATCACGCCACCGGATTCGGCTGCGTCAAAAATGCGCCGTAGATTTTTTTCGGTTTCGCCAATATATTTACTGACAACAGTGCTGAGGTCAATGCGATATAAATCTAGCTGACAAACTTGAGCTAAAACTTCTGCTGCCATGGTTTTTCCTGTACCGCTTTCTCCATGGAACAAGGCACTAATACCTAAACCCCGATCGCCTTTCTTAGCGAACCCCCAGTCTTGATAGATCCGAGAACGATATTTTAAACGGGTGGCAATATCTTCTAATAGTTGACGCGGGCGATCGGGTAAAACTAGTTCCTCCCAGGTTGCTCTGGCTTCAATGCGTTGGGCTAGAGCATCTAAATTTGGTCGGGCTTGGAGGCGGCAGAGATGCCAAAGTCGATCTTGGTGCTTCCTCGATTTTTGTGGTGGGTTTGAGGAATTGTTCTTGTCTTCATTTTTAAATGTTGAAAGATTTGGCTCATCTTCTGGAGTATCTTGTTGCAGCCTAAATTGGCTACAAATCTTCTGAATGGCGGTGGGGGTGAGATTGAATTGGGTGACTAGGGTATCCACATAGCCATTTAACTCTCTTGGGGTAGAACCTAGATGCTGATGCCAAAGGTCTGTTTGTTCCTGATGGGGTAGAGAGGGGACTTCTAAGACGATCGCCTGACGGCGTAATGTAACCTTCGAGTCGGGACTACTGAAAATAACTGGCGTACTAATTATTTCGAGAAAAAGAGCGATCGCTGCCTGTTTTGAAGGATCGGATAAGGTATGAAGATCTGATTCGAGCAGTAACACGCTATTGCTGAGAATGGCTTCCCGCTCCCAATGGCGTTGGCAGATTTTGAGGTCATCAAGATTGGTGGGAAGAACAGCAACAGGAAGAGTCATGATCTGAAATCCAAGATTTCCACAGGCAGCAACCGCAATCTGTTGATTCGTAGTAGCATCAATGCCAGAAAGGGTTATCGGAGGTAATGAGGGCTGGGATGTCGAGTTTGACCAAGCCGTAATAATCTGTTGAGTCAGGGTTGCATGGGAAGGTAGTAAAGAGTCAATGCCTTGGACAGAAATAGGTTGGAGCCAATTGCTTAGTTGAGGCGATCGCCCAGGCTCTCCCAGCAGATAACAAAGAATACGGCAATCGATTTGGAGCGGTGAATGGGTCAGTAGGCGCTTCGGTTCGGTGTGGATGAGCTGCCAATAGTGCAGTGGATTTTGGGGAGAAAGTACAGACCAATCAGCATCGGGAAAAGCCGAGAGAGCAAGCCCTAAGGTGGCATACCCCGCAGTATCATCCTGGTGGGCTTGGGCACAGAGAGCTGGAAAATTAGGTTCTATTTCTATTGCCGCACAAAGCAGCAAAATAATTCGCTCAAAGGGGGATAGCCGAAATTTTTCGCCAATTAGGGCGATCGCCCTAGGTTCTGTGGATAATATATTTACCGTGGCAGAATCTGTTTCCCCTTTGATGTAGCTTTCTAAAGCTTCATTAAGATACTGAAAACTGAGGAAAAGTTCACTAGTTGGATTTGTCATTTCTGATCGAGCTAAAGGCAATTCGAAGGCTAGGCATAGGCCTAATGTCATCTGAGATCTGTTCTATCTCACCATGACAGCTCTTCTAACAGAAATGAAATAGTTTTTGATGTTTAAACGGCGATCAACAGAAAAAAGATTGCCACTATGCAAACATTTACAGCCAAGCCATTTATTTTTCCTCTAACAACTGCCAGAATATAAGATATTACCTTAATCGGGTTTAATAGATTTTTTTCGCTCTCGAATACTAACAGTTCTCAAAATTCCCCTTAATTTACCTCTGGAATTAGGGTTGTCCTATGAATACTTACGCTTCTCCTTCTAAGTCTTTCAAAAAAGCTGCTGCTGTCTCCAGAGATCCGAAGAATATCTCTCGAAAGGTTTCTCAGAGAAAAGAGGATGATAGTTTCAATGCACAGATAGGAAATGCTGAATCAGAGAGGTTAAGAGAAAAGCCACTGCGGTTAGGCAATATGATGGCGAATATAAGGGCATCATCTCCAGGCTCAAATACAGCAAATAGCAATACTAGCTTAGTTTCAGCTACTTCTTTCAAAGCAACGTCTGGACATGCTTTATCAACGGGCAGAGCCATCCAAAGAAAGTTAACTATTGGCAGACCCAACGATCTCTATAAGCAGCAAGGGGATCGGGTAACATCCCAGGTAAAACAACAAATAAATGCCCCCGCTTCTACTCAGTCATCTCAAGGGCAATCTGTACAGCGACAGGAAGCGACAGGGGATTTGTCATCTGCGATCGCCAATGTGCGGTTGTCGGCAACTCAAGGCGATCGCAAAACGCTCCGTAGGAATCGCACACAAGAAACTTCCTCAGCACTCATCCAAGTCAAACAAGCAGAAACCACCAACAACACTGGTTTACCAGATCTCCTTAAAACGGGCATTGAACACCTCTCTGGTTATTCTATGGATGATGTGAAAGTGCATTATAACTCTGACAAGCCTGCTCAATTACAAGCACATGCTTATGCACAGGGAACTGATATTCATATTGCTCCAGGACAAGAAAAACATCTCCCTCATGAAGGATGGCACGTAGTGCAGCAGATGCAGGGTCGTGTGAGGACTACGACGCAAGAAAGAGGGGTGATGATTAATGACGACCACGCGTTGGAGCGTGAAGCCGACCTTATGGGAGAGAAAGCGGCATCTATAAAAATAGGCAAAGGCTACCCAAAAACTAATCAAGTTACTCAAAAGCAGAATAGAGAATCTACATTTCAATTTAGCGATGATCTTCCAAAAGCAATTGAGCAAACGAAAAAGCAAATAGAAACCCGATTAAGAGAGTCAATCTTGATGAAGGGAAACGCAAATAAGCGCTCAGTACAACTTGCCTCTGTTCAGAACATGCAGTCTTCAGAGCGAAGTGTAATGAACACTGAAGGCAATCTCATGAGGCCGACAAATACCAAAAACGTGAATGTAGATAGTCGTGTTATTCAGAGGCAGATTAGACTTCACAGAGGATATACCCTAGCTAGAGCGCGGGATGCAGTCAATAATAAAGGCTCACTTGATCCTGTAGGCGCAGGCGAATTCGGAAAAGGTCTTTATTTTTGGGAAGATAATCCAAAGGCTGCTTTGATTTCCGCTGTTGCATACTACGGGAACAAAGATTGGGCTGTTATAGAGGTATCCATTCCTAATGATGTTTACGATGAACATATCACCAGACAATTGGAATTCCCTTCTATTGTGGAGCAGATAGCTGAGGATGAAGATCTTGGTACTCCAAGTAATAAACCGAGCGTAGACATGGCCGTTACCATGCTGGGTTCAACTAGCAATATAAAATTAAAGATGTGGGTGGAAGAATTTAGACGTATGAATCAGATTGCCGGAGACGAGGCATTCGTGCAAGGTGGGGCGAATGATAATACTTCTTGGAACTATGATGCAATAAAAGGACCAAGTGCTGCTCAATACAATGACTATTCCTTAAATCAGATCAAGTACGAAAGAGTCGATCTATTTCAGGATCCCCAAGTAACGGTTCAAATCGTTGCTCAAGGGCCACCCATAGATAATTATCGTAGATTCAAAATGAGCGATAAAAACGATCGATACACACAGCTACGGAATACAGAGAAAGTAACTATTCAGTTCAAAAAAAAAAAAAGACCTGACCTAGCAAAACCTTCGGCGTCCCAATTGAAAACACCAGTTGTGCAACTAAAGGTTAGCAAGGATAGTAGAAAAAATATTATTCAATTTTCTGGTGAATATAAGAAGCTAGAAGCCCAGAAGAAAGTAGCTATTGATGAGGAAAGTGAAGAGAGATATTATAAAGCAATTACTGCTTTTGAAAAATACCTCGGCTGGTACGCAGCTAGACATCCAAAATCCATAGCTGCCGCCAGTGATATGTTGAGTGTGATTGTAGAGCTTGCCCAACCAAGAATTGAAAAAGCCCTATTATCAATTCCAGAAGTTTTTGGAACAACAGATCCTGGTACAACCGGAGGGGTAGGTATGGATGCGGATAAGATTACAGAAGTACTTCGAGAGGGAAATTTTCGGGAAAAAATGACCTTGATCTATAACTCCTACTGCAATAGAAAATTAAGTCCTTTGATCTCAACTGCAATTTGGGGAAATCCCGATCCAAAGTCTCTCTTTAGCCGTCCTGAAAGCATTATGAAAGATAGACAAGAAAGGAAGAATGTTGAAGACAAATCGGCTACCTTAACCACTGAGACTGTGGATTCTGTACAAAATCCACCATTAAGCGATCGAGAACGAGAATTCAGTGTAGTAGACGATAGATTACAGTGGGTTTCAGGTATGCGGCGAATTTATTACGAGGAACATAGTGAGTATATAAAGGAAGCTAAACGATTAAAAGTACTGGCCGGTGGAGGAATATCAGGAACTGCGTATGCGATCATAGAAATTGCAATGATCTTAGGGATTTCAGATCTTAATAATGCGAGGTTGGCTGCCCTCGGATGGATGCTTCCTGCCCATGATCATACGTTCTATGAGATTATGCAAGCTTCGACGGAAATGGGCCTCGAATATGTTCCAGGCCCATTGGGTTACCATTTTATTGATCCGCTTGATACGTCAGAGATTGAGCGAAATGTGCTTGTTGAGTCGGAAGGTAAATTTCCAGATTATTTCCTTTCCGATGTTTACAAGGATAAACTTGCAAAAGGATAGTGCGATCACTCTTGTCTGGTTCGTCAATATCCAGAATTAGAAACTTTGCTAATGATTTAGAACTATCTCTTATTTATAATGCGATCGTGTTTGGTAAGTCCCTAAAATTGATATTGCGATTACCCAAGGGGTACGCTTCGCGATCGCATTACCTTAATGGGACTTAGACAAAAAATGATGGCAAAAAGGGGGGAAAGCCTTATATATCAATATTTTTAGGTCAAAAATACCTAAACCCTGAATATAACTAGGTTTGAGGCGAGTTTACCTCGAACGAGGTAAACTCGTTGTCTGGCAAGGCTTTCCTCCCTTTTTAGCCCGAAAAAATGTCTAAGTCCCGTTAATTGTCTCTACAAGGAAGATGACGGCAAATAGTGTAATTTATTTCCATACTCTCCTTTTCTCACTTGTGATCGCTATCTATATGCTTATCCCCGATGTGTTTTGCGATCGCTAACACACCCTACAAAAACGGCGATCGTTGGGGTGGAGCGATCGCGTTTTTTAGGTATGGAAGGGAAATGCGATCAGGCGGAGCCTGGCACTACGTGATCGCGCGTTGAGCAAATGATTAATTTTGAACTTGGAATTGAAGGGCGATCTTATTGCCGTCCACTGTCAGGATCAGGATTTAGGGGATGATAGGATGAACAGGATGGGACTTGGGTTGGGACTTGGGTGATCGCTTTTAATTCTGTTTTAATGGTTAATTTTGAACTTGGAATTGAAGTGCGATCTTATCGCCGCCCATTGTCAGGATCAGGATTTAGTACAATTGTTACAGGCATTGTGGCAAAATCAATGAGTATTTTAAAGAAGAAGATTAAATAGGAGAAATAAATTCAAGAATGGCGATCGCTCCAATTATCAAAGAACATATTACAAGCTTAGTTGCCTTATGTAAAAAGTATGGAGTAGTGCGATTATATGTTTTTGGATCTGTCGCTAAAGGGAAATTCAATCCTAATACAAGCGATATCGATTTCATCGTAGAATTGGAGGAACTATCTCCGTTGGAGAAAGGAGAACGATTATTGTCTTTATGGTCTGAACTGGAAAGTCTTTTTCAAAGAAAAGTTGATCTTCTAACTGATAAGCCCATTGTTAATCCCTATTTCCGAAAAAGCGTAGAAAAATCGAAATCCCTTATCTATGATAGACAAAGCGAAAAAATATTTGTCTGATATTATCCGTGCTATTGAACTGATCGAAATCTTTATGGATGGAGTGGATGATTTCGATGAATATGTTGATGACCTAAAGACAAAAAGTGCTGTAGAAAGACAATTGGGGATTATTGGCGAAGCCGTGAATAACTTCCGCAAAATAGAGCTAGAATTTCAACTGACAAATACCAGGGACATCATTGGGTTCAGAAACCGAATCATCCATAACTATGATGAAGTAGATGAGACATTGGTATGGGCAATTATTCACAATCATCTTCCTTTTTTGAAAGAAGAAGCTGAGGAAGGTCTCAGTAGATAAAATACTTATAACAGCTAGGTATTAGAAAAGTGTGATCTCGTTTTGGCAATAGAGGAAGGGAAATGCGATCAGGCGGAGCTTGGCACTACGCGATCGCTCTATTAAGAAAATGATTAATTTTGAACTTGGAATTGAAGGGCGACCTTATCACCTCTCATTGTCAGGATAAGGATTTAGAGGATGATAGGATGAACAGAATGGGGCTTAGGCGATCGCTTTAAGATCGCGAACTTAATCTCGGAAGTGCTTTGTTTCTCTGGTGCGATCGCTTTTTGGCGGTAGTGCGATCGTTCTATAAAGCAAGTAATTAATTTTTGAACATTTAATTTTGTCTACCTGCTTAATAGTTACTCATTCCTCATGACCTCCCAACTCGATAAAAACGCAGACTGCATCGATTGCGAACTCACCTGGTTCAACAGCATCTTAGAACATCGGATAAAACTTCATTTCGAAGGTGTTCAGACATCAGAAGATTTAATCGAATCAATCCCGCCACCAAAACTGCCCCATAGTGATGCACCCTATTCCGAAATTGTTCACCAATTCAATCTGCTACCAGCCGAGCGACTTATACTGATTCTCAGCGTTGTACCTCACATCAAACCACATCTACTCGATACATTTTTCATTCGCAATCAAAACCTCGATCGCGGATATACTGAATTTGGTGGTCTGAGCGGAAATTCCCACGGTGGATTCTTGCCCACCGGTGAAACAGCTATGTTTTTATTAGCAGGTGATAAGCTCTCGGCTCGACTTCGTTATGATGAAATGTTCAAGAGCGATCTCGTCTTATTCGCCCAAGGAATCCTCTACCTCGATCATCAACAGGTCAACGAGCCACAATTAGCTACGGCGTTATGTTTGAGTCCAGAATATCGCGAGCGAATTATAACAGGACAATCCTATGCTCCGCCCTTTAGCTCAGAGTTTCCTGCTCAGTTAATTAAAACTGACTTGGAATGGGATAACCTTGTACTCAATCCAGTCATAAGACAAGAGATTGACGATATCCTTACCTGGGTTCAAAACAAAGATGTACTAATGGATAAATGGCAATTGAAGCAGCGTATCAAGCCAGGTTTTCGCTGCCTTTTTTATGGCCCACCTGGAACTGGCAAAACGATGACCGCCTGCTTGCTAGGGAAAAAGTCAGGTTTCCCTGTTTATAGGATCGATCTTTCTAAAGTTATTTCGAAGTATATTGGGGAAACTGAAAAGAATCTGGCTAGACTCTTCGATCGCGCTCAAAATCAAGATTGGATTTTGTTTTTTGACGAGGCAGACTCGTTATTTGGAAAACGTATTGAGACCCAAAATTCCAACGACCGTGCTGCTAACCAAGAAATCTCATATCTATTGCAGCGCATTGAAGACTATTCTGGTTTAGCAATTCTGTCTACGAATTTGCGTACTCATTTAGACAAAGCATTTGCGCGTCGGTTCCAGTCCATGATTCTGTTTCCCATGCCAAATGCCGAGCAACGTTTGCAGTTATGGCAGGATATTTTCTTAAATAAGCCATTCGATCGGACATTTCGCAGGTCAGTCAGCAGATTAAATAATATTTTTGGCAAGGGTTTCCAAAAAACCGTAAGATCTTCAGTCGGGTGTCAGTAAGATTAGAAACTTGTATTTGATGATTCAAATGAACAAGATGAACCGCCTGAAAACACTGAAATACCCATCTTAGTGTAGGAGTAGAGGTGGGTTTCTTGAGTTGGTTGGGAATAGTCTGCTCGGAATGAGCTAAGACTTGTCTTAATTGACGTTGACCGAGAGTATAAACTAGCAAACACAAACCCATAACCATTGCCAGGGCTGCCACTCGCCGAGGAGTATTCAAAAAGACACTCGAAGTAAAAAACAGAGGATCTTTCAAGAATCGGAAACCCCTTTCCGAACTTTGCTGACCTTTATATTCAGTTAAAATCTCATCATTAGTCAGAATCTTCTCATCGAGAACATTAGTAGCGAGAACAAACCTTCCTGCTTGTCTTCTGGCAATCTCAATTACCTCATCTACAGGAACAACTTGAGCCTTGATACGATAGGTAAAATGTTCAGGAGACTGATTTTTCCTAGGTCGTCCTGCCTTTGTGTAGTGAGCATCAGTCTCAATGTCGATTAATTCTAAGGAATGATATTTCCAGTTGCGGCTAAGTTTTTCCGCCGCTTTTTTGGCATCGGCAGCACAGGCAAAATCTTGTCTCATCAGTGACTTAAGTTCACTTGTCGCTATTTTAAGTTGTTTTGTTAGTCGCTTTTCGAGTTGCTTGAGATCGCTATTAAGACGCTTTTCACTTTCAATAATTAGCCAACGTTGATGAACTCCTCCATAATCGCAACAACATGATGCAATACGATAACCTGGAATTTTGCTCTCAACCAACACCTCGCCTTCGATTGATTCAGCTAAGATTTTGGCGGTTTTTATACTTCGAGGGACAAGGGTAATCCAGTTTAACTCTCCCAGTTGTTGAATATTTGCTGAACTGTAAAGCGCACTGTCAGCAACGTAGATACTATCCAGATTCCATTCCTGTTTAAATTGCTCGATCAATTGAGCAAAAACAGCACGGTCGGATTCGTTTCCATTTCCTATCCTCACAAACAGGGGGACATCTCCATCTCCTGTACAGATAACATCCATCATGAATTGTTTTAAATCTGGTCGATGATCTTTGGAGTAGCCGTAAGTTATCTTGACGGATTCGATTGATTCGGTTGATTCGGTTGATTCATCTGCGGTTTCTATTTCATAGCTTCCCTCCAAACTAAAGCTACTCGAATCTAGATGTAGACTCTTGGTCAAAAGGTTAAATCTTTGATGGGCTAACATCGCAATGCTAGTGAATAAGGTCGTTAATCCTTGATTCGACAAGCTATCCAAAGCTCTTCCAATTCGGTCATCATTCAGATGTTCTGGTTTAATCCCCTCTCCTAAAAGATGTTCCGTTGCTTTGCCAACGAAAAACTCACTAAATAAGTACAGCGGTGCACTGACAAACCCTAATCCATTGAGAATCATAGCTTTCACCACTTGTCCTGTGCTGATGATTTGTTGGGGATGTTGCTCTATTTGCTTATCTATTTCTTCAACTAATCCTATTTGGTCAACGATTCCTGCTACTATACCTAGGTGGTCTAAGTTTTTAACTTGGATATCCATTCAGAGGTTATTTTAACTCTTCATTTTAATACCCTATCTTTATTCCTCAACCTGCGAAATCCCCGCCACTAATTTTGCTGAAATTAATAGATGGTGGGAAATTGTCATGAGTACCTATTTGATGATTAGTTTAAATACCCAAGTTTTCTTATCTTTGAATACATCTGATAGTCAAAATCATCAAACAGAAATCTCAGCTAGTTTTACTACTCATCCACAATGGAATTATCAAACTGGATGGAAGAATGTTTTGAATAATTTTCGTCTTCTGATTCAACCAAGCCTTCTTTTGTGGTTAATTTTTCCTTGGCTAGAGATATTTCCTAATTCTTCTTTATTGCTAGGATTACATAACTTAATTGATAGCATCAATCAATTAACAACACTGCCTCTTTCTGGATAAATCTTCTTATTTCCTACTCTTAAATCTCGGAGTCTGACAGAAGAGGGCTAATCTATCTATATGCTTATTCTCGGTGCATTACGCGATCGCTAATATAGCCTAGAGAAAAGGCGATCGCGCTGTGAATTATATTAAAGCGATCGCAAATTGATTGAGGTGAAATAGCTCATAGTCACAGTAAAAGGGAAAAGAAGATGACAGCCAATAACACCCTAGAAAATAGACTCGTGGAAAATGTGAAAAAACTCTCTGTCGAACAAATCCAACAAGTAGAAGAATTGATTGATTCCCTGACTCAATAAAATACAGAGCGACAGCTAGCACTCACTTATATCCACAAAAGTATCTGAATCTGTGTTTAACAAAATTTGGGATAATCCTGAAGATGCAGATTATGACGACGAGAGAGACTTTCGATCAGAAAGCATCTCTAATCGTCGTGTTGACAAACTATAACTTTGGGAATATTCCGCTTGTTCCTTTTCCTTATACTGATCGAACATCCAGCAAAAAAAGACCAGCAGTGATTATCAGTTCCAAGACTTAATAATCAACAAAAACCAGACTTAATAATTATGGCAATTACCAGCCAAATTAGTTCATCTATAAGTTTGGGAGAATTGCAAATTATTGATTTTTCAGCCGCAGGATTAATTACACCTTCTGTGATTAAACCCATGTCTTAAATATGCAACATTGAATTTGTTCGCTTTATTCTTCTTTGCCTGGAAATCGATTTCCCTGAAAACCAAACAAATGCGATCGTTTCAGTAAAATGAATAATATTACCGTATGTAAATTTCAATATTTTAGTTTTTAATCGGAACTTTCAGCATACAAATGAACTAAAACATACTCAAAGCTATATATAAAAGTAGATTGGAGGATTGAGTTTCCCGGTTTGTAGCCATGTAATTTTAGCATTTTTTAATTGTTGTGGTGGGACATTTTTCGGCATAATGTAGTCATGTATATAGAAAAAGTTCCTAACAGAAATTCTCCTCCTGCCGTTCTTCTCAGAGAGTCCTATCGAGAAGGAAAAAAAGTCAAGAAAAGAACCTTAGCCAACCTCTCTAAATTGCCAGATGAAGTAGTAGATAATTTACGTCTGTCTCTCAAGGGTTCATCTGTCGTTAATCAAGAGGAATTGCCTGAGTTATGTACAGTACTGAGGAGTTTACCTCATGGTCATGTAGCGTGCGTATTAGGAACAATCAATAAATTAGGAATTCCCCAATTAATTGAATCAAAAAGAACTCGTTCACGGGATTTAGCCGTAGCAATGATTGTCTCCAGAATTATCAACCCAACTTCAAAACTAGGAACAGTTAGAGGCATCAGAGCCGAAACAGCTAGTTCCAGTTTAGGGGAATTATTAGGATTATCTCATGGGGACAGAAATGAATATTATGAAGCTCTAGATTGGTTACTATCAAAACAGCTCGATCTTGAAAATGCTTTAGCATCAAGACATCTGCAAAACGGGTCATTAATTCTCTATGACTTAACTTCAACCTATGTAGAAGGAACGGAATGCTCTTTGGCAGCTTATGGCTATAGTCGAGACAAGAAAAAAGGAAAACTTCAGATAGTTTTTGGGATTTTATGTAATCAAGAAGGTTGTCCAATTGCCGTAGAGGTATTTGAAGGGAATCGTTTAGACCGTCAAACTTTAGCACAACAAATTTCTAAAGTACAGAAACGTTTTGCCATCTCTCAAGTAGTGTGGGTAGGAGATAGAGGGACGATTACCAACGCTAATATTTTAGATGAGCTAAAAGCCAAAGATGGATTAGATTGGATTACAGCCTTAACCAAGAGTCAAATTAGAAAACTGGCAGGAGTTGACCAGATTCAATTGGGATTATTTGATGAAAGAGATGTCATAGAAATAGAAAGTAATGATTACCCAGGAGAAAGATTAATTGCTTGTCGTAACCCTTTGATTGCTGAGAAAAATGCTCAAGTTAGAGAAGAATTATTACTCGCAACAGAAAAAGAGCTAGACAAAATAGAACAAGCTATGACTAGAGAAAAGAGAGCATTAAAGGGAGCAGATAAAATTGGCTTAAGAGTAGGAAAAGTTTTAAATAAATTTAAAGTAGGAAAGCTATTTGAGATTGAGATCTCAGATTCTCATTTTGCTTATCGCAGAAAATCAGAAGTAATCGAAAGAGACAAAATCTTAGATGGAGTCTATATTATTCGTACTTCTGTTGAGTTGGAAAAAATGGATGTAGCAACCACAGTAAGAGCATATAAAGGACTATCAAAAGTCGAACAAGCTTTTCGATGTCTGAAAACAATTGATTTAAAAGTACGTCCCATTTATCACTATCTAGACCATCGAGTCAAAGGGCATATTTTTCTCTGTTTTCTAGCTTATTATGTCGAATGGCATATGAGAAAAGTTCTTGCTCCCATTTTATTTGAAGAAGAAGACATCGAACAGATTTCCTCCTCAGACAGAGAGGAATTATTGAGATATCAACCCTCACCAATTGCCAAGCAAAAAGCTGGTAATAAGCGAAATCAAGAGAACTTGCCTGTTCACAGTTTTTCTACTTTATTGAATGATTTAGCCACAATTGCCCAAAATAAAATTCAAATCAATTTACAGGGAGAGAGAGTGACATTTGAGAAGATAACTCAACCTACAACACTACAACAATCATGCTTAGATTTACTGGGTGTTTCCCTGATTTGTACCCAGTAAATGACTGGCTCAACAGGGCTGTATCCCTCACGATGCATAGCTTTTGCTGTTTTGTCAATCTGAAAGTTCCGTTTAATTTGATTTGTATTTCTAAAATTTTTGATTTAGGAAAACTATAGTTACCAATCCCAAAACTATTGCGACAGGAAGAATCCAAGCGATAATTACCGTTCGACGAGCATATTTTATAGCTGCTTCAGTTTGAACCAATAAATGTTTCTGCTTTTTTACCAAAACTGACATTGAGTTAATCAACCCATTTGAGACGGTTTGTAAATTCTGATGCTCATTTGCCAAACCCTCTAAGACTTCAATTAGTTTAGTATCCAATTTCTGTTGATTCTTCTGAACATTTTCTAGCTGACCTTTCAACTGCTGATTAATCCAGTTAGAAGTATCAACAATCTGAGTCGTATAAGCTTCTACGGATTCAGATAGCCCTATTTTTGCCTTAATTATCTTCTTCCCAGAACCACCAAGTACCTCAACAGCAGCGATATTTTGTGCCACACAGAAATAAAAATCGAACAACTCATTATCAACAAAATACTGATTATCGTTCAGCCATTGATATACTCGTTCTTTAACTTTCGGCTCTTCATTGTGTAGACGTTCATCTACAAATTCTCTTAGCTCGTTTTGCTGCTGAGATAAAGTTGGCTTTTTTAAATGAGTCACCCTTTCAACCTCAAAGTTTCAACATTAAACCCAGCATCATCAAAGACTTGATAGACTCGTCGCATATATCCTCTTAATCCTGCTAACGGGACTTAAACAATTTTAGAAGTCAAAATGAGATAAAATACTTTTGCTGATTAAGTTTAACATTATCCTAAATAGCGATTGCGCTCCGCGCAGTGGCAAAGCCAATCGCTAGCGATGAAAGAAACCACTCCCGCAGCCATGCCTCCTTGCTTCGATAGATGGTGTCAAAAGTTTGATGATTTGCTGAGAAATAAAGCACAAAAAAGAGAGTGCGGAATGCACCGTGCTGCGTCAACTCGGATTTTAAATCCGAGTTACGCACGGTTTAGGCATTATTTAGGGGGATTACTGGGGGAAAGTGAGCGAAAAAATATGTCTCAAATGGCTAAAGATGCGGTAGAAGTCACATACCATAAATTACACCATTTCTTAACTGAAGCAACCTGGTCGGCACAGAAAATAAATGAACGTCGTTTGGAGGTGATGAATAAATGCAACCAAACCAGAATAAGTCGGGGATTTAGTCTAATTGTTGACGATTCAGGGCATAGAAAAAGTGGAAATTTCACTGCTGGAGTAGGTCGTCAGTATATAGGAGAAATAGGTAAAACTGATAATGGGAATGTTGTGGTGACAACTCACCTTTATGATGGTAAAAAAAGCTTACCTTTAGATATTGAATTATATCAACATGGTAACTCGTTGCCAGAAGGAAAAAAAGACCCAAAGTTTAAGAAAAAACCTACCTTAGCCTTAAGTTTAATTGATAAGACCCTTGAAAGAGGACATAGACCAGGGATAGTATTAATTGATTCTGGATATGGAAACAATACATCTTTTCTAGTTGAATTAGAAAAAAGAAAATTAAACTATTTGGGAGGACTAGCTAAAAATAGAAAAGTTAAAGTTGTTAATTTAAATGAACTAACAGAAGAAATAAGATTAGATGTTTTGGCAGAATCATTACCCAAAAAGACTTTTACTAAAACCATAATCAACTTAGAAAAACCTAGAACAGTTTGGATAGCTATCGTTGAAGTAGAAATATCGCGTCTTGAAGGAATCAGAAAAATAGCTATCGTCATGAATGATTCAACCTTTGAAGATGCAGAAGATATTGATTACTTCATAACTAATATTGACCCATCAATCGTTACTCCACAGTGGATAGTTAATACTTATTCTCAAAGAAACTGGGTTGAAGTATTCTATCGCGAAGTAAAAGGATGGTTGGGATTAAAAGAATATCAGGTTAGAGGAAAAAGAAGTTTATTAAGGCATTTTATCTTAGTCTTTTGCGCTTATACTTTTATCCTTTGGCATAAGCTTACTGGTGGGTTAAGAAGACGTTGGGCGAATAAACCTTTAGACACCTTTCCTGAAGCTTTAGAGGCTTTTCGTACAGCTATATCTTTCCGTTTTGTTCAATGGCTCAATCATAATCGCGACGTATTTATGGCTTATAAAAAGAGTTTGGGCTTTGTTTGGGCTTAATTTCTGTTTAAGTCCCGCTAACTGAGCCGTACTAAACTCGCCATGTCTTCTAGCTTCAGTAAAACTCAGAGCATTTTTATAAACCGTCGTCGCTGTATCAAACCTCAACTTTGGCAGGTCAATTACCTTCAACTTATATTCTGCAATCAACTTAGTCGTAATAAACTGGTCAAAGCTTTCCCAATCTTCACAACGTCCCAAATTTCTGACTAATATGTGAGTCGCATTATCTTCAACAAACTCCAGCGTTCTCAAAAACCCTTCATAACATTCAGCCGAATCATCTAGCACATACCAATTCTGAATCTCTACATCTAAGTCTCTTGATGCTTCTAAAATATCGCTAGCCGTCAGCCAATGATTAAATGCCTCTTCAACATTTCCAGGCAGATCTACCAACACCAATTTCTCTAATGCCAAATCCAAAATCTTATCTGGTATCTTCCAATTTTTATCTAGTTCACTAAAGCGAGTCGGTAGAGCAAAATCGGGATAGGCTTTCAAAAAACTCTCCTGTCGATCTGCGTCTAACGCATAGAAATCTAACCCTGACTCCAGACAATAAGCTGCCTTCAATTTAGATAACAGTGTCTTCCCCACCCCGCCTTTCTTACAGTTAGATATTTGAATACCTGGACGAGTTGGAATAATTGTAGATGTCGATTCCGTCTTGTCTATTTTGACTTTGACCATGATGACTTAAGTAGTAAGACAGAATTAATTGTATATTTTAAGATAAAGTTTTAAGTGACTATTTTCAGGTTAAATTAAGGGGTCATTATAGGAGAAGTTGAGGCAATCGCTGAAAGTTCGGGAGAACCCAAAGTGCTCGGCGATCGCCTAAATAAAAGAAACTAGATTAAGATGAGATATATTAAGGGTTTAAACAAAGATACATTAAAACTTTTAAAGAGAATTTACCAGCAGAGTAAATATTATCAAGTAAGACAGAGAGCCCATTGTATTAAATTAAGTTATCAAGGCTATAAAATCTCAGAATTAAGGGAAATATTTCAAGTAAGTCGCAATACAATTTACAATTGGTTTAATGCTTGGGAATCATCTAAATTTTCGGGACTTTATAATAGTCCTGGTCGGGGAAGAAAAAAGCTATTTACTGTTGAGCAACAGCAACAAATAAAAAATTGGGTAAAAGACACGCCCAAAAATCTGGAAAAAGTCCAATCAAAAATTTTAAGAGAATGGGGAAACACCGTAAGTAAAAAGACTATAAAAAGAATAATCAAATCAGCTTATATGGGTTGGTCTAGAATCAAAAGAAGGGTAGGAGGAAATCCTATCCCTGAATTTTACGACCGAAAAGTCAAGGAATTAGACAAATTAAAAGAACAAGAGTCAACAGGAGAAATTGAAATTAGATACGTAGATGAAAGTGGTTTTTGTTTAATTCCATATATCCCTTATGCCTGGCAAGAAAGAAAACAAAAAATCGAAGTCCCTAGTCAACAAAGTAAAAGATTAAATGTCTTAGGCTTTTTAAGCAGACAAAATGAACTAGAAGTATACACTTTTAAATGCAGTATTAATAGTGACGTCATTGTAGCCTGTATAGACCAATTTTGTGAAAAAATCACCAAAAAGACCATTCTAATCATGGATAATGCTTCAATCCATCAAAATAACTTTCTCTGGAATAAGGAAGCAGAGTGGTCAGAAAAAGGACTAGAGATTTTCTTTCTACCAACTTATTCCCCTCATTTGAATATCATAGAAATTCTCTGGCGTTTTATTAAGTATAAGTGGTTAGAAAGTGATGCTTATGAAAGTTATTCTGCTTTAGTAGATGCTGTCGAAAATATTCTCAAAAACTTTGGTACGGAATATACAATTAATTTTGTCTAGGTACTTAGACTGCTGATAAACGTGCTGCTTGATAATCCCGCCACTCACATTTGTCTCCACGGTTTGGAGTTTTCAATCTCACTTTGCCTCCATCAAGGCATACCTCGTTGATAGCTATTGGGCTATCAGGAAAATCTAAATGCTCTTTTTCTGTATAGACATGTCTCTGTAAGGTGCTATGTCCTACTTTTATCCCTGTCAGTAGAAACAAGTCTTGCTCTGCTTGAGAAAATGATTCATTAGCACTCAAACATAGACAACATTTTTGAAGCAAAGGACTAATACGGGTTCTTGCTTCTACACCTAGCTTTTCTAATTGTCGACGACGTAAACGTAATTTTCCGACCGAGCTTTTGATTATTCGCTCTTTTCCAATGTTTGTTTGAGTTTTTTGTTCGATAAAAAAAATGCCATCTTGGATCCGACTGATTCCAAGAGATGTTCTCTAACTGATTTCTCTATATCCTCCAAGGTCTGGCATTTGTCTAATGGAGTATTACGATACAAAATCTCTGATAGTTCTTGGACACACTCTTGAACACGTACTTTCTCTGATGGAGTCATTAACCTTCCTTATAACTCAAGTCTTCTTTCAGTTTGACCTTCATTGTTCTTATTTCTCTACTTCTTCTGTTTTTCTTCCGAAATGGGATGCTCCCGTCTCGTGTCGGGGTCAGTAGTCAAAACTAAGTCAATCAACACTTTTTCGCTCAAACTTTCAGTATTGTTTAACCGTTTGAACATCGCCTTATACTCTGTATTCCAAGTAGTCATCGTGCGATCGTTATTCTCTTTACGATTAAAATAATCAGCTTCAAACTCTTTTATCCAGTAACCAACACTGCCAATACTACTCTCTTGGATAGTCCAATCATCCCAGTTAAATTCTTTCAATGCCAACTGACTGGCCAACTTTTGCGCTTGCTTCTCCGCGCTCTGTATTCCCGCAGCATTACAATAAATCCCCAGGCTTATAGTTTGCTGTGATGATTTATCTCTACCTGTCTTTGGTGGCAGCATTCCCCGTAATGATAACTTCTGACCACGCCTAAATATTTTGATGCCAGCGTTTGACTGTTTAAGCCTATTGTTAGCTGTATCTAGTCGTTTATCTATCTTGTCCAATTAACTAAGGATATCGATCTAAATGTGATCTAATTTTAGGTCGCGTTTGACAGTTTTTAAAAGTTTTCAGGAGTTATAAGAACATTCTTGAAGATTCAAAATAGCCAATAAAAAAAGAGGCTCTAAACCTCTTTTTTATTATGTAGTGGGCCGAGCTGGATTTGAACCAGCGTAGGCATAGCCAGCGGATTTACAGTCCGCCCCCATTAACCACTCGGGCATCGACCCATTTATGCCACGGTTATAAATCATAGCATAGGATTCTGACACTTTTGCAAGAAAAAAGCATTTGGTTGATTTCTGACTTAGTTTTTTAAGTACTAGCCACAAAAAGCTACGCTATGTAAGCCGATTTTAAGGCCCAGGAAATTAAAGCAATAATGCCACCAAAAATTAAAATCGCCGATACAGCAACCAGAATCGGTTTATCTGCACCTTTAAACTTCATAATTCCACGATCTAAGTCAGACATAATAATTTGCTCTTCTATATTTGATTAAGGGACTATTTAATGGAAATCAGCATAGCAGAAAATTATCTGTTTGCTATCTGGGTTTTTTACTAATTAAATGGTATCAAAACAAATTTACATTCAGTAAAATTCTGCTAATTTTTCCTAGAACCTCTAATTCAAGTCAGTCAAACTTAATCATGAAAATATTTTTAATTGTCTTAGCTAGTGTAGCTGGACTAACTGTCGCAGCAGAAATTGGTCTTCGTCTAACTATGGGATTCGGAAACCCCACATTGTACGTTGCCGATGAGGAAATTGGTTACTTACTTGCTCCTCGGCAAAAATTACGTCGTTTTGGTAATCTGATTGAAATAAATCAATATTCAATGCGTAATCAAACAATTCAGGCAGAAAAAGACAATGATAATAGTCGCATTGTCTTATTAGGGGATTCCGTAGTTAATGGTTCTTGGTGGACAGATCAAGCGCAAACTCTTTCCACCTTGGTAGCTAATCAACTAACTAAAACCAAGGGAAATCAATCAATTGAAGTGTTAAACGTCTCGGCAAATTCCTGGGGTCCCCGTAACGAACTAGCTTACCTGAAGCGTTTTGGGTTATTTGATGCCGATGTCTTAGTTTTGATAATTAATACTGATGATTTATTGGCTGCTAAGCCAACATCCTTAGCTATCGGGAAATCGCTTAGTTACCCCGATCAAAACCCTCCTTTAGCCTTGATTGAACTATATCAATTTTATTTTGCTGCTCCTCGACCAATTCCCGAGTTAGAGCAGTTGCGACAATCAGAAACCGACAAAGTTGAGGCAAATTTAGCAGCTATTAAAGAAATCAAAGCGATCGCCGAAAAATCAAATACCAAATTTATTTTGGCGATGACTCCCTTGTTACAGGAATTTAAACAGGGTGGGGGAGATAACAAAATGAAAGCTAGAAAACGTCTCCAAGAATTTGTTACAACCGAAAATATTGAATTTATTGACTTTTTAAAAGTCTGGTCGGATTTCCCTCAACCCGAATTCCTCTATCGCGATCATATTCATCCCAGTCCTCAGGGTAATACTAAAATTACAGAAACCTTGACTCAATCTTTGAAAGATGCAGAAGCTATTAAGTAAAGTAAATCAAATTTTTTAGTTAAATTTATGGCAATCTAATTTATGTCAATCTAGCGATCGCAATGCAGAAGACAGTCAACAATCGCCGTCATTTTAGATTATGGTTGGGATTAAGTATCCTTGTCTGTCTCTACTATGGTCTGATTTCCGCTCATTATTGTTTAAACCAAGATTATGTGGTGCAAGATGATGCTAGACAACACGTTGTTTGGTTACAAAGATTCATCGATCCGCAACTTTTCCCTGATGATTTAATTGCCGATTATTTCATGAGCCTTGCTCCATTGGGGTACAAAGCTGTTTATTGGATAACAGCTAAAATAGGCATTGAGCCAATATTTTTAGCCAAAATATTACCAATATTTTTAGGCTTAGTTACTACTATCTATACTTATTTTTTCTCTTTACAGATATTAGCTTTACCTAGCACTGCTTTTCTCAGTAGTCTATTTTTAAATCAACTAATTTGGTTGAATGATGATTTGATTAGTTCTACCCCCAGAGCTTTTTTATATCCTTTATTTGCTGCTTGGCTATATTATTTAAGCAAAAACAAATTGATTTTATGCTTAATACTAATGACTTTTCAGGGTTTATTTTATCCTCAGATATTACTGCTAGAATTAGCCATCTTAAGTGTCAGATTGTTACGCTGGAATAAGCTTCAGTTAACTCAAGATAAACAAGACTATCTTTGGTGGATACTGGGGTTAATTGTAACTATTATCGTTCTATTACCTTTAACCCAAAAACCAACTGAATTAGCGACTACAGTTACCGCTAGTCAAATGCAGCAAATGCCAGAGTTTAATTTATCTGGTAGAAGTACGTTTTTTGGCGTAAATCCTGTTAATTTCTGGTTGAACGACACTAGTGGTTTGGGTGTTCCTCTATTTCCACCGATTATTTGGCTGGGTTTTTGTTTCCCATTATTAGTACCCCAGCGACTCAAGATCATTAAAATTGCCACTTCACAGCTGGTTATCTTAAGACAAGTAGCGATCGCTTCTTTATTAATGTTTTTTGTTGCTCACTTAGTATTACCTAAAATTCATTTGCCTGGACGTTATACATATCATTCAATCAGATTTTTATTAGCGATATCTACAGCAATAATTGTCACTAATTTGAGCCGCTTTTTTGAAAAATGGTTACAAAAGAACAGCAAACAAGCTCATTTCAAAATAAAAGATAAATTCAAACTTATTTTAATTAGCTTATTTTCGCTGACAGTAATTATTTTCCCGGCTGTGCCATCTGTTTTTATTAATTGGTTTCAAAGCTGGCAAATCGGACAAGATATAACAATCTATCAATTTTTAGCTCAACAGCCTAAAGATACTCTCATTGCATCTTTAACTCCAGAAGTAAGTAATATTCCTGCTTTTTCTCAGCGTTCTATTTTAGTAAGTAGAGAGTTCGCTATAGCTTATCATCCATACTATTATCAACAAATTAAACAACGTACAGTTGACCTTATACAAGCACAATATAGTGATGATATTCAAAATCTGGTCAGCTTCATCAATAAATACCAAGTGAATTTTTTTTTGCTAGATAAAACTGCATTTAGTCCAGAATATCTTAAAAAACAAAAATGGTTAAATCATTCCTCTTGGCAACCAAAAACTTACCAAGTAATCAGCTACTTAGAATCTGGACAAAAGCCAATCATGAGTGAATTAATCACCCCTTGTCTTGCATCTTCTACAGAAGATTTAATATTACTTGACGCTCATTGTATATTCAGGGTCGGCGCAAGAAAATAGAGAAGGAGGAATGCTGAAAATATCGTTACTTCAGCTTCATCGTATCAAGTGAAATTAGTCGGTCGAGTTTTGGATGATAACAGTTGGCAAAATAAATCCGCTCAAGCCTTTGATTTGTCTTGTTTTGAAATTGATTGGCAACAAGAGCAAACAACTTGCCCTCTAGGTCAAACAAGTCGTAATTGGCGTTGTTTTCAGGATGATTCTGATAATCAGGTAGTGGAAGTTCGTTTTCATCAAGCTATTTGCGCTCAATGTGAGCAGCGACACCATTGTACCAAAACAGCGAAAGCCCCTTGTGTTCTAAAACTGCGACCAATGGCTCAACACCAAGCTTTACAAGCAGCACGACAAAACCAACAATTGTGAAATTTCAGGCTCAATATACTCCTCGCGCTGGGATTGAAGGGACTATTTCTCAAAGTGTTAGAGTTAATGATTTGCGACGTTCGCGTTACATTGGTTTGACCAAAACTCATTTACAACATCTTGCCACTGCTGCTGCGATTAATTTATCTCGACTCAGTAATTGGTTTCAAAGTAATTGGTTTCAAAAAATCCCCTTAGCCTCAACTCGCACTTCTCGTTTTGCTGCTCTCGAAACTTCTATTTGATTCGCCAACAGGATCTTGTAAGCTTCCTCTCAGAGATATTGGAATACCAAGTCAAAATCGCAAGCAAAGCGATTTGCTTTGAGAATTTCTTTTTGTTCAGTTAGACTTAACCCCCAAGTAGAGCTATCCTCAAGCAAGCGTCGCATTTGTTGGGGTTGAGTGTATAACTTTACTATTGTCATTGCATATTCTTGCAGAAGTTTCTTCTCTTGAACTGTAAAAGTTGGTCGGACAGCATTCAGCAGTTCAAGGCGATCGCTATCATCCTTAAAGGCTGTACTGAGATCGAGTTTCTTAACCAATTCCCATGCTTGAGACCAGTTTTGCTTGGATTTGTATTGAACAACGATGTGACAGAATCTGCGAAGTTCTGATTGAATTTCATTGTTATTTAATAAACAGTGTTGCTCGTATAGTCCGAGATCGAGCAATTTTTCAGCTAAAGGAAAATTTTGCTTGAGACGATCATTTAACAGTTGGCTGAGGGATTTAGGGAGAAGTCGGCTCAACTGTGTAAATAGTAGTGGAATGTCTTGAGTCGGATCGATCGCTTCCAAGTCAATGCTAATATAATCCAGTACTAACTCAAAGTCACGGGCTTGATCGTTTACTCTTCTAAGAATGTCTTTTAGTTGAGTAGAGTCTAACTGCCAAGCTTTACAAGCTTGAAGCAAGCGTCGCGTTTGTGTAGGTTTGGTATAGAGATTATTAGCGATTTCTATTGCTCGATCCAGCAACTCTATTTTTTCCTTTACCCCTAAATCTGGTCTACCTGGAGGCAGATTTAAATCAGTACCTATTGTCCAGCAGACGTATTGTAGTTTCAACCAATCATGATATGTGAATTTCTGGGTGACATCAGGGTTAGTTACCAGAGTTCTCAAGTCATCATCAACTTGCTTGTGTTGATTCCAATAATCGCACAGGCTATGGATCAGATTGCTATTAATCCAGTCCAAACGGTTGCTATCTCGCAAACAGCGTAATAAGGTGGTAGCATATTCTGGTCGAGTAACGACGAATTGATCGAAATGCTCCCGTTGCGATCGTAACTGTTCCCATGCCGAACTGTTTTGACAAAATTCTCTCCTGAGATTCTCATCTTCGGCTATTATTGGCAGCCAAGTTTCCAATACCTCAGCAGGCAATATTGTTCCGACTCTTTTATCGAGAAAAGCAGCAGAGTGTTGTTGATTTTCGTATAGAGCTTTAGCTAGTTCTTTCCAGTTGTCCCAGGTAATGCTTGGTTGCTGGAGTGCAATGAAAATATTGCTGAATTCAGGCTTTTTGCCCTCAAACCATGCACGGGTTTTTACTAAAGTATTACCATTGAATTGGCTACCCGATTCCTGAGTCTGGTCAATCAGGGCTATTAGTAATTCCCGTCCATCTTCATAAGAAGGAGACCAAGTGTCAAGGACTGTTTGGTAAAACTTATCCTGTTCGGACTCTTCCATCCCTGTTAAATTTGCCAGTTGTGGCAGGTGTTTTAAAGCTGTATTCCGCTTTGTGAGTAAGGTATTAAGCAATTCTGCTGCTCGTGAATTCTTGGTTTGTAGCTGGCTATACAAATTGCTAGTGTGAATTTTAACAGCATCAAAATTAACTAATAGAAGTGCAAGTTTGCAGTTGAAGGAGTTATACAGGTCTTCAACTTTAATTTCACCAGCAAGGGAAGTATCTAACAACTCAAAGCGTGCAGTAATATTATCCTGAAAGATTTTGTTTGTCACAAAATGAGTAGCAAGATTCCAAGCTTTTTGGAAGTCTTTCTGAGATTTATCAGCAACTACACTCTGACAAAGCGCGATCGACTCCCGCACAAATTCATTGTCTTCAGTTTCATAAGGTAGCTGTTCTAATAACTTCTGCTTTAATAACAATATCTCAGCTAGGTGCAAATTATCTCGGAGTTCTTTCAAAAACTGGATTTGCTTGGTGCTTGAAAGAGACTTCCACACCTGCTGAAATATCTGGGGGAACTCCTTAATGAGACGGATAATGATGTTGGCAGTAGCAGGATCTTCTAGTGTGACGTTATTATCCTCAATGGAATCTAGTTGCTTGAGTAGTCGTGGAATTATGTCTATATCTGGGATATTCAGGATAGCTTGAAGTAGAGTGACGTAATCAGACTTAAATGTAGTATCTCTGTTAAACTGCCCCTCAAACTTTTTACTACCGTAATTGAGTCGAATAAGCTTATCAACAAGTTTACCCCTAGAGGAATTATTAGCTTTAATAAGCAATTTCGCCCAATTGCAATATTCCTCGTCGAGTATACCTCGCGCAATTGAGACTTTGCTACGCACCGAAGCAGGGAGCAATAGCAACAGACTCTCAACAAAATCTATCCTGTTATTGTCTGTTAAAAGTAAACGCTTATCATTGTTCAAGACAGCCAAAGCCAAGAGAAGTAATGGCTGACCTTCATTATTAGTATCATTAAGGTAGCACTTTATCTTATTGACTTCTTCTTGATTTAACTCCGTTGGCAATGGCTCATTGAGAGGTTCAATTGGTGGAGATGATAGGTCAGCCTCAAATTTAGAAAAGAGTCGAATAGGTTGAGTATTCATCCAATTCAATAATTGAAATGTCCGACCCTGTAATTGCTTAGTTACCGAATCTATTGGGATAATAATATAGTGACGTTGCCTAAATGTTCTTCCGCCACTTGTGGCTTCTATTTTACTTTCATCAACAGCAGTTTCAACCTTCACTAACACCAGATTTTTATTTCCTTCTTCCAAGAAGATGCCTATCGCCTCCGCATTCTTTTCAGGGGGTCTCGAACCCCAGAAGCGATAGGTTTCCACCATAGTTCCAAGATGTTCTTCATTCGTTAAATCAGTACTACGAGCAACTAGGCGATAACCAGAATCTGTTTCTGTGACGAATTTGCCATAGACAAAAGAATTATACACTGACGCTAAATTCATGTTAGGTATATAAATGTAATTTTGGGTTTGCATTGTATAGTCATTCCAATTAATTCCCACAGGTTGATCTGTACTAGAAGTAACGAGTAACGAGTAGTAAGAATAAACATTCCTCTGTTTCCTATTTAGAACGACTATATGTCTTGAAAATGATAAGTGAGGAGAGGATTTTTATATTTTGAAACATCCCCTGAACCCTATACTCACCCTGAAATCATCAGTTTTGTTTTGGTGAATTACTAGTGTTAGGACGGGAAGGTGGATGATTTTGGATTCTCTGAATTAACCACTCAACTGGTTCGAGCACATTATATGAGTTTAATGTCACATCTGACTTGATAGTCGGTTGGCATTTTGAAGACGAACTACTAGGATTTGTATTGATTGGTTGTGAGGGTGTATCGTCATCAAAGTCATATCCTTTCTTCAACTGTTGATTGGATTTACTCTTTTCTTGTGAATTGGAATTGCTCGTTTGTGCTGGTTCAATTACAGATACTTGCGACTTGCCATCTTTGTCTTGATAACGACCTATAGATGATACAGAAAAAAATTCGCAACGGTTTTCTTTGCTTGGCTTATTTTTTCCTGTTTCTCTATCTAACTCTAACCGACAGAAGTTTTGAAGACGCTGCAACTCCCAACCCATCACATTTTCAGCTAACTTATCAGATTCATCCCCCTTATTCCAAAGCTCTTCACGATCGAACTTGGTCACACAAAATGCCATGTATTGCTCTAGCAGATTGGACTCGCTTCGAGGGCGTCGAGAGCGAGATCGCTCTTGAAATTCTTGAAATAACTTTCTCAACAGAGTTGAGTACGTCTTATTATCTTTCTTGCTTCTTATGGGGTCAAGCAAAAAGATAATTCCATCACAAGCAATCAAATAGTCCACGATATCCTTTTCCCTAGACTCCTCGTCTTCAATAACTTTGCCTTTGGTATCCTGGATATTTTCATAAAATTCCCCAGGGGCATCGATAAAGTTAAGTATGATTTCGGAATTAGCAACACGTGGAGACTTAGGTCTGAGTATGTAACTGTAAATCTCTAACTCTCCTGGTTCAGTAGGCTCTGGGAATTTTCGTTCTTCCTTGATAGTGTCAAGATTGTATTCCAAAAATGAACGTGCATTTGGGTTAACTTCAACCCACCAATTGCCTGATAGTTCTAGAGCATCGTAAAGCATTGTCAGGTAAGTAGTTTTACCTGCCCCTGTAGTTCCCCAAATTCCTAAACGTATATTTCTAGGAGAAGCTTGTAAGTTTTCCTTAAACTCATTAAACTTCTCAGTGAAAATCTTCGTGTAGCTTTGTAGACGATTGCTGAAGTCCGACCAGTTAGGACTAGTCATGAAGGTTCCTCCATATTTATCATTAATAACTGCTTTGTTGTATTTTTAACTGCACCTGATTAGATTTTGAGTGAAGTGAAGCATCTGTGTTGTTGAAATCTTCTTGAGATGCTTCACTTTGTCGAGCATGACAGCCACTACTCAGTGAAATGTAATATCACTCCTTAATACTCGATAAAATAGAGATTTTATTCTTTAGTGAAACCTCGTACTCCCAATTTGGATCGGAAATAAGTATTTCAGATAGCCAAACAGGAACTGGACTATCACTATCATTGTTTATAAGGTTTGGAATCTGATTATCCATTTCGGTAAACACATCGTCAATATATTTAAATAACTTACGCTCAACCACAATCATTTCGTATCGATAAAGATTCAAAAGACTGGAAACACAATATTCAGAGACGAAATTCTCGTATAACTTCCTCGCTTCAGTAATAAAATTGTCAAACTTATCGGGAGACAAATTCTCGTTGCGCATATCTTCGGACTTAAAAATGTTAAAGAGTTGTTCCTTCTCTGGTTTGTTATTTTGAAGAGCAGAAAAATGATTCTCTCGATTGGTCATTGTTATCATGGCAATACGCTCGGCGATTTGAGCCATTGTGCGGTTCATATCATCAATAAACCTTTGAATTTTTGCTTCTATTTCTACAATTTCCTTAAAGCCGAAGCAATGATTAACAATTTTCTGAACTACTTCGAACTTTTGAAATGCTTCCCCATACAAACTAGACAAATATATTGCTAGCTTTGGTATACGTTGATTGAGATTTTCCCAAAGCTCAACTTGGGCATCACTTAGCACAGGTTCAATTAGGGGTTTGCCAAACTTTTCAATTTCTAGAATATCGTTGCCAGTCTTAAAGTGTTTCTTCCAAATATGGGGCATCTTCTCCCTTAGCTTGTCATCTGCTTCATCACAAATTTTGTTGGCTTTATTTTGTAGTTCTATGCTAATTTCCTCAAATTTTTTGAGTATTTCTTTTCGGAAATCCAACAACTTCTTCTCAAGAACCTTTCTTTTGTCTTGGATCTGAATTTCTATGTTCTTCTGAGAAGCATATTGTCCTTGGTTATCAATCACTCTTCTGTATTCACTGTCATACCAACTGTGGAGTGGGTTGATAATGCTATTTAAAGCCTGCTTACCATCACGAATTTGTCCTTCAATGCGTTTATCGCGAGCAAACTTAGTTAACTCTTCTACCAGCTTCGGGACTCGACTTGCTTTAAGCACTTCCTCATCACCCCCAAACTTATCATTGAGGCTTTTGTAAAAATCACGATAGGGAGCAATCGACTCTCCCTTGAGCTTCTTCTGAGCACAGTACGCTCCCAATGCGGATGTCATGAAATATGGGTTGTTACCTCCCCGCTTGCTTAACTCCGAGGAATTTGCATAAGCAGGTAGGAGTTCGATTAATTTCTCTAACTCTCCTCGTACCTCAGGCGGTACCTCGTCAGTTGGGATTTTGTCAAAGGCGTTTAGCACAAGAAAAATACGTTCGCCCGATCTCTCCATTCCTTCAGGGCTTATGTATTTGCGTACTTTTTTGAACAAATCCTCAGCACCGTGACCACGAATACGTGATGGACTCGTAATGAAAATGACTGCGTCAGCATCTTTAATTCTTTCACTAATAATTATGTCGTGTAATAGGGTGCCACCGAGTCCAGGTAAATCAACCAAGCATACATTACCAGGTAATTGCAGTGTCTGCGAGTCATTAGAGTTTTTATTCGACTCAAGATGATATGTTACGGACTTCACTAAGCCGATCCTGCGCTGTTTAATGTCTTTATTGAGATTGCTGTTCTCATCAATAAGCTCCATCAATTCATTGCGATCGTTGTCATTGCTAAGTGAGAAGTTAGTTTTTAGAGTGTTCTGGGCATTACGAAAATACTGCTCACCCAGATCGATAAACATCTGGGTTAAGTCTTTAAATTCTTGTCGAGTTTCTTCTTGTTGAGCTTCATGATCATTACCAGGATAATCTAACGATTTTAATGCTTCTAATGCTTCTTTAAGTTTGTCATCAATTTCACCTTTAAATTGTGATTCATCAAATCCATATCGTTGAAAAAAATTCTTAGAAATTAATTGGAATATATTGTCTCGATCGCGATATGTAACAACTGCTCTTTCTTTGTCATTCTCCGAGACATCAAGAAATATTTCTAAAGCTACACCTGTTACAGCACTACCCTCTTTTGTTGGTAATAGCTCGCGCCCTAGCATGGCATTCAACATCGTACTTTTTCCTGCACCACTAATACCAGCCACAGCAATACGGTACGGTTGTTTATAGTTAAATGCTTTTCTGGCACGAGCTAATAGATCTTCATAACCATTAAGGTCTTCAGGATATTCAGCAAAAAAGCTTTCTAGTACTCCTAACCTCTTAAGATGCTTAAGATATTCTTGTGCTTCCTCGTCGGTAGCATCAGGTAAGTATTTCTTAATCTCGTCAATATTCACCATCTTCTTACTCCATATATTGATTAAAGACTTAAGTTCTGAAATTTGAGGTTTCAATTCGTCTACGGCTGCAAACTTATCAAGTACACGAGCCATACTTGGTAGTGGATGCTCTTTTGCTTCTGATGCCAATTCTTCGACAGTTCGATTAAATTCAGTATTATTTTGTCTTTCTGACTTTACTTCCTGAAATAATTGCCCATAATCCAAAGCTTCTACAGGTTCTTGTCTAATAGCAATTGCAGTATTTGGAGAGTGTTGTTCGAGGGTTTCTAAAAATCTCTCAAGAATTGTATCTCCTGCCCATTCTCCTATTCTTACTTCCAATCTCGACAAGGTGCTTCTCGCGATCGCAGAAATAACAGCTAAAAGTGTTTGTGTTACAAAGTCCATCGATTATCTCCCAATAATAAGTAGCAGTGAGTTGATTTGGTTCTGTTTCAAAAAGTTTTAACTGACAGAATTTGCGTAAATAAAGGAAAAACAAGGGTCTAAGCCATCTTCACTTTGAGAGTATTCAGAGGATGTACCAAAAAATATAATTAATCACTTAAGATATAGTGATCGCTGGTAAAAATTCATGAAAAAATGGACATATGAGATAGCTTTTGACCAGAGATTTCTATCTTGGTGAGGGTTTTGACTTTTCGTACATCCTCTAACCTTGGTTTTCCTATTTACTGTCTTTATCGTAGAGATTCAAATAAGGAAAAACATCTGACAAACGTCTTGAAACTCTCCTCAACGAAAGTGATAACTATCCTCTGACTTTCGCCGACTTAATCAGGTATTTCTCTCTATAACTAAAGTTCTATACCCGAAATAATTATTGTGTACATTTATTCACTATTAATTTATTAATAAAGCAGAGAATATTAGCTTGATATATATTTGAAATTAACTGAATAATCTATTATTTGATGTTGACTTGAATAGGTAAGTTATTTGTGATAGTTTAAGCACTGCTGAATCAAAATGATTATTAATGTCTTCTGATCAATTCGACCAAAGAATACTTGAATTAGTCAACATTGAACGGGCAAATGTAGGACTAGATTCTTTATCAATAGATAGCCAGTTAGATCAGGCAGCTAATTTACATACAGACGAGATGGTACGAGCAGATCAAATGTCTCATCAACTTCCTGGAGAAGCAAGCCTAGGCGATCGCGTTAGTGCAACAGGTTATGATTGGACGAGATTAGGAGAAAATGTAGCAGCAGGGTATACCACTCCCGAAGCAGTAGTGGAAGGATGGATGAGTAGTACTGGTCATAGAGAAAATATTCTTAACCCCGAATTTACTCATCTAGGTGTGGGCTATGAAGATGCTCCTGACGATATAACAGGAACTCCCGAAAATCCAGACTTCGATGTTTACTGGACTCAAGTATTCGGTACGGAGGGTTTTAGTTAGTAGTTAAAGATCTTAGCTATCAGCTATGAGCTATTAGGTATTAAATAATTACAGAGACTTAAACGATCGAGAATTTAAATTTCAGCTTAAGATTTTATGGATTCAATAATCCCTCTCGATTTCATTTACCTAACTTCTTTTCTTGGAACGTGACAATCAGAGGTAGTTTGAATCGAATTACTGGCAACTGTTCCAGAAACTTGGGAAGTAAGAACTATTTTCCCTTGAGGAGTTGTATACCATCCACGGGCTGGAGCAGGTAATGTGGCGACACTTTTTGATGTGGAACTCGTTGACTGTTTAGTTTGATCGATAGGAGTATCAAAAGCAATGATAGATTCACCGCTCAAAGGTTCTTGGGGACGAGGCGGCAATCCCCCTCTACCTGTAAAAGTCAGCTCGCTAGTATTAGATTGTCCTTCCCTTGGACAAGCAACAGCAACCTCTTCTTGTTTCTGAGCCGGCTGTTGAGGTAAATCGACTACTTCTAGCTGAGGATCTGGTTGTAGGGTTTCGATGTTTACTTGTCCATCGATTCCCAATCGAGAACTGGCACTAATTTGACATTCTCCACAGATGAATAATCCTTGAGTATCGATCTGAATATTCCCTCCCATGCCCATAAAGGCATCGGCAATAACTTGACTAGCTTCTAAAACAACTACATTATCGGCATCAATCCTGATGTTACCACCGTTGCCAATTCCTGCTGCTCTGGCGGTAGCAGTGCTATTTCCTTGCAAAAAAACATTTTTTGTCGATAGAGTAATATCACCTCCAACACCAGACCTAGTCGCCGCAGACAAACTACCTTGATTATCGAGCATAATTGAATCGGCATCAATTTCCAGCGTTCCCGCATCTCCCAAACCTTCGTTAACTACCGAAACCTCAGCTCTATCTGTAATTTTCAATACTCCAGTTTTGATGGTTACATTTCCTGCATTGCCACTGGGTAGAGCAGGCAATCTTAAAATCTGTTGGGCTAATTCATCTTCGATATTAGCACCCGAACTAATGAGACTAGGATCAGTGCTTCCAGGTACTGTCCCACTAATTTCAATGGATTCAGAAGCTTGAATATTAACATTGCCTGCCGAGCCTGTTGCAGCAGCAGAAGAATCTACTCTTCCTCCATCCCGTGCGACTAATCTAGTAGTGTCTATAGTTAAATTACCAGCATCTCCAGCTCCCAAACTAGAAGCTCCCAGAAGGCTAGCTACAGCTTGGCTGGGTTCAGCTCCTATAACTTCGATCAATTCTGTTGCCTTAACATTGATATCTCCACCTAAACCAACTCCCAAAGTGCCAGCTCCTACCCTCCCTCCATCAAGAATAGTTAACTTTTCCGTTGATAAATTCAAATCTCCAGCATCCCCAGTACCAAAGGAGGAAGTACTGATAAAACTCAGCATACTCGGATTAACCGCTGAAAAACCTTGAACACGAACATCTTCAGCTGCATCGATTGTTATATTTCCACCTCGATAATTTGTGAAAGTGTTAGTAGAGATAGTGGCTCCCGTTTCAACGACTAACTGCTGGGTCGAAATATCGATGCCTCCACCTTGAACATTTTCTGAGTTTTGAGGAGATTCGATACTGAAATTGTTACCAAAACTAGGTTGTCCTGGAAGACTGCTTTCATCACTTAAAAATATATTCGGCATCATGCCTATCTCCGATGTGATGCCACTATCATTATTTAAATAGATAGAATCGGCATCAATTCTGACACTGCCTGAATTTCCCAATCCATCATTGCGAGCGGTGATTAAAGCTCCATCGGTAATACTCAACTGTGAAGTGTTAATTTGTATGTCTCCAGAGTTGCCACTCGGTACTGGAGGCAGTCTTAATAATTGTTGTAAAGCTGGATCTAGGATATTGGCTGACGAAATGATCAAGCTAGGATTAATGGAGCCAGGTACAGTACCACTTACCTCTACTGAATCAGTAGCGTTGATAGTGACACTGCCAGCATTGCCTGTTGCCGTGGTTGAAGCATCAACTCGACCTCCATCTCGCACAACTAACTGCTGAGTATCAATAGTCACGTCTCCAGCATCACCAGCACTACCAGTTCCTGCTGTTATTTGACTTGGAGTAAATACCCCTGGAGTAACACCGATCAATTCAACAGATTCACTGGCATTAATATTTACCTGACCTCCAGATCCACTGCTAGTTATCCCTCCAGTTACTGAAGCGATATTGCCTCCATCGAGAGCAGTCAATTTCGTGGTGGATATGCTGATATCTCCTGCCTTTCCAGAACCAAACGTTTGACCTGAGATAATACTGAAGCGACTTGGGTTCACCGCTGAAAACCCAAGTATCTGCAACGATTCTGAGGCATCAATCGTTACATAACCCGCTTCGGCATCACTAAAAGTACTGGATAATACGACTCCTCCATCTCGAATTGTTAATTGCTGAGTTGAAATTTCCAGTTCTCCTCCACTACCACTGCCCAAAGCTTCGGTAAACAGACCACTGGATAATCCTCCATCGGCAGTAGTTCCATTTATTTCTAAAGACTCGGAAGCGTTAACGACTAAATTTCCCGATACTCGATCGCCTTGATTTTGAATTAAAATAGCCGAACCATCTTGGAGCGAAACTTGCTTGCCCTGTACTTGTATAGAGCCACTGTTAATTCCACTAGCATCAGCGAATGCTTTTTGAGAAAAACTAATATCTTGAAAAACAAGCGAGTTATCGTAACTCAATTCCCAGCCTTGAGGAATAGGATTAAGATCAACTATACTTCCCGCCACACTGCCCAACTCAATCCGTCCCTCCTTTGCTGTTAAAGTTCCACCATTAATATTGAGATTCCCTCCTACTAAAGCTAAAGTCCGACCTGGTTGAACTTCTAAACCCGCAACCTCCCCAATGGTAAATGGTGAAAAAATTGGAGCTTCAAGACTCAAATTGTGTCCTGTTCCCTCAACATTTATTGCAGCTGGGTTTTGTCCCAATTGCAAGCCCACAGGAACCCTGATGGTTAACATGGGTTCTGCTTGAGTATTTCTGGTACTAAATACTGTACCATCCTCAAAAATAACGCTATCTGCGGAACTACCTAAAAAAGAACCACCAATATCTAAGCTGGCATTTGCACCGAAATTAATCCCGTTAGGGTTAATTAGAATTAAATTGGCATTACCATTAGCTCTAATCAAGCCATCAATGTTAGAAATATTACCTCCCGTAACTCGACCAATAATATTGCTAATATCGGAGGCATTATTAAAAAATGCACTATTATCTGTTGCTACAGAAAAGTCCTGAAAACTGTGAAATAAATTACTATCCGCTCTCACCCCTCCCGTAATTTCTGTAATATTGTCAGCAGAATTAACCTGAGTTCCTAAAGAACTATCAGGAGTAATTTGTGCCTTAAGAGAGCTATTATTAATCAAAAACCATCCTGTCAAGCTGCCAATAAACCAAACCCAGGAACCAATTTGGGATAGAGCTAAATTCTTGCTAAGACTATGGGAATTACCGAGTATACCTAAAGGATAATCACCCTGAAATTTAGGCGCCTTGATCCACACTGGAGTGCTTAGTTTATGAGCAATCTTGATCTTCATCTTTATTACAAACGAGCTGTAAGTAATTATACAGATTGAATAGAACAAGAAATAAAAATACCCTTTAAGTTTTGATTAGCTCAATAATCGCTCATTTTCCTTGATCCACCTAACTATTGTTTATTGAGCATGGCAATCTAGGGCATCTAAGCTCGAATTTTTGTCAACAGTCCCAGAAACTTGAGCGGTAAGAACTACCCTTCCTTGAGGAGTCCTATACCACCCACGGGCTGGAGGTGGTAAGGTGGCGAGACTTTTTGTTGTAGAATTCGTTGACTGTTTAACTCCATCAACGGAAGTATCAAAAGCAATGATAGATTCTCCGCTTAAAGGTTCTTGAGGGCGGGGTGGTAATCCCCCTCTACCTGTAAGGGTCAGCTCGCTGGTATTTGAAATTCCTTCTCTGGGGCAAGCTACAGCTACCTCTTCTTTTGCTTGGGCAGGCTGTTGAGGTATGTCAACTATTTCTAACTGAGGATCTGGCTGTAAAGTTTCGATGTTGACTTGCCCATCTATTCCTAATCGAGAACTAGCGCTGATTTGACACTTCTCACAGACAAATAATCCTTGGGTATCAATCTGAATATTTCCTCCTACACCCCTAAAGGCATCGGCAATAATTTGACTGCCTTCTAAGACAACTACATTATCAGCATTAATGATAATGTTGCCTCCATTACCGCTTTCTGCTGCAGTTGCTGTAGTTGTACTCCCGTTCCGCAATATAAAATTTTCAGCATTGAGAACAATATCTCCGCCTTCTCCAGATTGAGTAGCTGCGGAGATAGTTCCTTGTCGATCTAGGGAAATTAGATCGGTATCGAGCTTGAGAGTCCCTGCATCTCCTGTCCCTGAAGAAGCAACTGAAATCGCACTTTCATTAGTGATATTTAACTGACGATTAGGTGTGACAGTAGAATTTGCCTCGTTTTCTCCATTTATAGTTAAAGGTTGAGTTTCCCTGGCAGTATTGGCTAATAAAAGATTGTTGGCTAATTCACCTTCTACAGTTATTGAGTCTGTAGAATCAATAGTTAAGTTACCTCCATTTCCAGAACCTAAAGTTGAGGCAATAACTTGTCCCCCTGCCAAAACCTCTAAGGAGCCAGTATCAATATCAACATTTCCACCTGGACCTGTAAATATAGTACTAGCTGTGATAACGGAAGCATCTACTGTAAGAGTTGCCGAGGCATCAATCTTCATCGAACCTGCTGCACCATTACCTAATGTAGCCGTACCTACAAAAGCACCATCATTAAGCTGTAAGTTGGAAGTTTGAAGCGCGATGTTGCCCGCATTACCTTCTCCAAAAGTAACAGCAATGATTCCTTGAATAATCCCACTGGGATCGATAATGGTTGCCGATTCGGGAGTCAGAAACCTCAAATCGTCAAAAGTTTCTAACAGCGACTCAAAACCAGAGGCATTAACTTCTAGAGAGTCTCTAGCTTCAATTTCAATATTACCGCCCGTTCCCGAGCCAGATACAGAAGCATTGATTAACCCTCGATCGATCTTCAAGGTATTGGACTTGATTTCAATGTTTCCCCCTACCCCAGATTGAGTCCCAGCAGATAAATTTCCTTGGTTATCAAGCAAAATAGAATCAGCAACAATATCTAAATTTCCACTATCTCCTGTTGCCAAACTCTGCACGTTAATAGTTGCGCCATCTCGAACGATTAACTTCCCTGTGTTGACGGCAATATCTCCAGAAGCACCAGTTGCTTTTACATCAGGAAAGTTAGCTCTTCCAGAAGTCGCAAATAAACCACCTTGATTCATTCCATTAGGGTTTGTTGTGCCAATTAATTCTATAGATTGATTGGCATTTATAGTTAATGTTCCTCCATCTCCTGCACCTACAGTTGCTGTGGCAAAATCCGCTCCATCGCGAATAATTAATTTATCAGTAGAAATCGTCACATTTCCTGCGTCAAATGGGCTATAAGTAGTTGAGCCAATACCACTATCAAATATTGGATTAGCGGGTATTCCTCCTACTTCAATGCTGTCATCAGCTTGAATATTAATATTGCCTCCTAAACCTCCTACAGTAATTATTCCCTCGGGCGGTACTAAAGCCCCTGTATTACTGCCAATAACTGCATCTTCAACTTTTAATTTTCCTGTATTGATATTGACATCTCCTCCCGTTCCTAAACCTTGATTAGTATTTGTGTAGATTCCAGTTAAAACAATAGTGTCAATTGGGCTGTCTATAAGTTCTATAGACTCATCAGCAGTTATATTTACATCTCCACCAGCAGCATCACCAAGAGTAACATTAATAACGGTTGCTCCATTTCGGACATTTAACCGCTTGGTTTCAATGTTGATGTCTCCTAAACTTCCTCTGGTATTACTTTCAATAACCGCTCCGCTCTGCATTGTTGAGGCATTAAGCTCAATGTCAGCGGCTTGAAAGTTTAAATCTCCACCAATACCTGAGCTGAAAACCGGACTAAAAATAATTGCCCCTTCATTAAGTTTTAAGGAATTAGTATTGATAGATAGAGTTCCCGCCTGACCATTTGCTGTCGTGCCGATAAATATTCCCGTACCGCGATCTTCTGGTTGGAGAGCGCCGCTTAAAGGAGCAAGCTGAAACGTCTGTTGAAATTCAGCAAATCCCGTACCAGTGATATTTATATCTGATGCCAGGATATTTACATTACCTCCATCTCCGGCACCAAAAGTTGTGTTGGAAATAAACGAGCGATCGCTGATATTCAAGCTACCTGTCTCGATGTTGATTGCACCACCTTTTCCACTCGCTTCTGGACTGACTTCGTTGAGTATCCTAGAACCTGAAATTGTGCCATCTTGGATTTCACCATGAAGAGAAAGTGATTCTGAGGCATTGATGTTAATGCCAGCACCTGGTGAATCAGCTAGAGTTGGTGCTGAAATCTGCGATCGCTTTAAGGTAATATTTTTGCCTTGTACCTGAATACCACCATCGGGATTATTAACTAAATTCGGATTTCCCAGGGAAGATGCGGCTAACAACTGCAGATTAGCTAACTCGGTGACTGCTTCATAGCCCAATTGCCAACCCGCAGTTACCTCACTAATACTTACTTCTCCTTTGGCAACGCTACCAAGCTCGATTCTTCCTGATTCGGCAGTTACCACACCACCGTTAAAAGTAATGTTATTTCCCACTAAAGCGAAGGTATTCCTTGGAGTTACTGCTAAACCAGGATTCTCTTCAACATCGAAACTAATATTTCCCGTACCTGTTACCTGAATTGCCCCAGAATTTTGCCCCAATTGCAAACTAACCGGAACACTGATGGTTAACATGGGTTCTGCTTGAGTATCTTTGGCACTAAATACCGTACCATCTTCAAACATTACTTGATCTGCGGTACTACCTAAAAACGAACCACCAATATCTAGACTGGCATTAGCACCGAAATTAATTCCGTTAGGGTTGAGCAAAATTAGATTAGCATTGCCATTAGCTCTGATCAAACCGTCAATATTAGATGTATTACTTCCCGTAACTCGACTCACAATGTTGCTAATATCCGCGGCATTATTAAAAAATGCAGTATTCCCCGTGGCAACAGAAAAATCTTGAAAACTGTGAAACAAAGTACTTCCTGAGCTAGTTCCTCCAGAAATTTCAGTCACATTATCAGCAACATTAACTTGTGTTTCTAGGGAATCATCTGGGATAATCTGTGCCTGAATAGTATCACTACAAATTAAACACCACCCCATAACACTTCCAAGAAACCAAATCCAGAAAACAATCTGAGGCATAGCATAATTCTGGTTAAGATTATCTGAATTGCTTAATTCACCAGCAGGATAATCATTTTCAAATCTACGTTTAAATTTACACGCTTTTGCCAACTTTGGAGTGATTTGCCGATAGTTACCTTTGATTGTCATCATTTATTTCAAACGTACTATTTGTAATTATACAAACCAAAGTAAACGTCTAATATCAACTTCGCTTAAATACCCATAATTAAATTAAAACCGCTTCGCGTTTAGCTAAGAGCTAAACTGGCATAGTGGGCGAATTAGACCCGCCACTATACGTTTTTCCACAAAGCGATCGCGGTATACTCCAAACATAGGTGTAATCGTCTCAAAACACTCTTCAGATAAGCCTTAGAGAGATTGTCCTCGGTAACAGGGTCTTTCAAAATCGATGAAAGTTCCTCTGGATAAGGCTTTTGTTAATTTTTCAATCTGAAAGTTCTGTTTTAAGTCGCCGTAACCTAGTATTACTGGGAGCTAAAGACCCAAAAAGAGCTAAGCATTGGTAAAAAATATGTGTTAGCCTATTACTCTCCAAAATTATATTTTGAAGTAAATTGACCTCAATTGAAACAGCAAAATTATCTTTTGGTTAAACATAGTTCTTATTATTTTTTGAATATACCGAAATTGCTTTTATTTACCGCAAGTAAAATTAATTATTCTAACAATTAAGATGATCGTAATTTATAACAGTATGGATCACATACTTTGTCACAGATTTTCCCCTCGGTTTACGCTGAGTACGGCTGTGACAGTTGGTCAATCAACTATAGGGGAAGATTAGGAGAAGGTTACCAATGCTCTTCTTAGATCATACACAAGTACAGTATTGTAAGTTACAAGGCAAAGACAAGATTATATCGGGTATTAACTATAATGGAAAAGCCTTTGTGCGAGTAAAAGCTTTTCCTAAAGAAGAATTAGAAGCGGCAATCAAAGAATGTCGAGAAGAATATTTAGATCATGAAGAACGTTCTCAGATACCAACTTTGCTGATCAAAGAAAAAAATGGCGTCGGTATTTGGATGCAAAATAATAGCTATAAGTTAGATAAGACTTCTATTGTAGACGGTGAAAACCATTCTGCTTCAGAATCAGCATCTGCAACTGCTGTCAAATCTAAAACAGATGTAAATCGAATTAGTGTTAGACAACTAGCATCAGAAATGCGTTCTGAAAATGGTGTAGAAGTAAAAACTCGTCGTTATAAATTAAAGTTGTACCAGCGTTGTTTTTTAGGTAATGAAGCTGTAGATTGGATTTCTAAAAGAGTTAAGGTATCTCGAATAGATGCAATTAAACTGGGGCAGCAAATGATTAATAAAGGTCTTTGTCATCACGTCCTTGATGAACATCAATTTAAAGATGAACCACTATTCTATCGCTTCGACGAAGATGAAGGAAAAAGTATTTGGAATAGTAGTATTTGATGAACTACTTCTGATATCGTTTTGGTCTAAAAGTTTCAGCTAAACTACTTCTGATATCGTTTTGGTCTAAAAGTTTCAGCTAAACTAAGAAATCAATTTTGTTGGCAAATTGATAATCAGGGAAGACTCTATTTAAGCCGTCATTAGAAATAGATAGATGCTGTTGCAAAATGAGAGAGATTACTTCTCTAAAGTCTGTAGTTACAGATAAATCTCTATTTTGATGCAACGCTGCCTGATTGAGACCTTTCCACTCGCCATAAACTTTACCGCCACGAACTGCTCCGCCCAAAAGCCACATAACATTACCGTATCCATGATCTGTTCCTTTGTTACCATTTTCCTTGGCAGTACGCCCAAATTCTGACATCACAACAATTGTCGTATCAGAATAAACCTCTCCTAATCCTTTGACTAGTGTTGCCAGACCCAGACCCAATGAAGGTAGTAATCGCTTGAGTATATTGTTCTGGTTAATATGGGTATCCCAACCACCAACTTCCATGAATGCTAATTGTGTTTGAGTATTTCCTACCATCAGTCTTGCTACTTCCGCTGCATCATCAACAAAAGCATTAACATTGCTTGCTCCGCGAGAAGCATACATCATTTCCTGTTTTAACTCGGTCAGGATTACCTCTCGAGCTTTACGTCCATCTTGATAAGCTTTACTAAGAGCATCTTGCCCACTATACAAATTACTAAAGGCGCTGTTAATCTGAGGGCGATCTGTGGGGGTTGGCGCAGCCGAATTTCTTCCTGGTTTCATGCTAGCTATGGGCATTTTCCCCCGCAGAATATATGGAGTTGTTACTCCTACATTCAAAGCTTGAGCAGTTCTTTGCTGAGGCAATTCACCAAGAAGGCGATTCATCCAGCCATCTGTGGTTTTTTTAATTCCTGGAGTACCATTTTCCATATAGTCTTGGGCTTGAAAATGAGAACGCTCAGTTACGGGTGAACCACTAGAGTGAACGAAAGCGAGGCTACCTTGTTTCCACATAGGCATCAAATCACTGAGCTGAGGATTCAAGCCAAAAAAGCCATCTAAATCAATTGCACCATTGTTTTCCTGAGGATAGGGAATGGCAATAGTGGGTCGAGCCTGATAATAGTCTGAGTCTTGATGGGGGATCACTATGTTTAGACCGTCAATTGCACCACGCAGAAAAACTACTACTAAACGTTTACGACTAGTTGCGCCTGTTACTCCTTGAGCAATATAACTATGTAAACCAACTGGAATTAACATTCCTACGGTTGCTAAGCTGGCAGCAGTTAAAAATTTTCTTCTTTTCATCAACTTAATAAAGTATTTTGTCTAGTAATAAATTTAGGTATCGATTATGTCTTGGTGAACTTAACTTTTTAACTTTAGCGATACATCGCTTCCGGACTACCCAATATTAGAGCTGAACGCAACTTAGGAGGACTTTGAGCAATTACCTGTTTTGTTCGCTGAGAAAGATCGCCAAAATTAGCTTCTAGTTGTTTATATTCAATCAAATAGTCTCGGTTTAAAGCATTATTGGCGATCGCCATAGCCAATCCGATTCTTTGTAGCATAGCTTGAGGATTTAACCAAGCTTCTTGAGTATTTTTATAGCCAGTGGGAGGGACACACATATACATTGGCATTGATAGCTGACTTAACATTCCTCGAATACGTTTAAAATCAGGCTGTTCGATCTCAGCCGTACGAACCAAGGAAACTAAGTATTGATAGGGTGTTTTGAATTTTTGATTGTAATATTCTGGGTTATTAAATTCTTGACTATGAATTAAAGCATCTAAGATAACTTTGATATTGCCATTGCTGTCGAGAAACTTCTCTGTCAACATGTCTACCAGGCTAGATGGAGGTTGATCGGCAACAAAATATTGAGCCAGCTTATAACTGATAAAACCTGCAGTAGCAGGATGAGTTGCCAAAATATCTAGAGCTTGTTTACCTTCTTCGATACCATTAGCAGTAATTTTGTGACCTAAAAATATTTTTTCACCGCGATCGTGGCGATTTTTATCAAAGAAAAATCCATTTTGCTCTCCTCTTTTGCCTTGATAATCTACCCCCCAGCCCGTAAAAATTCTGGCTAAAGTAACAATATCATCCTGAGTATAACCACCATTAACGCCCAATGTATGTAATTCCATTAACTCTCGGGCATAGTTTTCATTTAAACCTTTAAATTGTCCTTTTGCTCCAGGACTATTAGGGGCAGTATTTAAAACATTATCCAGATAGAGCAACATAGCTGGATGCCTTGCCGTTGCTCCTAGTAAGTCTCGAAAATTCCCCAAAGCATTCGCTCGAATCTCATTTTCGTAACTACTCAACCAAAAATTTATGTTCTTTTTAGCAGCAAATACATTAAAGTGATTAAACCAAAAATCCACCATTACTTCTTGTAATTGACGAGAAGAATAGATTGCTCTTACTAATCGAGCATCTGTAGCTTGATCTCTAGCTTTTTTGTTTAACTGTGAAATTTGTTCTTGTACTTTTTCTTTTTGGGCAACAGATGACGAAGAATTACGCAACTTTCTCTTTTCCACCAATTGTTTATGTAATTTAAGTGGATCTTGATTCTTCAAATCCAGTTCAGCCAAAAACTGTTCTACTATGGGAGACTCTGGAATTTGTTGTGGGTTAAGTTGAGACTGAATATATGCCTCAATACTATTAGTTGCGACCTGATGTACTTGTTCTGAAGTAGTTCCAAAACTAAGGCGCTCTAAAATGTTGACTATTTGAGGCTGATACAATTCGCTCTTAGCTTCTGCTTGTTGCGTCCAACCAAACCATAAAATTGAACTACAAATTAAAATTAATATCCCGTATTGCAGTTTCTGCCTCATAACAACAATTTTTGTCGCTCCAACTCTAGATAGTATAGACAAACTAACATAGATTTTAGTTCATTTATTTTTCAATATTGGAGTGTAAAAGACTAGCTTTTAGCTAGAGCAAAGATCTAAAAAAATTTATAGAGTCCAACAAAAATTTTCTGAAAGACAAAAAATGAAGCTTTTAACACAAAAACTTCATCTATCTAGTTAACTATTAGATTAAATTACTAATTTAATTACTAGTATTTGGCGGGGATTGGGGATTAGTAGGAGTAGACGTAAACATATCATTATAAGTGTTATAAACAGCCTGACTTAAAGGAGTCAAAATATTAGTAATTAAACCTTCCACCGAAGTCGTAGGAGTTTGAGCAGGAGTAGGCTGATTAGCAACGGGTTGTTGTGTTGGCACAGGTTGGGTTTGGGGTGTACCTACTTGAACAGGATTGGTTTGGGCTGGAGGGTTCGCAGTGGGTGCGGTAGCCACATTCCCTAATACTTGGGGATTGGGGTTATTACTCATATAAATATGCTGAATTGCACTGCCCTGGTAAAGACGCTTAGTAAACTGCCAATTAGGATCGAGTACAATTTTCATCGGAGCTTCTACTACACCATTTGTACGTCCGATAACTAAATCCGGTCTTTGGGGATCTTGGTGATCGGCTATTAATTCTAATTGTCCATTATTGTTAATTAAATTTAGCGTATATTCTACTTTGTCATCTTTGCCATTAAATCTTAACGAGTAACCGTTTGTATCTACTGCTTTACGACAACTCTTGGTATGGTCAAAATTGAGTAGCAATAAATCTATGGTCGTAGGATTATTACCAGACTCACGCCAACAAGCTTGCTGTCCAGGAACTTGTTCAATAATTGCCAACTTGAATCTTCGGTAATTATAAGGAACTGCAACAGCTACAAATTGACTTTGATCCACAGCAAATTCATCAAATTCAGTAGCGCTAGCTGCTTGAAAAGGAGCGATCGCACTCAAGCTCAGAGATATAGCTGTGAACAGTTTGACAGACTGAGATAGTTTCATAATTTTGATAATTGAGGTGTTTTTTGAAGTTAATATGCGAATATACGTATTACTTTAAACTTTAAAGCAATTCTATAAGACTGAAATAGACTGCACAAAACACTTTAACCAAACTTATCGCAACTTTGAAACAAATTTAGTTTGCAAATTATTTGATTAGGGCGTGTCATCAATTAGATTTACCATCGCTGCCAAAATATTCTCGATAGCCGCAAATTTTGTCTCCTCGTACATCAAAGGAGACGGCGATCCGATTCTTATAGGGTTCTTGCCACATCCTTCCTTCATCTCTGAATTCAAATACAACCGTTGTCTCATTGTGGGTAACGCGATCTAGACTGGTCAATTTAATTGATTGCTCAAAAACTTCCGAGACGTATTGAAAAAAATCTTGAGCTTTTGCTTTGCCCTCATTTAATCCATGATATGGTCCCACTGGAAACCAAAAAGTAAAGTCTTCTGTGAGTAGATCTAGCATAGGATTCCAGTCCCCTGTTGACAAACCATGCTGTAAGTTGGCAAATGCTTGGTGAGCAACCTTTAAAGTATTTTCTGAACTTTCTGTCATTAGTAACTCCTCGACTAGACAGCAAAAACTACTTGTACCTAACTACTACTTTTCCACAATTTTGACCACTGAGTAAGTATTGGACAGCAGTAGGAATAGATTTTATACCATGAAACTGTGTGGGATCGACAGCAACTTGAAGTTTGCCAGAGTAAAACCAATTTAACAGGCGATCGCCTGCTTCGGTCGCATATTCTTGATAGAGAGGCATCAAAAAACCACGGACAGAGGCAGCTTTCCAAAAAATCTGCTGATAAATACGGGGTTGGGTGACTTTTTCCAATTCTTTGCCATATTCAGCAATATAACCAACGATAACTAAACGCCCCTGAATTGCTAAGTTTTCCAGACAGGCATCAAAAACTTGTTTACCTACACAATCAAAAACTAAGTTGATACCTTGAGGATATTCCTGTTTTAGGACTTGATCGAGGCTTTCCTGGCGGTAGTTAATAATGCGATCGCATCCTAATTTTTGCAGCAATTTTTCCTTGGTTTCAGAGCCACAAGTACCAATGACATGATTACCTGCTAACTTTGCCAACTGAACTGCAATATGTCCTGTTCCTCCTGCTGCTGCTGTTACCAGCACAACTTCATCACTGGTCATCTGTCCTACCTGTTCCAGGGCTACTAAAGCTGATATCCCTGTGGGCATTAAGGTTAACACTTCTGGTATTGCCGAACGAACTTTGAAGGCAAGTTGAGCATCGATCGCTTGGTATTCTCGATAACCTCCTCCTCGAATAGTAGTTACCACCGCATCTCCAACTTGAAAATTTTGGACATCCTCTCCCACAGCTACAACTTCCCCTACAGCTTCTACACCTAAATCAAAAGGAGGAGTTAAGTTTACATAGGGAACCTTACCTTGACAGAGTAAGGTGTCAAAACCACTATTGATACCTGCAAATTTATTACGAATGAGGATTTCGTTAGCAGCAGGTTGAACCAGAGGGTTTTCGACTATGGTGACGGCAGATTGAAAATCTTGAGCGAATTGCTGGCAAACTAGCTTTTTGTAGGTTGTGACATTCATTTACTAGACTTTCCTTGCTGCTCTAACTTAAACAATAGCTAAAAGCTAACAGCTTATGGCTAAGAGCTTGTTTAACCTAAAGCTTTATCCCACTCAAGTTGATGAGCTAAACCATACTTAATAAAATCTTCTTGCTTGGCGCGATCGCTTTGACCAAAAACGCCTAAACTGTGAGGATTATCTTGCATTCTTTGGCTGACTTGTTCTGTTTCAAATTGAATTGCTTTCTCCCGTGACCAATCTGGTTTAAAAAAGTCGACAATTAAAACAGTTCTGTCATAGTTGGTGTAATTGTGGGGACAATGAGGATAACTATGATCCAAAATCATAAATTTTCCTTCATGCCAATAGAGCTTGTCATGACAGATTTTCATCGCCACATCTCCTTGGGGGACGATCAACCCTAAATAGCCACGATTCATATGGGGATTATAGTTGACATGAAGCTTAATATCTAAGCCTGGATGAAAAGTACCAAAATAAACGTTTCTGACAATATTGTCTTCGACTGAATTCACCTTGGCGATCGCTTTAGTTAAATTGGGAAAATATTTTTCTCTTAATGCCAAGGCTTTAGCTGCTGCATCATTAGAATTGTAATCTGGATATTTTATTTGATGCAATTGAATATACTTTTCAATCAAGATACCTTGAAATAAAATCCCGAAGGCTGAGTATTTCTTCTTCCCTTTAGTTTTGATGGTTGCACTTTTAGGTCCCAAAACATCGTAGGTGAAGTCTAACTCCTCATCAGATGCATTTTTGAGGAAGCTGGTAAACTCATCTCGAATTTCTTGCCAGTGCTCCTGAAAAGATTGAAGAAAAGGAAATTGCTCTGGGTCTAAATGGTACTCATTAAAATTTTCCATCATCTTGTCTCCCGATCAGACACTTATAAGTCTGATGTGAATTTGCTACGTTCGCATTAAACGGTTTTTAGCTTTTAGCTTTTAGCTTTTAGCCTATTCAGTAAATAGTGCTGGTGATGTTCTTTTGACTTTCTTGTTTCATATATAACTATTGTGTATCAATTTTGATTGCAACTTATACCAAAAGCCTCATGTGAATCAAACTCGCCATTTCAAGTAAAATTAGCTAGCAAAACAGATATTTTAACTAAACTTTAGTTACGAAGGGGCTTGGGGAAGCCGTCACTTCCCCAACTGGCGAGCGACCCCGCGTCGGCGTAAGACGCAAGGGAATGCGCGAGAGTGGGGTCTGGGGGAAAGTTCCCCCAGAAATAAATCTAGTTTTGAAGAATGAATTACTAACAAAATAGTTCATAATAATGCATCATTAATCAACATTAAGCGTACCAATCAATTCCAATTATCCAGGAAAGAGCCTTGACTAATGCCGATCAAACGACGATATTGAACTACAGCTTCAGCTTCACTCAATCCTGAGACAATATCGACTGCCATACGGGTTTTTTCTTGCTCAATCTGAGTTGCGCTAAGAGAATTTTCTTCAATTTCTAAGAATTCTCTGACAAAACGAGCTGGAATAAAACTTAAGTCGCGATCGCGAATGGCTTCGAGATAAATTTCAAATAAGGTTCTAATAATCCTTTTTTGACCGTATCTTTGAGTAGCTAAACGGGGATTAGAAATTACATAAGACCAGACAATCCGCTGAAGAAATTTGAGTTCTTCTTCTCGCTGAAGATTATATTTTAAGTGCCCGCGATCGCCGTATTTGGTGCTTAGCTGTACTGAATGAATATAAGTTTGAATTAATTGCGAACTAATTCGTTTGATTTGAGCTTTTTGTTCAAAAGACCCAGGGGGATATTGTCCTTTGAGGTTGTAAGTAGCATCGAGAAAGTTTTGAAAACGATGGGGATTAGCTTTTACTACTCTTGCTACACGGTTATGGGGAAACTCCCGCAGCCATTGGCTGACAAAGCGATCTAATTCGTCCCAATCCGTTGCCAAAAGCTCTAAGGGAATTAAACCAGCTAAATAAAAATCTTCTAAATCGTGAACACTGTAAGTGATATCGTCAGCAAAATCCATGATGCTAGCTTCGATTGACTGATAAGCATTCGATTCGGGTCGGGCAAAATTAAAAGCTTCCCGATCTGAGTTATAGATAGAATACTTACGATGTTGTTTAGATTTTATGTCTGGCGATCGCAGCCAAGGATATTTCAAAATGGCATTGAGAGTCGCTCTAGTCAAATTTAGACCATAATAATCAATGCGATGAATTGCTAATCGTGTCAAAATACGGAAGGATTGAGCATTACCCTCAAAGCCATCAGCTAAACCCGCTTTCTGAGCGCAAGCATCTAATTCTTCTTCTGCCGTATGACCAAAAGGCGGATGTCCCAAATCATGGGATAGTGCCGCTGCTTCAACTACGTCAGGATCGATTCCGCCGATCGCCTCGGCTACCTTTGGCTGTTCAGCAACCAGTCTTTCAGCTAATCTCCGAGCCACTTGCGCTACTTTGAGAGAATGGGTTAACCGATTATGAAATACATGACCTTCTTGGGCGGTAACTACTTGGGTAATCTGTGCCAAACGTCGAAATGCCGAAGAATAGAGAATGCGATCGCGATCAACCTGAAAAGATTTGCGACTGTCTCCTGGCTTATCGCCTCGATTACCGAAGGGATTATGTTGTCTTTGATCTCTTTCCAACATAAATATTCAACACTAAATATAAAGACGTACTGTCATCTCGATAGTACGCCCTCACAAATTTATTAGCCGTAATTACCTCAAAATTCACATAATTTCTAAATCCCAGGTAGAATTAAACTTGGCTTTGCCTTCTTCAACCAATTGCCAAGCAGCTTCTTTGAGAGTTCGTTGGGACAAGACGGTATCGCCACCTAAGTTAAGCCCTAACTCTTGTAAACTGATTGGGGTTTGATGTTCTCTAAGTTTAGTTAGCAGCAAATGTCTAGTTTGGGCTGCTTGTTCGACAGTAGATCGTTTCATTACAGGTACTAATCAATTATTTAGATATAGAGGCTATATACTATATGTAGCGGTTGAAAGTGTTTTGTTTGCACGTCAAACTCCACCCATAGTGCCGTCTACTATTATGCAGCAAGATCTTCAAATGTGTAGTGAAATTTTGTATAAATTTTAATCATTTCCTAACTTGAAATTAATGAAACTGGTTATTGTAGTTAAATCAAACTACTTCTCTAACCTCAGAAGTAATTTAGTTGCATAATTTGATCCGCACTTGAACGCCGAAAACTGCTATCCTGATTTAACTGTACGGCATTAAGTTAAACTCTTTTATGGCTAATTTTTTATTAGAAGTAGGTACAGAAGAATTACCCGCAGATTTTGTGAGTAGCGCGATCGCACAATGGCAAGCCAAAATCCCTGCTAGCCTGTCCGAGGAGTTTTTGAGTTTTACTAAGATTGAGTATTATGCAACTCCTCGCCGTTTAGCCGTACTGATCAAAAATCTTCCCAGTCAACAAGCAGACCGAGAAGAAGAAGTGAAAGGACCTCCTGTCAAAGCAGCATTTAAAGATGGTGAACCCACTAAAGCAGCAGAGGGTTTTGCCCGTAAGCAAGGGGTAAGTTTAGATGACTTAGAAATTCGCCCGACCCCGAAAGGAGAATTTGTCTTTATCCAAAAACAAATTAAAGGACGCAGTACTCAAGCGATTTTACAAGAGCTTTGTCCCCAATGGATTACTCGCTTAGAAGGGAAACGCTTTATGCGCTGGGGTGATGGTGATTTACGTTTTCCCCGTCCAATTCGTTGGCTGGTGGCATTATGGGAGCGTGAAGTTTTACCCTTAGAGTTGGTTAACGGCTCAGAAACTATTAGTAGCGATCGCTTATCCCGTGGACATCGTGTTTTATATCCCGAGCAGGTCACTATTCCCCACGCTACAGATTACGTGTCAACTCTGCGCACAGCCTACGTAGATGTAGATTCTAGAGTCCGAAAAGAGAAAATACAAGCAGAAATAATTGCCGAAGCCAATAATCTTGCAGGAAAAGCCGAAATATATCCTGATTTGTTGGCAGAAGTTGTTAATTTGGTGGAGTATCCGACGGCAGTAACAGGAAAGTTTGAAGCCGAATTTCTTAAGCTACCAACTGAAGTGATTACTACAGTCATGGTTAGCCATCAACGTTATTTTCCTGTTTATAGACAAGACGGCAAAGACCAGAATACTCTCCTACCTAACTTTATTACTATTTCCAACGGCGACCCCCAGAAAAAAGAACTGATTGCTGAAGGTAACGGGAGAGTGATTCGTGCCAGATTAGCCGATGCTCAATTCTTCTACCATGCTGATTGTGATGAACACTTAGATACTTATCTACCGCAACTGGAAACAGTAACTTTTCAAGAAGATTTAGGTACTATGCGAGATAAGGTAGATCGAATTATCGATACGGCTAAGATTATTGCCGAACAACTTAATACTAATGAAGAACAGCAAAGTGAAATCGAAAGTACCGCTCTCCTTTGCAAAGCGGACTTAGTTACGCAAATGGTCTATGAGTTTCCTGAATTGCAGGGAGTAATGGGAGAAAAATATGCTGTCGTCAGTGGTGAGTCTCCCACGGTAGCCAAAGGTATTTTTGAGCATTATTTACCGAGGGGGGCAGATGATTTGATGCCTACGACCTTAAATGGTCAAGTAGTCGGTTTAGCCGATCGCTTGGATACCTTAATCGGTATTTTTGGTTTAGGCATGATTCCCAGTGGTTCCTCCGATCCTTTTGCTCTACGTCGTGCAGCTAACGGAATCCTAAATATTACTTGGGATGCCAATTTAGAAATTAATTTAAACCAGCTAATTGAACAGGGTGCAGCTGATTTTGTCTCGGCTCATCCTGACCGCCAATCTCCTGTCACCACTTTACAAGAATTCTTCATTCAACGGATTCGCACCCTATTACAGGACGAGAAAAATATTGATTATGATTTGGTCAATGCAATTATTGGCGAAAACGATGCTGAGTATGCTGAGCGAGCTTTAGAAGATTTACTGGATGTACGCGATCGCGCTTTATTTCTGCAAGAAATTCGCGATAATGGTCAGCTAAACGAAATTTATGAAACTATAAATCGTTCTACTCGTTTAGCAGCTAAAGGAGACCTGGATACCCAAACGTTAGACCCCAAAGAAGTGGTTAACCCAAAATTATTCGAGCAGTCTTCGGAACAGGAATTGTATGCAGCATTGTTAGAGTTACTACCGCAAACTGAGGCTTCTCAAGAGCAACGAAATTATCAACTATTAGTAGATAGCCTAGCTAAAATTGCCCCGGCTGTGAGTAACTTTTTTGATGGCGAAAATAGCGTCTTAGTTATGGCGGAGAATCCTGACATCAAGCGCAACCGCTTGAATTTACTGGGTTTACTCCGTAATCATGCCAGGATATTAGCGGATTTTGGGGCGATCGTTAAAGGGTAGTTTAAAAGTTATGCTTCACTTTAATTTCAAAAATCTCAAAAAGCTGAGCTTAATTGCTCTAGCGATCGCTTTATTATCTATATTGTTTTTGACGAAAAGTTCACCTATTGTTAAGTTGATATTTTCTCCAGCAATAGCTCAAAATACCCAATTACTTAACTCTAATCATCAAGATCGTCTACAGCAGCCAACATCATGTGATCTGGTCGGGAATCTACCGTGGCTTCAAGCAGATGGAAAATGGATCAAAGATGAAGCAGGTAATCCCGTGACCTTGAGAGGGATGAGTTTCTGTGGTTTTAATAGTGAATGGGGAGAAAAGGTTTTGCCAGACTTTGCCCAAAAAATCCCTAAAGTAACTAACGGTGTTAAAGGTTGGTATCCTAATTTACTACGTCTACCAATTAAGGATTATCACTTGGATAATTTTAGCTTAGAAGAAGTTTATCAAGCTTTAAAAGCTGGAGTAGAGGAATGTGTTCAACAAAGAGTTTACTGTATTATTGATTGGCATCCAGTAGACGGAGAAGAAGGAGCAGATTGGCGATCGCCAGAAATGGAGCAAAAAACGAAGGCCTTTTGGAATTATATGGCACCTCGATTTAGTAATTACTCCAATGTCATTTTTGAACTCTACAATGAGCCTGGCTATCCTAAACTAGTAACCCCAGAAAATTGGCTTAACTGGCGTGCTAAGGCTCAAAAATGGGTAGATTTAATTCGGGAACAAGCACCGAGAAATATTATTCTGATTAGTTCTCCTCTGTGGGCTCAAATTACCCAATTTGCTCCCCAGTATCCATTTCGCGGCAGCAATCTCGCTTATGTTAATCACACTTATCAAGGAATGAAGGAAAGTTGGCCGAGGGAGATGGGTCAGGATTACGATTGGGAAGAAGTATTCGGTAAAGCAGCTGACAGGGTTCCCATTTTTATTACAGAATTTGGTTGGCAAGCAGATGCGGAATGGGAATTTGGTCGAGCAACAACCGCAGAATTTGGTCAACCAATGAAAGAATTTTTAAGTATGCGTCCTCAGATTAACTGGACAGTTTGGACTTATGACCACTATTGTTCCCCCAGGTTAGCCGATAAAAATGATCGAGTCTTGGGAGGTAAAAAAATGGGTCTTTTTGTTCGTGACTGGCTCCAAGAAGAATGGCATAAACCTACTAATCCAGTTACTGCAGACTGTAACGGTCAATAAAATGCATCAGGCGATCGCTAGATAATTATGTGACATACTCACCGCCCTAAAAGGTACGGTGATTCTAGGAACAAAGATCCTCTTAAGAACTGTGCTTTACCTTAAAAAGCTTTAAGCTCTAAGCCTTAAGCTTTAAGCTCTAAAGTTTACGCTTGGTAAACGGCTAACAGCTTATAGCTATCGGGTTTAATGCCCCCAGCAAACGAAGTTTGGTGGTCTACAATTAGGAGAGGTTAAAGCCTCTTCTAATTGGCTTACAGCTTACAGCTTACAGCTTATAGCTGCGGCTCTGCCGCTTTACGCTTGCTTTGGTAAAATTGAAATCTTAATTCCGAATTATGATCAAATTTTAAACAGTATTACCATTTGTATCCTCTACAAAGCTTGTGCTTATATTAATTTCTCCAGCAAAAACCCTCGACTTTGAAAGTTCACCCAGTATTGACCACTTTACTCAACCAGATTTTTTATCAGAAACTACAACTTTAGTCGAGCAACTACGTCAGTTATCGGCAACCGAAATTTCCTCTCTGATGAAAATTAGTGACAAACTAGGAGAACTTAATGCATCCCGATATCAGACTTGGCAACCATCTTTTGATAATACTAATGCTAAACAAGCTTTACTAGCCTTTAAGGGGGATGTCTATCAAGGATTGGATGTTGATAGTTTTGAACCGCAAGACTTTGATTTTGCTCAAGACCATTTAAGAATTTTATCGGGGTTATATGGTTTGCTTAAACCTTTGGACTTAATTCAACCCTATCGCTTAGAAATGGGTACCAAATTAGCTCATTCTAAACTGAAAGACTTAGCAGCTAATAACCTCTATGATTATTGGCAGGACAAATTAACTCAAGCCATCAATCTGCAATTAGAACAGCTCCAGAGTAAAACTATAGTCAATTTAGCTTCTAATGAATATTTCAAAGCTGTAAAACCCAAATTACTTCAAGGAAATATTATTACTCCTATCTTCAAAGATTGGAAAAACGGCAAGTATAAGATTATTAGTTTTTATGCCAAAAAAGCACGGGGTATGATGGCAGCCCATATCATCAAAAATCAGCTCCAAAATATTCAAGGTATCAAGAATTTTTGTGATTCTGGCTATGCTTATGACGCAGCATCATCTGACGAGCATAATTTTATTTTTATCCGCCAATAATTGATTTAGTATCAAAATTATCAATCAGCAAAAGTAAATTTGGTTTTACTTTATGATTTATGACTCGATTTACTAGATTATACTTAGTGGTATCTAAGCCAATTAAAAATTATTTAGCTCATTTTAAACATTTATTATCTCCAAAAAAGTTTAATTTGTCTTTTATATCAGCCATTATGCCGAGGAAATGTTATCTATGAAAGATGCATAATTTCAAGCGTCCCTATCTATAAATAATATTTACTAAATATTTTTATGAGCAGTCAAAATAATGCAAATCAGGTGCTTCAATTTCTTTGTCAGCCTCAGGGTGGTAGAAATTATCTGCTTAATGCTTTAAATTCAGACTCTGAACAAGCTTTTATGGAGGCGTTACACAATATTATTGATGCTATGAGTCAGGAGATGACCGCTAATTCTCTTTTGGTTCATAAATAGATTGTTGATTGCTCCCCAACTCTTCTAGACTAGATAATATATTATCGCTTTATATTTCTTAATATGGCTAGAGACTTACGGGGATTTATCAAACTTTTAGAAACCAAAGGTCAACTAAGGCGTATCTCAGCATTAGTAGATCCAGATTTAGAGATTGCCGAGATTTCTAATCGGATGTTGCAGGCAGGAGGTCCTGGACTATTATTCGAAAACGTTAAGGGTTCGCCATTTCCTGTAGCGGTCAACTTGATGGGAACGGTAGAGCGTATCTGTTGGTCCATGAATATGGAAATCCCAGAAGAATTGGAAACTCTGGGATCTAAGCTAGCTATGTTGCAGCAGCCTAAACCACCGAAAAAAATTTCCCAAGCTGTTGATTTTGGTAAAGTGCTGTTTGATGTCCTCAAGGCTAAACCCGGACGAGATTTCTTTCCTCCCTGTCATCAGGTAGTACTGGAAGGAGAAGAGGTCGATCTAAATAAAGTCCCGATGATTCGACCTTATTCTGGGGATGCGGGCAAAATCATCACTTTGGGTTTGGTAATTACTAAAGACGTAGAAACGGGTACACCCAATGTTGGAGTATATCGTCTACAGCTACAGTCTAAAAATACCATGACCGTCCACTGGCTTTCCGTTCGTGGTGGTGCGAGACATTTGCGAAAAGCAGCGGAAGCAGGTAAAAAATTGGAAATTGCGATCGCCCTAGGAGTCGATCCGCTGATTATCATGGCAGCAGCTACGCCCATTCCCGTAGATTTATCAGAGTGGTTATTTGCTGGTTTATATGGTGGTAGTGGAGTCAAGCTCGCTAAATGTAAAACTGTTAATTTAGAAGTTCCTGCCGATTCAGAATTTGTCCTCGAAGGTACCATCACCCCAGGAGAAATGCTACCTGATGGACCTTTTGGCGATCACATGGGTTATTACGGTGGCGTGGAAGATTCTCCCTTAGTTCGTTTCCATTGCATGACCCATCGTCAAGATCCTATTTATTTAACTACCTTTAGCGGTCGTCCTCCCAAAGAAGAGGCTATGATGGCGATCGCCCTGAATCGAATTTATACGCCGATATTGAGACAGCAAGTCTCGGAAATTGTTGATTTCTTCCTTCCTATGGAAGCTTTGAGTTATAAGGCGGCGATTATTTCCATCGATAAAGCTTATCCAGGTCAAGCTCGAAGAGCGGCTCTCGCTTTTTGGAGCGCCTTACCGCAATTTACCTACACTAAGTTTGTGATTGTGGTAGACAAAGATATCAATATTCGCGATCCCCGTCAGGTAGTCTGGGCAATCAGTTCCAAAGTAGATCCTTCTCGCGATGTCTTCATTTTGCCTGATACTCCCTTTGATACTCTGGATTTTGCTAGCGAGAAAATTGGCTTGGGTGGACGCATGGGTATAGATGCCACCACTAAAATCCCCCCGGAAACCGATCACGAATGGGGGGAACCTTTAGAATCTGATGCAGATGTAGCAGCAATGGTTAGCAGACGTTGGAGAGAATATGGTTTAGGGGATATTGATTTAACTGAAGTAGATGCTAATTTGTTTGGCTATGACATGAAATAGTAAAGAACGCCGGATAGTGCAAATGTAGTTCAAAATATATTGCGATCGCAAAGCCGCCAAAATGGCGAACCTGTGTTGTAAGGTATTAATAATACGATGCATTTAAAGCTTGATTTTGGCTAGATGCAGCTACATTTGTTTCTAATGCTAAATAATTGAGAAATTCTTCAATTTCTTTTCCACCCATTTCATTGGGATGCTTCTTATCATGGAATATGATATGGCGTTTAATCCAGTTAACGGAGTTTTTTTCGGTTGATTCTAGTGTTTTCCTATAAGAGCGAGCATGAAAATACATGAAAATACCAAGCTTCATCACTCATTACCATATGGAAGATCGTCAACCATTCCTGACTTTATCTGAGCTAGAAAATGGTAAAGATAGTCCTATATTTCAAGAGCTAAGAGATCGATATAAAAATAATGCTGGTTATCAGAGAAGATATGGAAATTATTATATTGGCACTAGAAAAAAAATTGAGAATAATTTGCGCCGTCTTTTCATAGAGCGGGGTGGAAATCCGCTCAGGAAATATCCATTTTATTTCGTCCTTGGATCATCAACCTGGTTTAAACACCTCATTGAAAATCAAATAGAAGTTAGAATACCAATTTGCGATTTGAATTCAGCAACAACATCTTTTACTTTTCCAGACAGTTATATTGCATTAACCAACAATAAAAAGCCTTACCACGGGAAGATATTTCTGCTTCACGAACTTAAAAGTTTTATTGACAAGTATGGGATGCCTGGTGATGATGACTCTCGAAATTATGAACACTACTGGGAAGGGGATTTTGAAAAGTACATCGAGTTTCAGATTTGGGAGAATAACATAGTTGAGCCTTTTATAGATAAATATTTCAGAGCTAATGACGACAAGAGAATTCGACCCAAATAACACTGCCTTGCAACGGCAAAATACAAAAACTAGTATAAAGTCAAGTTTATCATTCGCTGCTTAACTAATTCGTTGAATTCTATACTCATATATTGACATCCTCCCGCCGCTAAATCAGAGATTATAGCGGGGGATTCCTAAGACTCACGACTTAGGTTTCTGTTTCCTTCCCCTACGGGTTTTTCGCAACTGCCCTTTAACATTATGGTTATCAGGTCTTATGTCCGCTCCACAGACAATCACCGCAAGCCCTGCGGCGAGTATATTTTTCCCAGCGTTGATGTCTCTATCGATACCTGTAGTTCCACAACTGGGACAATCCCAGGTACGAACATCAAGAGGCATTTTGTCAGCGACAAACCCGCAATGGTTGCATCGTTTGCTGCTGGGGAAAAACCGATCAATTTTGACCAGCTTCCGCCCGTACCATTCGCATTTGTATTCAAGTTGACGAAACATTTCACCCCAAGCAGCATCGCTAATGCTGCGAGCCAGCTTGTGATTTTTGACCATGTTTCTAACTGCCAAATCCTCAATAGCAATTACGCTATTTTCTTGAACCAAGCCAGTAGTCAACTTGTGCAGGAAATCGGTACGAGCATCTTTAATTTGGGCGTGTATTTTAGCTACCTCAAGTCGCGCTTTATATCGGTTAAGAGAGCCTTTGGTTTTCCGACTCAATTCCTTTTGCGCACATGCAAGCTTTTGATACAGCCGATTAAAATGCTTTGGATTGGCTATCTTTTCGCCATCACTAGTAGTTATCAGTCTGGAGATACCCGCATCAATACCAACTTTTTTCTTAGTTGGTGGCAAGGTTTCAATCGTGTAGTCATCTACCAACATCGAGACAAACCAGCGACCACTAGGATCAAGTTTGACTGTCACAGTAGATGGTTCGCATCCATCTGGCAAAAGTCTAGACCAAACTATATTCAACGGCTCCTTACACTTAGCAAGCCAAAGAGAACCATTGCGATAGTTAAACGCCGACTTAGTAAATTCTGCCGAACCACCATAGCGTTTAGCTTTAAACCTTGGATACTTGGCACATTTTCCCCAAAAGTTGGCAAACGCTTTTTGCAGATGTCTCAAGCATTGCTGCAAAGGTACACAGCTAACCTCATTAAGAAAATCCAAGTCCTCAAGCTTTTTCCACCCAGTAAGAAGACTAGAAGTTTCTTTATAGCTGATCCTCTCTTGTCTTTCATACCAAGCGATTGTTCGAGTAGCCAAAGCCTTGTTATATACCAAGCGCACACACCCCATTGTCCGCCGCAAGAGATTCTCTTGCTCGGCAGTGGGGAAAAATCTGTATTTGTAAGCACGTTCGGTCATGCTTCACATTATACAATATCAAATGTAAAAAATCTAATTGGAGGCGCGCATTCCAAAGGCGGAAACGGTCGGGTTCCCCGACCATGTTCCACGCCGTCCCACCGCTAAGCCCTACATCCTTGGGGCTATAGCGGGGGTATCCTGCGCGAAGATTTGATGATTGAAGTCCGCCACTGCAAACTTCAAGATTTAGCTGCACTCAGAGAAATATACCTGTTAGCTCGCAGAGATACATTTTCGTGGTTAGATACCTCCGGCTATAAACTCTTAGACTTCGATAAACATACTGAAGGAGAAAGTATCTTTGTCGCTTCAGACCAAAACATTTTAGTTGGCTTTGCCTCGGTGTGGTTACAAAAGAACTTTATCCATCTCCTTTATGTTCATCCCAGACGTTTACGGGAAGGAATCGGTCATCAGCTATTGACTACTTGTTTGGATGTCATGGATAGACCCGCTAAGTTAAAGTGTCTTACCAGAAACCAAAATGCGGTGGATTTTTATTTGGCGATAGGTTGGCAAATTACTGAAACAGCAGTAGGCGAAGATGGTGAGTATTTTCTAATGTCTTTAGAAAAAAATTTAACTAAACGCTGCAAGTAACGCTAAATGGAAATATGAAACTACGGAAGCTTTCAGATAGTGATTTTGAGTTTTTATTGAGGTTGCTTACTGATAGTGAGGTAAGAGAGTATTTGGGTGGTGCAGTACCTTTCAATGAAGCTAAAAAAAGAGTTTCTACTCTTTTGAATCAGAAACCCAAAAGTTACTGGGTTATTGAGGTCAAGGACAGTCCAATTGGAACGGTCGTTTTCGGAGAACATGTGGATTCAGGAGAGGTAGAGTTATCCTACCAATTACTTCCTGAATACGTAGGTCAGGGATTAGCATTTAAAGCGGTGCAAGAAGCACTGAGAAACAATGGAAGTTCATTAGTGGTTGCTGAAACACAAGTAAAAAATTTTAAATCTAGAAAGCTATTGGCAAGGCTTGGTTTTAAAGAAATAAAAAGACTGGAAAGATTTGGCGAAGTCCAAGCGTATTATGAACTCCGTACTAAGCAATAGAAGCTAATTCTCAAATTCTGAATAGTTTCTAGCTTCACTGTTTATTGAGCATAAACTTGGTAACATTCTCACAGCAAAAGATTAATAGGAGTTGCGATCGCCAAGCTTTCAAATTTTTGTTGCAACCTAGCAATATTACGACTCACGGTTCGCTTAAATCAAAGATGGCTAGAAAAATAAAACAGCTCAACTGTATGCTGAGAAAGAAGTTGAAAGAATAGAGAGACCAACCCGTCTTGAAAGGAACTAACTCAGAAAGAGCAGATGATCTTCCTCTAATTATTCATTGGCTAAAGCAAATGGAAATAGCATCAATAATTGATCGAGAGCTACCTGTTCCTCATGGGAATCGAAAAGGATTAAGCTACGGTCAATTATCAGTCCTATTTCTAAGTTATGTAGTGAGCCAATCAGACCATCGATTATGTGCCGTAGAACCATGGGTAGAAAAACATCGGCAAACCTTAGAAATAGCAACAGGATGGAACATTGGGGGCAAAGATGCCACAGATGACCGACTAGCTGACTTATTAAGTGTCATCGGTTCATCGGAAAATCAAGGGCGAGAGAAAGTAGCAATTCAATTGGGACAAAGCACAATACGAGCTTATGAATTACCAACGGACAAAGCCAGAAGCGATACCACAAGTTTTAGTGTCTATCATCAGCCCACAAAAGAAACAGAAGGAACTAACTTGCTGAATTTTGGTTATAGTAAAGACCGCCGCCCTGATTTGGTTCAATATCGTCAAATGTTAGCTACTCTCGACCCCATGGGAATGCCTCTATTGGGAGCTACATTATCAGGAAATGGAACAGATGAATCTCATTATCTACCAACATGGCAACAATTGGTGGAGATTATTGGTCACAAAGATTTCTTGTTTCTCGCCGATTCTAAAGGCTCTACTTGGAATAATCGGGGGAAAATTAATCAACAAGGAGGAATTTACTGTTTTCCGCTAGCGATGCATCAGCCTCGTCCCAAACTGTTATCGCAATGGGTGGCTAATCCACCAACAGCAGTGCAAGAAATTTGTCTCAACTCCGAAGCCGAGTCAGAATCTCCCATTGGTAAGGGTTTTGAAGTTCCGTTGGGCAGTCTCTGGTATGAAAAAGAACATCAAAAGTGGCATCGTTGGTCAGAACGATGGTTAGTGGTTTGTTCTTATGCTTTACAACAGCGTCAACTTAAAAGCTTGTCAGCTCGTCTGAGTAAAGCGGAACTTGCCCTAGAAAAACTCGCTAAAAAACCACCACAAGATGAGGTAGCTCTACAAACCAAAGTGGAGACTATTCTGAAACGTTATCGAGTTACGGGGCAGATCTTAACTGCGATTGAGAAGAAAATTGGCTATCAAAAAGTTTATCAAGGTGCTGGTCGAGGAAGTAAGAATCGTCCCTCTCGTCGTGTTCGTCAAACTACTCTTTCCTTGACTTATCAACGTTGTGAGACCGCTATCACCCATCAACAATCCATCGCTGGTTGGAGATTGTATGTAACTAATGCTAATTCACAGCGTCTTTCTCTTGAGCAAGCTGTTAACTCTTATCGGGAGCAATGGCAACCTGAAAGAGGTTTTCATCGTTTTAAACGAGGTCGTCTTCCCGCTTTACCCATCTATTTTCAAGATGAAGAACGGATTCGAGGGCTGATGTTTTTACTAACGATCGCCCTGACTCTGTTTACCTTGATGGAATTTGTGGTTCGTCGCCAACTAGCGGTGACAAAGCAATCACTTCCTGGACTTTATTCAGGCAATCCCAAGCGCACTACTTTTCGTCCCACTGCTGAACAATTGCTAGCTGCTTTTGGCGATCTAACTTTGTATCTTTATCCTGATGGCTCTACTGAAATTAGTTCTCTTAATTCTCTTCAAAGACAGATTTTAAATCTGATGAAGATTCCTGAATCGATTTACATTCTTCCCCAGCTAGTTCCTGATTGACTCCAATCCAGCAAATAATTGCTGTGACTTGATTCTATCCTCTTTATTTGATTCAATGCATTTTATTTAAGCGAACCGTGAGTTACGACTCACTAAATAAAAATAATGCTTCAGACGAATAACATCGCTTACTTGTTCAAGGAGTTTTTTAGGCGGGTTTCCCACGGAATGATATCCTGAAAAATTCTTGATATTATACTTATTTGGCATGATATCCAGAAATTTTATTGATATAAACGACGAATATACCGAAATTTTATAACATGCTACAAAGGGTGGATATCCAGAAAGCTTCCGCATAATAAATAGTTATAGCTCTCATGCTTATTTGCGCGAAAATTAATACTTAGAATGGATTATCCAAAGCAACCATTGCCATTTACACAGCGATCATTAAAAGATGACTTAACCTCTTGTGGAATCACAGAGGGAGCGAACCTTATCATTCACTGCTCGCTCAAAAGTATTGGCTATGTAGTGGGTGGCGTGGAGGCGTTACTGTATGCCCTACTTGACGTTATTGGTGACAGCGGTACGCTCGTTGTCCCTACTCAATCTTGGAAAAATCTTGACCCTTGTACAGGTGTTCATGGTGTCCCAAAGGCATGGTGGGATGTCATTCGAGAAAACTATCCTGCGTACAACAGAGATGTAACACCCTCTCTCAATATGGGCGCACTTGCCGAACTGATTCGCACACATCCCAAGGCAAAACGCAGCCAACATCCCGCCCGTTCCTTTGCTGCTGTAGGTGCCAATGCAGAGGCAATCATTGCTGACCATCTTTTAGAGTCACCTACGGGAGAACAGTCACCTCTTTCAAAACTGTATGAGCTTGACGGTCAAGTGTTTCTTTTAGGAGTAGGGCATGATAAGAGTACATCACTGCACCTTGCCGAAGATCGTGCTTCCTATGACAACAAAAGTTACATCACTGAAAGTAGTGCAATTATGAAAGACGGGCAGCGGCATTGGGTTTCCTACCATATCCTAGAACCTATTTCGGATGATTTTAATGAAGTAGGGATGGCTTTTGAGGCGCAGAACAAGGTGCGCTTTGGTAAGGTTGGCAATGCTGAGACACGATTGATGTCGCAAAGAGAGCTTGTGGATTTTGCAAGTGTCTGGATGTCTGCACACCGTTAGTCGCCATAACTACACGCTGCAGAGGATGCTACCTTTTTGTGCACTTTGTTGTAAACTGAGCTATGGTCAAGTTTAAGACTCAAGCACCCCTGAGCTCAAGATAGCTTAACTTAAAGATTTGACTAGCTTAGGTTAAATCCTAATTGAATATCAACTGCCTTTTTTATGTCTTTCCAATAAGTCTTTTCAATTTCACCTACTTTTGTTTTGATTCGAGAGACATCCACTGCTCTAATTTGGCTTAAATGTAATCCTCTTTCTTGATCTAAGCCATTTAAATTGCTAGGTAGAACATTGACCACAAATGGGTAGTTTTTGGGTGCAAGAAAGGGAACAACAATTGTCAAAGAACTCTGTTTGTTACCAAAGTCGTTTTGCATGATTAGGCAAGCTCTAGTTTTCTTCGCTTCTGTTCCCCTAGTTGGGTCTAATTCAACCCAATAGATGTCTCCGCGTCGATAGGTTAATTGTCCGCTAGGCATTTAACCCATCTCCTACTACACAATCCCAAGCGGCAATTTCTTGCTGAAATTCAGGGTCATTTTCCTGATCTATATAAGCTTTTTCTAACTCAGCCTCAAATTCTTTTTGTTTTAACTGTGAGAGTAATTCACTAATAAACTTGCTACGGTTGTTAGTTCTCTGATCAATAAACTCAATTAGACTCTCATCTAAACTTATAGTTATCTTAGCAGCCATGATTTAAGAAATATTAGTATGATTCTTTTATCATACTTTGTTCGTAGATATGCCAATAATAGGGTGCATATTCTTATTCCTAACTCAAAGTCATATTTATCTTAGATAACGTTTTTGTGAAAGAGAAGAAAATCTTTGATCTAAAAGAATATAGAATTTTACAAACAACAACCAAGCAAATTAATCTATAGTTTTACTGTTTCTTGGCTATGGGATTGATAGCATTCTTACAGCAAAAGAGTAATAGGAGTTGCGATGGCTATGTCTCAGGTAAACGGTGTGATGATGCAATATTTCCATTGGTATATTCCTCCTGATGGAACTTTGTGGACAGAAGTAACTACTATAGCCAAAGACCTAGCTAAAGTAGGTATAACTGCGTTGTGGCTACCTCCAGCCTATAAAGGCAGTGGCGGAGGCTATGATGTTGGTTATGGTGTGTATGACTTATTTGATTTAGGAGAGTTTGAACAAAAAGGTTCAACTCGAACGAAATACGGTACTAAGCAAGAATATTTACAAGCAATCAAAGCAACACAGAAAGCTGGACTACAAGTTTATGCTGATGTGGTTTTAAATCATCGTAATGGTGGAGATGAAATGGAAAAGGTTCAAGCTGTACCTGTAGCCTGGGATAATCGCAATCATGAACTTGGCGGCTATCGAGAAATAGAAGTTTACACCAAATACACTTTTCCTGGTCGTGGAGATAAGTATTCTAGCTTTAAATGGAATGCGAAGCATTTTGATTCTATTAATCACAATGCCTACGACTGGAATGACCATAACATATACCGTATTCATGATAAAAACTTTGAAACTGATGTTGACCCTAGACACGGTAATTATGACTTTTTAATGGCTTGTGACCTTGACATGCGCAGCCAAGAAGTTCGTGATGAGTTAAGGGATTGGGCTAAATGGTATTTCGAGACTACGGGAATAGATGGTATTCGCATTGATGCTGTTAAGCATATTAGCTTTCTCTTTTTTAATGGCTGGTTAGATTATGTGCGAGAACTCCCTACTACTGATCGGAATATGTTTGCTGTGGGTGAATATTGGTCAGATGATATCGAGGCCTTACACCGTTATATTACGAATACTGAAGGTAGAATGTCTTTGTTTGATGTGCCACTGCACTATAACTTTCATCGTGCTAGCAAAAGTGGCGAACACTATGATTTAAGGCAAATCTTTGACAATACTTTAGTACAGCAGCAGCCTAGCTTAGCAGTAACTTTTGTCGAGAACCATGATTCTCAACCGTTGCAAGCTCTAGAATCTCCTGTAGAGCCTTGGTTCAAACCTTTAGCTTATGCCTTGATTTTATTGAGACGAGCAGGCTATCCTTGTATCTTTTACGGAGATTATTTTGGCGCACAATATAAAGATAAAGGCAGAGATGGTCAAGAATATGAAATTTGGCTCAATGATCATCATTGGATCATAGATAAATTACTTTATGTTCGCAAAAATTATGCTTATGGCGAGCAGTACGATTATTTTGATGACGCCAATCTCATTGGCTGGACTAGATTAGGAGATGCGGAACATCCTCAGGCGATCGCTGTAGTTCTCAGTAATGGCTGGGGAGGCAGTAAATGGATGGAAGTAGGTAAACCCAATACTACTTTCTACGACATCACTGAACATATACCCGATCAAGTGACTACCAATGAATATGGATGGGGAGAGTTTAGCTGTAAAGGTGGCTCGATGTCTATTTGGGTTTCTAAATAATGGACAATTAATATAATCAATTGACTTACCGTTTAGTTATTGCACCAGAACAAATACAGAAGCAGCAGATTATTCTGGATGCTCAACAACGGCACTATTTATTGCGGGTATTGCGGTTGGTTAATGGCGATCGCTTTATCGCGATGGATGGTGTTGGTAATTCCTGGATGGCTGAAATTGTTGAGCAGTCAGCACAGATTATTGAATCAGTAGATGTAGGGACAGAATTGCCTGTAGTTCTTACCCTGATTACCGCTTTACCTAAGGGAAGTGGTTATGAGCAAATAGTGCGCTGTTGTACGGAGCTAGGAGTTAGTAATTTTGTTCCTGTAATTAGCGATCGCACAATCATCAAACCTAGTTCTAATAAAGTTCAACGCTGGCGGAAGATTGCTACCGAAGCAGCCGAACAGTCGGAAAGACAGATTGTACCGATAATTTCTGAGCCACAAAAGTTTACCTTGGCTATTGGTAATTCAAAATCTACTCAAGATAAATATATCTGCGTCGCACGAGGAAATATTCCGACTCTCTGGAATTGCTTAAAGACCAAAGAACATCAAGAAATAGTCATTGCCACAGGATGCGAAGGGGGGTGGACAGAAACAGAAGTTGCAGCGGCGATCGCTTTTGGTTATCAACCTGTTTCTCTAGGAAATCGTATCCTCCGTGCCGTCACTGCACCAATAGTCGCGAGTTCCTTAGTTACAGCAATCTTGGAATCACCTAGGGAAAAGACTTGAAAGCTTAGCGAAAAAAATAATTGTTTGATTTTTTTGCTTGTTGTCTATCAATCAAGTATTACTCATTACTTATTACCTTAAAAAGCTTTAAGCTCTAAGCCTTAAGCTTTAAGCTCTAAAGTTTACGCTTGGTAAACGGCTAACAGTGAGACAGTTCGTTGGCGGTGAAGCAGGGCGTTGGCGGGGTTCCCCCGCTTGAAGCCACTGCTGAACCCTTTAGGGGGTACGATGCGGCCATACGCCTGGCCTTTGTCCCGCTTGAAGGAACTGTCGCCCTAAAGGATACCGCTTCGCATAAGGGCGGGGGTTTCCCCCATGAACAACTTCATCAAGAAGAAACTGTCGTTGGCGGAGCCTTCTCGAAGAGTACCCGAAGGGCTTATAGCTATCGGGTTTAATGCCCCCAGCAAACGAAGTTTGGTGGTCTACAATTAGGAGAGGTTAAAGCCTCTTCTAATTGGCTATAAGCTTACAGCTTACAGCTTATAGCTGCGGCTCTGCCGCTTTACTTATTACTTACGAGCAATCAAATAAACTTGTCCTAACACAACTTTGTACGGCTATAAAAGAAACATGCATCCTGTTTTACCCGGAGCTCCTTGGTTAATTGCTCACAAGTCAATGTTGAGCGTGAATCGACCCCACAAAATTACGCTAAATGGGCGAGACTACGTCTTATGGAAGAACTCAAAAGGAGAAGTTTTTGCCCTTGATAACACTTGTCCCCATATGCAAGCACCTCTCTCAGAAGGTTGGGTGTGTGCAGAGCGCAATACGATAACTTGTCCCTTTCATGCACTAGAATTCGACGGAGAAGGAAGACTTTACCGAGATAGGAAGCCTTCTGCTGAAGCTCTAGCTCATTCTTTAGAACTCAACTTGGTGGGGGATTGTGTTTGGACTTATGGTGGATGTGAGTCTAGATTACCCATTCCTGACGTGATTGAGAGAAGATCTCAGGGATTTCGTTTTGTGGGAATGACTGGACACCAAAGCGTTTGGGGAGATTTTTTGAGTAACCTTTTAATTAGTTATGACTACAATCACTTTAAAGGAACTCATCGCGAGTTATTTAAGATTCAAGCCATTGAGATTCACAATTATGAAGCAAATGATTACAAAATCAAGCTAGACCAAAAAATTATTAGACAAAGAAATTCATCTCAAGAGCTATTAATCAATCCGCTTTTGGGAATCTTCCCCCAGATTTACTTAAATCGGTTTGAATATTCTTTTCCCTCGTTAGTTACCTTAATAGGGGAATTTCCCGTCGGTAAAGTTTTGCAGGTTCTTGTTATCTATCCAGAAACCGAAAATCGAACCAAAACCTTTACCTTAGTATATGCTCAGTCGAATCCTATATTGCTCGCTGTGTTGAAGAAGTTTCTGTTGCGCTCAGTAGCCGAGCTAGTTAGGCAGGATATCGTTGCGGTAGAGAATCTATATCCGAGACAACCACCTAAAATCAAATTGCCTGATGAAGAGATTATGTTTTATGCTGAGAAGCTCTACCGAAATTGGAGATGATCAAACTAGATGTGCCATTTCTGCGAGATCGTGGGAACAAACCTGCTTTAACTTATCTAGGATGCTTATAAAATGCGATCGCCGAAGGTCCTTAACTAAGGAAAAAAACTTTCTGACTCAACCCTGTTGAACACCTTTGGGAAGCTATTCGCGAAAACTATTTCTACAACGAAGTATTTGATTCCCTGGAGAAAGTCATCGATACCCTCTGTGAAGGTCTCAACTTTTTCAATTCCGTTCCTGAACAGCTTAAATCCATGACTTACTTTCCCCATCTGAGAATTACGTTTTAGAATGCAAATTGGTATAAGTCCTGTTTATAGACAACACTTTAAATTTAGGGCAAGTTATAAAGCACTTAGGCTTTGTGACTTAAAACCAATTAATCATAAGGAAATTAATTAGAATGACTGGCGTTGCTGAATCGAAGTGTGATTTTATGATTTTCGCTTCTTGAGCAAATCAATCAAAATGCTAATAGCAGATTACTTTTCGGTTTCACATTGTGCCCTTGTAGTATACTTCAAATCAGCAACGCCGAATGACTATATTCACAAGTATCCCTAAGAGCTAAACAGATACTGGTTCTTGAGGTTTAGTTGCAGTTTTATCTGACCGCTCGGGCGGTTCTATTTCTAACTGTAAAGAAGATTTTTCCGTAATCAGGCGCGCTCCTCTGCCCAAAGTAATATAATTCCAAGCCCACTGAATCATCACTATCAGTTTGTTATCAAATTCAATTAGATAGTAGATGTGAGCAAAAACCCAAATTATCCAGGCGATAAAACCAGAAAATCTGCCAATGTTAAGGTTGGCTACGGCTTTATTTTGTCCAATTACTGCCATGCTGCCAAAATCTTGATATGCAAATGGCGCCATAGTTTTTCCTTCGGCTCGTTGCATAATTAACTTAGCTACGTATTCCCCTTCTTTCATGGCTACAGGGGCAACACCAGGTAGGGGGCGATCGCCCTGATGAGCAAAGTTAGCTAAATCTCCAATGACAAAAATATCAGAGTAATTTTTGAGACTTAGGTCTGGTTCTACCATGACTCTACCGGCTCGATCTAATTCAGCTCCAGTGCGATCGGCTAAGACCTTACCCATAAAGGAAGCTTTTACCCCCGCAGCCCAAAGAATAGTGTGAGCATTAATGGTTTTAGTTTCTTCACCTTGACGAAAAGTAACAGAATTATCGGCGATATTAGTTACTAAAGTCTTAGTTTGTACCTCTACACCAAGCTTTTCTAATGCTTTTTGTGCTTGTGCCGATGATTCTTCGGGATAGGGAGGCAAAATTCGCTCCATTCCCTCAAATAATAAGACTTTAGCCTGAGTAGTATCGATATCACGGAAATCATCCTTAACTGATTGATGACAAATTTCTGCGATCGCACCTGCTAGTTCTACTCCAGTAGGACCACCCCCTACAACGACAAAATTGAGAAGAGCTTGGCGCTTTTCGGGATCGGGTTCCTTTTCTGCTGCCTCAAATGCCATAAAGATCCGACGACGCATTTCTAAGGCATCTTCCACAGTTTTCAAACCAGGGGCATCATCTTGCCAATGTTCGTTACCAAAATAGTGATGACTTACCCCCGTTGCCACAATTAAAGCATCGTAGTCTAATGCATCTCTATCTTCTAGGAAAACTTTCTTTGCTTCAGGATCGATGTCTATTACCTTATCCAACAACACCTTTGTATTTTTGTGTTTACTTAAAACCACCCGCAAAGGAGAAGCGATATCGGCAGGGGACAATGTGCCAGTGGCTACTTGATAGAGCAGAGGTTGAAATAAGTGAAAGTTACGTTTATCTATCAAAGTAACTTTCACTGGAGCATCTTTAAGAGATTTAGCTGCATAAAGTCCGCCAAAACCACCACCGACGATAACTATGTGAGGAACTGATGTCTGCTTAGTTTGAGTGCTGTTCATAGTTTAATAATTAGGAGCTAAGTATGATAAATGGCGTTCTTAATAAAAATAAATTTGCTTGAATATCGAGAACTTCTAGGATGGAAAATTAATTTGCCAGCAATTATATACTAATACTAACTTTAGTTAACTATTGTAAACTAAGTATTACCTTAAAAGTATCAATACATTTGTATTTTATCGGTTCAATATTTTATTAATAACCCCTAATTTTTAATACTGATGTAGCAAGCAAAACAAAATTTAGATAGATATTTTTAATCACTCTAATCAGAGTAAGTAATCACTCAATTTATAGCTATTGTTTCAGTAGACAAAGTCATATTTGCCAGTGGAAAATAAACTTTAGGCAACAGATTAATAACCAAAAAATTTGTCATGAATTGCTTATAGGTACAAAGTGATGAATAAATCTAGTAATCCTGATGATATCTTGAGTTTTTGGTTTTCCGAGAAAGTAAAACCCTTGTGGTTCAAGAAAGATACTGAATTTGATCGAGAAATAAAACAGCGTTTTTTTGATACCTATCAACTAGCTAAAGCAGGAAAATTAGATGATTGGCGTAGCAATCCCGAAAGTATTTTGGCTTTGATTATTTTATTAGATCAATTTCCCCGTAATATGTTTCGCAGTAGTCCTCAAGCTTTTGCAACAGATCGGCAAGCAGTTGAGTTAACTCAATATGCTTTAGAAAAAAAATATGAACAAGAGCTATCCACGGAAAAAAAAGTATTTCTCTATATGCCTTTGATGCACAGTGAAAATCCAGAAAACCAGACTAAATGTGTGGAACTGTTCGCTAATTTGGAAAAGGAGGATAATCTCAAATTCGCCATTAAACACCAAAAAATTGTTACTCGCTTTGGACGATTTCCTCATCGCAACAAAATATTAGGGAGAGAATCAACTCCAGCAGAACAAGAATTTTTAACTCAACCAGGTTCAAGTTTTTAGCCATGTCTTAAAACTTGAACTCCTAATTACGAACTTCGTTGCGTTGTCGTCAGCCTTGCTTTTAGGCTAGCTTAATTCTTACGAGAAGCTGCTCTGCTAGCGTCTACGCGTAGCGAGTACTCCGAACTCAAGTTAATTAGGTTTAATCCCGATAATGGTTCGATGGCGGGGATCGCTGGCGACAGTTGTTTGATAATCAAAACCTGCTTCTTGGATCGCAGCTTCTACATCAAAAGTATAATAATCATCGCTCCATGGTTCGGTACTTTTCATTAAAGTAAACAATACAGGCGGTAAACCCTGAATTACGGGAGAAGCGGGATTATTATCGACAATACCGATTACTCCTCCAGGCTTAAGAATACGGAATACCTCCCGAAAGATTTGTTTTGTTGCTTGACGTGGCAACTCATGAATGACAAATTGCAGAGTTACTAAATCTAGTGAGTTATCCGCTAACCCTGTCGATTCTCCTAAGCCATGAAGCCATTGAGAAATTTCCTGTTGGGTATCAGTTGTTTGGGCTACTGCCAACATATAGGGAGATAAGTCTAAACCGATCGCATTAATAGCACTATCTTGTTTCTGGGAAAAATAACGGTGTAAAGCCAAAGTAGAAACTCCCACCGAGCAACCTAAATCAAGGATATCGGTAACTCTTGTAGGGGTATATTGTTCCAATATCTGATAGCAACTATGACGTAGCCTTTGTTGTGCTTCCTGCCAACTAAGATTTTCGTTTTTCCAGACCCGTAAGCCCATCGAGTAAGTTGCTGAAGCTGCTTCAAAAGCGGCTTGCCAACAGAGATTTCCCCGATCATAAGCATGAAAAGGCACTTGATAGTATTCGGGATAAACTAGGTCGGGATTTGTCAGAGTAGCTAATAAGCTTTTTGCTCCAGATTGTTCTAGTTCTTGATAATTCTTGCGCCAGGGAATTCCGTTTTTTTCGGCAGTTTTAATTAATACTTGCCGCGCCTGACTTTGCATAATGCCATATATTGGTTTGATTTGAATCAACAGGTTAACGAAGCGAGACAGTAGATCCTCTCCAGCCCAATCTGGTTTTATTTTATTAGTCGAAGATGTCACAGTAGTTTGAAATTATTAAAGATGTGCTGACTTTTAGATCTAGTTTATAGTCTTGGGCGCGTTTTCATGCATGGTATCGATTAGATTGAAAGTGAATGCACTAATCTTATTAAGTAAGATTTAGTCCGCCATCAGCAATTACAATCTCACCTGTCACATAGCTATTAGCAATCAGCATAGATGCTATCTGAGCGATTTCGTATGGTTGCGCTCCCCGACCCATAGGCGATCGCTCTTGCCAAAGTTTTTGTGCTTCTGTCCAGTTCTCACTCATAGGAGTATCTACAAGACCAGGAGCGATCGCATTAACGCGAATAGATGGTGCTAGACTTACAGCCAGCAGCTTAGTTATATGGTTAAGAGATGCCTTAGTAACTGAATAAGGAATTGAGGCTCCCTTGGGACGAACTCCGGCATGAGAAGTAATATTGATAATGCAACTAGAATATTCCTGACAAGATGACTGACGCAAAGCGTTTTCCGCCTCGGAAATTAGTGTCCAAGGTGCAATTACATTAACTTCGTATAAATTTCGCCAGATCTCAGCGGAAGCCTCTTTCAGAGCAGAATGGGGAATTACAGCACTAATGCCAGCATTATTTACCAATACGTCCAAACGACCGTGGTGAGATAATACATCCGCAACCAAACGACGGGCTTGCTTCTGATCGGCAAGATCGGCTTGGGTATAAGATGCATCAGGATGAGACTGTGCTAGCGTCCTGCCAACTACTATTGATGATTTGGAATGAAAAGCGATCGTAAAGCCATCTGCTGCCAGTCGCTCGGCGATCGCCAATCCAATCCCAGATGTTGAACCTGTGATCAAAGCAACTCTCTTTTCGTTACCATTTTCGTTTTCAATTTGCTTAATGTTCATATCTCTTTTTGAGTTCTACGAACTGAGACTACAACAAAGAAAGTAACAACTTAATCACGAAAAAAAATCTATTGCTCGGTCTATCGCATGTTGAAGACCATTAGAGTGTATCCAACCAACAAAAGCTGCATATTCACATTTTCCTTAATTGTTGGCAATGAAACTTAAATGATGAACATAATTTTTGATTAAATTATTTATTAGCCTTTGCTTCTCTAGATTAGAATCCAACAATAATTTCCCACATTCCTATAGCCAAAGCAATGATAGCCATATGTTGGGGTAAGAGAAATTTAAATTGCTGACGAGCTATCTTTTGAGTTAAGAGGATAGATAATAGTACGCCAAAAATTAGGGAACATCCCTGCAAAAAAGCAATTACCGCGGGGTGGGCAACCAATACCGGTAGACTTGTGCCATCTAAACCAAAGGTTGCCATGGTAACAGGAAGTATTTTGCCTCCTTCCCCTAACCCTAGCTGGAGATAATGAGCTAAGTTCCCTGCCAATACTAGAGGTAAATATCCATAGGCTAATTCAATAAATTGGCGGGGTTTGTATTTAGGGTTTAATTTTCCGATAAGTTGAATAATGCTTTGAGCTAGCAGAGGCAAAACCAAGGGTAAACTCAAAACTACAATAGAAACTAAAGCATGATTGCTAAATTGCTCTAAGTGAAAATCTAAACCAAGACGAGTGGATATTTCGGGTAAATGGTGCAGAAAAACTACATTCAATAGTAGGAATAATAAAGCTACTTCGTAACTGCGGGGAGTGTGAGTTGTCCATAATTCGATCCCCGGAGGACGTAAATTAAATTCTACCGAGCGATGAGGACAGGCTTTGAGACAAGTCATGCACAATACACAATCTCGATTATCAGTTAATTGTGCGGGATGAGAATATAAGGGGCAACCGTTTGTTTCTTGCCCTTCTCCCTTGGCTGCGCCACCTTTGTAACATTGATAGGTAGTACATTCTGCTGAGCAAGTCCCCTGTTGCGCCCTTAATTCCGTCATCGACAGCTTGGCAAATAAGCCATTCATCCCCCCAATCGGACATAGATAACGACACCAAAAGCGACGTTCAAAGATGGCGGAAAAGATCATTGCCCCTGCGGTAATTAGTAACAATAAACACGCCGAAAGATAGGCGGTGTTTTCTAAATCCCAGAGTTCTTCCCAAAGCAAGATTAGAGCAAATAAACCAAATAAAAACCAGCCTCCCCAGAGTTCTGCGGCACTTCTGGGCCATCTTTTTAGCTTTCGGGGAAATAAAATTAGGGAGAGTTTTTGAGTGATTTCGCCATAAATCATAAAGGGACATACCGCACACCAAAGTCTTCCGACAAAGGGAAATCCAATTAATATTAGAGGCCACCACCACGCCCAAAACAGATTAAGAGCAAAGTTTTCTTGACGATTTTGAGGAGCAATAAAGAGAACTAAAACAATAAAAGCAAAAAAGCCGAAAGTAAAGCCATAATTAATCCGGTCTGGAAACCAATCACTGCGTAGAAAATAGCGTAACTTGGGGTATTTATTAAGTAGATTTAAACGATATTGTTTCTTTTTGCTTTGAGACTGCCAAACAATTTCTTCGGTAATGTCATCACAACCTTGCAGTTGAGTTATGGCTCGTTCAATAATATTTTCCAGTTCGCTCAGATTATTGGGAAAATCATAAGCTTGTAATTTTCTTACTGCTTCGGAAGTTATCCTCGTTTTATTGAGACATTTATTACGACCAATTAGATTTAAATAGTAATTTACCTGTTCTTCTAGATCTGCTTTACGAACCCTTAAAGGAGGTACTTTAATCAAGTTATCTACCACTGCATCAATTTGGGGAACAGTTTGCTCAGAAATAAGAATTATTCTTGCCTGAGAAGTTTGTGGTTCAGCAACTTCACCCCCAGGGCGCGTTACAGGGGTATATTGCTTAGTTTCAATTAAAGTTGCGATCGCTGGTAATAATTCAGATGGCAACTGTTGAATATTATTTAAAATTAAGGTACCTTCCCCAAGGCTAGCGATAAATCCTGGTTTACCACCGCTACGACCAAATAATTCTGCTCCACTAGTTTGTAATTTGCCACAATCGACTTTAATAATTGGTTGCCGACGATAGGCTGAACCAAAATGAATCAAAGCTGCTAAATTATCTTTTTCCAACCCAGGCTCACCAAAAAGTAACACTGATTCTCTGGTTTCTGAAGCTTGTTTGATTTGCGATCGCAGTCTAGTTGAATAACGACTTTTGCCAATAACCCCACGTTTGGCTTTACTAACTAGATAAGGTCTTAAGATTTCTTGACGTTCTTGTTCAAATTGTAATTGTGATGATAATTCTTTTATTTCTGCTGCTAACTGTTGAGAAAAAGCTTGAGTGATTTCAGGATATTGTTCAACTATATTTTGAAACTGAGAACTATTAATAAACCAAACTTTAGTTTCACTAATAGTTTTGATCGTATATTGTGTCGGCTGTTCTAAGAGCAAAGCATATAGATTAAGTACGGTTCCCGACAACAAACTACTCTGACGAGATTCCAATTGACTATCACTGGCTAAGGTTCCTGTTTGAATAATATATAAGCCATCAGGTTCGGTATTTTCAGTAATCATGACCTCATTGGCAGCAACTGTTTGCTCCGAGACTAAAGAGGCGATCTCTGATAAAATTTCCGCTGATAAATTACCTAAACAAGTTTTTTGTTGGAGAAAAACCACTATGTCAGAAATATTCATTTTTTAAAAGTGAGGTGCAATAGCAATATTCAACAACGTACCAAAATAATAGGTTCTCAGCTCAAGTCCTAAGAGGAAGTCTGATCATAAATACACTTTACCAATCGGATTTAGTATTAGTTGATACTTAACAATTTGGCGATCAAGTAAATTTCTAACTAAAATATTTTCCAGTAAGCTTTTGTCAGTTAGCATATTGGCAGTCACAACATATTTCTGTTTTAGTTCTAAACCTGTTTTTTCCATTACCCTGATAGATGCTTTATTCTCGCTTAAAGCCCAAGCGACTATCTTATTGATATTCGATTCGGTAAAACTTCTGTTAACTAACGCTTTTGCTAATTCTGTGGCGTAACCTTTTCCCCAACTTTGTTTACGCAGACGATAACCTAATTCCACGGCATCAGATTCTGCAAGATTCAGTTGTTGAAGTAATTTAAAATCTGATTCGGGACGCAAAAATATCCAACCGATGAACTCATTACTTGATTTTTCGATTATTGCCCAAAAACCCAGGTTTTCATCTTTGTCGTAGTAACCCATTGCATAAGGTAAAAAATTTTCGGCGATCGCTTCACGGCTACTGGGAATTCCCCCATTAATAAACCGCATCACTTCAGAATCACTATCTAAAGTGACCAAATTATCTTCGTCATCCTGACAAAGCTGACGCAAAATCAATCTTGAAGTTTCTAAAAAAATATTCATCTAAAATACCGTTAACCAACATAAGATTAAAGCTTCACTCCATTCGACTACTGCTCCATAAGTATCTCCTGTATGTCCTCCTAATTGTCTATAAAACCAATATCCAGTCCCCAAAGCGATCACACTATTACCCAAAACTATTATTCCAACTTGCCACCAATCAAGATATCCTGAAGTCAACCAAAAACCGCCACACCCCAGTAAACCAGACAGACCTAGCAATATATCTTGGGGTAGACGCAGATTTTCTTTATGAAATGAGCCTTTACCTGTTTCTCTAAGATAGGGATAAAATGCGATCGCCATGACTTGTCCCCATCTAGCCCAACCGGCTGCGGAAAGCAAAACTAACCACAGAGGAAGTGACATTTCGCTAATAGTTACTGTTTTTAATAACAAAATAATTACAGCGGCGATCGCTCCAAACGCTCCAGTTGCGCTGTCTTTCATTACTGCTAGTTGACGCTCTTTATCAGTTACTGATAAACCATCGGCTGTATCCATCGCTCCATCTAAATGCAATCCTCCAGTTATCCCAATCCACAACGCCACAATTAAGGCACTGCGGGTCATGATTGGCAACCGACAAAATTGCAGCAGTAAGTTTAATAAAGCCAATAATAATCCGATTAATATTCCTACTATTGGACACCAGCGAGCAATCCGCGACCAATTGCTAGTCCACTTAAGAGACAAAGGGAGTATTGTATAAAAAATCACACTATACCCAAAAGAGGCAATTAAATTACTAATCCACAATCCAAGACGATTGACAGATATTTTGGTCATGTATAAATACGTAATTAAAATTTCATTAAATACTAGGGAAATCTTGGGCTAATATTGTTTCATAAGCTACTTTATTTTTACGCCATATTGCTAACAACCCAAAAATATTGAGCTAGATAATTCGAGAAAATGTACTTCTTATGAGTAAACATCACGGTATGAAGTCTTTACCAGCCCCCTGTATTGTAGATAAGGGAATTGTGATTAACCAAGATGATATTAAACGCTTATTAGCTGATTTATGTCAGGTTTACTACGTTTATACTATAGATAGTCAAGTAAGCAGCGAAGGTCAAGGATTAATTCAAGAAATTTTTAGTGACTCTTGTCAAGCTACTTTAGTCGCCAATAGGAAGCTCTATATAAATATTCACAGTTTTGATTATTTGCAGCTAAGTAAATCCACGGACAATCAGGCTTGCTTTGACCTGATTCAAGATAATCTTCAGCTACGACTCATTCCTGTCTCTCGAATTGCTCAGCCTCAAACTATATCAAGAAATATTGATGCTGAAACTATAGAAGCAATGGTTACAGAGGTTTTGTCTGCTCGTTTAGATGTACAGCTTGATGATGAAGATTTTTAACTTAGGACTAATTAATCAATAGTGGGATTTTCATTTGAATGTCAAGCAGTCTGTAATCATACTAATGCTAGAGCAGGAGTTTTTCATACCCCTCATGGCATCGTCGAGACTCCCAGATTTATGCCTGTCGGTACTCTAGCAACTGTCAAAGGAATCATTCCGCAACAGCTTGAGGCAGCTAAGGCTCAAATGATTCTGGCCAATACTTATCATCTCCATCTACAGCCAGGGGAAGACATTGTCAAAGAGGCTGGGGGATTACATAAATTTATGGCTTGGAATCAGCCTATACTTACTGATTCTGGTGGATTTCAAGTTTTTAGTCTTAGTGAACTTCGTCAGATTACTGATACGGGAGTTACTTTTAAATCTCCTCGTGACGGCAGCATAATCGAACTCACTCCCGAGCGTTCTATTAAGATTCAAAATGCTTTGGGGGCAGATGTAATTATGGCTTTTGATGAATGTCCCCCTGCTGATGCGACTAAAGAACAAGTGGCAGCAGCTACAGATAGAAGTTATCGTTGGCTCAAAAGATGTCTGACAGCCCATCAAGATACTAATCGACAGGCTTTGTTCGGTATCGTTCAGGGGGGAATACACCTCGACTTGCGGACAAAAGCAGTTGAACAGCTAACAGAATTAGACTTACCTGGGTATGCTATCGGTGGCGTAAGCGTGGGGGAAGCCCCAGAATTAATTAATGCCACGGTCAAGCACACTGCTCCTTTATTACCTGCCCATAAACCTCGTTATCTAATGGGTGTCGGAACCTATCGAGAAATGACACAGGCGATCGCCGCCGGTATAGATTTATTCGACTGTGTTATTCCCACTCGCTTTGGTCGTCATGGTACAGCTTTGGTACAAGGTCAAAGAATTAATATCAAAAATGCTCAGTATAAAAGAGACTATCAACCTCTAGATGAAACTTGTCCTTGTTACGCTTGTCAAAACTTCAGTCGAGCCTATCTTAATCACATGGTGCGATCGCAAGAAATGCTGGGCTATATTATGTTATCCCTCCACAATGTTACTGAATTAATTCGTTTTACCCAACAAATCCGATCCTCAATTTTTCAAGGTACTTTTGCTACTGATTTTGCTAGTTGGCTGGCGATTGATTCTTTGGGGAAAGATAATTAACCCATATCCAAGTATTGTCCAATGATGGAGGAATATCTTTTGGTCAAGCTGCGATCGCTATTGCTCAATTGGCTAAAAATTAAGATTCAGTGCGTCTTACTTCCTATTTTGTTCACCAGTATGATGACAATCAACCTAGTAAAACTGTTTGAGTAGGATCTCATCGTTGGGTTATTTATAGAATGTTGAGTGTGCGACAAATTGTAGTTTTGTGGCAACTAATGGAGGAGATGAAATGACACTTTATGACGCGATTGGGAAAACCTACGCTCAAACGAGAAGAAGCGATCCACGTATCGCTGCTAAACTCCTAGAGATTCTGGCACCGTATCATGCATCTACAATTGTAGATATCGGGGCTGGTACTGGTTCATATGCCTTTGCTCTAGCAGAAAATGGGTATCGTATTCTTGCTGTTGAGCCATCAGCAACGATGAGAAGTCAGGCGGCCTCCCATCCTAGCATTCAATGGATCAATGCTTGTGGAGAAAAACTACCCTTGCCCGCTCAAAAAGCTGATGTAGCGATTATTATGTTGGCTTTCCATCATTTTCATAATTATCAAAAAGTCTTGCAAGAAATCCACAGAGTGACAGGTGGCGGACCAGTGGTTATGTTTACTTACGACCCAAAAATGATTTCTAGTTTTTGGTTGACCCAATACTTTCCTTCGTTTATTACAGATGTACAGTCTACATTTTTACCAATTGCAACGTTGACCTCGAAAATTGAATTAATTATTAATGCAGTCGTAAATATAATTCCTTTTCCGTTACCAAATGATTTATCAGACTCATTCGCTGCGGTTGGTTGGTCACGACCAGAGCTTTATCTGGAGGAAAGTATTCGTAATGGAATTTCAACCTTTTCAAAACTGACTGATGATGAATTAGAGCAAGGATTATCGAGCTTATATCAGGATTTAGAGATAGGAGTATGGGACCATAAGTATGGGCATTTACGCCAGCAGAAACAGTATGATGTAGGCTATCGTTTTTTGTACACCACTGCATAACATTATTAGACTCATCGCGATCGCGCCAGTTTGTCTTTGAATGGATTGAAAAGTTGTTTTTACCTGTATTTAAGTCGGAAAAGATCAAATAATTTTTGGCTTCTAGGGAATAAACGCCATTAAAAATAAGAAAGTTTTATATCTAGATTGCTTGACACATATCTTCTCAAAAATTAAATTAGGTTACTATACGTATTAAGAAATGTAAAAAGTCGCTATTAAGTCTACTAATTCAATCAGGTTGCCGATGAAATTACAAAGAGAATTTTTTGATCGTGTGCCCAAAACAGTAATGCCTCGTCCCTATTTCGCGCAAGAAAATGATGTTTTAGGTCAAAGTGGAACGGCTTGGGCTGTGGATGCTGCTATTTATGGTGATAATTGTTATCGCGATCGAGAGAAGGGCTTGCTTGAAATTTATGAAGCTGGCGCAGCGATCAGCTTCTTTAATCTCCTGCCTCAAAAAAATAAATATGAACAAGAAGGACTTTATTTACGGTTGAAATTAGCTTATCGGACGACAGCCAATGCCAACGTCAATATTCGGAATTTTTCAGGAAATCATGTCACTTTACCCAATAGCTTTCATGGAGACATTTACGATGATTCCGAAACTTATTGGCATGTAACTGAAGATCTGACCCTAAATATCAATTCGATTTATTCAGGGGAAAAACTCTGGATTCAGCGAGTTGACTGGGAATGGATGAGTAAAGAAGTGGTTTACGAGGATGAAGTTCAGGAGCAAAATATTTTTCTAACTAGGTCTTTTGAGGAAATTAAAGATTTATATGCTTCTAGAGATATAACTCCCAAGTCTGTAAAAAAATTCTTGATGGAAAAGATTAAAAAAGATGATGATTTTGCCAAGCGTTGTCTAGCTATATTGCGTCAAGATCAATTGATGAGTAAAGACTTAGGCGAACTGTTTGTAGAAAGCGGATTCAAAAATTGATAATTGATAATTAATTATCACAATTCTCAGACTTGTGGGTACATCTTAAATTAACAATGGACAATTGCCATTAGCCATTAGCCATTAGCCATTAGCCATTAGCCAAAATCAGGATTTTAGAGTGTACCTCATAACTATGAGAACCGCTATATTAATCTCGCTCTCCTCGTTGTCGATTGTTTGGTCAGAATTCTGGCAAAGTATCAACCATAATAAATTTTTATAAAATGACAGCAGTTCAACAAACGAATTGGTTAACCGATTTCGATTTTCATTTGTTTGGGGAAGGAAAACACTATAGCATCTACGAAAAACTCGGTGCGCACCTAACTGAAAAAGAAGGGCGATCGGGGGTTTATTTTGCTGTTTGGGCGCCTCATGCTCAGGAAGTTGGGGTAGTGGGAGATTTCAATAACTGGGATACTGGTCGGTGTCCCATGGAGCTTAAGCAGATGGGGATTTGGGAGGTATTCGTTCCTGGTCTGCAATCAGGGGAAAAGTATAAATATGCGCTCAAAAATGCTCAGGGTAATTACTGTTTGAAAACCGATCCCTATGGCTATCAACAGGAGTTGCGTCCAGCTACAGCTTCGATTGTGACAGATTTGTCCTACTCCTGGCAGGACGAATCTTGGCTAGCCAAACGCTCCCAAACCGATCCTCATGAAAGCCCAATTTCCATCTATGAAGTCCATCTTGGTTCTTGGCTGCATTCTAGTATGGAAAACCCGCTTGAAAGCGGTCAAGCTGTATCAGTGCATCACAAGCCTGGTGCGCGCTTTCTAACATATCGAGAATTGGCTGACAAACTCATCCCTTATGTTAAAGACATTGGCTACACTCACATCGAATTGTTACCTATTACTGAGCATCCCTTTGATGGTTCTTGGGGTTATCAAGTAGTTGGTTACTATGCGCCCACTTCTCGTTATGGTACTCCTCAAGATTTTATGTACTTTATTGATCGCTGTCATCAAGAGGGGATCGGGGTGCTGATCGATTGGGTACCTGGGCATTTCCCCAAAGATGCCCATGGTTTGGCTTCATTTGATGGAACTCATCTTTATGAATATGCCGATTGGCGCAAAGGAGAACATAAAGGTTGGGGAACTTTGGTCTTCAATTATGAACGCCATGAAGTCCGTAATTTTCTCATCGCCAGTGCCTTATTCTGGTTGAAAAAATATCATATTGATGGAATTCGAGTTGATGCCGTAGCTTCCATGCTCTATCTGGACTATGAACGACAAGAATGGGTAACTAATACCTACGGTGGTCGAGAAAACTTAGAAGCAGTAGAGTTTCTCCGCCAACTCAATGAAGCAATTTTTCAAGATCACCCTGGTGTTCTTTCCATAGCTGAAGAATCTACCACCTGGGAAAAGGTATCTCATCCCATAGATGTAGGCGGTTTAGGATTTAATTTTAAGTGGAATATGGGCTGGATGAACGATACCTTAAGCTATTTTCAAGTTCACCCCCAAGACCGTTCCAACGTTCATAACAAGCTGACTTTTAGTATTTGGTATGCTTTTAGTGAAAAATTTATGCTTGCACTTTCCCACGATGAGGTAGTTCATGGGAAGGGACATCTGTGGCAAAAAATGTCCGGGGATGATCCACAGAAAATGGCTAATTTGCGTGCGCTTTTTAGCTATATGTTTACTCATCCTGGTAAGAAAACCCTCTTTATGGGTATGGAGTTTGGTCAGACGCGAGAATGGAATGTCAATGCTGACTTAGACTGGTGGTTGCTCGAATCCGAACCCCATCAACAACTGCATCAGCTAGTCAAAGATTGGCATCAAATCTACCATTCTGAACCAGCGCTTTATAGTGATGACTTTAGCAATGAAGGATTTGAGTGGATTGATTGTAATGATATGGCTCGGGGTATGATCACTTATCTGCGTAAGGATAAATATTCCGATGATGTTCTGCTTGTAGTTTGTAATTTCAAGCCCAATGTTTATCAAAATTATTGGTTAGGAGTCAAAGAACCAGGGTCTTATCAGGAACTAATTAATACGGATGATCGCAAGTATGGCGGTAGTGGAATGGTCAATCCCAGCTTGGAAACCAAACAGTGGAACTCATCTCCCTGGCCCCATGCTTTAGAGATTAATGTGCCAGCGCTTTCCGTCATGACCTTTAAAAGAAAGTGAACTACCCATTGCTTCCGCTTGCGATAAGCGTGAGCTTCCTATCCAACAGATTGCCTTGTAGTGTATAGGAAAAGTGAAATCCCACGCATAAATGACGTGGGATGAGCTAAAGCTAATAAATGTGGTTCATGCAGATATCTTAGACTCTTGATAAGTAGGAAAATTGGTATATCCTTCCGCATCAAAAGAATACCAAACAGATTGATCTGCATCGGGATTTAGCTCCCAATTATTCACAAAACGAGCTACTAGATCGGGATTACTAATGTATGGTCTACCAAAGGCAATTAAGTCCGCATCACCGGAAGCGATCGCTTTTTCAGCGTCAGTGCGATCGTAACCACAGTTACCCATCAAAGTACCATCATAGACTTTTTTGATTTCTGCTAGGGTCATTGGTTCTCCTAGTTCATGAAAACCAAATTCTAAACCGTCAATCATATGTAAGTAACCTAGTCCGTACTGATTTAACTGCTGCGCTACGTAGGTAAAGGTTTCTCGGAAGTCAGATGACCCCATATCGTTGAAACTGCCATTAGGGGAAAGTCTGACTCCGATACAATTTGCATCCCAGACAGTGAGAATAGATTCGACAATTTCCTTTAAAAACCGATAGCGATTTTCCAGACTTCCACCATATTTATCTGTACGATGATTGGTCTTGGATTGTAAAAACTCATCAATAAGATAGCCATTAGCACCATGTATTTCTACGCCATCAAAACCAGCTTCTTTGGCATTAGCTGCTGAGGTGCGATAATCTTCGATTACTTGCGATATTTCTTCTGTCTCTAAAGCTCTAGGGGTTTCATGAGGCTTTTTTCCATCAGGTGTATGAGCTTCTGAACCTTCTAATTTAATTGCTGAAGGAGCAACAGGAAGCTGGTTATTTTCTTGAAAGCTACTGTGAGATGCCCTACCTGTATGCCAAAGCTGTAAAAAAATCGGCGTATTTTTAGCGTGTACCGCATCGACAATTGGTTTCCAAGCTTCAGTTTGCTCTGCTGTATAAATTCCAGGAGAATGTAGCCAACCATTTGCCTGTTTAGAAATGGTAGTACCCTCGGTAATAATCAAACCCGCACCTGCCCGTTGAGCATAATATTCTTTCATGAGAGCGTTTGGGATTCTCTCCTTACCCGCACGAGAGCGAGTCAAGGGAGCCATTACAACTCGGTTGTCTAAAGATAAACCATTCTTTTCAAATGAACTGAGGAGATGGGGGACTTTTGTTATAGTCATAGCATTCGTCACAAGTTAAGGTGGTGTGTTGTTTGTCAATCAGTTTTTAGCTATCAGCTATCGGCTCTTAGCTTTTGAGGTATTTTGAAGCCGACTTTTTTCTTTGGGCGATTGCGCTCCGCCCTAAACAAAGGCTTAAGCCGCATGTACTAGCTCCGCGTCGCGCACTCCTCAAGCTGATCGCCTTGAACAAATGTTTGAGGGTAATTTGTTTTTAAAGTTCTTGCTTGGTGGGACGAATAATCATTTCGTTGACATCTACATCTCCAGGCTGTTCAATGACATAGGTAATGGCACGGGCGATCGCATCGGCATTGATAGCTACGTCATACATTTTGTCTGCGTTTTTTGCTGTCTCGTCGTGAGAGATAGTATTAGTTAATTCAGTATCTACCGCACCTGGAGAGATATTAGTGGAACGAATTTTTCCGTCAGATTCAAGTCTAATTCCCTCAGAGATTGCTTTGACAGCAAATTTTGTCGCACAATAAACTGCACCTCCAGGAAATACTTTGTGTCCTGCTACAGAAGAGATGTTGATTATATGACCCGATTCTTGTTGGAGCATTAGGGGCATTACCGCCGCAATTCCATATAATACTCCTTTGATATTGACATCAATCATTTTTTCCCACTCATCTACCTTAGTTGCTGCTAGGGGAGATAGGGGCATTAATCCTGCGTTGTTAACTAAAACATCAATGCGTCCATAAGCTTCTTTGGTAGCTTCGGCTAAGGCTTCTACTGCCGAGCGCTCTGTAACATCTGTTATCTGATATTTGGCAGTACCGCCTTCTTGCTCAATGTTAGCTACTAATTCCTGAAGACGTTCTTCTCTTCTTGCCGTTAACATCAATTTAGCTCCATTTTTGGCTAATCTACGGGCAGTAGCTTCACCTAAACCACTACTTGCTCCTGTAATGATGACGACTTTGTTTTGTATCTCAGACATAAATTATTCTTGGTTTTATTGGTATGCAACAAGATTTCATCTGGTGGTGCTGAATAACGGATTACCGTCAAGTACCTTCCCTTAGACTAACCGACAGTACCTGGAAAGAATTGGGAATTGCCTCGGAATGTCTAAGTATAACTAGGGCTGACTTATTTTGTAAGTGAGTTTTGGCTAAACCAAGATCCCGAGATTGACGCCAAGCTGACCGTCTAACTCCTTGAGATATAGTACCTTCAATTCCTGCCCTCTGATTATAAGTCTTCAAAAATTTAGGAGTATTTTGAACTTCACGGCGATGGTGAAGCGCAATGTATTCTTGTTTTGTGTGAATAGTTAGCCCACCTAGTTGAGAATTTGCCTCCTGTCTTATAGAGTTTTTGGACTAATCATCCTGCTTGATATTACGTTTGAAGCTCCTGCTGATTACTTTCGCCAACAGTATCATTTAAACTGTCTCCCAGTTTGTTGATTTACAATATGATGTGAGGAGCGACCGCTTCAAGTTGCCCAAATATTTAGAAACCAGCCAATTACAATACCTAGGAAAACAAAGCGCACAACCTGCCAAAAAATATCAGGCAAAAGAACACTTTCTAAGTTCAGCTCAAGTTGATCTAACTCTTGTTGTAGACTACGTAGTTCGGTTTTTAAGGGATTGGGAAGAGATTTATCTTTTTGTTGCTGTTTTAATTCTTGCTGACGCTCCTTTATTTGCGATCGCTTTTCTAGATCCTGCTTAACTTGGGTATAACGCTTCTGCAATTGTTTAAGCGATCGCTCTACATCAAATAAAATTTGTTCTAGATCATTTTCTTTCGTATCGTCAGGTTTAGGGGATGACATCGTTAAAATTAAATATAAAGCAATTTTTAGATCGTCACGATATTAACCTATGTTTGAAGTAACGCCCTTATCGAGCAGCAAAAGTAAAGTTCCCGTGGATCTAACCGATCTAGAACTTGCTCAGGCTTTAGTAGAAAGAAATCTCATTGCTCACCAAGACTGGCATCGGCTGAAAGGAAATCGTAAGGCACAGGCTAAACAACAATTAGCTTCTGCACTAGTATTTTTATTAAAAGATCAACCTCAAGAAGCTTTAGAACGTCTCAATCAGGCTGTGGGATGGCTAGATGGCTCTTTAGCCTCCCCTCCTTGTCCCGATGCTCAACGTAGAAAAGCTAATCAGAAATAACTACATATCAAATACCAATAGCCGAACAATGTCCCAATCACCTGACCAATATCTTTCACCAGAAGAATCTGCAGATGTAGATGCTGCTTTGCTCTCATCTTCCGAGAAGTTTCTCACTCGTTTGACCATCTCTTCCCAAAGACTACTCCAGAAGATTGCTCAAGACTCTCAAGTTTCAGTAGAAGAACTAACTCATCATCAAATTATTCAATGGTTTGAAAACGATAGCAAAATCAAGCGCGAGCAGGGAGACAATGCCGGAACTTTAAAATGGTAAGTTTTTTCTGGGGCTAGACAACATCTAGCCCGTAAAATAGTAAATAAATTTAAATCTAAAATTTTCGCTTTAAGCAATAGTTAGTCCTTATGCAAACTCTGGATACTCCTAATCTTACTAATACGACAGCTTTTGATACTACTATTCACAGAAGAAAAACTCGTGCTGTCAAAGTTGGTGATATAACTATCGGCGGTGGCAATCCTGTGGTAGTGCAGTCGATGATTAATGAAGATACTTTAGATATCGATGGCTCAGTGGCAGCAATTCGGCGTTTGCATGAGATTGGCTGTGAAATTGTGCGGGTGACAGTTCCCAGTATGGCTCATGCCAAAGCTTTGGCAGAAATCAAACAAAAACTAGCTCAGACGTATCAGCCAGTTCCTTTAGTTGCCGATGTCCATCACAATGGGATGAAAATTGCTTTGGAAGTTGCCAAGCACGTTGATAAAGTAAGGATTAATCCAGGATTATATGTTTTTGAAAAACCCAAAAGCGATCGCACTGAATATACTCCGACTGAATTTGCCGAAATTGGCGATAAAATTCGCGAGACTCTGGAACCATTAGTTGTTTCCTTACGTGACCAAGGTAAAGCAATGCGAATCGGGGTCAATCATGGTTCTTTATCTGAAAGAATGCTCTTTACCTATGGAGATACTCCAGAGGGAATGGTAGAGTCAGCACTAGAATTTATCAAAATTTGTGAATCTCTTGATTTTTACAATATCGTTCTTTCGCTCAAGGCTTCTCGCGTCCCTGTAATGCTGGCAGCTTATCGTCTCATGGTACAAAGAATGAACGAATTAGGCATGGAATATCCTTTGCACTTAGGCGTTACCGAAGCTGGAGATGGTGAATACGGCAGAATTAAGTCTACTGCTGGTATCGGTACCTTGTTAGCTCAGGGCATTGGCGATACTATACGTGTCTCATTGACCGAATCTCCTGAAAAAGAAATTCCTGTCTGCTATAGCATTCTCCAGGCTTTGGGACTGCGTAAAACTATGGTGGAATATGTAGCTTGTCCCTCTTGTGGTCGTACTCTCTTTAATTTGGAAGAAGTGCTACACAAAGTCCGTGAAGCTACTAAACATCTGACAGGTTTAGACATTGCCGTTATGGGTTGTATTGTAAATGGTCCTGGAGAAATGGCTGATGCTGACTATGGGTATGTAGGTAAACAACCTGGCTATATTTCTCTTTACCGTGGTCGCGAAGAAATTAAAAAAGTCCCTGAAGACCAGGGGGTTAAAGAATTAATTAATCTAATTAAGGCTGATGATCGTTGGGTAGAACCCGAGTAACTTTAAGATTATTGATCGCTGTAGTATTTTGCCAAAAGCATTTGAAAGTTATTTCGGTAATTTTTTAAAATCACTGATGTTACCCAGTTACTAAAACTCTTAAAATCTTTTTTAGCTGCGTAACATCAGTTAGTCAATCTGCCTCAGATCACACAAGAATAATAGTGTTGATAATTAAGGTTGAATAGTTATTTATGGCACATATTTTTATTCAACCAATTATTGTCACTAATGAAGCTATTAGACTATAAACAAACGCCCTCTGTTGCTGCCTTAATGCAGCCATTTCCCTACTTTGCTGAATCCGATAGTTCAGTAGTGCAGATTCGAGAATTGATGAAAAGCCACAATATTCGTCATGTACCGATCATGCAAAATGAGAGTGTTGTAGGCATTATTTCAGAACGAGATCTCTGTAGGTTAGATAATTCGGCAACTGTGGTGCCTATTACTGAAGAAATTCCCGTTCGTAATGTCATGACTCTTAATCCCTATGTTGTTGAAATTGATACACCTTTAAAAATTGTAATTTTTGAAATGACCAAGCGTAAGATAGGTGCTGCAGTCATTATTAGTGCTGGTAAGCTGGCAGGTATTATTACTGTTATAGATATCTGTCGCGCTTTGGGAGAATTACTACCCACTCTAGGATATTCAAATGAAAGCATTTTCTAAATATTAGAGCAATTTTGGTACAAGAAGATTTATAGCGAGCGATCACAGCGATAACGTACTATACCATTCCATACTAGAGCGAGACAATTCGGGCAGGGTCGATTTATATACCTGTTTATAATTAATGATTATTTTGAGTTTAGTATGTGCCCTAGCCTTTGCTAGTGGCGGATTTTCTGGTAAATATCTTGCAGCTATTGGAATTACATCCGATAATGCTCTCAAGAATCATCAAAAGCTTTTGGTGGGCTTACTAATCGTGATCGTGCCTGTTTTAGGTATATTAGTAATTCTCGATAAATTTCATCTTACTTTTCTATTACCAAAGATTTTTCCACCCACAATATTGATTTATTTGGCAGGTTATTTCCACGAAATTATTGTGGGGATGGGATGTTTCTTTCTAGGACTGTTATTATTCTTAGAACTAGGAAATAAACGTTTTCGACCAAAAATGGTTCAATTGTTAACCGCAGTTGCCGCAATCTCTTTTTCCCTCAGTATTTTGCTCTTTTTTCTTCAGCCTGTGCAAGCACTTGTTGCTCAACCAAAAATAATCAATGGCATTGTAATGCAAACTACTCCCTACACTTGCTCTCCTGCCAGTATTGCCACCCTAGCTCGTTATACGAAACGATATCCTAATCTCACGGAGAAAAACGTAGTAAAGTTAACGAAAACGAATCGTTTTGGCACAACTACTCTATCGGAAATCAGAGCGATGTCCAAGTTAGGCTTAAATCCTCAATATCGCCATAATTTGACTATCGATGATTTAATTGCTCTAAATAAACCTGCTTTGTTGCATGTTAAAGAGAAAAAGAAAACTGGTAAAGGTGTCAGATTTTCTCACGCTGTTGCTTTCTTATCGATTAATCCGCAAAAAGAATTGATCTTAATTGGCAACCCACTCTATGGCATTCAAATCAAAACCTATCGTGATTTCGAGCAATATTGGTTTGGGGAAGCAATTTTAGTAAATTTAGATAAAATACGTCCTTCGATAAGTTAACCAGCAAGGCTCATCCCAGACATAGACAATTTAGTATTTATTGAACCTCCCATCGCGGGACGCGAGGGATTCCCATATAGACTCACGACTATGCCGAAGCACCCGCCAGAACGCCATCACTGGGCTGTTTAATTACGGTAGTTCCTACCGCGATATTTTCTAAACCTCTATTTCTCACTACTTCTGCTGCTGCCACATCCCTGTTCTGAACGTATCCGCATTCAGGGCAAGAATGTATTCTTACGCTCAAATCCTTTTTTCCTGTATGAGTTCCACAATTGGAGCATATTTGAGATGTAAAATCTTTATTTACTTTGGCAAAATAGGTGTCTGTTTTCAAGCAAACATACTCAAGAATCTTGAAAAATTGACCTAATCCCATGTCTAAAGATTGCTTGCCAAACAAGCCTCTACTCCATAAGACAAAGTTAATATCTTCGACAAATATCATTCCGACTCCATCACATAGTTGATATGCCAAGTTGAAGTGATATTCTTTTCGTCTGTTTGCTACAGCTTCATGAAGTAATGCAATACGATGGTTTAGTTGCTTCCATTTATTAGAACCTTTTTTCTTATTCTTTAGCTTTTTTTGTAGTAATTTAATCTTACGCAGAGCTTTATCTAAGAATGAGGGTCGAGTAAGTACTAGCCCATCGGAAGTTGAAATCATGCTCTCAATACCCGCATCAATACCGATAGCATGACCATGAGGTATTGGTTTGACAATATCCACATCTAGTTCAATCATTAAATTGGCATAGTAACCACTAGCTTTTTTAATAATTTGTACTTGCTTAATTTTGAATCCTTCTGGTATATCTCTTGACTTTCTAAACTTAATTAATTTAAGCAAAGGCATCTTGAGGTACTTATCTTCTACTGATATCTTGCCCAAAATGTTAAAAGATCGGGCTTTGTTCTTGTATCGAGGGAAACCCATACCCTTGCTCTTCATATCATTGAACGCTCTGTCTAGCTTTCGCAATGTTTGTTGCATAGCCTGAGCATTACCTGATTTCAGAAAAGCGTTGGCTTTCTTAGCCTTAGTTAACTCAGCCGACTGAGTATGATAATTAGGGTAATCAAATGGTTCAACAATATACTCATGAAACAGAGAACATTGGTTTACCTTACAGCTACGACTGTTATACCAAAGTTTACGCACATACAACGCATGATTCCAGACCGCTCTACAAACATCTAAATTGTGTTCAATTATTTCTATTTGTTTGGTTGTTGGCTGTATTTTGTAGTTGTATGTAAGATTAAGCATTTCGACCAAGATGCTATATTGTTTAGTCATTTTACAATATACTTGTCCGTTTTGTAAAACAAAGTAAGATTAACTTACAACTAACCCGTGATTCATCCCTGCGCGGGACGCGAGGGTCTTCTCACGTAGAATGATAAAGTTAAATCATTTTAACCGTTAACATACTTTACTTGCATGCAGTTAATTACAGGCAAAACTAAGCTCTTAGGAATTATTGGCGATCCAGTAGAACATTCTTTATCTCCTGTGATGCATAATTCAGCAATCGCCAGCTTAAATTTAGACTATGTTTATGTACCTCTGCCCGTAAAAAAGGGAGATTTAGAAAGAGCGATCGCCGGATTTAGTGCTATTGATTTAGTAGGATTCAGCATCACTATTCCCCACAAACAAGATATCATTCCTCTGCTGACGGAAATTTCCGATGATGCAGCCAATATTGGAGCTGTTAATACAGTTTGGCGTACTGCTTCAGGTTGGAAAGGAACAAATACTGATGTAGTAGGATTTGTTGCTCCCTTAAAAACTATGTCCCAAGATTGGTCTAAGTTAACCCCCGTAATTCTAGGCAATGGAGGCGCAGCCAGAGCAGTGGTTACTGGTTTAGTTAATCTGGGGTGTCAAGAAATTCACGTTGTGGGACGCAACCCGGATAGGCTAGCCAGATTCTATGAAAGTTGGCAAGATGCCCCTGCCATTCGTTCTATCCTCAAAATCCATAATTGGGATAACTTGAGTAGTTTACTGCCTGCTACGGACTTATTAGTTAATACCACTCCAGTGGGAATGTCTCCCCATGTAGATGCTTCGCCGATTGATGCCAATTTAATGCAGAAATTGAAATCTAGGGCGATCGCTTATGATTTAATCTATACTCCCAACCCCACCCAGTTTCTTAAACTAGCCCAAGCTCAGGGGGCAACAGCGATCAATGGGCTAGAAATGCTGGTTCAACAGGGAGTAGCTGCCCTAGAAATTTGGTTACAGCAGCCACCTCCCGTGTCAGTGATGCGAAACTCACTCAAGGAGTACTTAGGACTGAAGACTATAGATAACCAGTAACCAGTAATCAGTAATCATTTTTTAGCCTATTCCAGGAATAAACTTCAATTTTTGTGTGGCTGTCTCGGCAATTTGAGCATAGCTTAGTTCTCCACAGAGAATTTTACCCATTAATCGACCAGCAGCAGGGCGTTTTACCCCAAGTTTATAGGCAATTTTAGGTGCTTTAAAAAATAAACCGGCAAGAAAATCAGCTTTGGCAAGATTATTTCCCCATTCTTGTTGAATAATCTCTGTATAGTCTCCTAGAGCATCGGCATTACCTGTAATGGCACTACTAACTGCTTCTGCTGCTTTAATTCCAGTAAACATAGCTGGTCGAATACCTTCTCCAATTAAGGGATCGACAATTCCCGCTGCTTCCCCAACTAATAAAGCGCGATCGCTATGTAAAATACGATCTTGTTGCCATAGGTTGAGAGGATGTTCTGTATATTGACCCTGGCTAGGATCTAAATCAAATAGTTCTGCATATTTAGTTAATTGCTTTTTTAGTTCATCGGCTTTACCTTTCGGATTACGGACATAAGCTGCACTTAAGGAATAACCATCGGCTTTGGGAAAACACCACATAAAACCATTTTTCAGCGAACCAAAATCAAAAAATGCCATGGTTTTGCGGCGATCGCTAACTTCTCCAGGCACTTGTAAACTTGCGGCTGCAATTGTTTGAGGAGCATCAAATCCCAGTAATTTTGCCACCATACTATTAGCACCATCTGCCGCAATTAAATATTTACCTGTAAATGCTCCATTGTTAGTATCAACTTGCCAACTATCTCCTTGTAAAGTGACATTTGTTACTTCTGTGCCATCTTTAAATTCAACTCCTTGACTTGTAGCTTGCTCCATCAAAAAGCTATCAAATTGATCTCTCTGTACCATCCACATTGGGGTCACATTTTTCAGCCGCACTTCAGCAGGATCGCCCATCTTAAAAGTGTATTTAACCTCAGAGACGTTATTTTGCACTACAGGAGAAAAATCAAAATCAAACCATTCAGCGATCGCCGGGGAAACTCCACCACCACAAGATTTAGCACGGGGAAAAGAATTTTTTTCAATTACTAAAATCGAATGTCCTTTTTTGGCCAAGTGATAAGCCGCACTCGCTCCAGCAGGACCTGCACCTACAATAATACAGTCAAACATAAAAGGTAATACCTTGCAAAATAAAGATTGTTTTTAAACCTTTAACACATTAAATGAAGCAAAATAGATACACAATCTATATCCATACAGTATTTCTTATACTTTACTCATTGGTTGATATTTACAGTTGATAGCTGATAGCCATGAATCATCGGTCAATCATTTTTTCATTAATCAATCTGGCTGTAAACCAGAACCTACAGGAGCAATAGAGTTTAGTTTCAGCTCAGGCATATCCTGTTCAATCTGACGGAGATTCCATTCATTTTTGAATAGCAGTACAGGTCTACCCCAATTATCCTTGACAGCGATCGCATTAAAAATTCGACCCGCTTTTTCTAAGGCATCCCAGCCCCCATGAACCCAGCGAGCTACGCTATAGGGTAATGGTTCAATTCTCGTCTCAACATTGTATTCGTTTTGCAAACGAAATTGAACTACTTCGATCTGTAATTGTCCTACCGCAGCCAAGATGGGATCGCGTTTAAAGTCATCGGTGGAATACATGACCTGGATCGCACCTTCTTCACGCAATTCGGTAATCCCTTTCTGGAATTGTTTAAATTTTGAAGGATTAGGATTCTTGAGATAAGCAAATATTTCAGGAGAAAAACAGGGAATTCCTTCATACTCTATTTTTTTGCCGTTATAAATCGTATCCCCGATCGCAAATACCCCAGGATTATTTAAACCAATGATATCCCCTGGATATGCCTCATCTAGGGATTCTCTCCCCTGAGCAAATAGTTTTTGTGGACGAGAAAGACGCACGGTTTTACCAGAACGAGCGTGTTGTACTGTCATGTCTTTTTCAAACTTACCCGTACAGACTCGCACGAAAGCCACGCGATCGCGATGTTTGGGGTCCATATTTGCCTGAAGTTTGAATACAAACCCCGTAAATTCTTCGTAGGTAGGTTCAATTACGCCGATGGAAGATTTGTGAGATTCTGGCTGTTGAGCATACTCTAAAAAAGCTTTAAGAAATAACTCGACCCCAAAGTTAGTCATGGCACTACCAAAGAAAATTGGAGTCATTTTCCCTGCATGAACCTGTTCTAGGTCGAATTCTGCGCCAATCTCATCCAGTATTTCTAATTCTTCTTTGAGCTGATAGTAAAGCTCTTGTTCGAGGTATTCCTCAATGCGAGGATCTCCCAATTCAATCACAGTATCTTGAGCTGCTTTACTACCGTGAGAGCGACGTTCAAATAAATGTATTTTCCGTTCACGGCGATCAAATACTCCCTTAAAGCGGTCGCCCATGCCAATCGGCCAATTTACAGCATAGGTCTGTAAGCCTAATTCCTGCTCAATTTCGTCAATTAGTTCAAAAGCTTCTCTTCCTGGACGATCTAACTTATTGACAAAAGTAAATATTGGCAGCGATCGTAACTGACATACTTCAAACAGCTTGCGGGTTTGTGGCTCTAGACCCTTGGCAGCATCAATCAACATCACCGAATTATCCGCAGCAGCAAGAGTACGATAAGTATCTTCACTAAAGTCTTGGTGTCCGGGGGTATCAAGTAAATTAATCTGGAAATTGTTATAGATAAACTGCAACACGGTTGAAGTAATCGAAATACCTCTTTGTTGTTCCATCTCCATCCAATCCGAAGTAGCTTTGCGCTGTGCTCGACGAGCCTTAACCGCCCCTGCCTCGTGGATTGCACCTCCGTAGAGTAGGAGCTTTTCTGTCAGGGTTGTTTTTCCCGCGTCAGGGTGGGAAATAATAGCAAAATTACGACGACTGGATACAGCCTGTTCGATTTCAGTCTGAAGTTCTGCGGGCATTGAGTATTAATTACTGGAGCAACAACTGTTTAAGATATTATATCTCTTGTCAAGGTTCAGATATCTATCTTTAAGCTGTCAGCTCTCAGCTGTCAGCTCTCAAAATTTAGCAAAGTGAAGTTCTCATCTAGCTGATAACAAAGAAATTAAAACATCAAAGGCTCTAAATTGGCACAAAATCCATCTATTAAGTAAGTCGGGCTTGAAATAATCAACTACGTTTACTTTTGTAAACCGAGTCAAAGTACTTGTCCTAGATAGGATTTAGCTATGTTTACATTTTGAAACCTACGTGAGCTTTTCTACCCTTACCTACTTAATGGGTGTTAGCTGCTACCTTTTGGTAGATTATCTAGTTGCAAGTTTATCTAAACGTTCAGCAATCCAAAACTTAACTAAAGATTGACGTTCAATCCCCAAACGTTGGGCTTCTTGATCTAATTTTTTTATCATCCAAGAAGGGAAACTGACATTAACTTGTTGTTGTTCTAATTCAGGTCTTTTTAAAGTAGATAAATCGAGATACTGAATAATATCTTCACCTTCATCAAACTTTTTATCTAATTCTTCAGCTTTCATATAACTTTACCTCGTTATCTCTAGACCTTCTAACGGAAATTATGCGAATTTTATTTTCTCGATAAGTAATGATTGCTGACCAATGCTTATTATCAATTTTACCAATAACTATAAAACGAAATTCCGTAGTAGTGCGAGCTTTAATTTCAATTCGCTGAGAGTCTTGCCATAATATTTGTGCTTCATTGAAATCAATTCCATGCTTGACCTTATTGCTAGAACTTTTGACCAAATCGTAATCAAATTGCACTTTGTTCTCAAAATTAATAAAGTTTATCCTTGTTTACTCGTTAATGCAGTGAACGATCGCTTTATCTGTGGGCATATTTTCATACTGAGGCAAATCATCAGTAATCTGCCACCATTGAGCTTTGGAATCTGTATAAATATGGAACTCTTGATAGCGATCTAATTTTCCTTCACACCCTGCAATGGGCAAACCGAGTAAATTATCTCGCAAGGGATAAATAGTCGCTAGACTTGAACCACAATTTTTACAAAAGGTCTTAATTACATTCTGACTTTTCACGGCATCTTTTGAAGGGTATATAAGTTGTGTAACAATATTCGCTAACAATTTTATCCATTTCGAGAAATCTGCCCTCTCGATAGAGCAAAATAATTGAGCAGATTTTGAGTGGTGAATGAATCAGACCAAAAATTTAATAACCGAAAAATGTGACTTTGGAGATCAGCGTTTAACCAAAAGGGCTATGTTCATCGAATCGAGATTATCGTTAAAATATGGCAAACCACTCTCCGCGATTTTTGAGAGAGCAAGTGACCTGAAAAGAGCTTATGAATTCTTTGCCAATCCGAAAACTAGCCTAAACAGTGTGTGCCAACCCTATCATCTTCAAACAGCAGAGCAGATTAAAGAACTCTCAATCGTATTAGCAGTAGGAGATACAACCTATCTCGATTACAAGAAAATCCGCGAAAAAAGAGCCGAATATGGACCCATTGGCAATGGTGGGAATGGACTAATTTTACATAGCACCTTAGCTGTAAATGGGGAGAATGGACAACCCATAGGATTATTAACAGAAAAACTGTGGCATCGAAATCATGAAGAAAGTAAGAGTTTAACTCAGAAACAGAAGCAGAAAAAGCAAGCGGAAGCAAGAAGACGTCCGATTGAACAAAAAGAATCTTATAAATGGATAGAAGCTCTCCAATCCGTCCAGAAACTCTTAGAAAAATCCGAACCAGAGAGTATTAGCACCAAAGTAATTCATGTATTTGACCGAGAAGGAGATATCGCGGAAGTCTTTGAACAAGTCAGTCAAACCGCAAATACAGGGTTAGTGGTAAGAGCAGCACATAATAGGGCATTATCAGAGTCAAACAGTTATTTATGGTCATGGCTCCCATCTCAATCTATCAAGATGGAAGTAGCAGTAGAATTAGCCAAAACCCCAAATCGAAAAGAGCGAACCGCTACTCTGGCAATTAGATATGCACCCATCAAACTTCGCAGTCCTGCCAGAATGAAAGAACCAGAATATTTTGAAGTTTATGGGGTTTATGCCGTAGAAATTGACCCCCCAGAAGGCTGTGAACCCGTAGAATGGATGATCTTGACCTCCGAACCCGTTACCAATGGGGAACAAGCACAAACCATTTTACGATGGTATACTTACCGTTGGCGAATTGAAGAATATCATAAAATTCTCAAGTCAGGGTGTAAAGCGGAAAGCTATCGTCTATCTGGAGATAGTATGCAAGTTTTACTGGGATTTTTAACGAATATCGCTGCACAATTGTTAAAAATGACCTATGTTCATCGAACCAAACCAGATGCACCTGCATCTTCAATTTTAAATCAGGTACAAATTGAGGTTTTAGCTGCCAAATTTGGAAAATCAGTCACCGCAGTAGATTTAACGGTAGCTTGGGCGATACAAGCTGTAGCTCGTTTGGGCGGTTACTTGAGTCATCGCCGAAAGAGTAATATTGGCATCACGGTGTTATGGCGTGGCTTTTTAGAGCTGCAATCTTTATGTGAAGGATGGCAATTACGCTCCCCTGGTTGAAGTTTAGAAGCGAGTTGATTGTAACTTTGGAGAGGACTAGAATGAGAATATAGTTGGCGAACTTTGTTACACAACTATATCCGATTATTTCTGAGCTGAACTATGGCTAATGCCCGTCAACAGAAGGATCTAGCCACTCGTCTAGATGAACTTAAACATCTTATTAAACAACTCCAACAAGATATTCAAGACATAAGGGACGAAGGTGAAATTGCTCCGTCTGGTTGTTGGATTGTGCGCTACCAAGCTAAAGGAAAAAAGGGTGGTCGTTATTGGTATTACAAATGGATGTCCCATGAGCCGATTTTTGTCACCAAAAATGGCAATCCTTCTCGTCATCAATATTTAGGTATAGTCATTCTAAATAATTTCCGTATGATTTAACGATGTCATCCAAGGAAGTACCAGGAGCGGAATAAATACGTCTTTTTTTGAGGATGCCCTAAAGGATTAGCTTCGCGTCGCAAAGTCTTGTTCGATACGATTAAAATCAGGTGAATAGGGTGGTAAAAACAAAACTTTGTGACCCGCTTGTTCGGCAATGCGAAACACATCATCCTTGCGATGAAATGCCGCATTATCAAGAATTAGAGTGGAGTTTGGTTTCAATTCGGGAATTAGATGCTCTTCGAGCCATTGATTAAACCATAAAGCACCATTTACTTCCTTTAAAAAGAACTGGTGCTAACAACTCTTTGCCTCTTTTGCCAGCTATCAGACTTGTTCTTGTTCCTCTTTTACCATTGCGATTGGCGAAGCCACTGCCCTTCGGGCAATCGCCGTAAGTTTTTTGTCCTCGTTTTGACCAGCCATAAGGACGATAGACATATTCTTCAAAGCCTGATTCATCCAAGTAAACTAAATTGCTTGATCCGTCAAGAATGACAATTTTACGTAAATTTCTCAGAAAGCTGATTCGCTCACTATGCTTACGTTCAGTGTATTTCAGCGTTTTTTTTACGAGTTAACTTCATTTGCTTCTGGGCATACCCAATAGCACTCGTATGCACTCCAAAATATTGCGCCCTTTCTCTTAACAAAGCATCTGGATTTTCTTGAATATGTTGGGCAATTGCTAGAGAGTCTAGTTTTCGCTTTCTTCCAAGTTGTGGTGCTGGAGTCAAATTCTTTCTTCGACACCAATCATTCACACACCATAGACTTACCTCATATCTTCTTGATGCTTCGGCTTTGGAGCCTCCAGCCGCTACAAAGTCCACTACCCGCTTTCGCAAATCTACACTATAAGTCATCTAACCTGATTGATTTCTCATCTAGCTTATATTATTTCATATGTTTCCTATTTAGAATGACTATAAAGCTGGAAGTCAAGCTTATTTGAAAGCGGTTGAAGCTCTATCACGTCGTGGTCGAATTGAAGCTTTGGAGCGAGGGATGAGTACACTTTCAATGGGTTTGTCAGATTTGGTTGAGGAAACCTCAAGATTGAACAAAAGTTAGCGAACATTATTACCTAGTTTTTTTTCGACCCAAGATACCGTGAAAAGTCAGAATTACATTGGGTGTAGCTTGATATTGAGCCAGATACTCTTCTCCTTGGATTAGCTTGTAGCCATCTTGTTTGACTACCATACGACTTCTAAACGCTGCTCCGTGCCACTTGCGACATTTAGAACAATGACAGTGAACTAAATTTCCTGTTGCACCGTTATATTCATAGCGAATTTTGCCACATAAACATTCGCCTTTTAAATTAGCCAATTTTCTCCTCCTGCAGCTTGAACCCACATTTCGCGAGTTGTATCGTATTTCTTAGGATTATAGATTTACTTCATCTGCTTAGTTGAATAATGTTTCTCGAGCTGCTAAATGATTCCGTCTCAAAGTTCTTAGTGACCCACATTTTCAACAGACCGGGCAGACTCGGACGTGGGTTCCATCGCCACCGTAGCTGGAGAATACCAGATGGGAGAAGTATACGCCCGCTCTTGTAAGGTTAGGGGAATACGATTACAAACTTTTGGACGTTTGGGTTTGGCACACCACTCATCGCCGAAGAAAGCTTTATCGTAGTCCGTCCAACGGGGAGTGGGAATTTCCAACACTCGGGCATAGTAAAACGCCCGTTGGCTGGGGTCGAAGTCAGGGTCTGTCCAAACCGTTTCCAGTTGCTTGTCACCGATAGTGTTGGTATAGGTTGCCGTTTCGGTGTCCACGGTGTTGCCAACATCAGGTAAATCGCCCGTGATAGGACGAGGGGTGCGACCGTCCGAACCCTTGACGTTATAGATTTTTTCGTGGGTGTTGCCCTCAGCATCCAGCCAACCTTTGATAATTTGAATGCGATCGAGGTTTGCTCCCAAGGAGTCTTTTAAGGCAGCCACCAAGAAGGTAGGTGTTTTTTCTGGCGGAATAGGGGTCAGATCGCCACCCATGGGAACCCCCTTGTCATAGCCCACTTCAGCCAGATCCAGGTCTAAATCCGAGTCGTTGAAGTCCCAACCGCCAAAGAAGCGAACAACCATACGCGGTCCGGTGGTGCCATACACTTCTCGTCGCTCCATGGCATCGAATAGAGCCTTACGGGTATTTTCGGTAGCCCAAACCCCCATGTAGCCAGAGGCTCCATACTGCCATCCCAAACGACCGACCTTCTCTATTGCTCGTTCAGTACTGGGAGCCTGATTGGGGAATTTACCCATAAAGCTATTTTCTTCCACCGCCGACACGGAAATATGAGAATCTGTAGAACCCGCCAGACCAAATTTGAAGGGGTTAGCACCAAGGCTTTCTTCAAATTTCAGTCCATTTTTCAGAGCCGGACGAGCATACTCATGCTCAAACATCGCTTTGCGGGCTTCGGGGTCACTGGGTTTTGGGAAGCTCATATCTAGGTTGCCTAAATCCCAACCTGCAACCTCAAAGTCAGCAAATTCATCATCCGGAGATATCTCCGGATGAGTTTCACTGGTGCCTTTAATCTGGGTGACTTCATAGATGGGTTCCCAAAGCTGTCGCCGTTGGGCATAGTTCTCGGTCAAGGGATTACCATTATGATCGATTTCCGCAAACATCAGACCGTTGCTGATATTGCCATTGTGGGGAATTGCTAGCACATCCCCACCCGTCTTATCCTCATAGTTTTGCATCCAGTTCCAAAGGTATTCTGGATTGCTGCTTTGGTTTGTGGTGTAGGGAACCAGTTGGTTGGCTTTGTCCCCATTATCACGGTAGATGATATTGCGGTGTAAGTTGTTGCCACCCAGCAGCGAGGTCCACTCATAACCAATCACTGCGGTAAAATTACCCGGATCGTTATGAGCTTCTGCCGTATCAATTATTTCCTGCCAGAAAGTTTGGAACTCTTCGGCAGAGGGAGACAGACATGAGGGTAATTTCCCTTGGGAAAAAGCTGCAATAATTTCTGATGAAGCTTTAACTGCCTTATTTCCACCCGCCACAACCATCTCATGCCAGGTATCAACCTGCTCTTGAGCGGCACCGCAATCTGTGGGAGTATTAAACAAAAACTTTGAAAAAGCCCCTAACCCGTCTGAGTGATCGGTAACAACCAAAAAATCTAAGGGGCGAGAAAGCTTCACGGGTTGTCCTGCATCGGTTATGACTTCATTGCCCCGAGCAAATTCATAGGCATCTGCAGGTCCCAAACGAGTTCCAGCAGCTCCTGCATCAAAGGAATAAATGGTGTGCAGGTGGGTATCGCCCCATAACACCTGTTGGGGTCGCTCTACATAGGGCGAGTAACACTTACTATTGGGGTCAAAGCGGCAATCTCTTTCAGGTAAAGGGGTCGAGGATTGTTTCTCAAGAAAGTCGTACTCTCCAGGGGGTAGGGAAGATAATGCTAAAGCACTGTTGGAGGGAATGAGAATGTTCCCCATCAGTAAACAAATACACAAGCCTGTGATAAACAGTTTGCGAATTCGCAAAAACCTTTGATTCATGTTGATTAACTCCTGTGGGAATTATTTTTTTTCGATTGTTGAACTCCAGATAAAATGTCTGCTGGTTCACTTTTAGTTGCGCTCGCTGGACTTACACTCATTCAATTGTGAGATGCCAAGTCGGCTTTATCCCCAAAATGCAGCAACTCGCTGAATACACCAAAAGGATGCCATAGTGCCAATACTGTATGTAGGCACCCATTCCGACCAGCGCGGATAGCTCTGGGAACTAAATCGTTTTAAGCTTTCCATCAACGCAACCACCATCAGCACAAAGGCTAGTTGTCCCATCTCCACCCCAACATTAAAAAACAACAGTGCCGGGGGAATGTCTTGGGGCGGTAACCCCACCTCAGTCAATGCGCCTGCAAAACCAAAGCCATGTAATAGCCCAAACGTGAGAGCGACTAGCCAGGGATATTGCTCCGTCAGTCCCGGTTTTCCCATCTGACTGTGCGCTAATTCTGAAGCCAAGAACAAAATACTCAGGGCGATCGCAGCTTCCACAGGCGCTTGAGGTACATTCACAAAACCCAAGGTCGCTGCCCCCAGGGTAAGGCTGTGAGCCAGGGTAAAGGCAGTTATGGTCTTCACCAAACGCCAAGAGGGGGCAATAATCAACACCAGCCCCAAAACAAACAGCAAGTGGTCAATGCCACTCAAGATGTGTTCGACTCCCAGTTTGAGGTAAGTCTGCCCAACGGCAAATACAGTGGTTTTTTCCGGAATGACGAAGGTTTCTTGTCCACTGGGCAACAGGGTCGTTTGGGAATGCCCATCTGCCCACTCCAGTCGCAACAGCACCTCCACAAAGTTTTTCACCAGTCCAGGAAAAGCAATTGTTGATTGAGCCAATCCTTTGTCGCCACAATCCAACGTCCATCGGGAAACAGAAGTGGCAATTGCTTCAGGCGTAATCGCCACAGTACAGTGTTTGGGGAAAACTGGGCGAATGTCGATTGGCGGTCCATAGCCATCATCCCCAGAACCAAAAGTTGGTGGGGTTTTCCAAAGTACGTTGATTTGACCAGAGGGTTGTTCTCTTAATTCCAGGTAAGCGGTTTGAAAGCCATGAGCTTTAGCCGGAGTGGGAGAAAATCCCAGAGTTATAACAATCAGGAGAATCACGCCAAGCCAGCGTCGTATCCAGTTCATGATTTGCCCTCCTGAAGTGCTTGGTTTAGGGCATCCCGATCAATCGAGATTGTGTAGCGATCACGCAATTTTTCAGAGAACTGTTGATCCAGCTTTTGCTTCTGCTTTCGCAGGTAGTCCAGACGCACATTCTTTCTCACCTCTACCAAGGTTGCTGGATGGCCGGGTTCAATTTCAGTGACGTTAACCAGATGGCTACCATAAGCAGAATGGAAGGGGCCTTGCCAACCTTTCTCAGTCACTCCAGCGATCTCAGTCGCCAAAGTTCCCCCAAAAGTGTTATTGATGGTTCGAGCCGAGGCCAGGGTATAGGTTTTAGGCAACATGGAGCGATCGCCCTTGGGTTGAACCACGTTGGGGTCGGTTTGTAGCTGAGTCAGAAGATTTTCAGCATCGGCATCAGTGCGATCGCGAAGCGCATGCCCTACGGGCTTATCGCTATGTAGTTCTTGGCTGAAATAGACTTGCTGAAAGCTAAAACGTCCGGGAATAGTATAGCGATCGGCATGAGCGTCTAAATAACTTTGCAATTCTTCATCCGACGGCTCCTGTATACCTGCCACATTTTCCACCAAAAACTGCATTTTTTGAATGAGTCGTCGCCGCACAATGATATCTTTATCATCTAACCCCAATGCCAGGGCTTCCTGATACAAAACCTCATCGTGAATATACTTATCTACTAACTTTTGCAACTGTTGCTCCGTTGGCTTTCTGCCCCACTGCAACTGCCAAGTTGCTTGCAAAGAGCTAATTACAGGACCTCCGACTTCAATTTGTTTGGCGGAAGTAGATATCATTGAAGGACTGCCAACCCAAAAATACAGCCCAAATAGCAGGGCACCCAAAACTAGGAAATGCAGCAATGGTTCTCGCAAGATGCGAATCGGTGGCTTGGGTTGATTGTCAGTATCAACCAGGATTGCAGACGGCAGAGTTTCTCGATTGATCGGTGTTGTTACTATTTCCTGCATGGTGATTCTATAAATATGACACTACCCATTTAGGTGTTTGACATGGTTAAATGCTGTTTCCTGACAGATTCCCCAGGAGAATACTCAGGTAGAAGGTACAGCTCTAACCACTATTAAACCTAGATAAGACACATGGGCTTTCAGTTGCTTTTCTACGGTATCAGTAATCCCTTGGGTTTCCTGGAGGGAAAGGTTAGGCGGTAGCATAATATCCATCTCCACATGGAGCCGATGCCCTAGCCAGCGAGTCCGCAGATTGGCGATCGCTTCAGTTTCAATTTCAGGCACATGACTGATTGCATGGTGGAGCGATTCTAGTACCTCTGGTTCCACGCCATCGAGCAAGCGACTAAAAATAGTCTGTCCCGACTCCCAGACGATTTTGAGCAACACGGCGGCGATCGCTAAACCAATCACTGGATCGGCCCAGGAATAGCCCAAACTAACACCCACGGCACTGAGTAACACCGCCAGACTTACCAAACCATCTGCCATAGCGTGGTAGCCATCGGCTATCAAGGCAGCACTATTAATTTCCCGCCCTACCCGAACGCGGAAAACAGCCACAATTTCGTTACCGATGAAGCCGACGAAGCCAGCGATGGCTAAGGCTCCCAAATGATGCAGGGGCTGAGGATGGTAAAATCGCTCTACAGACTCATAGGCGGTAATGATTGCACTCAACAATACAATTGCCACAATCATTACCCCTGCCAAGTCTTCCAATCGAGCAAAGCCATAGGAAAATTTTGGTGTTGACTTTCGTCGGGATACTAGAAACGCCACACCCAAAGGTACGGCGGTCATTGCATCCCCTACGTTATGAATCATATCGGCCAGGAGAGCAACACTACCAGAAAGCCAGAATACCGCAGCCTGTACAATGGCCGTGAGTAGCAAGCCCACCAAAGACCATTTCACAGCCCAGATTCCTCGGGCAGAACTAGCGATTTCCGGATCTATGACCCCGTGGGTGTGGGTATAATCGCCATGATGATGGTGGTGATGTTCCACCTTTAGTCTGGTCAGTTGAGGAACATCAATAGAACTAGAAAGTTGTGTCATAGTACTTGTTGAAACAGGACATTCATCTGGGCATAAGTTAGGTAAACTACCTACACTTCTCTACTTGGTGAGTGGTGAGCGCAGGCTTTTAGTAGCTGTAGCAAATACAATCGATAAGCATCAGGGTTTAGGCTGGTTTACACCTAAAAGCACGCGGGAGAAATCACGGCCCGTATTTTTGAATGGGTCTTCAATTCAAAACGGGCGCATTTATTCGCCGTGAAAGGATTATCGGTAAAATCAGTTGTCTGAATATCAATTTAAAATCGAAAAGAGATGAACTAGGGAAGAAAAAGTTTTAATCAAAGCCATATTGAACCATTCGTGACAAGTTTATAATCACAACAACAAGAAGCAATGCGATTTCTCACAAACAAGGAAATACATCCTACAAACTCTTGATTACCGATCACCGATAAGTTTTAGGATGAAAGTTGGTGAGAAAATTACGATAAAAATATTTAAGAGGATCGGCAATGCGAATTTTAATGATGGGGGGAACTCGCTTTATTGGAGTTTATCTGACTAAGGTTTTAGTAGACCAGGGGCATGAAGTTGTCTTATTTAATCGGGGTAACAATCCTGCTCCAGTAGAGGGAGTAAGTCAGATACAAGGTGATCGCAAGGATGCAAGTCAACTTAAAGAGAAGCTGGCGGGAGAAAGTTTTGATGCCATCTTTGATAACAATGGTCGGGAATTGAGCGATACTCAACCTTTAGTAGAAATTTTCAATGGTAAGGTCAAGCATTTTGTCTATGTAAGTTCGGCAGGAGTCTACTTAAAATCGCACCAAATGCCTCACCGTGAAGGAGATGCGGTCGATCCTAATAGTCGTCATAAGGGTAAACATCATACCGAAGCTTATTTAGCTGAGTCGGGTATTCCTTGGACTTCTATTCGCCCAGTTTATATTTATGGTCCTCAAAACTATAACGATCTCGAAGCTTGGTTTTTTGACCGTATAGTTCGTAATCGTCCTCTACCGATACCTGGGAATGGGATGTATATTACTCAGTTTGGTCATGTCCAAGATTTAGCGTCAGCGATGGCTAGTGTTTTAGGAAACGAGACTGCGATTGGGAAAATTTATAACATTTCAGGCGATCGCTATGTAACTTTTAACGGTTTGGCTTATGCTTGTGCTGAGGCTGCGGGTAAATCCTCTGAAGATATTAAACTAGAGCATTACAATCCTGCTAAGTTTGACTTTGGCAAAAGAAAAGCTTTTCCGATGCGTCAACAACATTTCTTTGCTGATATTCACCAGGCTCAAACAGACCTTAATTGGCAACCTAAGTATGATTTAGTCTCTGGCTTAAAAGACTCTTTCCAAAATGATTATCTGGCATCGGGTAGAGATCAATCAGAAATTGACTTTGCTTTAGATGAAGAGATATTAGGCAAAATATAAATCCAGCCCGAGATTAAACTTATTGCCACTGCTAGCCAAAATAAAATAATGGTTGGGGTATCCCACTGAGACGATAGGGGCGCAATTAAAAAAGCGATCGCTATAATTTGTACTACGGTTTTCAGTTTTCCCCAGATATTTGCCCCTGCAATGCTAGTATTACCTGTTAATTTAGGGTTGACACGCCAGCCTGCGATCGCTAATTCTCTAGTTAAAATTAAAAATACTCCCCAAGCAGGAACTATCTGTAGCTCAATCAAAGCTAGTAATGAGCCCAAAACCAAAAGCTTATCTACTAAAGGATCGAGAAACTTACCCAATTCCGTTACCATGTCTAATTTGCGAGCTAAATAGCCGTCTACCCAATCTGTCCCTGCTGCAATGACAAAAATCCCCACACAGAACCAACGATTTTCTGGAGTGGGGTTTTGGAGTAAATAGAGAATTAAAGGAAGTCCTAATAGACGAGATAAAGTTATCCAAGTCGGAAGATTCATAGAAATAGAGTGAAATAATTGAAAAGAGGAACTGGCGCACTTAATCATAGTGTTTTCCAGATCTAATCTTCAACAAGCACCCTTACGAGTCAACACTACTACAATTGTTTGTACAATTAGGATTATGTCGTACGCTATAGACCATCTTTTTTGATAATCCAAATCCATTTGCACAATATCTTCAAAATCGAGAACTGCTGAACGTCCTCTAACTTGCCATTCTCCAGTGATACCAGGTTTAACTTTTAAACGCTGAAAATGGTGGTCGTCGTACATAGATACTTCATTAGTAGTTGGGGGACGAGTCCCAACTAAACTCATATCACCTTGGAGAACGTTCCAAAATTGAGGAAACTCATCTAGACTAGTGCGGCGCAGAAAACGACCTATTCTAGTAATACGAGGATCTTTGTCATTTTTAAAGATGTGTCCTTTAGCTTTATTTTCTACTAAATGCTTTTTCTGGTCTGCATCGGTAATCATGGAACGAAATTTCCAAATTTTGAAAGGCTTTCCTTCCAGACCACAGCGAGTTTGACTATAGAAAAGATTACCTGGATCATCAAATTGCATCGCGATCGCAATTGGTAGAGCAATAATTCCCGTGATTACCAAACCAACAATTGCTCCCAATATGTCTAACATTCTTTTCGCTCTGCTAGTTACTGAGGGATGAACTTGATGTCCAATATGTAATGGCAGAACTTTCATTTCCCTTAGCTGAAGATTAATAGGTGCAGTCATATAAATCTAAATTTAAACAGGTCTAATTATTAATACAGTTTGATTATGGTCTTTATGCAATCTTATTTGGTTCACAACCTAGATAGCTATAAACAAAGACTCTCTTTACTGAATCTTTAGAAAAAAAATAGTAACTTTAAAGCTTTTATAGCAATACGAACTTTTATTAGGACACTCATTACTCGTTACTCGTTACTCATTACTTACGAGCAATCAAATAAACTTGTCCTAACGTAACTTTGTACGGCTATATATACAGCTCATCTTTAATTAAGTTCTTTATTCTCAAAAAATAATTAAATGATGTTATAAAATAAGCCAGTTGAAAGTATTTGCCAATCAAAAAGTATTTTTATTATTTTTGTTAGTTGTGGCTTTTTTAATCAGAAAATTTCAGTCAAACCACCTTTTTAAATAGTTTAAAAATAATACTTTTTCATAATAATTGCCGAAAATTTGTAAGATTTTTAGCTGAGTAAAAAATCTATTTGATCTCTAAATGGATTTAAATTTCATTACTTAGCTTTTTTAGATGATACAAAGGAGATATTAATAATCAATTGAAGCTCGACTTACATATGGAAGACCAATCTCGATATCTAGAGTCCAACATTAATCATAAAGAACTGATGGAATTAGTTCCATTTATGGCTGGACTACCGGAAGATAGTACTCACAAAATTGCTGGTCATTTTGTGACTCTATCTCATCCTGCTAATCAAGTACTTCTCCTAGAAAATGATTGGGGAGGTTCAGTATATTTCATCCTAGAAGGATGGGTAAAAATTCGTACTTACAATCTTGATGGAAAAGAAGTTACCCTCAACATTCTGGGGAGAGGAGAACTTTTCGGGGAAATGGCGGCTATGGATAAAATGCCTCGTTCGACAGATGCTATTACCCTGACCAAGACTTTAATTGGTAGAATACCAGCAGAAGATTTTGTCAACCTAATTAATACTGAACCGATGGCAGGAGTTCGTCTGGTGCAATTAATGGCCAAGCGTTTACGTCAAGTCAATCGACGACTTCAATTGCGAGAGGCAAGCAGTATTTCAAGAGTGGCAGATGCAATTCTATTCCTGGTGGAGGGACAAGGAAAGGAAGGTGCTCAAGGTACAGAAATTCCTAACGTACCCCATCGAGAAATTAGTAGTTTAAGCGGGTTGGCTAGAGAAACCGTAACCAGAGTCTTAACCAAGTTAGAAAAAAAAGGTTTAATTCAAAGAGATGCTGACTCGATGCGTATTCCTGACGTGCCTGCTTTAGAAGATACTATCTGCTAATATACTCAGACCTCCTAATTATCTTAGTTGATTTAACAAGTTAAATTGCTTATGGCTACAGAAGATCGAAAACATTCATTGTCTGATACTGCTAAACAGATTGATGATGATGATATCAACTGGGTTGATGAGGAGGATTCCGAGTTAGTTAATTCCCCTATAACATCCTCAAAAAGAACACCTAAAAAAGATACTAAAGTTCCTACCGATACAGTAGTCATGGTAGAAACTGCTTTCTTAGCTAGTGCTGCTAGTTTAGTATGGTTAATCAATTATTATTTTCCGTTTGGACCTGTCTTAAAAATTTTCTTTCCCATTCCGATCGCCCTGATTTATTTGAGACGAGGTAATCGAGCTTCCTGGATGGCGGCGATTGTTTCAGGATTACTGTTATTAGTTTTGATGGGACCTACTCGAAGTATTATTTTTTTGATGCCTTATGGTCTTATGGGAGTTTTGTTAGGAGCCTGTTGGCAGCGTAAGGTCAGTTGGTCAATTTCGATTTTGTTGGGGTCGGCGATTGGTTCTCTAGGGATATTTTTTCGTTTTTGGTTAACCTCTATTTTAGTAGGAGAAAATTTATGGGTATATGTGATTACTCAAATTACTGAAGTAACAGACTGGTTATTTTTTAAGCTGGGAATCTTAGCACAACCTAACTTTTTCTTGATTCAATTACTGGCTTTTGGCTTGATTATTATTAATAATTTAGTTTATCTATTTGCAGTTCACTTGGTAGCCTTAATATTGCTAGATCGCTTGAATAATCCCATTTCGCGACCTCCTGAATGGGTCAGAGTTTTACTAGATTACTAATAAAGAAACGGCTACGCCGTAGCTAATAGCTCTTAGCTATTAGCTAAGAGCTTCAATCAAATAGAGTCTTAAACTCTACCTGATTGTCGACGACCTAAGAGGTCGGAGTCTTAAACTCAATTACGCTTTTAGCAGTCAAACCAAGGCTAAAAGCTAAAGGCTAAAGGCTAAAGGCTAAAGGCTAAAAGCTTTAAGATAAAAAGCTTAGAGGAGTAGCTGTTTCTTGAGGTCGCCTCAAGAATTTATATGCCCCGTCTTAGAACTTAGTCCTAGAGGATACCGCGACCCATAAGCTTAGAGCTTTAAAATATGATTTACGTTTACAGTCAGTTACAATCAGGATTTCGTTGGTTAAGACAATATAGTGGTGCTAATCCTAGTTTTGCTTGTATTTTAGGTTTTACCGCTACGGGATTAATTCCAGGTATTTCCGCAGCAGGGGCAACCCCTCAAGATCGAGAATATACAGCGATCGCCGATGCGGAATTTTTGGCTCAAGGTGTACAAGCAAATTATCACCATCCTTTACCAATACTTACCGCAGGAGTATCGCCAACGTTTATTTCTCGTGCAGTAGTAGAGGCTTTGCAGATCCCTACCTACATTTTTAATGCTGGTTTACCCCATCAGCCAACGGTAGATACTATCGATCTGCGGGGAATTCCTGCTGCTTGTATCACTACTGGTCGAGCGATGCACCTAGAGACGGTACAACACCTATTTAAACAAGGTCAGAAATGGGGGGAAAAACTGGCAAATACGACTGATTATTTGATTATTGGAGAATGTGTAGTTGGGGGGACAACCACGGCTCTAGCTCTATTGATGGCATTGGGAATTGAGTCTAGGGGAATGGTTAATAGTAGTCATCCTAGTTGCAATCATACCCAAAAATGGTCGGTGGTTCAGACTGGACTATTGCAGGCAGACTTATTAACATCTCAGCCAAACGATCTCCATGATCCCCTAAAGTTAGTGGCAGCAATCGGCGATCCGATGCAAATTGTCGCAGCAGGCATGGCAATCACCGCCAGTAAACATATGGGAGTATTGTTAGCAGGTGGTACACAAATGCTAGCAGTTTATGCTCTAATTGAAGCGCTCATAAACTATCATCACGTATCAGCTCAATTATCTCAGATTGTTGTAGGTACAACTAGATGGGTAGCAGAAGATACTACCGGCAATACAGTTGGTTTGGCAAAACGTATCGGTAGGGTCCCTCTCTTGGCTACTAGACTTAGTTTTGCTACTTCTCGATATACTAATTTTCGAGCCTATTCCCAAGGTTATGTCAAAGAAGGAGTAGGAGCTGGAGGCTGCGCGATCGCAGCTCACCTTAAATTAAATTGGACTTCCACTCGCTTGCTGACTGTCATCGAAACTCTATTTGCTCGTTATCGCCATTTAAGAATGAATTCTATAGGTCAATAATTGTTCTTCTAGAGCAGCAATACGATTGTATGCAGCAGTAAGCTGTGCTGTTAAACGACGAATTTGGGTATCGGGGGAGAGATTTTCGCTGCTAGAATTGGCACTACTAGTACTACTATTATCATCTACCAAAATATCTTTATGAGTTAGTTGATAGTCTGAGTCTCCGTCATGACTTTTATAGTAGGAGTGCCCTGAAGCAAAGTTAGGTAGTGAATAGGTATCTTGCTCTGAACATTTCGGAGCTTGGGAACTTAATTCTTTAACCTGATTACTAATTTGCTCAATTAGCCCGTGCAGGCGATCTATTTTATCCCGTAGCTCAATAATTTGTACCTGTAATGTATCCATAGATTTTTATTAACCAATCAATTATCCTGTGCTTTCATGCTAAAAGCATTATGCTCAAAAATAACTACTATTCCTGATTCATTTAATAATTGCTCAACTTATTTTTGTAAATATATTAATACTACTTATAAAAGCCAATTTTAAGCCAAAATTTACCATGATTTAGCTGTAAAAATATGTCTTCTGACGTTAGTGAAACTACTGATTTAAACCTAGGTATATCTACTTTAAATAATTAATTTTGATCTGTAATGAATTACCAGCTATCTCGTCGTTCCTTTTTATCTACTTCTGCTGCTATAGCGTTGACACAACTATTGTTAGGTTGTAGCAATACTGGTACAATTTCCCAAATATTATTTCTCGAAGATTCTATCCCAGCACAGTTAATTAGCGATTTTAGCAGGACTATTGGTAAAGAAAATCAAGTTAAATTTAAACCTCAAACGCAAATATATCAAATCTTTGATTCTCTTCTTAATTGGCAGCAAAGTGAAAAAACAGCTCAACAGACCAAAGGGTTATTCGATAAAATCTTTAATAAATCTATAGTTAATCATGGTTTGACTACTTTAGGAGATTTTTGGTTACAGTCGGCAATCAAACAAAATCTGATTCAACCTTTATCGATCAAGGACATATCTAGTTGGCAAAACCTACCAACTAAATGGCAACAATTGGTTCGGCGCAATCCTCAAGGAAAATTAACAGCAAATGGTATGATTTGGGGTGCGCCATATCGTTGGGGTAGTACGGTAATTGCTTATCGAAGCGATAAGCTAGAACAGCAGGGAATAAATGTCTCAGATTGGAGCGATCTTTGGCAAGAGAGTTTACGCGATCGCATTTCTTTATTAGATTCTCCTCGAGAAGTTATTGGCTTAACTTTGAAAAAACTAGGACATTCTTACAATACTGCAAATTTAGATTCCGTACCGAATCTAGAAACGGAATTATTAGCTCTACATCAACAAGCAAAGTTATATAGCTTAGATCATTATTTAGAACCACTTATTTTAGGTGATACATGGGTTGCTGTTGCCTGGTCAACAGACATCTTACCTTTACTTAAACGTTATCCCGATCTTAAATTTATCATTCCTCAATCGGGAGCATCTTTATGGGCAGATATTTGGGTTCAACCTCAGGTATCAAAAAACTCAACAGAACCAACAAATAGCAATGAATCTAAAGCTGTAATTGAATCATGGATTAACTTTTGCTGGCAACCGAAAGCAGCTAAACAAATATCTCTTTTTACTAACGGAATTTCACCAATTTTGTCATCACTTAAGTCAGAAGACATACCTCAAGATCTCCAAGAGAATGTTTTTCTTAATTCAGAAATTTTAAATTCTTCAGCTAGCGAGTTTTTATTACCTCTTACATCAGAAACAGAACAGCAATATCGCGATATGTGGCTTAAAATTCGACAATCAGTTTAATGTAGGAGCGATTCGCGAATCGCCCCAGCAAAGGTTATGTTGTAACAAGTATTTGATAATTTTTTTATCGATATATTTGTTGATGAATATTGCTTGGCAGGAAGTTAAAGAGAAATTCAAACAGATTTGGGGTTATGAAGATTTTCGATCGCCTCAAGGAGAAATAATTCATACCCTCTTAACAGGTAAAGATGCTGTGATTATTTTGCCGACGGGTGGAGGAAAGTCGATTTGCTTTCAATTACCGGCATTATTACAACAGGGTTTGACTATCGTGGTTTCTCCTTTAGTAGCCTTAATGGAAAATCAGGTTAATCAATTAAAAAAGCTTGGTTTACCAGGAACATTATTGCACAGCGAATTATCTCGAAACGAAAAGCAGGCGAATTTAAGGGGAATAGCAGAACAGCAATTTAGATTACTCTACTTATCTCCCGAAACTTTACTCAGTAAACCAATCTGGGAACTCATCTCTCAACCTCAAATAAAAATTACGGGCTTAGTTTTAGATGAGGTTCATTGTCTAACTCAGTGGGGAACTACTTTTCGTCCTGCTTATCGTCGTTTGGGCGCAGTACGTCGCAGTTTATTACAACATAAACCCCCTGGTACTAAAATTGCGATCGCCGCCTTTACTGCTACTGCCGATCCCCAAACCCAAAAGGCGATCGCTCAAGTTTTAGAATTAAAGGAACCAAAAACTTTTCTAGTTAGTCCTTACCGCTCTAATCTGAGTTTAAATATCCAAACAGTTTGGACTCCCAGAGGCAGAAAACAGTTGACATTAAAGTTTATTCAAGCGAGAGCCAATCAATCCGGATTAGTCTATGTGCGTTCGCGTCAAGATAGCCAAACTTTAGCAGCATGGTTTCAATCTTTAAATTACTCCGTTGCTCCTTACCATGCAGGATTAGTTACTAGCCAAAGAAGAAAGATTGAACAAGATTGGATTTCGGGGAAAACCCAATTTGTAGTCTGTACCTCGGCTTTTGGTATGGGAATCGACAAACCAGATGTTCGCTGGGTAATTCACTATCACGCACCAGAATTACTTACGGAATATATTCAAGAAGTGGGCAGAGGTGGTAGGGATAATCAACCCGCAACAGCTTTAACCCTGATTAGTGAACTGACAGGATGGTTAAATCCAGAAGATAAACAACGCAGTCAATTTTTTAACCGTAAGTTAGAGCAACAATATCGCCAAGCACAGCAAATCGCCAAGCAGCTACCAAATCAAGGAGCGATCACCATAATCAAAGAACAATTTCCCCAAGGAGAAATTACTCTAGGAATTTTGCACAGTTTAGGCTTGGTATCCTGGCAAGATCCTTTCCACTATCGAAAACGCTCGTCTTCAATCGCTTTAAATCATTTAGCTGCCAGACAAAAACGTCATCAGCAACAGATGCAACAGTATCTTAAAACGAGGGAGTGTCGCTGGCAATATTTGCTACAGGCTTTTGGTTTTAGTCGAGAAGCACAGAGATTAAAATGCGATCGTTGTGATAATTGTCGTCAATACTGTAATTAAACTCTTTTGGAAATCGCCAAAAAAAGCCCCCAGGTACCAAACTGGGGGATATATGTAACAGATAATATCTGTTGCATAGCTCTATCTCTTCTCCAAGATGCTCTAAGATTTCTTTAATGATGATGATCGCGATCACAACCTGGTGTGAGTTCGATCAACTATTTATTAGTTTTTAATTGCTAGCTAGAACAAACTATTGAGGAAACTAATACACAGCCCATAAAGTAGAAATTGGCTTGCCACAATAGTTAAAATCCCTGACGTAACAAAAAAGTAGCCGTAATTCCAGTTGATTTGAAAATCTTTAATTAATAAACTGCTCGCTAATATCATAACGATGGGAAAAATAATACTAGCAACTAAGCTCAATAAGGGTATATTCGCGGCGATTAGTTGCACTATGCCAAGAATTATAGCTACCAGATAAATAGTCTGAGTACGATTGACTTTTATGCCCAAATTAAGCCTTGAGCCGATCGCAATACCAATAGCGGCAAAAATAGTGTATAAGCCCAAATTAATGGGATTAGTATAAATACCAAAAGCAAGATTCGACCTGGAGACAGCTGATTTTTGATAATGTTTTGTCGGCCATTTTTGAGGAATAAGATCCGCTGTCAGTAGTTCGGGCGATCGCTCTTTTTGACCAACAGTGTAAACACAGCCAACACGTATATTCTCTGGTTGATTAACGCGTTTCTGTTGCGCTTGCACAACATAAATATGGGCAAAAACTTGTTCGCCGTGGCTGGATATTACGGGAGTTTGTCGAGGATCAATATTGCCAGATATACCAGCCTTGACGTTAGCATATCTTTGACAACCATAGTTAGCTGCTATTGTTGTTGCTTCAGTCATGGGAAAAATACTGGGAGATGATTGTTTGATCATTTTGGCTCCAGCTAAATTAACGGCTAAACGGCAGTAGTTTTGTGAACCAATAGTGTTAATACAGAGAGCAGGAATTTGTGGCGAAGTAAGTTTGATGTCTGAGTTGTTGGTATAAATTCCCAGCATAATCAAAACTACTGTAGCCATTGTCCAGGCAAAAGGTAGTACGATTTTTTGGGCAATAGGAGGTAGTTTAAATTTTTTTAAGGTAAAACTACCTAATTGAGTATCATTAGACCCAGTTGCTTGAGAATTAGATTTAGCAGGGGTAAAACTATACTCAGTATTACTGCGCTTGTTTTTTTTGGTGGCAGCGATCGCTGTATTTTTGGCTACTATTGCTTTAAATTCTGCTATGGTTGCCGAACTATCAAAACAATAGCGACTCAGCCAAATAGATACCTGACGCTTTTCATCATCATTTAAATCCGTGATTTGTGTAAACCACTTTTGCACTCCGATAGCAAAATTGGCAATATCAGTAGTTTTGGCGAGTTTGAAATAGTCATCTAAAGCAGGTAAGATTTTTTGTTTATTATTATCGGATAAATGGTGAAAAAACTTGACCAAGCGCATTATTTCCTTGTCTGGAGCGATTATTTCGCAGGTAAGTAATTTTTTATTGCTGACAAAACAATATTGAGCTAGGCTGTTGCGATCAGATTGGGAATTATTAGTTGGTACAGTCTCAGTCTCTGTGTTTCTAGCTGTAAATGTATCAATATCTTCTTCCTTGAAAGGTTTACTGTGAAACATACCCGTGGAATGAAGTAAACCTGTATCGCCACTGCTATCATCTTCTAAAATATCCTGAGAGTCTTGCTCGTTTTGGGAACTGGCAATGGTATCAATATTCTCTGAATTAATATCTGTGGTTAATTCCACAAAAGTCTGCCAATCTGGTTCAATTGTTCCTAACTTCCGGCTATGTAACCAGATACCTTCGAGAGAATCAAAAGATAAGCTGGCGATCGCCTGAGCAATAATATTAGTTAAAAATGAATAGTCTGGCTGTTGCTCAAGTTTGCGGTTGATATAAATATGTAGTTGAGAATCTTTAATAATGACTTGAAATCGAAAATTCTTGTTTCCACAAGCACTTTTTAAAGCTTTAATAATTAACTCTTGATCCATATTTAGGCAACCAGAAATTAAAAGGCATTGTGACTATAATTCCCAAATATGGTGGTTAAACGATAAAAGTTTAATCTTCAAAAATATCTAATTGTTCGATCGCCTGTCCTGGAGCTTGTTGAACTTTCTTGGGCTGGACTTGTTTAATTCCTTGCCGTAAGCCCAAGGCAATTTTACTGTGTTTTTCAATTTGTCCCATGACCTGTTTGGCTCTGGAAATAACGGAGGAGGGTAAACCCGCTAGTCTTCCCGCCTCAATACCATAGGATTTATCGGCTCCTCCAGGACTAACTTGGTGGAGAAAGATAATTTTGTCAGACATTTCTTTGACCGTTACTTGATAATTAGCCACATTGGTCAAAATCGAAGCCAGCTCATTTAACTCGTGATAGTGGGTGGCAAAGATAGTTCTGGCTTGTATTTCGGTTGCTAAGTATTCTGCTACTGCCCAAGCAATGGAGAGTCCATCAAAAGTGGCTGTACCTCTGCCTATTTCGTCTAAGAGAATTAAGGATTTAGGGGTTGCATGATTCAGGATATTAGCGGTTTCGTTCATTTCCACCATAAAAGTAGATTGTCCCGTGGCTAAGTCATCTACCGCACCAACTCGGGTAAAAATGCGATCGCAGACCGCTAATTTAGCTTCCGTAGCCGGGATAAAACTGCCGATTTGGGCAATTAATTGAATCAAACCGACTTGCCGTAAATAACAACTTTTGCCACTGGCATTGGGTCCGGTCAAAATAATTAAATCTGGATTTACCTCACCCTTTTCTAAAGGATCTCCAGCACCCATTTGAGCCGAATTAGGGACAAAAAAGCCTTCTCCCAAGGATTGCTCGACAACAGGATGTCTACCTTCAATAATATTAATTTCTCGTCCCTTAACCATGGTCGGACAGCAATAATTCTGATAGACAGCAACTTCCGCCAAACCCGCCAAAACATCGATCGCCGCAACGGCTTTAGAAATACTACGGATTTCTCGGGCTTTTTCCGCTACTGTGGCTCTTAATTCCGTAAAAATATCGTATTCGAGGTTATTGAGGTCATCCTTAGCAGTTAAAATTCTCGTCTCCCGTTCTTTTAATTCTGAGGTGATATATCTTTCTTCGTTGGTCAAAGTTTGTTTGCGCTGATAGTTATCAGGAGCCTGAGCGGCTTTGGAGCGGGGCATACTAATGTAATAACCAAAGGTTTTGTTATAGCCTACTTTGATGTTAGCGATGCCGATTCTTTCTCTTTCAGTTACTTCCAGGTTAGTGAGCCATTTTTTATCGTCTTCTAGCCGCTGACGAATTTCATCTAATCGGGAATCAACTCCATCTTTAATTATCCCCCCTTCTTTAAGCTGCTGAGGTGGAGATTCTACTAGGCGTTCTACAACGTATAATCCTAACTGTTCTAACTCTGGGGGAACATGATGTAACGCTTTGAGATAAGGAGCAGAACCATAAGAGGCGATCGCTGATAAATCGCTTAATTTTACCAGGGACTCAGATAAAGCTAATAAATCCCGCGCATTAGCTGTCCCTGAACTCACTCTGCCCGATAATCTTTCGATGTCATATATTTTACGCAACATAGAGCGTAAATCTTGACGCAGAGAGGTGTTAGCTACCAGTTCTTGAATTGTGTCTTGACGAGCAGCAATTCCTTTAATATCAATTAATGGTTGCAACATCCAACGCCGTAACGCTCTTCCTCCCATCGCCGTACTAGTACGATCCAATGCCCACAATAAAGAACCATGAAAAGTACCATCTCGAATCGTCTGGGTAATCTCCAAGTTGCGACGAGTCTGATGATCGAGAACCAAATAGTCTGCCAAACTATAGGTGCGTAGAGGCTGTAATGATACTTGATAGGCTTTTTGCGTATCCTCGACGTATTCTAATAAACCTCCCGCAGCTCTTACCCCTAAAGGTATTTGAGCACAACCCATTCCTTCGAGAGAACTAACCTGAAAGGTATCTTTGAGTCTTTGGCTAGCTTCGACTAAAGTAAATGGCTGTTGCGCTCGCAAAGAATAACAAAAATTATCGGGTAGATGATCGGCTAAATACTCAGACTTCTCCCCCGGACGCAGTAAACCATTAACGTCAGGAGCATTAGCGGGAATTAGTATTTCGGAAGGCTGTAAACGCAGCAATTCCATGGTTAGGGAATTTAAGTCATTTGACTGGGTGGTGAAAAATTCCCCCGTCGAAATATCTGCATAGGCTAAACCCCAATGCTCTCCAGCAACTACAATGGCAGCCAGAAAATTATTACAACGGGCTTGCAACATCCCGTCGTCAGTTAAAGTACCGGGGGTAAGTAACTTTTGAATTTCCCTGCGTACCATTCGCCTTTCTGCCGTAGCAATCTTGGCATCTTCCACCTGATCGCAAATTGCCACTGCAAAACCTTTTTCCACCAGCATTGTGCTGTAACGTTCTAAAGCATGGTGGGGAACTCCTGTCATGGCAATACGCCCAATTTCTTTTCCCCCTTCCTTACTGGTTTGAACTAATTCAAGCTCCCGGGAAATAGTAACAGCATCCTGAAAAAAACATTCAAAAAAGTCTCCCACTCGATAGAGCAATAGTGCATTGGGGTATTGTTCTTTCACCTCAACGTAGTGATGATACATGGGCGAAAGCTTAGCTCTATCTATTGTGCGGTAATCGGTAACGATAGTTTTTTCGGATTTACTATGCTTCTCAGAGGACATGAATTAAGAGTCAATTAGGAACTTTATTACTTATGACTTTATCGCACTCAATTAGTTTATTTCGCTGTAATCTCGATCTGTTTGAAGATTTTCAAGTAAACATTATTAAATAATTTTGACATATTAGTCAAAAATACTGATAAAAACTGTTTTCTAAAATATCGATTACAATTGCGATTAATAGCATGATAATAATGAGCTATGAGCAAAATTATTAATAATCACAACTCAAGATTTCGCTGGACAATTTTGAGAAAAATTGGTGGTTTATCTAGTATTCTAATATTAATTGTTTGGGGCATAATTATTTATTCAATTATTGCTCTAAAACATATAAGAGATGATTTACAAGAAATTGCCAAACTAGATGTACCACTTACCGATGTATACAACAAAATAGAATCTAATCAACTAGAATTGCAGATTGCAATGAATGAACTATTATGGCTAAATAAAAATATTAATAATCTTTCTACTAAAAAAAATATCGAAATCAAACAAAAGTTAAAATCAACTAAAGGACATATAGACAAACAAATAAATCAAGGGACAGGACTATTATTAAGTCACCGAGAAGACCATCCAGAATTCAAAGCTAAATTTCAAAAAATCAACAGTGCTTTAATAACAGTACAAAAAGAGAGTCATACTTTGCATTCTATTATATTAGAAATAACGAATGCTATCGATGCTAATAATTATCCTGAGGCTGATATTATTGAAGAGATGATCGCAAAAAATGCCAAATTTGATAGTGAAGTAATCAATTTAGTCAAAGCGGTCAAAGAATTCACCTCCAGAAGATTGGAAGTCGTAGAAAAACACGAGCATACTTTTTTGATGATCAATATTTTCTTAGGGATTATTGCTTTACTTTTGAGTATATTCTTGAGCTTGATTATTAATGGTAATATTCAGAATAATATTTTTCGCCTTTCCCAAAAAATGTCAGAGGTTAGAAAAGCTATCACTGAAAAAAATCTTTTTATTCCTGCTTCAAACAGAACCTTTTCATCAGATGAAATAGGAGATTTGGAATTAGAAATATATAAGACAATAAAAATATTTTCCAAAGAAATCCATCAACGTGAACGTCTTTCTCATTATCTCAAAAAAATCGCTACAACAGACCAATTAACTGGAGCATTTAATCGCTTTAAATGGGAAGAAATGCTGCGGTTTGAAATACTTAGAGTTGATAGAAATAAATATAGTTTATCAGTTTTAGTTTTTGATATTGATTTTTTTAAAAAAGTTAATGATACCTATGGTCATGATGTGGGAGATTTCGTATTAATTGAAGTTGTAAAAATAGTCAAACAACAAATTAGAGTTACTGATTCGATATATCGTCTAGGTGGAGAAGAATTTGCGATCCTTGCTCCCTATACGAGTAGTGAGGACGCTTTGACCTTAGCTGAAAGAATTAGAAAGTCTATTGAAAGTCATATTTTTGAGTATGTGACTCAAGTTACAATCAGCATAGGAGTAACTCAATTTAAAGTAACTGATAACCCCAAACAATTCCTTAAAAGAGCAGATTTAGCCCTATATAAATCCAAAGAACGAGGTAGAAATCAGGTTAATATTCTTTTTGATAGCTAATAGTGAGACAGTTGCGTTGGAAGAGTTACCCGCATAAGCCCTCTACTTTGCCAAACTGGATTCTATGGCTTGCAAAATGACAAGGAACTATTCAGGGGTTTGTTCGACAGACCATAAAGCTCAGCCATTAAGATAATCTGATTGAGGTTCGACTGCGCTAACTGGTTTAGTTTGATAGCAACTGGAAATAGTTTTAAGGGTGATACTTGGAATTTGCTCTAGTGTTGTGAGAGATTTTTGCAGGATATCTAAAGAGTTACCCTGATTGCTGCCTAAAATGATCGCGCACTCTACCATAATTAATTTATCGGAGTATAAACAACAGCCATATCACTATCTCGATTACGCATAACAATTCTTTCCTCGTTGTGCAATTGATTGAGCAATTCGCGAGCCTCTTTACCAGGCATATTTAACAGATTAGCTACTTCACCCACCGTAACCATTTGTTTGTACTGAATTAGATTAACTATTCTTTTTCGTTTATCTCGTTCAGATTTTTCTCGCATATTAATTCCGACAACAACAGTGGGAACTCCTAAAATTGTTGGCATAGCGATCGCCGACAGAAGTTATATGAAATTACATCGATGTGTAGTTTGAGTCACCTTCTACGCAGTAACTATTCTGATGTATGAAGTTTCAATCAAATCCCAAGGAGAGGGGAAAAATTTGGTTTGAGTCAAGTCAATTTAAGATTCTGATTGAATACATTCATGGATTAGATTCTTGATTTGCTCGACATCGTCGTGAATCATCTGATGAGAAGGATGATGCCCCGTTACTAAGTTTTGACTGGCGATCTTCACCCACCAAGAGCGAGGATAATGACCATAAACGGAGTGCGTTAGAGCTAGTAAGGAGCATGGAGGCCAGGAAGGTCCAGAGCCAGGAGCCGATGACCCCGCTGACTGCAAACCACAGGCTTCTATGGCAGTAATCTTCAGATCGGTTGTCATCCAGCAAGCATGGACAAAAATGGCATAATCAACTTTTGCTAACTTCGAGGATAGTTCTGGCGTGAGTTGTTCTACCGTGCAAACTTCAACGTTTGGCAACTCTAACCCTTGAAGTAAAGTAGTTATTTCACAGTCAATAGTATCGTCGCCATAAGTTGGATTGCCATAAACAATGACAAGCAAGGAGGATTGCTTCTCAGGTGGGTATACAGCATCAGGTTGAGATACGGCTGAAGGAGTGCTCATGAGGATAATTATCTTTAGGTTTGAGCTTCTTTTATTTTATGGAGCGAATTTCAATTTAATATCAGATCTTAACTTTATTTATTTAGCCAAATATAAGATTTTTCATCAATCATCATCGATTTTCATGACAATATAGCTTGATGTGTTAAAGGCTCTTAATAATTATATTGACGATAGAGTTAGGAAGCTTATTGAAGAAATGATTTAAAGAAATTGGAATTTAAGTGGATTCAGGTAAATTTTGAAATGGCGATAGACGAACTAAGAGATCGATTTTGTCAGGAACTGACAGTAATATGTTGAACTAAAACCTGCTACGCCCCATTTTTTTACCTATACCCAAAATCGCCTCAATTAATAGCAGAGTAAGTTAAAAAATGATTTAACATTGTGTGTGTGAATTCTCCTTCAAAATCATTTCGTAGCGTAAGCGTAGAAACTAATTTAGTTTTAGTAGGGGATGGAGCTTTCAAAGGGCGTAATGCAATTATGCCCATAGTCCTTCATGAATCGAAACGGGCGACATCAATAGATAACCACTAATTAAAGCCAAAACCTTGAATAATGTCTAGTAGCAATCCACAAATCATAAATTCTGACTGCATTGTTATCGGTGGTAATATTACAGGATTAATTATCGCTACTATTTTGCAGCGTAGGGGAATTAAGGTAACACTATTAGATCAGTGTAGAGACATCGGTGGACGTTTAGCTACTCGTCGCATTAGCCAGGAAAAGTCGATTGAAGGGGTATTTGATTCTGGCATTCAATATCTCAGTGTCAAAAATCCTCAATTTCAGGTTTGGGTAGATGATTGGCTAAAGCATAAGGTGATTAAAGAATGGTGTCAGGGTTTTGGAGAAGTAGATGGAAAACCTCGCTACTGTGGTATCAATGGTATGAGTGAAATTGCCAAGTATTTGGCGAAAAATTTGGATGTTCATACCAGCACTAAAATCATTGAGTTTAGCTACGAAAAGAAATGGCTGATAGGAACCCAGAGCGAGCGACAATATCAAGGAGATATGCTAGCGATGACTTCTCCCATACCCGAATCTCTGTCTTTACTAGATGCTTCTTTTATACCTCTACCTTTGGAGATTAGATTCTCTTTAGAACAAATTGAATACGATAGCTGCATTGTTGTTTTAGCTCTGTTAGAAAAACCTAGTAATATTCCTGCGCCAGGAGGGATAAGTTTAGAAGATGATTCTTTAGTTTGGTTGGCGGATAATCATCAAAAAGGAATTTCTCCTGACGGTTATGCGATAACTCTTCTTGCCACTCCTAAGTTTAGTGATTACTATTGGGATAGTGATGATGTCGAAATTGTCTATAAATTAGTTACCGCAGCAGCCGATTACTTAGATTCCCCCGTAATTAAATATCAGGTGCATCGCTGGCGTTATAGCTCGCCTAAGACTTTTTATAATGAATCTTGTTTGGGGTTATTAGAATTGCCTTTGGTAATGGCAGGAGATGCCTTTGTTGACCCCACATTAGAAGGATCAGTAATGTCAGGCATGGCTGCTGGAGAATTAATCTGTCAAAGGTTTAGAGTTTATTGACGCTCCCGTCGCTAAAGCGATGAATTCTTGTATCACCCCAAATTAACTAGATGAGGTCGCGTCTTTCGAGGAAACCTCGAAAGTTTAAGACGACCGTGAGAACAACAAATGTAGAAAACACATCCCCCTCTAAGAAAGGTATTATATTTCCCGTACATCAGCAACTTTACCTTTAATTGCTGCGGCTACTACCATTGCAGGACTCATCAAGAGAGTTCTACCAGTGGATGAACCCTGGCGACCTTTGAAATTACGGTTAGAAGAGGAAGCACTAATCTGATCTCCTTCGAGCTTATCAGGATTCATTGCCAGACACATGGAACAGCCTGGTTCACGCCATTCAAATCCAGCTTGTTCAAAGATTTTATTTAAGCCTTCGGCTTCGGCTTCTTGCTTGACTCTTTCTGAACCCGGAACCACAAAAGCTTTAACTCCCGATGCTACATGATTTCCCTGAGCTACCTTGGCTGCTTCACGCAGGTCACTGATCCTACCATTGGTACAGCTACCAATAAAACAGACATCTATTTTCGTTCCTTTAATGGGCTTGCCGGGAGTTAGTTTCATGTAGCGATAGGCTTCTTTGGCGATCGCGCGCTCGTCTTGAGGTAAGTCATCAGCAAGAGGAATTGGATCGCTAATCCCCAATCCCTGTCCTGGAGTAATCCCCCAAGTTACTGTAGGTTCGATTTCAGCAGCATCAAACCTTACCACATCATCATATACAGCATTATCATCACTACGTATACTTTGCCACCACTTAACTGCTTGGTTCCAAGCTTCTCCTTGGGGTGCAAAATCTCGATCTTTGAGGTAAGAAAATGTAGTTTCATCGGGGTTGATATAACCACAGCGCGCTCCACCTTCTATTGACATATTGCAAACGGTCATTCGTTCTTCCATGCTCATAGCCTCAAAGGTAGTACCAGCAAATTCGTAGGCATAACCCACCCCACCTTTGACACCAAGCTGACGAATAATATGAAGAATTACATCTTTAGCAAAAACACCGTGAGATAGTTGACCATTAATTTCAATTTTGCGGACTTTAAGTTTAGTCAGAGCAAGGGTTTGGGAAGCAAGAACATCCCTAACTTGAGAAGTGCCAACTCCAAAAGCGATCGCCCCAAATGCACCATGAGTCGAGGTGTGGGAATCACCGCAGGCAACAGTCATCCCAGGTTGAGTTAAACCCTGCTCAGGAGCTATAACATGCACTATGCCTTGTTTACCAGAGCCAACATTATAAAACCTAATGCCATAATCTTTGGTATTTTGTTCCAAAGCTTGCATCATTTCTTCTGCTAAGACATCCACAAAAGGGCGAGCTTGATTTTCAGTGGGAACAATGTGATCGACTGTAGCCACTGTTCTCTCGGGAAATAAGACTTGAAGATTCCTTGATCGCAGCATGGCAAAAGCCTGAGGACTGGTTACTTCATGAATTAAATGTAGACCAATAAATAGTTGAGTTTGACCGGAGGGTAATGTGCCCACGGTATGTAAATCCCAAACTTTATCAAACAATGTTCCCTGACTCATATAACCAATTGCTGCTGATGAACTTTATAGATATCCGTAATTTATTTTACATTTTTTATATTAAGTGCAACCTAAAGTTGTCTATGCTTAATATTCTTAATGTGTAAATAGTTGAGGATATTAGGGGCATTCTAAAATCGTACCAACTAATTCACAGTTTAATATCAAGTTTTTTAATTGACAAAATGTCCTATCAAGATGAAAAAGTTCCTAGTATGCTGCTTTATGCCTGTTATCAAATACCTTTTGAGCAAGCAGATACTTTAATTGACAATTGGTTGAGAGAAAATCCCCAAAAGTCGAGCTTAAACCTATACAATTTGATTAGTAAGGGAAAAATTATAGTTAAAAATGGATTTCTTTACGAAATCCCTCCATTATCTTTAAAAGAAGCTCAATCACTAGCTCTTGAACTACAGGCAGATAATGGAGTGGAAATTAAAAATCGTTGGTATAATCTGAAACTTTATCGACAATGCTTTATTGGTTCGGAATTGGTAGATTGGCTTACAAAAACTAAAGGGATTACCACCGAAGAAGCGATCGCTTTAGGTCAAAATTTATTTGAATATCAGTTAATTAAACACGTTCATGAAGATCATGACTTCAAAAATGAGTTTTTATTCTATCGTTTTTGCTAGATCTGAATTTAGCTTGAGTATTTTAATTTAAGACCCTTATTGAAATTAAAAGCAGTACTCGAAGTAGGAGTACTGCCATTTTAAAAGTCTAAATTAGCTAACAAGATGAGTTTAACCTAGGCCAAAGTTGCCATTTTCACATCGTTATTAGCCAAAATATCTTGTAATTCATCGGCTTCAACAGTTTCTTTTTCGATTAACATTTCTGCTAAACGGTCAAGAATATTACGATTGTCTAGTAAGACTTTCTTAGCACGACTGTAGGCTTGATCTACATAGTTACGAACTTCTTCATCGATCGCTGCTGCGGTTTCGTTAGAAAAATCCCGATCAGAAGCGATATCACGACCCATAAAGACATTTCCATTTTGACGGCCTAAAGCTACGGGACCCAAGCGATCGCTCATGCCAAAGCGAGTTACCATCTGACGAGCTACTCTAGTAACCTGTTGCAGGTCGTTGGAAGCCCCAGTAGTCACTTCTTCTTCACCATAGATAATTTCTTCTGCCAAACGACCACCTAAAGCGACTGCCATTTGGTTTTGTAGATAAGAACGAGAATATAAACCAGACTCCATACGATCTTCGCTTGGGGTAAACCAAGTTAAACCACCAGCACGTCCACGAGGAATAATACTAATTTTTTGTACAGGGTCATAGTCTGGCATTAATGCTCCAACTAGAGCGTGACCCGCTTCATGATAAGCAACAAGCTCTTTGCGTTTTTCGCTCATGACACGGTTTTTCTTCTCTGGTCCAGCCATCACGCGATCAATCGCGTCATTAACTTCATCCATTGAGATTTCAGTTAAACTGCGACGAGCAGCCAAAATCGCGGCTTCGTTAAGCAAGTTAGCTAAGTCGGCACCAGTAAACCCGGGAGTACGACGAGCAACTTTATTTAGATCTACATCTTTGGAAAGAGTCTTACCTCTAGCATGTACATTGAGAATTTCCTGGCGACCTGCATAGTCAGGACGATCAACGACTACTTGACGATCAAAACGACCGGGACGCATTAAGGCTGAGTCTAAAACGTCGGGACGGTTAGTGGCAGCAATCATGATGATCCCCGTATTCCCCTCAAAACCATCCATTTCAGTAAGTAGCTGGTTAAGAGTTTGTTCTCGCTCATCGTTACCACCGCCTAAACCAGCGCCACGTTGACGACCTACGGCATCAATCTCATCAATGAAGACAATACAAGGTGCATTTGCCTTAGCTTGTTCAAACAAGTCTCGGACACGGGAAGCACCCACACCAACAAACATTTCAACAAATTCTGAACCTGAAATGCTAAAGAAAGGTACTCCAGCCTCACCAGCAACAGCTCTGGCTAAGAGAGTTTTTCCTGTCCCAGGAGGACCAACAAGTAGAACGCCTTTAGGAATTTTAGCCCCAATTGCTGTAAAGCGATCGGCGTTTTTGAGGAAGTCTACCACCTCAGTAAGTTCAAGCTTGGCTTGTTCAATACCAGCGACATCGCCAAAGGTTACTTGAGTTTTCGGCTCCATTTGGACTCTGGCCTTAGATTTACCAAAGTTCATGGCTTGGGAACCAGGACCACTTTGTGCTCTTCTGAGAAGAAAGAACAATCCAACTAACAGCAAAATTGGGAATAAAAGGCTACTCAAGGCTCTAAACCAGAAACCTTCATCATTCTGAGGCAAAATGGCAATATCGACACCATTATCGCTCAGGATATCAATCAACTGCGGGTCATTAGGGAGATTAACTAAAATAGGTGTACCTTCACGGTCGATGACCTGCGCTTTAGTGCGATCGGCACTAATTTTGACAGTTTCTATTTTATTACTCTGAACTTCGTCGATCAACTTGCTATATGCCCAAGTTTGACGCGCTTGAGGTTGTTTATCTAAAAAGGCAGTACCTAAAGCAACTACCACTATGGCCAACAAGACATATAGCCCAGCGTTGCGCCATTTTTTGTTATTATCTTTACTCACTCTGAAAGTCTCCCTTAGCTGAAGATCAAGAATCTTATTAAGTAATCGTTATGTTTATTTTAGCGAGCGTTAACCTGTCATTCTTAAAAGATTCAACGGGCTAGAAGAAGATTTGTGATTATTTGCGGATGTTTTCTCAGTCTGGCTGAGTTTGCTCTAAACAAATAATATCTTCTTGCATTTCACCATTAACTCTAAAATGACGGTTGTTTTAGAAAACTAATATCTATCACTCTATGTAACTTAGTCGTTGTTAACTTATGTTAACGTTTCTCAGGAAATATTTACCAACAAATTGCTTAAAAATTCAGAAAAAAAATTTGCTAATCTTTTGTTTGGCACTAAAACCCGATTCATTAAAGTACTCTCTTCTAAACTTTCCTCTAATAATAATTTTAAATTTTACAAGAAGAGGGCAATCGCTTAAGCTACTGTTATTCAACAAAGGTAGCCTAGAGACGAATTACCCTCCAGATAATTTCCGATTTTTTGTCTACAAACGAAACGCTAACTATCGAGCTTCAAGGGAAACATTGAAAACGACAAATTAAGGCTCGGTTAGGAGCGAACTAAACTCCAACCTCGTGTACACTTTATTTTTCCTTGGATTACCGTATTTAGATATTGCAACCTGATACCGTACTTAGCTCCTAATTCTTTGGCTGTACAATATTCGGATAGATTTCTTTTTTCATTCTTCCAGTTATAGCTGTGTTGATATAGATAGCTATCATTTTTCGGGACAGACGTTTTCACTGTCGTTGGTGGAGTCAGTTCTAGTGACGAATGCTCAATCAAGATGACTTGAGCAGATAAGTTACCAATTTCTGGGTTAGAAGCAGCCAAGTTCAATCGTTTCTTGCCATCCTTTACTTTCAACTCCTTCATTCCAAATCGACTTTTGACACCATCATTAGTAAAAATTATGGGAGCAGTAACACCAAACTGTAACAGGCTTGACGCTAATTCAGGGTTGCTATAGTTTTCGGTTGGAACTAAAAGGGCTAAATCTTTTAATTTGGCTTGATAGGTAATATTTTTCATGGTTAGCATATCTCTGTGACGATAGGTCGTGTAGGCATGTCAGCAAGTTTCTCAGTCAGTGGGCTTTAGCTTACTTAGCTGGTAGACTTGAATATACTTCGACTATAGAGATGTAGTTACTATTCAGAGGGAGCTTGAAATAAGGTTCCTGACAGGATTCACTTGAGTAAGCATCATTTGGCTGGGAGCAAAAATAATTTTTCGACCAAGACGATGATTTGAATATACGACTGTCTACTAGGGTCTAGATTTATATTCCTGGTTAACAAAAATTGCAGTCCAAAAACCTTATCACTTATGAACTATTCTCAATAAACAGTATATTAACTAGGTTATTTTATTCATCTCAGCAATTTTACTCATCCGTAATTTCACTGATCTTTGACCAATTTAATAAAATTTACTAATCCCTTGGCTAGAATTTATCAACGAATTTGACTACAGTATAATTACTTAGTTATCTTGAGTTAATATTTATCATTTAGTTTAAAAGACTTCAAGTTATCGATTTTAAGCTAAATGAGGCAATTTAAGCAATAATCAAGAAATCAAAAGCATATATTGTGGTTTTTAACATCTATATTCAGTCAAACATCAACATAAGAATGATTTATTCTGATTATTCGATTTGATTCGTTTTTTTTCATTAAAGAAATTATTTGATATTTTATATTGAATAAATTTTCTAAAACGTAATTCTTTGACAATTAATTTAATGACGGCAACAAGTTAGTAATAATAAGTAATTCAAAAGATAAATAACTAGTGATTTTTTTCTGGTTCCTATACCAGACAATAAATTCTGATATCACTGTGTGTATTTTTTTTTAACTAAAATTTTTATCCTAATGTTTTCAGCTAATTGTCAATTTAAATATTAATTAACAAAAATTAAACTGTTATTGGACTCAAATATAGCTAACTAAGCTTAAAATTGACCTCGTTTAGCAACAAAATCTTCAAAATATTCGACTTAAAAGTTTAGTAAGTGTAATTACATGTTTTTAACAACTTTCTTAATCAAATTATCGAAATAATTATGAGGTTCAAGAAGAAGATAAAACAATTAAAAGAGCGTAAAAATAAGCTATTTTTAGATAAAAAGACTATTCCTCTGGGGTTGGTTATAATAATCCCCTTTATTCTTAATATTGTGACTACAGTCAGCATAATAGAATATTTTTCTGTTGACAAAGAACAAAAAAATATCGACAAGATCGATAGTATCGTTAATAAATCTTCAGCCAGTATCAGAGATCGTGTCTTTTTATACCTGTATAATTATTTAGAAACGAATCATACTATTCCTCGTGAGCAAAAAACTCAACTTCTTCCCCAAACTGTAAATAGGTATTTGCAACAAATTGATGTCGGGTTTTCAGCTACGGCTATAATCATCGATAAAAATGGTTCAATTATTGCCAGTAACCACGGACAGCAGGATAAGATGTTGTCCACGGCAACTCAAGATATTTTGACCGCTCTTAACCAGCGATTCAGCAATTTGTCGGATATTGAGGATGTTCAGCAGATTAGTTTTGGGGAAAAGCAACAGCGTGTTCTGGGACAGATAACTCCTTGGCGAGATGATGAACTGGGTTTCGATTGGCTGGTAATCGTGACGATTCCTGAATCTGAGTTAAGTATTTATTCACAAGCGGAGCCAAATAAACAGAGATTGAGATATTTGGTTTATTTATTGCCAGCTAATTTTTTGGGAATCGTAATCTACGTTTGGATCACCTTGGGGATTAAAAATTTAAGTAAAACAGCATCGGTTCTTGCCCAAGGGAAATCTAGCTTCTCATTGAGCGATACTCCTATAACAGAATTTAAGGTGTTGGTGCAATCCTTGAGACAATTGGCTAGTCAATTACAACTAAATAATCAGCGAATAACTGAATTAGACCCGAGAATCAATATCAATTATGAATACAATTCTTTGTTGGCGGATATGAGCCATGATTTGCGATCGCCTTTGAATGCTATTTTGGGATTTGCCCAGATTATGGAAAAGGAATCGTCGATGACGCGATCGCAACAAGAAAATCTGGCAATTATTAATCGCAGTGGCAAACGCTTGTTATCGGTTATTAACGATGTAGTAGATCTATCTAAACTGGAAACTAACCGCTTGATTTTAGAAGAGAATAGTTTTGATTTTCCTCTCTGGCTAGACAGTATGGAAAAGAGCATTAAGTTCCAAGCTCATAATCAGGGCTTAGAATTTTCTCTAATTAGACATGGCACTTTGCCTCAGTATATTTGTTTGGATGAGCGCAGATTACGTCAAGTTCTGACTAATTTGATTGATTATTCTCTGAGATATACTCAAGCAGGAGAAGTAGTTGTTAGAGTTGCTTGTATCGCTACTACTGTAAACTCTGTTCTATCAGTCAAACCAAAATCCTCAGAAAAGCTCAACATTTATTTTGAAGTAGAAAATACGGATTTTCCGATTACTCCTGAAGAACTAGAAACTTTGTTTGTTCCTTCGACTAGAGCTTGTCAAAACCGAAAATCACCTGAAGGCAGTTTTCTAAGTTTACCCATTAGTCATCAATTAGCCCAGTTAATGGGAGGGGACATTACTGTCAGTACAAATAACAATTTAAAACAGGGTATAACCTTCAGGTTGGATATTGAGACTGAAGCAATTATTAAGCAGGAATTAAAGATTCCGTCTGCTCCTCAAAAAATTATTGGTTTGGAACCAAATCAGACAGAGTATCGAATTTTGATCGTAGACGACTCTAAGACTAATCGCCAAATCATGGTGCAGTTACTTGAACCAGTGGGCTTTAAAGTCCAAGAGGCATCTAACGGCAAAGAAGCAGTAGATATATGGTTGCGTTGGCAACCTCACATGATTTGGATGGACATTAGAATGCCGATTATGAATGGTTATGAGGCAACTGAGCAAATTAGATCTTATCCTCAAACAACAACAAATACGCTGATTGTGGCACTGACCGCTGGAACTTTAGAGGAAGAGAAAAAGCTATTTCAAGCCGCCGGATGTGACGATTTTGTTGGTAAACCATTCACAGATAGCATCATTTTTGATAAAGTTGCTCAGCACCTGGGGGTACGGTATATTTACGAACCAATTCCTTGCTCAACCACAAGCAATTTCAAATTTACAGCTAATGCTCTCAAAATGATGTCCAGTGAGTGGTTGAGCCAAGTAGAACAAGCAGCATTATCCCTGGATAAGAATTTACTTAGTCAGTTAATACAAAAGATTCCCCCAGAACACACTGATTTAAGGCAAGCACTGCAAACGCAGGTTGATAACTTTGATTTTGATAAAATTCTCGATTTAGTTATACAAAGCATGATTAGACACCAGTAACTCAACCCTCAGCACAGTTAAATCCTCGCCAAAACAGGAAAACACGATGAGCCCCTTTACAGTCGAGAACATATGTATTTTAGCTAGTTGGCGAGAAGCCCCACATCTCTATTACGACAGCAATGAGTGTGGGATGAATCGCCAGTAATAGACTAGCTATAGGAGAATCTTGATTTTCTATATATTTTCTCAGTGTTGAAATAGTAACTCCACCACATGACGCGAGAAAGTAGCTACTATTCCAAACCACTTTCTTTTTATAGTATGTTTTCTCTAGTTCTGGTAAAAATTCTTGCCTCAGCTTACGACTAGAAATACTTTTAAGGCTATTAACCAGTTTGCTTAATTGTATTGCTGGGTGGTATTGAAAAAGCAAGTGTGCGTGGTCACTCTCTGCGTTGAACTCAACGATTTTGCCGTCAAATTTATCCAACAAAGATTCCCAGATTTCATGAAGCCTATCTATCATTGGCGCAGTCAAAACTTTACGTCTGTATTTGGTTGTTAAAACTAAATGAGCTTTTAAATCAGATACAGAACGCCCTCTTGATACAAAATCTTTCTTCATGAATAGGTGGAGATAAATATGTTAATATCAGTGTATCAAAATAAACAACTCTAATTTTGCTATACAACTACCAGTACCGACTAAGACCAACTACAGAACAAAAGCTTGTCCTTAATGACTGGCTTCGTATCTGTCGGTACTGGTACAACCGCCAACTGAGAGAAAGGTTTGATTGGTGGTCGAAGAATCGTAGCTACACTGACCGATGCCCATTAATCTGTCATTTGCCACAGTTAAAAGAAAAACCTGAATATTATGGGCAAAAAAAGCAGCTACCAATAATCAAAAAAGATTTGGTTTCTGTTGGCTGGAGTGGTGAATTGTTGGACTTCAATTCTGTTCCCTCACAGACTCTGCAAGAGGTGTGCAAACGGGTGAAACTAGCTTTCAGTCGTTTCGTATCGGGAGACAAAAACGGTAAGCGTTCGGGCAAACCAAGATTCAAAACAAGCGTACGTTTCAGATCGATGGTTATGAGCGGGGTAAAGCTTCATTCTTGTTCTGTTGGTGGTAAATGGCTGCATATTAATTTGCCAAAAATAGGTATGGTCAAGGTGCGACATCATAGACAACTGGTTGATGGTGCAACATTAAAGCAAGCTCAGGTAATCAAGAAAGTCGATGGTTGGTACATCAACCTAAGATTACAAGACGATTCTGTTCCTGATTTCCAGCCCGATATTACTCCTACTTGGGATAACTCATTGGGCATGGACGCTGTTCTTCATGAAAATGACTATTTGGCTACGAGCGAAGGCGTTAAATTACCTAGTCTTAAGTCATTTCGGAAATCTCAAGGCAAACTAGCCAAGATTCAGGCGCGTAAATCTACAAAAAAACGAGGTAGTAAATCTCGTCGTAAGCTGGCGAAGCGCGAAGCCAAGCTACATCAGCAAATAGCGAGAGCTAGAAAAGATCATGCCTACAATACTGCCCAGGCTCTCCTTAATACTGGCAAAAAAGTTTTCTTTCATGAACAACTCAATCTTGCTGGGTTGAGTCGGAGGAATAAAGTTAAAACTGATGAGACGGGTAAGTTTTTACCTAATGGACAGTCAGCTAAATCAGGACTAAATAAGTCTTGGGCTGATGCTGCCTTTGGTCAGTTTTTCAACATACTGAAGTTCAAAGCCGAGAAAGCTGGTGCTTTGGTAATACCTGTTAATCCACAATACACATCTCAATTGCTGCCGTACAAAGATGAATTTGTTTTTACCGATTGCAGCATCAGAGAATATTGGGATGAAGAATATCAACTTTTGGTAGACCGAGACATCTCGGCTGGAATAAATACCAAGAGGGTTGGACTGGATGTGTTTCCAACTTTAAAACGGCGTAAAGGGAATCCAGTAATAGTCGCATCTACTACTAATAGTACCTTGAAGCAAGTTCTCTCTGTCCTTCGGGATTTGGAGAAGCCTACATCTGTACCCGAAGGGTCAGTGTAGGTACATCACTAGTAAATCATGTAGCTGTTGACACTCCAACGCATGAATGTTCAGTTTGCAGACTTTCAGTAGTGTGAACTAATTGATAGTGTTATTTTTCGGTGTTAATTTACCTCCATACAAGGGAAGTAATCCTGCTAGTTCAACTATCTCTTGTCCTTCTTTCGAGAGCAGCATCTCCGCATAAGCTTTCCCCGCAAACTGATCGGGAGTTCCATCTTGGCGAATAACTATAAATAAACGGCGTGTTAGAGGATAGGTACCATTTTTAAAAAGTTTTAAATTGGTTTTTCCTGCTGTAAACGGATTGATATAGTTAGTAGAATTTTCAGACGCTAAGTTAAAAATTTTAATTAGTTTTTGCTTTTGGACTAAAGAAGCGGAGGCAAAAGAGATTGAACCTGGTGTGGCAATTACTTTACGCAAGGCTTGAGTATAATTAGAGACATACTCAGTTGCTTGAGGAATTTGCGAAACGCTATTTAATCCTAGTAATTCAACATTTTCTGGAGTTAGCAATACGGGAGTTATCGGCAAATCTTCCCCTCCCAATTGTCGCCAATTGGTAATTTTCCTCCTAAATATATCTTTGACTTGATCTAGGCTTAAGCCATCAACGGAAGTCTGATTATTGCCGAAGAAAATAATGCCATCCATGGCGATCGGGATTTGCTGTAGCTCTATTCCTTGCAATTTTGCTTGGGCATATTCTTGAGCTGTTAGAGGACGACCATTAAAGGCAAAACTAAGTTCTCCATTGAGTAACATTTGAATACCTTTAGTGTAACTTTGGTCTTGATTTTGTGGTTTGGTGTATCTCAGCTCAAAGTAAGGATGACTCTGTTGCATAGAATCATTCATTCCATGGGCTACTAGGGGAGCAAAATACAACGCACCTCCATAGCTAAATAATCCTCTAGGAACATTTCTTACCTGTTCCATAGAATCGTATAAAGCAATATGCTCTCCCGTTCTCGATATAGTTATATGACTGGGTTGACGGGAAATAAAGTAATTAATCCAGAGAGCGATCGCCAGACCTAAAACTGCATAACCGAATAGCACAGTAGGTTTTTTCAGCTCTCCCATAAAATTAAGAGCGGATTTTTGCTGAATTTTGTTCTGTTTCGAGAGTGCAGTAGGAGATTTATCGGTAATGGGGGAAGAATTAGTTAAAGGGTAAAAACAAATTTCACAGTAGACTGCAGAGGTATTGTTATCAAAACCACATTTAGGACAAATTTGCTTCTGATTTTTTACAAGAGAATTTTTTTTTTATTGTTTGTTGATGGCATAAGCTTTAATAAAACTTTGATTAAATATTGCGTCTAGATTCGGCTTTTTATCGATAGATTTGAGACTATGTTGTAAAAAATTTGTCATTTTACGGGCTGCATATGGCATATGTCTCATGTTGTTGCCATCTGCAAAGGCCTCAAAATTTTCCTCTAAATTAAACATCTTAGTTCCCGCTTTAAATAGCTGGAGTTCTTCATAGCTCACATTAGCTCTCTTAGCCATGATTTCATCCGCCCTAGTAGGGTTAACAGCCATAAAATCCAGAACATCAAACCAAGTATCAATTAGAGCTTGGACTTGTTCAGGATTACTATCAATCAGTTGCTCTGTGACTACGAGAAGATCGGGTATAGCCCCTGGAAAAGCCTTAGAGGATGTTATTTCTTTGGCTCCCTCCCGTTTGAGAGCTATGAGCCAAAAGGGAGGAAACGCCCCCACCGCGTCAGCTTGTCCCACGGCAAAGGCTTCTGCTGCCGCACCAGTCTCAATATCAATGATTTTTACATCGCTACGGGACATTCCTTCTTTTTCCAGTGCCAAGGTCAAAAGAAAGTCATCAACAACACCAGCCTCGAGGACAACTTGCTTATTTTTCAAGTCTTTAACCTCGTTAATTCCTTTCGCTGCAATGATCTTGTCATTGCCCGCTGAATTATCGTTAACCAAGACCACCACTTCTCCTTTAACTGCATCTTCAGCAAAAGTAATGGTATCGTTAAGAGTCTGACAATTAGCGTCTATATAACCATCGGCTAAGTCCTGCATCGACTTAGAATAGTTGTCGTACCACTTGAGCTCCACATTAGCATTGTGTTTGGCGAATAATCCTTCTGACTCAGCGATCGCCCAGGGCCACCAACCAGCCCAATTACTATAGCCAAGAACTATTGGCTGCTCATAATCTTCTTTTACATTTAAACTACTTGTAGCTGTAGATGATATTTGTTGCCAATTAGTTGTAACTAAAAAGCTCAATAAAAGAACAACAGCTAAAAACCAGATCTTTTTTGCCATCTATAACTTTCAATTGATTAACTTCTCGAATAGAAAATAAAACTTAAGGAGAACTAGTTTTCATATTTCAACAATATATAGTACTAAGAACTAAGATAATACTTGGGTTTTTCTTTTTAGACTAGAAAGTTTAACTTTTATTTATATTGACTATACAGCAAAATAAGTCAGTCTGAAAAGTCCATTTTGAACATATGAAGGTAATATTATTGTCCTTATTTAGTAAGGTATAACTTGTGACAGATGTGTTGGTTCTGAATCAGAATATAAATCAGCTATTGAGTATTATAAAATACATAGAAGACAAAATATTGAATCAGATCTTATGCAAATGAAGCCAGATAAGGCGGTTGTTTCTGGCATGCATAACATCTGGTGACAAACAGGCATATTTATATTAGCTTCTCTTATTGTTAATTAGTCCTGTTAATTATTTAACAAAAATTGAGCTGCCAAAATTCATACTAGGATTAGTAAGGATTTCCTGGGTAGAACTAAAAAGTAGTGCTAAAACGAAAATTACTGAAGCTACTAATACCATCCCTGGTCCTGAAGGTAGATTGTAATAATAGCTGCAATACATTCTTGTAATACTAGACAAAACTCCAATAATTACACCTAAAAGCATTACCAAATGTAGCCGAGTAACTAATTAATGTGCTGTGGCAGCAGGGATAATTAATTACACTCCCTTGCTTTGTAGTTCTAAAATGTTATCTTGCTAAAGGTCAGTCTGATTGCAGATTGGCAAATTATTTATATTGAATAACGTTCCGTAGCTTCTCTGAGGTAATTTATGACCAAGTATGACGTATACGCCCTTGGTAATGCTTTATTAGATATTGAATTTGAAGTTTCAACTGAGGTTCTACAAAATTTAGGGATTGATAAAGGCGTAATGACTTTGCTAGATGAAGCCGATCAGGATAAAATTGTCAGCAATTTAGCAGAATACGAGCAAAAACGCTCCTGTGGTGGCTCTGCAGCCAATACATTAATTGCAATTAGTCAATTTGGCGGCAAATCTTTTTATTCTTGCAAAGTTGCTGATGATGAACCAGGGAAATTTTATACTCAAGATTTATTAGATTGTGGAGTAGCTACAAACCTAAAAAATCACACTCCTGAAGCAGGAGTAACTGGTAAATGTTTGGTGTTTGTTACTCCTGATGCCGATCGCACTATGAATACGTTTCTAGGTATTTCAGGAGAGTTTTCCGATGTAGAATTAGTTCCAGAAGCGATTAAAAATGCTAAGTACACCTACATTGAGGGATATTTAGTTAGTGGGGAAAAAAGCAAACAAGCAGCAATTAAAGCTAGAGAAATTGCTCAATCGGCAGGCAGAAAAGTAGCTTTTTCCCTAGCTGATTTAAACATGGTTAAATTTTTCAAACCTGGCTTATTAGAAATTATTGGTTCTGGGGTTGACTTCCTCTTTGCTAATGAAGGTGAAGCATTACTGATGGCGGAAACTGATGACCTAGATGTGGCGATCGCTCATCTCAAAACCTTGACCAAAGGATTTGCCATTACTCGTGGTGCAGCAGGGTCAGTAATTTTTGATGGTGAGAAATTGATTAATATCGATCCTTTCCCTGTCCAAGCAATTGATACTGTCGGTGCAGGAGATATGTATGCGGGTGCTTTTTTATACGGCATTACTAATGGCATGAGTTTTGCTGAAGCTGGGTCTTTAGCTTCCCTTGCTTCCGCTAAGCTAGTCACTAGCTTGGGCGCACGGATGAAAACAGAAGATGTTCAGTCTCTTTTGTCTGAGGCCAAAGCTGCCTAACGTGAGCATCTAACGAATTTATATTCTTTATATCTGGAGAGGAACAATTTGTTCCCTAAGAGTTTGGAGTTTAGAGTTCGGAATTTGTAGGGGGCGAACAGCCGTTCGCCCTTACCAGCGTTCGCTTTTTTCTTTGTCTAGCTGATAGTGAGATAGTTCAAAAGAGACAGAAACTATTACCTTAAAAAGCTTTAAGCTCTAAGCCTTAAGCTTTAAGCTCTAAAGTTTACGCTTGGTAAACGGCTAACAGTGAGACAGTTCGTTGGCGGTGAAGCAGGGCGTTGGCGGGGTTCCCCCGCTTGAAGCCACTGCTGAACCCTTTAGGGGGTACGATGCGGCCATACGCCTGGCCTTTGTCCCGCTTGAAGGAACTGTCGCCCTAAAGGATACCGCTTCGCATAAGGGCGGGGGTTTCCCCCATGAACAACTTCATCAAGAAGAAACTGTCGTTGGCGGAGCCTTCTCGAAGAGTACCCGAAGGGCTTATAGCTATCGGGTTTAATGCCCCCAGCAAACGAAGTTTGGTGGTCTACAATTAGGAGAGGTTAAAGCCTCTTATAATTGGCTTACAGCTTACAGCTTATAGCTGCGGCTCTGCCGCTTTACCAAGGATTGCCAATAATTGTAAATCCTGCCCAATAAAAAGGATGATCGAAGTTTTCCGATTGAGTTTCGATAGTAGATGCCGGCAAATTCACCTCTACTGCCGAGCCTTTAACTTTATTTTCTTCCACATAAACTTTCTTTTTAAGCATACTAATTTGGGCTTGTCTTAAGGCTTCTGCTTTGACTGGGATTGATTTAAGTTTCTGATAAAATTCGCTCATCAAGACAACTGTTCCCGAATCATTGATTGCCCATAAACTGGCTAAAGCCGATTTGACTCCCGCCTGCATCGCTAATCCAGCAAAACCAAACTCGGCATCGTGATCTCCCAAGGCAGTTTCACAAGCACTAAGAACTAATAAATCAACTGGAGGAAGCTCTAATTCTAGACTGGCAATTTGATCTAAACTCATTTTGCGATCGCCAAACTGAATATAAGAATCCTCCGGTGAACCAGATTTAAACTTAGAGTGGGAAGCAATATGAATAATGTCAAAACCCCCCTGTTGATGAGCATTTTTGAGATTTTGAACCGTAAAGTCTTGATTGAGTATTTTACGCCCTGACCACAATTTCGGCACAATTGTCTCTAATTCTACTTCGACACCTGGTAAGGATGGCAAATCTTTAAATTCTGAGGCTCCCATCGCCAGTACCTTTTTCTCAGGCTTAGGTTTATAGCTGGTATCAGTGAGATTAAATGCCGGAATACGGGCTAAATTATATTTTTCAATGACGAATTGTTCTCCATCATGTAAGGCAGCAAAGGGAAGAGAGCGCAAAGTAGGACCCGTGCAAAGCAACAAGGTGTCAATTTGTTCGGCTTCCAGATAAGGCTCTAGTGGTTTAAACAACCATCGATGAATCAATCTTGCTGGAGGTAAATACTTCAGAGAACGGCGGTCAGCAATTCCTGTTTCTAAGCGCTCGACCATACTGGTTAGACGTTCGCGGTCTGCTCCTCTAACTTTTTTGGTGACAAATTGCTGTTCGGGAGTAATAAGTATTAGTTGTAAAAAATCATCTTTGGGAACTGCCCAGATTACTGCTGGTCGAATATTTATTTGCTCTTGAATTTCTTTCAAATGCTTGGCGATTTGTTTTGCCGATCTAGATCTATTAGAGAAATTGCGGTCAAAATAACCTTCGTAATCGCTTTCCCATTTCGCCTCTAATTTGGCAACCATGTCCGAAAATTTCTCTAAGTCTACAAGTTCCTCTTTCGGTGGGGAAACTGCTTCAGAAGATGAGACGATCTGAGATCTAAGTGGATGAGTATTAGATACAATTATGGCGATCGCAAGTGATCCACTAATTAAAATGTATGACCATTTATTCCATATCCGAGTCAAACTGCTCAATATTTTGCGTAGCATGATATTTCCCGTAATAATTGATTTTTGGAAAGCGACTATTAGCGGCTAATAGCGATTTTACTAATTAGTATGTCAACTTTGAATTCTGGATGCATATTTCTGCGATGCTTGACTAAATTTGAATTCCAATTCCATTTTCTAAAAATTCAGCTACTGTTTTTTGCGATAACTCATGCGTCGTCATGGTCTTTAAGATCGACATCGGTACTGTAAGATGATGAGCTCCTGCTTGTAGTGTGGCAGCAGCTTCTTGGGAAGATTTAATACTAGCCGCTAAAATTTCGGTTTTGCTTCCTTGGAGTATATTCGACATCTCTTTGATCAAAGCCAAACCATCCCCTAACAGCCTAGTAGCACGATTAACATAAGCGATCGCATATTTGGCTCCAGCTTCAGCGGCGATCGCTGCTTGAGCTGGACTATAAATGGCTGTGACGGAACAAGCTATTTCTGTTGATAAATGAGCTGTTACCCGAAAGCCCAACTCCGTCGCCGGAATTTTTAAAACAGCCTGCTCGCCAATAATTGCAGCAGCTTTTCTGGCTTCTGTAACCATCCCAGCAAAATCGGTAGCACACAATTGGTAATATAGTTCTCCGGGACTAATAGCAGCTAGTTGTTTTAAATTAGCTTCGGGAGGTAAATTACTTTTATTTAACAAAGTAGGATTGGTCGTAATCCCCTTAACCCAGCCCATATCTACTGCTGCTTTAGCTTCTTCCAGAATGGCAGAATCAAGATAAATCATAGTTATTAAAATAAATATGTAAGATTTGAAGAAGTAATTATAAGACTAGCAATTAGCTGTTAGCCCTTCGGGTTCAACAGTTTCTTTAAGCGGGGGAACCCCGCCAACGAACTGTCTCACGATTAGCTATTAGCCTTTGTTTTCTTGAAGTAAACTAGAGAGAATATATAAAAGAATATTATATTGTGTTAACCAGCCAAAGCGAATTAAAACCTCGTAATATAGATATCTTGGGGACAGGTTCTAGGAGACCATTGCACACATGGGAAAAGTAGTCGGCATAGATTTGGGAACAACCAATTCCGTAGTAGCAGTCATGGAGGGCGGTAAGCCCATTGTAATTGCCAATTCAGAAGGAATGCGAACTACTCCCTCTGTAGTTGGCTTTAATAAGGATGGCGAATTGGTAGTCGGACAATTAGCCAGACGACAAAGTGTCTTAAATCCAGAAAACACCTTTTATGGTGTCAAAAGATTTATGGGTCGGCTATATACCGAACTTCAGCCAGAATCGAAACGAGTACCCTACACCATTAAGCGAGATGAGTTGGGTAACATCAAAATCCGCTGTCCCAAGCTCAAAAAAGAATTTGCCCCCGAAGAAGTTTCGGCAATGATCTTACGTAAACTTGCCGAGGAAGCGGAACGCTATTTGGGAGAAGCAATTACGGGTGCAGTAATTACCGTACCTGCTTATTTTAATGACTCTCAACGTCAGGCAACTAGGGATGCTGGTCGCATCGCGGGGCTAGATGTACTCAGAATTATTAACGAGCCTACCGCAGCCGCTTTAGCCTACGGATTAGATCAGCGTCGTCCTCAAACCATTATGGTATTTGACCTAGGTGGAGGAACATTTGACGTTTCTATACTTGATATTGGCGATGGCGTATTTGAAGTTAGAGCTACTAGTGGGGATACTCAACTAGGAGGGAATGACTTTGATCGCCGGATTGTAGATTGGTTAGCTGAAGAATTCCTTAAACAAGAAGGGGTAGATCTGAGAAAGAGCGATCGCCAGGCATTACAAAGACTTACTGAAGCAGCAGAAAAAGCCAAAATTGAGCTATCAAAATTATCTGTAACCGAAATCAATTTACCCTTTATCACTGCCACGGAAGATGGACCTAAGCACATTGAAATCAAGCTCACTCGCGCCAAATTTGAAGAACTCTGTGGCGATTTAGTTAGTCGTCTTCGTCGTCCCCTCAAACGTGCTATTTCTGATGCTGGCATTGGTCCACTAGATATCGATGAAGTTGTCCTTGTCGGTGGTTCAACTCGCATACCGATGGTACAGGATCTAGTCCGTAGTTATATCGACCTGGAACCCAATCAGAACGTCAACCCTGACGAAGTAGTAGCCATAGGTGCGGCAATTCAATCGGGGATTATGACTAATGAAGTTAAAGATATTCTGCTACTAGACGTTACTCCCCTATCTCTGGGTTTAGAAACCATCGGTGGTGTAATGAAAAAGCTACTCCCTCGTAACACCACTATTCCTGTGCGCCGTTCCGATATTTTTTCAACCGGTGAGAATAATCAAACAGTAGTGGAAATCCACGCTCTCCAGGGAGAACGGGAAATGGCAAGTGGCAATAAATCCTTAGGTAGATTCAAACTTACTGGTATCCCCCCCGCACCGAGAGGGGTTCCTCAAGTTCAAGTATCTTTTGATATTGATGCCAATGGCATTTTGCAAGTCACTGCCAGGGATAAGACCACAGGTAGAGAACAGGGGATTACGGTTTCTGGTGCTTCTACCCTTAGTGATTCGGAAATTAACCGGATGATTCAAGAAGCAGACAAATTCGCTGAGGAAGATCGTGCTAGAAGAGAGAGGGTAGAAAAACGTAACCGTGCTAAAGCCTTGACTGACCAAGCTCAGCGTAAACTTAAAGAAGTAACTTTGGATTTTGGCAGTCAGTTTGCTAACTATTATCGTCGTCGCATTGATGTATTGTGCGAAGAAATTCTCAAAAGCTTAGAACAAGATGATGAACGCAGTTTAGATCGAGCCGAAGCTGACTTACAAGACACTCTTTATGAACTAAACCGCGAAGTTAGGCTGCAATACGAAGATGAAGAAGACGATGACTTCTTAGGGGCAATTCGTAAAACCTTCTTAGGAGATGACGACAAGTACGATGAGGATTATTCTTACGATCCTCGTCAGACTGACTACTATAGTGGTCGTGATAATTATAGCTATCCCCCTGGTCGTAGTGCTACTCGCTCCACTACGGGGTACGATAACTATAGTGGAAATTATCGCAATGAGCCTCGTCGTCCTGTTTATAACGATGATTGGAATGATGGCTATGACAGTCCATCTCGTCGTCCTGCGGCGGGTTATGATGACTACGGTGATAGAAACAGAGGTTATGCTAATCAACCTCGTAGACCTGGCTATGATGACCCTTACGCTAATCCTGCTGCTTATGAAACTAGAAGAGAAAGCCCCAGAAATCGTGGCAATAGTCGTGACAATTTTCCTCCTCAAGACCGTTACAATGGTCGCAACACTTCACGCAATATTCCCTATGAAAACGATTGGGATGATGACGATGATGAATGGTTCTAAATCGATAGCTTATGCTGATTGAGCATTCAAACTAATAACCAAATCACTAATCAACAACTGAGATATGCAGAACGTGCGTAACTATTATGAAATACTGGGTGTTGCCAAAAATGCCCCAAGTAATGAAATTAAGAGAGCTTATCGCACATTAGCCATTAAATATCATCCCGATCGCAATCTGGGAAATAAAGCTGCGGAAGAAAAATTCAAGGATATTAACGAAGCCTACGAAGTCTTATCGGATCAAACTAGGCGAGTTCAGTACGATCAATCTATCAGTCGTAAAAACTTTATTAATAAGGCTGGTTCTTTTAGTAATTTTGGACGTAACAATAATCGTTCCGGGACAAGAAATGGAACCGCTGAACGTTCCCGAGTCAGAGTAGATACTCAAGATTATCGCCCTGGTACAACTAAACGAGAGAGAGTAGTAAGTTCGCCACGAGCTAAGCGTAGGGACATTGAAGCCAAATTAACCTTGGGTTTGGATGAAGCCTACAAAGGGGGGAAAAGGAAAATCCGTTTAGAAGATGGCAGATCTTTGGAAGTTGATATGCCAGCAGAAATGATTAATGGGCAACGTATTCGTCTCAAAGGTCAAGGTATTGAAGGTGGGGATCTATACCTCAAGATTACTGTGGCACGGCATTCCTTTTTTGATATTCAGGGGGGAAATATTTATTGCCAGATTCCTGTGACTCCTACAGAAGCAATTTTAGGTAGTGCGATCGAAGTTCCTACCATTGATGGTTTAGTTAAGGTAAGCGTTCCCAATGGAGTTCGCTCAGGACAAAGATTGCGTTTGGCGAATAAAGGTTATTTTGATAAATCGGGTGCTAGAGGCGATCAACTTGTAGAAATTCAAATTTTTACGCCCAAAGAAATTACCCCTGAAGAAAAAGAACTATACGAAAAGTTAAGAGAATTAGAACAGTTTAATCCCCGTCAAAATATAATTAGAAACTTGTAGTTTTAATTATTCAAATATTATATGGTTTAAAATTGTGGCTTTGGCTGATGATTAATTGTTGATTTTTGATAAGCTGTTGTGCATCAAACATTGCATATTATTTTGTTAAGAGACAAATTTTAAGATCCTCTACCAGGATCCCTTTCTTTTAGTCTCTATACCTACCCTGCACCTTTATTTTTTATTTACAAATAATCACTTAGATGACAACAACAATTATCATTAAAAAAGGGAAATATGGTCTAATCATTAACTAAATGAATGCTGAACTAGCGAAAACTACAAATATTGATACTACGTTGTTGTTGGGGTTATTGTTTTTTGCGAGCATAAGTGCTTTAGCTAGTCTTATTCTCTTATTTAAGCTAATTAATACTCAGTTAGATCGTTTATTATCATTTAAAGTTCAAGAAGCTTATCAAAAAACAATTAAACCAGACCGTAAGTGGTTAATAACAATAATTTCTTTGGCAACGGTTGATCTGATACTTTTAAGTTTACCAATACCCAGTTGGTTATCATTCCTAGAAATATTTTTTAGTCTAGCGATCGCAATTATTTTTATTTGGTTAGGTTTTCGTTTATTTAATCGGCTATTTGATAACTATCTACTAGATGTAGCTTTTCAAACAGGACGCAAGCTTACTGGAGAATTCTTAATTTTAGGCAAATTTATTGCCAATGCGGTAATCTTTATAAGTGTTATCATTCTGTTTGCTCAAACTCATCAAATCAATATTTTGGGTTTAGTTGCCAGTTTAGGAATTGGTGGCTTAGCCGTAGCATTTGCTTCCCAAAAACTTCTTGAGCAAGTATTGGCAGGAATTGTACTGTATATAGACCGTCCTTTTGTGGTTGATGACTATATCCATTTGGTTGATGGAACTTTTGGCAGAGTTGAATCCATCGGTTGGCGATCCACTAAGGTGAGAACTTCAGGGAAAGGTAGTTTGGTTATTATTCCCAATAGCGTACTTACTCAGGTAAATATTGAAAATTTGACTGGAGCCAAAAAAGTTATTTCTTTAATTTATTTAACCTTTTATCGTGCAATGCCTGACGAAGAAAAAGCATTAATTCGTCAAGTTATTTTAGATAGTACTCAAGACATTTTTGGCATAGATCCTCGTAATACTGAAGTTATATTTAAAAATTTACTTAGTGATAATCAAGAAAGCATCACTCAGGCACAGGTGAACTTTTTTATTTTAGGTTCTGGAGAAGTTTCTATGGATCTGCGTCGCCAATTACTTGACGTTGCCAATCAAAGTATTACCAAGCAATTAAAAGAATATGGAATTGCTTTTGACCTTGAAGAAAGAACAATTAATATTGATTCTCCAATCACAATTTAATCATCAATCAAATATAAAGACTTAGCTGTATATGATGGATATTTGGGAAAGCATTAAAGATTGGCTAAATCTTGATGCTGAAACGAGGAGATTCTTACTGAGACACGCCTTTAATCTGGGTACATTCTTATTTTTTGTCTTTCTTTCTTTTTTGGCAGGAAGGTACACTACATCTTTAGTTAAAGCGATAATTAGCAAGTTAACTCCAGAATCATTTTCGATTATTTATGAAAAGTTAATTACTCCCATCGAAAAGCTGATTAAGATTACTGGGACTTTAATCTTAATTTCTATTTGCCTCAATTTTATTCGCCAGTATCAAGCAGTCTATGAAATTGCTAAATTTTTTCTAGACTTAGGGGTAATTGTCAGTATTGCTTGGCTAGTTTCCCGTTTATTTCGCCAATTTGTTCAAGTTTATGGTATCGATACTATTCGCAAAATGGGTTTAGAAATAGACGAAATGTTGCTGGTTTTTGAAACTATAGTAAATGTAATTATTGGTTTTATAGCAGTAGTAACTTTTGCTCAAAATCAAAATATTAATCTATTTGGCTTACTTGCTGGGGTAGGAATTGGTGGTGCGGCAATCGTCTTTGCTTCTCAAAAAACCATCGAACAGTTAATCGGAACAATTGTTCTATACTTAGATCGTCCGTTTATTCCAGGAGAATATATTCGCGTTAATCTCAATCCTCAAGCAGAAGATGTTTACGGCAGAATAGAATCAATTGGCATACGTTCAACTAAACTGAGGACGGTTGCTAAAAGCACTTTAGTAATTATCCCCAATTCCATTTTGGCTAATTTAGACATTGAGAATATTTCCAGAGGTAAAAAAGTAATGGTGCTGCTTTATCTGGATTTTCTCAAGATTTTGGAGGAAAGAGAACAAGCTTTAGTTGAACAAGTGGTAAATAGAAGTACTGATGCTTTGTTTGGCATCGATCCTGGTAGCACTAAAATCAAGCTATTTAAGCCAGAAGATAAACCAGGTACTCGCGCTAGGGTAACATTTTTTATCCTTGGTTCTTCAGAAAACTCAATTCAACTGCGAAAGCGACTTTTAGAATTAGCTAATAAAACTATATCCAAACAGCTTAATGAATACGAAATTGAATTTGTGATGCAAGAACCGACTATTTATGTCGAATCTCCAATAACTATTTAAGCTACTTGAGCTACTTGAGATAGTTATCAAAAAATAATGATAAAGTGTCTACTTGGCAATTATTTATTTCTCACCAAAATGATTCCCAGAAGATATGAAAGACTAAAACGAGTTCTTAACCAAAGACAACCAGATTTAACTGTCCTGACTGAAGATGTTCATAAACCCCATAATCTATCAGCGATTATTCGTACCTGTGATGCTGTAGGAGTCTTTGCCGTCCATGCAGTTAACCGTCACAGTGACACTCCAACTTTTTCTCAAGTTGCTCAGGGAAGTGAAAAATGGGTTCGGCTGCACTCCCACCCTGACATTAAAACTGCAATTAAATATCTGCAAGAGCAAAATCATCAAGTATATGCGGCTCATTTGAGTGAGACAGCAATTGACTATCGTCAAGTTGACTATACTCAACCCACTGCCATTCTTTTAGGTACGGAAAAATGGGGCGTAACTGAAGAGGCTTCTAATTTGGTAGATAGACATATTATGATTCCCATGCAAGGCATGGTTCAGTCTCTAAACGTATCTGTAGCCAATGCAGTAATTTTATTTGAAGCTCAACGTCAAAGGCTGAAAGCTGGTCTGTACGATCAAGTTCGTCTCGATCCAGAAACTTACAAACAAGTTATTTTTGAATGGGGTTATCCCAATATCGCTGCTATGTATCGTCGTCAAGGGAAACCTTATCCTGAATTAGGGGAAAAGGGAGAAATATTAGCAACACTCTAAGAGATTAAAAAACTGTTTAAATATTTCGTAAATTACTAATAACGCGAGTTAATCGTAAGTATATGGTGCGACTGATTGCCTAAAAATAGAATTTCTCGGTACTAGCCATTAAATATTAATAATTTGGAGGTCAAGCCTCATGTCAGAATTTCTCGATTTCCTAAAGCATAAATATGCTTACGTCGCGATTGGTAAATTTAAATCTGGTAGATTCGCCGAAGCGCAAAAATTATATGAAGAAGCGGTTTCTACCTATACTAAAGGTTTTAAAGGAGCATATCTACTACAAAAACCAGGAACAGATGAGGGGATTGCCGTAATTATTTGGGAAAAAGTTGACGATATGCAAGATAATCAAACTGAAGCATACAAAGCAATTTTGCAAGAGATGTCTCCATTATTTGCCACAGCACCAGACACTTCATTTTATGAGGTGTGCAGCGAAATAGGGATTGAACAGTAAAAATGAGATTATATAACTTAGAGATTTCCGGAAATTGCTATAAAGTACGTTTGTTTTTATCAATATTGGAACTCAAGTACGAACTTGTGACCATTAATTTTATGGCTGGAGAACACAAATCTTCAAAATTTTTACAATTAAATCCTTTGGGAGAAATCCCCGTATTTGAAGATGAAAGTTTGATTTTGCGAGATTCCCAAGCAATTTTAGTTTACCTAGCTAGAAAATATGGTGATGATTCCTGGTTTCCTGCCGATCCAGCAAAAATGGCACAGGTAACTCAATGGCTATTAACAGCTGCCAACGAAATAGCCCGTGGTCCTGCTGATGCTAGACGGGGAAAAAAGTTTGGCTTTGCTATTGATTTAGAAACAGCACAACAAAAAACAAAGTCAATGCTCAATATATTTGAACAACACTTAACTCAGTACAAGTGGTTAGCGTTAGAACAACCTACTATTGCTGATATTGCTTGTTTTCCCTATATTGCTTTAGCTCCCGAAGGTGGTGTGATGTTAAATCGATATCCTGCCATCAATCAATGGTGCGATCGCCTTAAAAAATTACCAAACTTTATTACTATGCCAGGCATTACAGTCGATTAATAAGTTATTTTAGTATTTCCTAAATGTTGGCAATAAAGCTTTAATATGTCGTTTCACAAGATATATTTGTTGTTCTGAACTAAACTGAAGGGGATTTATCACAACTCCCGTACCAATACCATCGACAAGTGCTATCAGTGCATTAGCCTCAAGGGTCAAATCAAGGTCGGCTTGAATTAGTTTTTCTGCTTGTAAATCGGCTAACTCTTGAGAAATAATTTGGCGTAAAAAATCATAACGTTTTTGATGTTCTAGAATCAGTTTTTCTCGTCCAATTGCATTCCCTAAAAAAGCGACCCAAACTTTCCAACCATCCAAGCTCCTTGGTTTTAGAGGTAATGCTGCAAGAATCATCTGTTCTAATTTCTTGATTCCCTGCTGCTCTTTAATAGAGGACTCCATCTCCTCATGCAAATTTTCAAAGATTCGTTCAAGCACGAATAGCATTAGTTCATTTTTATCTCGAAAATAATGGGTAACAACCCCTGTTGATGAGCCTAATTCTTTCGCGATCGCTCGCATACTAGTTTTATCAAGTCCTTCTTTGATAATTACTCGCCAAGCTGCTTCCGTTACTTCTGAACGACGGTTGTCTTTACCCATATTATTGTTCTCGAATATTTTGTCTATTCAAATAACCTTCTTGACTTATCATAACAGTTGTCATAAATTGTAAATTACAACAGTTGTTATTTAATCTGGAGATAATGACATGACAAATCTTGGGTATGGTTGGACGCTTTTAGGACTTTCTACAATGGGAACTTGTGGGGGAAATTTATTGCTCAAACAAGCGAATATAGCCTTGATAAATTATGGTTCTACTATTGTCATTTCTCCTTGGTTTGTAGGAGCAATCGCATGCTATATTCTCGATCTTATTCTCTTTAGTAAAGCATTACAGTACTTGCCTGTTTCTAATGCTGTTCCTGTCGCTTCGGGTATTCGTATTGCAGTTACGGCAATTCTTGCTTGTATCTTTTTTGGCGAACATTTAAGTGTCAATCAATTTTTGGCATCGGGGTTAATTATTGTCGGAATTTTATTCATGTTACGCGCTTAACCAAAAAATTTATTATGACTCTCGAACTGTTCCACTTAATCTTTGGCTGATACAGTATGGACGGCTATTTTACATCGACTGGAGGAATTAAAATTTACTCATCTATGGCTTAATAATAAACGACCTTCTCTTGAGTCATACTTTGAACGTCTAAAATCTCGTCCTAGTTTTGTCATCGCAATTCAAAAAGATCGAATGCCTTTAGTAATGTTGTTCAAGGGGTTATGTAGAATTTATCTAGGTATTTAAACTAAGTGAATGGTTTTAGTACTGTAGCCTAAGCTGACTTACCTTTTTAGCATTCAAAAACATTAGCGGTCTTAACAACAACCTAAAGAGAATTAATGCCGACTGCAACTCATCCGGTGTTTGTCGTCTTTGCCATTGACCTGGTCGGCAGTATAGCATTTTAACTAGTTCTCGATGCTGCTCCAGGCTCACATTATCAAACTTGATAATTGCTCTCAATGAACCATTTTGACTACAGCTACGGGTGATTTTACCTGATAAAAATAGTTCCTGAGGCAAAATCTCTAACTGAATGTCAGTTGCTAAGTTTGCTGATTGATCTAAAACTATTTCTAAACCTTCCTCTGAGATCTTTTGGGTAACACCCTGATATATATGGCGATCGCTAAACACATTAACCTGTTGACTGATGCTAAACCACTCATAGAAACTAGGCTTAGGTAAATCCAGTAAAGTCATCAAAGCGATACTCAGAGTCAATAGATTATAACTGCTCCAATACAGACCCAAGTTAAATCCAGCTTCTGGAGGATTTAATAAACTTACAGCAAAACTAATTAGAGTTGCCCCAAACAAAATAGACATCGGTAAAGCTAAGGACCAATTATAGTTAAACTGATCTCTAGCTACTCCTTTGGGAGTAACTTTAAATCCTTTGCCAAAAGGACTAAGCATAACTTTAATTACCGTCATTGAAACAGGTATTGCCTGTACCAACGAATAGACATCTGAAAGTAGAATAGAACGCGATCGCTTGTTAATCCAAGCAAACATGGTCATTTGCATCGCATAGTAAGGCAAAAAAATGTAGACCATCTCTGAAGATGATGCTAGTACAGGATTTACTCGGGCAAAAATGCAAAATACGGGCAATAAAATGAAAAAGACACGGGGTAAACAAGTAAACCAGTGCCACAGTCCCTCTAGATGACCTAATCTTTGCCAAAGGTTTAAACCAGGAATAGTTAAGGGATTAGATTTAACAAAGAAAGCTTGTAGAGTGCCTCTAACCCAGCGTAATCTTTGATCGATATGAGCAGCAACACTTTCAGCTGCCAAACCTGCACTAAGTTTTTCATCCAAGTAAACTAACTCATAACCTCTGGCAGATAATCTAATTCCTGTGTAGTAATCTTCGCTGAGAGATTCCGTATCAAAGTAACCAATTTCTCTTAACGCACTGCGCCTAGCTATAAAAGATGTTCCTGCACAAACTACGCTTCCAGCACCGTCTTTAATCGGCTGGAGATGACGATAGAAAACTTCTTCCTCGGAGGTTACAATTTTTTCTAAACCCAGATTCTGGGCAATTGGGTCGCTGTTATAAAAACTTTGAGGGGTTTGTACTAAAGCAACTTGATGCTTCTGAAAAAAGCCGACAGTACGTTCTAAAAAGTTAGTCGTGGGCACAAAATCAGCATCAAAGACTACAACCAGCTCGCTATTTGTCTTTTTTAAGGCATGATTTAAGTTACCCGCTTTGGCATGAGAATTATCGTGTCTGGTGATGTAGTTACAACCCAATTCTTGAGTCATCTGCTTAACGCTCTGCCTTTTAGTGTCGTCAAGAACGTAGATTCTTTTATTAGCGTAGTTTAAAGCCTGACAACCAATTATTGTCCGCTTGAGAATAAAATCAGGCTCGTTATAGGTGGGTATTAATATATCTACCGAGGGATTGTAGCGATTTTCCTTAACAGCAATACTGTATTTATCTGCTTCTCGATCTCGGCTTTTAGTAGTAAATAGCAATAGTAGCTGAAGACCTGTGCCACCCATCGCTAAAAACTCCATCAATAACAGCAAAATGCTAAAGATACCGTCGACTGGATTGGCTAGATTTAGAGTAGATAGCGATCGCCATAAAAAATACCGTACGAGTAATGCAAACAAAACACCTGCAACTAAAGTGCGTGACCAAGGCTTAGGCAGAGGAGATAGTCTCATTACAACTTGAGCCAGAAAAAATAGAGTCAACGTTGGGAGTAATAAGTAATACTTGTTATCCAACTGAGGAGGCATGAGCCAACTAGGAGGATTTTCTTGAACGAGGTGTAACTGAATAAATAAATCCGTAACATGACTATTACCCAAAAGCCAAGACAGGGCGATCGCGCTAGCAAAACCAAATATTGCTAGAATAAACAAAGTGGGAATGCGTACAACGAACCTGCTTGACGATTTCGAAGTAACAGAAATCTGCCTTCTAGACTCTGATACTGACTTTATAGTTTGCATTATTAAGCTGTTATACTTATTCAAGTTAGAGCCAGCTTAACAAAACATATGTAAATTTCTAGTTAATATACAGTTTATTTCTTAGTATGTTGTGATAGCTTTCTCCGAATATTTACAATTGCTTCCCTAGGGTTATGACCAGGGAGAAGTCTAAAATTGCTGAGGCAATGATCTTGCAAGTATCTTATTGTTTATAGCCACAAAAAAATAAGATGCCTGCACTAAAATGACTAGTGAGATATCAGTAGTTTTGTTTAAGTAAAAACCGGAAACTTTTGACCCAAAATATAGCTGATTTTAGAAAAGCCAAGCTACCATCAACCCAAAATTTTGACAAACAAGGCTTTGACTAATCAAAAAACTGATTTTAGTACGAACTAAGTAGTAATAATATATTTAAAATCAGTGTTTCTAAATGATTTTATCTATTGTTTTTTGTAATTATTAAAGATTGAATACAAACTATGTCTGATTTTAGGGGCGTAGCTCAGCAACAGTAATAGACTTTTAATAAAATAGATCGACTTTCTAGTTTATTCTGACTTATATTAATTGTCTTGGTGACTGATAGTACTATTGGTAGTCTACTGTTTATTTAACGACCAATCATAATCTAAATACTCCACTTGATAGTCGCCATTTTCTAAATACTGACGAGCCTCAGGGTTTAGTTGAGTACTAAGATAATTTAATACTGCTCTTTGCTTAGCATTACCATCGAATTGATCATCAATACCATAAGTTTCTTCGAAGTCTTTACCATACCACTTAAAAATAGAGGACAGATAAACTTTTTGGGCTTGCTGCTCCAAACGGAAACCATGAGGACTAGCGACAAATTGGGCTGTCTGATCTTCTAATTGAGCATCTAATTGTTCGGGAAGATAAGGTTCATTACGTAATGGAGGACAACTTTTAGCAGCACATACTAAAGCTACGTGTAGTCTAGGTTCATTAAAGTCTTTGCGCAGAATATCATGTTCAATGTTATCCAGTGTTTTTTGTTCTCCGGCTAAAGTAAAAGTTCGTTTTTTCCAAACTCCAGGTATATCTCTAATACTATCTTTGAGCGGATCTTGGTCAATGATAGATTGTAGAGTAAAAGCATTGTATGCATTGATTAAAAAAGCAATTTTATCTGGTTCATTCCAAGAATTGTATTGTTCTGGAGTGACTTTCCCTAGGGACTTGTTAAAGCGATCCAATTGCTGTCTATCTGCTTTTAAGCCTTCATAGTTAACTAATCCCCGCTCATCGACATATGATTGTAATACTTCAGCATAGTCGTGATAGTCACAGGGCTGATTTATCGCCATCTTAGTTTCCAGTTTCCTATGGGGAATTGGATGAAGTTGTACCTGGGAAGAAGTAGCTAAGTTAGAGCAACCAGCGATCGCGATCGCACTAGAGATGGCAATAAATCGGTAAAAAGATTTATTCATAGTTAATTATCAATTGTCCATTAACAATCATCAAAGGGAGCATACCGTTTCAGCAAATACATAATTTTCGATAGAAAACAAAACCAAGGTTACATTATTTAACACATTATGCTTCTTAGAAAATAGAATGCTGCTATCATCAAAACGAATGAAAGTGAATTTTAGTTGAGAAATTGCTTAGAAAATTACTGATTCATAGACATTTAATTCTGCCTAGCTACTTCAGAAAATCAACTCAATTTAGTTTAAGTATGCAACAACCATCATTTAGTCTAAAGTTTAAAGGAGAAAGGTTGTTGTACATGTTTCAATTTAGATACTGCCTCTAATTTAATGAGCCATTTATCCCGACTTCGAGACAAATTTCAAACTAAAGCGAAGAAAGCTGCTAAAAAAGCCACAAAACTGATTCAAAATTACTCTGCTCTCTCAGGAGGAAAAGTGAACGAGCATGACCGTATTGTTTTCGATCTCAAAGGCTACATTGTTAAACCAGCCGTATTGAACGAGGATGAGGTAAATGTCCTCAAAGAATTAGTTCTACGTCAGAAAAATGAACCAGAGTCTCTACCTCCCCAAGAGCGTTGTTTGCCAGGCGGTGCATTTGCCAAACTAATCGATCATCCGGCAGTAATGAACGTGTTATTGGATGTAATCGATCCAGATATAGAAAAGATTCGCTTAGAAGATGTCTTTCTTAGCTACCGTGAAATGGGGGAGGGAGAATGGAAGCCTCATGCTGGCGGACCTACTACTAATCCTAACTATGCCTACAATTTTCAAGATGGGCGTATTTACGCAGGCATGACCCGAGTAGTTTGGGAATTAACCGAAGTTTTACAAGATCAAGGGGGAACTTGCTTTATTCCTGGCAGCCATAAAGCTAACTATAATATACGTACTAATCCAGTTGCCAGTATCGATACCAGGAATTCGGGACTTTGGGAAAGTTATAGCTGTCCTCCTGGTTCTTTAATTATATTTTCTGAAGCCGTGCGTCATTCAGCAGACTTCTGGCAAAACCCCCATAATCCTAGGATCGCTATTTTTTGCGCTTATAACCATATCAACGTCCGTCATCATAAGCCCAGTATTTCGCCTGAAGTTTTGGAAAGACTAGCTCCCAGACATCAGCGTTTTTTCAAGGATGTATATCATCCCCAATTTGATAGAGTTTGAGGGGAAAATTAACTATTCACATTTCGATATGTAGCATTCTTAACAATAAAACTCTATGTTTGAACAGCAACCTAAAACATTACAAGAAAAAGTAAAATCCTTAGCTACTGAATCTATACGACAACAAAACCCCTCAGGTTGGTTTGAAACTTTATACGCTGAAGCCGAAGGTGATTCTAATCAAGTTCCCTGGGCAAAGAATACGGTTCATCCTTATCTTCAGGATTGGCTAGAAAAATACCCATGTCAAGTAGATGGTAAGTCTGCCTTGGTTATTGGCTGCGGCTTAGGAGATGATGCTGAAATCTTATCTAATCTGGGCTACCGAGTAACAGCTTTTGATATTGCTCCCACGGCTATTGCTTGGTGCAAACAAAGATTTCCTAATTCTTCTGTTACTTACTTAGGGTTTGCTGAATAACTTGACAACCTTGAGCCAATAAAGGTTATAAGGATTTTAGGCGCAGAAAAAAGTTAAGTAAAAATGGCGAAAAACCCCTAAAATTGGTAAAAGACCCTTGCACTTATCTGAGCAAGAACAAATGTACCGTAAAACTAGCCAGTCGGAGCTTACCCCAGAAAATTTTGAATTACCCTTTGAAAGTAAGTTGTCATCAGAAAACCGATGGGTAATTATGGCAGAGTTAATTCCTTGGTCAGATTTTGAGTCAGAATATGCAGAAAATTTCTCAGAAACAATGGGAGCAATAGCCAAACCATTTCGGATGGCATTGGGGGCATTAATTATTAAAGAAAAATTAGGAATAAGCGATAGAGAAACTGTAGAGCAAATAAGGGAAAATCCTTATTTACAGTATTTTCTAGGGATGTCAGACTATAGCAATTAAGCCCCATTTGATGCCTCAATGATGGTTTATTTTAGAGAAAGAATAGACCTGGATTTAGTTAATAAAATCAATATAAAAATGGTAAATAATCTCCGAGAGAAAGAGGAGGAAGAAACAGAAAAAAAACGAAAAAGAAGAAGTTAAATCAATTAAAAATCAAGGAAAGTTAATATTAGATGCTACTTGCGCTCCTGGGGATATAAGTTATCCCAATGATTTGGGAATATTAAATCAAGCCAGACGACAAACCGAAAAAATTCTAGATTCTCTTTATAAAACTTGTCAAACAAAGAAAGTAAAAAAGCCAAGGACTTATAGAAAGAAAGCGAGAAAAGATTATTTGAAAGTTGCGAAGAAACGTCGTCCATCTCGACAAGAAAGAAGCTCGGCAGTCGCCAAACAATTACAATACATCAAAAGAAATTTATCTCACATAGAGAATTTAGTTAATTCCGAGGCTGATTTAAGTAGTCTATCTCCAAGCCAATATAAAATGTTGTTGGTAGTTACAGAAGTTTATCGTCAACAATTGTGGATGTATGAGAATCAATCCAACAGAATTGACGATAGAATCGTCAGTATAACTCAACCTCATATCCGTCCTATCGTCAGAGGAAAAGCAGGAAAAACTGTGGAATTCGGAGCAAAAATTTCAGTAAGCTGTTTTGACCAATATGTATTTTTAGATCATTTGAGTTGGGATAACTTTAATGAATCAGGGGATTTAAAAACACAAGTAGAAGCCTATAAAAACTTCACTGGCTACTATCCATCCTCAGTTCATGTAGATAAAATTTATCGCAATAGAGAGAATCGAACTTGGTGTAAAGACCGAGGTATTAGAATCAGTGGACCACCATTGGGAAGACCACCTAAAAATGTTAGTAAATCAACTAAAAAACAAGCTAGAGATGATGAAAGATTTCGTAATGCTATTGAGGGAAAATTCGGACAAGCAAAACGACGTTATGGACTTAACTGTATCATGGCAAAACTCTCAAAGACAGCAGAAACTTCTATTGCCGTTACTTTTTTAGTTATCAATCTTTCCACCCTGCTCAGGCAGGTTAGCTGTCTTTTTTTGTCTTTATTTCTGAATACCTATAAATTCGGCTCGATTACTGACTTTTTTATTATTAAAACTGATATTAAAGTCAAATTACTAACATAAAAACTTATTTTTTAAACAAGCTGATTCTTGTCAATTTTTCCGATTACTTTTTCAGCAAACTCTACTTAGTAGCAGATTTACTGGCTTTAGAAGCATCTTGGCAAAAGCAATTTGATTTAGTTTATGAATGTCGTAATATTCAGGCTCTGCCTCTAGATGTGAGACTTCAGGCTATTAGGGCGATCGCTCTTCTAGTAGCAGATAATGGCAAATTATTGGTTATTACTCGCCATCGTGAGCCTAACTATTCAATACCAGAAGGACCTCCGTGGCCTATGTCTGATGAAGAATTATCCCAGTTTAAAGAATTAGGATTAGATGAAATTCGTCGTGATAGTTTTTTAGAAGGAGATGAAGTAATAGTTAAGCAGCTAAGAATTGAATATTGTCGCCATCTCTAAACTATCTTCCTTACCTTAAAAAGCTTTAAGCTCTAAGCCTTAAGCTTTAAGCTCTAAAGTTTACGCTTGGTAAACGGCTAACAGTGAGACAGTTCGTTGGCGGTGAAGCAGGGCGTTGGCGGGGTTCCCCCGCTTGAAGCCACTGCTGAACCCTTTAGGGGGTACGATGCGGCCATACGCCTGGCCTTTGTCCCGCTTGAAGGAACTGTCGCCCTAAAGGATACCGCTTCGCATAAGGGCGGGGGTTTCCCCCATGAACAACTTCATCAAGAAGAAACTGTCGTTGGCGGAGCCTTCTCGAAGAGTACCCGAAGGGCTTATAGCTATCGGGTTTAATGCCCCCAGCAAACGAAGTTTGGTGGTCTACAATTAGGAGAGGTTAAAGCCTCTTCTAATTGGCTATAAGCTTACAGCTTACAGCTTATAGCTGCGGCTCTGCCGCTTTACCCTTGCATTTCCTCAAGCCATCAATTAAAAAGTTGACAGTTACAACGGTGGGTTATCAATTGGGGGGAAAGATTTTCTCTGAGAATACATATTAACAAAAGGAGATATGTTTACTTCATCTGGATAAAGATTAGCCAAGAAAAAATCAAGGGTAGTCGATTTGAGAAATCCTTGAAACACAGCAACCGTTCCAAAACGCACTCCTGTATCTCTTTGCACTGCTAAAATAACTTCAACTTCTGCGCTATTAATAATACCAGCTTGTTTTAAGTAGTAACCTAAAGCATTTTTATCTGGCTGAATTAATGCTTTTGACCAATCTTGAACAAAAAAATCAGCAGTTTCAGTTTTAATAAAACCTTTTTGACTAAGAATTTCGCCGATACGTAAATCTGGATGTCGAATTTGATCTTGAAGTGCGGATTCAATTTGAAATGATGATACCAGATCGGCTTGTTGTAAAATCAGCCCTAATGGTTGGGTCAGTATTGAGGGAAAACAATGTAGATCGGATTTTAACTTAGAATTTAGACTATCGAGTTCAGACATAAGAAAATTAGATGATTAATAAATAAAAGTACTAAAAAATTTTAAATATTAAATAATTTGAGCCTTAAGACTACCTAGTATCTATAATAAGAAGCATTTTATAAAGTATCTTCAGTATTTATGCCAAAAGTCGCTATTAAATTTATGGGAATCTATTTAGTGTTCCAAATACGTAGATAAAAATAAACAAACACAAAAGCGATCGCTAACAAAATGGTAGCAGCAGCAGCAGCGTAACCAAATTCAAAACGTGCAAAAGCTTGTTCGTAAATATAATAAACCAGTAAGTTGGTAGAGTTTAACGGTCCTCCTCCAGTGATAACATAAACCTGCTCAAAACTTCTTAAAGTGAAGATAGCAGTAGTTAAAATAGCAAAAATCAAAGTAGGTTTTAAACCGGGGATGGTTATGTACCAGAACTGTGCCCAAGCATCTGCCCCATCTAGCTCTGCGGCTTCGTAGCGAGATTGGGGAATAATCTGCAATCCAGCTAAAAATACCACCAAATTAAAGCCCAACTGCTTCCAACTGCTCAATAAAATTAAAACTGGCATTGCCCAAGTAGTGCTACTTAACCAGGGAATAGGATTTGAAATCCATGGAATTAAAAGATTATTAATCGGCCCGTCGGTTTGAAAGAGCCAGCGAAAAGCTAAACCGACAGCCACCAGTGATGTAATCGAAGGAATAAAATAAGCGGCGCGCAAGATTCCTCGTAAAGCTAGAGAGCGATTAAGTAAAACGGCAAGTCCTAAAGGAATTATAATCGTCGGAATTACGGTGGCAACTGTAAAATAGGCAGTATTGCCAATTACCTGCCAAAAGTCAGCATCAGTAAATAACCGCCAATAATTCCGCCCGCCTACCCATTGAATTCCTGAGACAGTAAAACTACCAGTGGTAAAACTGAGATAAAGTAAATAAACAATAGGGTAAAACAGAAAAACACCCAGTAAGATCAGTGCTGGGGCAAGAAATAGCCAAGCAGCAAAGGTATCCTGATCTAGCCATGAAGAGAAAGAATTTGATTTAGTCATGGTTGTTTATATTTGATACGTAATTAACCTGGCAGCAATTCTCTTAACTGGATTATCTGGAAAGCTAATTTTGACCTTTTTAATTTGTAAACTTGAATTATCAATTGATTCCAGCTTCTCTCTATCTTCTAAAGGACAAGATAAATATTTTTTTTCATACATCAAAGTAAATAGACGAAATTTTGAATTTTTTCGGTTGGTTGAAACATTTAAATATTCAAAAACCTTTTGGGGATGTTCAACATGCCACATTCCCCGTATTCTTAAGCTAGTAATTCCCAAAGGATCGACTCTGTTGACTCTTCCTAGCTCTTTAGTAGGACTAAATTCAACCCCAGTACTGTGATTAATTCCAGCTATTACTTTTGTTTTAATATTATGATAAATTTCTGGGCTAGCTGCATAACAATCTCCATAAACTAACCAGAGTGAACTTAGTTGATGTCGATTAACACAACCAATGGCATAAAGTAAGTCTTTTTCGTCCCACTGTTCACATTCTCGACAAGCTTTAGTAATCATCTGACTACTAGAGTATAGTTTAGCCGTAGGATAGGAGCTATTTAGGGCAATTTGTGCTGATTCTGACTTTAATTTTTTAACTTCAATAGCATCCCCTAATTTCAGCATTAAATCTGGAGGGTTATTAGCGTTGCCAGTATAGGAAAAAACTCTTTCGTAAGCTTCTTGTTTTCTGACTTTGTCTATTTCATTTAGTGTATTGGCAAAAATATCCTTAATAAATAACTCTAAAGCATCGCCAACTGCATTTATTTTATTATTACTACGATAAAAATCGACAACATCTGGAATATCATTGCTAATAATAGTGTGTATAGCTTGAAGAATATTAGCCATCAAATAATGTTAGTTAATTTGCAGAAGTAAGATCCAAATCTAGATTTAGTTGCACAGCTTTGATATTCCGCTGTCTGTAAGCGGTTTCGTGAGATAGTAATTGTTCTTTAATTGCTGTTGCTAAAGCTTGACTAAAATTAACAGGAACAGCATTACCAATCATTTTATAACCAGCATTGATATTTTTATAGTAAAAGATAAAATCATCAGGAAATGTTTGAATCCTGGCACATTCTCTAACAGATAAACGATTATAAGGGTAAGGTGAATTAGGATCAAATATAAATCGATCTTCACCAATATTAATCATTTTGTTGGCTTGGGGATGAATTGGTGCGTGGCGACTACTAGCTTGGATAGTAAATGATGGTTCATGCCAAGAACGCACTCGATTACGAGACATATACATACTAGAAAAACTACCGATAGCATATTCATGATTTGCGATTAGACAATTCTGAGCATTAGTTTGGTTTTTTTCTTTAGCGGCTAAAGCTGATTCTCTCAAATCCCAGATTGCATCTTTAAGAGTCAGTATTGATTGTTGTTTATTAATTGTCTCAAAATCAAATACTTTTTCAAGATCCTGACGAAAGCCCACAAAAATGACTCGTTTTCTGTGTTGAGGTACATTAAAATCAACAGAATTTAGCAATTGGAAACTTACCTCATATCCTGCTTCTTCAAATGCGGCAATAATATTATTACGAGCAACCTCATGTTTTTTGTGCAGCATCCCTGAAACGTTTTCAGCCAGGAAAAATAAGGGCTGTTTATCCCGTAATATCCGAATATATTCTAAAAATAAGCGACCACGATCATCTTGGATTCCTTTTTGCCTTCCAGCTTCACTCCAACTTTGACAAGGAGGACCCCCTACGATACCAATACAATCAGGAATATCTAACGACAGAATTTGTCTAATATCCCTACGGTCTAAATAGGTATTAGGATGATTGAGTTCGTATGTTTGCCAAATATCCTTATCCCATTCATTAGCCCAATTCACTGTAAATCCAGCTTTGGTAAAGCCTAAATCCAAACCTCCACAACCGGCAAAAAGCGATACTATATTCAAACTGCTTTTTCTGTTAGATAATGATGAACTCATCAATAAAAGTATAAACTGCTCTCAAAATCTACCTGAAGGCTAACCGCACTTAAATATTAGCTACAAATTAGTATATTACAAAGACAAAACTAATGACAGAATCAGTTATCCAAGATCACCAAAAAGATTCTAGCGAAGTATTAATTTCTCCTAGCCTGTCATCATTCTCTTCACCAAAAATTAATGATGCTCCTCCACTTCAGTTGGGTGTTATGGCTTCTGGTAGTGGAACTAATTTTGAAGCTGTAGCCCAGGCGATCGCTGAGGAGAAATTGAACGCAGAAATCAAAGTTTTAATTTATAACAATCCTCAAGCTAAGGTAAAAGAACGTGCTGAGAAATATCATATTCCCACTGTACTAATTGACCATAGAGAATATCAACAGCGGGAAAGTTTAGACCACGAAATTGTCGCTGTTTTAAAAGCCTATGGTGTGGATTGGGTGGTTATGGCTGGTTGGATGAGGATTGTGACCCAAGTTTTAATTAATGGCTATCCTGAGAAAATAATTAATATTCATCCTAGTCTACTACCCAGTTTTAAGGGAATCAGGGCTATAGAACAAGCTTTAGCCGCCAAGGTAAAAATTACAGGCTGTACCGCACATTTAGTAAGTCTGGAAGTCGATAGCGGGAAGATTCTTATGCAAGCTGCTGTACCTGTTTTCTCTGATGATACTTTAGAGACACTACACGCCAGGATACAATTACAAGAGCATCATATTTTGCCTCAGGCGATCGCCCTTGCTGGTGCTCAGAGAGCAATCGCTTTAGCCACTAAAAAAATTGACTTTCCACGCAACTAGGAAAGTTAAAGAAATAAAGTGATAAATTTTAGTATCCGCTTGGTTTAGCTAAACTATCAAACTTAGTAAGTTCAGCATTAAATAGTAATTTAACTGTGCCAACTGGACCATTACGATGTTTAACAATACTAACTTCTGTAATACCGCGATCTGGCGTATCGGGATTATAGTATTCGTCACGATAGATCATCATCACTAAATCCGCATCTTGTTCAATACTGCCACTTTCACGCAAGTCAGATAACATAGGACGTTTATTAGTTCTTTGTTCGACTCCACGACTTAGCTGAGATAAAGCCACAATTGGCACATTTAATTCTCTAGCTAAACCTTTAAGAGAGCGAGTCATCTTAGATAATTGTTGTACGCGGTTATCATTATCTCCGCCTTCCATTAATTGAAGATAATCAATCAAAACTAAACCCAGAGGATTTTTTTGTTGTGCTTGGAGACGACGCACCTGCGATCGCATTTGCATTACCGTTAAGTTAGCTGTATCGTCGATAAATATTGGTAGTTCTGAAAGTCTGGTAACGGCAGCGACTAAAGGATCATACTCGTTTTGAGCTATTCTACCTGAACGTAAGCGGTTACTGGGAATTTTGGCTTCACCAGATAATAATCTCTGAGTTAATTGTTCCCGAGACATTTCCAGGCTAAATATAGCGATCGGTAATTTGGATTCTTTAGCGATATTGGCAGCGACACAAAGTGCAAAAGCAGTATTGTGAACACAGATATCGTTAGCAACAAAGTTATGGGTTTCGGGAATAGTTAAATCGTAAACTTGTTGTTTGCCGATGGCTTCAATGCTGATAATCTCATCCCAGTAAATTTCACTAGTGGCTAGGTTTTGCAGAGGGATATTGTCCAAAGCATAGGCTAGTTTAAATAATCTTGCTCTGGATAATGCCTTTTTTTCTACATGAATATTGTTATATCCTTTAATTCCCGAACGTTTAGCTAAAGCCGTCCAAGATTCTGCTCCTTTGGCTTGCTTTAATTCTTGCCAAATTTCTACGGGAATTAGATCCCGATTCGTCTGATATTTTCTTTTGGAGATTGCTTCACGAACGGCATTAGTAGCTTCATCCTTACCAAAGATGCCGATTTCATCGATAAAGGTCTTGATGGAACTGGCATCAGTAATATCTAATTGCCATACTTGTCTACGATCTTGCTTATATTTAACTGAGCGATTTTTAAGAGAAGAGATAATCCCGAACCTCAATAGCAAATGCTGTATTTGTCGAGCTAGTTTTTCGCTGACGGTGGCATAACCTAATTGGGATTGTCCACTTTTTAAGACAGATGCCCACCCATCAGTGGCAAATAAACGATTGAGAAATAAAGCTATGAGAGGGGATTGCAGTGTAAAAATAAGTTGGGGAATAGTTTTTGCTTGAGCATTTTTGCCCCATAAACCTAATTCTTTTAGCCATAAGGTCAGAGCATTAGGACTATTTTTACTAATAGCCAATATGCCAAATGGTGCAAGATTTTGAGGTTCGACTCTGAGCAAATTACATAAGTGATCAAAAGTTGTTTTGTTGGGAACACAAGAACCTTTAAGCCAAAGTCTAACCAGAGAAGAGTTTACTTTTAGTAAAGATGCAAATTGATTAACAGACCAATCTTGATTATTAAAAGCTTGCTGTAAATTATTAGCAAATATTTGTCGATTACAATCAAGAAAAGCCTTATCTTTACTTACTTTGATTGATGTTGTTCTAGTGCCATTAGAGTCATACTCTTTTACATAAAGCCCCTTAAAACTTGAAATCGCCTGAGAAAAGTCTTTTCTCAACAGTTCATTATTATTAGTAAATTCTGGGCAGGTTTTTGTTAAGCAACCATCTCCAATTAGGTATGCTAAAAGTTTTACTTTGTCAACGGAGATAATTTTATTCCCAAACACATTAATTTGACGAGGAACAGCTATGCGATCGCCTGATTGCAATTTTTCTAGACTTTGCCAACCTTCAATTGTCAAAAAAGGATGAGTCAAAGTAGTTACGATTTTTCTTCCCAGGCGAGTAGTCACCTGATAAACAGGCTTAATTCCATCATCGACAAAATTAGATGGCTTTGTCCAAGCAAATCGATAGTCTGGTTGAAGAGTTAAGAGAGAATCTTGACGACGATGATAGATATCTTCAATTGTCCTCATGCTGCCATCTTGACAAACCAATTCCGAATTAGCTGCTAAACATTTCCCCATTGACGGTCTACCAGCAATAATAATCAAGTCGGAACGACTAAAACCACTGGTCATGGCATCAAGATCGTAATAACCCGAAGGAATACCCGGTAAAGCTGTGTCTTGGTGCAAATCTTCAATGGTATTAAAGGTATTGACCAAGGTATCCGCAATGGGTACTAAACCTTCCTGAGGTCTTTCTTGGGTCAGACGGAAAATCTTTTGTTCGGCTGAATCTAAAATACTTTCCAAGTCCATGGTGTTATCGTAACCGAGGTCAACGATTTCGTGACCTGCGGTGATTAACTGACGACGGATATACTTTTCCATAATCAGGTTGGCATAGCGGTCTATATTAACCGCCGAAACAGTACGGTTAAGTAACTGTGCCAATTTAGTGATCCCACCAATCTTTTCTAATAAATCGCGATCGCTTAGATAAGTGCTGACAGACATGAAATCTGTCGATTTGCCTTTACTATTGAGAGTTAACGCTGCCTGATATATTTCTTGATGAGCTTTGACATAAAAAGCGTCTATAACTATTCTTTCCGCTACTCTAGTCATTGCTTCGGGATCGAACAAAATACCACCCAGAATCGCCTCTTCCGCCTCAATATTAGCTGGCGGTAAATTATTTATTTCTGACATCAGTTAACTATCACTTGCACTCATCCCTAATCAAGATAGAACAAATATTCTGGTGGTGCGATTAATTTTCTAAAATTAATCAAAAATATTAAATCAGATTGATTTTAGCAGGATAAATTTGAACTAGCCAAAGAAAAGCTTGTTGTTGTAGTTGTTGCCATATCCTAGAGGATAATTAAAAATATCTTGTTTCTTACCAAAAGCGATCGCTTTTCCTCAATCAATAATTAGTAATTGAGGGCAAATATAGCGGTTCTCAAATAAGTGAGGTACAAATATAAACTTAGTCAAAAACCTGAAAACCCCTATTCCCTATTCCCTATTCCCTGACTCCACCAAGGTGTATCTCATTAATACGAGAACCGCTATAAGATAAACTTCGGTCAAGTTATGCGTAAATAAATAGCGTAATTATTAAAAATCTTGATTAAAATATCTTTTCTAAGCTCAAAGTCAAAATAAGGCTAACTGCAATTAATATTATATAAGTGCAGACAACCAACAAGCTGAAAGGAATTCCTGAAAGAGAATTGACTCTCATTGCTCCTGGAGGTGAAAAAGTTATCTGTAACTTTGCTGTTTTTTCAAGATTGATATTAGATGGTTGAACAAGATCTTCTTTTAATAAATCTAATGGAGTATTAATAAAATTATCTTTTGATACTTGATTAATAGGGTGATAAGCAATTACCGAACCATCTAATCGAACTGCCAGCCAATATATCAAATCAAATGGAGAATTAAAATCTCCCTGCCACAGGCTATTAATCCGAGAATTAATTTTCTTGATTGTAGACTGAACATTAGCATAACTATTCAGGTCTGTAGTTAAAGCAAATATAGAAGATTTATCTAAACTAAAAAACTTCTCTGGATATTTGCGGTGTAACAGACAAATTCCTACCCCTTGAATCGTGCTAAAAATTAAAATTGAAGAGATTATGCTGTAAAAACTAGTGTAAATATTTTGAATATAACCAAAGTCAGGAAAAGCTAGCCATTGATATATTTGATAAATAAAAGAAACTGAAGTCACACGCAGTTGATTACTAATTGGTAACCAATTCAGTATTATAGGCAAGAACATTATCAAGTCAATTGACTTAACGGCTAGTAAATAGCAAATGATTTGTTTAGTAGTTTTGATATTTTTTCTAAAAATAAACCATAATATTATGGCGATCGCCAAATATTGAAAGCCAGAAAAATAAGCTGCAATTAGAGGTAAATATATTAACCAGTTTGCTTCTTTAATATTGGTTTTAAAAGAAAATTTTTGAACAACTCCTTGGAGAATTAAAAGTGCAATGCTCAAAATGGCTAAGACCAAACCTAGAATTGAGACCCAACTCAGATCGGTGGTGTTTTGAATGGAATACAGAACAATCATTGTGTTGAGAGAGGAGCGTAGTATTTTTACTCCAAAATAGATACCAGAGATCGCACTCGCAATTATCCACTCTCGCTTAAGATATTTGAGCAATGTAAGCCGCTGTAAGATACCACTGCATGTACCAACAAATAAACCGACGATAAAAACTACAATCAATCCACCAAATATAGAAGATAGTAAATTATTTTCACGCTCAAAAAGGTTGATTGCGGAACGACAAAAGTAAAAAATCGCCAGATTGCCAATACTAGCAATGAGAACAAATTTCAAGATAAAGTTGACTCTTTCTCTTGGCTTTATTAGTAATTCTTGTAAATCAATATAAGTTTGTGATAGCCGTATCATAAGCTGTTTTTTTATCAATAAAAAATTGTACAGATCAAAAAGTACTATATGATAGTACAGTAGTTCCGACACGCTTATATTTAGAAAATTATTCGTTTCTGAATTATGGCTTCAGAAAAATTTAGATATCAATTACGCCAAGAAGCTCGACAATGGCAAGCTGAGGGATTAATCAGTCCAGAAATATATGATCGGTTGGCAACTCGTTATCGATTGGAAGAGTTAGAATCAGTTTCTCGCGATCGCTTTATCTTAATCGTTATCGGCATAGGTTTTATTCTCCTGGGTTTGGGAGTCATAACCTTTGTTGCTGCTAACTGGCAAACATGGTCAAGACCAATCAAAGTTTTGTTGCTGCTAGGTATATTTATCGCTACTAACGGTACGGGATTCTATTTATGGCAATCGCCTAAAGATTCTAAATCACGACTAGGACAGGGATTATTGCTTCTGGGAGCATTAAGTATGGGAGCGAATATAGGCTTGATGTCCCAAATGTTTCACCAGACTGGTTCAGTCCATCTGCTCTACTTTATTTGGGGTTTAGGAGTGTGGGGAATGGTATCTGGTTTGAGATTGAAGTCTTTAGGTTTGCTAGCGATTATTTTAATGGCGATCGCCTACTTGACGGGTATTGCGAACTTTACTGATTGGAGTAATTTATTCGGGCAAGAATTACAGCAAATGCCTTTAATCATTGCTTTGCTATTTATACCTCTGGCATACTTTTGTCGCTCCCGTTGGCTATTTGGTCTAAGTTTTGTTTTAATTACTTTGGCTTTAGAAATAAATTTGTGGCAATATCTAGATAATTCTGGTTTATCTGCTCACAGTTTAATCGCACCACTAGTTTTTATTCTTCCTCCTGCATTTCTCTGGAGTTATCGAGATTCTTTACTATTTTCCAATCTTGATTTGGCCGTTTCTTTTGACTCAATTAATCGTAAACTGGCAATTTTTTATTTAGGTTCTTTTTTCTATTTAGGCTCGTTTAATTTTTGGTGGGATAATTTGGATTCTGGAAAATCTAGTTATGCTGTAGATTTTGAATATTGGTCATTGTTGGTTGCACCGATTGTTTTTGTGATTTTCTCAATTTGGGCGTGGTGGAAGCTGGGATTGAGGAGAAATAATAACTTATCCTGGAGACTAGATCGTAATTCTGCTTACATCGGGATAATTATCATTATTTTAGGCTTCTTACTGTGGTTTAACTTCAGTATTAGTCCCCTAAATGAATTAGGTACAATAATTTTTAATTTATTGCTATTTTTATTGGGATTAAATTTAATTCGTCAATCTGTTATCGAAGGACGAAGGTTTAATTTTTGGCTGGGGATTATCTTAATTTCATTACAAATATTTTCTCGGATGTTGGAATACAATACAGGCTTAATTCTGAAAGCGATCGCTTTTTTTGGTTGTGGTGCGGGAGTGATTCTGGCAGGACTTTGGTTTGAGCGTTACTTACGTAGATTTAATTCTTCTAATAGCTAACTATAAGAGACATGACTAATTCTCTATCTTCTAGGAATTTTCCTCTGTGGCGATTTTTATTACCTTTTAGCTTGCAACTAGCAGTGATACTATTCATACCTATCAGGAGTGTCTATACCTATAATTTTGGCACTAAAGCAGTAATTCAAACTATGCCCGTAGATCCTTATGATTTTCTGCGGGGTTATTCGCAGACTCTTGGTTACGATATTTCCCAAGTTGATGCTCTCAAAAAACTTCCTGGAGGCAAAGATTTAACCAGAGGGGAGCAATTTTATGTGATTTTGCAATCTGCTCCTAGCTCAACTACTCCTCCACTTCCCTGGCAAGCAATAGAAATAACTTCAGAAATACCGAGCAACATTCCAGAAAATAGAATCGCTATCAAAGGAAAAATTGACAGCTATCGAACTGCTACCTATGGCTTGGAAACCTACTATATGCCAGAAAACCAGAGAGACAAGATCAATCAAGAAATTAGTAAATTACAGCGTCAACCCGATGGTAGAAGAGCTTTTGTCGTAGAAGTTAAAGTTGATCGCTGGGGTAATGCAGTTCCCCTAAGTTTATGGATTGGTCAACAAAACTATCGTTTTTAAGTACCAGCAAGTAATGGTTTGAGCAAATAGAATACTGCAATTTTTGACGATAACTCTGACATTGGTATTAAAAAATGTCCCAAGTATCAATTTCTCTTAAAACAGAGCAGATAGAGATATATTTCTGGAAAAGTTCGGGAATTACGATCTTACTTCTTTCAATTGAACCCCAATTGGGAGTCAATATAGCTTATCATTATTTAACAATTAGCATTATAATTGGCACTGTTGCCATCAGCAATTAGATTGGCTGCATAACACATTCCAGCACAGTTGATATCCAAGCCCTAGCGGTTACGGAAGCAACAGTCCACCACCTCTTAAATAGCACTTAATGGCGATCGCGAGGTTTGTAATAATCAAAATATATAAACGAAAATGAAAGACCTTACTCGATATCGGAACATCGGCATCTTCGCTCACGTAGATGCAGGTAAAACCACGACAACTGAAAGAATCCTCAAACTTACTGGAAAAAGTCACAAAATCGGTGAGGTTCATGATGGAGAAGCAACAACTGACTTCATGGATCAGGAAAAAGAACGTGGTATTACGATTCAGTCTGCTGCTACAAGCTGCTTCTGGAAAGACCATCAGTTAAACATCATTGATACTCCTGGTCACGTAGATTTCACTATTGAAGTTTATCGTTCCTTGAAAGTGCTAGATGGCGGTGTTGGTGTGTTCTGTGGTTCGGGTGGGGTTGAGCCTCAGTCTGAAACTAACTGGCGTTATGCTAACGATTCCAAGGTAGCTCGAATTATTTACGTCAACAAATTAGATCGAACCGGTGCTGATTTCTATAGCGTCTGTAATCAAGTCAAAGACATTCTGGCTGCCACTCCCTTAGTAATGGTTCTGCCTATCGGTATCGAAAATGATTTTGTCGGTGTTGTGGATCTGCTAACTGAAAAAGCTTGGATCTGGGATGATTCTGGTTTACCAGAAAACTATGAAATTCAGGATGTTCCTGCGGACATGGTTGAAAAGGTAGCCGAATATCGCGAACAGCTAATCGAAACTGCGATCGAGCAAGACGATGACATGATGGAAAAATATCTAGAAGGTGAAGAGCTTTCCATTGATGAAATAAAAGCTTGTATCCGTAAAGGAACACGGGAACTAGCCTTCTTTCCTACCTACTGCGGTTCTTCCTTCAAAAATAAGGGTGTACAGCTAGTACTAGATGCGATTGTTGACTATCTGCCTGACCCCACAGAAGTTAATCCCCAACCCGAGATTGACTTGGAAGGTCACGAAACGGGTAACTATGCCATTGTCGATCCCGAAAAACCATTACGTGCTTTGGCATTCAAGATTATGGATGACCGCTATGGTGCCTTGACCTTTACTCGAATTTATTCGGGTACCCTGAATAAAGGTGAATCTGTCTTAGATACTGCTACAGGAAAAACTGAACGTGTTGGTCGGATGGTAGAAATGCACGCTGACTCTCGTGAAGAAATTAGTTCAGCCCAAGCAGGGGACATTATTGCAATTGTTGGTCTAAAAAATGTTCAAACTGGACACACCTTGTGCGATCCCAAAGAGCCTGCAACTTTAGAACCGATGGTATTCCCCGATCCTGTGATTTCTATCGCAGTTACACCCAAAAATAAAGGTGCTTCCGAGAAAATGGGTACTGCCCTCAGTAAAATGGTTCAGGAAGATCCCTCCTTCTATGTGGAAACCGACCATGAAAGTGGTGAAACTATCATCAAAGGTATGGGTGAGCTGCATCTAGATATTAAGGTGGACATTCTTAAACGTACCCACAAAGTTGAAGTTGAAGTAGGTAAGCCTCAGGTAGCTTATCGTGAGTCAATTACTAAGACAATCACTGATAGTTATACCCACAAGAAACAGTCTGGTGGTTCTGGTCAATTTGGGAAAATTGATTACACTATTGCACCTGGTGAACCTGGTTCTGGGTTTGAGTTTGAGTCCAAAGTTACTGGTGGTAATGTTCCCAGAGAATTTTGGCCTGCGGTGGAAAAAGGCTTTACTAACAGTCTCGAAAAAGGTGTTTTGGCGGGATTCCCCTGTGTGGATTTGAAGGTTACTTTAACAGATGGTGCTTTCCATCCTGTAGACTCCAGCGCGATCGCTTTTGAAATTGCGGCTAAATCTGCCTATCGTCAGTCTATTCCCAAGGCTGCGCCTCAGATCCTTGAGCCAATTATGAATGTAGACGTATTTACTCCCGAAGACCATATGGGAGATGTAATTGGCGATCTTAACCGTCGTCGTGGCATGATCAAGTCTCAAAACTCTACTCCTATGGGTGTTCGGATCAAAGCAGAAGCCCCTTTGAGTGAAATGTTTGGCTATATTGGTGACTTGCGTACTATGACTTCTGGTCGTGGTCAGTTCTCGATGGAGTTCTCTCACTATGCAGCTTGTCCTAAGAATGTTGCTGAAGAGGTAATTGCTGAAGCTAAAGAGCGTCAAGCAGCTAAAGCATAAACTATTACTAGTTATTCGTCTGGAGTTGATAGTGCTAATGTCTTAAGCGTAAAGCTTTAAGCTTTTGATTATTCTCCACGATCCAATTGAACGATAGTCATCATTAAAATTTAAGTCCCGTCTGGTATTAATTACTGGATGGGACTTAAAGTTTCTAAAGTTACATCTAAGTTGAACTCTGGCTACAACGAAAATGGAAGAGATTTTGAAACTAAAAGAGAAGCTATACCAAGGAGATATTCAAGCCGCGATCGCAATTTGCGATGAGTTGGAAACTATGGGAAGACAAGATAAAATTAATACTTTGGAAAGTTTTCTAGTAGTTTTAATCATCCATTTAATTAAAAACTGATAGCTATTAGCTAATAGCTAATAGCTTAAAAGGATGAATGATGTGTCTTAGCTGAAAACTTAAATCATATCAATCATTATTCATTCAACCAACGAACTGCATCTTTAGCGTGATAAGTGAGAATTAAATCGGCACCTGCACGTTTGAAGCTAGTTAATGTCTCTAAAGCTACTTTTTTCTCGTCGATCCAACCATTTAAAGCCGCTGCTTTAACCATCGAGTATTCCCCAGAAACATTGTAGGCAGCTACGGGTAGATTGGTTGCTTCCTTAACTCGCCAAATAATATCCATGTATGACAGGGCTGGTTTAACCATCAGCATATCTGCCCCCTCTGCAATATCTAATTCAATCTCTTTGAGTGCTTCAGTACCATTAGCCGGATCCATCTGATATGTTCGGCGATCGCCAAACTGAGGAGAAGATTCAGCTGCATCGCGGAAAGGACCATAATAAGCAGAGGCATATTTAGCAGCGTAGGAAAGTATTGGCGTATCTTGAAAACCAGCATCGTCCAAGCCTTCTCGGATTGCTCTGACAAACCCATCCATCATTCCTGACGGGGCAATGATATCAGCTCCTGCTTTCGCCTGAGAAACGGCAGTTTTTTTGAGTAATTCTAGAGTAGGATCATTTAGAACTCGTCCTGTTAAATCCCCTGTCTCCAAATAACCACAGTGTCCATGAGTAGTATATTCACAAAGACAAGTATCAGCAATTACCAGTAATTCGGGAACAGACTCTTTAATGGCAGTGGCAGCTTTTTGCACAATACCGCAATCATGCCATGCACCAGTAGCCTCAGTATCCTTATCTTCAGGAATACCAAATAAAATTACGGCTGGAATGCCTAGCTCATAGACTTCTTTGGCTTCTTCGACGATTTTATCAACCGAAAGTTGATATACTCCAGGCATCGATTTAACTTCTTGGGCTACAGCAGCACCTGGAACAGCAAATAAAGGATAAATCAAATCGCTAGAGGTAACTACCGTTTCTTGCACCATGCGACGCAATTGGGGATGTTGGCGTAAACGGCGAGGACGATTGATGGGAAACATAAGATTTTAGATACTAAGTTGAAAATTTAAAACAGCAAAATCTTACTAACTTTTACTTTGTATATGTTTAGGAGGTCAGTATTACGCGTTAGTAGAATTACTAGTGTAAAACGAATTTTGCTATCGTCCATAGTATTGACAAATCTACTCAATGTTTTTTAATGTTTTGGTCTGCATTTTTCTGATCGCAGTGACGAAAATTAGCTACAATAATATAGATAACAAAACAAGGGGCCGTAAAGGTTTCGACAGGTTGGCAAAAGCTGACTCGTGATACAGGTCGAGAGTGAGTATCATCTCGTAAATACAGACTCAAACTTAAATATAGATGCTAAAAACAACATCGTATCCTTCAAGCGCGTGGCAGTAGCTGCCTAAATCTAACTTAGATTTGCTTGTCTTCGGTTTGACTCCGTTAAGGATCGAAGATTAACCCCAACGGATGCTCCAAATTAGCTTTCTCTAGTAGGCTAAGCGGAAAAGATTTTATTAGAGAATCCTACCATCAGGGATAAGTGATGGTTCTTGCTCCGAGGATTAGAGGAGCTAAACCTGTGAATGAATGGGCAAGTGAATAGTCAGTCTGGACAGCAGTTCGACTCTGCTCGGCTCCATTATCAACTAAATTATCCGATTAAATATACTTAGTACCTGATGTTACGCACTAATGTATTTGTTAAGACTGGGGAAAGGTTAAGGGAAAAAGGGAAAAGGGTTTCTGGCTCTTTTTTTCATACCTTGTTCAAACTATTGATTTCTCATTGATTTGCGTAACATCATTAAGTACATAGTAGTTATCTGGATTCACTATAACGTCTAGATAGCTCTCTTTTGACCTGTTTAACAGTTGTCCTCTTGCAATATTAAGGACAATCTCTATGTTTACACTCATCAAGTTTTAAAAAAAAGAAAAGAAGCGAGGGTTGCTGTTAGGACTTAAGATAGATATATATTTCTAGACCTCAATTATATGACCTTAACTTCAAGCATCTAGATGACACAAGTCAAGGTCATTTTTCTCTGATTGACTAGTCAAATCAACTTATACAGCAATCTTAAATGAAATGAGAGAAAAATTGCCTGTTGCTTATTCCCTATTGCCTGCCCATTTACAGTAATTTTCAATTTAAATGGGACTACCATAAATTATCCCAATTATAAATTATCTCAGTGAATATACTGACTATTAGTGATCTAAATTGACTCACACTATAAGAACCCCTTTTTAATTTGTCTCAAAAATATTAGATAAGCAAATTAAGATAATTAAATTCAAATAACTAATTTAAATTCTGGATTTTGAGCAAAATGTTCTGTACCTTCTGGTAAAAATCATCTCGGCGATCATAGTAGGCTTTCAACTCATTAAAACGATTAATGCTCAAATTATTTTGTTGAACAATTTGCCGAGATTCATTACAATACCGAACCGCAATTTTACGTACATTTGAGTTTAAGTTTTGCAGAGTTTCTTGTTGATCACAAACTATATTTGGTGGTGGTTCATTAATAATATTTTTAATTTCTTTATAGACTTGTCTTCTTAATAGCTCTACTTGATAGCCTGCTCTAGCATAATTTTCTGTTTCTTCTGGCGTAAATTGTTGAGCATAAGCATGAGCCATAAAAGAGACAGATAACGAATGCATTGATACTTCAGGAATCAAGCCACTTAACAATCCGCTAGTTGCCAATATACTACTACATACAATATGCAGATATATTTTATTTAATTTAGGTAAAGTCAAATTAACATTTAACATAATTGAGACAATTGCTGGTATCAAAAAGATTGCTAATTATTTTGAGTTAATTTCTTGACAATAAGTTCCTGTTTTTTCAATTATTTAGCTAAAATTCAATCAAACGGTATTTAACTAGTAACCAATACCGCCTGCTAAACCGAATCTAGTTTGAAACCTGTAGTTTTAAATGTAACTGTTCGAGAAAGTAACAAGTAACAAGTAGCAATTAACAAGTTGTTCTTGATTTTTTTAACTCAAACTTTATTTAACCAGCAAAACTCCAGTTTTCAATGTGGACGGGGTTTAACAATTGAAAAAAAATTCGTGAAAATTGCTTTGCATAAGATTTAATTAACTTTGAGATAGACGCTTAACGGTCGTACCTCCAAGTAAACGATCTGTTTCTCTTAATAAATTAGGGATTACCTCCTTATAGGGACTTGCTGTCAAACAAGATTGAAGATTTAATTGCCCTATGTTGTCGGCTTTGGCGCCTGGAAACCAATGACCAGCATTTGTGAGGAGGTTATAGCGTGCCTTGCCATATTCAGTCATATCGTATGCTAAAGCTAAATTTCGCAACCATAATATTACAGGAATATTGACATTACCAGGAGTGTTATCGTACTTAGGCAGACCAACTTGCCAATTATCCAGCCAATCTTTACCTAATACAGCGATCGCTTCTTGTTCTAAACGTTCTAAGATTGGCGGTAATATTTGATCTGCTTTATCTAATAAGGGCAAAACCTTTAAATGCTCATCAAAATCTGATGGTCTAGCTGCACCCAAACTCAGGGTATGTACTTGAGGATGAGATAGACAAAATAAATCGTTAAAGACCATAGGGCTAAGAGGCTGACACAATTCTACGAGCTTTGGAGGAGGGTTATAAAGATGTCCTCCCTTATCAGAAGGAGAAATGATAAAGACTCCCATATCCTGACGCTGAGCGGCTTCTATAGCTGACCAATTCCATTGATTTATGTAGTACCAATGGAGATTAACATAGTCAAATTCGCCAGTTTCAATCGCTTGAGTAATTGTTTCGGTTGAACCATGGGTGGAAAAGCCAATATGTCTTACTTTGCCTTCAGCTTTGAGTTTTTTAGCCTCATCCAAACACCCTCCAGGACGCAAACTATTGTGAAAAATCTCTTTATTGTTAATGCCATGTAGCCCCAGCAAATCTACATATTCCAATTGACAAAAGTTAAGAGATTGCTGAAATTGACGGCGAAATTCTCGAGGATCGGGCTTGGGGGAAACCTTAGTTTGGAAAATCAACTTTTCTCTGGGTAACTGAGGTAATACCTGTCCCAACTGCATCTCAGAGCTACCATAACCCCTAGCGGTTTCAATATGATAAATACCAAGCTCAAAAGCACGACGAATTGTAGCTTCAAGATTGCGCTGATTAGCTTCGGGTATTTGGGATTGGGGCAAATCCTGCCACTTATATTGATATCTCATTCCTCCACAGGAGAAAACGGGCATCTGTAATTCTGTGCGACCAAATCGCCGATATTGCATAACCAAACTAGTGTCTTTTCTTTTGTTCTGATCTCTACAAATATTATTTTAGGTATTATTTGATGATGACAGGAATGGTTTGCTGATTATATGAAAATTCTCTTAGTAGATGACGAAACCGAATTAAGCGATCCTTTAAGCCGAATCTTATTACAAGAAGGATATGAGGTTGATATTGCGGATAATGGGGTAACAGGCATGGAATTAGCCCTCCAAAATCAGTATGATCTATTAATCTTAGATTGGATGCTTCCACATAAATCAGGATTAGAAATTTGTCGTGAGGTACGATCGCAATCCTTAACCACTCCTGTCTTGTTTTTAACTGCTAAAGATACTGTAGATGATCGCGTTGATGGTTTAGATGCCGGAGCAGACGACTATCTAGTTAAACCCTTTGAACTGAGGGAATTACTTGCCAGAGTAAGAGCTTTATTGCGTCGCTCTACTTTAGAAACTAGCAGTAGCGATCGCCTAAAAGTGGCAGATTTAGAATTAGACATCGAAAATCAAGTAGTTTATCGCCGAGGTAAAGCGATCGACCTGTCGGAAAAAGAGATCGAGCTGTTAAAATATTTTATGCAGCATCCCGATCGCTTATTAACTCATGACGAGATTCATAGTTATTTATGGCAAGCAGAAGAACAACCTAGCAGTAATGTATTAGCTGCTTTAGTACGTTTGTTGCGACGTAAAATTGAAATTAAAGGAGAAACACCTTTGATTCATACCGTATACGGAAAGGGATATCGCTTTGGTGTTAACTAAGGAAAAGCGATCGCCAGATGAGAAGAGCGATCGCCTGTAAGATTCTTAAATTACTGAAGATTTATCATTGAGAACGCCAAGAATTTAATTGTTCGGAAGTTAAATCCTTAACCGTGGCTTTCGGGCTATTACAGTCTACTATCCCAACATTATCGGCAAGACAGTATGGAGTATTTGGCAACTTAACTTTAAAGCCAGTGTTGTTATTCGCCATTACTATTTCCCAAGTACGAGCTTTCTTCTTGGAGTTACAACTATACGTAGCAAGTTGTACTTTCGCTGGGTTTTTATTCTCTTTCAAACCAAGACAAGTGCCCGATACAAAGTAATTTGTTACAAACCAAGTATAGTAACCATCTTTGCCTTTTACTAACTCTGTCTTCATTCCATTGTCTAAAGCAACTTTAAATGAGTCTGGGATTCTTATTTGGCGTTGCGGAGAGGGTGTGCTGCTATGAGCAATTTCAGTCATGCAATATTCGACGCTCCGCATCACATTCTCTGTATTGGCGTTATCAATGTGATACAGTTCATTTAAACTTATAGATTGATTTCTTTTTATTTCAGGCTTGGTTCCAACAGCCTGAGAGAAAGTAGTAGCATTAATTAAGGTATTATTTTCAATTGTTCCTTCAAAACAATATAATCCATCTAAATACTGGGTGGTACCTGTAATAAGATTGCCTGACTTGCGAAAAGATGTGTATGGAATCCCATAAACGTCAGGATAAGGTATTTCTCCATATACATAGTCACCATCTGCTAATTCTTGAATAGTTGTTTGCTTAGCATAATTTTGGCTCGGGAAGGAAGCGGTGCAATCAGCCTTGGCATATGATTTAAGAATTTTCGAAGAAGGGGGTAAACCGTTGATAGTTTTAAATGAATATAGCTCTTTTAGAGAATCTGGAGAGTTAAGTGGAAGATCGTTAATCTGTCTAAATTGGTTATTAGCAATTGTGCCAATTCCTAGATAATTACCTTCCTTAAAAAAAACCATACCTTGTTCGGTATGAATAGTATTATCAACCACAGTACCAAAATCTAGAGTAACGACATCTAATTCTCTTCTAACAACACAGACACGACCTTTATTATTTGATGGATAGATATTCCAGACTGTTTCATAACCTTTCCAACTACCTACAAAAGGAGTAACTTGCGGGTCTACTTGTTGCCAAGCATTAACCAATCTATCTCTATCTTGTTTTTGTTGTGGAGTTCGAGAGTCTTCTACGCGGTGACTCATACTACTATTTCGTAATGACTGTACGTGCTGACTAAGATTAGTTTTTGCCTGTTGAATTTCGGCTGTGGTAGGTTTTCTTTGTTGTGCTGTAGCGGATAAATTGTTTAGTCCTAATAACATTGCATAAGCACCAAGACCAAGTATGAGCTGATTTTTAATCAAGTTATTTTTCATGTATTTTTCCTCAAGTATTAACACCAAGAAAAGAGAAATACTTCTGTTTTTTTAAATCAAGAAATATTATTTAAGACCAAAGTTTTCTGATTTGGTTGTGTTTATAGTTCCCAAAAATATGTGAATTATTATATTTACTAAGAAAAAAACAATTGATAATATTTTCAGCAAAAAAGCGATCGCACTTATCATATTACAATCGCTAAATAGCTTATTTTTAGTCAAGTAAGCCTATTTTATAATGCAAAATTTTTGATTAAATTTATAATCTTCACAGGCTAACCAGTTACCAACACCAATGCCTTCCAATTTTTGTCCTGGCAATACCTTGACTACAGTTGCAGTTTGAGGATTATTAGTAGTATTTCTTCTGGTGTTATCGGCAGTATGATAGAGTTGCTTAATTGTCCATCCGCTATCAATAGGAGTATAAAATACGAAATATTCTCCAGGAGTAACACTTAATTTATAAGTTGGTTGATTATACTCAGTTTTTACACAATTTAAAAGATAAGGGTTATCTACTCTTTGAGCGCAAACTTTGGCAGCAGGAATAGCTTCTGAGGGATAACCTAAACTTCCTGTAATTGAACCTTTAGCAACAGGCTGATTATTTTCAGTAGCTGTGTTTTGACTGGATGAACCAGACACCGCTAAGTTGAATTTCTTGGCATTTTCAAAATTCACAATAGTTGTTTGATTGATTGAATTTGTTGTGCCACTTTTTACATATTCTGTTCCGTTGAATTTGTAAGTAATCCATCCTTTTACTTTGTCGTATTCCAAGGGGTTAAAACTGAAAACTGGCATTGCTATATTGATCCACCCCGAATGGCTATCTTGCAAAATTGCTACTTTAGAATTGAAAGTTTGGAGAATATATGCTCCTGAACCCAAAAGTCTATAATTATTTCCCATGTTTAAGAAAATAGTGAGATGGCAATTCACTTGACCACAATGGCGACCTGTTTCGTAGACGATAGCATCTTTGTTTCCATCATTATTCAAGTCAATTTCAAAAACAGAATATTCAACATTTGAATAGTTGGGATTACTAGTATTTTTTCTAATAGCATCAACCAATTCTTGACTTGGTAATGTTGATTTAGAATTATAATTATTGGCAATAATATTATTGAGCAAATCTTTTTTGTGAATAAATGAATTGGGTTGAGCTATGGTAGATGAATTACTTGCCCCCCAAATCATTGTACAAGCAAAAACACCAGGTAAAATCTTGTTTGCAATCAAGTTATTGTTCATATTTTTTTCCAAATATCAACAAGAAAACGAGTGATATTCCTATTTTTTCTAATATAAGAAATATTATTGAAGATCAAACTTTTCTAGTTTCGTTATATTTATAATTCCCAAAAACAAATTAATTATCATCTTGACTAAAATAAAAAAAATTGATAATATTTTCAGCAGAAAAAGATAGTACCATATACAAAAAGCTATCACTAAATAGCTGATTTATTGTCAAGTAAGCCTGCTTGATATTGCAAAATTTTGATTAAATCTATAATCTTGACAAGCTAAGTAATTATCAATACCTTCCAATTTATGGAAAAAGTTCTAAACTTATTTGCTTTCCGCATTAACCAGATCAAAGAATGTGGGTTCTCTAACTATTAGCTGCTGATTTTGAGCAACTTTAGTAAATCAGTCCCAGCATCTCTGCCAGGACTTTACTTCTTATATAATGATCGGCATCAGGATTCTGTTCGCATAATCTGACAAACGTGAGCTCGACGAGAAAATTGAAGAAAAGAAAAGGTTGAGATGTAAACTTCAAGTCGCTACCTAAACCGAGTAGATCAATACCATCTTCAACTCACTATATAGAGGATCGTCAAGGAACAAAATATGGAGCTGCGGTTGTTCCTGTAGATCAATGGCAAAGACATTATGCGGATATGGCTCCAGGCAAAGATATAGAAATTCGTGCTTGTGCCGAACCCCCTTTAGGCGATAAAAAGTGTACTAACTTCGTAAAGCTTTGAAATATCCCAATTGGCTGATGGCTGATAGCTGATAACTAGTATATTCATCCAGATTACCTACCTAAATCGTGCAAAGAATTAATTATGGTGGCACATCGATTGGTTACAGTCTGTAAATCTTCTTTACTGGTGGAATTGGAAGGAGCGATCGCATCGCCAATCCTCACAGTTAAGGGTATGGGTTTCGGTAAAGGGAAATCATGACTTAAAATTTTTTCTGTTCCCCAAAGACTGACGGGTAACAAAGGTACTTGAGCCTGAGCAGCGATCCAAGCAGCACCCAGTTTAGGAGCGGTGATTCTGCCATCATCGGAACGAGTACCCTGTAAGAAAACTGCTGCTATCCACCCAGATTCAATTGCCGTCATTGCTGCACGAATAGCTGCGCGATCGCCCGTACTGCGTTTGACGGGATAAGCTCCGTAGAGCTTTATTCCTTGCTTAAATACGGGGATTTTAAATAATTCTTCCTTAGCCATAAAAGCTACCGGACGACCAACGCAATTAGACAGAATTGGTGGATCAAAATAACTAGCATGATTACTGACAGCAATTAATCCCCCAGACTGGGGAACTTTTTCGGCTCCATGTATTTTGACCCTAAAGTAAGTATGTAGTGCAGGGCTAACCACCGACCACTTCAACAGATGGTAGAGTGCCAAACTGGCAAATGGTTCTCGATTTTTCCTTTCCACAAACTGCTCTCAATTAATAACTTGCCGATCTCTAACTATATAATGCTTTAGTCACGATCTTGAAGTTTTTCAGCTTCTTTGATTTCTTGAACCAGTTGCTCCATTTGATTCCCAATTTGGTCTTTATATGCGCTTGGGGCAGCAACATAAGCTTTTTCTAAAATTGGTTTAGCTGCTTTGAAATCTCCCTGTCTTTCTAATACTAATGCTTTGGCTAAAATAGGACGAAAATCATCTTGATTGGCTTGGTTTAATTCATCATAGAGAGCGATCGCTTCTCCGTATCGTTCTTGATTGGTATAAAGTTCTCCCAGCAAAAGTTCCACTGCTTCTTTGTCAATTGATGTTGCAGTTTGGCTATCGTCATTCTCAGCCAATTTAATAGTTTTTTTCAGCAAGGCGATCGCTCTTTCAGGCAGATCTTGAATTACATATAAATTCGTCATTCCACCTAAGGCATAGATATCACCAGGGTGACCAGATAAAACTTGATTGTAAGCCATAGCTGCCCCTTCATAATCTGTCATCTGTTGTTTAGCTTGGGCTAGCAGAATTGTATATTCTGTTTGCTCTGGATGAAGCTTCGCTAATTTCTCTAGAGGTGCGATCGCCCCTGGAATATCTTTTTGCTGTAATCTAATTTTTAGTAAACCATTTAAGGCAGTGTCGTTGTTTGGTTCTCGTTCCAAAACTTTTTGATAACCAGAGGCTTCGGCTTCTAACTTAGTTAATTCTTGTTGAGAGAGGACAATTACTTCGCTATCAGCATTCTTAGCCAAGTCTTTTCCGCTAACAACACTTCCTACTAAAGGAAGAGCGGAAACAGTTATTAAGGAAAATAACATTATTCCCATAACGATATAAATCCAACTGCTATGTTTTTTTTTCATGCTCTTAACACTAAATTACGATCTGCAGACTATACTTTATTTGATTACTTTGGTCTGTATGCCGATTCTAGTATCGTTTATCCTAGACATAGAAGCCAATGGCTCAAGACTTTATTTCGGTCAGCGATCGTAACAGACTGCGGCAAAAAAGTTCCGTGGGAATCTCTAACATATAGAAATTGAGGGTTATCTTAACTTCCATGAAAGTATAGAATATGATCTCTTGTGCAACTTAATCTCTCTTACATTGAGTAACGTTTCCGCTATCAAATCGACTTATGAATTTGGCTCAAAAAAACGACTTTAAGAATCCTAATAAACCTTCCGCTGTTGCCAATCAATCGACCAAATCTATCATGTCTAAACAATCTCAAGATTCTGTCCCATCCAATACAGAAACCCAGTCTACCCCAGAGAGACAGCAACCAATTCCCCCTCCTTCGCATCCACGACAATATCGCGCTATTGGCTTAATTAAGGCTAAGTATAAACAGAGCGCAGAACAGATGACTCAAGGTACCTTGGTTACTACTGACGGAGCAGAAATTGAGGCAGTTTTACTTGGTCGCATTATCAGTTTGATTAAAAATCATCTTGATCTGGAAAAAGAGCATTTGTGGGTAGTTTATCCGAGAACTAAGACCCAGGAAGAACGTCTCCATGTTCAAATCGTGGGTGTATGGGAGCCAGAGACTTTGAGTCAAAATACTGATGAGCAGGAAGTTTCCGGTGCTGAAGCCGAACACGGTTATTTTTCGATCAGAGGAGAAGTTATTTTCTACTCCACGGAGGAAAATCATGTAATTGTCAAAATCAAGCAATTTCCTCGTAAGGAAGGAGATAAGCCCAAATTTTTCAAACTCAAATTACAGGGAATTCCTGGAGAAAAACCGCTAAAACGTTTTTGGGATTTAAAAGTCCGTCTGGAAGGAGAAAATTTAATTATCGAAGAAGGCACCGACTTAGGCTTTGCTCAGAAGCGTAAACCAAAATTCAAAAAAAACCGCAAAAAAATTCAGCTTAAGTCTTCGCGCCCAAGCAAACCTAGCCCTACTGCACGACCAGTTTTACAGAAAAAGAAAACAAAAAATTAGGTAGATGCACTAGTCCCAACCAAATCAATCTAAGGAGACTATAGATCTGTTGGTATCCTGAGGCATAAAAGTGCGATCCCTAGGTAAGGGAGCAACTGGTTCAGTCAGGGTGAATTTCCCTGTTTCAATCCATTGTTTTAATTCCTGGGCGATTTGGCGCGAGCGATATTTGCTTGCTAGAGGAGCGACACGAACTAGTTTGCCATCAATGGTTACATGACCTTTTTGCAACTGTTCATAGCTAACTAAGCCAAAGGTCGGACGAACTCGTCGAGGTATAGAAAAATCAATTACCGGAGCAACAACATTTTGATCGACAACTGAACAGTTGTGTATTACTTCCTCCTGTAGTACAGGTAATGCTATCCCTACTCCTAACATTAGAGAGGGACCATAGTTTTTGAAATAGCATCCTCTAACCCACCTCGCACTCATTTGTTTGGCATCCCCAATTAAAGCTACCGTAGCAGCAGGACCAATTGGAGTAAGATTTGGAAGACGTTTTTGGAGTGGAAAATGTTGTGTTCCTTCCCAAGCAACATAGCCAATTCCACCACCCAAAAAGATTTTACTGCCTATACCGACTAGATTTAGCTCTGGGTCGTTGATTAATGGAGATATTGCCCCAGGGTTAGAATATACGGCATTACCTAATCTGGGTAGCAATGGTCCTAAATAAGTATATAGAGGGCGATCGCCGCCATTAACCCCCACAATAAAGTTTTGATAGAGATTACGAGGATTAAATAAATAAAATTGATTGATGTTATCTTTGGTAATCGTATTTTCCAAAATTGCCCGAGGATAACAATCAGTTTTTTGACCGATCGCTTTTAACTGAATTGATTTACCAGCAATTAGATCTTCAATTACATGCCCCCCTCCTCTTTCCCAGGGAACTCCTTCCCTCAGGTTAGGGTCGGTTTCATTGAGATTATAATCAGCCATGGCAGTTGCCCCAAGATAGAGATCTACCGCTCCAAAGCCAGCATAAGCTACTATGCCATCTAGCCAACACTGACGAATTTTAATTGGCGGATCTGTGTGTCCCAGATTGATAATTGCTCCAGAAGATTCCATTGGTTCAAATGTTCCTGTGGTGACAACATCTACCTGTTTAAATACCTCTTCAACTCCCAACTTGGCGACCTTGGTTTTGACTTCCTCCACGGTCCAGGCAACTACCTGACCCCGGCTAATCTTGTCATTGATTTCCGCGATTGTCCGCATTATAAATATCTCAACTCAACCAGCAATTATCACAAACGGTTGCTCTTTATACTAGCGAAGCATTTGTGACAAGTTAAGGCTGTGTGTTGTTTATCAATCGGTTTTTAGCTCTTAGCTATCAGCTTAGCGAAGTAATAACCCTATTCTATCGGAGTTCTAGAGGGGTTTAACAACCAAGCGATCGCTCGGATTAATCATGCTTGAATTTGGTTAATTAGCAACATTGCGGGACAATTCTTGTAATTGAGGCATTAATTGGGCAAAAGCCACCCCACGATGACTAATTTCACTTTTTGTTACTGAAGCCATCTCCGCAAAGGTCTGTTGTTGAGATGGTACATAAAAAATTGGATCATAACCAAAACCGCCATCACCTCGGGGAGAATATAATATTTCCCCAGGACATATTCCCTCGGTTTCTAAAACAATCTTGCCATCAGGGTTGGCGATCGCTACTGCACAAATGAATTTTGCCTGTCTATTAGTTGTTTCGCCTAATTCAGCTAGTAAACGGTTAATTCTATCCTTATCTGTCTTACCATAACGTGCCGAATATAAACCTGGAGCACCATCAAGAGCATCTACTGCTAAACCAGAATCATCGGCGATCGCCCATTTTTTCAAGGCTTTTGCTACTTCTGAGGCTTTAAGACGGGCATTAGCAATAAAAGTAGTTCCTGTTTCTTCTATATCTAAGTTCGCCGGCTTTAACTCCAATTGCCAAGGTAAATCCGTGAGATATTCCTGCATCTCCTTTAGTTTTCCTGGATTCCCCGTAGCAACAACCAACTTTTTCATAGATAAATCTGAAAACCTCAAAAAATAGATTAACTATCTGCCCCATTCCAGAATACGTCTTATCTGGATTAAACTCTTCATTTCCAGTAAGAATTAGCTAGGAAAGCAGATATCTTGACTGAACTTTAGTTACGAAGACGAGCGACCCCGCGTCGGCGTAAGACGTTTACCCAGGAGCGTTATCTGGGCAAGGGAATGCGCGAGGAAGGGTTTGGGGAAGTCGTCACTTCCCCAACAGGGGGTCTGGGGGAAAGTTCCCCCAGAGACAAATATAGTTTTGAAGGATAAATTAACAACAGAATAGTTCAGAATTAAGACATTATTAATCCACATCAAACGTAGAATACAAAAATCTTTACTCAGAGGCTAAGAGCTGAAAGCTAAAAGCTTATTAAACCGAATTAGCCCAATCTCTTGCCCATTCAAGAATTTTACGAACTTCTGGCATAGTAGTAGCTTGGCAATACAGACGTAATACTGGCTCAGTCCCACTAAAACGAATGAGTAGCCAAGTATTTTCATCCATCCTAAACTTGTAGCCGTCGACATCCAGGCAATCGACAACAGTCATCCCAGCTACTTCTTGAGGAGTATCATTTTTTAGACGTTCCAATAATTTAGAACGTACATCCATACTAGCTAAAGGCAAATCAATACGATCATAGTGAGCTGTAAAATTGGTTTTCTGTTGTAGTCGGGCATAAATAGCACCCAAATCTTCTCCTGACTCAACAACTGCTTCCAAAATATAAAGAGCTGATAATAGAGCATCCCGCTCTGGTATATGGGTACCATAACCAATTCCGCCAGATTCCTCTCCACCGATCATCACTTCAGCATTCAACATTCTGTCACCGATGTATTTATAACCAATTGGTGTTTCATAAACAGAGCGTCCATATAGTTTAGCCAGGCGGGGAATTAAATCTGAACCACTGACAGTTTTCACAATTTCTCCTGTAAAACCTTTACGCTGTGCTAGGTGTTCAATCAGGATGGGAATTAATACTTGAGAACTAAGGAAATTACCTGCGGCATCTGCACCAGCAATGCGATCGCTATCACCATCAAATACTAAGCCAACTCTAATGCTATCAGGGTGTTGCTTGGCTCCTTCTTTTATGGCACGGAAAAAATCTGGAAGATATTTTGGTAGGGGTTCGGGTGCGCCACCACCAAATAAAGGATCGCGATCGCTATTAATTTCTTCTACAGGACAGCCCAAAAGACGTTCTAAACCTGTAGCTGCAGCACCATGCATCACGTCTACATATACTTTCAGTTTGTCTGAGGCGATCGCTTCTTTAATAGCTGTAATATTGACTTTTTGCTGCAATCCCTGACAATAGTTTATCCAAGGATCAAATTTCGTTATTTTTCCTGGCTTTTCTGCTTGGGGTAAGGTCTTGCCGATCATCGCCTCGATTTGCTCGGTAATTTCTGGAGGTACTGAACCACCGAAGGCACTTTTAACTTTTAATCCCAGATAAGCAGCCGGGTTATGAGATGCTGTCATCACAATTGCCCCTAAAGCATTATGAGCCTTGGCTGCCCAACTAAAAGCAGGAGTAGGAGCAAAGCACTCCGATAACAAGACATCAAATCCAGCTTCTTGCAAAGATTCTGCGGTAACTTGAGCAAAATCTTCTGCCATAAAACGGCGATCGTAGCCAACGATTACTGTCCGATTAGCAGCAGTGTCACCATAATTTTCAGCCAAAACTTGAGCTGCTAAAGGTGCTAACGTAGCTACTCGCTCGAAAGTAAAGTCAGCGGCGATTACCCCACGCCAGCCGTCTGTACCAAACTTAATTGGATTAACAGTAAAAGCCATAAAATCAAGAATTTAATGAGTTAAAATAACACTTTCCAGATTAACTGTTTCTCAGTAGTTTGAAAACCTGACATAGATTACAGTTAGTATGTTTATTACTCAAACTTCTTCAGATTTATTTTCCTGGTCTAAGGTATTTGACTTTTTCAGGGTGGAACCCGCTTTGAGTTCTTCAAGTTCCATTCGCTGCAATAAATCTTTGAGCCTCATTCTCTCAATATAAGGCCAGCCACCTTTCTCTTCTATATCTTTGACAAATTGATATAAATCGTTGCGGGTTTGCGGTAAAGCTGCTTCAAAAAAATTTACTCGGATTTCACGATGAATTTTTTCTAAATCACGTAACAAAGACAATAGAAATAGACTATCGTTCTGATGTTTCTCTGCTAAGGCACAAATATCTTGGGCGGTGTTTTCCAAAACGCTATCTGAACCAGTAAAATTCATGTCTTGATCTTGAGTCATGTGCCAAATACAGTAAAAATGAACCTTGTCTAAATTTATAAAGAATTTACTCGGTTTATAAACCGCCTTGTTATTCTAACCATCAGTCTCCGTGATTATATGCTTTTTACGACTAGTGTTTATAGATTTAGAAAATACCAGACAAAATTCTGAGGTACTTTTTTGTCGCTTAAAAGTAGCTAAAAGCTAATAGCTAAAAGCTAATAGCTAAAAGCTAATAGATTATAATCAAAAACTTTAATCGTCAAAATCGGCAATACTCGAATTATTAGTAGTCCTTATTTGGTAGAGTAGAAAGCATCTATAAAAATGGCTAAATTCTTAAGAAGAGCCTATTTTCGACATCTTTCGCGCTCGATGTTAAATCTAAAATTGACAAAATGAAGTTGACTATGAGATACCGTACAATTATTGCTGGCTTTCTGGCATTGTGCTTAGGGGTGTTAACAGCCTGTAGTGATACTAGTAATGTAAGCAGAAGTGAATTAACTTACGACGATATTCTAAATACTGGAATAGCAAATACTTGTTTAGAATTACCTGACAGTAGTCGAGGTACTATTCCAATTAAGGCCGGAGAATCATATACCATTCGCGATTTGTGCCTAGAACCAAGGGAATATTTTGTTAAAGAAGAACCAGTTAGTAAACGCCAGAAAGCTGAGTATATTCAAGGCAAATTGTTGACAAGATATACTTCTAGTCTCGATCAAATTCAAGGCACGGTTGAACCCAATGCTGATGGTACACTGACTTTCACTGAACTTGATGGAATTGACTTCCAGCCAGCCACAGTTTTATTGCCTGGTGGTAAAGAAGTTCCTTTCTTGTTTACAATGAAGCAATTTGTTGGTACTACTGTAGCCAGTGCCGACTCTATCAACACTTCAACTGATTTTGAAGGAGAATTCAAAGTTCCCTCTTATCGTGGACAGGTTTTCTTAGATCCTAAAGGACGTAGTCTTGCTAGTGGTTACGATAACGCTGTAGCTTTGCCTGGACGTGCAGATGATCCTGAGTTTTCTAAAGCTAACGTCAAAGAATTTGTTTCCCGCAAAGGTAGAATGTCTCTCAATGTCACCAAAATTGATAGTGAAACAGGGGAAATTGCTGGTGTATTTGAAAGCGAACAACCTTCTGCTACTGACTTAGGCGCAGAAGAGCCAGAAGAAGTAAAAGTACGTGGCATTTTTTATGGCAGAGTTGATTCTAATGCTTAATGCGTAGCATGATAACCAATCCATAATTTAGCTATTTTATTTACTTTTTAATTTTTAGTAAAAGCTAATAAAAAAAGAGGCAATATGCCTCTTTTTTTATTCTAAAAATGATTTTGCCGGTTCAAAATAAGCTACCCAAATAACTTTATTAATTAAATGTTTAATGCATTTGATTTAAATCTAATTAGCCTAAAATAATCTATTTTTTTGAGCAAATTTATTTTAATCTAATTAGGTATGTTTATTTAAATGTTAACTATTATTACTAAAATCATTGGTGGGAACACCTAATCTACAAGCATTTTCATACAACCTCAATAAAACATTAAGTGTAATTCTGGTCTTGATTAAAACTTAATAAAAGAAGAATAGTGTAAATGCTGTTGTTTCTAATAGGGAGTCAAGAATAAGCTGAAAATGTATCTGCAAAAGATTCATTTTATTTGAGTAAATTATTAGCTTTTAAAACATATATTGCTCTCTATACAGGAAAAATCAATGACAGCTTGTATTAATCAAAGTATTAAACTAGATAGCCTTCACTTATTTCAGCAATATCAAAGAAATCAAACAACTAGTGTTCGTAATCAGATTATGGAGATTAACATTGGTTTAGTTAAGAAAGAGGCTTATCATTGGATGAATCAATGTAATGAAAGTTATGAAGATCTATTACAAGTTGGTTCAATAGGATTAATTAGAGCGATAGAGCGTTTTGATGTCGAAAAAGGTAACGCTTTTAGCTCTTTCGCAATTCCCTATATTAGAGGAGAAATTCAACACTATTTAAGAGATAAAAGTTGTACTCTAAGAATTCCTCGCCGTTGGCTAGAATTAAGACAACAATCAATTACTTTCATTCATAATTTCCGAGAAAAATTTAATCGGCAACCAACAAATTCAGAAATTGCTCAATACCTAGAAGTATCTATTAAGGAATGGCAAGATATTAAACTAGCTTATCAAAATCGTAAGCCTTTAAGCTTAGATATTTCAGTCAATAATGATAACGAGAATCAAACTAGCTTGTGCGATTTGGTTGCCGATCCTAAACATCGTAGCTTTCAATTAGTTTATGAAGATCGAGTGCGTTTACAACAAGCGTTATCCGAACTAGAAGAACGTACGAGAAATGTCTTAGAGTTTGTCTTTTTACACGATTTAACTCAAAAGGAAACAGCAAAAATGTTAGGTATTAGCGTAGTAACTGTCTCTCGTCAACTTAAGAAAGGTTTGAATTTACTTAAGAAATCAATGGCTCAAGAAAATTCTTAGTTTCTCATCTCTGGCTGATATTTCAATCAACTGTTATGTTGGAGTCTGAATTGCTAGGTTACATATTTAACGAGGTATTCTTAATCGAACCTTGAGTAATTATTATGAATAAAACTGTATTATTGCTATTAGCAGGATCTGTGGCTTTGCTAACCGAAAGTTGCTCCTTCTTTACGGACTTTTCTGATGCCCGAAAAGAATTAGAGGAAAATGCTGCCAAACCTATTCCAGTAAATAATGCTGTCCAAAATCAAAACCAGAAAACTGATGTAATTGAAGAAGAATTTGCTGATTTAGAAGACGAAACGGAACCAGCTCAAGCAATTGCCGGTTTGATTCCTGCAACTAATCCTGAAGTCAGAGTCAGAAGTATAGCTCGCGGCAGACAAGATCCTTTTTCCATTGTTAACTTGACTCCACGCATTGAAATTGAGCAAGAAGAAGTTGAAGAAGTTAATCGTTCAACTGAAAATAGATCTAGTCAAAATAGTACCCCACGAGCCGAACCAAGTCAGCCAAGTCAAGGTATAGATAGCCAGAACGAATCTAAGTCTGTTGACCCTCCTGAGCCAGAATTTGAGCCTACATTAGCTCAAAATGTTATTATCTCTGGATTGTACAAAGCTAATGATCGAGTAAAACTTATTGTACAGGCACCAGAAGAAAGCACCAGTCGTTATGTTGAGGTGGGACAATACCTATCCAACGGTCAAGTATTAGTTAAAGACATTGATTGGAACCATTTTCCTACTCCAGTAGTTACTTTAGAGCAATCAGGAATTGAGGTTTCTAAAGAAGTTGGTGAAACTCCTGGTGATTCAAATGACACTGATATTAGTTCCTTACCCAGTGAAAATTCCCAAGATAAACCTTGGTTAGCGAATATTTCGTTGAATTAGAACTGAGGTTCAACAAGATTCAAATACACTATCATCAGCGATCGCAGAATTTAAATTTCTCCGATCGCTTTTTCAATTTGATGACCCTTCATAAAGTAGAAGAAGTCTATAAAATAATAATAGGTTTAGGGTTATTGATTTGAGCTAAGAAAAATTTATGAGTAATAAAGCAGAATTATTAGAAGCGATCGCTGGAAAAAATCGTGGGTTGCTGGCTAATGAAATTGATAATGTTCGAGTTCTCTCGGCAATTCAACAGTTAGAGGACTCAAATCCTACTCCTAAACCCTTAGAATCAAAAGATTTATTAAATGGTGATTGGCGCTTACTATATACCACCAGCAAATCTATTCTGGGTTTAGACCGTTTTCCCTTATTAAAGTTGGGACAAATATATCAATGTATTCGAGTATCAGAAGCTAAAGTGTATAACATCGCTGAAATTGTTGGCTTGCCAATGCTAGAGGGGTTAGTAAGCGTTGCGGCAAGCTTTGAGCCGATTTCAGAATCTCGCGTAAACGTAGTGTTTGAACGTTCTATTATCGGTTTACAGCGACTATTAAGTTACAAAACTCCAGGAAAATTAATCCAACAAATAGAATCCGGCAAAAAGTTTTTGCCGTTAGATTTTAAAATTGATCGCGGAGAACAAAAAGGCTGGTTAGATACTACTTACTTGGATCATGATATGCGAATTGGTCGAGGCAATGAAGGAAATGTCTTTGTATTGACCAAAGAAACTTAATTGAATTAGATCTTAACTTATGGTTTAAAACTAAAAAGCTAAAAGCTTGTTACATGTTTTGAGCTTAATGTGACCCAATAAGTAATATCATCATTGGTAATCTTTTCTTTTTTCATTTGTTGTCTTATTTTGATGTACTCACGAGTGCCTTTGAGTTGAGAAGGAAATAAATTTTGTAGAAAGAAATTAATTGTATCTTGCTTGACTAAACCTTGTTTAACCGCTACATCTCCGAAACGAAGAGAACTTTTATGTTGTTCTAAAAGAATTACTTTTATATCTTGTTCGCTTAATAATCCCGCTTTTCGTAGATAGAAACCTATAGGATGTTCGATGCGCTTATTGACTAGCTTAAACCATTCTTGAACAAAGAAATCAGCAGTATCTTGTTTGACCCAGCCTCTTAAAGCCAGTATCTCTCCTAAGCGCATATCTTCATAATATATTTGATCTCTTAGGGCTACATCCAACTGGGGACTAGTTATTAATCCAGCCTCTTGTAAGGTTTCTCCTATAGGCTTAAAAGTAATGAATTGAGACATAAAAGCACCCAAATAAAATTAATTAAGGAGGTATATTAATTAGTTCTAGACTAACTGATGATTAATTAAATTAGGTAAAGTTTTCATCAAGAAATTAGCCTGATTTTTAAGTACTAATTTTTAAATTTAATTTAACTTATTTCATCAGCCCATCTATTTATTTGTTTAAATATTGAGCATGATGCTGAATATGATCCTTTATAAAACTACTAATCATGAAGTAGCTGTGATCGTACCCCGTCTGCCAGCGTAAATTTAACTTTTGTCCTACTTGTTGGCAAGCTGCTTGAAAGTTTTCCGGTAACAATTGCTTTTGTTGGTAAAATTCATCGGCTGTGCCTTGATCGATCAGAATTGTCGAGTCTAACTGAGTTTGCTTGATTAGTTCTGTGGCATCATATTTTGCCCACTGATCTTTGTCCCGACCCAAATATGCGGTAAAAAGGTTATCTCCCCAAGGACAATTCATGGGTGATGCTATGGGGGCAAAAGCAGATACCGATAAATATTGTTGAGGATTATTTAAAGCACAAATTAATGCCCCATGTCCTCCCATTGAATGTCCAAAAATACTTTGTTTTTCCGGTTTGACTGGAAAATTAGCAGCAATTAACTGAGGCAATTCTTGAGTAACGTAACTATACATTTGATAGTGCTTCTGCCAAGGTTCAACCGTAGCATCTACATAAAAACTCGCTCCGCTGCCCAAATCCCAAGTATCGTCTTCTCCTGGTATTCCTGTATTACGAGGGCTTGTATCGGGGGCAACTAACATAATCCCCATTTCAGCAGCATAACGTTGTGCCCCTGCTTTCGTAATAAAGTTTTCTTCAGTGCAGGTTAATCCAGAAAGATAGTAAAGAATTGGCACTGGTTGCACGTTGACTTGGGGAGGGAGATAAACCGCAAAATTCATCTTACTGTCACAACTAGATGAATGATGAGCGTAGTAAGCAACAGTGCCATCAAAGCAGCGAGATTCGGACTTGAGACTTAGAGAATGAGACATAGTTATAAAATGCTATTACTTGCATGTAATTGAGCCATTGGATTTTGTAGTTATTGATACAGAAGGAACAAGAGACTTGAGAGAAATTGCCATTATTGGTAGTGACGGCAAATTAATATATGAGGCTTTAAATCAGGAATATTCTGATTATATACAGCCCATCATCCAGAACAAGCCTCTGAAAAATATACTTTTAGATTTTTTAGAAATTACTGAGCATAAACTGCTGATATTTCATAATGCCAAGCATGATCTTCAAGTTTTAAAAAAAAGTTTCCAAAAAGCTAATTTACCTGGAAAAAATTTTCCTCAGGTAAAGTGTACATTGCAATTAGCTCAACAATCTTTTCCCAGTTATTATTCATACTCCTTAGAGTATTTAGCCAAAAAGCTAAATTTAAAAGTAGATCGTCAGTATTTTGATACTCGACAAGCTCATACAGCCAGATATGATGCTCAATTTACTTACCAACTATACTTAGCCATTCACCAGCATATGACTCAAACTTCTATAACAATTAATCCCTTTGGTAGTAGTCGGGTTGATAATCCATTTCAAAGTCATCCTGACAATACTAATATTTATCATTCTCAATATACAATTTTAGAATCGGTAATTGATGATATTAAATACGATCAAAATCATCAAAGTAAAGGTGCAGTAGTCATTGGCGAACCTGGAACTGGGAAAACTCATCTAATCATGCGTTTAGCCAAACAAAGGTTAGAGCTTAATCGCCTGTTGTTTATTCCCTGTCCTAATGATGCAACTACAATTAAGTACCATACCTACAGCTGCATTTTAGAATCATTAAATAAACAGATACCAGAAACAAAATTTACCCAGTTAGAGTATTTTTTGGCCAATACTTTTGTGGGTATTATTCAATCTAGTCATAATCAGACTCAAAAAATCAAAGCTATTTTAGATAGTATTCAAAATAATCCTCTTAAACTATATGAAATATTAGGAGGAGCAGGAACCCAGTCTAGAAGGAATAGCTGGGATTCGATTGAAAGAATAACCAATGAATGGTGGCTCAATAAATATGGTGCGGCAGGTTATGCGCCAGAAATTATTCGAGGAATTGTTAAATTTTGTCGCTACTCCGATCCCAACTATAAACAATTAGTCAAGAAATGGTTGGCTGCTGATGAATTAGAAGCAGAAGAATTAACTAAAATTGGCTTAAGCAATTGGAACGATGAGATTAGTAAAGAAGATTTTTCTTTAGAAGCGATCGCAGTTTTAGGCAAGCTTTCTTTGCTCAATGAACCGTTGATCATAGTCTTTGACCAGCTTGAAATGCTAGGTTTAGAACACAATCGTAATATCTTGCTTAACTTTGGAGAAGCAGTAAAAGAAATTTTCACCAGAGTACCTCATAGCCTAATTATCTTTAATTTATTTGCCGATCGTTGGCGACAGCTACAGCAAACATTTGATGGTTCCATTATCGATCGCATTGCTCAATATCAAGTGATTTTGGAGTCCCCATCAACCAAAGATATCCAAGATATTCTGCAACTAAAAGCTCAGGAGACCAAAATAGATTTGGCAAATTTATTTACACCACAAGAGATAGAGCAAATTATTAGCAATAAACCTTCAATACGTGCAGTCTTAAATAATGCTGCTGAATATTTTCGTTATAAATATAAAAATATTCCTCTTCCAAATCGCAAACTTAAAGCTATTGCCAACTTAGGAGAGAATGAGTCACAAGCAGAAATTTTATCGAGATTAAGCAAACTAGAATCTCAACAAAATCGATTGGAGCAGTTACTTAAAAATATTGCTCAAGCTTTTAATACTTTTGTTGACAACTCAGATGAAGATAATGAAGAAAGTTCTTTGGCAATAAACAATCACAATTCAGCTTCCGCTATACCATCAGAACCAGTTAGCTCAGATTCTAAGTTAGTTCCAAAATCTCTGGATGCTAAAATTATTGATTATCTGGGAATTCAGCAAAGACTTCTCGAACAAGAATATAGTGAAGCGGAAATTTTACTCGATGAGAAAGATGCTGGAAAACTCAAAGATATCGTTCTAGCTTTTCAGAAAATCATTAATCTAGAGTTGGATATTTTGCCTAGTAAGCGAGTTTTACCTGCTCATATAGTTATCACTAATAAAAACCTTTGTATTGGCTTTCTCAGTGCTTGTAAAGGTAGTAAGTTTACTTCTCGGATTCAAAATTATAATGAAATTGTCGCTACTAAAGACCAAATCAAATTCTTACTTTGGCGTGATGAGAGAAGTGATCCCATCAAAAATGGAACAGTGGGCAGTAAGGAAATAATTAAACTCAATAATACTAAAAATGGATACTATAAGCCAATTGAGCGCAACAATCGGATAACATTTGAATTAATCTATAAATTTATCAGTGCTATCTATAACCAAGATTTAGAAATAGATATTGACACTGAGCTAGAATCTTCACTACAGATAGTTGCCGATTATTTTCGGGAATACTGGCTCATAAAAGAATTATTTTAGATTTACTGCAATTATGCCAATCTTAATTTCTATCAGTTTCTGAGGTATGACTTAATCTAAAAAGCATACCTCAACAATTAAGAACGATACTTTAGTCTAACTATCGCCTTTTGAATCTTGCTCTGCATCTACTTTAGGGACAATATCAGGACGCTCTGCATTTTCCCAACCCGCAGGACGTTTGGAGTTATACCAAGCAATTGATCCTATAGATACGGCTGCGATAAAACCAATTACATATACGGCGACAAAATAAGTAGGAAATTCACCTGCTACTGCGAACAACAAATTCATATCTAAAAACAAGTAATTTTATAGTTAATAATTCTTAATATTACCAGATACCACTGCTATGGCCGTACAAAATTGTATTAGGACAAATTTATTTGATTGCTCGTAAGTAATGAATAATGAGTAATGAGTAATGAATGTCCCAATGTAAGTCTATGTTGCTACAACTATTGGCAACGAAGTCTGATTAAATATATTCTCAGTTAGTAAACTGGTAGAATGACAGCTCAAAATTTGCCAGTAAAATATTTGCTTTCTAATTAAAATTTTCAGTAGACCAGGAATTTAAGCTAGCGATCGCCAGTGAAACACCAACCAAAGCAAATTTCAGGATCCAAGGCGCGCAGAACAGAGTGACAAGGGAAAATGTTACGGATGTAAAACGAGTTGCCGTTTTAAATACTTCATCTTTTAATTTAGAACTGATGTACAGTGCGATCGCCGCAACCAGCAATGTTGCTAATGAAAGCGCAAGCATTTGATTTCCCCTTAATATTATGAAATTTAAGACACTATTTTTGATTCAAATATTTGTTTTTCGCTTCTATCTAAACTAGTGCGACTGCTTGAGACAGAGAAAAACATTTATTAGCCCTAGTATTAAGATATTATAACTTCTAGTATTTTTGTCAACTCATCACTTGTGCTTAAATACCTATAATTTAGGAATAATCTGTCTCTGAAGCCAGAACGACTAAAAGTCTATTATGAGCATATTCTGGCGATCGCTCATCTTGTTGCTCGAGCTAATAATTTTTGCCAAAGTAAACACCGATCGCGCTACCGATCAATATTACTTGGGATGTGATTATTAAAGTAAAAATCTCTTTTCTTCCGCTTTCTGCTAAACCATAACCAATCACACCAAAACATAAACAATTGTCGTGCCATAGATGCTCACCATAGTGATCGCACCAAGTAGTTTTTTTTGTTTTCATTGATAGCTAATTAGGTATTTCTGGGTACTCTCAAAAATACTTAGGTGAGGCAATTTTTATTTTTATGCCTTGAATCAATATTTTGTTTACGTTTTAGCTTTAAATGAAACTTTTTTTATTAAAAATTATTTTACAACGTCGCACCAGGGATGAAGGGTTTACTCTCCCGATGGTAATTGCTTTGGGTTTAGTGATGGTTCTTTTGGGTACGGTAAATATTGTCAAATCCAATGAAGAAAATCTCAATGCTATTTCGCTCAACAGTTCTTCTGATGCTTTGGCTGTTGCAGAAGTTGGTGTTACTAAGTATCGGGAACTGCTCAATCAAAATCGTATATTAACTGTCTACAATCACGATCAGTGGACTACCAATGCTAATGTAACTGGGCAAACTTGCGATAATATTGCGACTACTCCCACAGGTTGGGAAGATGGTGGTACTGCTGCTGCTCCGAACGATACTACTAAGTGGTGGGAAATAAATGAGAATATCGATGGTACAGCTGGGGATGAAACTATTGGTGAATATAAATTAGTTAGCTACGTATACGACAATGATGGCAATCGAGCAGATAACGATAATGGTCAGTTTGTTCCTAATGATGATCTGGCTAATACTACTGATTCGTTCACCTATAATGATACGGCTTATGATCCTGTAACCAGTCCAAATGGTTACAATCCTAGAGGAATTTTAACTATCCAAGGTCGAAGTAGAGATGATAGCGAAGCGCAAATTGAGGTTGAAATTCCTTTACGTATTAATGACTTGGAAAATTTTGCTCCTGTACTTTGGGTAGGAAGTGGTGCGATAAATAATTCAGGAACTTTAAATATTGTCGATTCAGAACAAAATATAGTTTTTTCGGGTGCTGGAAGCAATTGTGCAAAGCCTGCTGATATTGATGGCAACAATGTGATTAGAGATCCTCGCAGCATTCCATCTATTATTGATGATCCTGCTGGAGTGTCTACTGCTACACCCCCAATACCTGCAATACCCAATACAAATAAAAATGGTTCAAATAATGGAATTGGTTCTATAAGTACAGTAGGTGGTGAAGTCTTATTGCCAAGACCTCAATCTCCTCCAGACAATAAAACCTCTAGTGATGACCAAGGACGCTTCTTATATGATATTAGTACTTTAACTATCAATGATAACGATCTTTTAACCGACGGCACGGCTAAAGTAACTTTATACGTTAGAAATAATATAACGATTTCAAATACTGGCGGAACAGTTAATTTAGGCAACTTTAATAAAGCTACTTCCAATGTTTCTTCTCATAATTTAGAAATTTATGGTAATACTAGCACTCAAATTACAATTGACTCTGGTAGTTCAGGTGACGAAACGAACATCGAAGCCTTTATTCATGCTCCAAACTCAACTATGAACATTGCAGGAAATGGAAGAGTAAATATTAACGGTGCTGTTTGGGTAAACAATTTTAATATTACTGGAAGCGCAGAAGTAAATATAGAGGGGGATCAAACAGATACTACAACTGGTTCTGAACCCTCATATAAATTTTATACAACTATTGCCAATAGAACCCCTAGACCAATAACCAGCAGTCCTACTAATTGGGAAAGAGAGGAGGTGGAATAAGCTAATGTATTTGATGTATTTATTTAAATTGAAACATAGAAAATCTTTAAATCAGGGTTTTACAACCTTAGAAATTTTGATCTCAATAATTATTGCACTAGCTTTTGTGAGTGTTGCTATGCAATCTTTTGTGTTAGCAATGGGTATGAAAGTTCAAGCCCAAGAGAAACAAAGAGCTAATCAGCTAATCCAAGAAGATTTGGAACAAGTTAGTACTCTTGCTAGCAATATTGCCGAAGATCACGATAATATGTGTAATCCTGCTGCTTATGCTAATGGCTATGCAAAAGACTTATGGGATGACCTTAATGCTCTAGCATTACCAACAGCTCAACTTATCCAAAAGGCTGATGGAACTAATGTAGGAAAAACTTTGAGATTGGCACGCAATCATATAAGTAATGGGAGTAATACCGCTCCCTATCGAACTTTAAAAATTAATTATCAAGTACAAGAATTAGATAGCTCAGATAATCCCACTGGTGATGTTATTGCAGAGCGTTATGTGGAGGTAATACCTGATGTTGCTTTACAATGTCCGTAAGAAGATCAATAAGGGTTTTACTCTTGTTGAAATGATTACAACAGTAATTATTGTTGGTGTTATAGCTAGTGTTGCTGCTCCAAATTTACTTGGTATGCTCAATCAAGCTCGTGTTAAAGATGGTTTAGCTCAAGTTGAAGGTGCAATAAAAGAGACTCAAAGACAAGCAATACGCAGAGGAAAAATTTGCAAAATTAAATTTGTTACTGAAACCATTGATGGCAAATCCAGACAAACAATTAACGTTGTTGAAAGTACTGATACTGGAGAGACAGTTAGTGCTGGCTACTATAACGGCTGTTTACTAAGCAAAAGAATCTTACCAGTAGACGTATCGGTTAATACAGGTGGTATTACCAAAATAACTTTTTCTGGAAAAGGAAATACCGATAGCAGTAGTGAGGGAATAATCAGAATATCTCACCCTCTGACTACGACCGAAAAATGTGTGCAAATAGAAGGTTTATTAGGAAATATTTTAACAGGAGACTTTGACAGTGGGACTTCTACCTGCAATGCCAGTTAAAAAATAACTCTATTGTGTATTTAATTATCAATGCAGAATAACATCAAAAGAAAGAGCGATCGCGGTTTTACCTTGATAGAATTGATGACCGTTCTTGTAATTATTGGCATTGTCGCTGCGATCGCATCTCCTAATTTTCTCGGATTACTCAATCGCACAAAAGTTAACGTTTCATTAGAACAGCTTTTGGGAGCTATTCGAGAAACCCAAAGAATGGCAATGCGTCAGGGTAAACGTTGCGACATAAAGATTAATCCAAATACTAATATTATTACTGCGGACCCTTCTAATTGCATATTCAATAACAGAAAGATAGATGAAAATGTAGATATCAGAACCAATCTTTCTGGTTCAATTCCTAATATTTCTTTTTCCCATAAAGGAAATACAACTAAAATGGGTACTATTGTAGTATCTTCTAATTTAATTAATCATCAGAAATGTTTTGTCATTTCTCTGGGTTTAGGTATTATGAGAACAGGTAACTATACTGGGAGTAAAAATGGTTCTGTTTCTGCTAGTAAATGTAAACCATCTACTAATTGAAACCTTTGATATTCTAAAGTTTTTTGTATTTAATTTTCATTCAAAAAAATCTCTAGATTTTTATCAATAAATATAATTAATTAACATGAAGCAGTAAAACTTTTAACTCATCCCACGCATAAATGACGTGGAATTTCGTGCTATTAGCTAATTGGGCATCGTCGCCTAATCCAGGTTAAGTCTAGCAAAACTTGGGTTCGTTGCTAATGGGACAATTAGCGATTAGCCATTAGCCATTAGCCATTAGCAAGCGATGGGGCGACTCATCATCCCACATCTAAAAGAAATGGGCTTTCCCCGTCGCTTTCTGTAATGGTCTTAGTATTGATTAAGAAAGCATAAAATTAAAATCGACTCAAAGATTTAATGATTGAGTCGATTTTAAGAAGATTAAAAACAAGTTTTGAAAAAAGAGTGATAGAAAGGCCTATTGATCATTATTAGTCATTACGGTGATTTAAAGGCATCTGAAGTTATTATAAACATACTATCTTGCAAATCGAATCCAGGGTTTGCTGTTGTACCATCAGGTAATAGATTATTATCTTGACCTATTTCAAATGCAACTATACGTTGATCGGGCTTAAGTTTAGAAGAAATAACGTCACCGTTGCTGTCAACATAAGCATCACTTGTATTCCCATCTCCATTAGGGTCTTGTAAAAATTCTCTTATCGATGGTTGATCGCCGTCAGCAGGTTCATAATTTCCATCTGCGTCAACATCATAGCCTCCAATGTCTGGAACATTACTATCATTTCTAAACATATAGACGGTACCATCTCCTTTTACATCAGCATTATCAGTTGCTTCGCCATTGAAAGTTGCTTGCTTGCGACTTATTTCAGTAGCATCATCTCCTGTTTGGGGAAACTCAATTGTATGCCAAACTTTTTGTTCGTATGTATGAATTTCCTCTGTCCCATCTGCTGTAACTTCATTGGGGTTAGTTACAACATTGCCATTTGCATCGACGTACTCATAAACAGGATTAGATCCATCATTGTTAATAGATACAAGTTTTTGTTTATATCTATTCCCTCTAGCAAGACATGTATCACCAAAGTTAGATCCTTTAGGATTTTCTGCTGCAAAGGCACTAGCAACCATGGTAAATGGTTTAGTAGTATCAGTTTTTAAAGGCTGTGGTTGTCTATTTTCTTCATGAATCCAGGTAAATATATTGCTTAGTGCATTTGGATTAGGAGACGCTTCATTTGGATCAAAGCTAGGATTTATGCCTTCACCAAAGTCATTTCTTACCTTCCAACATGGTCTATTAGGACCAATTTCTCGACCATACTGTGGATTTAGTGACTTGAGAGACATGGTGTAAGAGTCTAAATCCTCAGAATTACTGTCTGGTGCAGTTCTGGCTCTGGCTACGGCTTGGGTATCTGCAAAATAGCTACTATCAAGTACTTCTCCAGCAAAGAAAAGTTGAGCTGTAATAGATTTTCCGTCAACGTCTGCCCCATCTCCAGCGTCTATTTTGCCATCTCCATTAAGATCTGTAGTATCATCAGCATCTATATCTCCATCTCCATCTGTATCTGTTGCATTTTCAACTATAGGATTGCCAGCAGCATCTGTATCTCCATCATCATCTACTACGCAGGCGAAGAAGCCTTGGTAAGTTGTGCTGCTTCCACCGCAGGCTTGAATTTGATCCGTATCATCGACTTTATCAACTAATGCTTCGTTAGTCCAACCAGTGGGATTATCCACACGTCCTGCACCAGTTGTACTATAGTTACCATTTGCATCTAATTCTGGACCCCAGCGATAAATTACTAAAGGTCCTTTCCAGGGAGACCCACTTTTTGGTGGTGCAACTGAATAGATTACTCTTTCTGATGTTCCTGGTATTTCCAATGCTAACCTTACTGTACCTCCTGTTGGCACAGTATAGTTAGGAGCTACGGTGCTTATGTTGCCACTAGTCATATCAACTTCAATTGATTGGGCACGTCTTAATTCATCAGATATAAATTCTAAAGCGCGAGAAGTTTCGTTACGTGCTGCTATTTTAGTACTTTCAGTTTGACTAGATCTTAATACCTGCATCAAGCCAAAGCCTAATGCACCAATTACAAAAACACTCATTACCAAGCCAACAAGCAGCTCAGTTAGAGTAAAACCAGCATTAGATTTATTTTTTTTTAAAAGTTTGCGAAACTCTTTATTTTTCATATTACGGAAAGTTAATTTAATATAAAACTAAAAATACTTGGTTAGTATTTAAACGATCGCCATTGAAAAGGAGAAAATAGATATGTATTTAGTACAATTATTTTTCAATACCTTATAACTATCGCCGTTTATACTATTACCACCCCAATATAAATAGCAAAATCAAAGACTGTAAATTGGTAAAGACACTGATTTTTAGATAAAGCCAGGATGAATTCCAGGCAAAATACTTTTAATAAAAAAGCTATTATCTATTACCTGTAGCTTTTAACTAATTTAAATGTAGATTATATAAAGTGAATTAAATTTAAATGCTTCAACTTTGAAGGGTGGATAAAGTTAAAAATAAAAGTAAAATAAAATATATGTATTCTTGTCTATTTACTTATTCCTCATAGTTAAAAATCCAATTATCTAACTAGACATAGTTTATAAATACCCCTCAATCAAAATATCCGAATCAATTACACGAGTTGTCATCTGTTTTAATTGAAGAGCATCGGTCATAGTGGTTAAGCTTAAATTGCCTACAGGAGATGGTGCCGATGTTCCGCCGATGATCTTGGGGGCGACAAATGCCGTTACTTTTTGAATTGCTCCATCAGCGATCGCGCTATCTTTCTATTGACTTTTTTTAATTAAAATAATTTTAGAATTGTACTTACAATTTGTATTGATATTTACTTATGTTTCAATGGGACGAGCAAAAAGCAGAAAGTAATCAAGCAAAACATATAGTAAGTTTTCCTTTCGCGACTAGAGCATTTGATGATGAAAACAGATTAACTATCATTGATAATCGATATAATTATGGAGAAACTCGCTACATTACTTTGGCTCAGATAGATAAGCGTGTATACGTTATCGTTTTTACTATGCGCTCTTCTATTATTCGCCTTATTTCAGCACGTAAAGCAAATAAAAAAGAAGTCAAACGCTATGTCAACCGTTAATTACACTCCAGACCCAAACAATAAACCTCAGCTAACTCAAGAGCAAAAAGCTCAATTAGATGCTCTCTCTGATGAAAATATTGACTACTCTGATATTCCAGAATTAGATGATGACTTTTGGCAAAATGCGCATATTGTTACTCCTGATTTAACTCAGCCTGTTACTCTGCGAATAAAAAGCTCGGTACTTCAATATTTTCAAGCTAATGGGAAAAAAGGCTATCAATCAAGAATCAATGCAGTATTGGAAAGCTATGTTAAAACCCAACAGAAACTAGAGCAGGAATCGAGCAACTCTTAGTTTCTAATTTAAAGCTTTTGCGAGGATATCATCCATCCAAGAATTGATACTCTTATTGGCTTTTTTAGCTGCTAAATAAATTTTACGATGACGCTCAACTGTTGTCCTAAATGGTAACTTGCCAGAAAAAGGTTTGTCTGGTTCTTCTCCTAATTCAGCACACCATTCTAGATAGTCATCTACCGAATTATGAAATTCTTGCTCTAATTCGGCAACAGTAATGCCTTTAAAAGTAATTACGTCCTTAATCCTACCCCTGTTAAGGTGAGCAAATGTACTACCTCGAATTTATAGGAGTTTCAAGATGCGATCGCTAAAAAATGCAAGTTTCATCTTGAAGTTTTTCGTATGTTGTCAAGGAAAGTTTTGAATATCAAGTTGCTAAAACCCTATTATTTCGTTGAATAGTAGAATATTTCATTAGTACAAACGCTCACCTTAACAGGGGTAGTCCTTAATCCCTAATACCTTTCCAAATAAAATTCCTGCTGTTTCATCAATCTCTATTTGAGCTGTATGTCCTTTGTATTTCATGGTCAATATATAAATTAATCATCTAAAAGTTTTATATCGGCACTTACCAGAAATTCCTTTTTTGATATTAAATCAGCTTATGACAAATGAATAAATTACAAGTATCCTTCAATCACAATATCGGAATCAATTACCTGCGTTGTCATCTGTTTTAATTGCAGTGCATCAGTCATAGCTGTTAAGCCTAAATCGCCTACAGGAGATGGGGCTGTTATTCCGCCGATGATCTTGGGGGCAACAAAAGCTATTACTTTTTGAATTGAGCCATCAGCGATCGCCTGAGCAGCTAAAGTCCCGCCACATTCCCACAAAACTTTAGATAGTTCTTGTTGATATAGATATTCCATCACCATTTTGGGAGAGAGTGCAGCAACCGTAATAATAACTACTCCTTTATTGATCAGTTCTTTTTTCAGTGTGGAATTACTGTCAAACTCGGTAAAGATTGTAGTGGGTGCAATATCTGTTTGCCATAGGTTGCATTCTCTGGGTAAATCCAAGCTACGACTCATAATTACTCTGAGGGGTTGATGTGCTGAAACACCATGAGTAGTTAAGTTGGGGTTATCCTTACGAACCGTATTTCCGCCAATGATTACTGCGTCGCAAGTACTTCTGACCTGATGTACAAGATGACGGGCAGCTGTTCCTGTTACCCATGCACTATGTCCTGTAGTAGAAGCAATTTTGCCATCTAAAGTCATCGCATATTTAAGAATGCCAAAAGGCTGTTGGTGCTGTATGCGATGGATAAATGCTTCGTTGAGTTGACGACAGGCAGCTTCTTCAATGCTCACAATCACTTCTATTCCCGCATCCCGTAATTTTTTAATTCCCCCTCCTGAAACGCGAGGATCGGGATCTACCATTCCCGTGACTACTTTGGCTACCTTAGCTTTGATTAAGGCATCAGAACAGGGAGGAGTTCTCCCATAGTGATTACAAGGTTCTAAATTTACGTATACTGTCGCACCTTGAGCCTGTTCTCCCGCATCTCTTAAGGCAAAAACCTCAGCATGGGGTTGACCTACTCCTGGATGAAAACCCTCGCCGATAATTTTGCCATCTTTAACTATGACTGAACCTACTAAAGGGTTGGGGGATGTTTTTCCTGCTGCACCCTGTGCTAACTGCAAACACTTTCGCATCATTTGAGCATCAAATTCTGATACTTTCTGTTCTTTATACATAGTTAATTCGCTTAATACTTGATATCATTACTCTGAATCAATATTTCCAAAAAGCTTATAGATTATAGCTTACAGCTTAAAACTACGAGCGGTATCATTATCGATGTTCACACTTTAAATCAGCAACGACGTAATGGCAGTGTATCAAGATCGAGAGGCATTTATTCCCTATAGTCGTCAGGAAATTGTTGAGCTATGTATTGCGGACGGCAAAATTGCGATCGCAGAGCAACAAAGTTTTCGTGATTTTTGCCAGATTTTAGCGGCTTATTATCACTTTAAATTACATAGTTCTCTGGAAACTTTAAAATTTAATTTTGTTTCCTTCGATCCAGATATTGATAACTATCAACCAATAAAGCAATTAGATGTTCGCTCAAGTATTAGAGAAAACGAAGTTGAATTTATTAGTACTTTTACAACTATCTTAGAACAAGCAAACTACTATCCTCTATCAAAATCAACTTTACAACAAGCTTTAAGCGAAGGATCAATTTTCGATCTTAGAACAGAAGTAGATTTTAATGACTTTGACCATATGGTTTGCTATTGTCGTGGCGATTCGTCAGAAAAAATCACAGTTAAAAAGTGGTTTTTTAAAAAAGTTGAGCAAGAAGTTGATATTTATAAACGAGTAGTTTTATTAATCAAGTTTAAAGAGGAAAAACATTTTCAAGATAAACCAGCTGCCAAAGAAGAGCTTGATTTTAAACCAGGCAAAATTTATATTTACCTCTATAAGAATTTATCTAAATTAGACTTAGAATTTATTTTTCCTAATGTCAAAATGAGTATGAATTGGAAAGATAGATTGTTGTTTGGAGTACCTGCTTTGGGGGCAGCAATTCCCTTAATACTAAGAATATTACCGCAGATAATCTTGATTTTAGGAGTCTTAGTTTACTTTACATTAGGACATCAGCCAATTGACGAATTAAAAGTACAAGAAGAAGAAGTCCGCAATATTGCCCCATTATTAATTGCTATTTTGTCTTTAGTTGTTACCTTGGGAGGATTTGCTTTTAAACAATATACCAGCTACAAAAGTAAACAAATCAAGTTTCAAAAGAGTATTACAGAAACTCTTTTTTATCGTAATATTGCTAACAATAGTGGTGTGTTCAACTCCCTGATAGATGCTGCCGAGGAAGAAGAATGTAAAGAAATTATTTTGGCTTATTATCATTTATTAACTAGTGATACTCCCTTAACAGCTTTAGAACTAGACGATCACATTGAGTCCTGGATGGAGGATAAGTTGGGCACGAAAATAGATTTCGATATTGAAAATCCTCTACGTAATTTGGCAGCAATCAAAGCTGAAATCAAACGAAGCGAAGATACTACATACGCTGTCAAGCAAGTTGCCCTTTTAAAACGCGATCGCCATAATCGTTGTCAAGTATTACCCTTAGCAGAAGCCAAACAAGCGATCGATTATGTTTGGGATCATATTTTTCTATATTCGTAAATAAATTACTTAGATACAAGCAGATGAAGCTTAGATGAAGATTATTGCACTAGGTATAATCACTCTGGTCATTAGTAAAAATTGCAGATATAACTGCGGAGATAGCTATAACCATAGGTTACTCTGACCGTTGGTCATCTCCCCGTCCCATGTTCAAGGGAATATAATCCGTGATAGAAATAAAGATTATTAGTGCTACTCCAGGTATCAGCACTCACGAACAAATCTTGCAAATAATTCAATCTAGAAATACTGGTATTACGGTTAAAGAAATTAGTAAAATAATTAATCGTCCAATATCAATGATTCAAATTTGTTTGAAGAACTTGATTGCATCCAAAGCTATTGTTACACGCAAAAATAGAGCTGGGGTGGGTTTGATTTATTATCCTGGCAAAGTGGCAGCTATCAAGAGAGCATCATAGTATGAAAAAAGCGGGCTGGATATTGTTAGCGTTTATTAGTTTAAGCGTAATCTTATTTGCAGATGCAAGTAAGTTATCCTCAGTCAATTCAGCTACTTCCAATGATCGGGTTCGTTATGAAGTTATAGAGCGATCGCAACATACTATTCATACAATTACAATCCCCCATCACAGTAACTATTCTGTAATTCCTAGACTATCAGGAGAACTACAATCTCTTTCAGATTTTGTAACACTAGACTCAGATCGGGTAGTTGCTGCCATTAACGGTGGTTATTTTGATCCGATTAATCAAAAAACTACTTCATTTATTAGTCAACAATCACAAATAGTCGCCGACCCCCGCTTCAATGAAAGACTGGTAGATAATCCAGATTTAAAGCCATATCTCGGAAAAATATTTAATCGTGCTGAATTCCGTCGCTATGGTTGTGGAGAAAAGACACAATACGATATTCAGCTACACTCTGCACCTGTACCAGCTAATTGTGAACTATTAGATTCTCTGGGAGGAGGACCTGGTTTATTACCAACTGATACCTCTGTAGCTGAGGCTTTTATTGCTTATCAGAATGACGAAAAAATCCGAGACGCGATTGGCAGTGATAGTTTAAATGCTAGGAGTGCGATCGCTATTACCGGTGAAGGCGACATAATATTGGCTATGGTGGCACAAAATCCCGATCAACCTCTAAATTCAGGCATATCTCTACCAGAACTAGCTGATTTTTTATCTGGTCTAGGGGCAACAAAAGCGATGAATCTTGATGGGGGAAGTTCAGCTTCTCTTTACTACAACGGTCAAACTTTTTATGGCAGGGTAGACAAAGAAGGTAATCAAATCAAGCGACCTATTAAATCGGTATTATTAGTAAAACAACAGCGATAATAACAAAAGCTGTCTGCCTCCGATTCTTAAGCTCTCCAAATTTTCCAGTAATTTAGGGAATTTTGCTGGCAGAATTTTCAACATTGGACAACCGTTTTTCTAGTCCTTTAACTTCAACATGCAGAGCTTTGATATCTCCCTTGATATCGCTAATATCTTGTTTTAGCTCAGCTTTCGTTTCAGTAATACTTTGTTTTAACTCAGCTTTTGTTTCATCGAGCTTGCGATCTATCTAATTGAAGCGATCGCCGATCAGAGTTTTAATTTCTAATAATTCAGCATTGAATTTATTTTCTTTGGTAGCCACTGGTGAGATCGGGATTAAGTTTAATTAGAATCAAGAGAAGCTTTTTAGCTTTGTCGGCGGGAAGCCCCACGTCTGTAGTGCGATAGCGTGTCAGCGTGGGACGGGGCTTATAAAGGGCGCAATGCGATTACGCCCACAGCCCCTCATGAGATGTGGTAGTCGGCAAGCTTCTCTAATTAATTGTAAGGCTCGATCAAAAAGCCTGAATCCACTCTTTGATTTCGTATTCAGTCCAAATGCCATTCTGCCAATAAGGATCGGACTCTACTAGTTGACTGATAGTAACTTCATCATCAGCTTCGTAGATACCAAAAACTTTGGTATTATCTTTAGTCGGACCAAGAGTAATCAATATTCCTCGTTCTTTTTGACTAGTAAGACCATCTAAATGTGCTTGACGATAGGGTGTTCTCTTTTCTAAAGCATTTTCGCAATAGCTACCCCACATAATATATTTCGGCATAAAGCTATCTCAAAATAATCAACCTTACTATTATTGGCACAAATCTGTACCCCAGTCTTGATGACCGCGATTTGCTCGACATTTAATCTTTTGACCAGCCCATACTACCTGCCATTGTTGATCGGCTTGATCGCCATAAGGAGCAAACTCTACTAAATATTGCTTAGCTGCTACAGAATCATCAGCTAGATTAGTTTGAGTAATTGTTACGATCGCTAGGTTGTCGCTGGGATAGTCTAGTTCAACTTGTTCTTGTTCAGATTCCACAGTTTCAGTTAAACCTAAAGCAGCTAAAGCGATCGCCTGAGGAGCTTTGCCGATTGAGGACGGATTATCAGTTTTGGGTTCAATGGTTTCTTCGGTGCTAAACTGTTCTGGTTTTCCCCAATGTTCGGTAATGGGAATAGGCATATAGCCCTTTCTCTTCCCTGGTGACTTTTTTGCTTGAGTACTATCAGTTCGCCAGAGATTAATTACGTAACCAGTAAATTTTTGAGACTTTTCCACTTGCGCCAGTAATCGCTCTTGGGGGCTAAAAGCAATAGGGTTTAATTTTCCCCGTTTGGGTTTAGCGATTACATTCCTTAGAGGTAATCCTGTAATCAGATTGCTCATCGCTGAGTTATGAAAATTGCCTGCTATAAGACGACTATTGGCACTAAGGCTAAACAGTCCATTATCGCTGTAGAGATTATTAGTATTCCTGTATGTTTTTCCCTGCTGCCAATTCCAGACATTTATTTTGCCATCGTAGCTGCTGCTAACCAGCCTTTTGCCATCTCGAGTAAATTCTAACTGAGCAATGTCGTTAGCATGACCCGCAAGAGTATTGAATAAAGTGATTGATTCTGGAGCTAACTGCCACAGTAGAATTTTGTTGCTTTGTTCTCCTGCTTCTCCTCCTGTGACATTAGCATCCACAGTTGCCATTATTTGACCATCAGGGCTAAGAGCGATCGCTTCTAGGGGGTGTTTAGTAGCAAAACTGAATAACTTTTCTCCCTTGGGGAAACTCCAGGCGGTTACTCCCAGATCACAAGCACCATAGATAATTTTTCCCTCAACATCAAATAAAATTTGTCGACACCCAGCTTGAGCTTCCAGACTAAGAACTTCCTCTCCTGTAGTTGTATTCCAGACCACAATCGAGCTATCGGGAATTAATAATCCCTGACTCCAGGTAGCAGTTGCCAAAAATCGACTATCAGGACTAAAGGCGATCGCCGTTGGCGCAATTTCCATGCCTAGTTCGGTTGAGTAATGACCGGGCAAAATGCGCTGTATCTGTCCACTGTTTACTTGCCAAATAGTAATTTGACCTTCGCCAACGCTGGCTAGCAACTGACCATCAGGACCAAATTTGATTGAGTTGATTTTAACTGGAGATTCTAAGGTATGGGTTAGGGTGGCATTTTCCCATGGAGAAGATAATCTTCTGTTAATATCTATATTCTGAGACTGAGAATCCTTCGTTTCGTCTACCTTGGTTTCTGCTGCAACTATCCACGGTAAATTGCACAAAATCCCTATAGCCACAAAATATTTAAGAAAACTTTGATTGCTCATGATTAGATATTTTTTGGCGAGAACAATATAAAACCAAAAGGCAAAACAAACCAATTCCCGCTAAATATTTAATTGGATTAGGAATTAGAGGATTAGGAGAAAAGAACCCTTCAATCGTTCCAGCAACAATTAGCATGGGGATAATCCCAAATAAAAGTTGTGCTGCCTTAATACTATTCTTTTTGAGAGCGTCAATTCGACGATACTTACCAGGAAAAATCATCGCTTTACCAATTAGTAGTCCTGCGCCACCTGCCAGAAAAATTGCAGGTAATTCTAAAGAGCCATGAGGCAACACAAATGCCCAAAAAGGATATGCCAGATTATTTTTGGCTACTAAGGTGGCTACAGCACCGATAGATAAACCGTTGTAAGCCATGATAAAAATTGTATAGAGTCCTGCTGTAATACCACCAGAGATCGCTCCAAAAGAAACTGATAAATTGTTAATGGTAATATTGCTGGAGGCTAAAGGTTCCAGCCCCACAATTGAACCCATCCATAGTTCTCTATCTTCCTGTACCTTTTTAATCAGATGTGCTGGTACAGTAATGTCAATAAATACGGGATCTCGCCAACCATACCACCAAGCAATGATCGCCATCAGCCCAAAAATTCCAGTGGCGATCGCAGTATACTTCCAAGTTTCTCTGACTACCTTGGGAAACTCCCAGAGATAAAACTCTTTGACTTGTTGCCATTCTTGCCGTTGTGAACCCTGATAGATCTGGTTATAAGCCCGAGAAGTTAACTTTTGCAAATCTTGGATTAAGATGTTACCAATCTTATTGGTTCTAGCTCTAGCCAAATCTGCTGATACTGAACGATATAAGCTGGCTAAATCTTCAATTTCTCTTGCAGAAAGAGATTTAATCCCTTTTTTTTCTACTTGCTGTAGTAAGCCATCTAAACGTTTCCAGTTTGGTTCTCTTCTGGTAATCCAACGTTGAACATTCATGCAATTGCTCTCGAAACTAAATTAGTTATAGCCCACTACTTTCTGAAACTTGGCATAATTGTCAGCCTAATTTACTACGATTGGATAATCAGGAGTAGGGTTTAAGGGACAACTAAAGACATACTTTCCAGGAGCGAGAGTAATTTCGTAATCCTTGGTGGTGCCTTGAGTTAAGCCACCACCACTAACTTTAGGCAAGCTGACTTTTTTAAGTCCTTCTCCTCTAAGATAAAAACCTAATTGATAAGGCACATTAGAATTAGTAACGCGAAAAATATATTTTCCCGGTTTTAGATCCAAGGATTTAAATTCTGACTCTCTGGCGGCTAAGGTTTCGGAATTGATTTTCTTACAATCTTCAGCGCTAGTTGGTTGATATTGATAGTTTTTCGATTCAACCTCTAAGAACTGACAGCCAACCTGGGTTAAATCGATTACTGTGGGTTCAGTTGTTGACTCAGATTGACTGGAGCTAGAGGATTGCCGATCAGCGTCAACAGAAACCTGACCACCCTCAGAACAAGCAGTGAGGGCAAGTAACAACAGAAAACTACTAAAAATATTTAAGTGTTTCATAACTGACGATTAGAATTTTTAATACAATTCTCAAAAATGATAGAACATTGTTCTATAGCACTTTCATCTGTCAAGTCTAACCGCCAATAATGAAAAAACACTGAACTTCATGTTATTTGATTGACAAAAAAAAGGAAACATGGGGATAAGTTTAAGCTGTTATGTTTATCCTCCAGATTCCTCTGCTAAGTTTTCCATTCTGAATTATTTATTATTGTCCAGCACAGGGGTCAGCACCAGCACAGGGGTCAGCACCAGCACAGGGGTCAACGCCAGCACAAGGATCGACTTCAGTTGCTTCACCACCAGCGTCTGTTTCTCCGGCACAAGGAGTTGCACAAGAAGTGACTAAGCCTAGACTTAAAACAGAAGCAGCAAACAAAGTTCCAAGATATTTAACTTTCATAATTTTCTCCGGTTGTAAATTTATATTTGAGATTATTTTACTGAAACAAATTAGGAATTGCTCATAGTTCAAAATTCATCTAACCAAAGAGATGAAAATTTTTTGATAAGACGTTCCTAAGTTAGTTAAATTTAATCGAAACTTTATTAATTGATTGTTATTTTGACACATTCTAAAACTTATCAAAAATCTAGTTTCTTTTTAAGTATTTCTTTCTTTCAATAGATCTAGTAGTTTGGCATCATAAATGGGAATGAATTTTTGTTTAATGTCCTATGGAACTGATTCAACAATTAACCCAAAGCTTGGGAGTAGATGAAAGCCAAGCGAAAGGGGGTGCCGGACTGATTTTTAAAATGGCTCAGGAAAAGCTAGGTGATGGCGAATTTGCTCAATTGGCTAGTGCCGTACCTGCTGTAAGTAATCTTATTGGTGAAGCCCCTGCTGGTGGTGGTGGTCTTGCTGGCGCAATAGGTGGTCTTGCTGGTGCGATGGGTAGTAGCGGTCAATTGGCAAATATTGCTGCTTTAGCTGGCGGTTTTACTCAACTGGGTTTGAATCCAGGTATGGCTTCTAAGTTTGTGCCGATTATCTTGTCTTTCGTACAAAATCAAGGCGGAGACCAAGTTAAAAATATACTTGCTGGAGTCCTAAAATAGAAGTATCTCTACACAACCCTAATTTATTTATTTTCCGAATTTTCTGGGAATAAGTTCCTTAATATTAATTCTTGATGCAGCCACCACCATGCGCTGCATCGCTTTTTATTTTAAAATGTAACAAATATTAAGAAATATAAATCAAATAACTTCTATGGTAATTGAACTCCGTACACCCTCCACAAATACTCCAGAAAGTAAGCAAAAATCCCGAGTAATAGTTGTAGGAGCGGGTATTGGAGGTTTAACAGCAGGAGCGCTGCTAGCCAAGCGGGGTTATCAGGTAAAGATTTTCGATCAAGCTATTGTACCTGGGGGATGTGCTTCTACTTTTAAAAGACGGGGTTTTACTTTTGACGTGGGAGCAACTCAAGTGGCAGGTTTAGAGACTGGGGGAATACATGAGCGTATTTTTCAAGAGTTAAATATTAAACCACCTACTGCTACTTACTGCGATCCTGCTTGTGCTGTTTTTTTACCAGGAGAATCTCAGCCAATTAACGTTTGGCGCGATCCTGATAAGTGGCGGCAAGAAAGGCAAAGACAGTTCCCTGGTAGTGAGCCATTTTGGAATTTATTAAGTCATTTATTTAAAGCTAGCTGGCGCTTTCAAGGACGAGACCCTGTGTTACCCCCTCGTAATCTTTGGGATTTGTGGCAATTAGTCTCGGCAGTTAGACCAGATACTCTGATTACCGTGCCTTTTGCTTTAATGACCGTTGGTGATGCCCTGAAGCTATACGGCTTACATCAAGATCGACGACTTAAAACCTTTCTCGATCTTCAGTTGAAGCTCTATTCTCAAGTAGGAGCAGACGAAACAGCTCTACTATATGCAGCAACTGCGTTAGCAGTTTCCCAAGCACCTCAAGGCTTATTTCATCTTCAAGGAAGTATGCAGGTATTGAGCGATCGCCTGGTGGAGGGATTAGAAAAATATGGTGGTAAATTGTTGATGCGTCATAGTGTTGAACAAATCCACACAAAATCGGGAAAGGTTACAGGGGTAAGTATCTGTAACCAAAAAACTGGAGCAACTTGGACAGAAGAAGCCGATCAAGTAGTAGCGAATGTTACAGCTCAGAATCTAGTTAAGCTAACAGCTCAAGAGAAATCATTTAACAACTATCAACGTCGAGTAGATAAACTGACTCAACCATCAGGAGCTTTTGTAGTTTATCTAGGAGTAAAACGAGAGGCTATTCCCGCAGATTGTTCACCCCATCTACAATTTCTCTATAATCAGGATGAAGTCATTGGCGAAAATAATTCTCTGTTTGTTTCGGTCAGTAAACCAGGAGATGGACGCGCTCCAGAAGGGCAGGCAACCATCATTGCTTCTTCCTTTACCGATGTCGATTTGTGGTGGCAGGAAGATGAGCAAATCTATGCCCAGATTAAACAAAAGTATACTGATGAGGCGATCGCTCGTTTAGGGAAATATTTTAATCTCACTTCTGAAAATATTATCTATACAGAAGCAGCAACTCCTAGAACTTTTGCTCAATACACTGCTAGAGCCAAGGGCATTGTCGGTGGATTAGGACAACGCATATCTACTTTTGGTCCTTTTGGTTTTGCTAATCGTACTCCAGTAAAAAATCTTTGGTTAGTAGGAGATTCCACTCACCCAGGAGAGGGAACTGCGGGAGTTAGTTACTCTGCATTAACAGTTACTAGACAAATTGAAGCAGGGAATCAAGCTCTCAGTTAAGAGTCAAAAGTTTTTTTGATAAAAATGAATTTCAAAGATAATAGTCGGTAATCACTAGCTAGGACAACATTTCAATCTTAATAGCTTTTCCTCTAGAATAAGTAAAGTTAAGATAAATACACCAATCCAATATAAATTCACCTCGGAGTTAATTAAATTTATGAATTTAGTAATTACTAGTCTTATTAGCTTTTTGCAAATCTATTGGGTGTTATTGATCGTCAGAATTTTGCTGTCTTGGTTTCAGACTGCTGAATGGGCAGGTCAAATTATTTCTTTCCTAAGCCCAATTACCGATCCTTATCTAAATATCTTTCGTTCGATCATCCCACCATTAGGCGGGATTGATATTTCAGCTATTTTGGCACTAATCCTACTGCAATTTGTTCAAAGTTCTTTGGCATCTTTTTCTGCGGCATCTTTTGCCGGTGGATTTTAATTTTAGTAATCACTCTCAAAATCATCGTAATAGTAAGGACGAACTTTTCCTGCAAATCCAGATGCTTTGAACTGTTTTAGCTTCAAAGGAGCTGGTTGATTTGCAGGAACACTGACTCTAATCTCAAAATCACTTGTTCCTGGTGGCACTTCTTCGATTGTGCCGACACGCCCCCGATTCTCAAAGGTGGGATTGCCATTTGCATCGTAAATCCGTCCAAACACGTCTGCATCAACTACGGTTTTGCCAGATATGTTCTTAGCTTTACCTCTAATAGTAAAACAGTTAGCTGGTCTGATATCACCACTAGTAACGCTTCCCTTGTTCTCATCTCCCGCACAAGGTTCAGAAGAAAGATCAGACAGCTTAATTGAAGTCATTGCTTCTGCTGTGGGAGTTATAGTCCAGCTAGTTAGCCATAGAAGGCCAGAAACTAATAGTACTGCTAAAAAACGAAGCCTCATAAATAATACTTGTGTCTACTGATTTATCTATTGTTTTAGCTTAACTTGAATCGACACCAAGCTGGACAGAAAAGACTACTAGTCGGTCAATTTTTAGATGATGGATAGGAAACGAGTTTGGAATTCGGAGTTCGGAGTTAGTCAAGTTTAACAGAATACAAAGCGGGGTGGCATGACCGCAAGATTGGAGCAATCAATCGATGGTTTCCATCATCGAAACGTTGTCATCCATGCGGTCATGTTTTAGATAAGTTGCCACTGGAGAGCAGAAAGTGGACTTGTCCTAGTTGCGGCTCTCTAAATTTGAGAGATCAAAATGCTGCACTAAATATTTTAGCGGTCGGGCAGACCGTGTTTGCTTGTGGATCAAGCTCTGGTGGGGATGTGTCTTTGACAGATCTAGCTATCTTGGGATGAATCAAGAATCCCACAGCTAGAAGCAGTGGGAGTGTCAACTTGAAAGACTGTCACCACTTCACGCAGACAAAAATAACAAAACATTAGAATTTCCCGTTGAACCAAATTGAACAACGGGAGTTTAGTCGAAACGAATCATTAAAGAATAAAAATTATTTTCCGGCGCAAGGATCAGCTGCCGCACAGGGATTACTTCCGGCGCAAGGATCGACAGCAGCACAGGGGTTACTTCCGGCGCAAGGATCGGCTGCCGCACAGGGATTACTTCCGGCGCAAGGGTCAGCTGCCGCACAGGGATTACTTCCGGCGCAAGGGTCAGCTGCCGCACAAGGATTACTTCCGGCGCAAGGGTCAGCTGCCGCACAGGGGTTACTTCCGGCACAAGGGTCAGCTGCCGCACAGGGGTTACCAGCGATTACAGTGGAAGTTGTACTATCAAATTCAGAGGCTACAGAAATATCAGAAAATAGAGCAGTACCACCAATAGTTAAAATAGAAGCAGTAGCAATTGTAGCAATATACTTAAGTTGCATAATATTAGTTGAGTTCTAAGCGATCGATTGTGTGACATCGACCATCTAACTCACAGAACATGAAATTTATCTGAGAGATACATTGGTTATATCTAAGAATCTTGAGAAGATCTCGATCTCAGGAAAAAATCATTCTAAATATGTAAGCTAAAATCACCCGCAAAAATAGCCTGCTAAACATCATGTCTCAAAATCCTTCAATTGATACTAGTAAAACTATTATTGAAGCTAACCCAGACTGTGAAAACTGGATCGTTCGTAATGACAGTCAAACAGAAGCCTATTATCCTCAAGAAACCACATTACCCATAGAACCTTACAGACTGTATCGCTTTCTCACTGACATTGATGACATTTTGCTCAGTATTCCCAACGATAGCGATCGCCTTAAAGCAATTATTCCTCTAGTCAGACATTTACTAACCAGTTCATATTGGTTACAAATGGAATACGATCAACCATCACCCAAAACTGGTTGGTCAGTAAAAATGCTCTATCGAGAACCAGAATATCCTTTAACCGTCCAGATGGTAGCCTGGCAACCAGGGGGAATATCTCCCATTCATAATCATGCTAGTTGGGGAGTAGTGGCATTAATAGACGGGGCAGAAAAAAACCGCTTTTGGCGACGATCTCCCACTACTGAATTTCCCGATCGTTTGGAGTTAGTCGGAGAGCAAACCTTGCAACCTGGGGACATCATTGGGTTTATGCCTGATGCCATTCATAGCGTGGAAGCAGTTAGCGACGAACCGACAATTACGTTCAATCTTTATGGAAAAACTAACTATAAACAACGCTATCAGTTTGATAACTCTAAGCACACTGCCAAAAACTTTTAATTACTAGTATTAATTACTTTCAGTGATCAACCTGGACAGTAGAACACTACTGAGATTTTAATTTAACGTGAGCGTCCAACGAATTTGGATTCGTTAAGTCTGAAAGAAACAATTTGTTTCCTAAGAGTTCGACAAAGCAAAAAAGCTTAAATATTTCGCAACTTTTTAATTTATAGATCTCTAAAGTCCTGATTGTTTCGTTAAGAAAAACATAACTCCTAACTCCAAATTCCGAATTCCGAACTCACGTTAATTTAAGTACTTAACCGATTTTCAGTAATTCTACATCGAAAATTAGAGTGGCATTGGGAGGAATTACACCACCTGCACCTCTAGCACCGTAGCCTAATTCGGGAGGAATAATCAGAGTACGTCTTTCGCCAACTTTCATGTCGGCAACGCCCTCATCCCAACCTTTAATTACTTGTCCAACACCAATTTTGAAGGAAAAAGGACGATTGCGATCGCGAGAGCTATCGAATTTACTACCGTCTTCCAAAGTACCCGTGTAGTGTACGGTTACATTTTCTCCTGTTTGAGGAGATGCGCCATCACCCTCGTTGATCACAATATATTTTAATCCGGAATCTTTGGTGATAGCGTTGGATAAATCCATGGAATTATTTTCCTCTTCTGAAATATTATTTTGAGCGATTAGTTGGGGAGAATTGGCTGTAGACTGTTGTATTTCGGAGGCGATCGCTTGTTGTGTGGGACGATTGCCCATAAAAGCAGAAAAGAGCAGTACCGATCCGCAAATAGCAACCACAGTAAGACTAATCAAGATTTCGTTACTCAATTTTTTGACCACCTGTTACTTTATCCTTATTAAAAATTACTCCAGAGACATTGTACTGTTTATAGTGATGAGGGCAAAAATGAAGGATGAAGGCAAAATAAATTGATTGTTAATCGTCCGTTGCCGGTTTTTTATTGCTCTTATGACTTTGCAAAATGATTATTTGATCGCCGACTACAGGATTACGAGCTACCAATGTTCCTTGAGAATCTTTGAGTTCTAGTTTGTCAAAATGGAATTTGCGTGAGCGTTTTAAAATGTCGTTGGCTAGTTTATTTTGCAGAGAATCTTTGAGTTCATACCAATTATCTTTCACTTCCACGGAAAGGCTACTTTTAGGTAAATCTACTTCAATTGAATTGACAAATTTTTCAGTATAGTCTTTGGTTAGTTCTACGACCCTGGTCTGCAAGGCAGCAATTAAGGTTTGTTCAGGAGTAAAAGTTAGCTTCGGTTCAATTGTCTCTAAATTCAGTTTTTTGGATTTTCCTGGTGACACTAAATCTTGAGGAATAGCGGTTTCATCGGCAGTTTCTAATTCAGGATTGGCTGACTCTATTGCCACTGGCTGCTCTTTCGTCACAGTATTTATATTGATGCTATTGTCAGAACTAATTGTCGAAGTTTCGGTCGGTTCTGGATTAGTCGTAATCTCTTCATCGAGCATAATTTCTGTTGCTGCTGCCTCAGGCATTGAGAAGAAAGAAACTTGTCGTTGTGGCAACCATAACCAAAATACTGTTGCGACCACTATGGCGATCGCTGTAACTCCAAGAGCAACTAAACTAAAATTTTTCTGGAAAGTATTGTTGGCATTAGAAAAAGGTAAATCAGTTGCGGAATGGTTACTCATTCTCTTGATTGATAATTCAAGTCGGTTGAGACTATCGTTTAAGAGTTGGAAAGTTTCGGTTGTTGATAAAGATGGAGGATTACTGGATTTCCCTGTCTGCTGATAAGCTGGTTGAGGCTGTTCTCGATTTTCTGCTGATTCCATAACTTTATGATGTTATTGCGGAAGAAAAAGTAGAGGTCCATAACAGGATAATTTTACTTTACCAGGGCTTTCGCCCTTAAGGGATGAATACATGGGCTAAAAAGCGACTCCTCATTCCTCATCCTTTATCCCTTATCCTTTCGTTGACTCATAGATCTCGATTAATCTTGGCAATTGATATCATTAAATTGACAAATTTGACCAACTAAATCTCAGTATTTCGCGCTACTCTATATTGAAATTACATCATCATTTTTACTTATATAAGTAATACTATTAATTTAAGCGAGTGAAAAAAATTCCCCCTGTCGATTTAACTCGACAATATGAACATATTAAAGAAGAAGCCGATCTAGCAGTTCTCGAAATTCTTAACTCTGGGAGCTATGTCGGCGGAGCAGCAGTTACCTCATTTGAGCAGCAATTTGCTAATTATTTAGATGTTGCTGAATGTGTTAGTTGTAATTCTGGAACAGATGCTCTGTTTCTAGCTCTAAAAGCTTTGAATATCAAGGCAGGAGATGAAGTGGTTACTAGTCCGTTTACCTTTTTTGCTACAGCGGAGGTAATCACTCGAGTTGGTGCCAAGCCGATATTTGTTGATATTGATCTTAATACTTTTAACTTTGATTTAGATCGGGTAAAGCAAGTAATTACACCCCAGACCAAAGCAATTATTCCCGTTCATATTTTTGGACAACCTGTAAATATGACCGAGTTAATGGCGATCGCCCAATCCCATAATTTGTATGTAATTGAAGATTGCGCTCAAGCTGCTGGCGCTGCTTGGGAAGAGCGTAAAGTTGGCAGCATTGGTCATGTAGGTTGTTTTAGCTTTTTCCCCACTAAGAATCTAGGGGCTTGTGGTGATGGTGGTGCCATTACAACCAATGATCGAGCGATCGCCAAACAAATAAGAATCCTCAAAGAACATGGTTCTCCTGCTCGCTATCGTCACGATTACATTGGACTGAATAGTCGCATAGATGCTATTCAGGCAGTTATTCTGACAATTAAATTACGTTATCTTGATTTTTGGAACGAGCAACGACGAAAAGCAGCTCATTATTATCAAGAACTTTTGCAATCTATTAGCCCTCTTAAATTACCTCAAGGGATAGCAGGAGGAGATAGTGTTTGGAATCAATATTCGATCTGTATTGACGAACATCTAAACTCAAAAATAGACCCTGATAGTTGTTCTGTAACTCTAAGAGATAGAATTCGTGAGCAATTACTGGATAAAGGTGTTATTTCGATGATTTATTATCCCATTCCTCTTCATTTACAACCTGTATACCAGGATTTAGGTTATCAAAAAGGGCAGCTGCCCATAGTTGAGCAAGCTGCCCGCGAAGTACTATCTTTACCTATATTTCCTGGTATCTCCGAAGCCGAACAGGAACAGGTCGCTTATGCGCTCAAAGATTGTTTATCTGAAATATAGAGCTGATAGATGATAGCTGATAGCTGATAGCTGTCGGCTATTCATAACTATTCAAAACAGATGATTGATGCTGAGCTAAAGCCTCAACCAAACTACGAACAGCAGCAACCATAGCTACTTCATTGTCTAACTGATTAATTGCCGAACCAACACCAACTCCAGATGCTCCAGCAGCGATCGCCATAGGCGCGGTAACACTGGATAATCCAGAAGCACATAGTACGGGAATATTAACTGCATGAGAAATGCTATGTGCTGCTGCCAAGGTTGGGGCGGCTTTTTCAATTAAGCCCCTAATACCTGGATTATTGGGGTGAATACTGGTGCCACCTTCAGTTTGAATAATATCTGCACCAGCATCGACTAATTTTTCTGCTAACTGAACTTGCTTATCTAAAGCCAAAATGTGGGGAACAGTCACAGAAAGGGTAACGTGAGGTAAAAGCGAGCGTGTCTGCTGGGTTAACTCTAAAACTTCTGAAGCTTCAAACCTTCTTCCCTGGCGATAAAAGCTATCGAAATTACCTATTTCAATCAAATCAGCACCAGCGTTAACAGCACTGACGAATAATTCTGGTTCAACTGCTGAAACGCAAATGGGCAGAACGGTCAAATTGCGAATTGTCTCAATCAGAGTAGGGTCAGCCGCAATATCAACAAAGGTTGCCCCGCCAGCTTCGGCAGCTTTAACCACTGCTGATACTCGCTCAGAATCGAAATTATTTAAGCCACTAATTACCTTAAGAGCATTTTTTTGAGCCAATGCTTGGGCTAGCTGAGGATGTATTGTCATATTTACTTCCTTAGATTTTGGAGTCAGGATTGTTTAGATCCTCATTAGATTATCTTAAGACCTAGTCTGCAATTAAAATCGACTGGCTCGGCGATTAATCAGAGATTTTTTCTTCTAACAGTTGTTTTTGTTCTTTTAACTTGGTTAATCTTTGAAGTAGCATATCGACTTCTGCTTCTAAGTGTAAATACTTGACCTGTTGATCTGTTTGATAGCACCTAGTTTTCTTGGGTTGAGCTGCTAATAATGTTGCCATAAAATTTTGTTATTAATTTATTTTGTGGTATCAGTTTGCAATCTTAACTTATAAAAAGTGTATTTTTCGGATCATAGTCTTTAGATTATCAACCCTCTGTGATCGTTTACACTGTTAAGCGTATGTGTTGTGCTAAGTGGTGGATAACTATCGAGATTTTTTATTGAAAGTTTCGATTTATGTAAGTTTTCCTTGTTAGATTTAATCGAGAATAGATTAAACTCATACATATTTGCAGCTGAACTAGTATTCAATTAACAAGAAAAGATGAGTTTACTGTCTAAAGGTTTTGAAGTAGAAATGTACACTGGCACTCCAGATGGAAAAATCATTGGACTGTCAGATAAAATCGTTCAAGCTTTAGATGGTTTTGTGCGAGAACCTGATAGTCGCAACGTTGAATATACGACTGCACCTTTTTGTGGTTACGATCGCCTTTTATGTGCTTTACTCAAACCAAGAAAAACTTTAAGGACTTATTTGCAAACCTTAGGAGACTATACCCTAATACCTGGTAGCACCATGTCTCTAGGTGGAAGCGATCGCTTTTATCGTTCTGATCCCAATAATCCTTACCACAGCTATATTGAACAAACCTACGGCACCAGTGTAGTCACTGCCAGTATCCATATCAATGTGGGCATTAGCGACCCCGAAATATTGATGCAAGCCTGTCGTCTAGTCCGGGTTGAGGCTCCATTATATTTAGCTCTCAGTGCTTCTTCCCCCTTTATTGATGGTCAAGTGACAGGTGATCATTCTACACGCTGGCAAATGTTCCCTAAGACTCCACAAAATGTTCCTTTGTTTGACAGTCATAGTCATTTTATTCGCTGGACAGAAGAACAGTTAGCTGCCAAAACAATGCGTAATGTACGTCATCTCTGGAGTTCTGTTCGTCCTAATGGCGATCGCCGTCCTTATAATCTCAACCGTTTGGAATTGAGAATTTGCGATTTAGTGGTCGATCCTCTGGCTTTATTGGCGATTACGGCTCTACTAGAAGCGAGAATTATGCAGATGATGGCTAATCCCGAACTCGATCCTCTTCAACAAAGTCGCCTGTCAACCAACGATTTAGCGGCGGATTTAGTGGCTCTGACTGACGAAAATGAAACAGCAGCAGCACGCAATAGTCTCGATGCTGAACTGCGCCATTGGCAAGATGGTCGCAAGATTACGGCACGAGATTGGATCGACGAAATTTACGCTCAAGTTTATCCCATTGCCCAAAAACGGGGTTTTAGCTGTTTCTTATCTCCCCTGAAAAAAATTCTCCGTCAGGGAAGTACTGCCCAACAGTGGTTGAAATTGCATCGTCAGGGTATGGAACTCTCGGCAATTATTCAACAAGATATTCAAAATATTGCCCGGCAAGAAAGAGATTTAGAATATGCATTGTGTCAACCTGCTTTAATAGCTTGATGATTACTGATTACTGATTACTGGTTACTGAATTTAATTGACATCCTCTCACTACGAGACGTGGGAGATTCCTAAAAATCTCGGAGGCTTGGCGGTAGTTCTAAGACTACTTCTCTCTCTGTCCCCAGAGACAACCTGGCACTGTCAAGACAACCCTAGACTCTCAGGCGTAATACCTTTGAGCTTACTTTGAAAATACGTCTACCATCGTCTGCAGAGGCTTTTCAGCTTGCCAGTAGAACAAAACCTTTTCTATTAGGTTACTACAAATATGATACCAGATTCTTGTACACAACACAATTGGAGGACGGCAATTCCCCTCATCATTAAAAGTGAGAGTCCACTTGCCGAAGAAAGATGGTTCGCGTTGTTCTAGTTCATCCTGAAATCCCTCCCAATACCGGTAATATAGCCCGTACTTGCGCCGCAACTAAAACAGAGTTACATCTGGTTGCACCGTTAGGATTTGAAATTAGCGATCGCTATCTCAAACGTGCCGGCTTAGATTATTGGCCTTATGTGGATTTGCACTATCACGAGAATTTAGCTGCTTTTTGGCAACAACATCAACAAAAAGGAGGTAGATTAATTGGCTTTAGTGTCCGGGGGAATAGCAATTATCTTGACTGTGAATATCAGGAGACAGATTGGTTGCTATTTGGTCGCGAAACCGCCGGTTTACCTCCAGAAGTTATGAATGCTTGCGACCATAAGGTACAGATTAAAATTGCCGAGCCTAATGTGCGGAGTTTAAATCTTTCCGTGAGTGTGGCGATCGGATTATTTGAAGCTATTAGGCAATTAACGACTGAGCATTGAAAATCTGGCGTTGCTGATTTAGCCAAATCTATAGTTTTTATATCCTTGAGCACGATCTTAGTTAACCATGCAAAATCATGTAATACTGATCATCATGAGAAAATTCCCTTGTTTTCAGTAAGGAAGAGGGAAATAATTTATGGCAAAAATTTTTCTAAAACATGAGTAAAAAGCGGGTATTATCTGGAATTCAAACCACTGGCAACTTACATTTAGGCAATTATTTAGGTGCAATTCGTAATTGGGTAGAAATACAGCAAGATTATGATAATTTCTTCTTTTTTGCTGATTTACACGCTATTACAGTACCTCATGATGCTAAAACTTTGGCACAAAATACCTATAATTTAGCAGCAGTTTATTTGGCTTGTGGTATTGATTTAGAATGTTCGACTATTTTTGTTCAGTCTCATGTCAGTGCCCACAGCGAACTAGCTTGGTTACTCAACTGCGTCACTCCTCTAAACTGGTTGGAAAGAATGATTCAGTTTAAAGAAAAAGCTGTCAAGCAAGGAGAAAATGTTGGCGTTGGGTTACTCGATTACCCCGTACTGATGGCAGCAGATATTTTGCTCTACGATGCGGATACAGTTCCCGTGGGAGAAGATCAAAAACAACATTTGGAACTCACTAGGGACATCGCAGGTCGGGTTAACGACAAATTTGGTAAGAAAAAACAGCCGGTTCTCAAAGTACCTGAACCAATGATTCGTACTGAAGGAGCTAGGGTAATGAGTTTGACAGATGGCACTAAGAAAATGTCCAAATCCGATCCTTCAGAACTGAGTCGAATCGAGTTACTAGACCCACCTGATGCCATTAAAAGAAAAATCAAAAAATGCAAGACCGATCCAGTTAAGGGATTAGCTTTCGACGATCCAGAACGTCCTGAATGTCATAATCTACTTACTCTTTATCAGCTTTTAGCTGGAAAAACCAAGGCTGAGGTGGCGGCAGAATGCCAGGATATGGGTTGGGGACAATTTAAACCTTTACTTACAGAAACTGCAGTTGAAGCTCTCAAACCAATTCAAGATAAATATCATGAATTAATGGCTAATCAAGATTATCTCAATTCTGTTTTACGAGAAGGTGCGGCTCAAGCTAGTTCTGTAGCCAATCAGACATTAACTAGGGTTAAAGATGCTCTGGGTTTTTTGCCTCCTTTGTAGATGTCAATAGCTCAATTTACTAATATACTAAAAATCAAAAATTAGTAATCCTAATGACGAGTAATTTTCGACAAGCAGTAATTGACCAAAAGTTTTTAGTTACAGCGGAAGTCGCTCCTCCTAAAGGCGGAAACCCAGCGAGAATGTTGGAAGTGGCGGCGAAGTTAAAGAACCGAGTTCATGCAGTTAATGTTACCGATGGTAGTCGTGCCGTATTAAGGATGTCCTCAGTCGCTGCCTCAGTAATTCTCTTGCAGCATGGTATTGAGCCAGTATGTCAAGTAGCCTGTCGCGATCGCAACTGTATTGGCTTACAAGCCGATTTAATGGGTGCATATAGTTTAGGGATTCGCAATATTTTGGCACTCACAGGAGATCCGATCAAAGCTGGCGATCATAAAAAGTCTCGGGCGGTTTTTGAACTAGAATCGGTCAGGCTGCTCAAATTAATAGATAAGCTTAATACCGGCGTGGATTTTAATGATAAACCCCTACCCGATGAAGCTTTAAGTCTATTTCCTGGTGCTGCTGTCGATCCGCAACTCAAAAGTTGGTCGGGATTGCAAAGAAGATTTGAGAAAAAACTAGAGGCAGGGGCACAATTTTTTCAAAGTCAGATGATTACTGACTTTGATAAACTCGACAAGTTTATGAACCAAATTGCCTGCGTTGATAATAAACCAATTCTTGCAGGGATATTTTTGCTAAAATCAGCTAAAAATGCGCGATTTATCAACAATTATGTCCCAGGAGTCAATATACCTGACTCCATCATTCAACGTTTAGCCAACGCCGAAAAACCTTTACACGAAGGCATTAAAATTGCTGCCGAACAGGTGAAGTTAGCTCAATCGATGTGTCAGGGAGTACATCTGATGGCAGTTAAACGAGAAGACTTAATTCCTGAAATTCTCGATTTAGCAGGAATCAAACCGATAAAGGGGCGTAGCCCCAGCTAATAGCCAATAGCTATTAGCTATTAGCTCCAATCAAACTTGATTTACTTAACTTTGGGCGTAACTATGCTCTAGATATATTTGACGAAAGCGATCGCGATAAAATCAAATCAGCCAGATTCTCCAATAAAGCTATGGTTACGACTCCATCTCAATTAATCACTCTTGAAGACTTTTTGGCATTACCAGAAACCAAACCAGCAAGGGAATATATCGATGGCAAAGTAATCCAGAAGCCAATGCCCAAAGGAAAACATAGTACGATTCAAGGAGAACTTACAACGGCTTTGAATAGCATACTTAAACCGCAAAAAATTGCCAGAGCTTTTCCAGAGTTAAGATATACTTTCGGTGGACGTTCTACTGTACCTGATGTCACAGTATTTACATGGAAAGCTATTTCTCGCGATGATAATGATGAGATCAGCGATTCTTTTCAAATTGCACCAGACTGGACGATTGAAATTTTATCTCCCGATCAAAGTCAAACAAGAGTGACCAAAAATATTCTTCATTGTTTAGATAACGGAACAAAGTTGGGATGGTTGATCGATCCGGGGGAACAGTCTGTATTGGTTTATTTTCCTAAGCAACAACCTGCATTTTTGGAAGTGGCAACAGATGTTTTACCCGTGCCAGACTTTGCGAAAGCTTTTCACTTAACTTTAGGCGAGTTATTTGGTTGGTTATTGGAATAGTTGGTTGAAATTCAATTATTTTGGTTGATACCACCTAGCCAGAATTACTATAGCTAAAGCGATCGCCTGGGGTGAATTCTAGAGAGCGATCGCTGATTACTTTTGTTTAGAGATAACTTAGAGAACTTTATGGGTGTGAGAATGTTGCTTAACATTATCCTCAGTGCTGACTACATTAGTAGTATTAAGCACTCTTTTTCTTTCTAAAGAGTAATTAAAATCTCGATTTACTGTACCTAAAGGAATATGTTCCTTAGCTTCAGGACGACTTTTGTAGGTACGAGTTGCAGCAGCGACTCTTTCTGCAAAGCGATCGCACAAACGAATTTCTGGCTCAACGTTCAACTCTGAGGGAATATTAACTGTATCATCACTGAAAATTTCACCCAAAGTCTTAGCACAGGCTAGTTCATAAGACGTAGGAATGCCTTTGAGAATTGCCTCCAGAGCAGCAGAAGGAATTGGTTCTAAAACTTTTAGCTGCTCTATTTCACCGTCTTCTCGTACAAAACAGGTGGCTAGACCCAAAACACAATAATCTTCTTGAGATAAATCTGACGCTTGAGCAAACAAAGTAGCATTAGTCATATAATTAAACAGTTATTTTAAATGATTTGGTTCTATTAGTACATCTAGGGTGATTATCCTAGGTTACACTATTCAATCTAAAAGTTTAATCTAGAAGTCTTTCGCCAACTAGATCGCTAGCTAGTTAAGCTTTAAAGATTAAATAATCGATATGTACCGAATGTAGTGCAAAAACGAACCGCTTAACGTCACTTAATTGCGAATTGTGATGAAAGCAAATATTTTGTTTCAAAAATTATAACAAACTCAAGATTAATCTAAGTGATTATCAGGAGGACATTTAACTATTTATTCGTCATTATTCTCTGTATAAAGAATCACGAACTTGATTGATTAAGCTTACAAGATTATGAGACAGTTCGATTGGTTACACACCAGCATATCTGAGTCATGCAGCTAGATAGTAAAGTATCTACAAGAAAAGGTTTAATTGATGCTATGAAAACCGATTTTAATCAACCTATTGTTTCTCCAATACAATACCAAACAGCAACTTTATCGTCGTCTCAGGAATCGACGCCAGCATCACGATCTCAATGTTCTCTATCTAACTTCAACTGCTTAAATTTTGAACAACAGTTGCGGTGTCGTGTCAAAGAAAAAGCTTCTCAGGGGGACTATGTATTGGCAATTACTCTTCTCGATCAACTAATTGCTTTATGTCCTGATAATGCAGCAGACTATAACAATCGAGGGTTAATGTACTTTCGCAATAATCAAATTGTGGAAGCTCTCTGTGACTTGACTCAAGCTTTAGAAATCAACCCTAATCTTGATAGTGCTTATAACAATCGAGCTAACTGCCATGCAGCCTTAGGAGATTTAGCCGAAGCGATCGCCGACTATGACCTGGCCTTAGATCTTAATCCTACCAATCTTCGTGCTTGGATCAATCAGGGCATAACCTTTCGTGAATTAAAGATGTATGAGCTGGCAATTGAGAATTTTGATATTGCGCTGATTATTGGTAATTCGGGACTTCTGGAGCGAATTTACCTTGAAAGAGGAAGAGCCTACCATTTGAGAGGAGACTGGAATTGTGCAGTTGCTGACTATCAGAAAGCTATTAAAATTTTAGCTCCTCTGCCAAAACTTGCTAACTATAGACTAAAGGCAATGACTTGGTTAGATGAATTGCTTTGTCCTTTAAAAATTTTATGAAGAATTTGATTGTTTGATATTTATAGCGTTTCTTGTATTAATTTGATCCACCTTGGTGAGTTGGGGAACAGGGAACAGGGGTTTTTGACTATGTTTATATTTTTACCTCACTGATTTGAGAAAGGCTATAATCAAAATACGAGCTTTAATTTTCTTTCTCTTCAGGGAGCCAGTGAATACGACTTTGGTTGGGAGTAGTTAAAGTGCTATATTGCTCCATCAGACTTTGAGTTCGTTGCGGATCAAAATTGTGATTGAGCTGTCTTCGTAATTTGGTGACTCGAGCATCGGTTTCATTGACTTGTATTCTTAGCTCTTTCAACTTAGCTTGCTGAGAAAGATGATAAGGTAAGAGTCGAAACAAAGAAGCGATCGCGCCAATAGCAATTATCCAACTTAATATTAGTTTGAGACTAATTTCCGCAGCTATTCCTCGATATGGGTTGCGACGATAACGATAACTTTTGCTCTGACGACGAATTTTTTTGCCTGATTGCCTGTCAGGATTCATATTGAACTATTTAAGCTTTAAATTATTGAGGACTCCAGATTAACAACTTTTATTGATTATTGCCAATCTGAAGCGCCCTAAAATACACTAACTAGCTATAAATAGCTCGGTAGATGGTAGATAGAGTCTACTTGTATAGTTCTAAGGATAAGCGCATAGCCAAGAATCCAGGGAACAAAGCAACAATAAGAGCTACAAAGATTTGAGTGTCTGTAATGGGCATAGTAATTTTACTCCTTCTAATCTGATAAAAAGATATTCCATCCTTAATTTGCGTCATAATCGACCCCATGCGAAACATCTTGTAACAACATGCAACATAATTAAGAAGGAAACTTAAGAAGAAAATAGGTGAAAATTACGAGATTAATAGATATTTAATTTTGGCTCGTTGCAGATCCTGACAAAATACAAAATGAAGATTTTAAATCTGATATTTAAACACAAAATATATCGTGAATGCTGGAAAACATAGTTAATTATTTTACTAACGCTGGAGTTGAAGTCTATTTAATACTGCTGATTTTGGTGGTATTAGAAGCAGTATTATCTGCTGATAATGCGATCGCCCTAGCAGCGATCGCCAAAAGCGTAGAAGATCCAAAATTACAGCGTCAAGCTCTAAACATTGGACTGATTGCTGCGTATGTGCTCAGAATGATTCTAATTCTAGCTGCAACTTGGGTTGTTAAATATTGGCAGTTTGAACTATTAGGAGCAATATATTTAATCTGGTTAGTTTTTAATTATTTTTTTACTGCTGAAGAATCAGAAATCAACGAAAAACATACTCTTGGTTTTACCACTCTCTGGCAGGTAATTCCCACCATTGCTATTACTGATTTAGCTTTCTCCCTCGATAGTGTCACTTCGGCGATCGCTATTACCGAAGAAACCTGGCTGATTATCGCTGGAGGTACGATGGGAATTATTATTTTGCGTTTCTTAGCTGGCTTATTTATTCGTTGGTTACAAGAATATACTTATCTTGAAGATGCAGGCTTTATCACTGTCGGGTTTGTCGGTGTACGTCTGTTACTTAAAGTTTGGCTACCAGATGCTCTAATCCCAGAGTGGGTAACAATTGTGGTCGTGGCAGTATTTTTTGCTTGGGGTTTCTCTAAACGAGAGGTCGTCGAATCCGATAGTAGTGAACAGTGAGCGGTTGCCAATTACCATACCGTAATTAAAAATTGACTACTCTTTGACATACTCCCATCATGGGACGTGAAGGTCTTCCCGCTCACAATTAGATAGTAATGAAGGTTGAATAAATCTACAACACTATTTCTTTGATTATGAAAATTCTTGTTGGCGAAAGTGCTTTTCTTTTGCAATCAAACCGATAATAATGATAGCCTAGTCGCAATAATTAAACCTTTTTAGATTGTAATATTTTTATGAAAACCAAGTCTGTTTTGTATCAATTATTTTTAGAACCAGTTAACAAATATAGCGCAATCGCTCTATCTTTATTTTTAGCAATTGCAGCTACTCCAGCACTTGCCCAAGACAACACTTTAGAATTACAAGATTCTGGTTCTAGCGATTCACCCACTGAAAGTTCAGAGACTAATTATCGGGATTTACCTGAACTAAAAGACCGAGAAGCTCCTCAATCAGATCCTGCCCAGAATATAACCCCTCTGCCGGCCGAAAGCGCCGATAGTGCAGAAAGCATTAATTTTGCCACTCAAGAAAGTGACTATACTCTCGGTGCAGGAGATCAGATTAAACTCGATATCTTCCAAGTAGAGGAGTACAGTGGCGAGTACCCTGTATTAGTAGATGGCACCATTAGTTTGCCTCTAGTCGGACGAGTTGATGTCCGAGGACTATCCCTGAAAGAAACCTCTGATGTGGTTTCTCAAGAATATTCAACTTACCTCAAAAGACCCATTATTACCGTTGGTTTAGTCGCCCCCCGTCCACTCAAAATTGGCGTTTCAGGAGAGGTTGACAACCCTGGGACATATGAAGTGCCGATTACGGCGGAGAACCCTCAGTTCCCCAGTGTGACTGGTATTATTCGACAGGCTGGTGGGATTACTACGATTGCTGATGTGCGCAACGTTAGAGTCAAAAGAGAGGTTAAAGGCAAAGAAGTAGTCTATAACGCTAATCTGTGGCAACTATTAACTGAAGGTAAAGTTAGGCAAGATATCTCCTTAAGAGATGGTGATAATATCTTTGTTCCTACTACCGACGAAATTAATACTTCGGAGTTGAATCGACTGGCAGAGGCCAGCTTTGGTCTCCAAACAGACAAACCGATCCAAGTGGCGATCGTCGGAGAAGTATTTCGTCCAGGCTCTCATTTTATTCAGCCAGAATTGCTGAGTAGAAACAACGATAATAATGGCACTAATGCACAGCGGCAAGAATCTATCCCTCCCAGACTAACTCAGGCGATCAATGTGGCTAACGGAATTAAACCTTTGGCAGATGTTCGCAATGTAGAGGTACGTCGAACTACTTGGGATGATGAAGAAAAAGTGATCGCGGTCAACTTATGGGAGTTGATTCAGACCGGAGATACCAAACAAGACGTAATCTTACAAGAAGGAGATAAGATTGTCGTTCCCAAAGCTGATGCTTTGAGTAAGGAAGAAGTAGATGCCCTGGCTACAGCTAGTTTTAACCGTGAAACAATTACCGTTAATGTCGTGGGTGAAGTGAACTCTCCAGGAGCACAAGAAGTGCAACCGGGAACACCGCTAAACCAAGCTATTTTGGCTGCTGGAGGTTTTGATAATCAGCGTGCCAATAGTAATAAAGTTGAGTTGGTGAGCCTGAAACCAGACGGGACAGTAGATAAACGTCAGATAGAGGTCGATCTAGCATCGGGAATTGATGATGTGACTAATCCTACTCTCAATCACAATGATGTTGTGGTCGTTGGTCGCTCTGGTACAACAGCCGCTACTGATACGGCCGGTCAAGTTTTCAGTCCTCTTGGAGGTGTTCTTGGTTTGCTTAGATTCATTTTCTAAGGAGAAGGAACGGGTTAGGATTAGCGATCGCCCGAGGGGCGGTGGCAGAGCCAATCGCCAATCAAATTATTCACGCTCATCAAGGTAGATTGAGGCTAGATAGTCTACCAGATGGGCGAGCATTAGTTTCCTCTACTTTACTTCGTAATTTGTTGGTATCTTGATGGATGGTGATTCTTGTGTAGTGTAACTGCTTGTAACTATCAGAGAGTACTAAATTAAGTTAACAACTTAGTTTTAGAGCATTTACGGGAACATCATCCCAAGAATCAACAGTACGGAGATTAGCAACCCAACCATTTCGCTTTTGTTCTTCGGAGAGGCTATTTTGCCAATTCTGATGACAATCATGAGCCGCTTCCTCGTCAACACAAGCAATACAAGAATATACTATACCGCCTGGATCTATTTGTTCATTTACCCAAATAGTTGATTGTGACATTATTTCATTATTAATATAGTGCTACAAAGATTATAGTTATAGCGAAGGTAAATTGATCTCATCAGAAGAATTATCTTCGTCATTATTATTCAAATTAGGTAATTGAGGAACCTCCGCTTGTTTCTTGCGACATTTCTTAGTTACCGCATCGCATAGATAAGCCACACATTTTTGTTTATTATCTTTTACTGAGCATTTTTTACAAACTATGCCACCAACGCTAGCAGTTTTGCAGTCATAACCAAGTTGACTCAAAACACTAACCGTAGCATTTTCCAAACCATCAGTAAGACCTGCATACTCTAAACCCATGCTGGGAGAAGGAGTTATCAAAACAACTGAAATAATCGCAACAGGAACCTGCAAAAGCGAACGTACATTCATAATCTTCCTCCACAAAAATATTAACCAATACGAGTATATATTCTGCAAAGTGATGCGGTCATTAATTCTAGTTCAGTGTGAACTACCCTCATGTCTATACGCCCTTCGACTTCCTAACCAACAGACTGCCTCGTATTGAGAAAAAAGCGATCGCCTTAACTAACAGAAGATCGCCCTCAGACAAATTAAATCAAGATAATTACTTAGACCCAGAAAAAATCAGGGTTTTCCAGATTGAAGTGCATAACTCCTGGAAAAGTGAATCCAAATTGAACGATGTGACGTATCCAATTACAGAGTGCCTTAGTTAAAAAAAAATGATGAATAGTAGACCAGGAATGTTTTATAGCGAACTCTATTGAAAATAAATGCAGGTTACAAATATTTTGTCCCCCCAAGATAACATCAATTTAGCGAGAGAGTCTGTGAATAAAGAACCTGATAATTCATTGATCGCCAATAGTCCCGATCCAAACATACCAAAGGATGAAGAGGTTTTTGAGGCATTTACTCAAGGGGATATATCTGCTTTAGGTATGCTATACGATCGCTATGGACTGTTAGTTTATCGTTTGATTTATCGGATGTTAAACAACTCTCAGGAGGCAGAAGACTTAACTCAAGAAATTTTTCTCAATCTACAAGTCAAGTCTAAATTTAATCCCGAGCGAGGATCTTTTTATACTTATTTAATGACTTTAACGCGATCGCGAACCATAGATCGCTTACGTTCCAAACGTTCCCAAGGACGTTTTTGGCAAAATATAGGCAAATTAAAAGATTCCATCGAGCAGCAAAAATCGGATAGTCCTATGGAAGTTGTTTCCACCGAAGAAATTTCTACTCAGGTTAGAAATGCCTTACAGCATCTATCTCCCAACCAACGTCAAATTTTAGAATTATCTTATTACGAAGGATTAAGTCAATCAGAAATCGCCAAACGTATAAATATTCCTCTCGGTACAGTTAAAACCCATAGTCGTCGTGGACTAATACAGCTAAGAAAAAATTTACATAATTTAGTTAATTAGAGATGATCAACAATCCTCGATCGCACAATTTAGATGAAATCTTAGCGGGATATGTTTTGGGAGATCTTGATGAAGTAGAACTTGTCTGGCTCAATGAGCAATTGGCAGCTAATCCTCAACTAAGAGAGCAAGTCGCTCAACTAGAATCGACCTTAAATCTTTTGCCCTATGGCTTACCGGAAGATGTACCCCAAAATAATCTTCGCAGTCAGATTTTAGCTCAAGCTAAGCTGAAGCCAGTATCTCCCAAATTTCGCTGGGGTTGGATTATTAGTGCTGTCACAGCAGTAGGTACTTTGTTTCTGGCTATAAATAACTTTAGTTTGCGTCAACAAATCGCTTTTACTGAAAATCGCCTACAGCAACAGCAAGAATTGATTACTTTATTACGTCAACCCAATAATCGCTTAGTAGCCTTAACAGCAAATGATGATGTCGTAACAGCATCGGGTAGTTTATTTATTTCCCCTGAGAGCAATACAGCAGTTTTAACGTTAAAAAACCTTGATGCTTTACCTGGAAAACAAGTGTATCGCTTATGGGCAGTATCTCAAGGTCAAAAGATTGGTTGTTCTAATTTTACCCCTAATGCCCAGGGTGAAGTACATCTCAACTTATCTTCAGACGATGTTCTTTTTAATGCCAGTTCAATTTCAATCACTATTGAACCAGAACCAGATACAGAGCAGCCTCTAGGACGCGAGTTTTTATCAGGTTCTTATGCCGAAATTTAATTTTTATCAAAAATATATTTATGAAACCATATCCTAGAGTGGTCATTGTAGGGGCTGGTTTTGGTGGGTTACAAACTGCTCAATCTTTGGCAGAAAAAGGAGTTGAAGTTCTTTTAATAGATCGTCATAACTATCACACCTTTATTCCCCTACTCTATCAAGTTGCTACAGCCCAATTAGCTCCCGAGCAAGTTGCTGTTCCGATTCGTACTTTGCTGCGTAAGGCTAAAAATCTTTACTTCCTTCAGGCTGAAGTTCAGCAAATTGACTTCCCTGCCAAAGAAATTAAAACTGATCGCAAGACTCTGATCTATGACTATTTAGTTTTAGCCACTGGTAGTAAGAGTAATTTTTTTGATGTTCGTGGTGCAGAAAAATATGCCTTTCGACTTAAAACTCTTAATCAAGCGATTAAGCTACGCAATCATTTATTGCGCTGTTTTGAACAGGCAACCCTAGTCTCAGACAATGCTCAACGAGAACAACTATTAACCATTGCCATTGTAGGTGGGGGGGCAACGGGAGTAGAATTAGCTGGCTCTTTAGTAGAACTGATTACTAATTCTCTGCAAAGGGATTTTCAGCAACTAAATCCCCAAGAAGTTAAGTTACTCCTCGTGCAAAAGAGCGATCGCCTTTTTACCGAGTTTCCTAGATCTTTGGGCAATTATACTGCCAAGAAACTAAGACGCTTAGGAGTAAAAGTATTACTAGATTCGAGAGTAATTACAGTCTCTGCCGATGGTTTGGAACTTGATGATGGTACGTTCATAGCAGCTGCTACTGTTATTTGGGCAGTGGGTGTTTCAGGAGCAATTCCTAAATGTTTTCCTTTCCCCACTACAGGAAAACAAAGAAAAGTGAAAGTATCTCCCACCCTTCAACTAGCCAATTATCCCGAAGTCTTTGCCATTGGCGATCTTGCCCACGTCCCATCCCATAAATCTCTATCTGGGGTTGCCCCAGAAGCTTTACAACAGGGAGTCTATGTTGCTAGGGCGATTGTTAAACAACTCCAGGGCAAACGAATTAAACCTTTTAGTTATTTCAATAAAGGCAGATTAGCAATTATTGGCTGTTATGCAGGAATTGGTCAAATTGCGGGGGTCAATTTACGAGGTTTTTTACCTTGGCTTTTTTGGTTAACAGTCCACCTTATTTATTTTCCTGACTGGCGTAACCGCTTAATGATTACTTTGACTTGGCTACATAATTATTTAATTGGCGATCGCCCTGTACGTTTGATTTTATCAGATCCCAAATCAGCTTCTATCGAAAGAACAGTCCCCTTAGAGATTAAAAACTAATACAGCAATACGAACTTTTATTAGGACACTCATTACTCGTTACTCGTTACTTGTTACTTACGAGCAATCAAATAAACTTGTCCTAACGTAACTTTGTACGGCTATACATTCAAACCTTTTATACCTATCCAATTACTCAGGAGATAAACCCATGCAAACTAATTCTATTGACCGCAATAATTTTTCAACTTATGCCTTATTAGGTTTACGTATTCTTTTAGTACTAATTTTTCTCTATCATGGAGTCCCTAAAGCAATATTTTGGTCAGCAGCAACCGAAAAGTTTGTTGGCTTTGGCTTACCTGGTTTCCTGGGGCCAATTACTGGTATTGTCGAAGTAATTGCTAGCGTCTTGCTTTTGTTTGGGCGTTTTTGGAAAATCACCAATTTAATCCTAATCTTTATTATTGCCGGTGCGATCGCAACTGTTCAAATCCCCAGTTTTGTAGCCGATTCTTCCAAGGTTGCTGGCTTAGAAAGAGATTTATTGATTTTAGTAGGGCATTTAACCCTACTCGCTTTCGATCCCAAGGGAAGGTTAGTAGTAGGAAATAAAGAGTAATACCAAATCCGCATCTCAAAACACTAACAAGAGAATATTTTTGTGTATTAGCGATCGCTATAATTGAAAAATTATTGAATAGATAGGAAAGTAGTAATTATAGGAGCAAGTTCAGGAATTGGTCTAGCTACTGCGAAGATGGTTTCAAAATTAAATGCTACTGTGGTCATATCAAAATGCTACTGTGCTAAAAAAGTTGGATCGAGCCGCAAACTCTATTGCAGGTAGTGTAGAAGCTATTATTCTTGGGAATTAATATCTTTGTCTGGAAAGTTTTGTAGATGTTGTTCTCCCCAGTTACAAAGAACTTCTAAAACAGGTTGAAGACTTCTTCCGTATTCTGTAAAAGAATATTCTACTTTGGGCGGAACTTGAGGATATGCATTACGATGTACCAGACCATCTTTTTCTAATTCTCGAAGTTGCTGAATTAACATTTTTTCTGAGATTGAGGGCATTAATCGCTTTAGTTCGCCAAAACGCCTTGTACAGTCTTTTAAGTTCCACAAGATTAGAAGTTTCCATTTACCGCCCAAGACTTTTAAGGTTGTTTGAACATACTTAGTTCCTACTACTTGATCGTCTGACATTTCTATAATCTCTAATGTTTCTATTTCTAAGAATACTTACAAAAAAGTAAGTACTTCTAAAAAAGTAAGTATGAATATATATTGAATTTGAAAACAATTGAGAAAGATAAAAGACAAGTTAAATCATGGTAAATTTGGCAGGAAAAACCGCAATTGTTACAGGTTCATCTCGTGGTATTGGTAGAGCGATCGCTTTGCGACTAGCGGGGGATGGTGCAAACATTGTTGTAACTTATCACAGCAGTAAAGATACGGCAGAGAAAGTAGTTAAAGAAATTAAAGAAAAAGGAGTAGATGCGATCGCATTACAAGTGAATGTTAGAGAAATAGAAGATGTTCGCCAGATGTTTACTAAAGCCATTGAGCATTTTGGCAAGGTAGATATTTTAGTCAATAATGCTGCGGGGAAGAATATCTTCAAGCCGACTGTTCAAATGACTCCTGAAGAATATGACAGTATGTTTGACATTACTCGCGGGGTTTATTTCACCTTACAAGAAGCAGCTAAACAGCTAAGTGATAGTGGCAGAATTGTTAGTATCTCAACAGGAGGGACATCAATGACTATACCCGCAGGTGGAGCTTATGCTGGCTCAAAAGCAGCAGTGGAACAATTTAGCAATAGTTTGGCAAAAGAATTAGGCGATCGCAAAATAACTGTTAACACAGTCGCTCCAGGAGTCACTGATACTGATGGCTTAGTACTAGAACAAGAACAAATAGACCAACTTATTAACCAAACTCCATTGGGTCGTCTGGGCAAACCTAATGATATTGCTAATGTAATTGCGATGTTAGTTAGTGATGATGCTCAATGGATTACAGGGCAAAATATTCGCGCTACTGGAGGAATTATTTAAACGCCATTTCAATCATTAAAAATTTAGCGTAGAGCGATCGCGCTTTGCGCAGTGGCTTTGCCAATCGCATTTAGGATGATATAGCTCTTGTTCAAATTGCTGATACACCCCGTATCAATACTGTTGCGATCATTAAAAGCTGTAGGTAAGAAGTATGAACTACGATACAAATAGCTCCATAAATTCTCACCAACCTGTTACCGTGCTGGTAACACGTAGTCCCCGCCAAGAAAATCAAAAAGAATTTGAACAAGCTTTAGCCGATACTATTGATGCTGCGCTGGAGTTTCCTGGGCATCTTGGGGTAACTGTTCTCAAGCCACAAAGAGGGGAATCAAACGATTATCGGATTATAGTTAAATTTGCTTCAGAAACAGACTATCAAAGATGGTGTCGATCGCATGAAGCAGCTTACTGGTTCAAAATCCTCAATCGTCTAGAAGATAAGCCACCAAATCTGGAAGTAATGACAGGGTTAGAAACTTGGTTTACTGTTGATAGTTCCGCATCCCGCCCGATGATTCCTCCACCTCGCTATAAAATGGCGATCGTTACCTGGATAGCAATTTTCGTCCTAATTGTACTAATTAATTTACTTTTAGGTAGCTTTCTGGCAACTCTACCAATGCTATTGCGTAGTTTCCTGTTGACCGTTGGATTAGTTGCTTTAATGACCTATGTTGTCATGCCTCGAATGACTCGATTATTTAGTGGCTGGCTATATCTTAAGTAGTGTTTAGTATCTATGGTAAAGTTGTTTCAAATCATACTTATTACTCATTACTTATTACTTAATTTTTCAAGTAACCTATACGAAACGGATTTAGAATGATTGGACTCCATCCAGGCTTGGCAATCGTCAATCTCAAATCGCAAGAATCAACAAAAAAAAGCAATATTAGACAAGTTTAAGCAACATTAGACAAGACAGGAAAATGTTGTAAGTTGTATGCTTCTCTAGTAAAGCAAATACAGAACGTTAACTCGAACAAGGTTGAATTGGCTTTTTGTTGGCACCAAGAAATGACTTTATCTATTTTTTGTTTCTAATTGTCAATTTATAAATTTTGTAGGCGACATAATACAAATGATTTATACACAACAGTCACAATTTGCTACTCCTTTAGTACGTATTTCCGCCTCAGTTGTAGCAGTTACGATGCTGTTGGGTATTGGTGGCTGTGGTGGAGAAAAAGAGCAAGCAAGTCAACCCCAGGCAGTCGCGGTCAAGTTGAAAACCATAGAATCTGCCACCCTCATTGATAGTAGTGAGTATGTAGGAACTTTAGAAGCAAGAGAGCGAGTAAGTCTGGCACCTCGTACCGAAGGCAGAATCCTAGAAATATTTGCTCGTCAGGGCGATCGCGTTAGTCGGGGCGATCCCATAGTAAAGTTAGAACCAACTCAAGAACAAGAAAATGTCAATGCTGCGACCCAAAGTGTCAACGTTGAAAAAGCTAGATTAGGTCAAAACCAAGCCGAACTGAGAACAGCAGAAGCGAATCAAGCAGCAGCAGCAGCAGAGGTAGAAAGCGCCAAAGCCGATGTTCAAGATGCAGCAGCAGCAGTTGAATTAGCCAAAATAAATATTGAACGTACCAGAATGCTAGTAGAGGGTGGAGCATTGGCGCAACAAGATTTAGATGATGATAATCGCGATCTTAAAAGTGGTATTGCCCAGCTAAATTCCCGCAGAGAAACCTTAAATGCAGCAACCAAATCTTTGGAAGCTGCAGAGAAGCAGGTAGAACAAGCCAGAGCAAATATTGATAGCCAGAATGCAACCATCAAACAGGTTGAAGCAGAATTAGGCTCGATCAGTCAAAATCTGGCTTTTAATACTATCAATGCACCCATCGATGGTGTTTTAGGCAGTTTTGATGATAAGAAAGTCGGCGATTACGTCGACATTGGTGAAGAATTAACCACGATTACCAATAATCAAAGCTTCGATCTCAATGTCAATATCCCGGTTGAATATCGCGATCGCCTTAAGCCAGGATTAACGGTAGAGATAGTCAATGAAGATGGTAGCCCAGGAACTAAAGGAGAAATTGCCTACATTGCCCCGTTAGTTCAACAAAATACGCAATCAATTCTAACTAAAGTTACTTTCCCCAATCAAGGAAGTCTCAAAGATCGGGAATATGTCAGAGTTAGGGTGATTTGGGGCAAAAAACCAGGGGTATTAGTACCAACTAATGCTATATCCACTTTAGGAGGACAAAACTTTGTCTATCTGGCAACTGAGGCTAATTCTCAAGAAGAAAGTAGCACTCAATCTTCCAATGAAAGTAATTTGCCAGAAGAGAATAACTCTCAGTCTCCCAATGCATCCCTAATTGCTCAACAGCAACCAATCAAGTTGGGTAGCATTCAAGCACAAAATTATCAGGTGCTCTCTGGTCTTCAAGAAGGAGACAGAATCGCTGTTTCTAATATTCTCAGCCTTAGAGATGGCACACCCATTCAACTTGTTGAATCAGAACAGGCTGTGTCTGAAGTGAGTAATGAGTCCCGTCAAGCGGGATCGAGATAATAAGTAATGAGTAATAAGTAGGGAATAAAATTAATCTACTAAAAAAAGAATGTCCATCTCAACCCCATTTATCAAACGTCCTGTCTTAACTACTGTTTGTACGATTGTGATCGTGCTTTTGGGAGTTATCTGCATAGCATTACTGCCTTTAGATAAATTGCCCCAGATTGCACCCAAACAAATTACGGTGCGAGCTAATTATGTGGGTGCAGATGCTAGAACTACTGTAGATAATGTAACTACGGTACTAGAGAGAGAAATTAACGGTACAGAAGATGTTAAATGGATTAATTCCAATACTGATAACAATGGCAATGCAACTATAAATGTTTCCTTTCCAATCGAGAAAGATACGAATATTTCTCAGGTATTAGTCCAAAATAGGGTCGCTCAGGCACAGTCTAATTTACCTCAAAGTGTTATTGCTACTGGAGTAACCACCGAGAAGGAATCTCCTAGTATTACTTTGGTATATGGTTTTTATTCTGAGAAAAATGAAGCGGGTGAATATTATTATGACCCAGTATTTTTGCAAAACTATGTCGATCGCTATTTATGGAATGAATTAAAACGAATTGAAGGAGTCGGCAGTCTGAGAATATTTGGTTCGGCTACCTATTCGATGCGGATTTGGCTCGATCCTAATAAGTTAGCTGCGAGAGGATTAACTTCTACCGACGTGGTTAATGCGATCGCCAGTCAAAACTTTGAAGTCGGTGCGGGGGGTGTTGGTAGGCAGCCAGTACCCCAAACCCAACAATACGAACTACCATTGCGGGTTAATGGGCGATTTACCAATGTTGAAGAAGCAGAAAGCTTGGTAGTGCAAGCAGAGAGTGACGGTACGCTAATCAAGATTAAAGATGTCGGACGAGCAGAACTAGGGGTAGAAAATTACTTTACCCAAGCTGTATTTGATGGAGAAGACCCGGCAGTTGGCTTAATTGTCTATCAGCTTCCTGGAACTAATGCGCTGAATACTGCTGAGTTGGTTAAAGCAAAGATGGCGGAATTAGAGGTTGATTTTCCCAAAGGTTTAAAAGCGGAAATTGCTCAAGATAATACCCTATTTATTAATGCTTCTTTGCAAGATTTGGTACTTACTTTGGTACAGGCGATCGGACTAGTAGTTTTAATCATCTTTGTCTTTTTGCAAGACTGGCGCACTACCCTAATTCCCGCGATCGCTATTCCTGTAGCTTTAGTGGGAGCAATGATTGGCTTACAGGCTTTAGGATTTACCCTGAATCAATTGACCTTATTTGCTTGTGTACTGGCAACGGGTTTAGTGGTAGATGACGGGATTGTGATTGTTGAGGCTGTTTCGGCTAAACTGTCTCAGGGAATGCGTCCTGTACAGGCAGCATTAGATGCGATGGAAGAATTGGTAGGGGCTGTACTATCCACTTCTGTAGTCTTGCTGGCGGTATTTATTCCCGTAACTTTTTTCCCAGGAACCACGGGGATTGTTTATAAACAGTTTGCTCTAACTATAGCTTTTGCCGTCGCCTTTTCGACTTTCAATGCCTTGACTTTTTCTCCCACTATGTCGGGGGTGTTTCTGCGTCCTACTCAACCTGTAAAAGGACCTTTGGGCTGGCTATTTCCTAGATTTAACCGTGTTTTTGACTGGTTAAAAGTGCGGTATCGAAGTTTAATCGAATTTCTCACCCGCATGAAACTAGTGGTGATTGCTGTCTTTATCGGTGGTTTAGTATTGACGGGTTGGACTTATACCAGTTTGCCTCAAGGATTTGTTCCTGAAGAAGATCAAGGCTATTTCTTTACTATTATCGAAGCACCGCCAGGAGTTTCCCTTAGTTACACTCATAACGTTACCCAACAAGCAGCCCAAATAGTCATGAGTCACGAAGAAGTACAGCACTCCATGGCTTTGTCGGGATTTTCTTTTGACGGTCAAAACAGCAACAAAGGGGTGATGTTTGTTAAGCTCCATCCCTGGAGTGAGAGAACAGGCGATTCTGGTTCGGTATTTGGGTTACTACAACGTATTAATCAGGAGTTTCAGCAAGAAATTGATCGTGCTCTAGTATTTGCTGTCAATGCCCCTCCCGTAGATGGTTTAAGTAACTTTGGTGGTTCCGAAATTTATATCGAAGATCGCCAGGGTAAGGGAATGGATGCCCTGATTAGTAATACTCAACAGGTAATTGCCGCAGCTAGTGAAAGACCAGAAATTGCTCAGGCAATAAGTACTTTTACCTTTGATAGTCCGATGTTGGAAGCAGACATTGATCGCAATAAAGCTAACGCGCAAAACGTTGATGTCAGCGAGATTCTTAATACCTTGCAAACCTATCTCGGTTCTAACTTTGTTAATCAATTTGTTCTCGATGGTAGACTCTATCGAGTATATGCCCAAGCCGAAGCGGCAAATCGTACTAATCCCGATGATATTAATCGACTCTATGTGCGATCGCGTGATGGTGAATTAATTCAACTCAGTAATTTAATTAATGCCCAACGTATTTCTTATCCCCCTATTGTCACTAACTACAACGTTTATCCAGCGATCAAAGTAAACGTCAATCCTTCACCAGGCTATAGTTCTGGTCAAGTAATTACCGCCATGGAAGAAGTTGCAGGGGCAACTCTACAACCAGGTTTTGGTTATGAATGGACCAATACCGCAGCCGAGGAAAAAACCGCGGGTGGTGCTGCACCGTTGGTATTTGGTCTCAGTTTTGTAATGGTGTTTTTAGTGTTAGCGGCTCAGTATGAAAGCTACATCGATCCTCTGATTATTATGCTCACTGTTCCCTTAGCTATTCTGGGTGCATTGGGAGGAATTTGGCTGAGAGCAACTTTTCTCCAAGCAGGAGGAGTTTGGCCTGTTCTCAACAATAATATCTATGTCCAAGTAGGATTAGTTATGTTGATCGGTATGGCAAGTAAAAATGCAATCCTGATTGTGGAATTTGCGAATCAAAACCGTGACTTAGGCATGAGTATTAAAAAAGCCGCGATTTTCGCTTCTGAGCAGAGATTTAGAGCGATTTTAATGACCGCAATATCTACTTTAGTCGGGTTTATGCCTTTATTAATAGCCTCTGGTGCTGGTTCAGTCAGTCGCTGGTCGCTTGGTACGGGTGTGTTTGGCGGGATGCTCGTAGCAACAGTTTTGAGTCTAATCTTTGTCCCGATTCTTTATATTGTGATCAAAAATTTTGAACAGTCTTTCTTGAAAGGAGGCAAGAATAAAGACTCCGGGACTCGGAGAAATAGAGATGAGGAGAATAATAGAAAGAGAACAACAGATGCGACAGAAGAACAATCAACAATCAGTAATTAAATAATCCGAGTTAATTTTATCTTAATAGTTTGGCGCTCTTTAGCTACTATTTTAATTGATCAACCTTACCTGTTTCAAAATGTTTAAAAACTGGAATTTGAATGATTGGATGAACAATGGCTTATTTTTTCTAACAGTTTTAATCCTATTTTGTTCGTTTGTATTTTTCTGATTTTTACTTTAGTTATGAATGTAAGAATGCTAATTTTTTCGGGAATAATGACCGCTTTAGTTGGTGCTTTACTAGGATTAGTCGTAGCTCACATAGCTGAAAGAGAATCTCGGCAAAAAGTCGCAATTGTTGTCGGTTCTGGTTTGGGTTTTGCGATCGGAGTTGGTTATGAGGCGATGCAGCAAAATCGTGAACGAGAAGAAGCGGACTGATCGATATTGATGATGTGGAGTGTGGGTTTAGGAGTGTATCAATTGTAGTGATAAAAAGTAATATGTTTAATCTCAGTTTTAGCCGATATAAAAAAAGAGTATAGTGAGAAAACCTAGTTGCTAATTTACGCGGATGTCTAATTGTTTTAGTAGTAGCAATTACTGCTCTAAGTAGTAATAAAATTTATTCTATAGCTATGATGTTTTTGACAATATTTACCTTGGCTTATCTAAGTCAGAGACCACGCTATAAATAAATAATTATCAATTGATTATGCTTTCACAAATAGTCCGCCCTATGGTTAATACTCAAATTCGTTTATTAGCCAAAAGTCAAGCAACGCGATCAACTTTAATCAAAACTATTATCAAATGGCTTGGTTTTCTGGGGGTAGAAGCCAAAGTTACCCAACTCGATACCCTAGGAGACAAAATACAGGTATCAATTACTGTCGCTCAACCAGATACCAGTGAAGATAATGACTGGCAGGAAATCCTAAATCATCTTAATCAAGATACTTCAGAAACAATTGAGTTTGCCAGCGATCGCTCTAGTTCAATTCCAGCCGCTCAAGAAACAAAGTATCAACGCATCCTTGCCTATGCGATTCAAATGAGTAATCCAGATAAGATTGATTGGGAACAAGTTTATCCTCAATTACAGTTATTGGGACTAGAAGAATCAATGCTCCTGGGAATCAAATCAGCCTTGAAAGTCCCTCAATCGATAGATCGACTAGTCAAAGATCTTGATGCTGATGTGGCTGCGGTAGCACTTTCCCAAACAGCTAGTATTGCTTTACTCGATCGCCAGGTCAACCCAGAAGAATATCAAGCCTTACAAACGTTACTCAAGGCGATGGCAGACAACTGCCGCTAAATAATTTTGGATATTTTATTTCTTGGAGTTCCCCTAGCTAATTACTAATGGCTTTTAGCTTTTATTTACCAGTTCAATGGTTCGGACTAAATATTCGAATTCTGAGAATTCCCTAATTATCTTTTTTTGATAATAGCTTTTCAACTGACATTTCAATGTCGGGAAACGCAACCAGGGAAATAGCTCCTTGGCTATGGGTTTGTTTAATTTGATAAGTATTTACTGATGGTTGCCGAAACACGATCAGTTGTTGAGCTTTCAAATCTACAACCCAGTATTCTAAAATTCCAGCATGGGCATAGGCAATTCGCTTCTGTTCTAAATCTTTTTCTAAGGTACTATCAGATATTTCTATTAATAGGTAAATTTCCTCAGTAGAAGGATGACGAGAATCGTACAAGGAAGCTGGCAATTTAACAACAGAAATATCAGGTTCTGGTTCTGAATCAGGAAGGGTAACGGGATGAGCTTCGTAAATCTTGGCACAATCTCGGAGTTTTTCCCGTAAGTATTCTGCTATGGAATCGTTGATTTTCCGATGTAAAGGTCCCTCTGGTGACATCTCAATAATTTGCCCTTCTAGTAATTCGACACAACGCTCACTAAGGACACCTGCGGCAATCATTTGATGATAGTCTTCAACTGACCATTTAGCTAAGGTAATCATGGTTGTATTTTTGGTTTATCTCACCTTAATTTTATCCCTGCCCGTGCCAATCATATCCCCAGGACCAGCGCAAGAAAAAAACGCACATAATATGTTAACGGGTGGTAGCGCTGGCGAGGACTTTCATCATATAGTCAGTCAGCTTTAAAACTGCCGTTTTGTTTATTCCCCCAGCTATGTTAGGCGCATACTTTGGAGCGCGCATAACTGCATTACCCATGATTACTGATACCTTTCAACTTGTTTGTTTTGGCGTTATCATGGCGATCGCTATTTTTGTGTTAATCAAACGATAGTGTCTTAAACTGCTAATATTACCCCCGACGCGATCGCAGCAGCAAAAAAACGTAGCGCGCCGAAGAAAAAACAAGCTTGGTTAGATTTAAAGCATAGCGATCCACGCGATTATCAATTACGAAAATTTCGGGCTGACTATTTAGAAATGGTCAAACAAAGGCTATTGGCAGAACAAAGAGAAGCCTTGAACGTAGTTGAAAATGCCATAGCGTAAAATTAACTTATCCATTCAATTAAAATCATGGATATATGCCAAAGAAAATTAGAGAGTTAAAGAAAATATTGCAAAAAGCAGGTTTTCAAAAACTACCAGGAAAAGGTAGCCATACAAACTGGGTACATCCTCTCTATTCTGGAAAAGTTACAATATCTGGTAAGGATGGTAGTGATGCCAAACCATACCAAGAAAAAGAAATTAAACAGGCTATTCAGGAAGTAAGCAAAAGAAAGGAAAATGAATAAAGCAAAATATCAAATGATTATTCAGTGGAGTGACGAAGATAATTGCTTTTTAGTCGCATTTCCCGATTTTCCTGGTAGCTATTGGCGTACTCATGGCGATACTTATGATGAGGCTTTCGCTAATGGGAAAGAAGCTCTTGAATCTTTGATGACATCCTATGAAAGTACAGGAGAATCTTTGCCCACACCTAAAGTTGCCTACTCTGCATAGTTGTATCGCCAAATTGGAGACAACCAAAAATGATTAACCACAAACATTATGCCTATAGAGTAGTTTGGTCAGTAGAAGACGAAGAATTTGTTGGGCTATGTGCCGAATTTCCCAGTCTTTCTTATTTAGATGAAGATCATCTCAAAGCACTAGAAGGAATTTCTAACTTGGTCAAAGATATTGTTGCTGATATGGAAGCTGAAGGCGAAAAAATACCAACGCCAATTTCAGAGAAAAGCTATAGTGGTAAGTTTCAAGTTCGCATTACTCCCGAACGTCATCGGATGCTGGCAATTGAAGCAGCCGAACAAGATGTCAGTCTTAATCGTTTGATTAGCGACAAGTTGGCTTAAATAAGTTAGATACAATTAAAATTCGGCTGAAATGGTCTTCAGTTTTAGCTAATAAAGATTCAAAATCGTAACTATAATCTGGAGCTTGTATCAGAAATAGCTTTTTATTGTTTTCTTCGGTCATAATTTTAAAAATGTGACAATACATTCTGAATCATTTTAGCTTTCTGCTTAGAGTTATAATATTTGTATTACTCAAGCAAAAACTATGTATAAAATTAAAATCCGCAAAGTTGGCAATTCTCTTGGCGCAACAATCCCCAAAGAAGTATTAGAAAAATTACGAGTTGAGGAAGGAGATACGGTTTTTGTAACAGAAACTCCTGATGGGGTAAAACTTTCTGCTTACGATCCAGAATTTGAGAAAGCTATGTCTATCTATAAAAAGGGTAGCCACAAATATAGAAATGCAATGAAAGAATTGGCTTAATGAAAGAACCGATTTGGGTTGCAGAAAGAATAGTTTTAGCTATCCACGAAGATCAGCTAGCGCAACACGGTGGAACTCCAGGTATCAGAGATAATAATTTATTAGGCGCGAGTTTGGCTAGACCAAAACATCTTTTTGCTTATGGCGATCCAGGAATTTTCGATTTGGCAGCAGCATATGGTTATGGTTTAGCGAATAATCACCCCTTCATTGATGGGAATAAAAGAACTGCTTTTATGGTCATGTATACTTTTCTGGGTTTGAATAACTATTGGCTGGAGGTAGACGAGATGGAAGTAGTGGTCAAAATGGAAGGTTTAACTATGAATAGAGAAACTCAGGAATCGATCACCTTATGGTTAAAAGAAAATTCTACATTTGATAATTAAGCTGTGTGCGATCGCTATTTTCTAGATCGAGACTGCGATCGCCAATATCGATCTTGCAACTTACTATAAAGGCAGCTTTTGTCCTACAACTTAAGATTTGACTAATTTATATTTATTAATACTATTTTTTTGAATCTAACTCAAAGTGTATTTATATTCAGCTTTGAGCAGTTTTAAGATAGTTTGGGATTCGTATTTAATAATGCCTTTAATCTGGTGTAGCTTTTGAAAAAAAGGAAATAGCTTTTCTTGTGTCCCACAATGAACGTCGATAACGATGTTGTTGCTTCCAGCCGTAATCGCGACAAATCTTACCTCTTCAAACTGGGTTAAAGTTTCTGCCACAGTTTCAATACAACTATTTTCGACTGTCAGCCAGAGAATAATAATATTAGTTTTTCCCATCTTAGCGGGATTGGGTCGAGCCAATATCTCAATAGTTTCTGACTGTAGAAGACGCTGTACTCGATAGCGAGTGGTGGCTTCTGGAATGTCTAAATGTCTGGCGATTTCTCGAAAAGACATTCGTCCATCAGTACGTAGCAAATCGATGATATCTCGATCAATAGAATCCAATTCTAAATTTTCTAGCTCAGACTCTAATTCTCTTTTCATTGCTCTATTCAGATAAAAACAAGTATTTTCTATATTATTTCAGATAATAGCAATCGAAAATAATAAAACTAGCTCTGTAGCAAAAACAACATTTAATAATTACGCTTTTAGCTAATTTATTACTTAATACACAGAAAAGCGTAACTGCTTCGAGTTTTTGAATCGGTATTGATTAAGTAGGTTATGAACAATGACATATAATTGGTCGGAAAATCGACGTTGTGCTGCGGTTCTTAGCTTTGACGTGGATGGAGAATCAGGCATACTTGCAGAAGATCCGAAAATGTCTCAAAGATTATCGGCGATCGCTTGGGCGCGATATGGACCAAAAACAGGGGTACCTCGCATTTTAGATATGCTCAAAAAACAGTCAGTACAAGCTACTTTTTTTGTCCCTGGCTACACCGCAGAATTATATCCAGATTTGGTTAAAAGAATTAGCGATGAGGGTCATGAGATTGGCGTCCATGGCTATTTGCACGAAAAAGTATCCAGTCTAGATTTAATTCAAGAAGAAACTGCTTTAGTTAAAACCTGCGATATTTTAGAGAAAATCACTGGCACCAGACCAATTGGTTATCGTGCGCCACTTTGGGATGTAAATGACCGCACTCCCGAACTTTTGGCAAGTCATGGTATGGTTTATGACTCTTCATTAATGGATGATGATGTGCCCTATACTATCTCCACTCCTAAAGGTGACTTGATCGAAATCCCCCCTCACTGGACAAATGATGATTGGGAACAGTTTGCATTTCATATGGAGCCGAAAATTGGTAGTGGAGTCATAGAAACCTGTGCCAAAGCTTTGCAACTATGGCAGGAAGAGGTAGAAGGAATGCACCATTATGGAAGAGCATTTATTCTGACCATGCACCCTGAGTTAATTGGTCGTCCAGCTAGGGTATTGATGTTAGAAAAACTGATTGAGTATATGCGATCGCTCGATGGGGTCTGGTTAACTACCTGTGGAGAAATTGCCCGCTATCATCAAAAACAAAATTTGACTGCGACGATGTCGGAAGTTGGTTGATTAATTAATAAATCATAGATTTTTAAATAATTTGCATGAAAACGAATACTTTAGCAATAGGGTTTAATCCTGCCTTACTTAGTAGTCTGGTAGTGACTTATGTCGGTGCAATTTATTTATTGGGGATTGCTCTATTACTAAATCATGATTGGCGATTTAATATAGCAGGGGTGATTTTAACGGTTCATGGATTGGTACTTTCTGCTTACCTAATTCACGAACTACTCCACGACAATATTTTTAAGCAGCGAAATCTGAATAGACTATTTGGTAAGTTATTTACTCATATAAATGGGGCTTGCTATGCACCCTATGACGACATGGTGGAACACCACATTAATCATCACATCCATCATGCAGATTTTGTGCCCTTCGATATTGCCAAATTTTGCAATGAGCTATCACCTCCTCTTCGGAGTCTTTTGGTGGCTTTGGAATGGGCGTATTTTCCTGCCTTTGAATTTATTATGCGTTGGCGGTTAATAGTTGCACCATTTAGGAATCCCGAAAAAAAGCATTTGCGTTGGCGCAATTTAGGACTTATGGCATACCGTAGCAGTCTATTTATATTATTAGGTTTTATTTCTTGGAAAGCCTTTCTACTTTATACTTTCAGCTATATTTGTTTTGTTAATTTGGTTCGTTTTGCTGATGCTTTTCACCACACCTATGAATATGCCATTACTGGGGGAGAGATTACTAAGCGCGATCGCATTTACGAACAGGCAAATACCTTTTCTAACTTCGTTTCACCGAAATATCCCTGGTTAAATCTACTATATCTCAATTTTGGCTATCATAATGCCCACCATCACGATATGCGTTGTCCTTGGTATCGTCTGCCAGAACTACATCAGAGTCTTTATGGCGATGAAGCGAAAAATCTTTTGCCTTTATCAACTTTAATCGGTAATTATCATCGTTTTCGACTCTCTCGTTTATTTGGCGGACAAGGAGATGTGGATTTAGAAAATGCAGGTGTGGAAGCTTTTACTGGCGGTATTGGGGTTTCTTTATTAACTCCTTCCTAAAATCTATCTAAAATTACAAATCTGCTTTTTGCATCACTTTTATGCAAAATCAGAACCCAAGATAAAGCGATCACAAATTATGTTTAACTCGATACATTTCGAGGTAAATCATCAATAGTATTCTGACAGCTAAAGGTTAGCAAAAAGCCGAGCAAATTTTTCCTTAACTTTTTCCTTAACTATAAAAAAATTTATGACTATCAATATTAGTTCTATTCCTTTGGTTCAAAAGACAACTGTCGTGATGGCAGGATTAGCGGGGAGTATTTTATTACAAGGAATATCTGCTCCCATAGCTCAAGCTTCTGAAATGGAAATGTCATTAGGTGGGGTGACTTGGATTGGTTTAACACCTTTTTATGTAGCTCAAGAAAAAGGCTATTTTGAGGAGAATGGCTTGGATGTTAATCTGCAAATATTTGGAGCAAATACCGATTATATATCGGCATTTTTAGCCAATCGAATTGATGGGGCTATTTCCTCCGTAACTTCTGAAGCCGTACTGATGGCAGATAAAGGAAAAGACTTTAAAGTCGTCATGGTTCAGGATAATTCCCAAGGGGGAGATGGGATCTTAGCTCGCAATAGCGTAGCCGACATTGCCGATTTTAAAGGTAAGAAAGTTGCTGTGGAACAGGGCGCAGTAGGACACTTTTTCTTACTACAGGTATTAAAAGAAGCGGGATTAACCGATAAAGACATTACGATTATCAACGCGGATGCATCCACAGCAGCCGCAGCCTATCAAGCAGGTAACGTAGATATTGCCAGCAGTTTTGCTCCTTTCTTATCTCAGGCAAATGAAGCGCAATCCGATGGCAGAATCATCTATGACTCCTCTAAAATGCCTACAGCGATCGCCGATTTTTATAGTTTTGGCACGGAATACATCGAAGCGAATCCCGAAGCAGTGCAAGCTTTTGTCGATGGTATTGCGAAAGCCCTAGGCTTTATTGAATCCAATCGAGAAGAAGCACTCGCGATCGCCGCAGCCAACTTAGAAGTTACTCCTGAAGCTTTGGATGCAGACTTGGCGGGTATTGGTTTACCTAGCGTTGAAACTAACTTGGAAATGTTAACCGATGCTAGTAGTGACATTTATATCTTGAACCCCCTAAAGGCGATGGGTGATTTCTTAGTAGAACAGGGACAAATTAAAGCCGTACCCGACATGGAAAATTATATCGATCCTACTTTTATTCAATCGGTTCAAGCAACTAAGTAGGTAATAGGTAATGATCGACAAACCATCCCAGACATACTTGCAGCCTTCAGTTTTTTGGAGTATTCGTGAAAGTTTTCCTATTTGGCTAAAGTTAGTTTTAACAGCGATCGCCTTAATTATCCCAATACTGATTTGGTCTTATCTCAGCTTTAATAAATTGGTAAATCCGCAGTTTTTACCAACTCCAACGGCAGTGTTGCAAGCGGGTATTGAAATGTTTAAATCGGAAGATTTAATTATCGATATTGCTGCTAGTTGCGGTCGAGTTTTGGCAGGGTTTTTAGTTGCTGCCTTAATAGGAATTCCTCTAGGAATCTTGATGGGAACGTTCCAGAGTATGGAAAGTTTATTTGGCTCGATTGTTGGGGTGGTGCGTTACATGCCCATTGCTGCTTTTATGCCTTTAATAGTGCTTTGGGCTGGTCTGGGAGAAGTTTCTAAAATTCTAATTATTTTTCTAGGAATTGTGTTTTATAACGCAATCATGATTGCCGATGCGGTCAAGTTTATCCCCAATGAAATGTTGCATGCTGCTTATACCTTGGGAGCAAATCGAATGAATCTACTATTTCGGGTAATTTTACCTGCTGCTGTTCCCAGTATTATCGATACCCTTCGGGTTAATGTTGCTGGTGCCTGGAATTTTTTAGTAATTTCTGAGTTAATTGCTGCCCAAAATGGCTTGGGATTTAAGATTATTTATTCCCAAAGATTTCTCAGTACGGATAAGGTTTTATTTTGTATTCTAATTATTGGCATTATTGGCTTGCTTTTGGATTATAGTTTCAAGGTTTTATATCGTCTGGCACTACCTTGGGCAGAATAGTAAACTGTCAAGCATTTAATCTGCTTGCTGAGATTGATGGGGAGACTAGGAGACGGGGAGACTAGGAGAAGATTATCTGGTTTATTTTCTAATTTAATACAATGCATCAACAAGTAATTAGAATGAATTTTAATTTAGATCGCGATCACACGGCACTATTAATTATTGATTTTCAGGCTGATGTCTTTAATGGTGGTGCATTACAGCTAGTCGGTACGGATGCCGTTTTACCTAAAGCCAAACGAGTGTTGGCAGCAGCGAGAGAAATTGGTTTACCGATTATCCATACCCAAGAAGTCCATCGTAAAGAGATGGTAGATTTTGGCAGAGAATTGGATGGAACAGAACCAGTCCACTGTCTAGAAACCTGGGTTGGTACAGATTTTCATCCCGAACTGTATCCTCGCGATGGGGAATATGCGATCGCCAAAAGACGCTACAGTTGCTTTTTTGGTACGGATTTAGAAATCTTGTTACGTGGTTTGAAGATAGATACCTTAGTAGTCATGGGTACGATGACTAATGTTTGCGTCCACTACACTGTTGCCGAAGCTCACCAGAGAGATTATCACTTTTATGTAATTGAAGATTGTTGTGCGGGTTCGGATTGGGATGCTCATGAGGCAGCACTCAAAGCAATGCAGTATCTCCAAAAAGATTCCTTAATTTCCAGTCAAGTATTTATTGATGCTGCAAAGGTTTCGGTTCAGCCTGTTTAATATTGCTAACGATATGAAAATTTATTATGACTTTATTACCAGATCGAGTGGTTGCCAATGCTCAACAGAGTTTGGGGGAATTAGATTCTCTTGAGCCGAAATTGCAAGTATCGAATCTTTCTAAAAGCTTTGCTAAAAACAAAGATAGTCGCCAGCAATTACTAGTCTTAGATAAAATTAATCTTGATATCTATCCCAATGAATTTGCCTGTATTGTGGGAGCTTCAGGCTGCGGTAAATCGACTTTACTCAACATTATTGCGGGATTGTTGCCCCCCTCGAAAGGTAAAGTAGCTATTGATGGGACAGAATTATTAGGACCTGGGGCAAATCGGGGCATGGTGTTTCAAAATTACACCCTATTTCCTTGGTTAACTGTTGCCGATAATATTGGTTTTGGCTTGGATCTAAAAAAAATCTCCAAAGCTGAACGTCGTGAAATTATTAGCTACTATCTGGAAATTATCGGTCTGACTCAGTTTGCCAATTCCTATCCTAAACAGCTTTCAGGGGGCATGAAACAACGAGTTGCGATCACTCGTGCTTTAGCTAATAAACCAGAAATATTGCTGCTAGATGAGCCTTTTGGGGCTTTAGATGCTCAAACGAAAGAGCAAATGCAGGAGTTCCTTTACGATCTATGGGATAAAACTCATATTACTCTCTTGATGATTACCCATGATGTGGAAGAAGCAATCTTTCTGGCACAAAAAATATATGTCATGTCGGCACACCCAGGTAGAATTCAAGAGTCAATTAAGATCGAACTGCCAACTCAACGGGATTTAGATCTTAAACTTACGGGAGAGTTTATTAACTATAAACGTCAGGTACTTCAGGCACTGCGTTAGGGAATAAAAGCGTTGCTAATTTAACGTATGACTTACAAAATGCTTCTGTTCGTCCTAAAGGATTCCTAAAGCGATTGTCTTGAATGTCAAGTTAAATTTGTTTTTTTCAGGCGATCGCGCTACGACTAAATAAAGCAAGAAAATTCCCTCGTCACAGTCACAACTTGCTGCAAACAAGACAAAATCAAAGCGATCGCGGTCATTGAACTAAACGATTTGAGGTTGCCAATTACGGACTAACTTCTTGTCGCCAGGTTTGATTATTTCTCATCATGGCATTGAGCAAAATTAAAAGCTTGTGCATACAAGCAGTCAAAGCAACTTTTTTGAGTTTCCCTTTTTTGAGCAAACGCTCATAGAAAGCTTTGATAGCAGGATTAAAACGAACAGCCACTAGAGTCGCCATATAGAACCCATTTGGGATCTTTTTCTACGAAAAATCAGTTATTTCAGAGTTCCTTGTTTTGATTTATTGAACGATAAAATAAGGTTTAAACCAGCTATTTTGAAACATTTAATGTGACAGTGTTTTCAGGATGCTTATGGTTACAGACAGAGATCTCAAATGGGTTCTATACAAGACACAACGAATTGTAGCTCGTCCACCCCAAATTTTTCTCTTGCCTCGAAACTTTCCACTGTCTCTGTTTAGGGGTGCTACACCAACTAAGTAGGAAATTGATTTATGCGAGATTGTACCTAATTCTGGTAAAGATGAGATCAAAGTCACAGCTACTACTTCACCGACTCCAGGCACACTAGTCAACAATTTCATCTTTTGCTGCCAGTCTTCATTAATCGCAATTGCTGATTTGATTTGGGATTCAATTTCTTTGAGTCGCTTTTCGAGCCATTCAATGTGTTCGTCAATATCGGCTTGAATTGAATTAGTTTTACCTCGACGACGATTTTTTTCGGCGGTAATCATGTCACTAATTTGACGGCGACGAGTTACTAGATCTTCTAGTTGGCGCGAAGATTCATCACTTATTGGTCTCACTTGAGGACGTATCGCATCGGCAAAATGCGCCAACAATTGAGCATCAATAGCATCGGTTTTGGCTAGTGTTCCCGTCGCTTTGGCAAAATCTCTGGCTTGACGAGGATTGATTACTGCTACAGAAAGTTTTGCCTCAGTTAACTTGATTACGGCATCAATTTCCATACCTCCCGTTGCTTCCAAAACAATTAATTTTGGTTCGATGTTTTTTAAAGTTTGAACTAGCTTACTAATTCCTACCTCATTATTTGTTACTTGAAATAGGTTTCCTAATGGACGTACGTAGACATCAAGATATTGTTGACAGACATCTATTCCTACCCACTGTTGTTCACTCATGAGTTTTTCTCTGTGGTGATTATGTTGATTGTTTCTCTCGCTCCTTTGACTCTTCCTTGCTAAAATACGGGCTTAGTTTGCCCAGGCGATTGTTTGAGCGAAAAGCCGTTGCGGGGGGAACCCCCGTTGAGGCTATTGAAGCTGTTGAGTTCACTAGAGGAGGAAGAGTTGGTAGCGACCCAGCTTTAGGACGGTTTCGAGCAACCAAGGATACCACGGTCTACTACCTTCTCTAAACTATCAGGATTTAAAATCCTAATTTCAAGATACAAGGATACACCTTCGGATAACCGCTTCGCATATAGCTCTAAGCTCTAAGCTGTTTAAATTTATTCAATATTTGATAAATTTTAAAATAATCTCTCGATTGTGTAACGCAAGAATAAAAAATAGATTTTAATGAGGCTAAAAAATAAGATTGCTTTAATTACTGGGGCAGGTTCTGGTATTGGACGCGCTACAGCCCAATGTTTTGCCGCAGAAGGGGCAATTGTCATAGCTGCAGATATTAATCAAGCAGAGGCCTTAATTACTCAAGAATTAATTGAGAGAGTAGGGGGAAAGTGTCAGGCGTTACAAGTTGATGTCAGTCAAGAAGCACAAGTAAAAGATGCAATCGCCAAAACGGTATCAATCTATGGTCGTTTGGATCTTATGCACAACAATGCAGGAATCTCGATTATCAAACCGATGATAGAAATCACTGAGGCAGACTTAGATCGTCTGATTGGGATTAATTTTAAAGGTGTTTTCTTTGGTTGCAAACACGCGATCGCTCAAATGAGTCAACAGAAGAAAGGAATTATTATTAATACGGCTTCAGAATTAGCATTAGTAGGACAGCCATTATACAGTGCCTATTGCGGTACAAAAGGGGCTGTAGTTGCTATGACCAGGGCTTTATCTGCTGAATGGAGCGCACAAGGAATTAGGATTAATGCTCTTTGTCCAGGGCCGATCGATACGCCCATGCTAAGGGCAGAATTTGATTTAGCAACTGACCCCAAAGCAGAAGCTCAAGCTGCGATCAATTCTATTCCTGCTGGCAATCTTGGTACTGCCGAAGATATTGCTAAAGTTGCTTTGTTCTTAGCTAGTGATGATGCCCAGTTTGTTCACGGTGCTGCGATCGTCGCTGATGGAGGCAAGACAACAATCTAACTTAATTCCATACTTTTCAAAGTTTCCTCGCGAATAGTTGCCAAAACTTGACGGCTGATTTGAATAAATTCTGGAATAAGAGTGTCATCAATGTGACGAGGACGTTGGAGATTGATCGCGATATCTTCTTTGATATGTCCTGGATTGACTCCCATAACTAAAATGCGATCGCCTAGTAAGACAGCCTCTTCAATATCGTGGGTGACAAAAATAACCGTAGTTTTAAAATCTTGCCAAATCTCCATTAACAACTCTTGCATCATGTGGAGAGTTTGAGCGTCTAACGCACTAAACGGCTCATCCATTAATAATACTGAAGGAGAATTGATTATTTGCTAAACAACGCAAGGAGGTGTCTGCTTGATTTTTTTATAGCGATCGCCTCTGGCGGTGGGCGGAGCCCAATCAGCTTTGCTGGTGCGCTCCGCGCAATCGCTAATTCAAATCAAATCACAACAGTTGAGAATCTTTTAAAATCAAGATTATTAATTTATTGCGCAAGCACTTATTTGACATCTACTTTTAACAGAAATATTATGAATTATCTTATTTTATATTGCTATATATAATTTACTTTTTATCTATGTACTCAATGAAATAAAGTAGTGACAAGCTTTTTAACAGCTAAATTTAGCTCGATAATTTACGGAAATCCAACCAATAATTCAGGCAATGATATGTACTAAATAAAATAATAGTTGAGATTTAATCTCGCCTTACTAATTTTAGCCGATAAACGTTCCACAGTAGCTATTTTCTGCTCAATTTGCTCTGACAATCGAGAATTTTTATTGTATTTTTTTTGATGGTTTTGTAGTTTAGTCAAAGTTGCTTTTACTGTAGCCAACTCTTTTTCAATTTTAATTAATAAAATGATTAGCCTGGCAACTTTTACTGTTTTTTCTTCAGCCACGATTTCTTGCTGAATAGATGCGATGTAGTTATTGATATCTTCCATGAACTTATTTGTGTACTAATTTGTATGACAGAATAACTGGCGTTTGTTGTTGTTCCCTAAAATTCAGTATATCCGTGAATATATGGGCATGGTATAAAGTTTACGTAATTGTTCGGGTATTTATGTAAATAATGTGTGAATTCACTTTGAAATCTTGAGAAATTGGGATATCACACATATTTCGAGAGTTGAACTTGAATTATATAACTCCTCATTTAATATTTTACAGCTATAAGTACAAGATTTTTTACAGTTATTTCTAGTTGATTTTATTTAAGGAAATATAGCAAACTACAAAATATGTAACTTATCTAGCTCGTAGAACTTTGTTTAATTGAGTCCCAACTTTTATTTTTTTTCTACTGGTCAAAATAGATTCTTGCTGTTGACTAGTAAGAAAAATTATGTATAGGCGATCGCCATTGACACCCTTCTTCTCATAAGTAAAATATCGAGTTAACTATCTCTCTCAGGGAGGCTGCTTGTTTGTGCTCAAGCTTTTTTTTCTTCTGAGAATAACGGTTTGATAATTTCCTGTTCTACCTCGCTAAAATTAGAAGGATTAGATCTGCTTTAAATCTGAGATTAATTTGCTTGATTCAAACTTTTTCTTTCACCATCTACTATTAGCTTTCTTTATTTTGCTATCTTCTTTATTTGATTTAGGTAAACTGTATCTAAAATAAATATTTATTTCCTATCTTTAGTAGACTAATTATGATTTATCTTCTGGGGACTATCGTCTAGGTTCTGCTAGATTTACTGGCTCAAAGTAGTAAGTATTATCCAGCTTAATATCTGCTTTGGTAGCGTTATTCTTAGCTCAGTATGGAGTTCAAGTAGTTTAAAAAATTGTTGATGAAATAGAGAGCTGTATAATAAAATGTCTCTTCCCACAACTCTATACGATAGTGCATCAAAAAAGTTTGGGATTGGTACGATGACGGAGAAAAACTAATCATTACCTTAAAAAGCTTTAAGCTCTAAGCCTTAAGCTTTAAGCTCTAAAGTTTACGCTTGGTAAACGGCTAACAGCTTATAGCTATCGGGTTTAATGCCCCCAGCAAACGAAGTTTGGTGGTCTACAATTAGGAGAGGTTAAAGCCTCTTCTAATTGGCTTACAGCTTACAGCTTACAGCTTATAGCTGCGGCTCTGCCGCTTTACTATTTATGGAATACTCTCTTTGTAGTCATCACAAGGCTCATGAGTACGGAATACCCATTAAAGGAAGTCAACGATATTATTGCCTCCAAGACAAATTAATGTTAGGAGACTGTTGGATGGCATGACTCAAGATTTAGGTTCGTAGTCTTCAGAAAAATACGGCTGCGATTAGAGCAGGGTTAGCGCTCGCTCCTTGGAGTAGGCATAAATTAATCACCTATCCCACACATATTTAATGCACTACTCTTGGAGCTTAGAGCTGACCTCACTCTTAATTGTCTTAACTCGAACTGACGTTATTTAGCCTTGTTTGGCTTGGGGAATTGAAACATCTACGATATTGATTTCTTTTTCCAAGCTACTAAGAGGCGGATTTATTGCTTGATGGTTTCCTACAACTAAAGTAACCAATTTATCTGGCTGAAGATATTCTTGAGCAACATTTAAAATATTTTCCTGAGTAGTATTTGTTACTTGCTCTTGATACTCAAATATAAAATCTTCAGGATAGTCAAAATAGTCATAACGCATTATGCGAGATAAAGTTTGATTAGGGCTTTGAAAATTAAAGACAAAAGAGTTGAGAATAGATTCTTTAGCATTGGCAAGTTCTTTTTGAGAAATCGGCTTAGTACGTAACTTCTCAATCTCAGTAATAATTGATTGAATAAAGGGAACTGAGTTATTGGTTTGGGTTTGTCCTCCAGCGATGAATATACCATCAAAGTCATAGCGAGGACTCCATGAACCGTATACACTATAAGCTAAACCCTGACGCGATCGCACTTCGTTAAATAAACGTCCCCCAAAGCCGTTTAAGACTTCGTTTAGAACACTGAGGGCGGGGTAATCAGGGCTCTTGAATTGACCTCCGATATGACCCAGAAAAATATTGCTTTGCGTTAGTTTGGGGCGATCAACAACAAACATTCCCTGTTCGTACTTTTGATTAGCTGCGGGCGGCTCTAAGGAAGGTAGAGAGGTATCGACTTGCCAATCACCAAAGGCATTTTGCACTTGCTGAATCATGTCTTCAGCATCAAAATCCCCTACTATACCGAGGATAATACTTTCAGGACGAACATAGGTTCGATAAAAGTCTATAATATCTTGACGAGAAATATTGGCTAGAGTCTGATACTCGACAGTACGGGCATAAGGGCTAGTTTCTCCGTAAATTATTTTATCAAATTCACGACTAGCAATTTCTCTAGGATCATCGTTACGACGAGCAATTGACCCCTGTCTCTGTTTTTTAGCGATCGCCAGCTTTTCAGGGTCAAACGCTGGCTGACGTAAAACTTCAGTAAATAGAGAAAATACAGTATCCAAATCTTCGGTGAGCGTACTAAAGGTTGCGCTACCAGAACTAATATCGATACTGGTTTCTACACTAGCTGCTTTTTGTTCTAGAATTGAATTCAATTCCGCTGGGGAATGATTTTGCGTTCCTCCACTACGCATCACTGTGCCTGTTAAACTAGCTAGCCCCACTTTGTTGGCAGGTTCAAAACGCGAACCAGTACGAATTATAGCTGTCCCATTAATGAGTGGTAAATCCCGATCTTCTAAGAGATAGACTACCATGCCGTTATCTAACTCATAGCGATCGTATTCAGGTAGTTGAATTTCTGGGAGAGGAGAAAATTCTAATTCTGTATAGTGTTTAGGAGTATCCGCAATAGCAGGAAGGCGAATAGTAAATGATAATAGAATTGTAAGTAATGCTAAACTTAGCCAGGAAAATAGTTTTTTACTCATCTATAAACCTTATAAATTAAAGAGCTTTACTATTTTATCTTCAAGAATTAAGTGAGCGTGGGTCGAGAAAATCTGACAGAGATCGAATCTGCAAATAGTTTAGGTACTTTGTTCCGCTATTTATGTATTTTGCGCGATCACCCGAAGGACAGTAGTAAAGCGTCTAAATAAAAACTGTTCGGAGTATTGTGTTATGTAAGTTTTTAAAAAATCTGAGATTGATTTAAACTAGGGTACTTTGATAGACGAGTTTGATTTTTTGAGCGATCACCAATTGGGCTACTTAGCATAAATTTTTCTCCGACAAACTGCTAGACAATAGTGAAATCAGCAATTACTTGATTACCAAATCCGTTCGCCGCACCATCTGAGAATAGGGAAAAAATACCACTAGTATTATCTCCAAGTGTTGTAGATTTGAAGGAAAACAGATCGCTACCATTACCAGTTACATCATTAGCAGCAAAGTCACTAAGACTACTAACAACAATTTCATCATCATCGTAAATCGATAATCCTTTGATATCTTCGTTGCTGCCGCTCAAACCCACATCAGAGCCGTCTAAATATAAAGACCAATTACCGCTGGTCAAAGAACCTAGACTATCAGGAGAAAATCGAAGTACATCTTTGTCCTCACCTGTTACCGTTCCAAACTCAACATCAAAAAAACCATTGGTACTAATGAATATATCGCCATCTGAATGGATTGAAATTGCATCAATGTCTTCACCACCCTGAGTTAGCCCTACATCAGAACCGTCAAAGTAAAGTTCAAAATTGCCAGCAGTATTGGTACCTGTCGAAGTGGGAATAAAGCGAACTATATCAGAATCATCAACATTACCAATACCAGAGACTGTGTTATTTGATGCATTTAAACTAAATAAAAGGCTTCCATCATCATTTAAATGAATAGCGTCAAGATCTCCACTACTCAAACCAACGTCAGAACCATCAAAGTATTGAGACCATGTTCCCGTGCGAGCATTATAAGCAAAAACATCTTCATCATTGAAGGTATTTCCATTTAAATTAACGGTGTCGCGAACTGTAGCAAAAATAGTTTCTTCTAGAGCAAACTCGTAAACTTTGCCATCGTTTTCATTGATATCTACACTTTCATCAATACCGCGATCGGCTATATAAAGACTTCTATTAGCAGTATTGTCACTGCTAGGTGCAATGGTAACTCCAGCAGGTTGTACGGGATTAGCTTCATTAATATTTATTCTTTGTACTAAATTGCCATCGGCAGTAACTTCAAACAATTCATCTGTAGGCTCACCAACAATGAAAAAATTACCGCTTTCTGGGTTAAATTCAATACCTTCGGGATCAAATAGACCAAAATCAGTCGTATCAAAACTACTGATCAAATTACCGTCAGTATTAACTTCATAAATCCGATGATTTATCCCTTCAGAAATAAAGAGGGTTCCCGACCCAGGACGAAAAGCAACATCTTCAGGGTCACCACTTCCAAAAGGGTCAGGGTCAGTTCTTCCGATAGACCCGGTGGCCAATTCGTCAATTAAATTATCGTCCGATGTCCCAAAGATGCCATCATTGCCAGAAGTGACTTGATAGATCCTTTGATTAGCATCGTCCGAAACAAATAAAATATCGTTAGCGGAATCGTAGCTTAATCCAGTAGGTTCTGCCGAAAAACTTAATGTGTCTCCAGTATTAGTTACATTACCATCTAAATTGGTGGTAAAAAGGTTTACTCCAGCAAAAATAGGTGTTTCTTCGACTTCAGAATCGGAAATTAATAAAAAGCTATTAGAATCTTCTAGAAAAACTATCCCTGCTGGATCTGGACTGGGTGGTGAAAACAAAGATGTATCAATTGTTTGTATTAATGTGGTCATTATAATGAGCGCTTTTTTCGATTGATATAAATAAATATACTATGAGTCTGTCAAGATTGATTTGATGGATGTAAAAATGGATGTAAAAATAGTTCGGAGTTAAAGATTTGGAATTAAATTTGGAAATCGAAGTTAGTAGATTTAATCATTATTTCTAACTGAGCAAACTAATAGTAGAACTACTATGTCATAAACTGATAACAATGATAGGGTTTTCGATTTTTTGAAGCTATATATAAGATTTGTGCGATCGCTAACGATTTAAAGAGTACACTTTCTATCTGATTGATCAGGTTAAGTTCCTAATAGATAATTTTCAGCTTTCTCGAACAAAGCTTAGTAAACTATCCTTATTAAAATTTAGTTTTTTTAGAATAAAAAATAGCTATATATATTGAGGTTTTACTTATAAATAAAATATAGAAATTTATAGTTTTTGAAATTAAGTATTATGCATTTTTGTATATATAAAAAATCTTGAAAGTTAGATAAAAGTAATTTGATTGTTATAAAATTTATTACAAATAAATTTTATTTAGATATTATATTTTTAAGGCTTTAAGTAACATCATCTTGGTAACAAATAGATTATGTCCCAAATATTTGAATTATTGACTTTAATGACTCAAGTTCAACTAAATGTCAAACTTCCAATTAGGATAGAAGCAGAAAAAATACTATCTGATTTTCAAGCTGTATCTTCAATTTTCTCAGGTGTACCGCACTCTGTTAAAGAACATCATAATGGAGGGTGGAAATCAATTGGATTAATTACCAGCGGTGGTGATGTAAATGAGGATAGGCACATTAACAAAGTTGGTAAACCTTATGTTGCTACTTCCGCTTTACAATTTTGTCCGTATATCAGAGAACTTCTTGACAAATTACCTGCTAAGAAAAAAAGAGTTAGATTTTTATCCTTAGAGCCAAATCATGAAATCAAATGGCATTTTGATGGCACAGGGAGTATCGATAAAATTGTTAACTCTACTTCTTCGAGGTTTCATATTCCAGTTATTACCAGTCCAAAAGTAGAATTTAAAATTTGTCACAATGTTTGTCAATGGCAACCTGGTAATATTTATTATGGAGATTTTTCTTTTCCTCATAGAGTTAAGAATAACTGGAATAAAAGAAGAATTCATTTGGTCATAGATTTGATTCCTAATGATGATTTAAGGTCTTTATTTCCTAGTACTTTTCTTCAAGAACAGTACAAGCGTTTGATATTAAGGAAGCTTTGTAAAAAAACTTATTCCAAATATTGGCAAAAAATTGAGCGGGCCAATAATTAGTAGGAAGTTGGTAGAAAATAAAGTAAAATAGAGAACTCAGCTCGTAGTGACAATTTATTAATTGCCACTACGAGATTTCATAAACAATTTTAAACGCTGCTATTTTTGATGATTTAAATAGAAAAAAACAGAGAAAATTATTCACAACTAATTCTTGTTTGTCCCTTCAAAAACTGCAACAAGACGTGGTAAGTCATCAGTTATAATAGCTTTTTCTAACCAGGGTTTCTTAGTCCAGCTAAGAAGCTTATTTTCATCGACAGGATCTTGTATATGGTTTTTGCGAGTTCCTGGGGGCCATTGATAAGGAACAGAAATAACTACTATTTTCCCTGTCTCCAGTAGCTTTTGAGCAAATAATGTCGGAGATTCTAGATGTTCAAGGACCTGAAGACAAAAAACTAAATCAAAAGTATCTTTTGGTACAAATTCTAGAAAGTCACCTTGTATGTTATTTGTACCTGGTAATGATGGCATATGCTTAAGATCGATCGCTGTTTTAGATGAAACCCAATCTACCCGTGATAAAAATTGTGTATTGTGAGGTCCTACGTCAATTACTGTTTTGGCATCAGGCGCATATTGCTTAGCAAATGTCAGTGCTTGCTGATAATAAATTCTATTCTTGCGACCGTTCCAATATCTATTTTTATTACCTTGATTAATTCGCAAAAACTTTTTGATCTTACCTTTTACTGTTGTCAACATTTTCTTAATTGGGTTTTAACTTTAAGTAAATCTATGTTTACTCTGGGTGAATTAACTTTACCTGAATTGGCTATTACTAGCATAATTAAATAACTAATATATATTTATCGGTCGACGACTTTCACAGATTAAACTTTAGTTTAAAGAACAGATATTTATAGTTATTTAATTGATTAATTTATTAGTATAGTTATTGATAATTTATCTTGGCTGTCATTTAGCATTTAAAATAGCGATTTACAAAGACACTTATATTAAAAAGTCTCATAATTTGATCGCGATCACGACCAGATATTTCTCCTGATTTGAGCTTGGCGACTATACCCTCTATATCTAGATAATCATTTAAAATAGTACTAGAATTTATTAAAGTATTTATAAAAATAGGCAAATGCTTATCGAGCAACATACTAAAAATTGCTCCTGACCGTCGTGGTTTTAATTTAGGAAATAGAAACCACGCATAACGATTATTTTTTAGGTTATCTATATATTTACTAGTGGGATTAGAATAGATAGGTAGTTTACCTTTATCTGCTTCTTGAAAACTTGCTAGAGTAGAAAATTGCTTTAAAAGTAGTTTTCTGAAAATTTTTCTATCTAAAATTAATTCTAGGGGCAACTGTAAAACAAAATCGAGATTGTCTTTAGTATAAAAAGGCAACATAGTTGGTAAAAATGTGCCAATAATTTTAGAAACCGCATTAGCAAGATAGCGTCTTTGACGATAGTAAAAATCCAGACACATCAAACGCTGATAAACAAATTGTTGTGGCAAGTCAGAAAAAGATGCCACTAAACTCTCGGCAATACCTTCGGTGAGGAACTCTTTAAATAGAGGTGTAGAAAACTCAGTTAGTATATTTGGTGCAACATTATTCCCCCAGGTTCTTAGTTCATCAATTACTCTTTCATCTACTTCGCGAGCTAAATGGTTGGGCGATACGCCCCACTGTAGTAAACGTCCTCCTCCCAAAGGACCTCCTAAAAATCCGTGAATAACGGGTAATTGTTGAGTCTGTAATAGATCTAACCAACCCCGCCAATAAAAAGGAACGTTATTGACACTAAAAGATTCAGTCCACCAAGCAGGAAATTTTAAATCCTCTTCGGCGATCGCAGATTGTTCTGTCAATATATAAGTAAGATATTTAGTTTGAGTGGCCTCTGCTAATTCTATTCCCAGTCGGAAGTCATCACTTCCTGGTTCGCCCCAAGTGGCTGCGGTAATTTCAATTTCTAGGTGTTTCAGGTAACCAAGCAAAATTCGCGAATCTAGACCTCCTGACAAAGAAATAAGGGCATGTTGACGATCTCCTAACCAGGTTTTAGTAGATTGCGCTATTAAACTATCTAAGTTAGTGATTAATTCAGTTTCTGTAGCTAAAGATTTTGCGTTTCTAGATTGCTCGTAGGTTCTCGCCAAAAATTCTGTTTTGTCCCGCCTAAAAACCGTAGCACTATTAATCGGAAGAGCTTGAACTCCTTCCAGCAAAGTATCGCAACTAAGGGGATGGGAAAGAGCGAGAGTAGTAGCTAAAACCTGTGGATTGAGTTTTTGCGGTATAAATGGTAACAAACGAAATGCTTTAAGATTACTAGAAATAACAACTATTTCCTTGTCTCGCCAATAATAGAGTGACTTAGCACTCAAATAATCGGAAGAAATAAATAAAGATTGATCGCGATTATCCCAAATCAAAAGATTATAAATACCATCAAAAACGCGATCAACATGCTGACTAAAGTCTATATTTACCCAGCTAGAATCTATCTTAAAACCCTGACAGATATTGCCATGTAAAATAAAGTCTCGTTCGCCACAGTGCCAATAATTAGAATTTTTATTTAATTGTTTCTTACGGATACCACTAAAACAAATTTCTGGTTTATCTAGAATAATTTCTGTTAAATAATTATCAGAGAAACTGATATTTTTACAAGAACTGTCAACCAAAGCATGTAATGAGTTTTTCTTACTCCAATCAATAATGGCAAATATATCATTGATCATAATGTTTCTCAATCTAAAATTTGATTTGAATTACGAACGAAACTTTTGTATTTTGAGGAGAAAAATAATTTTTACCTGATAATAATTAACACAATTAATCGACTTTACGTATTGTTGTGGTTTTAATTAGAGTTTTCAGAGAACTGAAATTTAAATTATAATCAGATAATAAACCATTAATTCTGTTTTTTAGAGAGCGTATTGGCAAGTAAGTTATGGCGTAAATCAAACGTTTAATATATTGGAGCCAAGTAGGATCGTAAATTAAACTTTTTAAGCTCAGACCTACATAACGTTTCCATCTATCTTCATAGTATTGCTTTGATTCAAAATTTGGTTTGTCTCCATGAAAATCATCGGTAATACCAACCAATTCATAGCACTGTTCTAAAGAATCTGGTCTATTTTCATATTGATAGAGAAATTCAAAATCGATCACTTTAAACCCAGTATCGCGATCAACAATAATATTAGCTGGGTTGAAATCGAGTAGTGAGTAACCTTGTTCGTAAAAGAAATTAATAGTTTCTATAGCTTGTTTGGCTACAGATAAAGGTAATAGCCTATTTTGATTAATTTGAAATTGCAAAATATCATTATAATAAGGATAGATTAGATAATTTGAACTATAATCTATCAAACTAGAAATTGCAAAAAATCTTTCTCCGAAAGACTGATAAACTAATAATTCTCTGCGACAAAAACGTTCACAACCAGGTCTAAAAGTCTTTTTAATTGCCAATTTATTTTGATATTCAATAACTTCAAGTTTGGCACGTCTACCAAACCTAGTTAATTCTTTTTTAATGGGATACATTGTCAAAAAATCATGGTGTAATGCACCAATTTTATGCTTAATTTCTATACAGTTTTCAGGTATTGCTATTTGTAAATAATTCCAAGCTTCTTGTTCATTATCACTGGAGTGAATAATATTACATCTTTGTTCTGCGTAAAGCGAGGAATTAATTATATCTCTAATCTTATTTTTAATTAATATACGTGCATTGGATAGATGAGGTTGCTTGGCTAATTGTGTATCACTAGGTTTTAAAGGCATTAAATCTACTGTTACCAAAACCATTGTAGGATCTCCTCCAGAGTCTGGCCATGGACCTTTACCCCAGTTACCACCTCTAATTTTATATTTAACTTGCTTAACTTCTTCAGAGGTTAAAACTTTGCTTTCAATTAAATTAAAGCCCTCTCTAACTAAAAGCTCAATAATTTTATGTTCTAATTTCAACTCAAGTGCTTTTCGACGCACAAAGAAAACAGCTAATCCCTTGATATTTAAACTATTTGCATCTAAACCGCTGTCTGTATCAAGAATAGATTGATACTTTTCTTGCAGCCAAATATTACTACTATCAAGACGAGCTAAAGTATCTTGTGAAGGTCGCCAATTAATACTACTCAAATACTCATGTAAACTTTCCAAGGTAATATCAATCTCAATATTGAGTGATTGTGCCATTTCCTTTAGAATCTGAGTATATTCATGCTCTGGTGTAGAATCTAGTTTAGAGTTCTTATTATCATTTACAGAGATAGGAATACCTGAGTTTAGACCTTTATGATAGATCGCGTGATAGGCCAAACTAAAGAAATGAATTTCTCGATTTGGTATCCGAAAATATGACCTAAAAGTAATCGATTCCTGTAGTATTTTCTCGGCTAATAAAGGAGGATAATATGCCATATTTTTGTAGGCGGTTCCAGGTAAACCAGAAACAGTATATAGGTCACAGGGAATAATACCTGGTTGTTTTTGGAGTAGCAATTCTATAATTTCAACATCCTCATCAGCAACAAGCATATCGATATCTTCATCAGGCATTATTGCTGGCAAATCTTCAAACCAACGTAAAATTGTGTATCTAACTTGCTTTTCGGTCAGAATTTTAAAAAAACCTTCTACACCTAAAACCGGGGAAATATAACGTCTGGCATTAGGGGTAAATCTTTTTAAGACTTTGATGATTAAAGTAGGTTGTTTGGTTCCCCAATCGTCTTCTAAAACAGAAAATCCAACCACTTGAATCCGCTTTAAAAGGATATTTTTCCAAAGCCCTGAAAGACCAGAAAATAAGGCAGTAAAATTTATTGGCGTATAGAAAAGATATTGAGTATGTCTATATTCATGAAAAAACCAGAGACGGTTTAAATGGAGAGTATCTGAAAGAATTAGGATATCCGCATTATTTTCTTTGATACTGAAAGTCCGATCTATAGTTAAAATCTGTTCATTTTGTCGTTGCTTGGTGGAAATATCCTTGGTCAAAAGTCCCAAATAATTATTTGTCTCAGTATTTAGACAACTATGGGCAAATCTAACTTTTGTTGAGCCTATTTCAATAATTCTGTTGAATTCTTGCAGAGGTTTATCCAATTTAACACTTAACTTTCCCCCCAAAAGAACAGATACAAATCTAAGTATCAAGCCTAGATCTTGTATATAGATCAAATTTAACAGTCTTTTGCTAATAGATTCTATTTTTTGTTTTTCCATTAAATACTGGTATTAATTACTATTAATTAAAATCAAGCTATTATGTCTAGTTATTATGGACAGTAATTTAGAATTTAATCAAGGCTTAACCAGTTATTAAATAGTTATTAAATCTCGAGAATTAATATCAAGATAGTTAGATGAGATTTAGACTAGACTTGTCCAAAAGTAAAATTTATGGAAAAAAAGAGATAAATATATCAAAAATATAATCCCTACTCTAAGATTTAAGAATAGTGTTTTACCCGCAACAAGCGCTATCACACCATTAAGGTATCTATAATTAGTTTGTTTGATGGTTAGAAAGAAGTAAGTATTTAGTTATGTGGTTGAGTATCTAGTGCAGCTAGGCGGAAATAGCCCACCAGGTTAAAAAGGAAGCTCTCATCAGATAAAATGAAACTTACTCTATTAAGCAAAAGAGTGAAGCCAAGGAATCGATGCCCATTAACAAAGCAAAACTAATCAACCTCTCCAGCAGACAAGAAACACTACTACAACAGATAGTTAGAGGGACTACCAACCCTGATCGTTTGGTGAGAAGAGCCAAGCTGATTTTAGCCGCAGCATCTGGAGAGAGCAATAGTTCTATTAGTCGAAGATTAGAACTAGAAAGAGGGCAAGTACGCTTGTGGCGAGAACGATGGAGACAGGACAAAGAGAAACTAGCAGCAGCAGAAGAACAACAAGTAACTGACAAAAAGTTAATGGTCTTGATTAAACAAGTTTTAGAAGATCGCCCACGTTCAGGCACGAGCAGGTTCTTTAGCGTAGAACAAGTCGTTCAAATAGTGGCACTAGCCTGTGAATCTCCCGAAGAATCAGAAAGACCAGTAAGTCATTGGACAGCCAGAGAGTTAGCAGCAGAAGCAGTTAAAAGAGGAATAGTGTCAAAGATTTCCCCTCGAAGTGCGGGACGTTTTTTAACAAGAAGCCACACTAAAACCAGATCTCCATCGTTACTGGTTAAATCCCAAAATTGATGACCCCCTAAAATTTAAAAAGCAAGTCAAATATATCTGTCAACTGCATCAAAATGCCTTAAAGTTATTAGAACAAGGTATTCATTTGGTTAGTACCGATGAAATGACAGGTATTCAAGCTCTTGAAAGATTATTTCCAGCCAAACCAGGCAAGCCTAAACAAGTAGAGAAAATCGAATTTGAGTATGAACGCCACGGAACCTTAAGCTTAATTGCTAACTGGGATGTAGCCAGAGGAAAAGTACTTACTCCCTCTATCGGTGCAACTCGAACTGAACAAGATTTTTATGAACATATCCAGAAAACAATTCAGACTGATGAAAAAGGGTCATGGATTTTTATCGTGGATCAACTCAATACTCATAAATCAGAAAGTTTAGTTAATTTAGTAGCATCAAACTGTGGAATTACTACGGATTTAGGAGTTAAAGGGAAAGAAGGAATTTTAAAATCCATGACCAGCCGTGAGGCTTTTTTATCAGATGAATCACATCGGATTCGCTTTGTATATGTTCCGAAACATACATTAGGGCTGAACCAAATTGAGTGTTGGTTTTCTATTTTAGTCAGGCGTTTGCTCAAAAGAAGTAGTTTCTGTTCGACTGAAGACCTGGAGCAAAAGATTCTGAATTTTATTGATTACTTTAATTGGCATTTTGCCAAGCCGTTTGTGTGGAAGTTTGAGGGTTTTAAAGATCATGATTAACTGGTGGATTATTTCCGCCTAGCTGCACTAGTAACATCAGAAAGTTTATATCGAGTTAGAATAGGCGATTATAGAATTATCTACGAAATACAAGATAAAACTTTGCTGATTATAATTACCAAAGTTGGACATCGAAGAGATATTTACAAGTAGAGGAAATCTAGTCAAAATCAAGATTTTATTTATTCGGTGAAGGTAAAAACTTGCATTTATTGAAAAGAATGATCAGCTCTGCTGGTGCGCGGAGCGCAATCGCCTGTTTGATTTGAGCTAAATTTGAACACACGATCGCTGTTGAACCAACTATGACTCAAATTGTTGATGAGCCTCGGAGTCAATCAGTCAAGGCTCTTTGATAGACAAGTTTAATTTTCTGCGCGATCGCTGGCCAATTGTAATTAGTTTGAACGTAATCTAAGCAGGATTGACTGCTAGGTAAAATGCGATCGCCTGATAGAGTTTCGATAATTCCTCTGGCAAGTTGCTCTGGATGATATCCTTCAAAAACTAGATCTTCAGAAAAGGGTTTTAAGATTTCGGGAATACCACCGATAGGAGTTCCTAATACTGGAGTACCAGCAGCTAATGATTCGACTACTATTAAACCGAAACCTTCTAAGGCTACGGTGGGAACAACGGAAAAGTTAGCAGCGCGATAGCATAGGGGTAATTGTTCGTCAGGTATGTATCCTAGTAGTTTAACGTTATCTTCAAGTTCTAGTTCGGCGATTTGAGTTTTGAGTGTAGTAGCCAACTCTCCTTTCCCAGCAATATGGAGCAAAATATCGGGATAAACTGTCCGAACTTTTGCCATAGCTGCTACCAAGTTTTCTAATCCCATGCGTTTGGCTAGCCTACGGATACAAAAAATAATCGGTCGATCTTGATGCCAACCTAATTGACTACGAGCTTCTATTGGAGCGAGATTAATATTAAAGCAATCTATATTTATTCCCCCAGGGATAATATTGATTTTTTCTAAGGGGACTTGATATTCTTGATGCAAAATATCGCTGAAGGTTTGAGACAGAACGATGAATTGTTGCGATCGCCTATAAACACTTTGTTCAAGCCATTTTTTTACTTTAACTGCTATACGTTTATTTGCCTCTACCCCACTTTCTAATGCCCAAGGTCCATGAAAATGAGTTACCAATGGGCGATCGCCTATTAGATCTTGGATAGGAAAGGTATAGAGGGCAAAATGAGAAACTATCAAGGAATAGTCTGATTCTGCTAACAGTTGGCAAACTGATTTTCGTATTCCTTGACAGCGTTTTATTAGGGGTGAATCAGGGGGGGCAAAGGCTCGGACTTGTCCTTGAGAACCTAGGCTTACTTTTTTTGAGCCCGCAACCAAGCCTTTTACTTCTACGTCGACTTTTGGTAAATAATTGACACAGTTGTAGTAGACGCGACCAAGTCCGCTTGGTTGTTCGGGAAACCAGTCTAAGCCTATCTGGAGAGTTTTCATTATCTTGGGCAGTTTATTAAACTTGGATCTTTTTAGCTCTTTTTCTCACAATTTTTAAGAGTTTTAGCTTATTGCAATCACTTGGCTAAGCAATTGATAAATTTGCTGGTTAATTGCTGATGGGTTAAAGCGTTGACTTGCCTCTGTTTTGGCTGTGCTAGCGATCGCAGCAGCGTGGTCTGGTCGGTCGTGACAATTCATAATAATCTCTGCGAGCTGATGAGCATCTCCAGGAGAGTGCAACCAACCCGTTTTGCTATGCTCGACAATTTCTGCCGCTCCGCCAGCATTAGCAGCTACAACCGGACGATTGCATAACATACCTTCGACAATGACTCGTCCAAATGGTTCCGGTGCAATTGAAGTGTGGGCGACCAAATCGCAGGCAGTCATCAACTGCGGTACATCAGAGCGAAAGCCTAGGAGCTTAACTCGTTCCTCTAGTCCCAAACTGTTTACTTGCTCGTGAAGCTGCTTTACGTATTCCCGTTCGCCAAACAAGGCATCGCCAATTAAAACCGCAGTTACATCATCAGAACAATATTTGAGAGCCTCAATCAAGACGTGTTGACCTTTCCAAGATGATAAGCGACTAAAATGTCCCACCAGGAAGCGATCGCTCAATCCCAACTCCTGTCTCAAAATATCTCGCTGGGAATCGTGACCCGAATATAGCTCTGGTTTAAAAATATAGTAGACGACTTCTGCAATTTCAGGTCTTCCACCCGCCTCAAGAAAAGCTTTTTTAGTGGCTTGGGAGTCAGCCATCACTAGTGAAGCAAATCGATTTGCTGTGGCAATAGCAATGCGAATATTGGTAGGGCTGAAGTGTTCTGTCGATAAAATATCGTGAAGATAATAGACTAGAGGGCGGCGTGATAACCAGCTAGCAATTGCCCCAATAACTAGGGCTTTTTGTGTGTTAGCAAAAATTACATCAAAGTCACGCGCTTTCTGGACAACACGATTAATGAGAGGAATAATTTGCCCCAAGCTACCTAAGCTTTGGATAAAATTACTATCTCGGCTAACTGCTATTGGTTGGTCATTTAAAATTTGAACTGGAATTTGCTTCTGTTCGAGTAGAGTTTTGAAAGGACCATCTTCAAACAGTCCAACCAAACAGTTTTCTATATATGCGTAAGCAACATCTATTAGGGCAAACTCTGCGCCGCCCAACATACCCGTTTGATCGAGAAAAAGAATTTTCACCACAGCTTAAAGATAGTGCAATTAAAGGAATTTTTAAATTCAAGAATACCTTTCAGTAAATTGAATTGTCCAAAAAGCCTAAATTACTGATTAAATTATCATGTTTAATAACTCTTTTGAGTAATCAAAAAGTTACCCCAAGGTAGGATTAAAATTGATTAGTAATTAGCGATCGCCTAATATATTTGGTAGGGGAAATGTATATAAAGGCAACATTTAAATTTTCGAGTTTACGTAACTTTTTAGTTACTTTCAAGTAGGAAATTTTAGTTCACTTTAAGAAATCTCGCTGCATCAGCTATAACCTTGCCATTAGCTTTATCATTAACGATACGAAGATAGGAATGTCCATCAAGTTGATAGGTGCCAATTAAATTCCAGCCACGAATGATCGCTTTTCTTTGGTTTAGCTGTTTTATCTCCTTTCCTCCTAAATGATTCACAATTATTTTGGCATTAGTGGCTCTGTCTTTTCCTGGCTGCCACCATAGGTATACTTCATACTTTCCCCGTTCTTTAATATTGGGCTGCCACTGTGCCCAGGTATTTGAATCAGCATTTGCCACAAGATAGTCTTTATCGTATTGTTTATAGCTTCTTGGAGCTGTGACCCATCCATCGCTCATAGAAAAACCGCTTTCGCTATTATCCACAAAATCTTGCTCGATTTCACGATCCCAATTCCACTTACGTCCTTGCCAAGTGCTATAAGTCATCATTAAGTCTCGCGCCCTGAGGAAATGATACTTGCGCCCCTCGGGATTAGCCAGGAGATTTTCTTCAAGTGTTTTAGCAATTTTAAAGTAATCGTAGTTTTGCCAATAAGTTGCCTTGCCAATAGACACTGGCATGAATTGTGGTCCTGGATGGGTCTTTGCCCATTGACGAATATCATCAGCAATTTCTCGAACATTTTCTATCTTTGCATATTTAGAATCTTGAAACATATGCATTCCAATCACTGCTGTATCTGGATTAGTTGCATCCAAACGCTGTACTGGTTGCTTGACATTGTAAATTCCTTGAATTACGCCCAACCAATTAACAATATCGGCTCGGTGTCCTTCGGCATCACAAAAATTGTTAACTACAGGTAAATCAGTATCCTTAGCAAAAGTACGCCAAACATAACCAGCTTGCTCAGAGTTGCTGAGTCTAGTACACATCCATTTATCAGCCCAAATGATTCCCATATCGTTTTCAGGAGGCAAAACCTGAGCGTACCAATTGTAAAGTGGCGGAGTGAGATGAGCTAAAATCGGCGCAACAGACCAAGTAATTCCTCTCTGTCCAAAGTCAGGACTTTGCTTGAAAAGACCAAACATTCCTTTAAAGGTATGATCGAGATTATCTCCATCGGCTATCCACCAAGTAATAAAAACATCTTTTTCATTAACAGGATATGCTTTGGAATCAGGTAAATTGACTTGGCTGTCTGGATAGGCATCAAGTACGCTGAAATTTGATGATATTGATGTCCCAATAACATAATAACTTGTATGACTTAATACTTTAGGTGTTTCAGAGGTTTCTGTTCTTCCAGGATGGGAAGGGACCCAGCCTATAATTCCAGCCCTACCTTCAATTAACCCGGGCTGTTGTAACATCTTCATAAGAGCCTGATCGTCATTGGCGTCAGCAACATCGATGTTGAAGGCGAAACCATTTGTTGCCACTGCGTAATCAATTACTCCGAAGGATAAAAGTGTATCTGATTCATAAGGGCCAGGATTATCCCAAGAATTCACACCAGTGGAATATAAAAGCTGATGTTGGCGATTTGAAGTAGCAAAATAATTATCGACTAGCCAGTTCAGTACTTGCCAATCGTGTTTGAAATCCAACTCTCGAAGGTCAAGTAGTTCGGTAAAGGAAAATCCCCAGCTTTCTATTAGCTCTTTGAGTTCTGGCGAAACCGCGAGGTAGTTTTTTTGAGCGGCAATGGTCACTGCTGCTCCCGAAGTAGCTAGCCGTACCTGTCCCTCTAGGTTTGGGTCCCACACTACCCAACCCTTAATTATGTTGGGGTATTTTATTGTGATGTATTCGAGGATTGCATGAAGTCCACCATTAACACCTACCTGGCGTTGGAGATCCTTTCTTGGTAAGTCTTTCACCTCAGGTAAGGTCTCAAGCATTACTTTTTGAAAGTCCCAATCATTACTTCCTGTGTAGCCAGATTGAGAGTTATCGTTGAAGAGCCAAATTTTGTCTGCGCTTTGTCGATTGACCAAACCTTGTATTACCCTTGAGGTTAAAATTGCATCCGCTTGATCTTTTTCTTCTTGTTTAATGCCTATATCAACCGTAATAATTTTCTCTGGCAAAGGCATTTCATTGCGATCGCCTAAAGAAACAACAACTTCAGATGGAAAAGTCAACTTTGATTTTAAAGGAGAATAGTTGGCGACAATTATTAATAAAATTGCAGCAGCAAAAAAAAGAAATAAATGTTTTTTTCTCAAGATAAAAATCAATAACATTACAAGAATAAACAATCAATCTTGTTTGGCCAATATTTTAAATTTTATGTATAATTCATTTGCTTTTTCTAATAAATAGTTATTTGATTCTAGTTTAAAATCTTGTTTTTTCTGTTTCTTTAATTTTTTTCTCTCTCCTTGAGGCGGTTTCCATTGATTTGCTTGAGCCATATCAACTACATCAAATTTTGTTCCAAACCTAATGTTTATTCTTTGGACTACTCGATCAAAATATCCTGTAGTTTGTTCAAAAGTACTTACTATGCAATTAGCTGCATAAGGTTCTAGCTTAGAATAAAAACTAATATAACTTTCTAATCCTTGCTGAATAGAAATATATGGCCAGCGGCTAGTAAGAGATAGAACGGCTTTTTCAGGTTCTCTTATGACAAGCAAAATAGGAATATTTTTACGGGCAGCCTCTATGATTTGAGCAGGCGAATGCAAATGATGAGCAATGCGAACATATTTTGTTTGACTCTTTTGAAATACAAATGCGGCAAAGCTATTGGCTGAACCTTGAAAGCCATCTATGACTAATTCAGTATCACTGCTTATCATACGTTCGCTGGGATTTTGCTTGAAGGATTTAAATTTTTTACAATCCCAAAGAATGTAGGGTAAATAAAAAAGTTTTAATTGAGGTTCTCTTGCTACCAAGGAGCGAAATACAAAATTAAATTGTCTAAGATAAGTCATTAATGAACTATACGGAATTTTATTAATTATTTTTAACATCGATGCTTGAATATATTTATATATTGTTATTAGCTAATTGATTATTTATAGTTGATAATTGATCGATTGGAATCGAGGTTTATCAACGCCAAATATCAAGATTTACATCTAGTAGAACTTCTAATTTTTCAATATCTCTTGTGAATTTTTCTTGTAATCTTAATTTTGTTTTTTCCTGCATAGTTGGTAAGCTCTGCTGAGCGCCTATTTTAAGAATTTTTCGAATTCCCAATGAGTCGAATAGATTTATTATCAAATCTAAATCATGCTTTGATAATTTACGATTAACTAGACCCGCCAAATAGTTTAATTGGCTATATTTAGGAATATAGCTTTGATTGACTCTTTGTAATCCAATAGTATTGCTAAATCCTTCAGACGATATTTTTAAAAAATTGGCAATTGTTTTTTTTGTCTCATTTATATGTGTAATAGATTGCTCAAAAACAAGAAAACATATCTGCTTTTGATCGTAAAATTCTAAAAATGGTTCTAAATTGTGTGCATAAAAGCTGTGTTTAATAACCCAAGGTCTGTCAATTAGAAAGTCCTCAAAAGACTTATTATATCCAGCACGAACTGCATGACCATATTGCGAATAAACTCGATTTACTGGATTACGTACCATTAGAATAAGCTTTTGTATTGATTTTACAGAAGCTATCCTTTGAGCACACTTTCTAGGTTGCGATAAATATCTAGGCGTAAATTCTCCAATAGCTTTATATTTAGTTGCAATTTCTGAACTAGGAAAAAATGATTCATACCATCCAAGTCCTTTACTATAATTATCATCGAAGTTAAAGAAATTAATCTCTTTTCTTCTTGTTGGCATATATATACTTGGATGTTGTTTGAGTAATTCATGTAGCCAAGTTGTGCCGCACTTAGCTGCTCCAATACCAATAAAGTTAGGAAGTGTCATAAAAAATTCTCCCAGCCCTATAATATAAAATTTTTTTTCTGCTTAGTATTGTCTTGATATTGATAATATTTGTAAGCTGCCATGGCTATCCCCAAAAACCCCCAAATAGGCATAGCATATTGTTCTGTTGTCACGTTACTAGTAGTCATTCGCGCCAAAGAACCTAAAACAATAGTTCTGGAAGCAATAGTAAACAGATCTAATTGTCGTCTTTGGAACAGTTTAAACAAAAGCAGGGCTATTCCACCAATATAGGCAATAAGAGCAAACCAACCAAAAGAAACTAGGATCACCAGATAACCATTGTCATTGGTAGAAAAAAGAGCTTGATTATAGTTTCCACCTGTTGGGGCTTGTCCTGGTGCCAATAAACCCCAACCGATAAACTCAGATAAAGCATAATTAATTCCCCTGTCAAAAGTTATTAGTCTCGAATTTAAGCTACCATCTTTTCCCAGCTCAGAAAATGTTTCTAACCTAGAGCTGATAACTTCAGAGAATGGCTCCATCGTAGCTAATGGAATAGTAACAACTACTATTGTTGTAATGGCAAGAATTATACGAAGTTGATGACGATCTTTAAGGGATATAACAAAAAGTAAAAGAGTTATTAACCAACTGTACCAAGCAGTACGCACTTTCGATAACAGAAAGGCAAGATAGCCAAACCCAGCAGCGGGAAAACGTAACTTCTCTTTACTAATCAACAACAGCAATAAACCAGGCATGAGGTTGAAGGCAAAAGTCATCGAGTTGCCCATCGTACTCCAAACTCTAATTCCCAAAGGCTCGGGAACTCCCATATATGAAGCATAAGTATCGTCACCAGGGCTATACAAAAAGAATTTATCCCACTCAGGTGCGACTAAAAATTGGAAAACTCCATAAATTCCCATCACCAAAACCCCCCAGAGAAAAACTCTCTGAAAGTTTTGACGGTACTTGGGATAATCTCGCCAATTGACAAATAAGTGGAAACCAAAAAGAATAGGACTTAACCAATCAAACAAAATTAGTATTTCGCGCTCATAGTCAGTTATAGGTTGTCGAATTAATCCTATAAAAAAGGCATAGAAAACACTGGCAAAACAAAGCATGAAAGGCAAGCCATCGCGCTTATAAGTTCTAGGCAAGTAGCGTACCAAAGTAGCTAAGGAAATTGAAGTTACTAGTAATGGCGTTAAGTGATAGGGCCAAGGGGTAATATAACCACACCGATAATCGATTAAGCGCCGCATAAATGTGCCTAAAAACCACATCCACCAAGTAAAACCGACATAGAGAATAGGATAACGACGATAGAAAAATACACCAACGGCGAATGAACCAAGGGGAAAAATTGGAATAGCAAGACGAGGAGCGACCAGCAGAAAGACGCTTATGACAAATACTAATCCTAGAATTGCCATCCATGCTGGCTTTGGTTCTAGGTTTATTTGCCAACCTCTTTTATAAGAACTTTTAGAAATTAATTGTTTCCCTTCCACTTAGTTTCTCCAAGATGAAAACATTTAGTTATTACTTGCCTACATTAATTCTTCCCCTATCTACGCGGGAGCGTTTCTGGTAAAGACGTCTGAGAAAGCTTTGAGCAACTACTTTCTATACCCTCTCGCCAAGCTAAGAGTCCTTGCCAACGTCCTCGCATTGATATCAACCATTTTTTTCCTGCTAACTTACCTTCCTTCGGAAAAAATCTTACCAACTGCACTACACCAAAACCTTTTCTGGTGCCAACTAAAATTGTCCAAACAAGATAAACGACTTTTCTCATAGTTGGTAAATATTCGAGTAAAACAAGGGTCTGGTTATGAACTTCATTAAACCAAGCAACTTCATTAAATTGACCTCGTCGATCCTCGTCAAAACGTAAACCCTGATAATGGTCTATCTCTACCAAAGGATCGTAAATTAATTTCCAACTACTTTTCTTGACATTCAAAGCAAAAGCTAAGTCATTATGTACTTCTGCCCCTGAACCCAAGAGTCGCTTATCAAATCGTAAGTTAGCTATAGCAGTTTGCCGGTAACTCATATTGGCGCCTTTGAGAATCTCAACTTCACGGGGTTTCCCTATACCTCGATGATGCTCTCCAATAGTTCGTCCAAACCACTGGACTTTACCAACAATTTTTCGTTCACCTTCCATCAACTTGTTGCCAATATACAACCAGTCTCGTCCACCAACACCTCCAATCTGACTATCATTCAGAAAATGAGACTCAATACGAGCTAACCATTCAGGACGAGGTGCTGCATCGTCATCTGTAATTGAAATAATTTCACTTCGAGCTTCATCTAGACCAGCATTTAAAGCTGCTACTTGTCCTGGAATAGTTACTTTAACGTTACGTAGTGGCAAGGATTCATGATTGAAATTTTTTAGGAAAGTCCAGGTTTCAGCATCAGTATCGCGAACGATTATTAACACTTCATCAGCTGGTCGCGTTTGATTTTTCAATGCGTTCAAACAACGTACCAAATCCTGGGGACGACGATAAGTAGGTATAATAACAGTAATATTCATTTAAGTTTTATCTTTGTAATTTCATTAAATATTTCATTAAATGTATTTCTATGTTTTGGATCGGCAATAAGAGACACAAAGTTAGACATTAAATTTTTTCCAAGAAACTTACTATACGTAGAAATAAATAAACGCAAATCATTTAGATGTTTATATTCCACCTGCTTAGATCAACTCCATATTTAGTTTTTAGATCTTGCAAATCATTTTGTAGTAAATTTAAAACATGATTGCGTTGTTTTGAAGAAATTTTGATATATTCTTAATATTTTTTTTGTGTAAGAAGCTTGCGAAATGGTTGTAATTTTATTCTTGTTTCATCTGGAATCTGCCTAACTATCGATTTGACAAATTTTGTCTTTCTTATACTTGAATAACCAGGTAAAGTAACTCTTCTGAATATTGGATTATACGGATTATGATTAATATTTAATCCTTGAAATTTATAATCCGGATCTATGTCCAAAAATCGACAAACTTTTCTCACAACATTAAGGGGCTCATTTTTTAGATTCTCAAAATTCAATAAAAGAATGCTTTCATGAGGAAATCTTTTATAGTACTCTTCTATTTGCATTGCATATTTTGAAGTATCTATTATTTCGCTATTTATTCCTTCAGAAAGAGGCTTTGCTGTGTCTTTATATAGATGTGCACGTCCATTAGTGTAATGAGACTCTATCCTATCTATTGGATCTCTAATGATGTAGATAAATTTAAAATTTGCATTTGTACATGCTTTGATTTTGGCAATATTTTCAGCAGCATTTAGATGAGATGGACTTGTATGCGTTACTCTTGTGTAAGATACAGTTGCTTCAAGAGCAATTTTATGCTGATTAGAATTCCAGTCCCAAAGGCTTTGGTAGTAATCAAAACCTCTAGAAAATATATCTTTGTTAGAAAAGAAAAGTGGTTCTTTATTTTTGCAAGCTGAAATTTGGAGGTGTTGTGCTAGGTATTTGAAGAGGCTAGTTGTACCGCACTTCATTGCACCAATAATTAAGGCAAAATTATTTATTTTCATTAAGTTACTTAATTAGCTAAGCTAAGTTATCCGGAACATTATTAGTAACTAGTATTATTTATCTATAACTAGTTTGATGGTCAGGGTAAAGTAATTATTAAGTAAGATCAACTTGAGAATGGCTGGTCATATTCTTTATGAATTGCGACAATATTTTGATATGCAAATATTTCACAAAATAAAGGATTGTACGCTTCTAACTTAACTAGTCCGTCAGGAAGCATTCTATAAAATGAATATTCAGGTAATTGCTCATAAAAATCCTTGAAAAAAACTCTACTCGTAATATTCATTTTGTTGAACTCAAAATGAATGATATCAATAACTTTTTCTTCAATTGATTTTTTGGCTCCAATAAGAACATTCAATTCATTACCTTCTGTATCAATTTTTAAAAGGTTAATTTTTCTGATATTGTTCTTATCAACAAAATGGTCTATTGTAGTTAACTTTATATCCCAATATACCGAGCTACTGCTATGAAATTTTTCTATCACATTCTTATATAAGGAAGCATGTGTAGAACCATCACAATTTTCTTGATAATCAAATAATTTGGAATCACCTTGTATATTACTACATCCGAGATTGACTGCTATATAGTTATATTTTGATGCTGCAGCCTGAAGTTTCTTAAAAGTTATTGGATGTGGTTCAAAAGCATAAATTGTGACCGATTTAGAAATACTTTTGACTTTGTTGGAATATTCTCCTACGTTGGCACCAACATCAATTACTAAATATTTATCTGAACTTCCTAAAAGTTTCTGTAAAAACAAATTTTCGCCATTTATCTTTCTATTATAATTCATGAAACCAAGACCTCGTAAGCTCAAAAAATATAGTTGCTTATTGAGCTTGAAAAATCTTTTTCTTGCAAATATATATATATATGATTTATGAAAATGTTCTAGAATAGTTTTTTTGAGTAACGTAGTTTTCTTTAGTACCATAATAATTATCTAAAAAAGCTAAAAAGCAAAATTTCACAATAGGTTGACAAAAAAGTTTGAGTCGTAAAAAGAAGTGATAATAATGAGTAAATTATTTTTTTCTAACTCATTAACTAAAGTTATTAATGTCTTAATAATTGTTCTATTATTTTAATTATAACTCCAATAAAGTTATCACTTACTATTATATAATCTTATTTTAAATCAAACGATATTATGTAGTGAGAAATACTTTTTTATTTATATTTATCATTAATGTTGATCGTAATTTTATTTATGATAAAGTAAGATTATAAAGTAACATTTTTCTACTAAATAAATAAATGAACAATCCATTTGACTATTTTGAAGAAATTTATTGTATCAATCTTGACGAAAAAATCGAGCGTTGGGAAAAAGTCAAACAAGAATTCAAAAAAATAGGAATAGAGGATAAAGTTAAAAGATTTAGTGCTGTTCGAGATGAAGTTGGGGGACGTGCAATAGCAGGTTCGTCTCATTTAGCAGTAATAAAAATGGCAGCTCAAAAGAAACTAAAAAATATTCTGATTTTTGAAGATGATTTGATATTCATAAAATGGAATGAAAAATATATGTACAATGCAATTAATAATTTGCCTATAGATTGGAAAGTATTTAATATTGGATACAGTTTTGTTGGTAAAGATGCCAAGATAAAATTTCATCATATATCTGATAATTTAATAAAAGTTGAGAGAGGTTCTGATGTAAGAGGCAATCATACATACGCTATAAATCATAATGCTTATCAATATTTCATAGATAACTTTAGTACAACTATTGCTGAATGGAAAAGAGATAATGATGCTAAAAGAAGTTATTTAGATTTATGGTTGGCTAATAATTTTGATCGTTATTGTTTAGTTCCTCTTTTCTCTGTACAAGATCAAGATGTAAAATCTCAAATACAAATAATGAACTTTATAAAAAATTATCTTATAAAAGATCGAAAATTTAGAAGTCTTAAATATTTATTTGAATATTCAGGCAAACATATTTTATGGAGAATTAAAAGTAAGTTAAGTTAATAATAGTTTGAAAAATTATTATTAATTTGTTGATTGCTTACTATTTGTTCATTGTTAAAGGAAAGAGCACTTTGCTGAATAATAACTTTATTTCAGCCAATGAGAAAGATCTCGTTGGATTAAATCTTGAAGTTTCAAAATATCTTCTCGATATATGTTTATCAAATTATGTTTTATTTCTGAGGGCATAGTAGGTTTTGAACCTAAATTTTGAGTTGTGACTCTATCATAGATTTTTCGACGTAATTGCTCAGTAAAAAAAGGCTTAGAAATAGACTTTATGAAATTTTTTTTAGTAAAAAGATCGTATAAAAATCTACTTTTAGGAATGCCAGATGCATTTTTTATAGTTAAATCTGGAACAAAATCATTATTTACTTCTAAAAAACTAAAGATATCTCGAACAATATCAATAGTATTTTCTCTAAAATCTTCATAGAGATATATTTGAATTTTCTCTTTATTAAAATTATTAAAATAACGCTTGAGAGATTCGTAGTAAAAACTTAGTTTTTGATAATAAAAAAGATTCAACCATTTATTATTTATACGCTCTTGTTCCTTTATGAGAGCCTGTTCAAAAGACAGGGTTTCATAACCTTCTCTAACCAAATGAGAAAATGCAGAAAAAGCTCTCTCTGCTGGATGACGTAGAACTGCTATTAATTTAGCATTTGGTATATAATGCTTAATTCTTACAGGTGCTTGGAGACTATGCAGATAAATTGGAGATGCCTCTCCTATGGCTATTTCGTTAGATACTTCCTTAAAAAGATCTTTGTATTCCTCTAGATTAGTAATTATTTGACCTTTCCGATTAATTCCTTTTTCTGTAGGTCCTACATAATCAAATTTATTTCCTTCTAAAGCAAAAAAATGTGGTTCCTTAACCGAACTCATGTAAATCTGGGGATGTTGTTTGAGATAGTAATATAGTGATGAGGTTCCAGCTTTAGGAGCACCTATAATTAAAAAATTTGGCATTATCATAAAAATATTTCCTTAATTAGGCAAAGTTTTTCTAACTTGCTTGACTCAATTCATACTGCATTTGGTGATATTTCCAAAGTTCACCCTTCCTAGCTACTAACTCTTGATAACTTCCTTGTTCGACAATTTTTCCTTGCTCAAGCACTACTACTTTATCTGCCTTAGCAATAGTAGATAATCGATGAGCGATCGCAATCACCGTTCTACCTTGAGATAGTTTTGCCAAAGATTCTTGAATTAATTGTTCCGTTACAGAATCTAAGGCACTGGTAGCTTCATCTAATATCAGAATATCTGGATTACGCAATAAGGCACGGGCAATCGCAATGCGCTGACGTTGTCCTCCAGATAATCGTACTCCGCGATCGCCTAGTACTGTATCTAAACCCTCTGGTAATTCTTTAATAAATTCAACTGCATGAGCAAGTTGGGCTGCCTCCCAAATATCTTCTTCGTAAATTTCTTCGATACCGTAGGCAATATTATCTCTAACTGAAGCATTAAAAATAAAAGTGTCTTGGCTAACAATTGCCATCTTTTTACGGACAGAAGAAATATCAAAGTTACGTAAATCTTCTCCATTTATTGAAATCGAGCCTTCTGTGGGATCGTAAAAACGAGCAACCAGATCGGCTAGAGTACTTTTCCCAGCTCCTGATGCACCTACTAGAGCTGTGACGTTACCTTTATCAATCGTAAGATTAATATCTTCTAAAATTAGATTACCTGGTTCGTAAGCAAAATCGACCAACTGAAAATTAATTCCTCTTTTTAATCCCTGAAATTGTAGCTTTCCATTATGCAAATATGGTTTATCTTCAGTTTTGAGCAGTTCTTTGATGTTATTGATAGACCCTTGAAAACGACCCAAATTTTCCCTTGAACCATTTACTTGAGATACCAATGGCATCATCCGAAATAAGATAAACATAAAAGTGAATAAAGAAGAAGTTGCCAGACTTCCTGTCGAGATAAATAGATTAAATGCCACAATCACCATGACAATTAAAATTGTGCTAGCTACTCCTTGGGCTAGTGGCAATACTAGGGCAGAGATCGAGGCTACCCGGTCTTCGGCTAGAATCACTAGATTGCTTGCTCGATAAAATCTTTGTCGCTCAAAATCTTCGGTTCCTGAACCTTTGACAGTACGGATACCGTTAATAAACTGAATGGCAATGGAAGCAAATTGTCCATTAGCTTTTGGTACAGCAAAACTGGCTTCGCGAACACGACGAACTAAGGTAGATAGTCCTATAGAAAGGAGGCTATAAAGTATGATTGCTGCCAAAGAAAGCTGCCAGGAAAGCAACAACATCGAGACTACATAAGCCACCAGTGTCGATCCTCTGCTAACCAAATTAGAAAATATTTGAAAAGCTTGCTTGATCTGATTGATTTCAGTTGTCAGGCTATTGATCAAATCTCCAGAACGGCTCGTTGAATAATAACTCAAACTCAAACCCTGAAGTTGCTCAAATAACCTTTTACGTAGGCGGTCGCATAAATTAGATTGAGAAAGTCGAGAATAGTAAAGTCCCAAGTATTGTAAGAGCGATCGCAACCAAATAGCTACCAAAATAAGAGCTGATAGGCGATAGAGACGAGCTGTTGGGGATGCTTCGGTTGCTAGTAAGCTAATATCAAACCATTCAATTCCAGTTTCAATAGGAGGTTTTTCAGGATTAGTTAATACTTGTAAAAAAGAGGCGATTAAGCCGACAGTAGTACCTTCAAGGAGAGCAGCCAGCAATGTACAAGTCAGCGCGGTAATGGCAATGAAACGAAAATGCTTAAATTCTCTGAGGATAACGAAATTATCTCGCCAAAAACTTGTGGCTTTAATTAATCTGCGAATAGGAATCGGAATTTTAGGACGAATTAGCATTGTAAGTAATTGGACAAGATTAAATTCATTGTTTTAGTTATCTGTCTGAAGTTAGATTTAATATTGCCCCCTAAATTTGGAAATCAAGGCTGAAAGCTGAGAGTTAATAGCTGATAGCTTTTCATCAATAAGCACCAAAGCCAACAAGAACCTTCGGTATAGTCAAAAGCAAAATCTTTAAATCTCCAATCAAGGACCAATTATGCAAATATTCAAAATCACATTTCGTCACGGCGTGCAAATCTAACAACTGAGAGCGTTCTTGGACTTGCCAAGCTCCGGTAATCCCAGGTAAAGCATTCAACCTCTTTTTATCGGCTTCATCCAGACGAAGTGCGTCATACAAAGCCCAAGGACGAGGACCAACCAAGCTCATTTCCCCCCTTATGACGTTAAATAACTGAGGTAGTTCATCAAGACTATATTTTCGCAACCACTTACCCAAAGCAGTAATGCGAGGGTCATCTTTGCACTTATGTAAATCATTTTGATTGGTCATTATGGCATGATGCTGTTGTTCTGCATTAATGATCATCGTACGGAACTTAAACATTCTAAATAACTTGCCCCGCTCTCCTACCCGCCACTGAGAGAAAAAAATCGGACCAGGGTCAAAAATTTTAATTAAAATAGCCACCAATAGCATTAGGGGACTGAGTATGACTAGTAAAATTAAACTAGCCAACCAATCCAAAGTTCTTTTAACTCGCCAGTAGGTAGTCTGGCGACAATTCGGTAACTCACTATGAGAGGCAAGACGTATAAAAATCGGCTTATCTGCCTGATGACAAGTATCTGCCCAAAGCTTGATTCCTTGTTCCCCTAAAGCCCGATCTACACAAACTCTTTTTACCCAAGAATTGCATAGACAATTCTCTAGCCAGTGCCTTCTAGTTAAAGCAGGAAAACTATAGTGGCTATTCACAGATATACTCTTAACCCAAAGATTTTTTTGACGCCATTTAAGATCGCAGGCGGGTAAATAACTTTCTACTCTAGATGGGTCTAGGTCTAGGGTTAGCACTTTGGAAGTGTGGAGGACGATATTAGTTGTCATAATTTTTTCCAGTCAGAAAACTAAACTTGTTGTGGCAATAAATAAGGAGATTTAAACTCATATTCTTTAGAATCATTGATCACTATGCCCAAAACATTTAACTTACTGAATAATGCCTCCACCTCCAGTAATTCAGAAGCTTTTAATTTATCTAAACGCATCGTTAGCACCGCGCTGTCACAGTTAGAAGCAACTTTAATCGCATCTACCATGCCAATTGCTGGAGGAGTATCAACTAAAATCAGGTCATAGTTTTGTTTTTGTTGGTCGATCAAATCCAGTAAGATAGAGGAATTAAGTAATTTAACTGGATCTAATGGTATGGACCCAGAGGGAATTAAATCGATAGTTTCTCCTGAGAAAGAAACTTGCTCAATTACAGGATAAGTAACTTCTCCTGCCAAAAAATCAGCTAAACCAGTATGATTAGCCAGATTAAATGCTTTATGGAGACTAGGACGACGCAGATCAGCATCAATTACCAAAACTCTTTGCTGATGGCGAGCAGCGCTGATAGCTAAACCCAAAATTAGAGTGGATTTCCCTTCTCCAGCGATCGCGCTAGTTACCGCTAGAGATTGTAAGGGCGAATTAATGCTGGCCAGCTTTAAGTTTTGGTAAATTAAATCTAAGGATTCTCGGAAAGGATGCCACTGAATTACTTCTTTAATATTAGTGGTGGAATGAGATTGAGATAAAAAGGGGAGCCTGGCTAGAAAACGATTAGAAGCAAATGAAGATAGTCCTGGGGTAGTTCCCAAGATCGGCAAGGAAGTTTGTCGTTCAATTTCCTGAGGATTAGTAATCCGTTGATCGAGCGCTTCAATGGTAAAGGCTGTCCCTACTCCCAGAAAAGAAGCAATTACAAAACTAAGCAACAAATCCTGAAGTAAATTAGGAGCAATTTGTTCACCCAATTGAGGTGATTCAATTACTTGCCAGCCAAAGCCTCCACGACTTAATTCTATTTCTAGCTCTTGCTTAGCTTCTAATAGTCTTTGCAAAGCGTTTCTTTTTACTTCTGCTTCCTGAGATAAGTTTCTATATCGAGCAATCAGATCGGGAAATTTAACTAATCTCTGCCTCAGTTCAGCTTCAGTTTGCGCAAGGCTCAATTCTCGCTCGTGGATACCTTTCAAACTAGCTTGAGATTCCGTAATTGTGTCCAGAAACCTGGTCTCACTATCAAAAAATTGCCTTTGTTTTTGAATCGATTTGAGGTCAATAGGAAAATTAGCAGGTACTTTGCCCAGAACCCGTTCTGCTTCCTGAATTAACAAAGCCCGTTGACTATCTCGTTTGGCAGTGAGGTCCTGAATAATAGGATTATCGTTAGTAAATTTTGTTTGTTCATTTGCCAGGCTAATTTCAATTTGTTGTAATTCGTTCAGTAAATTTTGGTAACGTTCAGATTGACTGAGACGGGATAAAGTTTGAGCGTTTTCCGTCGGTAAATTTAATTGCTGTTGTAGGTTACTATAATTACCTGTAGTTTGACTCTGCTGAGCTTTAAGAGCTTCCCGTTCTTTGCTAATCTCCCTAATGTTTTCTTTCAGAGCGATCGCTTCTTGTTCGGGAGAAATTAAATTATGCTCTTTACTTAATTTAGTTAGGGCTGCTTCAGCTTCGGTTAATTCACGACGCGCATCAGGAATTTGATTATTGATAAAATTCAATCCATCCTTTAGGCGCTTCTCTTGTTGTTCGAGATTATACTCTAAGTAGACTTCCTGGATTGCTTCTAAGATTCTTTTAGTTTCAACAGGACTGTCTCCAATAAAATCAGCTTGGATAATCTTGGTCGTTGTCGGGTCTTGTGATCCTTCTTCTTCTGTAAGTTGAATTACAGATAATGACTCCCGCAATGACTCTATAATTTCTTGTTTTGTCTCTTCGGAATTTTCTAATCCTAACTTAGCAATAGCTCTCTTTAGTAATTCTGAACTCTTTAATACTTTTAATTGAGTGGCATAGTCAATTTCCAAACCAGAGTCAGCAAATTCTTTTTCTAAATAGGCATTATCAGAGAATCTATTAGTCAAATCTTTTGATTGATAGTTAGATTCCGCTAATACTTGCATATAACTTTGGTAAACAGGCTTTTTCATCAAAGCTGTAGGAATAGCAATAGCTAGTACAGCACCAAATACTCCTGCAAACCAATAACGGCGACGCCACAACGTAGCAAATAACTGCCCATAACCCAAATCATTTAGCTCTTCTAATTCCCAGTTATTTTGACTCATCGATCTACTCCTATTGGAACCTTATTAGCTAACCACTCCGACTTGATGTTTAAATTGTGTACAATTGATGGACCACAAAACTCTTCAATAACTTTGGTAATTTGTTGGAAAAACACTGACTCAGAAAAATTATTGACAGCATGTTCGCGGATTTTTGTATAATTCCAATTTTGGCTTTCGACCTGTTCTATTGCCCCTTGCAAAGCATCAGGAGATTGAGGTGTAAAGAGAATACCAGTTTCTCCATCAATTTGGGTATCTAAAACTCCTCCTGCACCATAAGCAACAACAGGAGTACCGCTAGCATTCGCTTCTATAGGAACTAAACCATAATCTTCCAGAGCGGTGATTACTACAGCCTTGGCTTTGGCCATCAAGTGAGTACGCCAGTTATCATCGACGTAACCTAAAAACTTAATGTTGTCTAAGGACATCGCTTCTAAACGCTCACGTTCTGGCCCATCCCCAGTAATAATCAAAGGCAAACCCAACCAGTTAAATGTCTCGATCGCGATATCCAGCCTCTTATAGCTAATCATTCGCGATGAAATTAGGTAGTAGTCTTCTTTTTCAGCTGAATAAATAAACTTGCTCGTATCGATGGGATAATTGATTACTAATGCTTTCCTTTGATAGATCTGCCTTATTCTTTTAGCTACAGTAGTAGAGTTAGCTATGTATAAATCTGGTTCTTGAGCATATTGCAAATCTTGTTGCCGTAGAGATTGAAATATAGGCTTAATTAGAGGGTAAAATTTCTGAAATTTACTATATTCTTCTAAATAAGTTCTAGTATCCCAAAGAAAGCGAGTCACATTGTGACAGAAGCAAATATGCATTGCTCCTGGCTTCTTTTTTACTCCTTTGGCAAAGCTAGAAGTACTACTAATGATTAAATCGTAATCTTGTAGATCGAGCCTGCGAAAAGCACGGTAATAGAACGGAGCGAAGAGACGAAAACCCAATTTGGCTCCTGGTAACTGTTGAAGAAAAGTCGTTTTGACCGCTCGTCCTGCAAAATCCACAGTATTTTGAGGATCGTAGAGAGATGTGTAAACATCAGCCTCGTAAAAAAACTGACACAGTAACTCGAAAACTCTTTCAGCTCCACCAAATTGCGTTAGGTAATCATGTACTAAGGCTACTTTCATTAGCAGTTTACTTATGTATGTACTTGGATTAATGGGTACTTTGAAATTGATTCTTGATACTGGATAATTAGAAAAACTGTTAACTAATTGATATTTAGTAAAGACTTGCTGTTGTTATAAGGAAAGATTTTATAATAACTAGTCTTAGGTAACGTTAAATCATGTATCAGAGAAGATAAACCCCTTTTTAGTTACCAAAAAGTTATTAAAAAGTAAGAATGGCTAAAGAACAGTTTGAATGTTAAATAAATTACCTAAAAAAATTGGTTTATTAGTATTTTTGATGATCAAGATGATCTGAATTTTCTTGAATTATTAAGCGAAATATTTAAACATACTGAAACATACTGAGAAAACAATTATGCTTTTATGACTTAAATGTTTTAAATGTAATCTAAATTACAATAAGTAGCTTGAAATTACAATTTTTTGAGATATTGTTATAGAAGCTAGACATTTTAACTATTATTTATGTATTTTTACTGCTTTTTAGCGTATTCATAAAATATTGTTATTTTAAAATATAAGTAAAATCACCTATTTGCGTATACAATATTCATTTAATATAAATACTTAATTTGTAATATTCAACGCTTCCAACTTCTTTTTGAAACCTACTTAAAAGTTATTTGCTTAAAAGCTATATGCCGATATGAACACTTCTGTTGATTTTGAATCAGTCTTATCTTTAATTGACAAGACTATTAGCCCTACATACCTTAATCCCACTCAAGAAATAGTACTTAGAGAAGTGTGGAATGGTAAAACATACTCAAAAATGGCTTATGACTATAATTACGATCCCGAATACATTAAAACTGTAGGTTGTAATTTATGGCAGACTCTCTCCAGTGCTTTTGATGAACAAATTAACAAAGGTAATTTTGTCCCTTTTATGAGACTAAAAATCAGCCAACTGGTTGAAGATAAAATAAGTCGGTTAGAAAATTATCAATCTCAATCTATATCTACTGACTTTAAAAAAAGGCAATCTTGTAATTGGACAACGGCTCCCAATACTAACCATTTTGTAGGTAGAGAATCAGAAATTAAACTATTAAAGTCTTGGAGTCAAGATTCTGATTGCCGCTGTATTGTTGTTTCAGGAATGATCGGTTGTGGGAAAACCAGTTTAGTAACTAAATTTGCCCAAGATATAAAAGATAACTATGATTTCGTTATTTGGTTTTCCCTGCATCATACTCCGTCTTTAAAAACACTGCTACATAACTACTTAAAGATAATTAAACAGCTTACTAACGAGCAAATTCACTTAGGACCAGTGGAGTTAAGTTTTTTACTGTCTGAGTTTATTGATTGCTTAAAACAACACAAGGTTTTATTAGTCTTAGATAGTTTACAGTCTATATTGGAAACTAATAGAAAGAATGTTTCTTATAAAAAAGAATTTGATGATTATAGTCAGTTTTTACGTTCCATCATCTCTACCAATCATCAGAGTCTACTAATTTCCGCTAGCCGTATTAAGCCAAAATCACTTGAGTATTATACTAGTAATCAAGTGAAAATTCTTGATTTACAAGGATTTAATCAGCAAACTACTAAGACATTTTTGAATCTAGAAAATAATTCTGCCAAACAAGAACAACAGCTATTGCGTTTATCAGTAACTTTACAAAATAACCCTCAATTACTAAAAATTGTTGAGAATCACCTAGATATTTTTTCTGATGACAATACTGAGCAAATCCTACAAGATCTCAGTCTTCTTGAGGCAATTAGTAATTTGCTTGAACAAGAACTGTCTTATCTATCAGAATTAGAAAAAGAGATTATTTATTGGCTGGCAATTTCCTGTGCTCCAATATCTCTGACGGAATTGAGTAATTATCTGGAACTATCTCAACCTAAACTCACATTGTCTCACAGTGTTAATTGCTTAACCAAGCGATCGCTGATTATTCAAAATGATGCTCATTATTCTTTGATGCCCATAATGAAAAGTTATTTACGCAGAAAATTAATTAAGCAAGCTCTCCAAAGCAAAAGTCATCATTAGGAAGTAATTTAATTAAAAGTTGTACCACCTAAAATTCTTTTTGTCACTCATACGTAATAAGTTTTGCATAACAATAGTTATTTATGTTCATCCGGGAAATGCGATCGCCTTGCGTGAACAAATTTAAAAAATAATTAGCGATCTCTATTTAGCTAATAGGACAACTTGAAAAGAATTACGTCGATACTACGCAAAACTTGGCATTGGAAACTATATTAGAAAGTTTTGCTCAAGCGATCGCAACAGTTTAATATCAAGCTGATCTATTTATTTTTAATTTATGACAATTGGCATTTGGATATTAGGCGATCGCCTGACGACTAAGCAATTAAGTTTAAGTAATAATCAAAGTAACAAACAACAAATACCAGTTATTTTCATTGAATCAAGTGAATATGTAAAACAGCATCCATATCATCGACAAAAGTTGGTATTAGTCTGGTCAGCAATGCGCCACTTTGCAGCGGAATTAGAGGCAGATAACTGGAAAGTCACCTATAAAATTGCGGCTGATTTTGCTACCCCTCTTCAAGATTGGCTCGCAACTAACAATATCACTGAGTTACAGATAACGACTCCATGCGATCGCCCTTTTCACAATCTAATCCAAAGTCTTGATTTAAATTGTGAAATAAAATTTTTAGCTGACAATCATTTTTTATGGAGTAAGGAAGAATTTATTACCTGGGCAAACTCTCGTAAAAGACTATTAATGGAAGACTTTTATCGTGAGGGGAGGAAAAGATTTAACATCTTGATGGATGGCAAAAAACCTCTAGGTGGTAAATGGAATTACGATAAAGATAATCGCAAGCCGCCAAAAAAAAATTTATCAACTCCATCTCCATTAACTTTTGAACCAGATGCAATAACTCAAGAAGTCATTGATTGGATCAAGCAAGAAAAATTTTCTGACTACGGCAGAATTGAACCCTTTAACTGGGCAGTAACCAGACAACAAGCCCAACAAGTTTTAACTTATTTTGTTCAGGAATGTTTGCCTCAATTTGGGACTTATCAGGATGCAATGGTCACTGGGGAATATACCATGTGGCACAGCTTGATTTCTCCTTATCTTAACCTTGGTTTACTGGAGCCAAGGGAAATAATTGATGCGGTAGAAACTGCCTATTATCAACGGGAATTACCCCTCAACAGTGTGGAAGGTTTTATTCGTCAAGTGATGGGCTGGCGAGAATATATGCATGGAATTTATCATTTTCAGGACGAAAACTATAGCCAAAGCAATTGGTTTGAACATCATCAACCCTTACCCGAATTTTTTGGGGATGCTAGCAAAACTGACATGAACTGTTTACATCAAACCCTTACTCAGGTAGAAGAGACAGCCTATGGGCACCATATCCAAAGGTTGATGGTACTGGGTAACTTTGCCCTGATTGCTGGAATTTCTCCCCAAGAAATTGAAAATTGGTTTCATAGTGCTTTTATTGATGCCTATGACTGGGTCATGCAAACCAATGTCATTGGCATGGGACAATTTGCCGATGGTGGAGTTCTCGCTTCTAAACCCTATGCTGCTTCCGCAAACTACATCAATAAGATGAGCGACTACTGTGGTAATTGTCATTACAATAAAAGCGATCGCACTGGAGATCGAGCTTGCCCCTTTAACTTCTTTTACTGGGATTTTCTCCATCGTCATCACGAGCGTTTAAAGTCTTTAGGAAGAATGAACTTAGTTTTAAGTCATTTAAAGCGAATCTCAGAAAATGAATTTGGAGAAATCAGCTCTTTAGCTCGAAAATGGTGGAAAAATCAGCAAATATCTTAATTAAATACCTTTAACTGTCTAAATATTCCAGTAAAAATTATCAAATCTTATTTTTGTCGCTTTATTTATCCCCTAGAATCCCCACTATTTCCACAACCTTTTTGGGAGTTTTCCACATTTTACCCAGGTTTTTCCACAGGCCAGAACGTAGTAATCAACTCTCGACTAATAAATGGGGGATTTTGAATGTTTGCCAATTATTAACTGTTTCTTAACTTGATTTTGTGAACAAAGGTAACAAAAAATAGCTTCTATTACCTATGCTTACGTAACTTAACTAATTTTTTAGTGATGCTCTTAGCATTTTGTAACATTGACAAACCCCCCCGTTTTTAGCTCACAATAAACCAATAACAACTTGGCGAATCAGCCACCATTGTCTAAGATGACGATTCCATTTAAGCCTTTAACTAAAATATTATGTCAAGCCATTTTTTTGGTGAGCTCTTTCCCTGAAAGATTTTCTTAATCGAGAAAAGCAAAATGGTTTTACATATTTGAGAAAAGTGATCGTGTTACCTAAAAGCCAAAATTATCATATCAATTGGAGCATTTAACCAACCATGAACTCTACTGTAAGTATTCTGGCGGAAATTCCTGAAGAACTTCATTCATCCTTAAAAAACTATCTCGAAACTCACCCCCATTGGGATCAAGACAGAGTTTTTGCTGCTGCCTTATCTTTGTTTTTGTTGCAAAATAACAGTGGAGAAACTTCCGAGGCTTCCCAAAACTATCGTGCTTGTGCCAGAGTTTACTTAGAGACCTTATTTCAATCTAACTAAAGCAGTTATGCTGAGACTAGGTCTCAGCAATGATAAACTAATTGCTTCCTATTCACTGCTCATCGTGTATTGTTTTCTGTGATTTCTGATTCAAGTGCATTAATTATTCCCGAATTAATTGTTGGTTTAGGTAACCCTGAACCAAAATACGATAAGACTAGACACAACATTGGTTTTGAAGCAGTAGATGAGTTGGCCAGTATTTGGCAAATACCACTCAAAGAAAATAAGCGTTTTCAAGGTTTATTTGCTGAAGGGATTGCACCAGCAGGTCGGAAAATTCGCCTTCTCAAGCCGCTAACCTATATGAATCGCTCAGGACAAGCAGTACGAGCAGTGACAGATTGGTACAAACTCAACCCTCAATCTGTACTGATTATTTATGATGATATGGATCTCCCTGTAGGCAGGCTACGAATGAGGTTATCGGGTTCAGCTGGAGGACACAATGGGATGAAATCAATTATTTCTCACCTAGGGAGCCAAGATTTTTCCCGCTTAAGAATTGGTATTGGCAAATCCGATGCTAGGAAACAGAGCATTAGTCATGTTTTAGGTAAGTTTGCTCCTGGAGAAACTAAAATTATTGAAGAAATACTTTATATTTCTATTAAAGCGATCGAACTAAGTCTCAAGGAAGGGGTAGAAAAATCTATGAGTCGCTACAACGGATTTTCCGCAAATCCCCAATAGTAAAAGGTATTTCAAAAATAAAATAACCTCAGCTACCAGACTGAGGTTATTACAGGAGAAGTTGATTTTGAGAAGATTGTTTGCTTTAGACGCTGCTATTGCAAAGAAATTAACTTAGTAATTCAAAATAAAAACTAGAAATACAAATGATTAAACGATTTGTTACTATTGCCCTGAGGGGTTAAACCTTCGAGTAATATCAAAAATGTTTTTAATATGAACTGTTTTTGTTAACTTATGTAACTTAGTATAGCAGTGAATATTAATTTTTGTAAAGTAATTTTGATATATTGCTAACATTGTCCTTTCCTTTCAGCAAATCAATGAGCAATTCAGAAGATTGGAATTCAGATATATCAAGTCTTTTAAATAAAATTTATCTTTGTGCAGATAAAAAAAGTTGGTATGATCGAGTAGCAGAAGCTTACGATCGCACTAGACCACGCTACCCTGCCAAAATTCTGGCTCGTGTGCGAGAAGTTGCTCAGTTTCCAGCTCAAGGCAAGATACTAGAAATTGGCTCAGGTCCAGGTATTGCTAGCATTGAATTAGCCAAAATAGGTTTAAAGATGATCTGTTTGGAACCTAGTCTGTCTGCCTGTAACTTGGCTCGCCGTAAATGTAAGAATTATCTCCATGTCGAGTTTATTAACACTACCTTTGAAGAATGGCAGCTAGAAAGCCAGCAATTCGATGCCGTAGTAGCGACAACATCTTTTCATTGGGTTACACCAGGTATCAGAACGGAAAAAACGGCAGCAGCACTAAAAGAAAACGGACTATTAATTCTGCTATGGAATACTCCACCTCAACCTAAATATGAGGTACATCAATTACTAGCAGAGGTATATCTATCCCATGCCCCAGTTCTAGCTAAATACGAAACACATCAAAATCATCAGGCTAATTTAGCCAAGATGGGACAGGAAGTAATTGATTCTGGTTATTTTAAAGATTTAATTTCTGAACAGCTAGTTAGTAGAGTTAGCTATAGCGTCGAGGATTATCTGACTTTGTTAAGCACTCTATCTCCCTATATCAGGCTAGAACCTCAACAGCGAGTAAATCTATTGACTGAGTTAGCCAAGGTATTAAAACTCAATTGTGGCAACCAACTAGAATTGTCTTATCTTTCTATGATGCAAATAGCGCGCAAAAACTAAAGCTTAATTTCTATAAGACGCTTGATGTGGATTAATATTGCTTAATTCTGAACTATCTTGTTGTTGATTTATCCTTCAAAACTATATTTATCTCTGGGGGAACTTTCCCCCAGACCCCCAGTTGGGGAAGTGACGGCTTCCCCAAGCCCCTTCGTAACTAAAGTTAAGTTAATAAGTAGGCCTGGGTTGAAAAGCTTAACTATGTAACAATAGGTTAAGCCAGAGTTTAATTCACATAAGACGTATCAGGATTGCGATCGCAAAATTTAAGTAATTGATATAACGTTTCTTAATTTTTTAGAAACCATAACTCTTGATTCTTACTAATTCTCCACTTCTAAAAGATGCTTTGATCATACGCTTACAGTTTTCTGAATCAATCCAAATCCAATCCTCAACCTTACCATTACTTGCAGTTTTAGTTTGTTCTCCCGAAAATCCTAAAATAGCTTGAACATCCCAAAGATACAGATATTTTTCGCGATTAATTTGTATTGAAGTGTCTCGATATTGTTGTTTTAATTCATCTAATTCTTCTTTCTCAAGACTTCCAAGAGCAGCATATGTATATTTGTTCTCACAAGCATTAGCTACCTGAGCATAAGTGCAACATAAAACTACTAAAGTTGAAACAGCTATCAATTTTCTCATGAGCATAATGTCAAACACCTTAAAACTCTTTTCAGAATGACATTGATATTTAAATTCAACAGTGACCAAAAGTATCCTCGAAGTGCGATCGCTATCTTGTTGTCGAACTTAATTTGCTTTTCCTTTGTGGCTAAATATTTTCAGTATCAACAGGAAATATTACCAAGTATTAAAAAAATCGAGTTTTTCCCCCTATATTGGCAGTTTATAGTTACAACCTTTAGTGTCCACGATAGTGTGACTGTCAATTAGTATGAGAGTACTATTTATCTTACTTGAGTCCAAACTGTAGTTCATGGTTCACATAAAGCGCGTTGAACTGTCTCACTTTAAATCTTTTGGTGGTACAACCAAAGTTCCCATATTACCTGGTTTTACCGTAATTTCGGGACCAAATGGTTCAGGAAAGTCGAATATTTTAGATGCGCTGCTATTTTGTTTGGGGTTGGCAAGTTCTAAGGGGATGCGAGCTGATCGCCTACCCGATCTAGTCAATAATAAGCACATAGCTAATGGTAAAGCGGCGGAGACAATTGTTTCTGTCACTTTCGATTTGACCGATTTGGGTGACTTAGAGGATGTGGTGACTACAGTTACTGATGCCAAGGATTTAACTCCTGTCTCGTCTTCAACAGAGTTAAAAGCTGTAATTGGGGATAGCAGTAATGAAAATGGTGGCAATAGTAATGGCAATGGTCATCTAGATCCTGAGCTAGAAGTCAAAGAAGAAGAATCAACCACAATAGATCAAGACGATAAGAAGATTATTGCGATCGCTAATGGAGATAGTTTGGAATGGAAAGTTACCAGACGGTTGCGGGTAGCCAAGAAAGGTAATTATACTTCGACGTTTTATATTAATGGACAAGTTTCCAGTGCGACAGAAGTCCATGAACAACTAGAGAAATTAAGAATTTATCCTGAAGGCTATAACGTAGTATTGCAGGGTGATGTTACCAGCATCATTACCATGAATGCGCGGGAGAGACGTGAGATTATCGATGAATTGGCAGGGGTAGCAGCATTTGACCGTAAAATTCAGCAAACCCGCAAGACCCTCGATAAGGTACAGGAGCGAGAAGAAAAGTGTCATATTATCGCTCAAGAGCTGATTGCCAATCGCGATCGCTTGGCTGCGGATCGAGTCAAAGCAGAAAAATATCGTAAGTTGAAAGAAAAGGTACAAGAAAAGAAACATCAAGAAAAAGTTTTAGTTTGGCGATCGCTGACCCAGCAACAAGAAGAGTTACAGGAGAAATTTACTGCGGGGGAAACCGAAGCAGTAGAGCTAACGAGTAGTATTGCCAAGCTAGATCTAGATGTCAGAGAACATAGCAGTCAACTAGAATCTCTAAATGCTCAAGTAAAAGCCTTGGGAGAAGATGAACAGCTAACAGTAGCCTCTGATTTAGCAACCCACAAAGCTAAACAGCACCAGCTTCAGCAAAAGCAAGAAGAGTTAAATAATACTAGTCAACAAAAGCAACTAGGGTTAGTGCAGACTCAACAAAATCTAGAACAGTATCAGCAAGAAATTCAGCAGCTAGCAAAAGAGAAGCATAAATTAGAAACAGAAACTATTCCTACCCTATCTCAACAGGCTATAGCAGCCAGGGAAATTGTTGCCCAGAGTAAAGAAAATGCTAATGCGATCGCTGAAGCATCAGAAGCCTGGGTACAAGAACAAGCTAATCTCTCCCGACAAGTATCTGCTATTCAAGAAATCCTTAATCCTCAACGCACTGAACAAGCCAGAATTAGCGAAAGATTTAACCAGTTAGATAACACTATTCAGGAGCAAACTCAGTCCTTAGAAGGAGTAGAAACCGAGTTAAGTGCCAAACAAACTGAATATAATTCCCTCTTCAGTCAGGTAGCTCAAGAACAAGGTCATGTGCAAAAAATTGCCCAACAATTAGCATCAGCAGAAAGCGATCGCAGTTTACAATTAGAAACCCAACAACGTCTATTAAAAGAACAACGAGATAAACAACGGGAATTAGATAAGTTAGAAGCCACCAAACAGGCGCAACAAGAAGTCCAGGGAACTTATGCAAGTAAGATTATCTTAAACTCCAATCTATCGGGGGTAGAGGGGTTAGTAGTGCAGTTAGGACAAGTCGAACAGCGTTATCGATTAGCACTGGAAACCGCTGCGGGGGGCAGATTAGGCTTTATTGTAGTTGACAATGACCGTATAGCAGCACAAGGAATTGAACTATTAAAAAGAGAACGAGGCGGTAGGGCGACTTTCTTACCTTTAAATAAAATCCAAGCCCCACGCATAGGTAATATGGCAACTATGCGCTTTGGCAGAGGTTTTGTCGATCTAGCAGTTAATTTGGTTAATTGTGATTCTCGTTATGACCAGATCTTTGCCTATGTCTTTGGCAATACCGTTGTCTTTGACACTTTAGATAATGCTCGTTCATGCCTCGGAAAACATCGTATTGTCACTTTAGAAGGAGAAATTTTAGAAGTTAGTGGGGCAATGACTGGGGGGAGTAAATCCAGTCGTTCAAGTTTGCACTTTGGGGGAACTACTAACCGCGAATCAGGACAAGTTGAAGCATTAAAAGAGCGTTTAGCAGAGATATCTCGCATTTTAGCCAACTATGACCAGAGACTAGCCAATCAGTTGGCACAGATTAAAGATTTGTCAGAAGAGTTAACAGAAGCAAGACAGTTAGGTAGAGATAATAAAATACTTGCTGAGCAGCTGGAGAAAGAAATTAAACGTCTTACTGCCCAAAGGGAATTATTGATTAATCAATTACATACAAATCGCCAGGAGAGAAATACGATTAAATCCCGCTTGGAAATATTAAACCAAGAAATACCAGAGCAAGAAACCAAGTTGCAGTCATTACAACAGCAACTGAAAGTACTCGAATCATCTCATTCCCAAAGTGAATGGCAGCAAGTACAAGCAATAATCACCAGCCAAGAAGAACAGCTTCAGCAACAAGAACAAAATTTAAGACAAGCAGAAACTCAACTATTAGATTTAACCAATAGACATCAACGACTGAGTGAAAAGATTAGTGAAGCCGAACAATATATAACGCAACTCAATCATGACCAAACAGCAATTAAAGAACAAATATCTAGTGTAGGAAATCAACTGACCGACATTGACCAAAAAATAACCTCCGCTGAAACAGAGTTAGAGCAACTATCAGCCAAACTGGGAGAGACCAAACAGGAACGCGATCGCATAGAAAATAATCTCCGAGAGTTACGCGATCGCCATCAAAAACATGTTTGGCAATTGGAAAAACTTCAGTTAGCCCAACAGGAAAGACAAGCTACTCTAAAAACTCTAGAACAACAAATAGTAGAACAAGAACAAGAACTTCCCGATCCAATTCCTGAAATTCCTCAATTAGTCAATAATGATGGTATTGAAGCAGGAGAATCAATTACCTTTGCTAATCTTCAGGAACAGGTAGAGCAATTACAAAAGCAAATTCGTAACGGGGAAAAACGTCTCGAAGCGATGGAACCTGTCAATATGCTGGCATTAGAAGAATATGAAAAAACGGAAGCCAGATTACAAGAACTCTCCCATAAATTAGATACTATCGAAGCGGAAAGAACTGAATTGTTACTAAGGGTCGAGAAATTTACCACTTTGCGTCTACGAGCATTTAAAGAATCCTATGATGCCGTAAATGAAAACTTTCAAAAGATATATGCAGAACTTTCCGATGGTGATGGACACTTACAACTGGAAGACGAAGACGATCCTTTCAACGGTGGTTTAAATCTGGTTGCCCATCCTAAAGGTAAAGCAGTACAAAAACTAAGTTCTATGTCTGGAGGAGAAAAATCCTTAACCGCTCTGGGCTTTATCTTTTCTCTCCAAAAATATCGTCCTTCTCCTTTCTATGCCTTTGATGAAGTAGATATGTTTCTCGATGGTGCAAATGTCGAAAAACTTTCTCGCATGGTTAAAAAGCAAGCACAGTCAGCCCAGTTTATCGTAGTAAGTCTGCGTCGCCCGATGATTGAAGCTTCAGAGAGAACTATCGGCGTTACTCAAGCTAGAGGTGCGCATACTCAGGTATTAGGAATTAAGATGAAATAAAGAAACGGCTACGCCGTAGCTATTAGCTCTTAGCTCTTAGCTTCAATCAAATAGAGTCTTAAACTCTACCTGATTGTCGACGACCTAAGAGGTCGGAGTCTTAAACTCAATTACGCTTTTAGCAGTCAAACCAAGGCTAAAAGCTAAAGGCTAAAGGCTAAAGGCTAAAGGCTTTAAGCTTTAAGATAATGAGATTTTGGACAAGAAGCAATAGATACTTTGCTCAAAAGAATGGAAGATTATCGCGATCGCTTAGTAGTAATTGTTGCTGGTTATCCAGATGAGATGAATGATTTGTTGAAAACACGCCATTAAGATAGACATACATTATACAAATCAACTAATTAGCAAGAGTGACGGCAATGAATATACAATGAGTAATTGCTGAAAATACCAACTCCTCTGCTAGTCACATGACCGCAACTGAAACGAATCTCTCTACTCAATACGATCCTAAGCAAACCGAAGCCAAATGGCAGCAATACTGGACGGAACAAGAAGTATTTAAAGCCGACCCTAATCATTCAGGTGAACCCTACTGTATTGTAATTCCCCCGCCCAACGTTACGGGGAGTCTGCACATGGGACACGCTTTTGAAAGCGCACTGATTGATACTTTGATTCGTTACCATCGCATGATTGGTCGCAATACATTGTGGTTGCCAGGGACAGATCACGCCAGCATTGCCGTAAGCACCATTATGGATAAGCAGGTAAAAGCGCAAGGTAAAAGCCGTCAGGATATAGGACGGGAAGAGTATTTAAAACGGGCTTGGGCTTGGAAAGAACAGTCAGGCAATACTATCGTTAACCAGTTAAAAAGCCTGGGGGTATCAGCAGACTGGACAAGAGAAAGATTTACGATGGACGAGGGTTTATCTCACGCAGTAAAGACAGCTTTCGTGAAGCTCTACGAAGAGGGATTAATTTATCGCGGAAATTATTTAGTTAATTGGTGTCCTGAATCTCTTTCAGCAGTATCGGATCTCGAAGCCGAGAAACAAGAGGTAGATGGGCATCTATGGCACTTTCGCTATCCTTTAACCGATGGTAGTGGTTATTTAGAAGTGGCTACTACTCGCCCTGAGACGATGCTGGGTGACACAGGGGTTGCAGTTAATCCTAATGATGATCGCTATCAAGAATATATTGGTAAGACCATTACTCTGCCCATAGTTGGTCGAGAAATTCCCATTATTGGCGATGAATTTGTCGATATGGAATTTGGTACAGGGTGTGTTAAAGTAACTCCTGCTCACGATCTCAATGACTTTGAGATGGGACAACGGCATAACTTGCCCATGATTAACATCATGAATAAGGATGGTAGTCTTAATGAGAATGCAGGGGAATTTGCGGGACAAGATCGCTTTGTTGCCCGTAAAAATGTAGTTAAGAAACTGGATGAACTTGGTAATCTAGTTAAGATTGAAGACTATCGCCATAGCGTTCCTTACAGCGATCGCGGTAAAGTACCAGTAGAACCCTTACTATCAACTCAATGGTTTGTCAAAATTGAACCCTTAGCAAGTAAAGCTTTAAGTTGCCTGGATAATGAAAACTCTCCTAACTATGTACCCGAAAGATGGAAGAAAGTATATCGGGACTGGTTAGTTAAACTTAAAGATTGGTGTATTTCTCGTCAGCTATGGTGGGGACATCAAATTCCTGCCTGGTATGTAGTCTCAGAAACTGATGGGGAAATTAAAGATGATACCCCCTTTATTGTCGCTTACGATGAAGCGGGCGCAGAGATTAAAGCGAAAGAAAAGTACGGGGATAATATACAACTAGAACAGGACCCTGATGTTTTAGATACTTGGTTCTCCTCTGGATTGTGGCCTTTCTCGACGATGGGATGGCCTGAAAATACTGCTGATTTAGATAAGTATTATCCGACTTCAACTCTGGTTACGGGTTTCGATATTATCTTTTTCTGGGTTGCCCGTATGACTATGATGGCAGGACACTTTACCGACAAGATGCCTTTTGATGATGTTTATATTCATGGCTTGGTCTTGGATGAAAAAGGACAAAAAATGTCCAAATCGAAAAATAACGGTATCGATCCTCTATTAATGATCGATAAATATGGTGCAGATGCACTGCGTTATACCCTAATCACGAAAGTTGTAGGGGCAGGACAGAACATTAGCTTCGATTATGACCGTAAGAAACAAGAATCATCTTCAGTAGAAGCTTCCCGTAACTTTGCTAACAAGTTGTGGAATGCTTCGCGGTTTGTGATGATGAATCTTAAAGGCAAAAGTCCTCAAGAACTTGGACAGCCAAAAACCGAAACTCTAGAGTTAGTCGATCAATGGTTGCTGTCTCGTTTTTATCAAACCGTTAAACAAACCAGGGTCAATATTGAATCCTATGGTTTAGGGGAAGCAGCCAAGGGTCTATATGAATTCATTTGGAATGATTTTTGTGATTGGTATATCGAGCTAGTTAAAACTCGTCTTTGGCAAGATGAAACCTCTGCTTCTCGCCAGGTTGCACAACAAACATTAGGTTATGTCCTGGAAGGAATACTCAAATTACTTCATCCCTTTATGCCTCATATCACTGAGGAAATATGGCAAACTTTAACTCAAGCGGATGGAAAGCAAACTTTAGCTTTGCAGACTTATCCTGAGGTTGAAGAAAGTCTAATTAATCCTGAACTAGAACAAAGCTTTGACTTACTCTTTAATACGATTCGCACGATTCGTAATTTGCGCGCTGAGGCGGTAATTAAACCTGGAGTCAAAATAAAGGTAATTTTACAAACTGAGAGCGATCGCGAGAGTGAGATCTTAAAATCAGCCCAAATCTATATCAAAGATTTAGCTAAAGTTGAACAGCTGACTATTATCTCTACTCTAGGAGAAGACCCTGGACAGGTAATTGCAGGAGTAACAGGTACAGTACAAGTTCTGATCCCCTTGACAGGGATTGTTGACGTATCTGTATTACGAGGTAAATTGGAGAAGAATTTAGCCAAAGCTGAAAAAGAAATCAAATCCCTTTCTGGTCGTTTAAACAATCCGGGTTTTGTTAACAAAGCACCTGAGGATGTAATACAAGGGGCAAAAGATGCTTTAGCAGAAGCAGAAAAACAAGCAGAAATATTACGGGAGCGATTAGCTCGTCTAAAGTAAAAGTATCATTTATGATCTAACCAACTACATCCATGTTCGACACTTCAAAAGCCATGTTATATCTAGCCCAGGTCGAAAAAAATCCTACTTCGGGAAAAATACAACTACAAGTACTTGCTCGGCAAGAATCGGAATACGTTTGGGAAGTAGATCATTGTGAGACCTTACTTTTAACCAAGGAAAGTTCTCTAAGTGCAGGAGTTCTGGTACTAGTGGAAATCGATCATAATCAGCAGATTATCAGCATTCAGAATGCCAAAGAATGGATTTTGAGCATTTTACAACAGCATTTAACCAAAAATGCGATTAATCCTCAATTTATTGAAGCTGAACAAAGCAAGGTGGAAAAGTGGCGACAAGAAATAACCGCCCAAAATCTCGAGTTAAACCGTCGTGCCCTAGAAATTGAAACTCGTCGCGAACAATTACAGGAATTGGAACAAGAGTTAAAAAGAGATCGCAAGGAGTTGGATAAGTTACAGAAAGAATTGATGATTGACAATTGATAATTGCCTTTTATAGTCATTGCAAATAGCAACCAGATGATTTTCGGAAAAAGTAGCAAATAGCAAATAATATTTTAGCCTGCTGCTAATACATATCTACCATGAGGAAGGAAATAAAACCTAATGTGGTTAGGGAAATTAAAGTAAACAGGAAAATAGCGATCGCAAAATTGCTCGATTAACGATCGCATTAAGTTACCCCTACCGTTATTGGAAATGAATAGACCCAAATTGTGACTGGGAAATAAGTACAACAGGCTTAGAAACCCTGGCAAGCCACCAGCATGATAAATTACTCTTTGTTTATTGGCTAGAGATTCTCCAAAACCATAACACCATCCAGGTAAGCGAGGATCGTGAGTAAACTGCTGTTGCTGCATCTGTCGAGCAGTAGTTTCGTCTAAAATTCTTTGAGATTTATATTTGCCGTATTGCAAATGGGCGATCGCAAACTTAGCCATATCTGTAGCAGTAGCACTCAAACTACCCGCAGGGAGTATAGAAACATATTGGAATGACAAAGCTTGATAGGTATCTTTTTGCTTACGGTATCGATAACCTATGGACACATCATCAGTTAAATGAGATGCTTGCTCGAAACTGCTATGATGCATTTCTAAAGGCTTTAAAATATTTTCGTCTACATATTGACTGAAAGTAATACCCGATAATAATTCCACAATATAGCCCAGCAAAGCATAACCGTAGTTAGAATAGCTCATTATATTCCTTGGTGGTATTACTCGCGCTGGCATCTTAGCAGCTAGATGTTCTTCTAAAGGTTGAAGATTGTCAGCTTCTAAGGTAAGTAAATTAACAAGGCGATCGTCGAAGCCAGCCGTATGAGTTAGCAAGTTAGCAATGGTCACGGCTTGGGGATAATTATCTTCGATTTGAAACTTTTTCAGATACTTATTGACATTTTCATGTAGATTAATTAATCCCTTTTCCACTAGTTGCATTATTGCCGTGGCGGTAAATAACTTAGAAATAGAACCAACTCGAAATAAAGTGCGATCGGCTGACACGGGTATCTGCTGTTCTAAATTTGCATAACCATAGCCTTTAGCCAAAAAAAGCTCGCTATTCTGCACCAGAGAAAAAGTCACACCAGGAATTTGTAACTTATCCATCTGTTCTGCCATAAACTCATCTAGCCAGGTTTCTAATTCCTGTGAATCGGTTAATATGTTTTGGGTCATTGTTAATATAGCTTCAATTGAGCTTGCTGGGATGCTACTACATTTTGGTTGTAAGCTGCATAACTTGAAGAAGTGGCAAAGGTAGTTAACAATAAACTATCATCCACCATCAAAACCATGCTCAACTTTACTAAACCCTTCTATCCCTTGTTGCTTTCTGCTGTTAAAAGCGATCCGGAAACGGCTCATCGTCAGATGCTCAAAACATTAAGCAACCTTGAGATTAATCGTCATTCTAGATGGGGAGGTTTAGCGATTAAACAGTTGGAAAAGTCTTTTTGTATTGAGACTCCTCGTCTACAACAGACATTCTGGGGTTTGAACTTTAATAATCCTCTAGGTTTAGCCGCAGGGTTTGATAAAGATGGTACAGCAGCAGGAATGTGGAGTAGTTTGGGTTTTGGATTTGCGGAATTAGGTGCAGTTACCCTCCACTCCCAACCAGGAAATCCTCGCCCACGAATGTTCCGCCTCCCAGAGGACAAAGCCGCCCTAAATCGCATGGGTGCAAATAATCTTGGTGCAGCAGTGATGGCAGATACCCTAGCGCAAACCTGGACAAGACAACCCCGTAAAATTCCTATTGGTATTAATCTCTGTAAATCGAAAATTGCTTCTTTAGATGACGCAGCTAAGGATTATGTAAGCAGTTTTGAATATCTTCAAGATGTGGCAGACTATTTTGTCATTAACGTTAGTTCACCCAATACTCCCGGATTGCGATCGCTCCAAGCAGGAGAACAATTGGAACCAATCTTATCTGGATTACAAGCAGCAAATACTCAGAATAAACCCATCCTGATCAAAATCGCTCCCGATCTAGAATGGCAAGATATTAAGGATATTGTTAACTTAGCTACTAACTACAATCTCTCTGGTGTAATCGCCACTAACACCACTATTCGTCGTGATGGTTTGAAAACTAAGATCTTAAAAGAGACAGGTAACAGGATTGAGGATGAAGCGGGGGGAATTAGCGGTTTACCTGTGAAGGAGCGTTCGACTGAAGTTATTCGTTTCATTTATCAAGAAACTAACGGTAAGTTACCAATAATTGGTGTCGGTGGTATTTTTACATCCGAAGATGCCTGGGAGAAGATTATTGCCGGGGCGAGTTTATTACAGGTTTATACTGGCTGGATTTATCGAGGTCCCTGGATGGTTAATGAGGTGTTATCGGGATTATTGACTAAATTAGATGATGCAGGTTTGGCTAGTATTGAAGAAGCAGTAGGTTTAGAGCATTCTGAATGAAGTTATGGAAGAAATACTGGAATTAAAAGACTGTTTGCTTAATCAACAATACGATCGTGCCTTTGCCATAGTAGAAGATCTTGAAGCAATGGGAAGACAGGATAAGATTAATAACTTAGAGTCATTTCTAGTAATTTTATTGATCCATTTAATCAAAATTCAAGTTGAAGGCAGAGTTTCCAGAAGCTGGAAGAATTCTATTATCAATAGCCTCCTAGCAATTCAAAAACGAAATAAGTTAGGTAAGAAATCTCACTTTATTAAAGAGAATAATTGGAGTGAGCATATATTAAATTGCCAATTTGAAGCAATTTTGGGTGCTGCTAAAGAAGTTTTTGAGGGTATGGATTATCAAGAACCAATTACCAGGGATTTGAAACACTGCTCCTGGCGGAATCTCTATTTTCTCTGGAGAAATAACTGCATACATAAAAGCTATATTTTTCTGAGTATATAAAATCATTTTAAAAGCTATTAGCCATTAGCCATTAGCTATCTTTTTGGTAAATTATTGATATAGCAATACGGACTTACATTAGGACACTCATTACTTATTACTTATTACTTGTTACTTACGAGCAATCAAATAAACTTGTCCTAATACAACTTTGTACGGCTACAAGTTAGTCATTTCACTTAGTAGTCAATATAGATGCTTCCATCAGAGATTGTCATATTAACTAATTCCCCATAATCTAAATAATCTAGTATGTAATTATCATATTTTTGAATATCGCTCTGTACACTAAAATTTTATTTTTTATTGTTGCCGGTTATGTCCTACGAATCACAATTGAATTATCAATCTGGCAAGCTAATTAACCCTGCAAAACTATCCTTATTTATTTCGGTAGCTTTACATTTGCTGGTGCTTAAATTTGGTTTGCCAACATTAAATTTTAATAATGATTCAGGACAAAGAGAAGTTTCTGTAATTGAGTTAAGCCCAGAGCAACAGTCGCGTTTGCCTGATTTATATCCCCAAATAGAAAATCCTAATATCCCTAATATCAACGATTTGCCACCGGTTGATAATAGCAACCCTGCCGCACCATTCGCCATACCTCGTTCATTGATTCCTGGCTTAGGAGATCCTGCTAATCTACCTCCCGTAGCCATTCCGCCACCGCCAAATTTTGATCTTCCTCCTTTACCACCGATAACTGATATCACTTTGCCTCCAATTGGTGATTTGTCACAATTACCTCAACCACCAGAAATTAATCCTCTGGACTTCAAAGTTGATCCAACTGAATTCCCACCTCCAGATACTAATAAACCAGCGTCAGAAACCGCCAAGCCTCAGCAACCAGAAAAGCCACCACAAACTGCAAATAACCCCGAACAAAAGCCAGGTAAAAAACCTCAAGCAAAACCTCAGATTAAGCCCAAACCTGAGGAAATTGCAGCCAAAAAAGTTGCTGAATCGGCGAAGGGAGTAAGAAACCTTCGCCAAAGTCTCAAAAAAAACCAAGCTGGAACCACTAATGAAGATGCAAGGAAAAACTATATCGCTTGGCTAACTAAAGTCCAAGAAATAGAACCTAAAAGAATTGAAGTTCAAGGTACTTATCCGCGAGATGCCTGCATAAGAAGGCTTAAAGGTACAAGTGTATACGGAGTTGTGGTAGACCCTGAGGGAAAAGTTGTTGCTTTAGATTTGATTAAGGGCGCAAAATACCCAATCTTTGATCAACAAGCAAGTCAAGAAATTAGTAAAAGCGTCTTAGAGAATGATACTGGAAAGCCTAAACCTTATCAGGTATTAGTTAACTATAAGTATGATGCCGAAATATGTCCTTCTTTAACTCTTCCCTCTATTAGAAGGGAACAGAAAAATCAAACAACTGAATCAGAGAAAAAACCCGAACAAGCGCCGCAACCAACACCACAAACAGAACCCAAGCCTGCTCCTCAGCCTGAGGCAACCCCTGAACCTAAACCTGCACCTAAACCTCAGCCTGAGGCAACTCCAGTACCGCAACCAACTCCTGCACCGCAACCAACTCCTGCACCGCAACCAACTCCTGTACCGCAACCAACTCCTGTACCGCAACCAACTCCTGCACCAGAACCATTGCCTTCATTACGCGATCGGCTACGAAATATTCCTCTTCCTAATCGCAAGCCCTCGGAATTAAGAGATATTCCTTTACCTGATAAGCCAAATTTCAAAAAATAACTGATCAAAGGTAATGGAGTTAGTTAATACATTGTTGAACAGGACAATTTAATTACTAGCCGTTATATTTCACCAAGGCTAAAATCGGGTTGAACCTTACTCAATAGGATACAAATTATATGCGTGATTCTATGGAAGAAATACAAACTGGCAGGTTTGATTTGCTGGATATCTTGATAGATATTAGACTTACCAACATAACCGAGATCAAAATTGTTCAAGAAGTTGTTAGCTCTATTAATGCCAAGTATCAAGAGCATCAAAAAGATCTTCAGCCTGCAACAGTAGCGGCTTTGATTTTAAATCGTCAAGAAATACCCAACTTATATGCTACTTCTTCTAGAGGTTACAATAAGCAAAGACTTAAATTTCAGAATCAATATAGTGTCTTAGTGCGAGAAGAATTACTACCTTGGGCAATAGACAAAGTTTTAATGGAAAAATTACCACAAAGTTTGCATCAGGATTTGACCATGGCTCTAAATTCCCCCAAAAGCCAAGAAAAATCAGATGAAACTGATCTCTTTGAAATTCTAGCTAATATTAATCTTGCTAATGTAACAGAGTTTCAAGTAATAGAAGAAGCGTTTAATTATATTTATACTAACTATCCAGGGGCAACTGGAAGGATCAACTTATCTGATGTCTGTGCCTTAATTCTCAATCACGAATCTGTATCTTCTTTGTATGCGACTTCTGCCGAAGAATACGAGCAACTTAAACAAACTTATATATCTCAATATCAACCTCAAGTTAAACAGATTATTCACCAGATGGTAGCCAAAGTACATGCAGAAGGCTCCGAACATTCTCTTAGCCAAGATTCTCTAATTTCTGTCAACCATCAAAGACGAAAAAAACTAACTAAATCTTGGAATACTTAATCTTTGCTTATTGTATGCAAATTGAAATTCGACCACTATTAATCAACTATTTATAGTGGTTTTTAGGCTCTTTTCAAATATAGATAATTACAGAAATCGGTGGATAAAAAATTAAACTGGTTGGAAGTTGCGTTTCAATTAGAAGGTTCAGTAGTCAAAACTATCTTGCCACGAATTTTCATTTTTACTAGTTGTGCTTCTGTAATATGCTTGTCACAATATATGATAAAGCAACCTGAGTTTATTTCACATGTTGGCGATCTTACTAACAATGTAGTTTACAATTTGGTTTTGGGTTTATTGCTAGTATTTCGGACAAATACTGCTTACGAAAGATTTTGGGAGGGTCGAAAATCTTTAGGATTGTTAGTTGTCAATGTTCGTAACTTAGCTCGTTTTATTCACTTAAGTATCATCGAAGAAGATCCCAAAGATGGAGAGCAAAAAACTGCTGTTTTAAATCTATTAGGGGCTTTTGCGGTTGCCACAAAACTACAGTTAAGAGGAGAGCCAGCTAACAACGAGCTCAAAGCATTATTAAGCGCTAAACAGTCAAGAGAGATTGATTCTGCTAAACGGATGACATTACAGGTTGCTTTGTGGATTGGAGAATATCTACAGCAACAACTCAAATTAGGCAAGATTGATAGTTCTCAAAGAGTTGAGATGAATAATCTACTAAATAATATGGTAGAAGGTCTAAGTAGTTGCGAGCGAATTTCCCAAACAGCCCTACCAATTGCTTACCGGATCTATCTCAAAAGGTTGATTTTAATCTATTGTCTTTGTTTACCATTTAATCTAATTGAAAAAATGGGATGGTGGACTTTGCCAGTTGTTGCTATTGTCAGTTTTATCTTATTAGGGTTAGAAGAAGTAGGTAATGAGCTAGAAAATCCCTTTCTTTATGGCGTAAATGATCTACCTGTAGATAATCTTTGCAATAGCATTATCTCTGATGTTGAAAGTATAGCTAATTTCTCTTCCGAAGAATTCAGTTCTTTAAGAACAAAAGACTGTGTTTCACTTTAACTCGCATTTTCTAGGATAAATTCAGAATTAAAAGTAAGTAGCTCCAGTTAACTAAATATCTATAAATATCTAGTAGTAATACTTTTGGTAAATTATTGATATCTGATAATTGATAACTGCTTACTATAATGACCAGAGCTATATTTCAACCGCCAAAATTACGTCGAGAAGAGTGCGAGGAAGGAGAACGAAGCGCAACTTGGCTAGAGTTATTTTTTGATCTGATTTTTGTCGTAGCGATCGCCCAATTAGCCCATAATTTTAAAGAAGATTTTAGTTTTTTTGGCTTAGTTAAATTAGCAATATTATTTATTCCTGTCTGGTGGTGTTGGATTGGCGCAACTTTTTACGATACTCGGTTTGATAACGATGGCTTAGTAGATCGTTTGATTACTCTGCTGCAAATGGCGATCGCGGCAACAATGGCGGCGAATATCCATCATGGATTAGACACTTCTTCGGTTAATTTCGCCCTGAGCTATATTGCTTTTCGTGGTGTATTGATTTGCCAATATCTTCATGCGGGATATCATGTGCCTCAAGCAAGACATCTAACTAATTGGTTCGCCTTTGGTTTTACTGGTAGCATCATTTTTTGGCTGGGTTCTATCTTTGTCCCCCTACCTTGGCGTTTTCTACTTTGGGGTTTGGGACTAATCGTTGATTTTGCCACACCATTAACAGCTGGAAAAAGAGTAGTCAAAGTTCCTCCTGACATGGCTCATACTACCGAGAGAATTGGACTATTTACGATTATTGTCTTGGGTGAATCTATAGTTGCTGTAGTTGGTGGCGTATCTGGGAGACAATGGACTCCTGTATCAATTGCGATCGCTTTGTTGGGTTTGTCGATTGCTTTTAGCTTTTGGTGGATGTATTTCGATACTGTCGATGAATCTCCTCTCCATGCTATGAAAAAGGGCAAAATGGGTATTGCGCTTACCTGGCTTTATTCCCATCTTCCTCTAACTATTGGTTTAACTGCCACGGGAGTGGGAGTAGAAAAAATGATTCATGGTTTAGAGAATGATTCTATAACTAGTGAAAAAATACTGTTTTGTGTAGCGGTAGCTTTATGTCTTTTAATTCTCTCAAACCTGCATTGGACGAGTTGTGAACTGGGACAAACTAAATGCAAAAGAATTTTGACTTTTTATCGTCTTGGCGCAGCAGCTTTTGTGCTTACCCTCGCCTTTGCCAGTAATATTTTGTCTTCTTTGGTTATTATTACTTTAGTGGCGATCGCCTGCACGATTCAAATTGTTTTGGATATTTTTAATACTTGTTCTTAATTCAAGCTCAGTTCGGGTTGAGGTAATTTAAGGGTGAGGTCAGCTCTAAGCTCTAAGCTCTAAGCTCTAAGCTCTAAGCTCTAAAAATCTACTGGTTAAGACGTGCTATACAATTCTAAATTTAACTGATGCGTTTCCTGGTCAGGTTGTACCGTCGGTGGAGTATATAGAATACTAGAAAGAGAATCTAAAAAGCTTATAGCTTATGGCTTATAGCTATAAGCTTTTTAGCGAATCACTTGATTTCTTAATTCACACTAGAGGTTACTTATAGGCTTCCAAATCAATTTTTACTGGTTTAATACCCCAGATTTGCTCACAATATTCTTTGATAGTGCGATCGCTGGAGAATTTACCCATACGAGCAGAGTTGAGAATTGACATCTTAGTCCACTTATCTTTGTCTTGGTAAGTTTCAGAAACTCGCTCTTGGCAATCAATATATGCTTGATAGTCAGCTAACAGCATATAAGGATCGTCATACAGTAAAGAATCAACGATAGGCTTAAATAACTTAGTGTCACCGTGACTAAAGTAGCCTTTAGAAACGCGATCAATTACTAATTTTAGTTCTTCATTACTATTGTAGTAAGACATAGGATCGTAACCATCAGCCTTCATTTGATAAACTTCTTCTGCGGTTAAACCAAATAAGAAAAAGTTTTCCGCGCCAGCCTCTTCGCGAATTTCAATATTGGCTCCATCTAAAGTACCAATAGTTAGGGCTCCGTTCATAGCAAACTTCATGTTACCAGTACCAGAAGCCTCTTTACCGGCAGTAGAAACTTGTTCCGACAAGTCTGCTGCTGGATAGATTTTTTGCCCTAAAGAAACATTGAAGTTAGGCAAGAACACTACTTTTAAACGTCCTTTAACATCAGGATCTTTGTTTACTACTTCTGCTACTGAGTTAGCAAATTTGATAATCAATTTTGCCATAAAGTAGCCAGGGGCAGCTTTGCCACCAAAGATAAAGGTGCGAGGCACAATATCAATACTGGGGTTTTGTTTGATGCGATTGTAAAGGGTGATTATGTGCAACACCATTAAATGTTGACGCTTATATTCGTGAATCCGTTTAACTAAGACATCAAAAATAGAATCAACATTTACGTCAACATTCTTTATTTTCTTAATTTGATTTGCCAGGGTAATTTTGTTTTTACGCTTAATCTCTCGCCATTGTTGACAAAATTCAGGATCGTCGATGAATTGTTCAATTTTCCGCATTTCATCGAGATTTTTTAACCAGCTATCACTTTGAATTTTTTCCGTAATCAGTTTTGATAGTCGGGGATTGCTAAGTAAGATCCAGCGACGGGGAGTCACACCATTGGTTTTGTTAAAGAATTTTTCTGGCCACAGTTTGGCAAACCCATGAAGAGTATATTTCTGGAGCAATTGTGTGTGCAATGCTGCCACCCCGTTAATAGCATGACTACCAACACAGGCTAAGTTTGCCATGCGAACTTTTTTGTCTGCCCCTTCTTCAATAATTGAAAGTTCTGTGGTTAAATCGTCATCATCGGGAAACCAAGTGCGAATATCTTCCAAGAAACGATGATTTATTTCATAAATAATCTCGATATGTCTGGGTAGCATTCGGCTAAACAAACTCACTGACCATCTTTCTAGAGCTTCTGGTAGTAAAGTATGGTTAGTATAGGCTAAGGTTTTTTGAGTAATATCCCAAGCTTGATCCCAGTCCATTGCATGTTCATCGATCAATAGACGCATTAACTCGGCTACGGCTACTGCAGGATGAGTATCGTTAAGCTGAATTGCAGCTCTTTCGTGGAAATTGCTTAGATTAGGATGAATATGTAAATGAATGCGAATTAAATCCTGTAGCGAAGCAGAAACAAAGAAAAACTGCTGTGCTAAACGAAGTTCTTTACCCTGAGGTGTATTGTCATTAGGATAAAGTACTTTGGAAATAGTTTCCGAACTCATTTTTTCCCCTACTGCTCGGTCATAGTTACCAGCATTAAAGGCTTCAAAGTTGAATTCTTCACTGGCTTCTGCTTTCCATAATCGCAGAGAGTTCACGGTGTTGGTGCGATAACCTGGTACAGGAGTATCATAGGGTACCGCTTTGACCTTGCGATCGCAAATCCAACTAACGCGATTATGTCCTTTTTCATCGCGATAGACTTCGGTATGTCCGCCCAACTTAACTTCAACTGAGTCTTCAGGGCGAGCAATTTCCCAAGGATTTTGGAACATCAACCAGTTGTCAGGAATTTCGGCTTGCCAACCGTCTCTTAATGCCTGATGGAAAATACCAAATTCGTAGCGAATACCATAACCGATCGCGGGCATTTCCAAATTTGCCAAGGAGTCTAAGAAACAGGCAGCGAGTCTACCTAAACCACCGTTTCCCAAACCAGGATCTGGTTCTTGTTCAATTAGGTCGTCGATGTTTAACCCTGATTCCTTGACTACTTGACGCATCTTTTCGTAGATTCCCAAGGCAATCAAATTATTTTGCAGATGACGACCCATTAAAAATTCTGCGGAGAGATAGCATACTACTTTTACGTTACCCTCGTAATAAGTGCGTCCAGTTTTGATAAATCGATGTAGTAGGCGATCGCGTACTGTATAAGCTAATGCTTGATAGTAGTCGTGAAGAGTAGCGGTCGATTGGTCTTTGCCCTGAACATAAAATAGGTTATCGGCGAAGGCTCGCTTGAGAGTCTCTACGCTCATTCCTGTGCGATCATCTTCCACCTGAATATTTTGATGAGCCGAATTGCTTGTAGTAGCTGTTTGAGCAAGTTGTTGAGAAGTTTTAGTTTCCATGTTTGCTTCTGAGGATTATTTACTTCGAGGATTAGATTATTGGGATAGATAATTGCTTAGGGTATAGACAGGCAACTTCTGCCTAAAAATCGCGCTCAGAATCAACGCTATCTATTTCTAATTTCATATAACTAGCTTCTATTATTGCTATGACAGATCTAACTTAGTCTGTCTATAGAGTACTACTAGATTTATTCATGAGGCTGGGAAAAACCCAAGCCTTAATCTTATTTTTGGTTTAGAAACTGAATTCTCAGTTTAGCATTTTGGTCCCAAACCAATTTTGCCAGCATATAAAGCGCGATCGCCTAATTCTTCTTCAATTCTCAACAGTCGATTATATTTGGCGACTCGCTCGCTACGGCAAAGAGAGCCAGTCTTGATTTGTCCGGCGCGGGTGGCAACAGCAAGATCGGCAATAGTTGTATCTTCTGTTTCTCCTGAACGATGACTAATGACGGAACGATAACCATTGCGAGTAGCTAAATCTATGGTTTCTAAAGTTTCAGTCAGTGTTCCAATTTGATTTAACTTGATTAAAATGGCGTTCCCCACATCCAAGTCAATTCCCTTTTGTAACCTAGTTTTATTGGTCACAAATAAATCATCTCCCACCAGCTGAATTTTTGAGCCCAGCTTTTCAGTCAAGGTTTTCCAGCTATCCCAATCATCTTCATGGAGTGCATCTTCAATGGAAATAATGGGATATTTCTCAACTAGCTCTGTCAAATAATTGATAAACTCATCAGGAGAATGAAGCTCACCATCGTAGTTATAGTTCCCATTTTCGTAAAATTCACTAGCAGCTACATCCATTGCCAAACTGATCTGTTCTCCTGGCTTATATCCGGCTTGCTCGATCGCCGTAATCAATAAATCTAAGGCTTCTTGGTTAGAACCCAGATTCGGAGCATATCCTCCCTCGTCTCCTACACCAGTTAAGAGATTTTTTTCGCCCAAAACCTTACTTAATGAAGCAAAAACTTCAGCTCCCCAACGCAAGGCTTCTTTAAAAGAATCTGCCCCCACAGGCATAATCATAAATTCTTGAAAATCAACGTTATTATCTGCATGGGAACCACCGTTGATCACATTCATCATTGGCACTGGCAAAACGTTAGACAGAGGGCTACCCAGATAACGATATAGAGGTAACTCCACTTCTTCAGCAGCTGCTTTGGCGGTGGCTAAGGATACTGCCAGAATTGCGTTTGCTCCCAAATTTTTCTTATTGGGAGAACCGTCGCGATCGATCATTATTTGGTCGATGGTTGCCTGTTCTAATGCGTCTACCTCTAATAATTCAGGGGTGATTTTTTCTTTAACGTTACGGACTGCGGTTAAGACTCCTTTGCCTCCGTAGCGGTGTTGATCGCCATCTCTTAATTCGTGAGCCTCAAAACTACCTGTGGATGCCCCGCTGGGTACTTGAGCTAATCCGACAACTCCCGTCTCCAGACGTACCTCTGCTTCAATAGTAGGACGACCACGAGAATCTAAAATTTCTCTAGCAGCGATCGCTTCAATTACGGCTTCCGATTGGTTAAGCATCAATTCTCCTCTTAAAAAAAATTATGTATATCTTTGTCGAGATGCTAGCGAAAATTAATATATCTTTTTTTGTGACTATCCAGTCAATTTTTCGCCGTTGCCGATGTGAAGTAAAAAAACTGAGAACATTACTATCCTTAAGATCGATGTTATAAACAATTGAGATTTACTTATGAAAGCTATAAGCTATAAGCCTTAAGCTATAAGCTCTAAAGTTTACTCACTGATCTCCCGATGCAACTAGACATCATCTTTTATTTCGTTTTGCATCCCCTGACATCTGCTAAGCCGTGACTAACATCTCTTGTTCTTTAGCTACCATTGCCAGGGTTAAATCAATTGCACGATTAGAATAGCCCCATTCGTTGTCATACCAGGACACAATCTTGAAGAAGTTACTATTTAACTCCATACCAGCACTAGCATCAAAAATACTGGAGTGGGGATCGCCCGTAAAATCCGTAGAAACTACCGGCTCATTGGTATATCCGAGAACTCCTTTCATTTCTCCTGCTGCTGCTGATGCCATTACTCGGCAGATTTCTGCATAATTAGTAGCTTTCTCGGTGCGAAAGGTAAGATCGACTACGGATACATCAGGTGTAGGGACACGCATTGCCATCCCCGTAAGTTTTCCTGTTAATTCTGGTAATACTAAAGTTACCGCTTTAGCTGCCCCTGTAGATGCAGGGATGATATTTTGCGCTGCACTGCGTCCAGAACGTAGGTCTTTTTTACTAAAGCCATCTACCGTAGGTTGAGTCGCTGTCATAGCGTGGATCGTCGTCATTAATCCTTCTGCTAAACCAAAGTTATCATTAATTACTTTAGCGATGGGAGCTAGACAATTAGTGGTACAGCTAGCATTAGAAACGATCACATCTGTCTGGGGATCAAAACTATCGTGATTAACTCCCACTAGTAGAGTTTTAACTCGATCTGGATCTTTGGTGGGTGCAGAAATAACTACTCTTCTTGCTCCTGCGGTGAGGTGCTTGGATGCTCCCTCGTAAGTGGTAAAGAGTCCAGTGCATTCGAGTACATAATCTACCTCATAATCCCGCCAAGGTAGTTCTTCTGGATTTTTAATCGAAACACAAGGAATATGTTTGCCGTTAACGACAATGCCATCATCCGCTGCTTCGACAGTGCCAGCAAATCGCCCATGAGTAGAATCATACTTGAGAAGATAAGCGATCGCTTCTGCTGGAACTAAATCGTTAATACAGACAAATTCTAGATTGGGATTATTTAGTCCGGCACGAAATACTAATCTACCGATACGCCCAAAACCGTTAATCGCTAGTCTGACAGTTGTCATGAAAATTACTCCCTGATAGTGATAATTCTGATAAATACTTATAGGTTCCCGAATCTTTCTGTTAATTTATCTTGCTAGTAAGATGAGGCTCGATCTTTATTAAATCTGTAAAAGCCACCTTTTGAAACGCCAAAATAATTAAAAAAAAGTAAATTAATTCAGGATTATAAAAGTTAATTTACAGTAAATAAAATTTATAACTTAAAACTGGATCTTAAAGCCCAAAAATTACTTTGTTTTCGGGATCGTCACCTAAATCATCAAGCATTATTTAACTAATGTTACGACGAAATACTAATTTATTTGGGATACAAAGGAAAAGAAATTTAAATGTCTATTTAATTATATGTCTCGATATTTTAGATGGATGCTTGTTTTAAGTTTAACCTTGCTTAACGCTTGTAAAAAAGAATCTCACGAGTTATCTGCTCACTTTCAAGACCAATTTATTCAAGTTTATTTTAATCATCGAGCCAGCAATTTTTCCACTTATATTGATCCTTATCGTGAGATAGAACGTTCAGGAGATAATTTAGAAGCAGTAATTATCGAGCAAATAGCAACAGCTAATGACACTATTGATTTGGCTGTTCAAGAGCTTAACTTGCCTTTAATAGCCCAGGCTTTAGTTAAAAGTCATCGCTCAGGAGTAAAAGTAAGAGTAGTTTTAGATAACAACTATAGTCAATCTTTAAGTGAATTAACCCCTCAGGAAGTTAAACGATTAAATCGACGCGATCGCCAAAAATATAACGAGTATTTCCAATTAGTAGATCTAAATCGGAATGGTACTTTAAGTACAACAGAAATTGCTCAACAAGATGCTTTGGTAATTTTACGTCAAGCAGATATTCCCCTAATTGATGATACTGCTGATGGTTCTAAAGGTAGCGGTTTGATGCATCATAAATATTTGGTTATTGACGGACAAAAAGTAATTGCTGGCTCTGCCAACTTTACCTTAAGTGGTATTCATGGAGATTTTAGTAACCGAGAAACGAAAGGTAATATCAACCATCTCCTAACTATAGATAACGTTGATGTAGCTGGTTTATTTACTGAAGAATTTGATTATATGTGGGGCGATAATTCCGATGGTGGAATTAACAGTAAATTTGGTCTAGCTAAACCATGGCGATCGCCTATATCTATTACCTGGAAAAATACAGAGATTACAATTCAATTTTCTCCTACTTCTAGTAATAAAAAAGATTGGCAACTAAGTAGTAACGGCTCGATTGGGAAGGTACTTAATCAAGCCAATGATTCCATTGATTTAGCTTTGTTTGTTTTTAGTGAACAGGAAATAGCCGATATCCTGCAACAAAAGCAGCAAGAAGGAGTAAAGATTCGGGGGGTTTTTGATCCTAGTTTTGCCTTTCGGTATTACAGTGAAGTATTGGATATGTTAGGAGTTACTTTGTATTATCATTGTCAAGCTGAAGCAAATAATAATCCATGGCAAAAACCTTTAGAAACTATTGGTACGCCACTAGTAAATGTTGGGGACAAACTTCATCACAAGTTCAGCTTGATAGATTCTCAGATCGTAATTTCTGGGTCACAAAACTGGTCAAAAGCAGCAAATTATAATAATGATGAAGCTTTGATTATCATTAATAACCCTACAGTAGCAAAGCACTTTGACCAGGAGTTCCAACGCCTTTATCAGCAAGCTTCCCTAGGATTACCCCAGAGAATTAACAATCAACTTAAGCAGCAACAAAAATGTAATTGACCGCAATTTATAAATCTTCACCTGGCAGTTTTTTTAGACACAGTGATAGATAAATGCCAATATTTATTGACAGATATTTTTAATTGAAGGTTATAATCGTTTCAGATAATTAATTGAATTATATTCTCAATAAGCTGACCTAGAGTTTTTATCACTTGAATTTAATCAAGATAATCAGAAAAAGGTAAATTAATATGAGTAATGGCGATCGCAAAGCTGACTCTGCGGGTAATCACCCTTCAGGGGCTAACAAAGTTAATCAAGAAATTCAGGCTAAGTCTAAGTCTCATCAACTGATAAAAAAAGATGGACAACAATTGAGTCCCATCCTATCAGTCAAATGGACTTGTCGCTGGGACGTATTTCGTCGTTTACAAGCACTAGGAATAGAATGTGAATGTTCTACGAATAAACCCTTGTTAGCTTACTTGGATAGTCCAACTACTGCGGTACAAATACGAAGTGTGATCAGACAATTTAGTGCACCACGTCAAGAGTTAATTGATTGGTTAGATAATTGCTGGCAGGTGAAATACGATCGTCAAAGTAGGTGAGAATTAAGCAAATATAATGACAAAAACTGGTAGCGTAGTTTCTTCCTTTAGTTTTGGGGGAAAATTGACCAAAATTTATACTAAGAAAAATAAAATTAAATACATCAAGTTAGTTACTAAGCAAGGTAAATATTGGCTCAAAATTACGAAGAAGCTCAGAAAAAAGGTTGCTAACTTATCTCGTGGTTGTCAGATAGAAGTAGCGGGAAAATCTAGGCGGAATTCCAAAACTGGCAAAGTTAAGTATGAAGCGCAAACAATTGTTTTAATTCCTCAGGATACAGAACAAACTACGGAAGTTAAAACTAAAATAGTTTCTTTGTTACCTGTATTGGACACTGAGGTTAAATCTAAAGCTAGGGTGTTAATCTGTCAAAAATCCAACTGCTGGAAAAAAGGTGGTCAGAAAGTTTATCGGCAATTAGAATCTACCCTAAGCGATCGCGGATTAAGTAAAGATATTCCCATTAAAAAAACAGGTTGTCTAAAAAAGTGTAAACAAGCACCAACCATAGTTATGTTGCCCGATAAAGCACGTTACAGCAAGGTTAAACCGAAACAAATTCCTGATTTAGTAGACAAACATTTAATTGCTGGCAATTGAGCTTATATCTGGCTGATGTCAACTTGCTTGAGAAAATCAAGCAATGCCCAAACTGCATGGGATAAATCTGCATCTTTAGGAGTTGCAGCGACTACAATTCGTTGTAGAGGGGTGGGCAACTGACCAACAGTTACGCCCTCAGGAGTATGAAAAACAGATAGCTGAGGTAAAATTGCTGCGCCAGAGCCTGTAGCAACGAGGTTAATTATGGTGTCACTTTCTCTGACCTGTTCACAGGGTTGAAATTGATAACCTTCAGCTTTAAAGTAATTTTTGATTTCTCTAAAACAACTGTTGTGATTCGGATAAGAAATAATTGGTATTGACAGCAACTGTGTCCAACTAAGTTTTGGGGAGTTGACTACAGAAAAACCTAGATCAGAATCAGGTGGCAAGAGAACAATGTAATCATCTCGCAGCACTTCAATAGTTTCTAAATCTTTAGAGGTGGGTAAAGTAGTAAAACCCACATCAGCTTGTCCTTCATAAACCATCTGCTCTACTTGAGGACAATCTTTTTCTTCAGCAATTTTGATCTCTATTTGGGGATATTTAGTTTTAAAGTTGGCTCTAATTTTAGGTAAGAGTTGTGCTGCTGCACCACGAAAGGTAGAAATTCTGACTTTACCTCCCCCAAGGCTTTTGTAACGGTTAGCTTCTTGTTGAATATCTTCAATTGACTGTAATATTCGATAGCAATGTGCCAAGACACTTTCTCCTGCTGGGGTAAGATTCACGCCTTTTTTCCCTCTAAACAGTAGTTGGATTCCTAAATCGTCTTCTAATGTGGCGATCGCATGACTAACAGTAGGTTGACTTAAATCCAATTCAATTGCCGCCTGACTAAATTTTCCACATCGGGCAACAGTGACAAACGACTTGATTTGAGAAAGTTTCATTAGGAGAGATTTTCACAAATTGTTCTTCTCTTTAGTATTACAGATACTTTATATATACGATTTCTCGATCGACAATCTATTAAAAAATCTCTAAAACCTTCTCCAAAAGAAAGCACCACCCTTGATCTTCAATTATCTTAAATCCATTGCGACGATATAAAGACAATGCTGGATTATCTTGGACAACTCTAAGTTGAAATGGATAGTTAATCTCTTAAACGATTTAATTTCTTGTACACCTCATCATCATTGCGTTTACCAACTAAAATTATCTCTACTAAATCTTCTTTTGGTTTAAATTGTTGAACCTCCCATCGCGGGACGCGAGGGATTCCCATATAGACTCACGACTATGCCGAAGCACCCGCCAGAACGCCATCACTGGGCTGTTTAATTACGGTAGTTCCTACCGCGATATTTTCTAAACCTCTATTTCTCACTACTTCTGCTGCTGCCACATCCCTGTTCTGAACGTATCCGCATTCAGGGCAAGAATGTATTCTTACGCTCAAATCCTTTTTTCCTGTATGAGTTCCACAATTGGAGCATATTTGAGATGTAAAATCTTTATTTACTTTGGCAAAATAGGTGTCTGTTTTCAAGCAAACATACTCAAGAATCTTGAAAAATTGACCTAATCCCATGTCTAAAGATTGCTTGCCAAACAAGCCTCTACTCCATAAGACAAAGTTAATATCTTCGACAAATATCATTCCGACTCCATCACATAGTTGATATGCCAAGTTGAAGTGATATTCTTTTCGTCTGTTTGCTACAGCTTCATGAAGTAATGCAATACGATGGTTTAGTTGCTTCCATTTATTAGAACCTTTTTTCTTATTCTTGAGCTTTTTTTGTAGTAATTTAATCTTACGCAGAGCTTTATCTAAGAATGAGGGTCGAGTAAGTACTAGCCCATCGGAAGTTGAAATCATGCTCTCAATACCCGCATCAATACCGATAGCATGACCATGAGGTATTGGTTTGACAATATCCACATCTAGTTCAATCATTAAATTGGCATAGTAACCACTAGCTTTTTTAATAATTTGTACTTGCTTAATTTTGAATCCTTCTGGTATATCTCTTGACTTTCTAAACTTAATTAATTTAAGCAAAGGCATCTTGAGGTACTTATCTTCTACTGATATCTTGCCCAAAATGTTAAAAGATCGGGCTTTGTTCTTGTATCGAGGGAAACCCATACCCTTGCTCTTCATATCATTGAACGCTCTGTCTAGCTTTCGCAATGTTTGTTGCATAGCCTGAGCATTACCTGATTTCAGAAAAGCGTTGGTTTTCTTAGCCTTAGTTAACTCAGCCGACTGAGTATGATAATTAGGGTAATCAAATGGTTCAACAATATACTCATGAAACAGAGAACATTGGTTTACCTTACAGCTACGACTGTTATACCAAAGTTTACGCACATACAACGCATGATTCCAGACCGCTCTACAAACATCTAAATTGTGTTCAATTATTTCTATTTGTTTGGTTGTTGGCTGTATTTTGTAGTTGTATGTAAGATTAAGCATTTCGACCAAGATGCTATATTGTTTAGTCATTTTACAATATACTTGTCCGTTTTGTAAAACAAAGTAAGATTAACTTACAACTAACCCGTGATTCATCCCTGCGCGGGACGCGAGGGTCTTCTCACGTAGAATGATAAACTATTCGATATTCTCCGCTATCCACTCGACGAAAATTAGAATAGCCTTTCAATTGTTTGCTATCGTTAGGCAGAGGATCGATATTGAGAGATAACACTTTCTTGGCAATTTGAGCAGCAATTTTTGGTTGCAATCCTTTTAAAAAGTCTAGAACTGTCTCTAAACCATCAAGCTTTGGCATTCGTCAGTTTCTCCAGAGCAGAGGTAAATTCTTTACTTCCTGTCATTGAAGATTGACTGAGAGCAGTTTCGGCAGCTTTTCCTAAGTTTAAATCTTCTAACTCTTCAAGCCTGGTAATTAGTTGTTGATAGGTTTCTGCTGCCAGAATTACATGACTAGGGCGTTTTTGCTTAGTAACTAAGACTGGCTCTATTGCAGCTTTGTCAAATACTTCGCCATGTTGGTTACGGGTTTGAGTTAGTGTGTAACTTTCCATTTTCAAACTAAGTTGACTATTTTGTACATTTTAGCAAAAATGTATGTTTTAAAATTTTGTATTTCTTTGTATAGTTAACTTCTAAAATGAATTAAAAAATTCAGAGATTGCCTTGATAGCTACAATCTTTAAGCTTTTTAGATAATTTTCTTGGTGTTCTATTGTCTCTAAAGAGGTTATGATTGTCGATATTTATTTTCTCTAGACACGGTAGCTGGCTCGTAGCTTTTCAAGAAGCTAATAGCTAAGAGCTGACAGCTGATAGCTGATAGCTAAAAACTAATTAATTAGAACGAAGCTAGATTAACTTGTGGTTTTTAACTGATTAGTTTGACGCAGCGAATTAATAGTTGCGATCGCCTGTTGCCCCACAATCTCTATTTCCTCTGAAGTATTAAATCTACCAATACCAAAACGTAAAGAAGCGTGAGCTAATTTCTCATCACGTCCCAAAGCAGTTAAGACATGAGACGGGGCAGTAGAAGCAGAAGAACAGGCAGAACCAGAAGATAAAGCCACTACTGATTGTAGTCCCAGCAATAGAGCTGAACCGTCAACTCCTTCAACACTCACATTGAGATTACCTGGCAGACTTTGAGTAAAATTGCCGTTGAGGTGGATACCGTCCAAGGTTTCCAACATTGACCAGAGTTGCTTCTTTAGCTGCAATAGACGAGTGGACTCAGATTCCATTTCGGCTATGCCAATTTCCAACGCCTCAGCAAAGCCAACTATTTGGGGAGTGTAGAGAGTCCCCGATCGCCGACCTCGTTCTTGTCCACCACCTTGAATTTGGGAAGCCAATTTAACTCTGGGGTGACGGCGACGCACATATAATGCACCAATGCCTTTAGGACCATAAATTTTATGGGCAGTGAGAGACATCAAATCAATATTCATCGCTACTACATCTAAAGGAATTTTGGCGATCGCCTGAGCTGCATCGGTATGAAATAAGACCCCTCGATTGTGACAAATTGAACCAATTTCAGCGATAGGTTGCAGTACGCCAATCTCGTTATTAGCAGCCATAACCGAAACCAGAATTGTATCTTCACGGATAGCTGACTCTAGTTGATGAAGATCTAATAAACCATCAGATTGTACAGGCAGGTAGGTAAGTTCAAACCCTAAATTTTCTAAATAAGCACATGGATCTAGTACTGCCCGATGTTCCGTAGTGACCGTAATAATGTGTTTCCCTTGATTAAAATAAGCTTCAGCAACTCCTTTAATCGCCAAGTTATTGGCTTCTGTTGCTCCACTAGTAAAGACAATTTCTTCGGGAGTCGCGTTAATAATTTTGGCGATCGCTTCTCTAGCGTTTTTAACTGCTGCGCCAGCTTCCCAACCATAGACATGAGTGTTACTTGAAGGATTACCAAAACGTTCGGTAAAATAAGGCAACATCGCTTCTAAGACTCGCTCATCCATTGGTGTCGTTGCCTGAGCATCAAGATATATCGGACGTTGAGACATTTATAATGATCAATAACGGTGTTTAATTCAAATTTAACAGTTTTGTTGGTCATGATTTTGGGAGCTACATAAATTTTGGGAACTATAACTATATAGATATAGATTAAAAATAACTAGTGGTTGAATACTTTAGACACGCCTTCGCAACAAATAAACTATCCTGCCTTAATCATGACTTATTATAAATTTAATCCCAAAAATCACATTTGTTCTCTAGTTTGGACTGGATTTTGTCTGTATAGTGGAGTTGATGACGGCAATTTACTCAGTGCGATCGCTATGCCAACAATTTTAGGAGTTCCTACTGTTGTGGTGGGAATTAATATGCGAGAAAAATCTGAGCGAGATAAGCGCAGAAGAATAGTTAATCTAATTCAAGACAAACAAATGATTACGGTGGGTGAAGTAGCTAATCTACTGAATATTCCTGGTAAAGAAGCTCGCGAATTACTCAATCAATTGCACGACGAGGAAAGAATTAATATGAGTAATCGAGATAGTGATATGGCTGTTGTTTATACTCCGATAAATTAATCATGGCAGAATGCGCGATCGCTTTAGGTAGTAATCAGGGAAACTCTCTAGATATCCTGGAAAAATCTCTCACAGCATTAGATCAAATTCCTGGTGTTACTCTTAATACTGTTTCTAGCTGGTATCAAACCAAACCTGTTGGGACACTTGAACCACAGTCAGATTATCTTAATGGCTGTGCCTTATTATCCGTCGAACAAACCCCCGAAGAATTGTTAGTCATTTTGCAAGCGATCGAAATTCAGTTTGGCAGGGTTGGTAAAGGCACGCTTCAACCTAGAACCTTAGATTTGGATTTATTACTCTATGGAGATTTAGTTCTAGACACTCCTAATCTTACAATCCCTCATCCCAGAATGATTGAACGAGCTTTTGTACTAGTACCTTTAGCAGAGATTGCACCAGACTTGATTGAGCCAGTATCGGGAACTAAAATAGCTAAATTACTCCGCAATGTAGATACTTCAGGTATTCAAGCTTACATTAGAGCCTAGTTAGATTTGAGTTGATTAACCAAACATATTTAGTTCCCAAAGGCGGCATTATCGGAAGTAGAGTCATCTCCCATAGTGGGAGTTAAATAATAGAGACACTTTAAGTAACGAGTAAAAAGTAACGAGTAACGGCAATTAAAATTTTTGCCACCGTAAATTTCGCTCACCCGGGACACGGGGACACGGAAAATGAATTGAGTCCCAGCTACAAGATCATCCCGCAGAGATACAATGCTCAAATTTGACGGCTTAAAACTAAGAGCCATTAGATAAGCATAATCAAAACTTATACTTAACATAACGAAGAACAATGTAATATAGCTTTACAAAGTACATATACTCAGCTATTGTTATTACATAAGACAGACGAAACAACTTAATTTTTTATTTTGTTATCTGTCCTGTTCTGACAAGAACCTTGAAAAATAAATAACGCAATTATAAACACATGACAACTACTTTACAGCAACGCGAAACTCGCGGCGCTTGGGAGAATTTCTGTCAGTGGGTAACAAGCACTAACAACCGCATCTATGTTGGTTGGTTTGGTGTCTTGATGATTCCTACACTCCTAGCTGCCACAGTCTGTTTTCTAATCGCCTTTGTCGCAGCACCTCCTGTAGACATCGACGGAATCCGTGAACCCGTAGCTGGTTCATTACTTTACGGTAACAACATCATCTCCGGTGCAGTTGTTCCTTCTTCTAACGCGATCGGTCTTCACTTCTACCCCATCTGGGAAGCAGCTTCCTTAGATGAGTGGTTATACAACGGTGGTCCTTACCAACTAGTAATCTTCCACTTCTTGATCGGTGTTTTCTCTTACCTCGGTCGTCAGTGGGAATTATCTTACCGTTTAGGAATGCGTCCTTGGATCTGTGTTGCATATAGTGCACCTGTATCCGCAGCCACAGCAGTATTCCTAATCTATCCTCTAGGACAAGGTTCCTTCTCTGATGGAATGCCTTTGGGAATCAGTGGAACATTCAACTTCATGTTGGTCTTCCAAGCAGAACACAACATCTTAATGCACCCCTTCCATATGTTAGGTGTAGCTGGTGTCTTCGGTGGTTCTCTGTTCTCCGCAATGCACGGTTCTTTGGTAACTTCTTCCTTAGTACGTGAAACAACTGAAACTGAATCACAAAACTACGGTTACAAGTTCGGACAAGAAGAAGAGACTTACAACATCGTGGCAGCACACGGCTACTTCGGTCGTCTTATCTTCCAATATGCTTCTTTCAACAACTCTCGTTCCTTGCACTTCTTCTTAGGTGCATGGCCCGTAATCGGAATTTGGTTTACTGCAATGGGTATTAGCACCATGGCATTTAACCTCAACGGATTCAACTTCAACCAATCGATCATGGATTCTCAGGGACGTGTAGTTAACACATGGGCAGACATCTTAAACCGCGCTAACCTCGGTTTCGAAGTAATGCACGAACGTAACGCTCACAACTTCCCCTTAGACTTAGCAAGTGGCGAGCAAGCTCCTGTAGCTTTAACCGCTCCTGCAATCAATGGGTAGTTTGGTTTTGATAACTGCGCTTCTAGTTTGAAGTAAATAAATAAAAAAATGCTCTCCAACGATGGGGAGCATTTTTTTTGCTGATTTTATTGTTTAAGCATTCCTTAATCTTGATGTCAAAAGGATTTATTATCAGTAGTCTTACTTGAATTCCTTTAATAAGAGGTGGTCTGAAAAAACTGATGTTATAAAGTAGTAAGTCTCAAGGACTTGAAACATAACAGTTGACAGTTATTAGTTGTATCTAAGTTTTATCTATGTCTACTATTGAACAAATCAAACCTGCCGGGAAAGCAGATGTAATTATTTATGTACCTTACTATTCTAAAAATAAACACAGTTGGCTACCCCATGCGATCGCTTTATATCGTGAGGCATCTTTAGAAGGAGAGCGACAGGTAGAGGGGGGAGAAAGTATTCCCTTTGTAGCTAGTTGGTATGTGTCGAAATTACCTTCTGAATTAACTCGTTGCCGTTTACAGTTTGATGGACAGGCAGAATTGAGTTATGAGGTGACTTTATCTAATTCGGAGTTTATTGATTACCTAATTGATGTCATCATGAACTTTAAACGTTCTCAAATAACAGATTTTCCGAGAAGTTTTTATCGAAAACTGTTGCGTTTTGAATAGCAAAGAGTACATCACAATCAATAAGGAGCGCTGGCGTGGCGAAATCTGCTAAACATCTTCTGATAGCTTCAACTGAGGCTTATAGTGGCAAATCTACAACTATTTTAGGTTTGAGTCATTTATCTTTACAAAGGGAAATATCTGTTGGCTACGGACAACCTTTGGCAACCGATCTCAGAGAAAATTCAAGGGACACTAAAAAAACAGAAGATGTAAATTTTCTGGCAACCACTCTAAAGTTATCATCCAATCAAGTTAAAACCCCTTTATTATTTCTCGATCGTCATACAATTAATCGACGTTTGCAAGGAGACGATCAAGAAGATTATGCTCAAGCCTTACAAGAATATGTCAAACAGATAGAAGCAGACTTAGTTTTATTAAAAGGTCCTAGTAATCTTTGGGAAGGTGGTATTTTTAACTTGTCTGTACCAGAAATTGCCGCGGCAGTCGATGCCTCAATACTCTTGGTCGCCCGTTATCATCCCCTGATGTTGGTGGATAGCTTATTGACAGCGAAAAAGTTTTTAGGAGATCGTCTCTTAGGAGTTGTCATTAATGATATACCCCAAGCAGAATTAACTACTGCTAGCGAGACAATCAAACCTTACCTAGAAAACCAAGAAATTCCTATTTTGGGAATGATACCGACAGATCGGATTCTTAATAGTGTTAGTGTCCAAGAAATAGCTACTAGATTAGATGCCGAGGTTTTATGTTGTTCCGAACATTTAGACTGGATGGTAGAAAGCCTAAGTATTGGAGCTATGAACGTCAACTCAGCTTTAGGATATTTCCGCAATAGAGAAAATATGGCGGTGGTTACTGGTGGCGATCGCGCTGAATTGCAAATGGCAGCTCTAGAGACTTCGACTCATTGCTTGATCTTAACTGGTAGGATTCCCCCCAAAGAATTGATTATTGAGCGTGCCGAAAGTTTAGATATTCCTATTTTATCAGTAGATACAGATACTTTGACTACAGTGGAAGTTGTTGATAATTCTTTTGGAAAAGTACCGATCCAAGAAGGAATTAAAGTAAAACAGATTCAAGATTTAATGCAACAGCATTTTGATATTGACAGACTGATTCAAAAGCTTGGTTTGGAAGTGGTGAGATCGGTTTAGGATTAAAATATAAATAAAATTGATAGTTTTAAAAAATCATTTGTATGACAATAAATCTTCAAGTACCAAGTATGGTTTGTGATGGCTGTGTAACAACAGTTACCGAAGCTATTACTACTCATGAACCAGAGGCAAAAGTTGAAATTAATCTTGATACCAAACAAGTAAAGGTTGAAACTAACGCTTCAGAAGAATCCATTAAGCAAATTATTACCGCAGCCGGTCATACTGTGGAGTAATCAAATTAACAGCATAGATTTAACTTAAACAGTAGTGACTTAAATCGAGTCACTGCCGTTTAATTGACTCCTCACCGCCCTAAAGAGTCGGTGATTCTGGTTTTTAGTTTTTAGTTTTTAGTTTTTAGTTCAAATTGACTACTAATTACTAATTACTAATTACTAAAAGAAGTCTTCCTAGAAGAAAGAGGCTTTAAACCCAGAACGATGGTAAACATTCAGAGTTAATTTAAATAAGATTTGAGGACAATCCCCAGAAACGCAAATAAACCAGTGATAAATATAGATACTGCTACACTAAAGGCTAAAGAGGAGCGAGCCTGATATCTATAATTTTCATTTTGAATGCGACGTAATTCTTGACGATGTTCTAAAGCAGCCAGAATAATAGCACAAGTACCGATACCAATAAAAGAAAGTCCTAAAATTCTGGTTAAATGATGTGGATCAATCTCCCCATAAATCAGAGATTTTTGTAACGCCATAATAATTTGATCGACCCCAAAGCCAAAACTGATTAAAGATAAACAGGTACGAATCCAAGCCATCAAAGTTCTTTCGGCAGCAGCACGGTTACGCTCTTTGGCTAATTCGGTATTGTTACTCGGCATATTTTTGGACATGGAAATTATTAATTTACTAAAATAGTTTTAACTCAAATTAGACTAAGTCTTAGTTGACATCTTGTACGCCTTGCTAAAGCTATAAATAATTTAGGATAGTAGACTATAGTTAGATGTTGATTGCTCTTCGAATCATATAGGGTAGGCTAGGGTGGTTAATTATGATTACTAACTACTTCTATTTATGAGCAAGTCTATTTCTACTTTCTGTTTTAGCCTAAGTGCGATCGCAGTTACCTCTTGGGGGCAAATCGTTCATGCTGCTCCCTTACAGTCAGTTTCCCCGAAACATATTCAGCATCTTGGCTTAGATCAGAAGTTAAGCAACCATGAGCTTGATTCTCAAAGACATACGATCAATCAATGTCGTATTGATTCAAATTGTCCTGAGATTCAATCTAGTCACACAACAGCTTCTGGTTGGAACGAAACTCAGCGTCAAGCTCTACAACAGGCAATCGATCATAGTCTTTTTTACCTAAGTACACCTAAAGCAGCTCAAAGTTATCGTAAATATGCCAACTCGGATTTTAACTTAGATCGTGTTAAGCGATCGCTAGTTAGATTTAAAGAATTATTGTTAACCACCGACTCTCCCATAGCTTTGTCACAAGCTGTGAAAGAAGAATTTGTCTTTTATCAGTCTGTAGGTAAAGATCGACAGGGAAAAGTTGATTTTACAGGCTATTTTGAACCAACATACACCGCTAGCCGAGTTCGTACAGAGGAATATCGCTATCCTCTATATCGTAAACCGGCAAATTTTGACCGTTGGACATCTCCTCACCCCACTCGCGCCCAGTTAGAAGGCAAAGATGGTTTGGCGGAAAATAAAAGTGTTTTAAAAGGTCAAGAACTTGTTTGGTTGAGCGATCGCTTAGAAGCATTTTTAATTCAGGTACAAGGTTCGGCCAAGTTAAACCTTACCGATGGTAGCACCATGACTGTTGGTTACGGCGGTACGACTAATTATCCTTACGTTAGCATCGGCAAAGAATTGGTTAATGATGGTCTCTTTGAGCTGGAGGAGTTGAGTCTACCAAAGGTGCTTGATTATTTTGCTACCCATCCCCAAGAATTGGATCGATATATTCCCCGCAATAAACGTTTTGTATTCTTCCGCGAGACTGGTGGTAAGCCACCTACAGGTAGTTTAGGTGTTCCTGTTACTGGCGATCGCTCTATTGCCACTGATAAATCTTTGATGCCTCCAGGAGCATTAGCTCTAATTGTTGCCCCCATTCCCGATCTAGAATCAACCGAGAACATTAAGCCACGGTTAGTTAGTCGCTATGTCTTAGATCAAGATACAGGAAGCGCGATCAAAGGTGCCGGCAGAGTTGATATTTTCTTGGGTAGTGGTGATGTTGCCGGGGAAAGAGCAGGAAGAATTAATGGAAGTGGCAACTTATTTTATTTATTGTTGAAAGAATAAGATCGATAATTTTTATGTCTAATAGTTTATGAAAATTCTCATTATTTGCTCTACTTTTCCTTATCCTCCAACCAAAGGTAGACAACAGTTAAGAACATTTCATTTCCTCGAGTATCTTAATTCTCGTCATCAGATTACTTTGCTCACTCGTCGTAGTTCTGAGGTTACTGATGATGAACTCGAAGCTCTCCGAGAACAGGTAACAGAATTAGTAGTATTTACAACTGCACCAAAAGATAAAGAATCTTTGGGGTTAATTGATCGCGCCAAGCGATTGGGGACATTTATTCAACAGGGAACACCGCCAGATATTTTAGACAACTATTCTCCAGAAATGGCAGCTTGGATTAATCAGGCGATCGCTGACTCCCAATTTGAGATCTTAGCTTGTGAAGATCGTTTGGATGAAATTTATATTGATTCTCAATGGCATCAAAAATTGGGAGTAGTATTAGATTTACATTTTTCTGAGTATGGCAAATACAAGGAACAGCTAAAAGCGGGAGATTCGGATAACGAGCTTAAAGATCAAATTAATCTGGGGTTACAAAAACGTTATGAACAAAACTATTTAGAAAAATTTAGCGCGATTGTAACTGTAACAGCTCAAGATCGTCGTATAGTCAAAAAACTAGAGCCAGAAAGTTCAATTACCGTCATTCCCAATGGTGTAGATTTAACTAAATTTCCTCGCCGAATTACCAATCAAGGGGGGCAAAGAATTGTCTTTGTGGGCAATATGGATCGACCCGTCAATATTGATGCAGCACGCTTTTTAGCTTTAGAAGTATTTCCGGCAATTCGCCAGCGTTATCCTGAGGCGGCACTAGAATTAGTTGGGGCGAAACCTGTAGCCGAAATTCTAGAGTTAAATGATTTACCAGGGATTATCGTGACGGGAAAAGTGACCAGTGTAGTGGAATATCTTCATTGGGCAACTGTCTGCGTAATTCCCATTCGTCAGGGATATGGCTTGAGAAATCGCACTCTGGAGTCGATGGCGGCAGGAGTTCCAGTGGTGGGAAGCGACCGCGCTTTGGCCGGATTTGAAGTTGACGGGTCAACTGTTCCCCTCAGAGCTATGCGAGCTAATACTCTAGAAGAGTATATTTATGCGATCGGTCGTTTGTTTTCCGAACCTAAACTCAGAGAAAGGCTCTCCGAAAATGGACGTTCTCTGGTAGAAACGGAGTATACCTGGGATAAAGTCGGACAAAAATACGAGCAAGTGTTAATTGATACTCCCACTTTAAATACATAGATAATTTTTATTAAACGTTTAATTCTCAATAACTTAATGGCGCAAGTTGTAATTGTTGGAGCCGGTCCCACTGGGGCAACCATGGCACTACTCTTAATCAAAAGAGGAATCAAGGTCAAGCTAATAGAAGCATCCCGTGATTTTAAACGATTGTTTCGCGGAGAAGGATTGATGCCCAGTGGTTTAGATGCCTTGGAACAAATGGGGTTACTAGAATTAGTAGCTGATATTCCCCATCAATCTTTTGCTGCTTGGGAATTTATATTATCTGGGCGGACTCTATTTAAAGTATCTGAACCGATAGAGCCAGGGGGTAAACCATGCACTACAGTTTCCCAACCTCATCTACTCGCAGCAATTGTTCAACAAGCAGAGAAATATTCAGAGTTTGAATTTATCCAGGGAGAAGCTGTCAAAGATATTTTAAGTTCTAATCAAAGAGTTTCAGGGGTCAGATTAGGTTCTGGACGAGAAATAACTGCCGATTTAGTAATTGCTGCCGATGGTCGCAATTCTCTGCTGCGAAAACAGGCAGGTTTAAATTTAACCCAACTGCAAAGTAATATAGATATTCTCTGGTTTAAACTTGATTCTGGCTCATTGCTTCAATCAGAAAATATATTTTATTCAATTCTGCATGAACGAGACGGATTTGGTTTATTTCGTGCTTCTGAAGGTCAGTTGCACATCGGCTGGGGATTACACTCTGATGATGATTTTGACTGGAGAAAAATAGATTGGGCAGAAAAACTCGCAGCAGCTTCTCCCCCTTGGTTGGCAGAACATATACTCAATAATCGCGATACTCTGACTCAACCTCTCCTGTTGTCTGTAATTGTTGGTCGTTGCGATCGCTGGTCAATTCCTGGATTACTCTTACTAGGAGACGCAGTCCATCCTATGTCACCGATCCGCGCTCAAGGTATTAATATGGCGTTTCGTGATGTTATTGTCGCTGCTAATCATCTAGTTCCCTTATTAATCCAAGCAGAAATTAATCTGAGCCAAATTGATTCAGTACTACTGCAAATTCAACAAGAACGAGAACCCGAAATCATCCGCATCCAAAAGTTACAAGCACAAGAAATGGCACAAGCAGAAATGTTACATAAAAGTGCTTTACTTCGCTGGGGTGCTAGAACTTTCACTCCGATTATTCGCCCTGGTATTCGTGCTTCCTGGTTAAAACGACAAAAACAATTACGCCAGGGTGTTACCCCAGTTCATTTAGCTGTTTGAGCAATTTATGACATCATCACTCATTTCCTGAGATTGTCGTAAACAATATTTAATCCGTGCGACTATAGCTACCTCTGTTTCACTATCAATTAGTTCTTGAAATCTAACTTCAATTGCTGATAACAATTCAGGCTGACTGGTTGCCAAAGTATTGGCCAAGGCTTCTAAGCCAACAACAGCAGCATAACGAACTACCCATTCTCCATCTTCTGTCGCCAACAATAGAGTTTTTAGAACTTTTTGTTGCGCAGAGATTATTTGCTCTGGGGGCAACTTGAACCATTTAATACTACCTAGACCTTTAGCTGCTGCACGACGCACACTCTGAGAAAAATCAGTCACCGCAGCTTTGAGCAATAAATCAAGAGCATCAGGATCGCCAATACCGGCAAATACTCTGGTTGCCCAGGCTCTAGCACCATAATTATAATCGTCCAGATTGCTCAATAAATAAGGAACAACTGGGTCGCCAATTTGGATTAAACCATCAACTGCAGCCACGGATGCACCAGGATTATTGAAGCCTAAAACTTCGACTAAAGTAGGAATAGCAGCTCGATCCTTAGTCTCTGCTAAATCTTCTACTGTCTCTAGTAATAAATCAGCAGAATCTGCTTTATTTACTGCATCTATAAGTAATTGAATATCAGACATTATAAATATAAGTTTTGATCGAGATAGATCTGAGATTGTTTTTAATATTCTATGGCTAATTGACGACTACCCATAGTTTCGCTCCTTGCTTCAGCGACTAAAAAGGAATGATTGAGAGATCTCAGTTGCAATCAATCCAAGTTAAAATTAATTTCGCGTTTGTTGAAAGGTAAATTGTGATTAATCGCCATAATTTCTTCTCGTTCCATATGGTTTACTTCTCCAATGTAATTACGCAGAATTTGACTCATGCGTCGATTATAGAAGCGATGTAAACTGTAATTCTCAGTAGCTGGAAAACCTCGTCTTTTCTTGTGTCTTCCCCCTGCGCCAGGATCGTACATTTGAATACCGTTAGCTATGGCCCATTCAATCGGTTTATAGTAACAAGCTTCAAAATGGAGACAGTCATATTCTTCATAACAACCCCAATAACGACCATATAAATTATTCCCTTTATGGAGACAAAAAGACATTCCCACCGGATTTTGCCCATCTTGTTCTGTATAGGCGATAACTAGTAAAACACGATCGCTATAGTTGGGATAAAGCTGCTCAAAAAACTGACGGGTTAAATATTTACTACCCCAATAAAATTTATCACAGGTATTACTATAAAACCGATAGATATAAGAATATAAATGACGGGGAATTTCTGAACCAACGTAAGTTTTAGTATATAAACCAGCTTTAGTTACAGCTTTTCGTTCTCGTTTAATATTTTTTCGCTGGTTGGTATTAAACATCTTGAGGTAATCATCAAAGGTCTGAAAGTTACGATTTGCCCAAATATAACCATGATGTAGCCAGCTATAAAAACCTTGTCTTTCCATAACTTGGCGCCAGTCAGGATCGACAAACAAAAAATTACACCCCGAAAGACGATTGCGATCGCAAAAATTATCGATTGCAGCTACCATTATTTCTGTGATCAACTCTTCATCTTCCCCTGGAGCAATTAAAAATCGATAACCTACTGCGGGAGTAAAGGGGGTCATGCCCAATAATTTAGGATAATATTCGATGCCTAAACGATGAGATAGATCTGCCCACTGATGGTCAAAGACAAATTCACCATAGCTATGACCTTTAATGTATAAAGGTGCCGCGCCAATTAACTGACTATTACGCCACACTGCCAAGTGACATGGTTGCCAACCTGTACGGGCTGTCGCACTACCAGAAGTTTCAATATTGTTGAGCCATTCCCATTCTAAGAAAGGAGTACGCAAAGGCTTCGCCAGCTCATCCCATTGTGATTGAGGAATTTCGGCAATTTTAGAAATCCAAGATAAAGAATATTGAGGTTTAATCTGCTCAACCATAATGGTATTTTGAGGTTTGGAGGACAAACTTTATTATTTAGCGTAATCAATATTGCCCAAGATTGCAGAAAAAACCTTTCTCCTTTTTCCTTTAACCCTTTCCCGATTAAACCAAAAACTGACTTGATTTGGGATCAAAATGAACTATCTTGTCCTTTCTCGAATAATCTGAACCAACAAATCGGTAAATACGGGATCGTTAATTCTTTTAGCTGCTTCAATCAAAATATCTGATTCTGGCTGAGGATCCTCTACTGTTTTACGCGGAACTGCAACTAGGAGAGAAAGGTGGCTAACCAGACGATCTATCTCATCTCTGATACGCGATCGCTTAGCATATAGCAATCTAACCGTACGGCGTATAGAACGTTCTCTTTCTAGCTCTAATAATAAGATATCTCTCTTAGGCGGCTCATTCATCGTTCTATTCTCAAGATATTTTTTCTAGCGACAGAATCTTTTATAAACTGAATAATAGCTACTGTCACTAAAAGATCCATACCTGCATTAAAGCTGATTCAAATGACAATGAAAACCTTTATATAAGTTAAACTACATTACCTTTACACTTCTATATTATGTGTTAGAAATCGCAACTATTATCAGTAAGGATTATCGATTCCAACCGGTTATTTACTAGACTTTGAGTATAATTACTCTTTTTTAACAGTAGACACGTTAGAATTTTTTAAGAAAACCTTGATATCAAATTGATTCAGGCTAAGAAAGCCTATAAATCTATGTTTTTAACTGAACTAACTCCCGTCTTGCAAAAATTCGTTCAACAACCAATCGCTTTCGCTAGTGGCTTTGTTTCTGGTGTTCTGCAACTCAAACTAAACGAAGAGCCTTTATCCGAATGGTTAGAAAAACAAGGTTATAACTCAGGCACTAATAACAATTCTTCTCAACCTAACCGTAGTGACCGACCTCAATCAATAGACATTGACTAAATTCGTTTAGATTGTGTCATCAATTGGGATAAATAACATTGGTAACAATAACAACATCAAGATTGACAACCTGAAGCTAGTCTTAAGCTTCTGACCAAGCTTAAAAATAACTTCCTAATATAAATAATAGAGTCTAGTAGATCTGAAGTGGTAGCCTGCAATATGTCAAGTGTTCATAGCTATTAGATATAGCTAAGGCTTACTTGGAGACAACTCGATTCTGTTTCAACACCGCGATTCTTCAAGGTGAGAAAGCGGAGGAAGCCCTCAAAAAATTTCAACAGTTCCTTTAAGCGCGGTTTCTCGCCAATGAACTGTCTTGTGTAACCTCTGGCTGATAACTTGCAAATCTCGCGGTCAATTTATTAACCTCTTGTTCTTAACCATAATTTTTGACCACTGGTTAGAGAAAACAAGAGATGCAGGCTTAGGAAGGTCAGTTCCATGGAAAATTTTGACAAAGCTGTAATTCCAGAACAGAGTTTGGATAGAGATTGCCAAACTCTGTCTCGGCACGTATTACAACAGTTTTCTAATTTCACAACTGAGGCTCAAGATGTTAGCTCGATTATGAATCGCATCGCCTTAGCCGCCAAGTTAGTTAGTCGGCGTTTGAGTCGGGCTGGCTTGATGGCTGGGGTATTGGGGTTTACAGGAGAAACCAATGTCCAAGGGGAGTCAGTCAAGAAAATGGACATCTATGCCAACGATGTCTTTATATCTGTCTTTAAGCAAAGTGGCTTAGTATGCCGTTTAGCATCTGAAGAGATGGAAAAACCCTATTATATTCCTGAAAATTGCCCAATAGGACGCTATACGCTTTTGTACGATCCGATTGATGGTTCGTCTAATGTAGATATCAACCTTAACGTTGGCTCGATATTTTCGCTGCGACAACAGCAGGGAGATGATCTCGACGGAGAAGCTCAAGACCTATTACAGGATGGCGATCGCCAGATAGGAGCAGGGTATGTCTTATATGGTCCTTCCACGGTGCTAGTTTACACTCTAGGTAAAGGGGTACATTCCTTTATTCTCGACCCCAGTTTAGGAGAGTTTATTTTAGCCGAAGAAAATATTACTATTCCCAGTCATGGACCAGTCTACAGCGTAAACGAGGGTAACTATTGGCAGTGGGATGAATCAATTCGGGAATACATTCGCTATGTTCATCGTCACGAAGGCTATACTTCTCGCTATAGTGGTGCGCTAGTAGGAGATTTTCATCGTATCTTACTTCAAGGAGGTGTATTCCTCTATCCCGGGACAGTTAAAAAACCGGAAGGGAAATTACGATTGTTGTACGAATCTGCACCTCTGGCGCTCTTGGCTGAACAAGCTGGGGGTCAAGCTAGTACTGGCATGGAGCGACTATTAAGTGTTGTTCCAGATAAATTGCATCAACGTACACCCTTAGTAATCGGTAGTACCGAAGATGTCCAGTTAGTAGAATCTTTTATTCAAGATTGGGCTCGTCGCGAATCAGAACAGCAAGCTTTGGTTTAATTGCTAATTTCAGACGTTAGGTTATTTAGAGGAAAATTATTAATTATGTCTACAGCAAATCCCATTTTAGAGATTGAAAATCAGTACGGTCAAAGTATCTGGATGGATAACCTCAGCCGTGACATCATTGAATCGGGAGAATTAAAACAACTCATTGCCGATAAAGGGATTAGAGGAATTACCTCTAATCCTGCTATTTTTGAAAAGGCGATCGCTGGGAATAAAACTTATGATCAAGCGATCGAGGATGGCATCAAAGCTAATAAAACAGTTGGAGAAATATACGAAGACTTAGTATTTACTGATATTCGTAACGCTTGCGATATCTTTATGCCCGTATATGAGGAGACCAAAGGTTTAGATGGCTACGTAAGTATCGAAGTCCCGCCAAATTTAGCCAAAGATACCGATAGTACTATCAAAGAAGCTCGTCGTTATTACCAGACTATTGATCGTCCCAACCTGATGATTAAGATTCCGGGGACGCCAGAAGGATTACCCGCAGTAGAACAAGCAATCTCTGAAGGGATCAGCGTTAATGTGACTCTATTATTTTCCGTCCAAAGTTATGTAGATACCGCTTGGGCTTATATCAAAGGTTTAGAAAAACGAGCAGCAGCAGGAGAAGATATAAGTAATATTGCTTCTGTTGCCAGTTTCTTCCTCAGCCGGATTGATAGTAATATCGATGGTCGCATCGATAGCAAATTAGAATCAGCTAGCGATGAAGCTAAGACCAAACTTAATAACATCAAAGGTAAAGTTGCGATCGCTAATGCCAAAATTGCTTATCAAAAATACAAAGAAATCTTTAGTGGTGACAGATGGGATGCCTTAGTCGCTAAAGGAGCAAAACCACAACGACTCCTCTGGGCAAGTACTAGCACCAAAAATCCCGAATATAGCGACGTTATGTATGTTGATGAGTTAGTTGGAGTAGATACTGTCAATACTCTCCCACCAAATACAATTGATGCTTGCGTCGATCATTGCGATCCCGCAAACCGAATTGAAACTGATTTAGATACTGCCAACCAAATTATCGATGGTTTGAAAGATGCAGACGTTGGTATTGAGCTTGATGCAGTAATGGATGAATTACTAGAGGAAGGCATTGATAAATTCATCAAGCCCTTTGAATCTTTAATGTCATCTTTAGAAACTAAAGTTAAGCAATTAGCTACAGTTTAATTTGAAGGAGAAAGGAAAAATAAGGAAAAAGTTAGTTATGGCTTGTTTCCTTTGACCTTTCTCTTTTCTCTTTGCGAATACAAGCAACGACATTGTTGAATTATATCAATTTGGATAATATCTGAGACACATAATATTGTCGTAAGGGCAAACCGCCGTTCGCCCCTACAAATAATCTGTCTTACCTAAAAACTGAAATGATATTAGATATGAATCAGAAATCTGAATATCCACTTAAGACTAAAAAGCGCGAAGCAGATAGATAATAGCTAAGAGCAGTATTTCTCGAAATTTCATATCTTTAATCACCAATGTCCCAAAACTTTTAAACAAAAGCCAATAAATTAAAATATGGTTGCATTATTAGAAAATCCGTTACGAGTAGGTTTACAGCAGGAGCGTACAGCCGATCCAGCAATTATCGTGATTTTTGGAGCATCAGGAGATCTTACCCAGAGAAAACTGATCCCCGCCATCTACCAAATCAAAAGAGAGCGTCGCCTTCCTCCAGAAATGACTATTGTGGGAGTTGCCAGAAGAGATTGGACTCACGATTATTTTCGCCAACATCTCAAAGATGGAATTGAGGAATTTGGCAATGGGGTGGGCAACGAAGAGCTATGGCAAGACTTTACTAATGGCATCTTCTATTGTTCAGGCAACATGGACGAAGCTGAAAGCTATGCCAAGTTAAAAACTTTTTTGGCAGAATTAGACGAGCAACGGGGAACAAGAGGCAATCGTGTCTTTTATCTGGCAGTATCTCCTAAATTTTTTAAACCAGCCCTTAAACAGCTTGGTGCAGCAGGAATGCTTAAAGATCGGCTGAAAAGTAGGATCGTAATTGAAAAGCCTTTTGGCAAGGACTTAAGCACCGCCAAATCTCTTAATCGTGCGGTGCAAAGAGTTTGTAAAGAAGAGCAAGTATATCGTATCGATCACTATCTGGGGAAAGAAACTGTCCAAAACATTTTAGTATTTCGTTTTGGTAACGCTATCTTTGAACCGTTGTGGAATCGGCAATTTGTCGATCATGTTCAGATTACCGTTGCTGAAACTGTTGGCGTAGAAGAGCGAGCAGGATATTACGAGACTTCTGGTGCCTTGCGAGATATGTTGCAAAATCACCTGATGCAGCTATTTGCGATTACCGCGATGGAACCTCCTAATTCCCTAGACGCTGATAGTATTCGTAATGAAAAAACTAAAGTTCTCCAGGCTACTCATATTTCCGAGGCTAATAACCTAGAACAGTCGGCAGTTAGAGCCCAATATTCTGAGGGCTGGATGAAAGGTCAGCCTGTTAAGGGTTATCGTCAAGAAGAGGGGGTAAATCCCGAATCTACTACACCGACTTTTGTGGCACTGAAACTAGAAATCGATAATTGGCGTTGGAAAGGAGTACCCTTTTATCTTCGCACCGGTAAACGGATGCCTAAAAAAGTCACCGAGATTTCCATCCATTTTCGGGAAGTTCCCTTATTAATTTTCCAATCAGCGGCACAACAAACTAGTCCTAATGTTCTTACGATGAGAATCCAACCCAACGAGGGGATATCTTTGAAGTTTGAAGCCAAAACTCCCGGTCCTGATTTAAGAACTAGAACTGTAAACATGGACTTTAGCTATGGTTCTTCCTTTGGGATGGCTACTGCCGATGCTTACCATCGTTTATTACTGGACTGTATGTTAGGGGATCAAACCTTATTTACCCGTGCTGATGAAGTTGAAGCTGCCTGGAACATTGTGATGCCCTTAATTAATACTTGGGAAACTCCTAGCGATCCTGACTTAATGCCCCAGTACGAAGCAGGAACTTGGCAACCAGCCGAAGCCGAATTTATGATTAACCGCGATCGCCGGCGTTGGCGCAGACTTTAAATTAAATGATTACTGATTACTGATTACTGATTACTGATTACTGATTACTAAAAAATGGTTTCTCCAATAGTATCTTTACAAGCACCCAAAGACGTATCTATCGACGAAATTGAAGCCGAATTGCGATCGCTTTGGCAGTCTCAAGGTTCAGAGGAAGATGGTGCAGCTGTCACTAGAGCAGCCACCTTTAGCTTAATTGTTTATGAGCCAGATGGTACCCAACAGCTATTAGCTTCCTTGGGGTTTTATACTGGTCCTATTGACGGTATTGCTGGACCCAGAACCAAAGCGGCGATTAAGGCAGCTCAAAAAGCCTATAATATGGAAGCTACGGGTAAATCTGATAATACACTGCTCAAGCAATTGCAAACAGAATTTGTTAAAGCCAAGGCAGAAGACAAACTAACTTCTGAAAATAAAACAGCGGCGATTAATTACAGTCCAGATTCAGAAGGAGCTACCGCAGATGCGATCGCAGCTGCTAATCCTTGTCGGATTGTTACTCTCTGTCCGATTTTAGGAGAAGATACAGGGGTTAAAGCTCAAGTATCAGCCTATTGCCCAATTAACAAACAAACTAAAAACACTCTAGTCTGCTGTGAGTACATTACCCTTAGCGGTACTGCCGAAGCCTTAGAAAGAATTGGTGGTATTATCGCCGCCCTAGCGATCCCCGATCTGCCTAAGTTTGTCTGGTGGAAAGCGACTCCTACCCCCGAGCATCCCTTATTTAAACGCTTGGTATCTTCCAGCGATACAGTTATTTTTGATTCTAGTAGCTTTGTTCACCCCGAAGCCGATCTAAAATCCTTAGCTGAATTACTTCAGCAAGATACCGCCCTAGCTGATATTAATTGGCGTAGACTAGCTCCCTGGCAAGAATTAACTGCTGCTGCATTTGACCCTCCAGAAAGAAGAGCAGAAATTTATGAAGTCGATCAAGTCACAATTGATTATGAATTGGGTAATCAGTCTCAAGCTTTAATGTTCTTGGGCTGGTTAGCAAGTCGTCTCAAGTGGACTCCTCTAGAATATCACTGGGAAGGAGGAGACTATGATATTCGCAGGGTTAAATTTACTGATGACAAGCAACGAGATATTCACGCCGAATTAGCGGGTATTCCCACAGCTGACTGGGGAGATATCCCTGGAGATTTAGTCAGTTTACGTTTGAATTCTACTAATTTAGATGCCGACTGTTGTACCGTTTTATGTTCCAGCACTTCAGGTTGTATGAAAATGGAAGCTGGCGGAGGAGCGCAATCCTGTTACATCGAAGAAGTAACACCTTTATCCGATCAGAAAACCGAGAATTTACTGGCTCAACAACTACAACGGTGGGGTCGGGAAATGTTATTTGAAGAGAGTATGACAATTACTTCCCAGATCTTACAATTGTTGAAGTAACATCAGTGAAGAATATCATATTTTCTTCTCAGGTCTTAATTTAGGTTTTGGCTTTGCCAAGACCTTTTTTCTGAGTAATTTATAGGCAATTTCATTGATTATGTATGCCAATATTGGGATTTTGGCTGCTGTTTGGTCATTGAGGAGTAATAATTGCTAAAATTTCTGAAAGTCAGAGCCGGCTCTGACCATTGGTCAATAATTCAGTAATTCATTCAGAAGCTATATTAAGATATGTATTTAAGAACTCTTTGTTTGTTTATTAGCCGCTAACCTTATGGTATCATATTGGGCTTTAGATTTTTTTATTGCTTAATTAATCAGATTTCTTGTCTGTCACCTAAAATTAATTGATTACTTTAAATAAATCTAAAATGCAATTAGTATGAAGAGTTAATTATGGTCTAATCGTGATCGGATTCAATTAAAGAAACTATTAAGCTGAAAATGCAAAGCAAATTTGCCGTTCAGTAAGACAATGAAGTAACTTGTGAATATTGATATTAATAAACTTAAAAATTGAGACGGTATTGTGCCTAAACTTAACTGGTTGATTTCTTTGATAGCTTGTGCTGGCATTTCTAGTATATCTTTGCCAGTTAGGGGACAAGCTGTACTTCCATACATACCTAAATTAGACTCAGAAAAGCTAGAGTCACAAGGACTGCAGCTGCTTCAAGATGCCGTACAGCTTATTCGCTTTCAGCAGTATGAATTGGCATTACCTCGAGCAGAACTTGCAACTCAGCTTGCTCCTTCTAACTATGAAGTTTGGTTTATTTTAGGTAGCCTTTATATTCAGCAGGAAAATTTAGATAAAGGGATTAAGGTATTAGAAAAAGCTGAAACTCTAGCACCAGAACAAGAAGGTATTTTGTTTACCTTAGGCAATGCCTATTTTCAGAAGGGTAATTATGATGTTGCCAAAGATAAGCTTGAGGCAGGGCTAGAAATAGAACAGAATTCTCCTGAAGCTCTCTTCGATCTGGGTAATACTTATCTAAAATTATCTGAACCCGATCAAGCGATCGAAGCTTACGAAAAAGCTTTTGCTCAAGAGTCTACATTTTGGCCAGCATTAAATAATGTGGGGTTAGTTGAATACGAACAGGGCGATCATGAAGAGGCAATTGAAAAATGGCAATCTGTAATTGAAGTTGATGGAGAACAAGCTGAACCTCAATTAGCTTTAGCAGTTGCTTTGTTTACCCAAGGAGAAGTTAATAAAGGTATTGAATTAGGCAAAGCGGCTTTGGCGATCGATAATCGCTATGCTGACATTCAGTTTCTGGAGGATAATCTCTGGGGAGAACGTTTAATTGAAGATACCCGTAAGTTTTTAAGTAACCCTCAAATACAAGAAATAGTATCTACTTCCCAGAAATCACCCTCCGAAGTGGAACCAGAACTGCCACCCAGTCCTTAAGTTTTAGAGCTAACAGCTAACAGCTGATAGCTGATAGCTGTTAGCCATAACGTTTGGTTACTTTTTGGACAGTTTGAAATCAATTTGCCAAATCAAACAGCAAAATTTCGCTATCTTGGCTACTTCCCGTAATTACAATTTGAGTTTCATCAGTGATTGCAGCTCCGTCTCCAGCCTCAAGTAGCTGGTCGTTGAGTAAAACCGATCCTTTAGCTATCTGTAGCCAGGCAACGCGATCGTCTTTGAGCTGGTGACTTGCGCGATCGCCTTTGGACAAAGAGACAATATACAGTTCAGCATCTTGATGAATTATCACCGAATTTTCTCTCCCATCTCTTGAGCCAACTAATTTCAACTGTCCTTGTTTTGTCTCAGGAGGATAATGCTTCTCTTCGTAACTGGGTTCGAGTCCTTTTTGGTCTGGCATAATCCAGATTTGTAAGAAATGAACTGGATCCGTCGCTGAAGCGTTAAATTCGCTATGTCTAACTCCTGTTCCTGCGGACATTCTTTGCACATCCCCAGGGCGAATTACTGAGCCATTCCCCATGCTATCCCGATGCTCTAATTCTCCCGATAGGACATAGGAAATAATTTCCATATCTTGATGTCCATGAGTACCAAAGCCTTTAGCAGGTATAACTTTATCTTCATTTATCACGCGCAGACTGGCAAAACCCATGTGTTGAGGATCGTAATAACTACCAAATGAAAAGGTGTGTCTGCTGTCCAGCCAACCAAAGTTGGCTACGCCTCTTTCATCTCGGGGACGAATTGTAATCATTTGGTTTTACCTCCTTGATCTAAAGTTTTGTTGCTCTATATTTATTATGAATTAGTTTTTTAAAAAAGACAATATGATATTTAATAAACGTATTGTATCTATTTTTTCTACAATCTATGGATAAATTTGCTAGTATGCGAGCCTTTACTCAGGTAGTAAAGTCAGGGGGATTTGCTGCCGCTGGTAGAACCATGGGAGTATCAAGATCGACAGTTAACAAGTTGGTGATTAATTTAGAAGATGAATTAAACGTACAGCTATTGCAACGTAGCACTCGTCAAGTTAATCCCACGCCAACAGGATTAGTTTATTATGAGCGATGCGTTAATATTTTGGCAGAAGTTGCCGCAGCAGAGGTTGCCGTATCCCAGTTACAAACTGAACCCAAAGGAATACTCAAGATCAATGCCCCGATGTCGTTCGGAACATTATATTTAGGCAAGGCGATCGCCGATTTTATGGCTCAATACCCGGAATTACAGGTTCAGCTAACCCTAGATGATCGCTTTATCGATCCTCTGGCGGAAGGATACGATCTGACTATTAGGATTGGTCAACCAGAAACAGCACCGAGTTTAGTTTCTCAGGCGATCGCACCTACACCAAGAGTTCTTTGTGCTGCTCATAGCTATCTGGAAAAATACGGTGTTCCTCAACATCCTACGGATCTTAGTGAGCATTCCTGTTTACATTACGGACATATAGTGACAGGAAACCGATGGCTACTCTTGGGTAATGAACAAGAATATCAGATAACTGTCAATGGAGTGCTTTGTTCTAACAATGGTGAAGTTTTAAAAGATGCTGCTGTCAAAGGTTTAGGTATTGCCCTATTACCGATCTTTATTATCAAACAAGAACTGGAAACAGAAAAGCTCGTGGTGATTCTGACCGACTATCAGCCTCCAGAGATTAATCTTTGTCTTGTTTATCCTCTAAATCGGCATCTGAACACTAAGATCAGACTATTCACTCAGTTTTTCCAGCAAAGATTTGGCGATGAAATCAGTTTCAGCTAGTTTAAGGTTATATATAGCGGTTCTCGTATTAATGAGATACACCTTGGTGGAGTCAGGGAATAGGGAATAGGGGTTTTCAGGTTTTTGACTAAGTTTATATTTGTACCTCACTTATTTAAGAACCGCTATAAAATGTATTTATTATTTTGGTAAGAATTTCTATATTCTTCTTTCTAACCATTCTTTACCACCAGGCAAATCAACAAAATATTCTCTGACAGTAGATAATAAATCTTTGGCAGAATATTGATAAGTCATATCTATTAAAGATAATGCTATTTCTGTAACTTGCTCTTTATTGACGACTTCTGCCAATTGAATCGGCGTATAAGTACCACCAATAACTTCTATACTTGCTTCCAAAATTGCTACTTCAAAAGCTTCTTCTAAATATTCAGACCAGTCATCTTGTTTTATGTAGTAAGATCTTTTATTATCTTTTAAATTCAGTTTTTTAATTTGCCTAATGGAATCAATGATGGACACCGCCCAAGAATTTGTTAGGCGTTTTTCTACTTGATTTTTAATCAAATGAATTAATAAACGAACTAGGAAGGATTCAATATTACGTAAAATTGCTTGTTTACCCATTCCTTCGAGTTCATCAACAATATTTAGTGCATCTTGATAGCGACCTTCGACTATACTTTGTCTAAGATCGATTAATTCTTGAAGCATAGTATTTAAGAATAAAGGGGATACGCCCCAGCTATAAGCCATAAGCTTTAAGCTATAAGCCCAATCAAATAGGGTATTAAACCCCTTAATCTTAGAGCTTAGAGCTTTTTGATAAATCGTAAGGACAAACGGTTGTTTGCCCCTACAATATTAGAACCTAATCGGCAATTTTTTCCAGAGTCTCAAGCAGTCGTTTTTTATCCTCTCCTAGCTGATTAAGTAATAACCAAGTTTGAGTCAAATCGGGACCATGTAATTCTCCGGTTAAACTAGCCCTAAGCGATCGCATGACTAAGCCTTTTTTAACTTTTTGGCTTTTAGTTACTTGTTTAATTAAAGCTTTGGCATCTTCTTCTGTTATGCTGTCGGCATTTTTAACCCCTTCAGCTATTTCTGTAATTACAGCGGCTACTCCTTCTTGTTGGAGTAGATCCATCGCTTCCTCACTGTGTTCAACAGCATCGACAAAGAACACACTAGTTTCTTTGATCACATCTGTTAAACGATTTAAAGTAGGTGCAGTTAAAGCAGTTAAGCTTTCTAACCAAGCCCGATCCATTTTGTCTACGGCATAGCCAGCTTCCTGCCAATAGGGAATTAATAAACCAGTTAATTTGTCAGCAGGCATTTGATGGAGATATTGACTGTTAATCCAATCCAATTTGTCCCAGTCAAATTTTGCTCCCGCTTTGTTAACCCGTTCTAGATCAAACTCCTTAGCTGCTTCCTCAAGAGTGAAAATTTCTTTTGTCGCATCGGGAAAAGTCCAACCGAGTAAAGTCATGTAGTTAACTAAAGCTTCGGGTAAAAAACCCATCTTACGAAAATCATCAATGGAGGTTACGCCGTCCCGTTTGGATAATTTGCGTCCTTCTTGGTTGAGAATGAGGGGGCTATGAGCAAAAGAAGGGACTTCTGCGCCTAATGCTTCATAGAGCAAGATTTGTTTGGCAGTGTTGGCAATATGATCTTCTCCACGAATAATGTGGGAAATTTGCATATCGATATCATCTACCACTACCGCCAGATTATATAAAGCCTGTCCATAAGGCTGATCTTCTGTTTCTGCAGTGCGAGCAATAACCATGTCTCCACCCAAATCACTTCCTTTCCAAGTGACTGTGTCTCTAATTAAATCTTTCCAGACAATAGTGCGATCGCCATCAATTTTAAAGCGAATTACTGGCTTACGTCCTTGAGCAGCAAAAGCCTCTTGTTCTGCTGAAGTTAAATCGCGGTGACGATTATCATAACCAGGAGCTTGTCCTTTCGCTTTTTGAGTTTCCCGCATCTCTTCTAATTCTTCGGGAGTACAGTAGCAAGGATAGGCTAAACCCTTATCGAGTAAAGTTTGTACGGCTTGTTGGTATTTATCTAAACGTTGGGTTTGAAAAAATGGTCCTTCGTCCCAATTAAGACCCAGCCAAGCTAACCCTGATTTAATATTCTCTGTATATTCAGGACGCGATCGCGCTGCATCTGTATCTTCAACTCTCAAGACAAACGTACCTTGATGGCGATGGGCAAATAGCCAATTGAATACAGCTGTCCGTGCTGTACCAATGTGTAAATTTCCTGTCGGTGAAGGAGCAATCCTTACTCTAACACTCACAAAATACCTCTTATTTGAAAATTATTTGTTATCTATTAAGATAATATTCCCCTCGGGGAAATAAATCTGTATTTACTTGAAGTTGTCTATTTTTTGCTTAAGATGCTTGAGAATACATTTGCACTTTGGCTGCTTTGACATCATTGCGGACGGTCGCGACATCAATTCCTACTTTTATCGTGTCTTTTACCTTTGGGGTATATAAAACGCAGATTGATTGTCTCGTATCGGCTAACAAATATTTTAATTATTCCAATTTTGGCTTTTCCCCCTTCGTTATTGGTATACATGGTTTTCAGTAGTGAATTAAATTCACACCAAATTCACACCAAATATACATAGGAATTCCGAAAGACTACATCTAACAACTATCCAAATTAGTAGTATCTATACTGAGATTCAAACCTATTTCCATCTATAAAAAAACATCTACAACCCTTTATTTCATTGAGTCATGGAAGTTTTTGCAATATTCACACCAAACAGTGTTATGATAATTAATTGTGAAAACGGGGCGTAGCGCAGCTTGGTAGCGTACCACTTTGGGGTAGTGGGGGTCGTGGGTTCAAATCCCGCCGCTCCGATACATATACAGTAAGGGTTTCGGGGATTTCTTGAAAAGGAATTAATTGGATTGTTTTAATAATATCCCCAATTAATCCCCACCTTTAATAACTTACTAAACCTTCATCTAATTGAAAACATTAAGCTACAGTCTTGTTCGGCAAGATTATCACTTTCTGCCACCTTCTACCACTTTTGATACTGCTGATGGTTTCTCTCGAAACATTAAACTGAGAACCAATAGTTTTCTGTTTTAAGTTACCTTCAGCTAGTAACTGCTTGATCTCTATAACCTGAGCCTCCGTCAACTTTGAGAACCCATTCTTTTCACCTTGGGTATTTAACTTTGGTCTAAGTCCATTACTGTGAGCGTGGGACATATTCTCTAATGCGTTTACCCATTCCCAGTTGCACACGCTAGCATCGGTCTTACACCCACTCCAACAACTAGCACTAATAAAAAACAAGAGCGTGTCTTATCTGAGTGGGAACAAATAGACCGTAGTAGAAATAGTAGTAGAAATACAACTAGACTGGAAGGAATTGCGATTGAAGTATTTGTAGAAATGAAACTCAAAGATGACTTGAGGTACAACATACTGACAAATGACTTTGAGTTAAAGGGCAAGGTTTTTAACATCAAGGTATGTCAGTCAGAGATATACGAACACTACAATGTAGATTGCTCTAAAGTACGCTTGACAGATGTTATTACCAGTCCATAGTTCAAGTGCTTGTTCTTCCACAAGTTTGTTTTCTTTGGTAAGTGTGTGAATAAGAGACGAGACGCAATATATTACTTCTCGCTGTACAAAGTCTTGTACTGAAATGTTAGTAGCCGTCATAGTATTGATTTTTTATTCAAGTAAATAAGTAAAAAAATCCCTGCCCTCAATAAAGAGAACAGGTTTGACTTTTCCTTCATCGAAGACAAGGAGCAGGGGCTAAACAGTTTATGGCGACTTATTTAGGTCAATGTGTTTGATGTGCAGATCCTCAGAAAATCGTCACTAGCTTCATCTAAAACTACTGTTAGTTCCGCTTGCGCTCAGACAGAGCGATAAACAAATGTCAAACTGAAGACAGCTAAGTAGATGGGTAAATTAGAAAATGTTTTAGTTAGGGAATGGGTAAGGAGAAACAGAAAATAGAAAACTGCTCTTTATCTCAAGACAAATTTCAAGTTTGTTTGCTTCAATCTACTTACCTTTATTCATATAGATGTAGTTGAACGATGACTTATCAAGTAGAAAGCTTATTTCATACTCAAATTCCTCATAACAAACATCTCTCTCTCTGTCTCAGGAAGTATGGGCAAAACCAATATTCTGTTGAGTGGTATGATGAAACTATTGATAAATTTTATAATCCTAAATATTATAAGGATTTATCACTGTGTTACAGAGATTTTCACAGAATACTCAAGAATAAAGTTGGTTTCCATGGTTCAAAATAACTACTAAAATATATCTATTACGCTGTGTGCGACTCTTTTAAAATTATTGATTTTACTGGGTTTTAGAACTACAGATTTTTATAAAATACCTTGAAAGTATTATTCTTTCGTGAGAAGTTGCACACGGCGTATCTATTATTCAAAATTAAAAGCAATTTTGTAAGCTTTACTTGTAAAAAGAAACTAATCCTTCTCAACACCCCCAAATTTTCTTTAAGTTTCATAAACAGAGATAATAAATAGTTTCAGTAGGAAAACTAAGTTTCCTCCATATTGCAAGAACCTCAAAATAATCACATCCTGTCGGCATTAACTCCTCAAGTCTATAAAAACCTAGATAAGCACCTTGGCGTAGTGGGGGTCGTGGGTTCAAATCCCGCCGCTCCGATGCAAATAAAACCTTCTCTCTGAGGGGGTTTTGTCATTTATAGAGATATTTTTAAATCACCTCTGATTCTCAATAAGTAACCTATTTTTGGTATTTTTCAAGGGTTTTCAAGCTAAAATTGGTAGAAGATTGGTAGACGGATTTTCGTCCCTTAACCCCTCATGGCTCAAAGCGATCGCGACATTACTGGTAGACGAATTGGTAGACAGAGGAAAAAACCCAAAGGAACGGTGGGAGACTGTCGCCAGGATAACTCAGATTTCAGCCTTCTTGATTTGAAGGCTTGCCTTAGGGGTTACAAGTACGTCGAGGAAGTCTGGAAATTACTTCCGCCAAAACCCGACCCAATTTCTTGGGCACAGATCTTGGTCAAAGTTTCTAATCTAGGCTCTGTACACCCTAGACAAACCGCTGAAACTTCTTATTGATTTGGCGAAGGTATTGAATAAAACTTGTCGTTAACAAGATAACAATATTGGAAGAAAAGCAAAAACTAAAAGCTGCTCATGACTATCGAAAAGTGCTGATTTGTTGATTGTTTATTCAAGCTGAACTATGATTGATACATAGCAGTTCTCAAACCCATGAGGAACAATTAAAGTGTCGAACGATTTTGGTAAATTAATTCGTCAAGCTAGAAAAGAACGAAAATACTCTCAGCGAGAATTAGCCAAGCTGTTAAAAATGGATTTTACCTATCTATCCAAACTAGAAAATAATCGAGCTGATTATGCACCCAAAGAGGGGGTAATTCGCGGTTTGGCACAACATTTAAACTTAGACGAAGAAGAGCTAATTTTTTTGGCAGGAAGAATTCCTCAACAGGAAGAAGATTTACTTAAGCAACACTATAAGGATATGCCGGTTTTATTTCGTCGGATGCGGGAAAATCCTGAATTTGCCCAAAGAGTATTCCGCGAAGCTTCCATGACAGACCAATAGGAACTTCAAATTTGTGAGTGTTTTTCGTCCGTTTCGATTTATTCCCAAAATTGAAATCGAGGCTTGTGCTTTAAATGTTTGGTTAGAGATGGCAAAAGCTCGTTTTGAGCTTCAATTACCTTTAGATGTCAGTTTAATTGCGGAATTTTTGGAACTGGATTTAGTATGGGATACGATTCCAGATGATGCAGGAGGTACAATTGCAGCGAGAATTTTACCCTTAGAAAAACTAGTTGAAATTAACGAAAATATTCCCCAGCTACGAGGAGGTTTCGGCGAATCGACGATTGCCCATGAGATCGGGCATTGGATATTGCATATTGATAGAGTGCAAGTAGAACGTTATATTAGACTGAAACAAAAAGGTGTTGATGTTCAGGTAAAACCTTTTCTCTGTCATCATGAAGATAATTTAGCGGGAATTGAATGGCAAGCACAATATTTTGCGGGATGCTTGCTGATGCCTCAGCATATATTAACTGAATTAATACAAGGCAAAGACTTAACTCAATGGTCTCATCTCTACCACATTGCGCAAAATTTAGGGGTAACTATTTCTAACCTGACAACTCGTTTACAGGATTTAGGTTGGATTGTTCTAGGTTCTAATACTCGTAAAATTAAATTGACTAAAACTACTCCCATAATCTAGCCAAATATTATTCATGTGAATGAAAAATAATCTAATACGTTTTTCATTTAAGGTCGATAAGAATATAAGCTGACCATTTTCACCTCTACAATTAGATAAAGCAGACCGTAACTAAATAATTAACAACTGACTGATAAAAACACTAAAACAACCTTTTCTCATGAATTTATCAAACAAAGCTTTAATTGGGTTAACTGCCGATCGCTTTCGCCATCCTCTAGACTTAGAAGCTACTAATACTCTGAAGCAGTTACCAGGGTTAGATATTGCTATTCGTAGTGTCTTGGGTTCGGTAGCAGAACAGTTTTTTTATCTCAATAACATTGCCTCTAGTGTTTTAGTTAGCGAGAAACAGTTACCCAATCTGCATCAACTATTAATTGAAGCCTGCGAAATTCTCGATCTAGAGCCTCCTCAGCTATATGTACAGCAAAATCCCACACCCAATGCTTATACTTTTGCCATGAGAGGTAAACAACCGTTTGTGGTACTGCATACATCTTTGATCGAGATGCTTACTCCTCAAGAAATCCAAGCGGTCATTGCTCATGAATTGGGGCATCTCAAATGTGAACACGGAGTTTATTTAACCATGGCGAATGTCTTGGTGTTAGCGGCTAATTTACTCCCAAGTTGGGGGACAATTTTAGCTCAATCTTTACAGGAGAGAATGTTGCAATGGGTGCGCTGTGCCGAATTTAGTTGCGATCGCGCTGCCCTATTAGCCATTCAAGATCCTAAAGTAGTTATGTCGGTATTAATGAAGTTAGCAGGAGGTTCTCCTACTTTGGCACCGCAACTCAATTTAGATGCTTTTATTGAGCAAGCAAAAGCATATGATTCTGTTGGTGCAGATAGTTTAGGAGAAATGCTCAAGACGGCTCAAACTGCACAATTAACTCATCCTGTACCCGTGATCAGAGCTAGAGAAATAGATCGCTGGGCAAGTTCTGCTCAGTATCAGTCAATAGTTGACCAAAAACAGATGACACAAGGTAAAAAATTAGGCTGGAGTAATTGGTAATTTAAGATAGATCTAGATCCTGTTTATAAAATTCAATTGATACAAAATGCCAAAAGCAATTTGGAATGGACAAGTCTTAGCCGAAAGCGATCGCACCGAAGTTGTCGAAAACAACCAATATTTTCCCCCAGATTCGATTAATCAGGAATATTTTCGCCCCAGTTCCACTCACACAACTTGTCCCTGGAAAGGACAAGCTAGCTACTACACAATCGTTGTCGATGGCAAGGAGAATAAAGATGCTGCCTGGTACTATCCTGAAACGAAAGAAAAAGCCAACAATATCAAAGGTTATGTGGCTTTTTGGCGAGGTGTAACTGTAGAAGCTTGACGGCTCACCGCCCTAAAGAGATCGCTGATTCATAGCTCTTAGCTACCTTCGGGTATTGCGCGAGTTAATCGGTTTCAAGTGACTACGCAGGTTTTTAATTAAGGCTAAAAGCGGCGCATCGCGCACATGCGGCGAACTATGCGCCTTTGTTGTTGGTTTCCGTGCCGCGAGCGAATGCGCCAAGAAGCTAACGGCTAAAGCGAAGTCGTCCTGGAAGGTCGAGGCTTTAAACCCAGTACGACAAAATTCACTAACTAATTATTGATCCTGAGCTTTGTCCGATGATGGCACAGGATCATAGCCTCCTGGATGAAAAGGATGACAGCGTAAAATACGCCTTACTGATAACCAACTCCCTTTCAAAGTACCATAAGTGTCGATTGCTTCTAGGGCATATTGAGAGCAAGTAGGTTGAAAGCGGCAACTGGGAGGAAATAGCGGCGAAATGAAGCGACGATAACTTTTAATTAGCCATAGTAATAAAGTTTTCATTCGTTTTTGCTCTAGAAGCGGTTAAATCAATAGACAATAAAAATACAATAATCGCCAATATTATATGGGTCATTTAGAATTATCATCTCCGGTAGAAAATGCCATCGCCAATTTTATTTATCCATTGGGGGCTGTTTTTATCTACTTAGCGATGCTAGTAATTTTAGCGGAAACTCTCAGCCGTCTGATTCCTGATGATCCAGAATTAACCCGTAAAATAGTCCACATTGGTAGTGGGAATGTAATTTTACTCGCCTGGTGGCTAGATATTTCCACTGAAGTCATCGTTAGTGCAGCAATTATTGCCGCAGCGATCGCCCTAACATCTTATATCATTCCCATTTTACCCAGTATCGAAAGTGTGGGGCGAAAAAGCTTAGGCACACTTTTTTATGCCATTAGTATTGGTATTCTAACCGCTTGTTTTTGGCAAGATAGTCCTCAATATACCGCAATTGGTATCTTAACCATGGCTTGGGGCGATGGAATGGCGGCAATTATTGGTCAGCGTTTTGGCAAACATACCTATCAAGTTGGGCAAATCACCAAAAGTTGGGAAGGTTCTCTAGCAATGGCGATCGCTAGCTTTTTGGTTACTGGATTAATTTTATGGCTAGTTGAGGGCAATAGTTGGGAGACATGGTCAATTTCTTTAGTGGTTGCATTAGTTGCAACCCTATTAGAAGCTTTTTCTAAACTAGGAATAGATAATTTGACTGTCCCCTTGGGCAGTGCTACATTATGCTTTTTTAGCGTTCAGGCACTATTATTTAGTTAAACACTACACAATTAATGTTGCTCAATCACATTAAATTTAGAATAACTGCTTAAATTAAGCTATGTCAAATCCTTCTCCCGAACAGATTCAAAAACCCGCTATCTCTATTGATAGCAATTTAGAAAGCAATTCAGCAAATACTAAACCTCAAGATAGCTATGTGAAGTTGGCGATGCGAAACATGGTTCGTAAAGGGCGGCAATCTCTCTGGCATTTTTTCTTAACTACTGTTGGTCTAGTCGGACTATTAGTCGGTCTAGCTTATTTGACTAAACCCTAGATATATGGATATAACTGCCAAACAACTTGTAAATGCTGTGGTTTATGTCGAAAATCTCTATGAAGGAAGTTTGATAGACTGCAGCCTGAGTTCGGTCAAGTCCATTCCCTGGAGCAGTTGGTTTCAAATGTGGATACAATTTTTAGATTCTCAAACAGTGATGACCAAGGAGTGTGAAGTCGGTTTACGATTAACTGACGATCGCCAGATCCAGATTCTTAATCATCAATATCGTTCTTTAGACCAACCTACTGACGTATTAGCTTTTGCAGCTACAGAAGTAGATATAACTATTCCCCAAGACTTTGAAGAACCTTTGTATCTGGGAGATATTGTTATTTCACTGGATACTGCTGCCAGACAAGCTCAAGCACAAAACCATTCTCTAGTGATGGAGTTGGCTTGGTTAGCTAGTCACGGTTTATTACATCTTTTGGGTTGGGATCATCCTGATGCTCATAGTCTTAAGCAGATGCTCAATCGGCAGTCAGACTTAATTCAACTAGTTGAAATTCAGCCAAGTTACTGAATAACAGCATTTAACTACCCATTTTGTCTAATTCGATTCTTCTTGTACTGTAAAGTTGTTATAACTTTATAAATTGAATAAATATACGGATTATAGTTGATTCTTTTAACATGATTAAACCAAATCCAAGAACCAATCCCACATTATCTTTATTTGATATAAATATGAAATCTTCTACTATTGTCCCTACTGCTATGGAATCTTCGCCAGTCAATAAAAAAATCATTCGTCAGTTAGCTTGGCAGGTAGCACCAAATTTATTTCTGAGCTTTAAATATGCTTGGGCTGGAGTACGTTATGCTTTTGTAACTCAAAGAAACTTTCGTATTCATACTCTGATTGGTTTCTTGGCTGTGACTCTAGGAATTTTACTAGAAATCAAGGCCATGGAAATGGCGATAATTATTATGACCTGCGCCATGGTGATGATTTTGGAGTTAATCAATACCGCAATCGAATCTGTAGTTGATCTTACTGTTAAGCAAACTTATCACGAGCTAGCTAAAATAGCTAAGGACTGTGCTGCTGGTGCAGTTTTGATTAGTGCGATCGCAGCGGTAATGGTAGCTGCATTTATCTTGCTTCCACCGCTATTGCAGCGTATTATGCCTATGTTGTAATGGAGATAGGACTTGATTATAGTCATCGATAACTACGATAGTTTTACTTATAATTTGGTGCAATATTTAGGAGAATTAAGTCAAGAATTGCCAGTTGCAAAGGATATTCTTGTCTATCGCAATGATTCTATCGATATTGATACCATTAGGAAACTTAAACCAGACGGTATTTTAATCTCACCTGGACCTGGCCGCCCAGAAGATGCGGGCATTTCGCTTCAATTAATTGACCAGCTCGGTTCTGAGATACCGATCTTGGGAGTTTGTCTAGGTCATCAAAGCATTGGTGAGGTATTTGGTGGCAAGGTAGTTTCGGCACCAGTGTTAATGCATGGTAAAACCTCCCCGGTGCACCATCAAAATGTTGGTGTGTTTGAAGGTTTAGATTCCCCATTTACTGCAACCAGATATCATAGTTTAGTGATTGACCGCCAGACTATTCCCGATAATTTAGAAATTACTGCCTGGGTAGATGATGGAACTATTATGGGAGTTCGCCATCGCGATTATCATCATGTTCAAGGGGTACAATTTCATCCAGAAAGTATTCTGACAGACAGCGGTAAATCCTTGTTACGTAATTTTTTAAAATCACTAAAATAGTAAATAATTTAGCTAATTATATGAAACGGCGACAGTTCATTCACTATGGTGGGGCTGGTTTGGCAACAGCGATCGCGACGACTCTAATTCCTTCTCGTCAACCTTCCCAAGCGCAGACAGCTACTGATGGTGTGACAATTCAATATTTCGGACATACCTGTTTTTTATTTACCGGTGACGGTTTAAAAGTTTTGGTTAATCCTTATGAATCTTTGGGGTGTACTGCTGGTTATGCTCTGCCAGATCTCCAACCAGACCTAGTTTTAGTCAGTAGTTTTTTATTAGACGAAGGGGCGATTGAATCCGTTAAAGGAAAACCTCAGGTCATTACTCAGCGAGGTACTCATCAGTTTGGCAACATTAAATTTCAAGGCTTCTCTCTGCCTCATGATCGAGAAGATGGTAGACGCTTTGGTCAAAATATTGCTTGGCGTTGGACTCAGGGGGGAGTTAGTATTCTTCATCTAGGTGGTGCGGCAGCACCTTTGGAGACGGAGGATAAAATTCTCTTAGGTGGTGTTGACGTGCTCTTGGCTCCTGTTGGTGGTGGCGTCAAAGCTTATGGTCCTCAAGAAGCGAAAAAGACGGTAGAGGTGCTTCGTCCCAGGATGGTTATTCCCACACATTATCGCACTACAGCAGCGGCAGAAAACTGTGATTTAGTGACAGTAGATGAATTTCTAAATCTGGCGCAAGATATGGAAGTTGCCCAAGTGGGACGCGATCGCTTTAAAATTAAACAGTCTGATTTCCAAAGCGAGCGTATTTTGGTCCGAGTACTAGACTATAGTTCATGAGCTTTGTAATTTTTCTGGGGCTGGGTTTTGGGGTAATTGCTTGGGGTTTAAAGGCTCAGGAAGAAATCGCCCAGCTATCAGCAGTGATTTTAGGAGCAATTTTATTGATGTGGGGATTATGTTTAACTCCACAAAAGTTCTTACTGGTTACAGAAATATTGACAGTAATCATGGTCTTTCGCGGATGTATTCGTTGTTGGGGATGCGACCAGTAAGATGCTCCAAAATTTCCAAAAACTGCAGAACTAGCTCTCAGTTTGTCAGCAAATCTATATTAAGCAACGTTAAGATATTTAATAGCTAGTTAATGTTAGCTATCGAATATCTTATCAAAATACTTGTGAAAGCCTGGAAAGTTCTTGAAACAAAAACCAAACAACAGTTACTAAATCTATTTTTAGTCGGATTGCTATTTTGGGTCAGCATCACTTTGTTATTACCTACCTTGCCTACTTATATTCAATCTATGGGTGGTACGACGCAACAAGTAGGTATTGTGATGAGTTGCTTTGCGATTGGATTACTGGGGTCTCGCACTTGGCTGGGCAAGCTAGCAGACCGTCGTAGCCGTAAACTAGTAATTTTGATTGGCACTCTAGTCGCAGCTTTAGCACCAGTAGGATACCTGCTAGTTAATTCAATTGTAGGTATAGCCCAAATCAGAGCTTTTCATGGTGTCAGTATCGCTGCCTTTACGATTGGTTATAGTGCCTTAGTAGTAGATCTCGCCCCTCGGGAGCAAAGAGGGACTTTAATTGGTTACATGAACCTAGCTGTACCGATTGGTATGTCTATCGGACCAGCATTTGGCGGATTCTTACAGTCTAGTGACAATCTGTTGCTCCCCAATAAGACTGGCTATGAAATATTATTTATGATTTCGGCAATTTGCGGCACTTTGGCATTTTTACTTGCCAGTCAAATTAAAAATTCATGGCAACCTGAGATCAAACTATCTTCCGAGAGTAATTCTGCTACAATTCAACGGGATTTTTGGCAACTATGCCGAGATCCTGCTTTAATCGTGCCCACCATAGTATTATTATTAGTTGGTTTGGTTTTTGGTACTTTGGTAGCCTTTTTGCCTTTATATATTAAGCAATTACAGCTAGATTTTAATGTCGGTCTTTACTATACTGCAGCAGCGATCGCTTCCTTTTCAGTTCGTTTATTTGTGGGTCAGGCAAGCGATCGTTATGGACGGGGGCTATTTATCAGTGGTAGTCTAATTTGCTACATCGTTTCCATGGTTTTACTAGCTTATGCCCAGATTCCCGTCATGTTTTTATTATCGGCGATCGTCGAAGGAGCAGGGGCTGGTATGCTTATTCCTCTGATTTTGGCATTAATTGCTGATCGATCCTATACCAATGAAAGGGGAAAAGTTTTTGCTCTCTGCATGGGCGGTTTTGATTTAGGGATTGCCCTGGGGGGATTTACTCTAGGTTCTCTTGCTTCTGTTTTGGGTGGTTATCGAGGTATATTTTCTCTAGCTGCCATCTTAGCTTTAGTTGCTCTAGTTATCTTTGTCACTCAAGCAGGGAAAAATTTTCGCCACTCTCTCTTTTTTGCTCTAGGAAGAGCTTCAGATGTTTATGCTTTGAACCCCAATCTTTAAATGTTTTATGTTGACTGCAACTAATAATTGATAGTGGATTTATACAGAAAAACCTTTAGACAGTTGCGGTGGAAGGAGTGGTAGGGGCGAACTGCGGTTCGCCCCTACAAATAATCTGTCTTACCTAAAAACTGAAATGATATAATCTGTCTTAATTAAAAAACAAAATGATATCATCACTCACTTCAAGATTGATACCTGATAGCTGATAGCTATTCGATCAGTTCTAAAATATCGCTGTTATTTTGATCGATGTCATAAACATATCCCAAATTGATGGCTACTCTTCTTCTAATACCGAGAGAGGGGTAAAGGGGGCTTTCAAGTCCTTCAGTAGCCCTAAAATGAGCCGACTTAACTAATTCTAAAGCAGTATCTTTAGTTAAGTCATCACCAAAAGTATTGAGGATATCGCTGGTACATTCATTCTGAGAGGCATTTTCTAATTCGATATTACGCCCCTCATAGGTCAAGAGAATTACGTCTAAACAAGCAGCATAGTCATAGGCATTGTCGAAATTGAATTTAAATTCTTTGGCTTGGGCATTTTGGTTTTCAATGCCATTTCCATCTGGATTAGCTCTAGTCTCCGATGGTGACTGAGAGTCGACTTGATTAACTCCGACTTGAGCAGGAATTGCCAAAGCTGACTGTACACTAAAGGTAATTCCGAAGATTAATGATATCGGGAAGAACTTTTTCATTTTATTTAAAATACAATTTAATCTCTACAAACATTTAATCCCATGCAGTATTGCTGGAATGTTTAATTAGTTTATCCATGAGGAGTAAAAGTGTAGGTAAACAAGAACTGACTTCAGTACTTCTCGATTAAGCCATCAAAATTGATTGGTTGTGTGTGGTAAAAGGTAAAAGGTCTACGCAAGTTGAGGATTGTTCCTTTGCCCTTTAACCGAACCTTATAGATCAATTAGCACTCGTTAAACGAGAAATATTGGAACCGACTTTATATCTCTGCCAGTTAAAGTATGATATATGAGCGAGAAGGGATTTGAACCCCTGACCTTTTGGTTCGTAGCCAAATGCTCTAATCCACTGAGCTACTCGCCCCTAGCTAAGTGAGCCGCGATTAATGGACTCTACCCAACAGCTTCTAATAGTAGCAGAACTTTGTACAACAATGCAAGAAAAAGATAATTCCCATTTACTTTCTCATCTTAACGACCGCGGAGAAGCTCAAATGGTCGATGTTTCAGCTAAAAAAATAACTCCTCGCCAAGCGATCGCCGTGGGCAAAATTAGAATGTCTCAGTCAACTTTAGCAACTATCCAAGCTGGAAATGCACCGAAAGGGGATGTTTTGGGTACGGCAAAAATTGCGGGAATCATGGCAGCTAAACAGACAGCTAATCTAATTCCTCTCTGTCATCCACTGCCACTCCACAAAATTGAGGTAGAAATTATTCCAGATTCACAGTTACCTGGGTATAAAATTAAGGCTACCGTAGGCACCAAGGCGGAAACAGGAGTAGAAATGGAAGCTCTTACAGCCGTTTCCGTGACAGCATTAACTCTTTACGACATGGCAAAAGCACTAGAAAAATCGATGCAGATTTTAGATATTCGTTTGCTGAGTAAAACTGGAGGCAAATCTGGTGACTATTCTGCGGTCGCAAAAAGCAGCTAAAAAGATACAATAAGGGTGTATTAGTATAGATAATTTAATCCAGTCAGAATTTATGCCTCCCCGTTGGCCCCGTGAACCAAACCGTAAAACCGATCCAGAATATCGTCGTTTAGATGACTTAATGAATTTTGCCATTCATGTTGGAATTTATGCTGCCACCAATTCTGGCTTATGGTTTGTCCATAATCTCAAATCAACTGAGTGGCCATGGTTGCTCTGGGTCAACGGTATTTGGTTTGGTATTTTAGCCCTACATTTTATTTATATTAAAGCGATCGCAGATTACACATCGATAAAAACCTAATGGCTACTACACAAGAAATAGAAACTTTAGCAGCTCAAATTGGCGAAAACGTCTACATTGATGTTGCTAAATGGCATTTATATTTAAATGATGCCCATTTACATACCATTGTCGCCGAGAAAGTCTACCCTCTTTTGGAAGATGATTCTCTGAGCGAGGACGCAGTTACCTCGATTCTACAAAGCATTCCTGTAAAATTAGGGGGTGGTAAAACGGAATTACCTCTAAATGACTTGCTACCAATGCAGTGCCAAGTTAATCTCCTAGATTTACTAGAAGAATATCAAAAAGATATGTAACCTCAGTTCGGGTTAAGGCAATTCAAGGCTAAGGTCAGCTCTAAGCTGTAAGTCATAAGCTCTAAGCTTTTTTTGGATTATTTTTCTGCCAACCTCATTATGATTTAACGTAAATCATGGTTTTTCCATCAACCGCACCAAAAGCGTTTCAGCTTATCCCGAATTCAGGTTATGTAGGAAGCAATCAAAGTTTAAGGAGTATTTGGCGATTGAACGAAGCCCACGCTAAGTGATCACGGCTAAAATCTGGCATCAAGATTTTACGCGAATAAGCCGATGAAACCGAAACTATCTTACACCATCTGGTTTAGTCAAAGGACGGGTAGCACCCTGCTTTGTAGAGCCTTGCAGTCTACTGGTCTAGCGGGGAAACCTAGTGAATGGCTGAATGCCTCAGATTTGTTAGGTAAATATCAACTTGACAATTACTTGCTTACCGAATGCGAGCGTAAAGCCCCTGGCTTCAGACATGGGGATACAAAGGCGCGTAGTTTGCCGCATGTAGCGAGGGGATGGCTTGGCAACTTTTATTGATGCTTAAATTATGATACAATATCAATCATGAAGACCTACAAATTCAAGTTATACCAACATCAAAGAAATAAATATTTGCACTATTCAATTAATGCTAGTGCCAGTATTTATAATCACTGTATAGCGTTGCACAAACGCTACTACAAAATGTTTGGCAAGCACTTAAATCAGTATCGTCTCATGAAGCATATAGCCAAATTAAGAAAGCGTAAAAAATACTGGAAACAGGTAGGTTCACAAGCTGTACAAGATATAATTCAACGCATTGAGAAGGCCTACAAATTATTCTTCAAGCAGCATCAGAAAGGAACTAGACCCCCTAACTTTAAAAAGCGTAGAAAGTATAAATCTTTCACTTTAAAACAAGCTGGTTATAAGTTTTTGTCTGAAAACAAAATCAAAATAGGAAATAAATTATTTAAGTTTTCTCTGAGTAGAAAAATCGAAGGAAAAATCAAGACCTTAACTGTTAAAAGAAATAGCTTGGGCGAGTTGTTCTTGCTGGTGGTAACTGACTATCAACAAGAATATATTCCAGTCGTGACGGGTAAAAGCGCAGGTTGGGATTTTGGCTTAAAGACTTTTCTAACTGGCAGTGATGGTACGAAAATTAAATCGCCACTATTTTTTAACCGACTGAGAAATAAACTAAAAGCTGCCAACCGCTCTCTATCCAGAAAAAAGAAAGGTTCTCATAACTGGTATCGAGCCAAAGACCATCTCAATCGAATTTATGAAGAGATCTCAAACCAGCGTCGTGATTGGTTCTGGAAGTTAGCTAACAAGCTAACCAATGAATACGACGTACTGATATTTGAAGATTTGAATCTCGACGGTATGAAACGGTTGTGGGGCAGAAAAGTAAGCGACTTGAGTTGGGCTTCCTTTCTAGAAGTCCTCGAAACTGTTGCTGCCAATAAAGGAAAGCTAGTTCACTATATCGACCGCTTTTATCCCAGCTCTAAAACTTGCTCTTGTTGTAGCTATATCAATCAAGAGTTAAGTCTCAAAGATAGAGAATGGACTTGTATTGAGTGCAATACCAGTTTGGATAGAGATAAAAACGCTGCAATTAATATTCAAAGGGTTGGGGCATCAACCCTTAAGCTAGGAGATGTCAGACAGGTTCAACCTGCTATCTCTGCCTGAATTTAGAATCCCCTGCGTTCACGCATGGGGAGTATGTCAACAGTCTCCCCAAATAGCTAGAGTCATTCCTGGATAGTAGATATTCACAAACATAGTTTGACCATCAGGCGAAAAGCATACTCCAGCAAATTCGCTATTGTTTAGGGCGTTACGAGCAAACTTATAATATTCTCCTGCGGGTGTAATGCCCACCAGAAATTGTTCTCCTCTGCCATCTTCGCAAACTATCAGATCGCCGAAAGGAGCTAGAGTTAAATTATCAGGATAATCTAATACTCCACTACCAGGAGACTCAACAAATAATTCTACTGTTTGTTTGGCAGGATTATAACGGAAGATCTGACCTACCTGGGCTGCACCACCATTGGTAGCAGTCCAATATAATTCCCCATTGGCATAACACATACCCTCTCCCCGACGAAATATTGCTGCCCCCTTAGTTTGAGCTTCGTACCGCAAAGTGTCGTGTTCTGGATCGACATCCTCTAGTTTGACCCAGCTTACTGCTTGAGGCTTGCCCACAGGAAAATTAACTCCTGTATCTATTTGGGGTAAATCTTTAATTACCAAAGCTTCTAGAGTACCTCCCTCCTGTAGCTTCCCTGGTTGATCGGGACGAAAACGATAAATACAACTATTAACTTGGTCTTCAGTTTGATAAATATAGCCTGTCAGCGGATCAGTCGCGATCGCTTCATGACGAAATCTGCCCATGGCTACTAAAGGAGTTGGCGTGGCTAATCCTCCGTGAGCAGGAACTTCAAAATTATAGCCGTGTTTTTGTTCAACTTTGCCCCAGATAGGAGCGACAATCGCTCTGGTATATCCTGGTGGTGGATAGGGAGTAGAAATTTCCTCTTCGCAGCTAATCCATGAACCCCAAGGGGTCGTCCCTCCCGCACAGTTACGGTTGGTACCAGCAAGAGAAAGATAATGCTGATCTAAATTGCGATCGCGATCCACAATTAAAGTTGTTGTTCCCCCAGAGCAACTGCGATCGTATTGGGGAAGATCAACAGCTAGATTATTAACTGCTTGTAGAGGATGAACTTCATGATTTCTGACTAAAATCGTTTTACCATCTTGACCAGCAAACGCAGCCATACCATCATGTTGGTTAGGTACCAGATGACCATCGTTCATAGTGTCCCCAACACGGGACAAAATTCGATATTGAAACCCTTCGGGTAAATCCAAAATTCCTTGAGGATCGGGAACCAAAGCCCCAATCTTATCAGCAAAAGCTAGTTTTCCCTGAGCTAATCTTGTATATAAATTCTTCATCGGTGCAGCCAGAATTGCACTACCCACACCAACTCCCGCAAGAGAAAAAAACTTTCTTCGAGTTAACACAGCTTACCTCAATCACAACCAGCATAAATATAACCTTTAAGAGATAGTCGGATTCACAAAACCACAGAAGAGGTGCAATTGTATAGATGTATAGATGTATGATCAGCAATTGAACATTTTGAGAGACAACCCCATCATCTTCACGAAGAAGAAGAGTGGTAGCTTCACGAAATTACCGAGAAATCTAGTGATGTACCTACACCGATGCTTCGCATACGGATGTAGGCTTCTCCAGACCCCGTAGGGAAGAGAGAACTAGCTTGGAGGTACTATTAGTAGTAGATGAGATAACTACTGGATTTCCTCTACGCCGTTTTATGGTTGGGAACACATCCAGCCCAACCCTCTTCACGTTGACCGAAGAAGCAATATCTCGGTCAACCCAGAGCTTTAATTCTTCATCCCAATACTTTCTGATACTGACATCGGTAAAGACAAACTCGTCTTTGTAAGGCAATATCATTGAGGTATACGCGGGATTTACTGCGACAACTGAAGCACCAGTTTTTTCGCCTATGTACTTCATAATGTTGAAAAACTGACCGAAGGCAGCATCCGACCAAGATTTATTCAGCCCAGATTTAGCAGATTGACCATTAGGCAAGTATTTGCCTTTGGAATCTTGCTTGGGTTTGTTTCTTGTGCTCAACCCAGCTAGATTGAGTTTTTCATGGAAGAAAACTTTTTTACCAGTAGCCATCAGTTTATGGGCAGTCTTATAAGCATGGTCTTTCCTAGCTCTTGCTATGCGCTGATGTATCTTGGCCTCACGCTTGGCTAGTTGGCGTCGGGGTTTACTACCCACACTTCTATTGGATTTACGTCCTGAGACTTTGGCTAGCTTGTGCTGGGATTGGCGAAAAGACTTGAGACTTGGTAGTTTGACTCCTTCAGAAGTAGCCAGATAATCATTTTCATGCAGAACTGCATCCATTCCCAAAGAATTATCCCAGGTAGGAACAATATCTGCTTGGAAATTAGGAACAGAGATGTCTTCTAGACGAAGGTTAACATACCAACCATCTACTTTCTTTATTACCTGTACAGACTTGAGTTTTGCTCCATCTGGTAATGGACGATGATGCCTGACTTTAATTGGACCAATCTTAGGCAGGGAAACATATAACCATTTTGCACCGACAGAACAAGAGTGTAGCTTCGCTCCCTCAAACACCATCGATCTGTATCTGGCGGTATTTTTAATTCTCGGTTTTCCCGAACGCTTACCCTTCGCATCGCCAGCTATATATCGCTCCATCGCCAACTTGACTCTAGTGCAAACCTCCTGAAGCGTCTGCGAGGGAACGGAGTTAAAGTCTAGTAATTCGCCACTCCAGCCCACAGTTACCAAGTCTTGTTTGATTATAGGTAGCTGCTTTTTTTGTCCGTAAAACTCAGGCTTTTCTTTTAACTGGGGTAAATGGCATACCAAAGGACAGCTATCAGTGTAGCTGCGATTTCTCTTCCACCAATCAAATCTTTCCCCCAGCTGTCGATTGTACCAATAACGACAAATCCGAAGCCAGTCATTAAGGACGAGCTTCTGTTCTGTAGTTAGATACAATCGATACTGGTAGTTATAAATCAATATTGGAGTCAGTTAATTTGATACACTGATAATATCATAGTCGTTCCGAACTATTTATGAAGAAAGATTTCGTATCAAGAGGACGCTCCGTATCTGATTTAAAAGCTCACTTAGTTTTGACTACCAAGTACAGGCATAAAGTATTAACTGCACCAATGATAGATAGACTTCATCAGGTATTTGAATCTTTGTTAGATAAGTTCGACTGCAAGGTGGTCGAGTTCAACGCCGAAAGCGAGCACGCACATTTGCTTTGCCAATATCACCCAGAGGTTCAATTGAGCAAGCTAGTCAATAGTCTCAAAAGCGTATCTAGTCGTAAATTGAGACAGGAATTTTTACCAGAATTGGAGAAAACATACTATCAAAAGAAAGTCGTTTGGAATAGCAGTTATTTTCTCGCAAGCTGCGGTGGAGTTACTATTTCAACACTTAGAAAATATATTGAAAATCAGAATTCTCCTATAGCTAGTTTATTACTAGCGATTCATCCCACACTCATTGCTGTCGCAAAAGAGATGTGGGGCTTCTCGCCGAACAGCTAAGCCATAAATCCAGATCCTTTAAGAGTTGGTTTTCAGGAAGGAGAAGAGGTTAATTGCGCATTGTTTTTTTGAGAAAATTGAGAATCAGGATTGACATTATCACGCCAAATAAAAACCGAGCAAGGAGCATGGTGAGTCACATAATTACTCACACTGCCCAGAAATATTTCTTTGACCCCAGTCAGACCTCTACTACCAATGAAGATCAGTGACGCTGACCACGTTTGAGCTAAGTCACAAATAATATGAGCAGGATTGCCCTCGGCCTGAGTAAATTCGGTGTTTACTCCTGCTTTAGTTGCTTCTTCTGTAAGTGAGCGAAGCATTTCAAGTCCCCGTTGTTCAAATTTCTGCCACCGCTCTTGATAAGCTTCGATAAGAATGGAATCAAAGGGATCGTATTCAAGACCAGAGTAAAGAGACGGACTTGGATAATCCCGATCATCAGAGGATAAAACGTGCAGCAACATCAAACTAGCGCCAGTTGTTTTTGCCAGACATAGAGCAGCGTCAAAAATATTTCTGCTAGTTGTTGAATCATCTATTGCTACCAAAATTTTGTTAAACATATTGATTTCCTCTAGTCTGAATCAAGTTTCTTTAAAGCCATTCAAGAATGTTGTTTGGCTTGGTTGAGATACTTGGAAGCTCTACCTTTATATATAGACAAATAATTTGAGGAACTTATGAGGGAAATTTGATCTCAGAATAAATAGAGTTAGTGATTTAAGGTATGAAACCGAGAGGAATACTGCTATTAATTAAAATCAAAAAAGATCTTCAACCCAAATAGCTGTTAGCTGCTTGATCCTTGTCTTACTATGTTGAAGAGAAAAGCTGATAGCTTTCGATCAATCAAACTTGAAAATCAAAAAATGCCTAAATTAAGTCTAGGAGCGCGTTTATTTATCTCCCATTTATTAGTGATGATGGTGGGATTAGGAAGCTTCGTGATTATTGCTAAACTTTCTTCTCCACGAATGTTTGTTTTACGGCTAGAGCAACTAGAAAAAAGAGGTATTTTCACCGTTCGTTCAGCACGAACCTATCTAGTAGAAGGATTTCAAAATGCTTGGAATCGCAGTGCCATCTTATCGGTAATTGTTGGTTCTAGTGTAGCAGGAGGGGTAAGTTATCTATCTTCTAAACGTATTACTCAACCCGTAAGGCAAATGAAACAGATTACTCAAAAATTTGCCGCTGGAGATTTAGCCGAAAGAGTTCCTGAAAGTGCCATACCTGAATTAAACCAACTCAGCGTTAGTTTTAACTCGATGGCTAGTAGCTTAGGAGATGTAGAGCAACGACGACGGGAATTAATTAGCGATTTAACCCATGAACTACGTACTCCACTGACTGTAATGCGCGGTTATCTCGAAGAACTAGCTGATGGCACAATTGATGGTACGCCTGAACTTTATTTGCGTCTGGTAAGAGAAACTAGGCGTTTAGAAAGATTAATTCACGATCTACAAGAACTTTCTAAGGCAGAAGCTGGCTATTTATCGATTGATTCCAAGCCAATTAGTCTATGTCCTTTACTTTCATCTTTAGTTGAACGTTTTGCCGATCAACTATTAGAAGAAGGACCAAGCCTCAAGCTAGACTGTCCCCAGGATATCCCTCATGTATTAGCCGATCGCGATCGCCTGGAACAAATACTAGTTAACTTGTTGGGTAATGCTATTCGCTATACAGAAACTGGCTCAATCACAGTTAAGGCAGAAAAAGTTCATCGTTATGTCTGGATCTCGGTAATTGATACAGGAGTTGGGATTGCCAAAGAGGATTTACCCTATATATTTGAACGTTTTTGGCGTGCCGATCCCTCCCGCGCTAGTCATTCAGGAGGAACAGGTATTGGACTAGCGATCGCTCGCCGCCTAGTTGAATTACAAGGAGGACACATTGAAGTTGAAAGTCAAATTGATCGAGGAAGCACTTTCAGATTTTGTCTTCCCATTGCTTAGATCTTTCCCTACGATCTTTCTGCCAGTATGGGAAAAACTCGTTAATTCTAAAGTTTAAGAAATTGAATTAATTTTTGAGCAATAAGCACGGGGCTTGTATCCCAAATTTTTCGGTCAGCATGTTGACTGAGATGACTTCTGTTCTCTACATTAATATGTGCGCGTCTGCAATCACATATCCAACTTTATTATCGCCATGACCTTAAACGTATACAATACTCTCACCCGTAGCAAAGAAAAATTTCAAACCATTGAAAAGAATAAGGTGCGGATGTATTGCTGTGGCATCACCGTTTATGATTACTGCCATCTTGGTCATGCGCGAACTTGTTTAGTTTGGGATGTGGTACGAAGTTATCTTCAGTATTGTGGTTATGAAGTGCAATATATACAGAATTTTACTGATATTGACGACAAGATTCTCAATCGTGCTAGGCAAGAAGGGACATCGATGGAAGTTGTTTCTGAAAAATATATCGCAGCCTATTTTGAAGACATGGAACGTCTGGGGGTAGGACAAGCCGATGCCTATCCTCGTGCTACTCATACTCTAGATGGTATCAAACGTTTAGTCTCGGAATTGGAACAAAAAGGTTTTGCCTATCCTGCCCAGGGAGATGTTTACTATTCCGTACAGAAATTTCCTGAATATGGCAAGTTATCGGGTAGAAAATTAGAAGACTTACAAGCAGGAGCAAGCGGGAGAGTCGGCGTAGAAGATACCGAAGCAAGTAAGAAACAATATCCTTTCGATTTTGCTCTCTGGAAGGCTGCCAAGGAGGGGGAACCAGCCTGGGAATCTCCATGGGGAAATGGTCGCCCTGGCTGGCATATTGAATGCTCTGCCATGGTTCGAGAAAGACTCGGAGAAACAATTGATATTCATGTCGGCGGCGGAGATTTAACATTTCCTCACCATGAGAATGAGATTGCTCAATCTGAAGCAGCAACAGGTAAAACCCTAGCAAATTACTGGCTGCATAATGGCATGATTATTGTGGAAGGAAAAAAAATGTCCAAGTCTTTGGGCAACTTTATTACCATCCGCGAATTGCTAGAGAAATTTGAGCCGATGGCAGTTCGCTTGTTTATCCTACAGACTCAATATCGTAAGCCTCTAGACTTTACTGAAGAAGCTTTAGCTACTGCTACTAATAGCTGGGAAACTTTAAAGGAAGGATTGTTATTTGGTTATCGGTATGGAGACAAGCTAGGATTTGCTAACTCTTCTAATACTTCATCTCCAAGTGAAGAATTAGTTAGTAGATTTAAAGCAGCAGTGGATGACGACTTTAACTTTGCCGGAGGGTTAGCCGTCATGTTTGAAATTGCCAAGAATCTGAGTAAGGAAGGTCATATTTTAGTCCATGAAGGGACAACTAAATCGACCCAGGAAGAACTAGAAACACAATGGCTAACCCTAATTGAATTTGCTGAAGTTCTAGGTTTTGAAATACAGCCAGAAGAAGCTAGTAAAAATGATGAGGGAGGTTTAAGCGACGATGAGATTGATATTTTAGTGCAGCAGCGTAATGAGGCACGCAACAATAAAAATTATGCCGAAAGCGATCGCCTTAGAGATGAATTACAAGCCCTGGGGATTACTTTAATTGATAAACCAGGCGGAGTAACTATCTGGAATCGAAGTTAATTTTTAAAGCTTTTAGCCAGGAGCTTTAGGCTTTTATCTGAGAACCGCCATATCGTATTTTATCGTATTTCATAGATTAGAGCTAACAGTACTGATTTGAGCTGTATAATCTAAACAAAATTGACCATCAGAAGTATCTTTAAATGAAACCTAGCTCTTCAATATTCCTAGGGTTATTCCTAGGTAGTGTGTTTATTGCCCCTGTTCAAGCACAAATAAGTGTTGATCGCACGACCAATACCACTGTAACTCCGATTGATAATGGCATCAGAATCGACCAGGGCGACCAAGCAGGAGGCAATTTATTTCATAGTTTTGAGCAGTTTTCCGTACCCAATGGCAGCGAAGCTTTCTTTAATAACGCCAACGACATCGTTAATATCTTTTCTCGCGTCACTGGGGGAAATATATCTAACATTGATGGATTAATTCGAGCCAATGATACAGCTAATTTATTTTTGATTAACCCAGCAGGAATTATCTTTGGGGAAAATGCCTCTTTAAATATCGGTGGTTCATTTTTAGGCAGTACAGCAGATAGTATATTGTTTCCTGATGGGATTGAATTTAGTGCTACTGATTCAGAGAATCCGCCTTTATTAACCATTAATGCCCCCCTAGGATTAGGTCTAGAAGATAATCCTGGAGAAATAGTCAATCGTTCAGTTGTCGAAAATAGTTCAGAAGAAGTTATCGGTTTAGAAGTTGCCCCAGGAAATGATCTGGCTTTGATTGGCGGTCAGATTGATTTTGAGACGGGTTTGGCTACTGCTATGGGGGGAAATATAGAATTAGGTGGTTTATCTGAAGCAGGAACCGTGGGGATTAATTCTGATGGTAGCTTTAGTTTTCCTGAAGGAGTAACCAAGGCAAATATTAATTTGAGCAATTTGACCATTGTAGATGTCAGAGGAACAGGGGGAGGAAGTGTTACCGTTAATGCTGGTAACTTAAATTTAACAGGTATTAGTTTGATTAGCGCAGGAATTAGAGCTGAATCGACATCTACCGAGGCACAAGCAGGGGATGTAACTATCAATGTGGCTGAAAACATAACTCTGAATGATAGTTTTATTACAAATCAAGTTAGTACTGGTGGAGTGGGTAATTCAGGCAAGATTGTGATTAATACTGGTTCAATTGAAGCAAATGGGGGAGTAGTTGATGCTAGTACTAATGGTCGAGGGAATGCCGGTTCGGTTGATCTTACTGCCACAGGAGACATTACTTTTGATGGGGAAAATTCACTAGGTTTTACTAGTGGTGCTGCTAGTCTGGTTAATTCAGGTGCAGTAGGAAATTCAGGAGGTGTGACCATCTCTACTAATAACCTGACTCTAACCAATGGGGGAAGGGTTTCTGCTAGTACTTCAGGAGAAGGGGATGCAGGTTCGGTAGGTATTACCGCTACAGGAGACATAACTATTGATGGGGAAAATTCACTAGGTTTTACTAGTGGTGCTACTAGTCTGGTTAATTCAGGTGCAGTAGGGAATACTGAAGGTGTGACCATCGATACTAATAATCTGACTGTGACTAATGGAGGACAAGTCTCTACTAGTACTAATGGTCTAGGAGATGCCGGCTTGGTCGATATTACTGCTACTGGAGATGTAACTTTTGATGGTGAAGATTCACAAGGTTCTTCTAGTGGTGCTTTTAGTCAGGTTAATGAAGTTGGAGTAGGAAGTGCAGGAGGTGTGACCATCGATACTGCAAATTTGATTTTGAGGGCAGGGGGACAAGTCTCTGCTAGTACTTTTGGTCGAGGAGATGCCGGAACTGTTGATATTATATCTACTGGAGAAATTACTATTGATGGTAAAAGTTCAAGAGATGATGTTTTTAGTGGTGCTTTAAGTTTGGTTGGTTTAGATGCCCAAGGAGATGCCGGAGGTGTAACTATCTCTACTGATAACCTGACTCTTACCAATGGGGGACAAGTCTCTGCTAGTACTTTTGATCGAGGAGATGCCGGAACTGTTGATATTAATGCTACAGGAGACATTACTATTGATGGTGAAACTTCAGGTGGTTCTCCTAGTGGTGCTTTAAGTGTGGTTGGTTCAGATGCCCAAGGAGATGCAGGGGGGGTGACTATCTCCACCAATAATCTGACTCTAAGGGCAGGGGGAAGAGTTAATGCTGGTACAGAAGGTCGAGGAAATGCCGGTTCGGTCGATCTTTCCGCTACTGGAGACATAATTATTGATGGTGAAGATTTAGGTGGTATTCCTAGTGGTGCTACTAGTCAGGTTAATTCGGGTGCAGAAGGAGATGCAGGGGGGGTGACTATCTCCACCAACAATCTAACTCTAAGGGCAGGGGGAAGAGTTGATGCTAGTACTTTGGGTCGAGGGAATGCCGGAGCTGTCAATATTACCGCTACTGGAGACATAATTATTGATGGTGAAGATTTAGGTGGTATTCCTAGTGGTGCTACTAGTCAGGTTACTTCAAATGCAGTAGGAAATGCAGGAGGTGTGACCATCTCTACTAATAACCTGACTCTGAGCGCAGGGGGACAAGTTGACGCTACTACATTTGGTCGAGGAAATGCAGGTTTGGTCAATATTACCGCCACAGGAGACATAATTATTGATGGTGAAACTTTAGATGGCTCTAATAATAGTGGTGCTTTTAGTCAGGTTAATGAAGTTGGAGTAGGAAGTGCAGGAGGTGTGACCATCGATACTGCTAATTTGATTTTGAGGGCAGGGGGAAGAGTTGATGCTAGTACTTTTGGTCGAGGTAATGCCGGAACTGTCGATATTACCACTACTGGAGATATTACTATTGACGGTGAAGATTCAGAAGGTATTCCTAGTGGTGCTACTAGTCAGGTTAATTCAGATGCAGTAGGAGATGCAGCAGGTGTAACTATCTCCACCAATAATCTGACTCTAACCAAGGGGGGACGAGTTGATGCTAGTACTTTTGGTCAAGGGGATGCAGGTTCGGTAGATCTTAAAGCTACAGGAGACATAACTATTGATGGTGAAACTTCAGAAGGTATTCTTAGTGGTGCTACTAGTCAGGTAGTTTCAGGTGCAGAAGGAGATGCCGGAGGTATTACCATCTCTACTACCAATTTAATTTTGGCTAATGGACGAGTTTCTGCCAGTACCTCAGGTCAAGGTGAAACTGAGAATAGTGGCAATATCAATCTCCGCGCCGATAATATCGTTCTACGGGATAACAGTTTTATTTCAGCAAGAGCTTTCAGTGGTGCTAATGGCGGTAATATTGATATTGATGCTGGTTTTGTGGTTGCTTTCCCCGACCAAAACAACGATATTATTGCTAATGCGGCACAAGGAACGGGGGGCAACATTAATATTTCTACTAATTCAATTTTTGGGATTGAAGAAAGAAGTTCGATACCTGCCAATGAAACTAATGATATTGATGCTAGTTCAGAATTTGGCTTAGATGGGACAATAGACATCAATCAACTGGATGTTAATCCCGTCGAAGCACTAGAAGAGTTACCCATGTCCTTAATCGATGTAGTGGGCTTAGTAGCGCAAAATCTCTGTCAGCAAGGAAAAGGAAGTGAATTTATTGTCACAGGTAAAGGTGGTGTAGCACCAAACCCAAGTCAAGTAAGGGATGGGGAGATTAGTACCGTAGATTTGGTAGCACCTGCAACTGGGGAAGAATCAGAGAAAGTCGAGACAGTGAAGGTAACAGGGGCAGATAGAGAAATAGAGGAAGAAAAAGAGATTATTGAGGCTCAGGGATGGATAATCAACGATCGCGGCAAGGTGGAGTTAGTGGCTCAGAAGACTAATGTGAATGGTGCTTCTCCACAACCTAAAAATGACAAAATATGTCGCCATTGAGCCAACAGTGCTGATTTGAGCTGTATAATCTAATTTCTGAACTTCCTTTTAAAATACTCTTTTGAAATAATCTCGATACAGTTTACAGCGCGGGGAAACAAAATTTTGTTGATGTTGAACCAAACCGATGCTATGTAACTGATAAATTTGCAGAGAATTTAGTTCTACAGGTTTGTCAGATTTTACTACTTGTTCAAATACAGAACTAAGTTCGGGTGATTGTTTGAGAATATTTAATAAACGACGTAAAGGATTGCTATAAATTCCTGTTTCAGAAATAGCTCCTTGTAAAAACTGTTCTAGGTTAAGAGATGAAGTCTTAATTTGGTACATCGCTAATCTGACTAAATAAGGATGACCCCCGACTAAATCCATTAATTTTGTAATTTGAGATTTATCCCAATTTAGTTGATACCAAGAAGCTAAAGTTTCTACTTGTGAATGAGTAAATTCTTCAAGTAGAATTGGCACTCCTGCATTAAAGGGAGATTGATGAATATCTAAAGGTATGTATACTTCTGTAGAATGTGCCAGTATTAGTTTGAATTTTGCCCAAGAATCATCTATCTTGCCCTTTTCATGCCAACTGCGCAACATACCAAAAAAATCTTCGATTACCTCTTCGTAAGAAAATAATTTATCAATATTATCCAAAGCTAATACGATCTCGCTGGTTATTTCTGCTGATATGTATTCTTCAAAATAAACGGTGCAGTTATCATTACTACCGAGAATATCTGTATCCCAATAATCATTTACTTCATTGGTCAATTCCAACTGACGTGAAACCATAACGCATAGCCAGCGCAATAGTTTGTCTAAATCTTTGAGAATAGAACGTTCAATACTACCAAAATCCAAATATACTGTTTTGTGACCAGAGACACGACCCTGTTCGAGGATTCTGTTAACTAAAGAGGTTTTACCCATCCATTTAGCTGCTTTGATCCGAATTAAAGAACCTGGTTTAATAACTGTTTGATAGCAGAGAGATTCAACAAGCGATCGCTCAATATAAAAAGGAGATTCTAAAGCAACTGAACCTTCAGGAAAAGTTAGATTTTCGGTTGAAAATTCTGATAATTGAGGTTGATATTGAGCTAAATTACTTGGAGCCTGATTGTAATATTTGCGCTGTAAAGCAGCTCTAAAATTTTTCTTGGATACCTTTTCTTGCAAAGCGAGGGAAAGATTACTCCAAAGCTTATTTCCAACATCTTTGCTCAGATAGTTACTGGTATAGCCCTCGGCTTCAGCAATTTCTTCATAAGTTTTATTATCCCAAGCACCCCGTAAAACCACAATTTCAAGATCGCTGAGATGTTTACCTGTTTGCTGAAAAACTAAACTCTCTAAAGTTTGTTGCGCTTTTTCCCAAGTAAATTCCGTATTTAGTTTCATTTTTGTCTAAGTATTCCACTTGCATCTTCAAAATCGGTTGTTTGAACTATTCATATTAATACCTTACCTTTATTGCTTAACCTACGAAATTTCTATTCAATAAATGGTTCATCTATTTATGCTGACTAGAAGAAGTTGTAATCTACGGAGAAGTAAATCCCATCTTCTTGAAGAGAATCACCCTCATTGTCGACATTTACTAGAGGAATTCCCCAATCTAAACGGGCATTAAAATTAGTTCCCGCAGCAAAATTCAAGCCCACACCCAAGGAAGGTAGAGTTGTATTGGCAATTTCAACCTCATCATTATTCCAAACTGTTCCAACATCAACGAAGGGAGCAATTTGGAATAAGCCATCAACTTTTCTCCATCTGAGAATTGGGATGCGTAACTCTGCCGAGGCAAATAAACCATTATCTCCCAAACTCAAATCTTGACGATAACCTCTAGCACTACTAACTCCGCCGATCCGAAATTGTTCTAAGGGTACTAAACTTCCGCCCGATAATTGAGCATCAGCCCTTAAAAGCAATAAAAAATCTTCGTCTAACCTTCTTACCCATTGGCTTTGTCCTCGCCAAGCAAAAAAAGTACTGTCAGGCTCATCGTCATTAATGGTTGCATTGAGAGCATCCACCCCAATACTAAATTGAGAACGAAATGCTAATACCTGTTTGTCATCTCGATTAACAAACTCTTGAAATAACCTGATGGCACTAATTCTAGTTTCTCCATTTTCATCGGCACCACGAGATAAAGGAAATGTCTCATCGAGAAGAAAAGATTCGCTGTCGGTATGAGAGAGACCCAAGCCTAACGAAAATTCCTGATTTGGTTTGAGTATCACAGGCTGACGAAAACTTAACTCGTAATACTGTGATTTAGATTCAATATTAAGAGGTTCAAAGGGTTCTTCAATCACATCATTATCATTACTACTGTAAGCTGCTTTAATCGTGCCATTTTTGGTGTTTACAGGTAAAGCATAGGCAAAATCAAAACTATTGCTGCCGTCAGTATTGGTATAGTTAAAGTTAAATTGATCCCCAAACCCGAATAAATTACCGTGATTTAAACCGACAGAACGCTGATTACTGCCGACGCTAGGGGATCTATTATTATTGAGACTAGTGGAAATATTAAACACATCTGCTTCTTCAATTTCAATATCTAATAAGCTGGTTCCGGGGTGAATACCCGCCGATAATTCTGCCGAAATGTTATCAATTAGAGGATTAAGCCGTAATAACTGTAGACCAGACAATAAAGAGTTAACATTCAAGGGTTTTCCCGCAGCAGCCTCAAGGCGAGAGGAGATGTATTGAGGAATGAGATGTTTGGTTCCTGAAACGTTAATTCTTTCTAATTGACCTTCCAAAACGGCGATCGTGATCGTGACAGGACCATCTTCAAGCTCTTGTTCAGGAGGTATATAAGCACCAGAATTGACATATCCTCGTTCGGTGTAAAGTTCGGTGATGACGCTTCTGGCTTGAAATAGCTCTGATAAAGTTAGAGGACGATTACGATAAGGTTTAAGTTCCTTAGCTAATTCTTCTTGACTAAAAACACTACTGCCAACCACCTTAAAGTTTTTAACGACAATTTCTTCAGGAATATCATCAGAATTTTGAGCGACAATTAAGTCTTGATTATTGATCTTGATTTCTGAAAATGTCTGCCCTTGAGATAGCGGATAGGCTGAGTTACGGAAAGATTTTTGCTGGCTATTGTCTCGTTCTTGAGTTATTGGTTTAGGTGTAGGTAGAGATTTAGTTAACAGCTCTGAGTAGTGGTGGGAACTATCTTGATGTTTAGCTGTTTCGATTAAACTTACTTCCTTCGCACTTAGTGGCTGTACTCCTATCAGTGCTGCTATTAAAGCTAGCCAAGAAATTGAGAGGGAATACAGATATCTATGTAGATTAGCTTGATTGAGCTGATATACTTTCTTTAAAGTAATTGTATATTCTCTACGTTGAGCGACAATTAGATTCACCATTTCTGTTTCCGTGCGCGTATGTACGGGCAAGCACTTTGTATTGCGTCTGTCACCAACGCAGTTTGGCAACGTGGTCTTGCGAGACAGTTCGTTGGCGATGGAATAGTTGCGTTGCGGGGGTCCCCAGGGTAGTTCGTTGGCGATGAAACAGTCACTTTGCGGGGGTCCCCAGGGTAGTTCGTTGGCGGTGAAACAGTTACGTTGCGGGGGTCCCCAAGGTAGTTCGTTGGTCGCCCGCTTAAAGGAACTGTTGAGGCTGGGAGTTTCCCCCAACGAGCAACTACTGAACCCTATAGGGGATTGTCTCTCCTCGAATGGTGACATCGCTTTCTGGTAGTCTATGACATTAAGAGTATCTATGGCTCCAGATAGTTCTAAAATCTTAAAATAATTGAGTAATAGCTGTAATTTCATTCGATTTTGTCACGACAGAATAAAACCTAAATCAGCGGGTTTAGTTGGAGTAATCATACCATCAAGATTGAGGATTCTTTTTCTGAGCTTATCTAAGCTAAGTGATGGGGAAAACCCACTTGATTCATAGGTGAGATGATAAAGCAATATGGATTTACATTAGGACGCTGATTACTGATTACTGATGAGCAATCAAATAAACTTGTCCTAATGTTACTCGGTACGGCTATAAGTCATCCCATTGCTTTGTTGATCGTTAACTGCGATCGCTTTTTGGCTGGTTCTGTTGGTCTATAGTATTACCCCAACTCTTATTCGCTTTGACACCACTATTGAAGCCGAAGGCTGTAGCCACCAACATACTAATAACTAAAATTGTTGTGAATTTCATAATCGATTTCTCCTAAATTAAACTCGTTTAAATTAATAGTAGAGATTCAACATGGGAAATACATCTGAAAAACGTCTCGAATCTAGCCTCAACGAAAGAGATAGCAATTTTCTAACTTTCGTTGATAGTTAAGTATATTTACTTAAGACCAAAGTGGCTTAACTGTAATATTTGAGCGTCTACTCTAAGCGTAAGAGTCAAAATGTCCAAAATTTGGACAAAAATAAGCAAATATACGGATAGAGTGAGTATAACTATAACGCTCTCAAACTACAACCAATTGCCAACTAGAACAAAAGCCGACCAATAGTAAGGATGTTGGTGTCTAGGATCTTCCAATAATTTTAATTGTGCTTGACGTAGTGCTGCTGATTTACTGATTCCTGGAATCTTTAAAGCTTTATAAAATTGAGTGACTAATTCGGCGGTAGAATCATCTTGTACCGACCATAATGTAGCTACCGTACTCCTCGCGCCAGAGCGTACAGCGACTCCTGCTAAACCTAGTGCCGCTTGATTATCTCCAGCAGCGGTTTGACAAGCACTCAGAATGAGGAGTTCTATGGGATTATTTTCTGTGAAATTTCTTTCTTGGAGTAATTCGTCTAAGTCTTTAACACGAATACGATTGTTCCAAGTAAGTAAGAAAGTATTTTCGGCGCGAGAAGAAAACTGCCCGTGGGTTGCTAAATGCACTATAGGATAAGGTGAAGTTGCAATTTGCATTTGTAAGCGATCGCGAGTAAAGTCTCCATCTAACAATATTTCTGAGGGAACTAAAGTACCAATTTCTTTGACTTCTGTGTTGACATTGGGTAATGGGTCAAAACCCTGACGGGATTTAGTTAAGCCGGCGGAAATAGTTTCTAAGCTATCAGAGCTTAAAGAACGAGATGCTAATAGTTGTAAGCCAGGAGTTAGGGCTAAATTATAATCTTTTTCAATTAGATATTGTTCGCCATCGTGAAGTGAAGCTACAGGAATTCCTCGCATGATCCCGTCTAAGATAAATACTAAGTTCTTGGTTCCATTTTGTTCTAGTTCGCTTTCTAGGGGACGAATTAACCAATCGTAGAAAGTTTGATGAGGTTTTAATGGAGCGTTAGAAGATAGAACGGGGAGGAGGTTCGCATTCAGCTCTGTAAAGACGCTCTCAATTTCTCGAAGACCACTATCGGTTTCATAATACTTTAGGTCTTTTCCTGGTTGAGATAAGATAACAGCAAAACGATCTTCAAAAATAATCGAGTAAATAACTGCCGCTTTGCCGTCTACATCCTCTATTGTTTGAGGTTTAGCATCTAAACAAGCTTCTCGAAAAAAGTTATTCAATTCTGCTAACTGCAAAGCTTCAATCGTATCGCGGGCTTGTCTGAGATTTTTTTGACTAGGATTATTATTGTTTAACAGTAACGCTGCTCGTTCGCGATATACTGGCTCCAGGCGATCGCGAAAAGCAAACTGTATTTCAGGATTAATCGCAACTAAATTCTGTCTTAAGGATTGTAAGATAGCAAAAGTAGTATTGTAAGCTTGCAAAGCTTTTTCTGGCTGATTTTGAAGTTGATAGAGTCTACCTAGCTGCCAATGCCATAGATACTCTGTTTCTGGTGCTGTAGTGCTATCCATAGTCAACAAAGCCTTATTGGTTGACTCTAGTGCTGGGGTAAATCTTCCTGTTTGTTGATAGATTGCGCCCAAATAGCCTAGAGTATGAGCTTGTGCTTGTTTATCTTGTAATTGATTAGCTTGTTGCTGAGCAATGTTAATTTCTGATTCAATTTCTCCCCAAGATATATTTAAATTATTTTTGGTTGATGCTGGGCATTGTTGAGCAATAGGAGAAGAAAATTGAATTGTATTCGGCTGAAGACAGATTAGACTTTGAACTAAATTAAGGCGATCAAAAATGCTGGTGCGTGTAACAGGTAACTGAGCTAGATTGGTTTTTATCTGAGTAATAAGCTCGGAAATTGATGATTGCCCTTGTAGGTCAATCACTTCTCTGTCTTGATTTTGATTTTGTACAGCCAAACTAAGCAAATTCAGTTGAGCTTTAATTTTTGTGGCTTGATCGGGGGATAAAGCTGCTTGTTGATAACAGTCTGCTGCCTGGGCATAGTAGGCGTTTTTGGTTCCTAAATTACTCTCGGCTATACATTGAGACGAGGATAAATTTACTGTCTGAATGCTTGGAGATTGGCTATCTCGATTACCTAAAGCACGGAGCGTATTTCCTAGACTCAGTAAAACTGCACTTTGTTGATGCTCGGTTTTTAATTTATCAGCTGCTTCCCTAGCTTGTTTTAAAACTTCTTCTGAGCGTTCTAAGTTTCCTGTCTCCCGCAGAGTATTACCCAAACTTAGTAATCTAGACGCCTTTTGTTCAGAAATAGGTTGATTAGCAAGTTGCTCTCGAACTGACTTTAAGATTTTACTAGCGCGATTATAAGATCCTAAATCTTGTAGAGCCTGAGCCTGATTTAAATGATTTTGAATTATGGCACTATGATTATCTGATTCCCGATAAATTTCTGCTGCTTGCTGCCAAGTCTCAAAAGCTTTTTTAGATTTTCCCTGCGATCGCTCTATACTTCCTCTGATATCTAAACTATTAGCGAAAATACGTTGTTGAGTTTCTGTCTGAGATTGAGTTTCTAGTAATTCTAAACTAGAGGCGATCGCATCTTGTGCTGCGGTTAAATCTCCTAATTTTTGTTGCGTCAAAGCCAGATTACTTAACGCCATAGCTTGGTTCAGAATATCTTCCCGTTGCTGATAATCGCTAACTGCTTGTTGCCAGACTCGAATTGCCTCTACATATTGCTCGTTTTGATAGAGTTGTTGAGCTTGTTTAATTAATTGCTCAGAATCTTGATTCTTTTGAATTGTAGAAACAGAAGACGCGGCAACAACTTTAGTTTGAGTTACAGGTATTGCTAAAACCAAAACGAAGAAAGTAATTAAGTACTTATCTAAAATTGAATTCATAACTATATTTTTTTTGTTCCCGAAAACTACAGTGTTAGATACCTGAAAAAACATCTGAATTTCTCCCCTGTTACTTCCTCAAGATGAATCGGATAATACGAGCAAATGAACTTTAAATATTATTTATCAAAAAGCTTTCAAAAGGGAAGTTAAGGAAAATGAGAATTAGCTGGACAAGACAAGTAACTAAAACATTATCAACTAAAATATTATTCTGGCTCACATTCCAAATTTTACTCAATTCTGTAGGAATAAATACAGCGGTTTTCAGTTGGGTCAAGTCTAGTAGCAACATAGTGCAAACCCACGAAGAATATTGTCCCACGAATTCTGAGCAAAGTCAGAAGAACTATCTTCAACAAAAGCTTAATGAGTTCTTGAACTAACGGATTCAATAACTCCGCCCTGCCCTAACGGGACGAGAACGGAGAATGTCAGACCCAGTTGACTTGAAACGTTGAATAGACCCATAGCCTAACTATCTAACAGACTTCCGAATATCTCCCTAGTTCGGATTATCTCTAAAATTCCTGGGTGGAATTTCATCTCAAAGGTGGACATGGTTAGTTGGGTGGTCGAAGGGACGTACTAAAAGTACAAACACTTATATAGGATTATCTCTTATGCAACGAGTACCAGTTATAGACAATGATAGGTTTCTGGGACGGAAGCCACAGCAGGATTTAAGGGTACATTATGAAGACAAATTAAAGGGAAAAAGTCACTTCATCGAACTGATTTTACCTGAACAGTATTGCCCTAGAAAAAACTAATAATGATATCTAGCTTGCAAAAATTCGATAAAGCGATCTGTTACTCGATAAACTAGCCTATGCTCTTGGGTAATTCTTCTTGACCAAACTCCACTAGCTATATGTTTTAGGGGTTCGGGCTTACCTAATCCTTTAAATGGATCTTCTGTTGCCGATTCAATCAAATCCAAAATCTTCTCGGCTTTAGATTTATCTTTTCTAAACCACCATCTAAGATCTTCGCGAAAAGCCTTGTTGAATATGATTTTTCTACTTTTGGCAATCATCTATTAACTTGGCAAGACTTTCATCAGGTAGATTGTGATCGCTTTGAGCATCCCTAGCAATTGACTCTTCTAATGCAGCAAACAAACGTTGAGCATTTTTAGGCGATCGCAGTAAATGCAAACTCTCAGTTAGTGCTATTAATTCCTCAGCAGGTAAAATAGCAATATCTTTATGTCCTCTTCTAGTGACCAGCGCGACCGCGTTTTCTTGTTCAATACGATCCAACAAGGATGCTAGATTTTGCCTAGCATCTGTATACGAAGTAGATATCGGAAACATCTTGGTCTATCTGTACATATTACCTGTACATTGTATCATCATTTCCCTCCTATCTCCTACTTTCTCTGGCGTTGCTCAATAATCGGTGATGTTTTATTAAAAAAGGCTTCGCTGCCGTTGGGGACAGAAAACTCCTCAAAACTAGAAATAAATTGCCTCCAGCTCGATCGCCTTCGTCGATTCTGATGCCATTATCAATCGGAGTTACAGTAGTATTAGTCGTGCGATCAGGACTGATTTGTGCTTGAACAGGGGCGATAAACACACTACCCAGAAAAAACCCTAGGAGTATTGAAGAGCAAGGTTTCATTATAGATACTTCTGATGGTCAATTTGGTTTTGATTATACAGATTAAATCAGTACTATTGGCTCAACGCCGACATATTTTGTCATTTTTAGGTTGTGGGGAAGCACCATTCACATCAGTCTTCTGAGCCACTAACTCCACCTTACCGCGATCGTTGATTATCCATCCCTGAGCCTCAATAATCTCTTTTTCTTCCTCTATTTCTCTATCTGCCCCTGCTTCCTTCACTGTCTCGACTTTCTCTGATTCTTCCCTAGTCGCAGGTGCTACCAAATCTACGTCACTAATCTCCCCATCCCTGACTTGACTTGGATTTGGCGCTACACCACCTTTTCCTGTGACAATAAATTCACTTCCTTTTCCTTGCTGACAGAGATTTTGCGCTACTAATCCCACCACATCGATTAATGACATCGGCAACTCTTCCAATGCTTCGACGGGATTAACATCTAGTTGATTAATGGCGATCGTTCCATCTAAGCCAAATTCTGAACTAGCATCTATGTCATTTGTTTCATTAGCAGGTAGCGAACTTCTTTCTTCGATTCCAAAAATTGAATTAGTAGAAATATTAATGTTGCCCCCCGTTCCTTGTGCCGCATTAGCAATAATATCATTGTTTTGGTTGGGGAAAGCAACCACAAAACCAGCATCAATATCAATATTACCGCCATTAGCACTATTATTAAGAGCTTCTGCTGATATCAAACTGTTATCCAGTAGAACAATATTATCGGCGCGGAGATTGATGTTGCCACTATTCTCAGTTTCACCTTGACCTGAGGTACTAGCAGAAACTCGTCCATTAGCCAAAATTAAATTGGTAGTAGAGATGGTAATACCTCCGGCATCTCCTTCTGCACCTGAAACTACCTGACTAGTAGCACCACTAGAAAAACCTTGTGAACTTTCACCAGTCAAAATAATGTTTCCTGTAGCGGTAATACCTACCGAACCTGCATCCCCTTGACCAAAAGTACTAGCAGAAATTTCTCCCCCATTAGTTAGAGTCAGGTTATTAGTAGAGATGGTGACACCTCCGGCATTTCCTTGTGCATTTGAACCAACCAGACTAATAGCACCACTAGGAAAACCACCTAAATCTTCACCATCAATAGTTATATCTTCTGTTGCGGTAAGATCTACCGAACCTGCATCCCCTTGACCAAAAGTACTAGCATCAACTCGTCCCCCATTGGTTAGAGTCAGGTTATTAGTAGAGATGGTGACACCTCCGGCATTTCCTTGTGCATTTGAACCAACCAGACTAATAGCACCACTAGGAAAACCACCTAAATCTTCACCATCAAAAGTAATGTCTCCTGTAGCGGTAATATTGACAGTTCCGGCATCCCCTCGACCTCCTGTACTAGCATCAACTCGTCCCCCATTGGTCAGAGTCAGATTAGTAGTACTAATGGTCACACCTCCGGCATTTCCTTGTGCATTTGAACCAACCAGACTAGTAGCACCACTAGGAATACCTTCTGAATCTTCACCATCAAAAGTGATATCTCCTGTGGCAGTAAGATCGACAGTTCCGGCATTCCCTTGACCAAAAGTACTAGCAGAGACTTGTCCTCCATTAGTCACAGTCAGGCTAGCAGTATCGATAGTCACCCCTTCTGAATTTCCTTCTGCACCTGAATTAACCTGACTAAAAGCACCACTACTATCAGAGCCATCTAAAGTTTCACCATCAAAAATTATGTCTTCTGTTGCGGTAAGATCTACCGAACCTGCATCCCCTCGACCTCCTGTACTAGCAGAAATCCTTCCCCCATTGGTTAGAGTCAGATTAGTAGTAGAGATAGTCACACCTCCGGCATTTCCTACTGCACCTGAATTAACCAGACTAGTAGCACCACTAGGAAAACCACCTAAATCTTCACCATCAATAATTATGTCTCCTGTAGCGGTAATATTGACAGTTCCGGCATCCCCTCGACCCAAAGTACCAGCATCAACTCGTCCTCCCTTGGTTAGAGTCAGGTTATTAGTAGAGATAGTCACACCTCCTGCATTTCCTTCTGCACCTGGATTAACCAGACTAGTAGCACCACTCTGGAAACCTTGTGAATTTTCACCATCAAAAGTTATGTCTCCAGTAGCCGTAATATCGACCGAACCGGCATTTCCTTGTCCAAAAGTACTAGCATCGACATCCCCTCCTGCCCTCAGAGTCAGATTAGTAGTAGAGATAGTCACACCTCCGGCATTTCCTTCTGTATTTGAACCAACCTGACTAAAAGCACCACTACTATCAGAGCCATCTAAAGTTTCACCATCAAAAGTTATGTCTCCAGTAGCGGTAATATCGACCGAACCGGCATTTCCTCGACCTTCTGTACCAGCATTAACTCTTCCCCCTGCCCTTAGAGTCAGATTATTGGTGGAGATAGTCACCCCCCCTGCATCTCCTTGGGCATCTGAACCAACCAGACTAAAAGCACCACTAGGAATACCTTCTGAATCTTCACCAGCAAAAATAATGTTTCCTGTGGCAGTAATATCGACAGTTCCGGCATTCCCTTGACCAAAAGTACTAGCAGAGACTTGTCCTCCATTAGTCACAGTCAGGCTAGCAGTATCGATAGTCACCCCTTCTGAATTTCCTTCTGCACCTGAATTAACCTGACTAAAAGCACCACTACTATCAGAGCCATCTAAAGTTTCACCATCAAAAATTATGTCTCCAGTAGCGGTAAGATCAATCGAACCAGCATCCCCTTGACCAAAAGTACTAGCAGAAATTCCTCCCCCATTAGTTAGAGTCAGATTATTGGTGGAGATAGTCACCCCCCCTGCATTTCCTTCTGCATCTGAAGCAACCTGACTAAAAGCACCACTCTGGAAACCTTGTGAATCTTCACCAGCAAAAATAATGTTTCCTGTGGCAGTAATATCGACAGTTCCGGCATTCCCTCGACCTCCTGTACTAGCAAAAACCCTTCCCCCATTGGTTAGAGTCAGGTTATTAGTCGAGATAGTCACACCTCCTGCATTTCCTTCTGCACCTGGATTAACCTGACTAAAAGCACCACTACTATCAGAGCCATCTAAAGTTTCACCATCAAAAGTAATGTCTCCAGTAGCGGTAAGATCAATCGAACCAGCATCCCCTTGACCAAAAGTACTAGCAGAAATTCCTCCCCCATTAGTTAGAGTCAGATTATTGGTGGAGATAGTCACCCCCCCTGCATTTCCTTCTGCATCTGAAGCAACCTGACTAAAAGCACCACTCTGGAAACCTTGTGAATCTTCACCAGCAAAAATAATGTTTCCTGTGGCAGTAATATCGACAGTTCCGGCATTCCCTCGACCTCCTGTACTAGCAAAAACTCTTCCCCCATTGGTTAGAGTCAGATTATTAGTCGAGATAGTCACCCCCCCTGCATTTCCTTCTGCATCTGAAGCAACCTGACTAGCAACACCACTAGGATTACCATCTAAATCGTCACCATTAAAAGTTACATCTCCAGTAGCGGTAATATCCACCAAACCTCCATCCCCTTGACCAAAAGTACTAGCAGAAACTTGACCCCCACTCATTGCTTCAATTGAACCAGTATTAATCGCGATCCTGCCTGAATTACCCACTGCACCAGACTCAACTCGATTTGTAATACTACTGTCATTCAGAGTTATCTTTTCCGCAACATTAATAGTCACATCTCCTGCTTGTGCCTCGGTAGATGTAGATTCAGCTCTAATTCCTGCCCGAATCAAACTCCTACGGAATTCTCCTGCTGCTACATTTAAGTTACCAGCATTAACGGTAATACTTCCTCCTCCTGTTCCCCTGGCATCTACATCCGCAGCATTGCTCAAATTGACATTTGCTTTGGTTACTCCATCAGGAAAGCTTAAGCTACCATCTTCATTGATACCTACTGTTCCTGCGACTGATAAACCACCTAATTCTATATTTCCTCCTTTAGCAGTAACTTGACCTCCCTCAAAATCAATCTGACCGCCAATCAAAGCCAGATTATTTCCTGGGGCAACTTCTAAACCGATAACTTCTTCTGAACTATTTTCGACAACTGAACGATTGACTATTTCTCCAGGATTATCTTCTAGACCCAATCCCAGAGGTGCATTGATGGTTAATAAAGGCGGATTCTCGGAATCGGTAGCACTAAATTCAATTCCATCAGGAAATAAAATACTACTGGCAGTACTGCCTAAAAAAGAACCACCAATATTTAAAGACGCATTTTCCCCAAAGATAATTCCTGCTGGGTTAAGCAAAAATAAATTAGCAGTATCATTGGCTCGAATCAAACCATCAATGTTAGATATACTTCCCCCAGTGACGCGAGAAAAGATATTAGCAATATCAGCGGTGTTATTAAAGAAGGCTTCGCTGCCATTGGGTATGGAAAACTGCTCAAAACTATGAAATAAATTGCCTCCTGCTTGATCGCCATCGTCGATTCTGATGCCATTATCAATCGGAGTTACAGTGGTATTGGTCGTGCGATCTGGACTGATTTGAGCTTGAACGGGGGCAATAAACACACTACCCAGAAAAAACCCTAAGAGTATTGAAGAGCAAGGTTTCATTTTAAAGATACTTCTGATGGTCAATTTGGTTTTGATTATACAGCTCAAATCAGTATTGTTGACTCAACTGCGACACATTCTGTCATTTTTAGGTTGTGGGGAAGCACTATTCATACTAAATCCGTTTCGTATAGGTCACTTAAAAAATTGAGTAATAAGTAACGAGTAACGAGTAACGAGTATTGGTGATTCTGATTTCAGAGTAAGACTTTTATGAAGAAATTAAACACTACCTTTGTTAATCGGATTTAGTATCACATCAGTCTTCTGAGCCACCAACTCTACCTTACCGCGATCGTTGATTATCCATCCCTGAGCCTCAATAATTTTTTTCTCTGACACCGGGACCCCAATCAACAAAAAAACTGGGTGACATTAAGGAAGCTTGTAGTTACTTGATTAAAGACCGAGTGGAATACTTTAGTCTTAAGAAGATCTACCTAATGAATCAGCGAAAGTTAGAGAGTGCCTATTTCTTTCGTTGATGACCAATTCGAGACTTTTTTCAGATGTTTGCTTATCTGAGAATTTATAAGATTGGAGTAATCGAGCATTGATAGATATTTTCAAATAAGCTCAACATAATAACTATGAATACAGACAGCATAGATGCTCAAAGGGAAAAAGCAAAAGCAGATCTGAAAACAGCCTTAGCCACTCATAATGGTGATACAAAAGAGATCGCGGTAGCAGAAGCGATCGCTCTGTTATCTTCTCTTAATCCCACACCAAACCCAGCCCAGAATCAAACCTTGTTAGAAGGTAATTGGATACTGATTAGTGCGCCCAATTTTCCTGGCAAACTATCAGATGAAGCCAACAGATATGTCTATACTTTGGGCAGATTAGCATTTAATAAGTTTGAACCTGCTAATCTTCGAGTTGCCATAGAGCGAGTTTCCCAACCAATCTTTTTTAAAGAACAAGAAAATGATTATAGCTACGATATCGTAGTGGAGTTCAAAATTATCGACGAAAATTTTCCCGAACTTCAAGGAGTAGTTAAAAATCTGGCAGTTTGCTCTCCTGTCGAAGACGATACATTGCAAGTAATGTTTACTGGCGGAGAATTAATCCCTGCCGTTGATAGCGATCGAGAACAGATTAAACAATGGTTGGAGATATTTGGTAGTAGTCAAACAAAGTCCCAGATTTCCTTATTAGAGCGTCTGACATTTTGGTTGGTGCAGAAAATGTTCAGTATGAGTCAAGTATCTGCGATCGATCCAACAACAGGAAAACAATCCTTTGCGATCGATAAATCACCCAAAGGCAAATTGAAATTACTTTATCTAGATGAAGAGTTGCGAATTACCCAGGGAAATCGAAAGTCAGTCTTAGTGTGTCAACGAGAAGTTTGATTTCTTCAATAGCTGTTAGCTGTTAGCAATTAGCTTAAGTTAACTGTTGACATTGTCATTTGTATTCAGTGGGAGATTGTGACCCGCCACTGAATGATATGCCGCCAAACTTCGTTTTGGCGGTGGTCGTAGACCCATAGTTGTTAGCTACAAGACATTTAATCTTCTCACTTTAGAGCTAAAGGCTAAAGGCTAATAGCTAATAGCTTTAAAGATAAGAACAGACTTTCAGAAAACAAGAAATACTTTCATCAGAAAACCTTAACTTAAATCGAATTGGAGGGCAATTTTATGTTGACGGACGACCAAAGGGTTCTTAACCAACTCGCCTTTGCTAGGAGAAAACTTTTTGCTCCAGATATTCCTCTCTGCCTAAAAGCAATCTCCTATGTGCGAATCTGCTGTTCGGCGATGAAAAAGCTTGACTACTTCCCCTCAAATGATCGAGGGAGCAATGACCATAAGACACCTTATCTAAGTTTGTTGAAATCACTTTCTCAAAGGGATTCACAGTGGTGGAACAAATGCCAAGTTACTAATGAAGGAAGACTAAGGTCTGACGATCCCATTATCGATCAACTATTACAACCTTTAAATCACTTCATTGATTGCCAAATGTTTAATACACTATCTGAAAATAGACCCGTAGATGAGCAATTTAAAGAACTCTCAAACCTACCTTAAAAAAGTCGGTATCATCGGGGCAGGTCCTGCTGGATTAGCCACAGCGATCGCCCTAAAACAACAAGGTATTGAAGTCCACATTTATGATCGAGCCAGAGCATTTCGACCTATTGGCGCAGGACTGACTCTGTCCCCTAACGGATTAAGAAGTTTAGCAGCGATCGCTCCAGATATCGCTCGGCAACTCAAACTACAAGGTTCTCAAATTAAACGATTCAAAGTCAGAACATCTAAAAGAGGATGGCCGATCATCACCCAACGCATATTTGGCGACAAATACGATCAGCCGTTTATGGCGATTCGTTGGTTTCACCTACAGGAAATTCTGAGATCTCAACTGCCACCAGATAACTTTCATCTCGATCATCGATTAATTGCCTTTGAACAAAATCATCAGAGTGTCACGCTTTGCTTTGAAAATAATAAAGCTGCAACCGTCGATTTACTTATTGGTGCAGATGGTATTCGCTCTGTTGTTCGTAAACAGTTGTTTGGGGTTGAAAACCCGACCTATAGCGGTTGGATGACTTGGCGCGGGGTACTGAAATATCAACATCGTTTATTGCCTCCTCATCAAGCAACCGTGTTTGCCAATAAAGGAAAGATATTTCTAGTTATGGATAATGGAGATGGGTATATTTCCTGGTCGCTGGAGATGCTTTCTGAAACAAGCCATCGATCCCAGAATGCCCAAGAAGTTAAAGAACGAGTTATTCAAGAACTGGCAAAATGGCATCCTGTAGTGCAAAAAGTTATTGACCTAACGGATGCAGATATCATCGTGGAGAGACCAGTTGGCAAGCCCCTAATCTTGCCCAAATGGGGTGACAACAGAGTAATTTTAGTGGGAGATGCAGCCCATTATATGGGACCTCATCTTGGACAAGGCACTAATACCACATTTGAAGATGTGTGGGAATTGTCTGCTTGTTTATCTAATTATGGCGATCTGGGAGAGGCTTTAGAATATTACGAAAAAAGTCGTATCGAGCGCACCACTATTGTGCAATATCGCACGCTGTTTTCTGCCGCTCAAATGTTCAATCCTTTCCTAAGTCCAAAACGGTTTTTTAATAAATCATTTGCAGCAGTGCCAGAACAAGCCCAAATTGGTCAAAAGGCTTTTTCGGACTGGCTTTATGGGTATAATCTACCGTTTTAAAGATACTTCTGATGGTAAATTTGGTTTAGATTATACAGCTCAAATCAGCACTGTTAGCTCAACGGCGACATATTTTGTCATTTTTAGGCTGTGGCGGAGCACCATTCACATCAGTCTTCTGAGCCACTAACTCCACCTTACCGCGATCGTTAATTATCCATCCCTGAGCCTCAATAATCTCTTTTTCTTCCTCTATTTCTCTATCTGCCCCTGCTTCCTTCACTGTCTCAACTTTCTCCGATTCTTCCCCAGTTGCAGGTGCTACCAAATCTACGGTACTAATTTCCCCATCCCTTACTTGACTTGGATTTGGCGCTACACCACCTTTTCCTGTGACGATAAATTCACTTCCTTTTCCTTGCTGACAGAGATTTTGCGCTACTAATCCCACCACATCGATTAATGACATCGGCAACTCTTCCAATGCTTCGACGGGATTAACATCTAGTTGATTAATGGCGATCGCGCCATCTAAGCCAAATTCTGAACTAGCATTAATATCATTGGTAACAGGATCGAGAGGACGTTCTTCAATTCCAAAAATTGAATTAGTAGAAATATTAATGTTGCCCCCCGTTCCTTGTGCCGCATTAGCAATAATATCGTTGTTTTGGTCGGAGAAAGCAACCACAAAACCAGCATCAATATCAATATTACCGCCATTAGCACTATTGAAAGCTCTTGCTGAAATTAAACTTTCATCCCGTAGAACAATAGTATCAGCAATGCGGAGATTGATGTTGCCACTATTATCCGTTTCACCTTGACCTGAAGTGCTAGCAACAACTCGTCCATTAGCCAAAAACAAATTGGTAGCAGAGATGGTAATACCTCCCGCATCTCCTTCTGCATCTGAACTAACCCCACTAGTAGCACCACTAGAAAAACCTTCTGAAGTTTGACCATCAAAAGTTACATCTCCAGTAGCGAAAATATCCACAGTCCCGGCATTCCCTTGACCAAAAGTACTAGCATCAACTCGTCCCCCATTGGTCAGAGTCAGATTAGTAGTACTAATGGTCACACCTGCTGCATTTCCTTCTGCATTTGAACTAACCCCACTAGTAGCACCACTAGGAATACCTTCTGAAGTTTGACCATCAAAAGTTATATCTCCAGTAGCGGTAATATCGACTGTTCCGGCATTACCTCGACCCAAAGTACTAGCATCAACTTTTCCCCCCTTGGTTAGAGTCAGATTATTAGTAGAAATAGTCACACCTCCTGCATCTCCTTCTGCATTTGAACTAACCAGACTAGTAGCACCACTAGGAATACCTTGTGAACTTTCACCAGTCAAAATAATGTTTCCAGTAGCGGTAATATCGACCGAACCTGCATCCCCTCGACCAAAAGTACTAGCAGAAAATTGTCCCCCCTTGGTTAGAGTCAGATTATTGGTGGAGATAGTCACCCCTTCTGCATCTCCTTCTGCACCAGGAGCAACCTGACTAGCAGCACCACTAACAAAACCGTCTGAAGTTTCACCATCAATAGTAATGTCTCCGGTAGCGGTAATATCGACCGAACCTGCATTCCCTCGACCAAAAGTACTAGCAGAGACTACTCCTCCATTGGTCAGAGTCAGATTAGTAGTACTAATGGTCACACCTGCTGCATTTCCTTCTGCACCTGGATTAACCTGACTAAAAGCACCACTACTATCAGAGCCATCTAAAGTTTCACCATCAAAAGTAATGTCTCCAGTAGCGGTAATATCGATAGTTCCGGCATTCCCTCGACCTCCTGTACTAGCGGAAACCTGTCCCCCATTAGTCACAGTCAGATTATTAGTGGAGATGGTCACACCTCCGGCATTTCCTTCTGCATCTGAAGCAACCTGACTAAAAGCACCACTAGGAATACCAATTGAAGTTTCACCATCAATAGTTACATCTCCAGTAGCGGTAAGATCCACAGTTCCGGCATCACCTCGACCAAAAGTACTAGCATCAATATCTCCCCCATTGATTGCTTCAATTGAACCAGTATTAATCGCGATCCCGCCTGAATTACCCACTCCACCAGAAGCAACTTGATTAGTAATACGACTTTCATTCAGAGTGATCTTTTCCGCAACATCGATAGTCACATCTCCTGCTTGTGCCTCGGCAGATGTCGATTCAGCTCTAATTCCTGCGCTAATCAAACTAATACCTGCTAAATTTAAGTTACCAGCATTAACGGTAATACTCCCTCCCCCTGTTCCTCTGACATCTACATCCGCAGCATTGCTCAAATTAATATTTGCCTTGGTTACTCCCTCAGGAAAGCTGAGGCTACCATCAGAATTAATTCCTACAGTTCCCGCTTGAGATAATCCTCCTAATTCAATATTTCCCCCTCTGGCGGTAGCCCAACCCGTCTCAAAATCAATCTGACCGCCAATCAAAGCCAGATTATTTCCTGGGGCAACTTCTAAACCGACAACTTCTTGATTGCTATTTTGCCCTAAGGAACGGTTGATTATTTGCCCTGGATTATCTTCTAAACCTAATCCTAGAGGCGCATTAATGGTTAATAAAGGCGGATTCTCAGAATCGTTGGCACTAAATTCAATCCCATCAGGAAACAAAATGCTACTGGCAGTACTGCCCAAAAATGAACCACCAATATTTAAAGAGGCATTTTGCCCAAAGATGATTCCCGCAGGATTAAGCAAAAATAAACTCGCACTACCATTGGCTCGAATCAAACCATCAATGTTAGAGATATTCCCCCCAGTGACACGAGAAAAGATATTAGCAATATCATTGGCATTATTAAAGAAAGCTTCGCTGCCGTTGGGTACAGAAAACTGCTCAAAACTATGAAATAAATTGCCTCCTGCTTGATCGCCTTCGTCGATTCTGATGCCATTATCAATCGGAGTTACTGTGGTATTGGTCGTGCGATCTGGACTGATTTGTGCTTGAACGGGGGTGATCAACACACTACCCAGAAAAAACCCTAAGAGTATTGAAGAGCAAGGTTTCATTATAGATACTTCTGATGGTAAATTTGGTTTAGATTATACAGCTCAAATCAGCACTGTTAGCTCAACGGCGACATATTTTGTCATTTTTAGGCTGTGGCGGAGCACCATTCACATCAGTCTTGTGGGCAACTAACTCTACATTACCGCGATCGTTGATTATCCATCCCTGAGCCTCAATAATTTCTGTTTCTTCTTCTATTTCTCTATCTGCCCCTGCTTCCTTCACTGTCTCGACTTTTTCCGATTCTTCCCCAGTTGCAGGTGCTACCAAATCTACGTCACTAATCTCCCCATCCCTGACTTGACTTGGATTTTGTGCTACACCACCTTTTCCTGTGACAATAAATTCACTTCCTTTTCCTTGCTGACAGAGATTTTGCGCTACTAATCCCACTACATCGATCAGAGACATGGGTAACTCTTCCAATGCCTCGACGGGATTAACATCCAGTTGATTAATGGCGATCGTTCCATCTAAGCCAAATTCTGAACTAGCATTAATATCATTGGTAACAGGATCGAGAGGACGTTCTTCAATCCCAAAAAGACCATTGTTAGTAATATTAATATTCCCCCCTCTCCCTTGTACTGCACTCGCAATAATATCGTTGTTTTGGTTGGGGAAAGCAACCACAAACCCCCCATTAATATTGATATTGCCGCCATTAGCACCACGGTCTGCACTTGCCGATATCCGACTGCGATCGCGCAGGAGTAAGAAATCATCAATATTTAAAGTCATAATACCCCCTTGACCTTGTTCGGCAGTAGTTGAAGCAGAAATAGATGCTTCATTCTCCAGAGTTAAAGAATCTGTATTCAGCGTGAGATTCCCACCAATGCCATTAGCATTATTGGCATCGATCTCGCCTTGATTACTTACTTCCACCGAGCCAGCATTAATTTCCAGATTACCAGCAGCACCTGTTCCTGGGGGAAGTGGTTCTGGTCCTCCTTCAACCACTTTTTGAAAATTACCCACAGTGATTACTGCTTGATCTCGAAGGATTAATTGGTCAGTAGCTATGGATAAATTGCCACCGTTGCCATTACCTTCAATAGTATTAGCAAATAAACCACTAGGAAATGAACCATTTGACCCAACCAATTCAATGGATTCTGAAGCTGTCACTGTCAAGTTTCCCGCATCCCCTCGACCAAAAGTACTAGCAGTAACTTGTCCCCCATTGGTTAGAGTCAGATTATTAGTGGAGATAGTCACCCCCCCGGCATCTCCTTCTGCGTCTGAACTAACCAGACTAGTAACACCACTACCATCAAAAGTGATGTCTCCTGTAGCGGTAATATCGACAGTTCCGGCATTTCCTTGACCATTAGTAGTAGCAGAGACTCTTCCTCCATTGGTTAGAGTCAGATTATTAGTGGAGATAGTCACCCCCCCGGCATCTCCTTCTGCGTCTGAACTAACCCGACTAGTAACACCACTAGCCAAATTTTGTAAATTTTCACCATCAAAAGTGATGTCTCCTGTAGCGGTAATATCGACAGTTCCGGCATTCCCTTGACCAAAAGTAGTAGCGGAAACCTGCCCCCCATTAGTCACAGTCAGATTATTAGTGGAGATGGTCACACCTCCGGCATCTCCTTCTGCACCTGAAAAAACCTGACTAGCAACACCACTAGCCAAATTTTGTAAATTTTCACCATCAAAAGTGATGTCTCCTGTAGCGGTAATATCGACAGTTCCGGCATTCCCTCGACCTCCTGTACTAGCGGAAACCTGTCCCCCATTAGTCACAGTCAGATTATTAGTAGAGATGGTCATACCTCCGGCATCTCCTTCTGCATCTGAACCAACCTCACTAAAAGCACCACTACCAACACCATCAAAAGTGATGTCTCCTGTAGCGGTAATATCGATAGTTCCGGCATTCCCTCGACCAAAAGTAGTAGCATCAACTTGTCCCCCATTAGTCACAGTCAGATTATTAGTAGAGATGGTCATACCTCCGGCATCTCCTTCTGCATCTGAACCAACCTGACTAAAAGCACCACTACTATCAGTACCTCCTAAAGTTTCACCATCAAAAATAATGTTTCTTGTAGCGGTAATACCTACCGAACCGGCAATTTCTTGTTCAAAAAGTACTAGCAGAAATGCTTCCCCCATTGGTTAAAGTCAGATTAGTAGTAGAGATGGTCACACCTCCGGCATCTCCTTCTGCATCTGAACCAACCTGACTAAAAGCACCACTACTATCAGTACCTCCTAAAGTTTCACCATCAAAAATAATGTTTCCTGTAGCGGTAATACCTACCGAACCGGCATTTCCTTGTCCAAAAGTACTAGCAGAAATGCTTCCCCCATTGGTTAAAGTCAGATTAGTAGTAGAGATGGTCACACCTCCGGCATCTCCTTCTGCACCTGGAGCAACCTGACTAAAAGCACCACTACTATCAGTACCTCCTAAAGTTTCACCATCAAAAATAATGTTTCCTGTAGCAGTAATACCTACCGAACCGGCATTTCCTTGTCCAAAAGTACTAGCAGAAATGCTTCCCCCATTGATTGCTTCAATTGAACCAGTATTAATCGCGATTCTGCCTGAATTACCCACTCCACCAGACTCAACTCGATTTGTAATACGACTATCATTCAGAGTTATCTTTTCAGCCACATTGATAGTCACATCTCCTGCTTGCGCCTCAGCAGATGTCGATTCAGCTCTAATTCCTGCGCTAATCAAACTACTACCGAATTCTCCTGCTGCTACATTTAAGTTACCAGCATTAACGGTCACACTTCCTCCTCCTGTTCCCCTGGCATCTACATCCGCAGCATTGCTCAAATTGATATTTGCCTTGGTTACTCCTTCAGGAAAGCTGAGGCTACCGTCTTCATTAATTCCCACTGTTCCTGCGACTGATAGACCACCTAATTCTATGTTTCCCCCCATGGCAGTAACTTGACCACCCTCAAAATCAATCTGACCACCAATCAAAGCCAGATTATTTCCTGGGTCAACTTCTAATCCGACGTTTTCTTCTAAACTATTTTCGACAACTGAACGATTGACTATTTCTCCAGGATTATCTTCTAAACCTAATCCCAGAGGCGCATTAATGGTTAATAAAGGCGGATTCTCGGAATCGGTAGCACTAAATTCAATTTCATCAGGAAATAAAATGCTACTGGCAGTACTGCCCAAAAATGAACCACCGATATTTAAAGAGGCATTTTGCCCAAAGATAATTCCTGCAGGGTTAAGCAAAAATAAATTCGCACTACCATTGGCTCGAATCAAACCATCAATGTTAGATATATTTCCTCCTGTGACACGAGAAAAGATATTAACGATATCATTAGCATTATTAAAGAAGGCTTCGCTGCCATTGAGGACAGAAAACTGCTCAAAACTATGAAATAAGTTGCCTCCAGCCCGATCGCCCTGGTCGATTCTGATGCCATTATCAATCGGAGTTACTGTGGTATTGGTCGTGCGATCAACACTTATTTGTGCTTGAACGGGGGCGATAAGCACACTACCCAGAAATAACCCTAAGAGTATTGAAGAGCAAGGTTTCATTATAGATACTTCTGATGGTCAATTTGGTTTTGATTATACAGATTAAATCAGTACTATTGGCTCAACGCCGACATATTTTGTCATTTTTAGGTTGTGGGGAAGCACCATTCACATCAGTCTTCTGAGCCACTAACTCTACCTTACCGCGATCGTTGATTATCCATCCCTGAGCCTCAACAATTTCTTTCTCTTCCTCTATTTCTTTATCTGCCCCTGTTCCCTTCACTGTCTCGACTTTTTCTGATTCTTCCCCAGTTGCAGGTGCTACCAAATCTACGTCACTAATCTCCCCCTCCCTGACTTGACTTGGATTTGGCGCTACACCACCTTTACCTGTGACAATAAATTCACTTCCTTTTCCTTGCTGACAGAGATTTTGCGCTACTAATCCCACTACATCGATCAGAGACATGGGTAACTCTTCCAATGCCTCGACGGGATTAACATCTAGTTGATTAATGGCGATCGTTCCATCTAAGCCAAATTCTGAACTAGCATCTATGTCATTTGTTTCATTAGCAGGTAGCGAACTTCTTTCTTCGATTCCAAAAATTGAATTAGTAGAAATATTAATGTTGCCCCCCGTTCCTTGTGCCGCATTAGCAATAATATCGTTGTTTTGGTTGGGGAAAGCAACCACAAAACCAGCATCAATATCAATATTACCGCCATTAGCACTATTATTAAGAGCTTCTGCTGATATCAAACTGTTATCCAGTAGAAAAATATTATCGGCGCGGAGATTGATGTTGCCACTATTCTCAGTTTCACCTTGACCTGAGGTACTAGCAACAACTCGTCCCCCATTGGTAAGAGTCAAATTGGTAGCAGAGATGGTAATACCTCCAGCATCTCCTTCTGCATCTGAATCAACCATACTAGTAGCACCACTAGGAAAACCTTGTGAAGTTTCACCATCAATAGTAATGTCTCCGGTAGCAGTAAGTTCAATAGTTCCGGCATTCCCTTGACCAAAAGTACTAACATCAACTCTTCCCCCCTTGGTTAGAGTCAGATTATTAGTGGAGATAGTCACTCCCCCTGCATCTCCTTCTGCACCTGGATTAACCGCACTAGAAGCACCACTAGGAAAACCTTCTGACTCTTCACCATCAATAGTTATATCTCCTGTGGCAGTAAGCTCAACAGTTCCGGCATTCCCTTGACCAAAAGTAGTAGCATCAACTCTTCCCCCCTTGGTTAGAGTCAGATTATTAGTGGAGATAGTCACTCCCCCTGCATCTCCTTCTGCACCTGGATTAACCGCACTAGAAACACTACTAGGAAAAACTTGTGAAGTTTCACCATCAATAGTTATATCTCCTGTGGCAGTAAGCTCAACAGTTCCGGCATTCCCTCGACCAAAAGTAGTAGCATCAACTCTTCCCCCATTAGTTAGAGTCAGATTATTAGTGGAGATAGTCACTCCCCCTGCATCTCCTTCTGCACCTGGATTAACCGCACTAGAAACACCACTAGGAAAACCTTCTGACTCTTCACCATCAATAGTTATATCTCCTGTGGCAGTAAGCTCAACAGTTCCGGCATTCCCTTGACCAAAAGTAGTAGCATCAACTTGTCCTCCATTGGTTAGAATCAGATTATTAGTGGAGATAGTCACTCCCCCCGCATCTCCTTCTGCACCTGGAGCAACCTGACTAGAAACAACACTAGGAAAACCTTGTGAAGTTTCACCATCAATAGTAATGTCTCCGGTAGCAGTAAGCTCGACAGTTCCGGCATTCCCTCGACCAAAAGTACTAACAACAACTCTTGCCCCCTTGGTTAGAGTCAGATTATTAGTGGAGATAGTCACTCCCCCTGCATCTCCTTCTGCACCTGGATTAACCGCACTAGAAACACCACTAGGAAAACCTTCTGACTCTTCACCATCAATAGTTATATCTCCTGTGGCAGTAAGCTCAACAGTTCCGGCATTCCCTTGACCTCCTGTACTAGCATCAATATCTCCCCCATTGATTGCTTCAATTGAACCAGTATTAATCACGATTCTGCCTGAATTACCCACTCCACCAGACTCAACTCGATTAGTAATACGACTATCATTCAGAGTGATCTTTTCAGCCACATCGATAGTCACATTTCCTGCTTGTGCCTCGGCAGATGTCGATTCAGGTCTAATTCCTGCTCGAATAAAACTTTTACGGAATTCTCCTGCTGCTAAATTTAAGTTACCAGCGTTAACGGTAATATTTCCTCCACCTGCTCCCCTGGCATCTACATCCGCACCATTGCTCAAATTGATATCTGCTTGGGTTACTCCTTCAGGAAAACTAAAGCTACCATCAGAATTAATACCTACTGTTCCTGCGACTGATAAACCACCTAATTCTATGTTTCCCCCCATAGCAGTAACTTGACCTCCCTCAAAATCAATCTGACCGCCAATCAAAGCCAGATCATTTCCTGGGGCAACTTCTAAACCGACAACTTCTTCTGCGCTATTTTCGACAACTGAACGATTGACTATTTGCCGAGGATTATCTTCTAAACCTAATCCTAGAGGCGCATTAATGGTTAATAAAGGCGGATTCTCGGAATCGGTAGCACTAAATTCAATCCCATCAGAAAACAAAATACTACTGACAGTACTGCCTAAAAAAGAACCACCAATATTTAAAGACGCATTTTTCCCAAAGATAATTCCTGCTGGGTTAATCAAAAATAAATTAGCAGTATCATTGGCTCGAATCAAACCATCAATGTTAGAGATACTTCCCCCGGTGACACGAGAAAAGATATTAACTATGTCGTTGGCATTATTAAAAAAGGCTTCGCTGCCATTGGGTACGGAAAACTGCTCAAAACTATGAAATAAATTGCCTCCAGCCTGATCGCCATCGTCGATTCTGATCCCATTATCTATTGGAGTTACAGTGGTATTGGTCGTGCGATCTGGACTGATTTGTGCTTGAACGGGGGCGATAAACACACTACCCAGAAAAAACCCTAAGAGTATTGAAGAGCAAGGTTTCATTTAAAGATACTTCTGATGGTCAATTTGGTTTTGATTATACAGTTTAAATCAGTAGTTTCGATCCCCCAACGCTTGGCATAATCTTGACGCTCCCACCTTTCCGCTTCGCTTTCTCTTAAGTAGTTCTGATTGACCAATTTTGAGATGAGAAAAAACAATAAGAGTCGGGAGATGATGTTGTCCATCACTGAGACAATCTACTTTCAAGAATGCGAACCGTTGTTGAACAACGCCCATATTTTTTCATGAGTTTTTTTATGAATTCTGGGATGAATTTTATGATATTGATAGGTATTTAATCAAACTATTATTAAACATAGATGTAGAGAGAAGTAGGAATTGAGCCAGGGAGCATCTCTTATGCAATTTACTCTTTTAGACAATCGTTACGAAGGAAATTCATCCCAAATTCCTGTCGTTAAAGGTCAAACAGTTGGCAAATATCGACTTAATAAAACCCAGGTAATTAAAAGTCGTGGCTTTAACCTCGAAGATACTCACTTGATTGATTTTGAACGCCTTAGTCGTCTATTTACTTTATTAACCATTGTTCTGTCCTAAAGGATATCGCTCCGCATATGTTGGGCAGATCCTACTGGTCAATGGTTATCTATGGTTATCTAAGGAAAAACTGATCGCGATTACAAAGCATGGACGGAAAGCCACAAAGGCGATTCGGTTCGCCATATGTAGTGTTTTTCGCTAAGGCTTCGAGCACTTACGTCGTATCTTTTTCAATTTAGAGCAGTTTGAAATTGACTTTGTTCAATCTCTCTAGTTTTTGTCCTTGTGTCTTAAAAGAAGTAGGCTCTGCCTGAACAAACACCTGAATTTTTCCTCTTGTACGGACTAAAAGCCTGAAGCATAATACTCACATAGATTTTAAATCGAGAAGATTCCAAGCAAGAAAATATCATGCTAAAAACTCAACTTACTCCTCCACTATCTTTTCCCACAGATACTCAACAAAGCAATAATACCCAACACCATTTCTCTAATCATAATTTAGCGCTCTCTGTGGCGCAGTTAACTAATCAAGTACGAGCTGAACGTCAGATGCGACAAAAATTGGCTCATGCTCACGAACAGTTACAGCAATATTCTCAGAAGATTGAAGAACTGGCCACGATACAAGAACGTAATCGTATTGCTCGGGAACTCCATGACTCTTTGGGTCACGCTCTCACTAGTTTAAACATTCAGATGCAAACTGCCCTCAAACTCTGGGACAAAGAACCCGAACAAGCTCACTCTTTTCTAGCGCAAGCTCAACAGTTAGGAAAGACAGCCATAAAAGAAGTGCGTCAATCCATTAGCAGCCTTAGAGAAGATGCTCAAGATGAAAAACCTCTAGCAGCCAAAATTGACGTTTTAGTAGATGATTGTCGCAGAGGAACTGGTCTAGACATTGATACCAACATTAGTTGCTGTGGTTCAGTTCCCTCTCCAGTAGCCCAAAATGTTTATCGGATTGTCCAAGAAGCTTTGACCAACATTTTTAAATATGCACAAGCCACAAAAGTACAAATTAACCTTAAAAGTACCCCAGAAGGAATTTATTTGACTGTAGAAGATAACGGTAAAGGTTTTGATTTAAACCAAAAGCGTTCTGGGTTTGGACTTCAAGGAATGCAAGAGAGGGTAGCTAGTGTTAACGGTCATCTTCAGCTCAAGACTTCACCAGGAAACGGCTGTCGAATAGAAGTCGAAATCTCTTGCATCAAAGCAAGCCCCCAGACAAAGCAAGAGGAGGAATTTTCAGAAAGACATAATAATGATCGTGTTCTTTCTATGAACCCAGAAAGACAAGAAGAAAAAGCAGCAACTTTAGAGACAGAAAATCAAGCACTGCTAGAGAGAAGTTGGAGGCTAGATGGTCAGACAAGTTCTCAGCCATCATCATCTGATGAATTGAAAAAGACAAGAAAGAACAGAATGAAGATTTGGCTTCCAGAAGTAAAACTGCAAACAGGTGGGCAAGAAAGTCTTTCTGGTAAAAGGTGGGAACAAGTCTCAAAACCAGACTTGAGAGTGAACTATTCAACACCAAATATTGGTTCAGGAGAAGGATTTGAGATAAAGAAAGAGAAAGTAATATCGGTATCGAGGCGAAAAGCCTTGGAGATTCCAGAACCACGAATGTCTGTCTGGGAGAATCAAGGAAAAGTGCAACAATTTGCCTAATATTAGTAAAACTCTAGTTATTTAAGGATTTGTAGATTGATTAAAAACTGTACCTGAAAAATACCTGAATTTTTCCTCTTTTAATATTTCTCTATTGGATGCACAATTATAAAAAATAAACTTCAATTAAATTAAAAATTATGATAAAACATAATATCTAAATTTCCCCTCGGAACTTAAATTTATCAAATCTTATTAACTAATCTGCATCTCCGAAACTATATTTCTCATTTACCCAGAATGTTTCGATGTATCAGCAGACAAAACCAAAAAGATTCATAGTCAATCTTCTTAAAAAAAATTATTTTTGCTTGGTTATTTATAGCTACATTGGTGATACTGAGTGTTTTTCAATTTTCAAGTTCTTTAGAAGTTACTCTAGCTAATCTAAAATTCGCCAAGTATAGAAAATTATCTATTCCCACAGATACGAAGAAAAATATTGACAAAGATTATAAGCAAAAAAATGAAGCTCTTTAAAAAAAATATGTCTTTAAAAAAATCAAACAATAATTTAGGCTCGATCGCTTTTGTAAGTTTATTAAGCTTTTCATTAACATTAGTAGCGATCTCGAAATGTCTCGCAGAAGGCGAGATAGAAAATATCAATGCTCCGATCTTATTTCAACCTCCATCTGGAGAAGAACGCCCAGAAAAGACCGATGCAGCGGCTTCACGTCAAGATGCAAGATGTTCTGAAGATCGTTTAGTATCTCAACAACAAAAGTCCGAACGCGATCGCCTTCAACTAACTCCTATTGTACCCGATCGCTTTGGGTTAACAGTAGCCGAACGTCCTACTTTTTGGGTTTATTTACCCAAAACTTCAGCAAAAAAGGCAATTTTGAGTATTAAAGAAAAAGGTGCTAACCCTCATTGGCAACAGTCGATTAGTTTGACAGGAAAAACTGGGATTTTGGGGATTAGATTATTAGATGATGCTCCTGCTTTAGAAATTGGCAAACAGTATCAATGGGCGGTAGTGTTAGTTTGCGGTAACAGAGCTAATCCTAATGATCCATTTGTTACTGCTGGGATTAAGCGTGTTGCTGAGGAATCTCCAGTGACTGATTCTTCATTATCGGCAAACAGTATGCTAGAAAAGGCGAACATATATGCAAAAAAGGGAATTTGGTATGATTCGCTAGATATGTTGATATCCGAAAAAAAATCGTCTTTAAGTAATTGGAACAATCTTTGGACTCAATATCTAAAATCTGCTGGTTTAGGTAAAATTGCTAATCAACCAATTTTAGGCAGGATTCAGGGATCGTCTTTACCTTGACTCCTCACCATCATAAATAAACGGTGAAGAGTAGGTTAAAGGGAAAAGGGAAAAGGGAAAAAAATTAATCCTTTCCCCCTTAACTTTTACCTTAAAAAGCTTTAAGCTCTAAGCCTTAAGCTTTAAGCTCTAAAGTTTACGCTTGGTAAACGGCTAACAGTGAGACAGTTCGTCCCTAAAGGGATACCGCTCCGCATATTGGCGGGGTACGATGCGGCCATACGCCTGGCCTTTGTCCCGCTTAAAGAAACTGTCGTTGGCGGAGCCTTCTCGAAGAGTACCCGAAGGGCTTATAGCTATCGGGTTTAATGCCCCCAGCAAACGAAGTTTGGTGGTCTACAATTAGGAGAGGTTAAAGCCTCTTCTAATTGGCTTACAGCTTACAGCTTACAGCTTATAGCTGCGGCTCTGCCGCTTTACCCTTTCAATCGTCATCAATGAAGGGGGTTTAAACCCCTTTATTAAATGGTAATTGTTTTATCTCTTGTTCTATTAGGTCTGAATTGTCTTTATTTTCTGATTGCTTGAGATGTTCTAGAGCAATTCTACTGACAATAGGTCGCTCACGATGTTCTGCTAACAGAAATGCTAAGGTAAGTTGAAACTTTTGGCGATCGCGTTGTTGATTTCTCAGTGTGATCGCCATAATTACTGTCATAATTAGTGTCAGTATTGAAGGCACTAGAGGAAGCCACCAGCCTGATAGAAATGCTAGATAACAAGTAATAATCAATATGATGGTGGTTAAGCAAACATAACCAGAAATTGCGAGCGTCGATTGCCAACGCCAAAAAATAATAACCCCAATGATTCCCCACAAGAGAATCCAGAGAGATTCTGAGAGTTTGTTATGGGTGCGAAGTAATGGGCGCTTACCGAGCGCAGCATCAATTATTTGACTGGCGACATTAGCATGAATAAAAACCCCAGGCATTTTCTCTGGAGAACGAAACCAACCTTGATTATTACTATAGGGTGTATCAAAGACATCTTTGATACTTTCAGCAGTAGTACCAATAAAAATTAAGCGATTTTGAAGGTCTTGGGGAGCTATTTTGCCGTTTAGCACTTCTGTTAAAGAATACTGTTTAAAATTAGCTTGTGTTCCCCAAAAATTGAGTAATATTTGAGTTCCCCCATTATCTGTACGCACATATCCTCCATCATTACTCTCAAATCGTTTAAAGATAGCTTTTCCTAAACCATAGCGAATAGGATCTTCGTCTATAGGGTCTGGATGGATGTCTCGCTCTCCTAAATAATGTAGGGCTAATTGAGCACCCAAACTTAAACGCACCTTGTCATTATCGGTTCCCAAAGATAATAACGCCCGGCGTACTCTACCATCACCATCTGTAATTTGATCGGCAAAGCCAACTTGTTCTTGCTTAAAATCTTTGGGGGGAGAAATACCAGGATCTCCGATTACTTTTTCGACGGCAAACAGATTGGGAGTAGAGTTAAAGATTTGGAGTAATTCTCGATTTCCTGAATCATCGCAATTGGATAAATCTGGAACTGGTATATCGCGATAGACATCTAAGGCGATCGCACTTGGTTGATGCGCTTTTAAATTTTTAATGGCTTTTGCAAAGACACTGTCGGGAATGGGCCATTGATTAATATCTGCAATATCTTGATCATCAATCGTAACTACTGCGATTTGAGGTTCCTGGTGATCTGTAAGTCGCCAACCAAAAAAGAGATCGAGTGCATTCCATTCCCAAGTTTGTAAAATTCCCGTAGAACGTAATAGTAAGATCAATGCTGTTACTCCCGAAGCAATTAATGCTAGCCAGGAAATGTCTAAGCGTTGTTGATATACTCTATGTCGCGCTTTTTTTCTCGCTCTTGCTAATAATTTACTAGCTGCTTTTACTGCTGTTAAAGTATCTTCTGTCTTCTGTTTGGCTAAGTTTTGACTAGCAACCAAAAACTGATAGTCTATATCGCCAAGACTTTTACCCAACGACCAAGATAAAGCATCTTGCAAATCTTTCCCTTTGAGTAAATAAGTTGGATCGCAATTATTGCTGGTCATCCAATTCGCGATCTCTTTGCTGTAGGGACGTAGTTGTGCTAATTGATTGTCAACCCAAGCTAAATTAAATACTTTGGTATAAATCGGATTATTAGCTTCCAAGTTCCCATGTCTTTCGACAACTAAACCCGATAAACGTAGTTCTATCTGCTCGGGGTTATTATTAACCCGAATTTTTCCCTGTTGTAATACCTCTCGATATAGACCTAGTAAACGAATAGTTGCTGATGAATTTCGATAGCATAGGCGATCGCGTATGGTACGAAGATGTTCTGGTTCATCTTGGGTATCCCAATCAGTAACAATATATTTATCAACGATATTAGCTACGATGTTGTTTTCTTCACTATTCCCTTTTTCTACAACTAATTGGCATAATTTTTGAGTTAAAAAAGGTTGTCCTCCTGTCCAATACAAAATATCTGCTAATATTTGTTCAGGATAAGTAACCTTATTCATTAACCCCGATGTCAAAGGTAAAGCTTCTTCTAATTTAAAACCTTGTAAGATTATTGCTTTACCAATATCAAATGGAGATTGAGTTTTATCGCTAATTAAATCTCTAGGTGCTGCTACTCCTAAAAGAGTAAAAGTAAGACGATGATAATGTGGATTAACTTGACGCTTTTGATAGCAGCTATGCATTAAAGCGAAAAAATCATCTAGAGAAAATTTTTGGCTAAGAACTCGGTCTATTTCATCAATAAAAATAACAATTTTTTCTGTAATTTCTACTAATAAAACTTCCTCAATAAATAAACTTAATCTCTGTAAAGGACTGAATAAATCTCTTTTTTCTCGCCACCATTTACGCCAATTAAACTTCAGTTGAGAACCACTAACTAGCGAACGGACAATTCCTGCGTACCACTTTTCCGGAGTCAAATCTTGGGTTCCCATACCCGTCAAGTCAATAAAAATACAAACAGTCTTTTCTGCTTGTAATTTCTCCATTGCTCGCACACGCAAACTAGATTTTCCCATTTGTCGTGAGTTTAAAACATAGCAAAATTCTCCTTGTCTTAAAGCTCGATCTAATTCTTGGTCGGCTTTTCGTTCTATGTAGCTGGGAGATTTACTAGCTAAACTTCCTCCAATTTGATAAGAGAATATAGTTTTATGCTCCTTCATCAAAATATTTAGTAATGGGTTAAATTATTGCTGTTCACTGTAATTTGGCTTCAGTCTATCGTTTGGCTTCAGTCTATTAATTATACAGTTACTCTTTAGTCAATACTAGGGGAAAAATTCAGGTGTTTTTTCAGGTGTTTTTTCAGGTGTTTGTTGTGACTTGAAGCATAATATTGCCACAACGAACTCTACAAGGTGAAACAATTAGCGGGGCATCAATTTCTCAGCATTGGTAAATAGCGATGTGGTGTTGCAAGCAGATAACGATATTACCATTGATGATGATATTACTAGCCTGACTAATAGTAATCTAACTTTTCAAGCAGGGCGTAGCGTAGCCATGCCGTTAGGCTTATCGCTAAATATTTTAGACAACCGTACTATCGCCAGTTCAAACAACGAGCCGCATATTGGGCAGAAAAATTTCAATTGTCATAGATAAAAGTTGGATCGGTTTTTTCCACATCAGTTCCATATTGAATTAATTGTTCTATATTTCCGTGAAGTATTTTACATAGATCGTCTAAAGGCAAATCGTTAGGGTCTCTACCAAAAGGGTTTTCAATTTCAATACCGATTTCTTCTACCCCTAATAAAGCAAAACTAACCAAACCAACTGCAGGAATTGCTCCCCAGCCTAAATCGGAAACGTAGGAAAAAGGTAAGCCCAAACAGTAGATTAATAATAAGTGTCTCAAGTGAATGGAGTAAGCTTTTGGCAGAGGTGTATTTAAAATTCGCTCGCAACCAATCATATCCCCTGCAATAAGATCTAAAGATTTATTCAACAAATCAAAAAATCGGTCGTTGATCAGACCTTTTTGATAATAAAGGTCGCTAAAATATGCGGCTAACCAGTTAATCATTCTCAAAGGTATATGAGTAACATTTTTTAGTTCTAAATACTGTTGATCGGTTAGTAAATTACTAAGCTCTGGATTCAAATATTCTTTTCTTAAGTGAGTTTTGATTGCTACAATTAAGCTAAAAACCAATCTAACTTGAGTAATTTTCTCTTGCTGTTGCTCTTGAGTTTTATCTGGAATTATGAACCAAATATTTCTAGATAAGATTCTACTATTATTAATCAAACTACCGAAAAGCTTACGTCCTTCCCAATATCTGTCATAGGCTGTGTTAGTTCTAAAAACAATTAATAACCCTAAAACAATAGTCGGAATCAAACTATTAATAATTGGCTGATTGACTGAAAATCCTTCATAATAAGCTACAGTAACGATCGCTGCAAATATCATAGTCGCAACTACTCTTCTCCAAATTGCAGGAATAACCGAACTGCGTAAATCTATTGCCAATTTAATCCATGTAAACCATTTTTCTCTACCAGAAGACATTTTTTCCTTAATTAAAACGAATAATGTGGTAACTATTTAGTCGCAGGTCAAAGCGATCGCAAATAGCTTTTTAATTATACAATGTATAATTATATAATTATTTCAAGTATAGGCACATTGAAATCAAGTTAAGGAAATGGGGCAATAGTATTGGACTAAGAATTCCTTACAAATACGGGCAAACAATATTATGATCGCGGACAATATTCTGAAGCCGCTCAGCTTTGGCAACAGGTAGCTAATAAAGATGCCGAAATAGAAAAGAAGATTCTTGGTTATAACTATCTGGCGATCGCCTATCATATCAGGATTTAGAACAATGGGAGAAGAAGGATAATCAATTAATGTCTGCAATGTATCGATTAGTTAATAGTTAATAGTTAATAGTAACGAACCCGTAAGAATAGATACTTTGGTAGCGTATAAGTTAGAAAGTATCGGACTTATATCATTGGATGGTTTCTTAGCTCAACCCAGTTGTGAACTTTATCGTCTTTATTTTCGCGAAGTTTTAAATGAAAAAAATTAAGCTTAGGTGGTAAAAAACTAGTTAAACAAACCATTCTGAATCGAGAAAGCTTTTAAAAATCATAAAAAATATAGCTTAAAGCAATTTAGCATCTTTGGGAAATTGGTATAGTTTGAGGAAATAATCACTATTTTTTTGTTATCTAGATTACCTTTTCTCGAATGTAATCTAGATAACAAAACAGACAAAACATCTGTTTGACAACTTATTTTTAAGACAATTCTCTCAAATCTACTATTTATAAAATATTCAGCTCTTTAATACCATTTGAAATCCTGATAAAAATATAAAAATCATAAATTACTTTCTACCAAAAAGTCATAAAGTAAGTTTTCTAACCATTTTTGTATGGTTTACGAATAAGATTTGAAGTTAAGTTAAGAAAAAAGTAATTATCATTTAGAATAAGCTCTCAAAGTAGTAAGGTTAATCTATATGACATTTATCCGAGTAGCCAAAATTCAAATACAAAATAAAAGTCAACTTATTTTATTAGAGGAAAACTTGTATTTGGTACATTCTAATTCAAGTTTCATCGTATTCTAAGGTCTTTAACGTTAGATATACCTTAATATCGACAAACAAGTTATGCTGAAATATTTGAAGTTTTTATCTACTGAAACTACCAATAAAGTGTAGATCTAATTCTAATTAGACCAACGTAGTTTTAAGCTATTTGCTAAAGACAAAAATAGCTTTTCTTTTGATGGCTATGTGTTTTATGCCTAGAAATATTTTCTCCTTTTTTAAACCAAGAAAGTCCCAAAAAATGAATAATCAGTCTTTAAGTAATATTCCTAGCGTCGATTTGGTTATCGTAATCGATACTAGTCCCTCTATGAAAGATGAAGCCCAAGCTTTGAGTAAAGCAGCAGAGGCAGCAATTAACACGGCTAAATCTAGCTGTCCGTCAAATTTAAAAGTGACTTGGCTTGGTATTGAGGGAATTTGGAAAGGAACACTATTCAATCGAACGGTTAGAAGTTATTTAACCGAGGAGTGTAAAGTTTCTGAGTCTGACTTTAGGAGTAGAAAGCGGGGTGAATTAAAGTCGGCTGGAGCGCAAGAAGATGGGGCAAGAGCCGTTGCCGATCTTGTCGATTATTTTAACTGGCGTCAAGATGCCGCAAAAGCTATTTTTTATCTGGGCGACGAAGCACTTGAAGGAGGTGGAGCGAAAACTGAACGGGCAGACATTGAATCAGCCAATGTTGCCATTCAAAAAGCTCAAGCCCAAGAAGTTAAGGTTTATACTTATTTTGGTACTTCTAAAAGCAAGCATCGCCAAGGTATTACCTCTGAATACGCCAGACTTGCTACCGACACTGGAGGACAGGCTTTTACAGACCAAGATACCCTCAAAGGTTTTAGCGCAGTTTTGGAACAAGTCATCTGTGGCAGTCGCACTGTGAACACAGATATTGTGAACCTTCAATCTGGCACAGTATATATTCAAGATTTTGTTGCTGGCAAAGCGAGTAATCTCTACACTTTAAATCTACAAATAGGTAAAGCAGATTTAGTCGGCTCAATTGCAACTAATGTCTACGATCTAGCTTTTGTTGGTTCGCAGCTATACGGACTACAGCAAGGCAAAAAGAATACTCAGCTAGTCAAAATAGAGCGTGCTACAGGAAAAACTACAGTAGTCGGTGATATTGGCTTTGATGTTGTGGGGTTGGCATATAACACTCAGCGTGAAACTTTATATGCCTCAGCAGCTAAACAACTAATTGCGATCGCTTTAGAAACGGGTAAAGGTCAACCTGCTGTAACGGTAAGCAAAGATAAACGGGGTTGTGGCGAAGTTGCTTTTGATAGTTCGGGAAAAGCTTACATTACCCTGATCGGCACTGATAAAAAGAAACAACTAGCAAGCTGCAATTTAGACAGTGGAGAAGTTAGTGTCATTGGCGATATTGGTTTCCCCGATCTTGCCAGCATGGAATTTATTGACGATGTTCTCTATGGCGTAACGGGTAACTTTTTTAATTTGGGCAAAGATGGTCAACTGCTTCGAATTGATACGAGGACAGGGAAAGGGATCGTCGTGACCAAAACCAATCCTGTTGGTCGTTGGGCGGGTATGACCGTATATCAACCAACTACAGCAAAGACAAAAACTGTTCCCCAAATTAATCCTAATCAATCTCAAAGCGCAGTGGAGGAAAATATGCAGCTATTAACTATCGATACTAAAAATAACTGTTATGTGATCGATCCCAACGGCATGAACGAGCTACAGGAAAATGTCGCTAGCAAGATGATCCTAGATCGAGGCAACTTTGAAATTCAGATTATTGATGGTCGTTATAGCTATAGCAAGAATGAGACTGAGGGAGAACCTTTTGTATTGTTATGGATTTATGGCAGTGAGGGCAGTACTTTTATCAATCGGGGAACAGGTGTTGAAACTGGTGCTACCTGGACAACTCTCAATGGATACAATCAAAAATTACAGTTAGAAGTCAAACAGCAGGCTGTATTGTGTGCTTTGTTCTTTAACCAAAGTAATCGAGATAATAGCGGTTCAGTTAAATTGACGATTAAGGACGAATCATCTCAAGTTCGAGAACTAACGGTTAATAGTCGAGATCATAGCTACATACTTAACGAACAATATCTATCAAGTCTCAAACAGTGGGAACAAAACTTTATTGAACTAGAACCTGGTAACTATCGAGTCAAGATACGGGAAGGTAATGCTAGCTATTGGTCTGACCAAAAGAAATTTAAGTTAGAACCCTGGGCATTGATCTGGATCAAGGCAGGTTCATTTATCACTCAACTAACTGGAGTAGAAACTAGTGAAACTTGGTGTTCTTTAAATGGTTTGAAAGACGAATTTATTTTAGAAGTAAAAACCAAAACTACTTTATCAGGCTTATTTTTCGATACTTTCAACGAAGACAATGAAGGACAAATTATTATTGCTATTGAAAATATCAACGCAGAAGAAATAGCTCAGAAATATCAGCAGCAAAAGGTTACAGCAAACGTTGAAGATACCATAAGTGGAGAACGCATAACCGTTACCTCCTCTGGGGGAGGAAATATTCAAAGCAGTGAACGAGTAACTGTTACCGCTTCTGGGGGAAGTAGTACTACGAAACGAGAAACTCAAACCACTAGCGTTTCAGCAACTAATAGTGGGAAAACCTCACAACAGGTTAAAGTCGGCAATGGTACTAGCTTCAACTTCCGCTTTGATGAAGCTCAAATGGAACAGATGTGGCAGCAAATGGCAGCCAAGATTGAAACTTCCGTAACAGTAACCGACGAACAGGATGAAAAGAAAGAGGCTTACTACTGGGATAATTTAGAAAAGTGGATTCTTAAGGGCTATCAAACTCAAGCTAAAGACTTAGCGATCCAAGTCGCACGGTTAGAGTTTATGATGAAGTCCATCACTCAACAGATGGAAGTCAGCTTTAATCAAAACTTCCAGGCTTGGTCTGGTTACTTCGATAGTCGTCTTAACGAACTAATCGATACCAGAATGATGACGATGGTAGAAGAACAGGTTAACTCAAGAATTAGCGATCGCTCTACCGCAATTAAAAACCAAGTCATTCAGCAATTACAGGATGATATCGACAAACGTGTAGAGTCGGTAGTGAATTTAAAGATTAGCGATCGCGCTTCTCAAATCAAGAACCAAGTAGTTGAACAGCTACAGGGTGATATCGACAAGCGCATCAGTACAATAGTTAATCTTAAAGTAGATAATCAAGCTGAAGAAATCAACAACTTGGTTGTTAATCAGCTACAAGATGAAATGGAGCGGCGGATTAATACTACTGTTAATCTCAAAGTAGAAAACCAGGCACAGGATATTAATAACCAGGTAATCAAACAGCTACAAGCTGATATGGACAAACGCATTGATGCGGTAGTAAATCTTAAAGTTACAGACCAAACGCCAAATATTAAAAACTTAGTCATTCAGCAGCTACAGGCGGATGTTGATAAACGCATTGATGCGGTAGTAAATCTCAAACTGGCAGACCAAACCTTAGAAATTGATAACTCCATAACCAAAAAGTTACAGGGGGATCTAGAAAAGCGGGTTAATTCTAACGTTGACTCCAAGCTAGAAGCTAGAACTCAGAATATTAAAAACTTGGTAGTTAATCAATTACAAGCTGACATAGACAGACGTATCAATACCGCAGTTACTGACAAGACTGACAATAGCGTTCAGGTAGTAGTTAATAACGTCATTAATAATGTAGACGATCGCATTGATGTCAAATTAGAAAACAAAATTCTCAACTTCCGCGATGATGTCACCTCCATTGTCAAAAATGAGCTGAACCAAAACTACACCGACTCAATCAAAACTACGGTCTTATCCGATATTAAGAAACAGCAATTCTTTATCGATATGGAGACTATTAAAGGCGAGGTTAATAACTTCTACTCCCGTCTGGGACAATTTGAAACTCAGCTATATTTGCGCATCGAACAGGGAGATACTCAGCTTTATAATTGGACGTTGGAACAACTAACCGCCTTACAGGGGTGCTTGAGCGATCGCCAAACTCTATCAGATATGTTTGAGTCCTTTGCAACCAAACTTAAAGACGAACTAGATAACGCACCCTGTGTTCAACCCAGCCGTTTTACACCCATGACGGCAACTTTGGGTCAAGAGCGAATTTCCCCTGTCCAACCCCAGCAGCTACCTGGAAGCTAAATGATAATTAGATTTTAGGTAATAGGTAATAAATTTTCCTGCCTGTTACCTAAAATTTCCAGCAAAATCAAGATTCTAGGTGCCAATCTTTCTGTGACCTCCTCCCACACTGATTGCTTCGCAATACAGTCTGGGCTTCCCTAGACTCACGACTAGGTTTTCCTGGTTGTTTTCTCTTTCAAGATCTTGCACCACTTATCTAGATATGAAAAAAATCACACCCCCGACAGATCGATTGCCCAGGCAGTTTCCGTTCCGCATAGTCCGTGCGTACAGTTTTTAGAATGTCTCCTTCTTACAAAAATTGCTTATGGGGGAAACCCCCAAGACCGCATTTTTGCGCTTATTACGGCAAACATTTTACACAGCTACCGAGTCTCCAATCGAGACTATTTCTTAGCTATAACCCTATATGTTTGATTTTCAAGGTGCTGCCAATTTTAGTTTTTTGTTTTACTACCGATGTTCGGATATTGGCATCCCATTCATACGCTCTAGAACTATCTTACAACAACTGAAACCCTGGCTACATAAAGATTACATGAATATCAACTTAACCAGTTATAAACAAAATGCCAGCCCACGATTCATGCGGCAAAGCGTTGGCGGGGGAACCCCGCTTAAAGCTATTGCCATCCCGACACCAAACCCTGCATCCTTGGGGTTATGGTGTCGGGCTTCTCGCGGGGGATGCTAAATTTTTTCTGTTCATTTCTATCCCGACTTTTTCTAACGAGGCAAACAATTTACTCGCTGCTGCGATCGCTAGATTCTGATGGTCATTGTCGGCAGTAAGCTTAATCCTGATTTCATTATCGATCAATTCGGCATTGAAGATAATTTGTTGATGGTTCATAGAGTGGAATCTTAAGAACAACTGAGGTTGATCGGTGAATAACACGATCATTTAGACCAAGTTTAGTCTTTAATCAATCGTCAGCATAAGTTGGCTTAATTTTAACCTCACGTTTTAATGCTTCAGCTAGAACCTGACGACTGTTACGAGCTGACCAAATTTCTACTTCTAAATTATCAGCACCCGTAACGGTTATTACTAGCTTTTCTGTTGATACCTGACAATCAATCCGTTCAACTCGGCGATTTTTAGTTTTGTTTAAAGCTACTGCAATTCTGAGAATTCCTGACAACATTTGAATGATTTGACGATGTTGTTTAGAGAGATTTCTAAACTTTTTATGTCTTTTAGTTGGTTTTGCTTTGCAGTGGTAACGAACTAAGTGCTTAATCAACAGCATCTCTTCATCATTAAATCCTCTAGGATCGGTTTGTTTGAGAATATAACGCGAATTTTTATGATGTTGGCGAAAGGAAATAAACTGTCCGATGTCATGAAGTAACGCAGCAAACTCTAAGACTTCTCGTTCAAAATCGCCGTATTGATGTAGCTTTTGAATTTGGTCAAATATCTGTAAGGCTAATTTGGCGACATGACAGTTTTCGTCCCAATCTGATTCATATTTATAAACCAAATTTGCTGCTTTACGGTGTCGTAAACTTGGGGTTTCGGGTAATACAGATACTTCATTAGAATGACGTTGTATGTAGTCTAATATCATTCCTTCCCTTAAGGAAGCATCACAAAGAGTAATCTCTTTCACTCCTGCCATTTCTAATAACTGGACCAGCAGCACTCCTCCCAAATGAATGGCATCAGCACGTTTATCGCTTATTTCTTTAACTTCTGCCCGTTCTTCTGGTTTCATGTCGAGCAATTTCTGGGTCAATTTATCAATATCTTTTAGCTGTACAACTTCAGCATTGACTGATTGCCATGATTCCCCACCAGCAGCTACGTGGGCGGCCTCTCCCATAGTCCGAATTGTGCCCGATGTGCCAATTACTCGATCAAAGCCAAGATCGTGTATCTGTTTAAAAATTTGTTTACCGACAAAGCGAATATGAGCCTCTAGAACACCCTTTCCTTCAGTACCAACAGTACCTCGATCTTCAAACATATCTAATAAACGCAGAACTCCAAGAGGCATACTATCTTTGAAGAATATCTTAGAGCGATCGCCTAAAACTGCTTCGGTACTCCCACCACCAATATCTAAAACTAAAGCTTTATCTGACTCTAAGGCAATGGAATTACGGACAGCTAAAAAAATTAATCGAGCCTCTTCTTGTCCTGAGATCATTCTGGGAGTAAGTCCAGTTTGAGCTACCACTTGATTTAAAAAATCTTCCCCGTTGCGTGCCTCACGGATAGCACTAGTGGCAGCGGTGATAATTTCGTCCACTCCTAAACTATCTGCAAGTTGAACATAACGACTAATCGTTTCTAAACCAATTTTAAAAGCGCGATCGCTAATGTAATTAGAAGCAAATACCCCAGCTCCTAATTTTGCCATCTCTTTTTCGCGATTAATGATATCAAAGCTCTTTTTGTTATTCACCTCTACCACTATCATGTGAATAGAATTAGTACCTATATCAATCGCTGCTAACTTCATCGAAAAAAACTGGGTTAATTATATTGTTAGTGAATATATTATTTCTTATTTGTACTTCTCTCTTTTAATAATTATGCGCCGACTGCCCGCGGTTATCTGAAGATGTCCTTTAGGGTTAGTATTCTTTGATAGGCTGTCTCTTCCGCTTCCTCTACTCTGGGACACTATTTCTAACTTTTGACCCACCGAAAATTATTGTTCAACATGATACTGTGCTTGATAAAAGAATCTACCGTCATTTGTTTATGTTCCAAGGTAATGAAACAAGCACAGCAACAAGTACTAACTGGCGTGGTTATCGAATTGCAGCTTGGATAGGGCAATTTTTATTAGCGATTGCTACAGCAATTGTTTTCGTTCAAGTAGGTTGGCAAGCAGCAGTTATATTATTAGGGTTTTTAGTAGCATCTTTCATTTTTGTGCTTAAAGAGCGTCAGCTACCTACCTTATTCGATCTGCTATTTGTGATTGCAGCACTACTTAATGCAGGAGGCTGGATTGGATTGTTTTATCAACCAGGACCTTATGATGAAATTACCCATGCCTTTACAACTTTTTCCGTGACTTTGGCACTAAGTTTTCTGGTCTATCAACCCATGTTGACTCTGTTTCGCAGTCATCGCTGGTTATATATTTTAACCATTATTTCGTTTGGTCTTGCCATTGGTGCGCTTTGGGAAGTATTTGAATGGCTTACTGCAACAATTAATTCTCTTGACGATACCATAGTCGATCTAATTATGGATGCTATAGGCGCGATCGCAGCATCACTATTAAGTTTACGTGCTTTACAAGAGAAAATTAATAATCACTAACGTTCTCCGTCTTGGGTGTTAACAATAAAAGAAATCACCTTTGTAGAAGATCTATTTAACTTCCCTCGTTAGTCCATCCTAGAAATTAAATCCTCAATAGCTCTTTGAAACATGACTATCGACAGCCCATCTAGATCGTAACTGCATTCATAAGCAGGCTCTCTGTCGTAATTTTTTAAGGCAATTATTCTTACATCTATTTTGGCAATTTGAGGATTGGAAAATACTGTTATTTCTAGCTTCGATTTATTTCCCATATAAAAATAGCAAGGCGATTCTTGAAGGTGTACCTGAGTTTTACGGAACTTACTATTTAAATAATCAATTACTAAAGAAAAATTCCGATTGATAGCTTTTCGTTGTCGTTCGTTTAATGCTGTCATAAGTTTAAATTGAGCAATCGCCAAAAATACACTTAATTAAACATTAGCAGACATTGGAAAAGGGACTCGCATAGTTCACTTAATGATTCATGTTTCTAAAATCAGCAAAACATTATCGAGTAACATTTTGATAATGTCTAACCATATTTTACGATGCAAACTATTTTACAAAGATTAGTCAAATTTTGGCAGAACAATATTCATAGTCGAATAGCTTTTTTAATTACCACTGTCGGAACAGTAGGATTAGTTAGCTGTCTCATAATTATTTATGTTGTTGCCCAAATTTCCGATGAAGTATTAGATCAAGAAGCCTTCGCCTTTGATAAAACGATTTTACTCTGGATTCACTCCTTCGCGAATCCCACTCTTGATGGCATAATGCACTTTATTACTCGCCTAAACGATCCTAGTACGGTTACTGTAATTGCTTTTGTTACTTTGGGAATACTTTTATGGCGACGTTATTATTCAGAAGCTCAGATATTTATCATAGACTGTTTAGGTGGTGTCGTTCTTAGCTACGGTCTTAAATCAGTATTTGGTAAGGTTAGACCCGATCTTTGGCAATCAGCTATTGAAGACCTCTCTTATAGCTATCCTAGCGGTCATGCTCTAGGTTCAACTGTATTATACGGATTTATCGCCTATCTTATAGCAACTCGTTATCCTCAATTTTCTCTATTAATTTATGCTGTAGTAGTATGTCTGATTGGTGCAATTGGTTTGAGTCGATTATATCTAGGAGTACATTGGCCAACTGACATTATTGGTGGCTACGGTATCGGCTTTTTGTGGCTGACGTTTTGTATCACTATGTTGAAATTACAAAGAATTAAACGGTTGAAAATTTCAGAGTGATATTTTTATTCTTCTACACCACGTAATATCAAGTTCGGTTGAATACTTAAATTAAGAATGAGGTCAAGTAACAAGTAACAAGTAATAAGTTTTTCAGGTCTGCAATAAGCCTGTTTATTTCAATTAATTATCCGTACTTGATATAAGAGAGGAACAATATATCCTCCTGAGGCGATCGCCGAGTTCAACGATTTCAACAACAAACAGGCGAGAAACTTCTAAAATTATCTTCGCAAACACCAATCGAAAATTCTCGTATTGCGAACACATGTATGACCGCCACAGACACTTGCTGTTTTTTTTATAATTTCTGTTTTTTGCATTATCTTGACATCCTCTCCGTCCTGCGCTGACGCTAAAGGACAGAGATTTTCCCTAAAATCAAGGTCAATGATATTGAATTTGATTTCAATCTCGCTATCGCTTTATTCAGGTTCACCTAGTTTGTTGCTGAATATTGATTCTCCATAGAATTTATCAATAGCTAAAGTACGACAAGCTGTCTTTTGATGCGGGTACTTTTCTCATGTTGACACTCGCGCGCTAAATCAAAGATTTTAACGCACGATTCTTGATTCATCGACTCTTAACTAGATGCACCCTAAAATGCATCCCCGTCAGACCGTCTCTGCAAGCATTTTATGTTAAAGACCACGATATGCCCTACCGCCGACTTCTTGTAATTCAATGTTGAAACAATTAATTTACTCACCCAGGTTCGTAATAAACTTTTACGCTTCCAACGAATTTATCTGAGACTTTTGGTTACAACCCATGTTTATTTTGTTTTCTAGGTTCTGTATGTAGTCCAGCAATCTCAGCTTGTGTCGCATACAAAAGTATTATACAACGTCTGAAGTCCTTGATATGCAAAGGCATTCTTCTTGATGAAGTTGTTCATGGGGGAAACCCCCGCCCTTATGCGAAGCGGTATCCTTTAGGGCGACAGTTCCTTCAAGCGGGACAAAGGCCAGGCGTATGGCCGCATCGTACCCCCTAAAGGGTTCAGCAGTGGCTTCAAGCGGGGGAACCCCGCCAACGCCCTGCTTCACCGCCAACGGACTGTCTCGCAAGACCACACTTCATCGCTTTTTGCCGCATGCAAGATTAGATGAATGTCGACCCAACTGTTTACAACAAAATGCCAACCCGTGATTCACCGCCCGTTAAGCCTTACATCCTTGGTGCTTTAACGGGTGTCCTCTCACGGAATCAAGATAGATTCATAGACCATTATTCTATATTCCTAATGCTCGACTTGAACTAACAGAATCGAGGTTTGTGCGTCAAAATCCTACTGAAGGTATATCTGAGGTTAGAGTGATTATCTCTGGAATTGATGGAACACTTACGGCAGAAACGGTAACAGGAACTCAGAGTTTAACTATTAGCGCAACACCACCCGTACCAGTAGTAGACACAGCACCAGATCAAATAACTGTATATCTGACAACAGCATTTAATTTTGACCGTTTTGCTGATGTTGCCAGCTTTGACGCACCTGCCACCTATGGTTTTCAAGTTAGAAGTAAGTTTTAATTATGAATAAATGGGGATTACTCGCCAGCTTATATGTAGCACAGTTTCTGCCTGTAGCTTTCTTTGGGCAAACTCTACCCATATTCCTGCGACAACAGGGCGTTTCTCTAGAATTAATCGGCTTGACTAGCTTACTCAGTTTACCCTGGACACTTAAGGTATTGTGGTCGCCGTTGATTGATCGCTATGGATGGACGAGATGGGGACATTATAAGTTCTGGATTATCTTGATGCAAAGTCTGATGGGGATAGCGATCGCCATTTGTGCTTTTATCAATCTCGAAACTGATTTTACTCTCTTACTAGCTGTTATGCTAATAGCTATTACTTTGGCTGCAACTCAAGATATTGCCACCGATGCTTTAGCAATTGAACTACTTAAACCTGCTGAAAGAGGTTTTGGTAATAGCATTCAGGGGGCTGGCGGATATCTGGGAGGAATTTTGGGCGGTGGTGTGATCCTTATTTTATTAGATACTTGGGGTTGGACTAGAAGTTTATTAGTAATGGCATTGGGTGTCTTTTTATTAATATTTCCCGTCTTGTTTCATCGTGAAAATGTAACCAATCCAAAAATCGACTATGAACTAAGTTTTTCGGCATTAGTGGGATTTTTTCGGCAGCCTGGGATGGTGCGGTGGATCTTAATACTGGTGGTTTACATGATGGGAGTAACTATCACCAGTACTATGTCTCGACCCTTACTTGTAGACTTGGGAATGTCTATGACTGATATTGGGGTAATGAACGGTATTGTATCTTTTGGCGGAGGATTTGTCGGCTCTATTTTAGGTGGATTTCTAGTCAAACCTTTGGGACGTAAACGAGGTTTGATTGTATTCGGTATTTTGATGACAGTGGCGATCTCCACTTGGATTTTACCCACATTGGGATTTGCCAGTTTACCAGTTCTCTATCTAATTTCTACTGGCTTACATTTTGCCTATAGCATGGCTTGTGTTCCGATGTTTGCGATCGCCATGGATAATAGCCGGCAGGGAAAGGCAGGGTTTGACTACACTCTACAAGTTACGATTATTTTTATTGGTAGTTTAATGGCTAGTAGTCTTAGTGGTTTTATTGCAGAAGCATTTGGTTATATCAGTGCATTTGCGATCGCTGCCACATTATGTCTTTTAGGAGTTTTATTTGTTACTACTCTTGATGAAAAACCCATTTTCTAGTGGGAGACTTCCATGATTACCTTAATCTAAAAAATAGTTAACTAACTGCCCGAATCCGGATAAGATGCAACTATTTTTTCTAATTCAACAACCAAGATAGGTAAGCTGGTATTCACGGTTTCCCAAATAGTATCTAGATCGATATCATCATATTCGTGAACTAAACGATTTCGCATTCCTTTAATCAGTCGCCAAGGAATTGTTGCTAAATCTTGTTGTGTTGTTTCTGAAATTCTCTTAGAAGCCTCACCAATAATTAGTAATCTTCTAATAAGTGCATCTTGAAGCTGCAAATTATTTTCCAAGTCCTCAATAGATTTTTCTTGAAGATAATTAATTGCAATTCTTGCCGACACTAACATATCAAGGAGAAATTGTTTTTCCCGATTCATAAATAGTTTTAGCAGAATTAAGAATATTTTCTCGACGTAAATAATTACGGCTATTAGCAATTCCTTTACGAGTAACGAGATCGACATCTCGATTAAAAATTGCTTTTAATTCATCTTCCATAACTACTAAATCAAACAAGCCATAACGTAAATTACGCTCAAATTCAACTATGATATCAACATCACTATTACTGTGAAAATCATCTCTTAAAACAGAACCAAATAAAGCAAGTTTAGTAATTTTCCAGCGTTTGCAAAATGCTTTGATTTTATCTGCTGGTAAGGGTATTTGAACCATAGTGGGGAGTTGGAAATTATGGTCTTCAGCGCTCAAGGCGATCGCTTCCAATATGAGAAATAGCTTGTTTTAAAATTTGTTTTTGTTCTGCCGCATTAGTATTTGCAGGAATAGTAATTACATTTTGTTTTGGTCTTGATTTAAGTTCTTTTAAAGCCTCTTTATCATTGCGATTGTTTAAAAGATATTGTTTTAATTCGCTCTTAGTCATCGATTTATATTTCATCGCCTATTTCTACATCTACCGTTGAATCTCGATATACCGTCACCTCTATTCTGGCTCTTTTTCTGCCAAGATGGAAAATTCATTTGTATCTTCGTCATAAAGAAACAATAATATATCTTGTCTCATATCCGACAAAGCTTGACATATTTGAACCGTCTTGAGCAATTGCTCGTAATTTGGCATTGATTGCGATTATTGTTGATTATCTATTTTCAAGTGCGATCGCATTAACCCAAATCCCGTTCAAAGTGACAATCATCGCCTTTGTTTGAGAATTTCTTTACAATCAAGATAGGCATAATATAAAGAAATTTTAAGAAGCAGGGTATATGAAACGGATTGTCTTGATTGCCGGATTTGAATCTTTTAACGCTAACCTGTATCGACAAGCTGCTGAGATGGCGACATCGCGATGTGGGGAGTTGGAAGTTATTGTCTTCAGCGATCGCGACATTACCGCTAATCCCAATCAAGTAGAAACTGCCTTACAGTCTGCTGATGTCTTCTTTGGCAGTTTGATTTTTGATTATGACCAAGTAATTTGGCTTCGGTCAAGAGTCAAAGATATTCCTATTAGGCTAGTATTTGAGTCGGCTCTAGAATTAATGAGTCTGACTCAGTTGGGTAAGTTTGTCATTGGCGATCAACCCAAAGGAATGCCCAAACCCGTAAAATTTATTCTCAGTAAGTTTAGTAATAGCAGAGAAGAAGACAAACTGGCTGGTTATCTCAGCTTTTTAAAAACAGGACCCAAATTACTGAAATATATCCCTGCCAAGAAAGTTCAAGATTTGCGTAACTGGCTGATTATCTATGGTTACTGGAATGCCGGGGGAACAGAAAATGTTGCTTCCATGTGTTGGACGTTAGCAGAGAAATACCTTGGTTTAACAGTCGGTGAAATTCCCCAACCAATCGAAACCCCGAATATGGGTTTATTACATCCTGAATACCAGGGTTATTTTACCTCTCCACAGGATTATCTCGAATGGTACATCACCCGCGTAGGGGCGAACGGCTGTTCGCCCTCACAGTGCGATATGCCCCTACCAGTAATTGGGATATTGCTGTATCGCAAACATGTAATTACCAAACAACCTTACATTCCTCAGTTAATTAAACATTTTGAACAAGAGGGATTGATCCCCCTGCCGTTATTTATCAATGGTGTAGAAGGTCATGTCGTCGTAAGAGACTGGCTAACAACTACCTACGAACAGGAACAAAGACAGCAGGGTAATAAAGAAATTCTCTCCCTATCTGATGATGCAGTCAAAGTAGATGCGATAGTTTCTACCATTGGGTTCCCTCTGGTAGGAGGTCCCGCAGGTTCGATGGAAGCGGGAAGACAGGTAGAAGTAGCTAAAAGAATTCTGACAGCTAAGAACATACCTTATATTGTGGCTGCACCTTTATTAATTCAAGATATCCATTCTTGGACAAGACAGGGCATAGGCGGTTTACAGAGTGTGGTGTTATATTCTCTCCCCGAATTAGATGGGGCGATCGATACAGTTCCTTTAGGTGGGTTAGTAGGAGAAGATATCTATCTGGTACCGGAAAGACTCCATCGCCTGACAGGTAGAGTTAAAAACTGGATTAGTTTGCGCCACAAGCCGACACCAAATAGGAAAATTGCAGTCATTCTATATGGTTTTCCTCCTGGTTATGGCGCAACAGGTACAGCCGCATTATTGAATGTACCCAAGAGTTTATTAAACTTGCTTCACGCTTTAAAAGCAGAAGGTTATGACGTTGGAGAGTTACCAGAAGACGGCGAAGAAATTATTAAACAAGTTAAAGAAGCTGACGAATCCACCCCCCTTGTTAAGGGGGGACAGGGGGGATCGATAAACGTTCGCACTCTCGAAAAATGGTTAGGATACTTACAAACCACTAGAGTCGAAAAACAGTGGAAGTCATTAAAAGGGACAGGCATTAAAACTTATGGAGACGAATTTCACATTGGTGGAATTAAATTAGGTAACGTCTGGATAGGAGTACAACCGCCTTTAGGAATAGCCGGAGATCCGATGCGGTTGATGTTCGAGAAAGACCTAACACCTCATCCTCAATACACGGCTTTTTATAAATGGTTGCAAAACGAATATCAAGCTGATGCAGTAGTTCACTTTGGTATGCACGGTACAGTTGAATGGCTACCAGGTTCGCCTTTGGGTAATACGGGCTATTCTTGGTCGGATATTTTATTAGGTGACATTCCCAACCTATATATCTATGCCGCTAATAATCCTTCAGAATCAATTTTGGCAAAACGTCGAGGTTATGGTGTTTTAATTTCTCACAATGTTCCTCCCTATGGACGAGCTGGTTTATATAAGGAATTGATTGCGCTGCGGGAATTAATTGGAGAATATCGCGAAGATACGGAAAAGAATTCTGCACTCAGAGATATTATCTGTCAGAAGATTGTCGATGCTGGTTTAGAAAAAGATTGTAAGTTTGAAGAGGGATTAAAACAGGGTATTGCTTTTACTGTCGAGAATTCAAAGCTGTTTAGTAAGAATGTAATTAATCAATATTTTGTTCAAGTTTATGAATACTTGCAAGTATTGGAACAACGATTATTCTCTTCAGGGTTGCACATATTAGGAAATGCACCGAACGAAGAACAATTGAAATCTTATCTGGAGGCTTATTTTGATGGGGAATTATCAGAAGATGCAATTGATAGCGTAATTTCGGGCAGAGAAGATGTATCTATATCTTACAAGGATGAGCAAAGTAGGGGCGAAAGGCTTTCGCCTAACTTAGAAGAAGCAACCAAAATTAGAGATTTATTAACCCAAAACACCGACGAGATGACCAATCTCTTGCGGGGTTTAAACGGGGAATATATACCTCCTGCGCCTGGTGGTGATTTACTGCGAGATGGTAGTGGAGTATTGCCTACAGGCAGAAATATCCACGCTTTAGATCCTTATCGGATGCCTTCCCCTGCTGCTTTTGAGAGAGCAAGGGAAATAGCCAAAAAAATTATTGCCCAAAATCTTGAAGAAAAAGGGACATACCCTGAAACCGTAGCAGTAATGTTGTGGGGACTGGATTCGATTAAAACAAAGGGAGAATCTCTGGGTATTTTACTAGAATTAGTGGGTGCTGAACCTGTTAAAGAAGGAACAGGTAGAATTGTTCGTTATGAATTGAAACCTATTGATGACGTAGGACATCCTCGCATCGATGTCTTAGCTAACTTATCGGGTATCTTCCGCGATACTTTTGTCAACATCATTGAGTTACTAGACGATTTATTTAGACGGGCAGCAGAAGTGGAGGAATTAGAAGATAATAATTATATACGCAAGCATTATCTAGCATTAAAAGCCCAAGGCGTGGAAAATGCCAGTGCCAGAATGTTTTCTAACCCTGCTGGTGATTTTGGTTCATTAGTTAATGACCAAGTAGTTGATAGTAATTGGGAATCTGGCGACGAACTTGCTAATACTTGGAAAAATCGCAATGTCTTTAGTTATGGACGCCAAGATAAAGGACAGGCTAGACCAGAGGTATTATCTCAGTTATTACAGACTAGCGATCGCATTGTTCAAGAAATTGACTCAGTAGAATATGGCTTAACAGACATCCAAGAATATTACGGCAATACAGGTGGATTAAAACTAGCTGCGGAAAAACAAAGTGGTAAGGAAGTAGAAGCTTCTTTTGTCGAAAGCTTTTCTAAAGATACTAACCCCCGTAAGCTTAAAGATTTACTTCGCATGGAATATCGTACCAAGTTACTTAATCCCAAATGGGCAGAAGCAATGGCAGATCAAGGAAGTGGTGGCGCATATGAAATATCCCAACGGATGACAGCTTTAATCGGTTGGGGTGGTACAGCTAGTTTTAAAGATGATTGGGTATACGATCAAGCTGTTGATACCTATGCTTTAGATGCAGAAATGGCACAGAAGTTAAGGGATGCTAATCCTGAAGCCTTTCGTAATATTGTCGGACGGGCGATCGAGGCTAATGGACGAGGTTTTTGGAATGCCGATGAAGAGAAGTTAGAGAAATTAAGAGAGTTATATGAATCTACAGAAGATGAATTGGAAGGAGTTACTGTTTAATTGACAATGGACATCTTTAGGAAATTCTGCGAGGGCGAAAAGTACAATGATCGCCGATGAAGAAAAATTTACCATTATCTATAAAAAAGGTAGCTTCAAAACCAAGATAAGAATAAAATCTAAATAATTGTTTTGCTTCAGGCGATTGCGCTCCGCGCACCAGCAAAGCTGATCGCTTTTTAAATTTATAAAGAGTTCCTTTCTGTTGAAGCCATTCTATAATTTCGGTGTCTGATTGACCTATAAATTTTTCTTCAATAGCAAATACTTGTGAAATAAGATCTATTACGTGAAAAGTCATGTCTGCATAAGATTAATTTGAAATTGCGTTCTTGCTACATATAAATAAAAATCTATGCTTTAATTGTAATTAAAAAGATACAAAAAGCAGTGCGATGAAAAATCGTAGATTAACGCCTCAACAAAAAAAGAAATATAGATATGACAAAGACTATGTTTTGAATGTTGAATATCCTCATAGTTTTAGAAAAAGTTGGAAAGATGGGATGCGAGAGAAAAACAGGCATTATCGTCGAAAAGTAAAACAAAAATTCATTGACATAGATAGTTGTGAAGATGCTGTTAAATCTATTCGCCGAAAAAAATGTAAGAAATTATCATGGGATATTATAACTGTAAGAGAAAGAGTCCAGACTCAATTAGACCAAAGACAAATCAGACAAGCATGGAGCTATTTTAAACAACCATATAACTCAAGATTTCATCGTCAAGATTTTGTCCGTTTTCTTTCATTATTAATAGAAAGTAAATCCATACAAGCTCAAAGAGCAGCTTGGGAAATAAGAGATTGGCTTTATCCATCTTCAACTGATTTTTATTATCGATGGAATAGTTTGCACCATAAATGGCTTCGGGAATTTTTCAAAGATGAACCAGAATGGGAATTACGTTTAAAAAAATGGATTAATTCAATGCTGCATGCTAGAAAATAATTAAACGATTTTATTGAATTTCAGCTTGACACAAGCGATCTCACTATTTGAAATCGATTATTTTGACTTGCGATTGTGCTCCCTTCGGGTTCAGCACTATATGCGGACAAGTCCTTTGTTACGAAAGTTGCTCATTACTCATTACTTACGAGCAATCAAATAAACTTGTCTTAATGCAACTTTGTACGACTATATCAGTAGTGGGGGACTTTAGTTCTAGGCAAATATACTCAACTAATCAACGAAAGTTAGATGATCGCTATCTCTTTGGTTGAGAGGGGATTCGAGACGTTTTTCAGATGTTTTTCAGATGTTGAATTTCTATGATTAATTCAAAAGAATTGAATTAAGGAGAAATCAATTATGAAATCTACAGTTGCAATTATTACTACTTTGTTAGTTACAACTTTCGGTTTTAACAGTGTTGCCACAGCGAATGAGAGCTTGATTAATACTATAGATCAACAGAACCAGCAAGAAATCCTGAAAGTTCAAAACGTTGGGAATGAAGCGGACGTCATTGCAGATGTTAGTATTATAGACACAATTCAAGCAACTATTGGAACAGACTCAATTACCATTAGCGTGACTAACTATGACGAGACAGTGCAATGGTATCAAGAGAATTTTAACGCAACCATAGAGGAAGAATGGACATTTCCCGAACTTCCAAACATCATGCTAGCGAATCTTAATGTGTACGGATTAAACGTGAATATAGTGGGTAACAATGCATATTCTACTGGTACATCTCAGGTTGCAGATGTAAATGATTATTTAGGAACTATGGACTATGCTGGTCTAATTAGTTTTCAAGTCGATGATGTAGATGCAGTGATAAATGAATTAGCAGCACAAGGTGTTTCTGCTTTGATAGAAGTCGCAGACTACGCTGCTGTAGGTCGAAGGGTCGCTTTTATTCAAGATAACAATGGAAATTTAATTGAGTTTTCCCAGTCACTCTAGCAATCACTATAGACTCAGTTTATTTTATAGTGTTGCCTTAGTATGAAGTTATTGCGTAGTGTTGTGCTACTACTAAAAGACTTTAGTCCTAAATAAATAAAAAATTATTAACAGAGATTTTAGATCAGAAAATGAAACTTTTTAAAAAAAGTACGTCTTCAAATTCAAAGAAATCAAACAATAAATTAGGCTTGATCGCTTGTATAACTATATTAGGTTTTTTATTAACACCAATAGGGATTTGCAAGTGTCTTGCCTTCAGCGAAATTGAAGATATTAATACTCCAATCTCATTTCAACCTCCACCAGAAGAAAAACAACCAGAATTTTCAGAGGGAGCAGGTTCGCGCGGCGAATCTTCGCATCACGATGAAATGTGTTCTCAAGACCTTTATCTATCTCAACAACAAAAGACTAATGCCGATCGCCTTTATCAAACTGCTGATGTAGCCGAAAACCCTACTTTTTGGTTTGATTTACCTAAGACATCAGCACAGCAAATAATTTTAAGTACTAACGAAGAAGATATTAATCCTAATTGGCAACAGTTGATTAATTTAACAGATAGTACAACTTTTTTATGTTTGGAGAGCGATATTATTCATTAATTTAGCTAATTACCTTAATTTGCAAGGCTTTTAGTAAAGTTTGGTTTTGTTGCTCAGTACCAACGGTGATACGTAGTTTGTCGTCTAATCCAGGCTGTTTAAAGTAGCGAACTAAAATACCTTGTGCTTTTAATTGCAGATATAATTGTTCGGCATTACCTTCTGGGGGAGTGGCTAAGACAAAATTTCCGTGGGAGTTGAGAACGGTAAAGTCTAAGCTTTGAAGATTACTAGTTAATTTTGCTCTAGACTTTTTTATTTTTGCTGCACATTCATTTTTGTAAGCTTGATCTCTAATTGCTGCTGCACCTACTAAGGTGGCGATCGCATCAATGTTGTAGCTATCTTTAACTTTGAACAAACCAGATAATAATTGGGGATTGGCGATCCCAAATCCCATGCGCAAGCCTGCCAAGGAATAACCTTTAGATAAAGTTCTGAGGATAATAACGTTCTCAAATTCTTTGACTAAAGATAATGCTGAATATTCGGCAAAATCAACATAAGCTTCATCGATAACTAATATTCCCGAGATTCTCTGTGCCAATTCCCGTAAATCATCAAGAGGTACTATATGACCAGAAGGACTATTTGGAGAGGCAATAAAAGTCACTGCACCTTTAGCGGCAACCAGTTCGTCTATTGGTAACTGAAAACTTTGATCATAATTGATAGCGATCGCCTTAGCTGGTTGTAAAGCAGCCAATGTCTTATAGAGTACATAAGTTGGCATCGGATAAACTACAGGGCGATCGCTTCCTTCCGCACAGGCTCTAATGATCACATTGAGTAGTTCATCACTCCCATTACTCACAATAATCCAATCGGCAGGAATTCCTAGAACTTCACTAACAGCTAAACAAAAGTCCATAGCGTAAGGATCGGGGTAGCGTCGCAGCCATTCGCTATCAATAGTACGCAATACTTTTATGGCATCTGGAGAAGGTGGATAAGGATTTTCATTAGTGTTAAGTTTGATGATTTTTGTTCCTGGTTTGGGTTGTTCTCCAGGAATGTAGCCAGTTGTGGCATCAACAGCAGCACGAAAGTAACTCATGTTTTATTTATTTCAGTCATTGTAAGTAAAGATTTTATTGTGTTACATTCAGACCATAAAGTTTTAGAAAAGATAATTTATCCCAATATCCTCTTTGAAATACTATTTTTTCATCTACTATGTGAAAAAAACCACAGCCTCTTAAGCCTAAAGGATCGCGCCATTCCAGAATTGCCCACTCACCATCTTCAAAAATATTCTCGATGATACAAATCATGTTGGCTGTAGCAAATTCTTTCTCAAACATCTTGCGTATAGCATCCCGTCCTTCCACTGGACTATTTGCTACTTGATGATTAATAGCTGTCTCACTATAAAAATTTGCCAAACCTTCAACGTCAGCCTGATTGAATGCCTCTACAAATTCTTTGATTAATTCTTTCGGTCGCATAATTCAAAACATCTCCTGATATTAATTATTTTTTTTAAAAAGTTTAGGTTAGGTAAGTATCTCAGATTTTAAATATCAAACTGCGAGTGAAAAAGTTAATTTCTAGCTCACATTAAAAGAGTTATTAAATTAATCCTTCACTTCAAAATAATCTTCTCGTAACTTAGCTTGTCCATCTTCTTGTAATACCCACAATTCCTTATGAATAATACCTTTGGCTTTATTCATTCTCCAGCCAGAAGTTAGTATGGCACTTGTTTCATCAACCACCTCTATTTTTGGTTCTAGATATTCAACATCAGAAAAACCGTCATCGATAATCTTTTGCCAAAAACTTTTAATATTTTCAGTTCCAACAAAAGTACCAAATGGCTTTGCTTCCATAATTGCAGTTGCTTCATATTGGGCTGCACAACCAACTGCATTTCCTGAATTAAAAGCAGATTTCCATTGTGTACTTGCTTTATTTACTGCGTCTAAGAGGGCTTCTTTTTGTTCTTCTTTCATAAATTCACTCAAGTTTTAAGATTCGGACTTATATCAGATAAAGTTACTGTTTCTTTTGAATATACTCGCCACTTTGTTGAATCAACTTGGCGACCAGACCTGTCCATCCTGTTTGATGATTTGCGCCAATTCCAGCACCATTATCACCATGGAAATATTCATGGAAGAGGATTAAATTTTGCCAGTGCGGATCATTTTGAAATTGATCGATGCCGCCATATAAAGGTCGTTTTTGCTCGCTATCTTTCAGGAAAATACGTGTTAGCCGAGAAGAAATTTCTTGAGAAACTTCCCACAAATTCATTAAGTTACCCGAACCTGTAGGGCATTCAACTTTAAAATCATCCCCCAGATAGTGATGAAACTTTTGTAGAGATTCAATTAATAAGTAATTGACTGGCATCCATACGGGACCTCGCCAGTTAGAATTGCCGCCAAATAAACCACTACTAGATTCGGCTGGTTCGTAACTGACTTTATTCTCATCTCCATTGACATAAAAAGTATAGGGGTTTTCTTTATGGAAACGAGACAAAGCACGAATGCCATAATCACCAAAGAATTCGTCTTCATCGAGAAGTTTTTCCAAGATGCGACGTAACTTATCTTCTGGTTCATATCTGTCTAAAGTTGCATAACAAAGAGCTAGCATTCTTCTGGCACCTAGCCCTTTGGTTTCCATACAGGCAACATTTTTCTTTAAATCTGTACGATTGCTAATAAACCACTCCAAACGCTGTTTAAAGCCTGAGAGCTGATTAATAACTTCTGGTTCAAGGGTCGTGACAGCAAACAAGGGAATTAAACCTACCATCGATCGCACTTTTAATCTGACTCTCTTGCCATTAGGCAGATGGAGTACATCATAAAAGAAACCATCCTCATCATCCCAAAGCTGAGTTTTATCACCACCGATATGTACCATGGCATCGGCAATATACAGGAAATGCTCGAAGAATTTGGTTGCCATGTCTTCGTAAACAGGGTTTTCTAATGCCAACTCCAAAGCAATTGTCAGCATATTGAGGGAGTACATTGCCATCCAGCTAGTACCATCTGCCTGTTCGATAAAACCTCCTGTGGGTAAAGGGGCACTGCGATCAAATACGCCGATATTATCTAATCCCAAGAAGCCGCCTTCAAAGATGTTATTTCCTTCTGCATCTTTGCGATTTACCCACCAAGTAAAATTCAGTAAAAGCTTCTGAAATACTCTTTCTAAAAACTGGCGATCGCCTTTGCCTTTCCTTTTTTCCTCAATCTTGTATACTCGCCAAGTTGCCCAAGCATGGACAGGAGGGTTAACATCCCCAAATGCCCATTCATAGGCGGGAATTTGTCCATTGGGGTGCATATACCATTCCCGGGTCATGATATCCAACTGATATTTAGCATAATCAGGATCGATTAGGGCAATAGGTAAACAGTGAAAAGCTAAATCCCAAGCAGCATACCAAGGGTATTCCCATTTATCTGGCATAGAGATAATATCTTCATTATCTAAATGCTTCCATTGATGATTGCGTCCCTTTTTCCTTTCTGGTGGAGGTGCGGGTTGAGTGGGATCGCCTTCCAGCCAACGTTCGATGTCGAATTTATAATATTGTTTTGTCCACAGCATCCCAGCAAAAGCTTGCCTCTGGATATTAATTAAATCTTCGTTTAAAGCTTGCTTGTTTATTTGCTGATAAAATTCATCAGCCTCCCCTAAACGGGTTCTGAAAATATCATCAAATTCATCAGCTAAAGGTTCAGTTAAATTTGACTTATCACTCAGTCGTAATTTAATTACTTTGGTTTCTCCTGGTGGAATAGTTAATTGATAGTGCGGCGAAAATTTCGTGCCAATTTTATGGGGATTAACTGCCTCTTTTTGTTCGTTAACTACAAAATTATTAATGCCATCTTTGGCATATTTAGCACCATTGTCGTAATTAAATATCTTTTGATAATTAGTTTCGTTTTCGGTAAATAATAATTCGGGCTGACCTTCACAATATAACCAGCGATCGCCTTGTTCTGGATGATTGGTTTCGATTACGGTATGTTGTAGGGGCTGATCGAGAACAGACCCTACAGAAATTTTGGGTTTAACTGTATCTTTGTCCCAAGACCAGGTATTACGAAACCATAAAGTAGGTAGTAAATGTAATGATTGGGTGGGCGAAAGCCTTTCGCCCTTACAGCGATTAGTAATAGTAATTTTGATTAAAATATCTTCTGGTGTATCTTTGGCATATTCAACCAAAACATCGTAGTAATTATTATTTTCAAAAGCTCCTGTATCCAATAATTCATATTCCATTCCTCCCCGACCTCGTTGCCGATTTTCTGCTTCTAAATCAGCGTAGGGAAATTCTGTCTGAGGATATTTATATAATCCCTTCATATAAGAATGAGTCGGAGTACTATCAAGATAAAAATAATAATCTTTGACATCTTCTCCATGATTGCCTTGAGAGCCAGTTAATCCATAGATACGCTCTTTTAATATCGAGTCTTTGCCATTCCATAAGGCGATCGCAAAACAGAGTAGTTGCCGATCGTCACTAATACCCAAAATACCATCTTCTCCCCAACGATATGCCCGCGATCGCGCTTGGTCGTGAGAAAAGTAATCCCAGGCTTCCCCTGTGGCACTATAATCTTCTCTAACTGTTCCCCACTGCCTTTCACTGAGATAAGGTCCCCATTTTTTCCAATCATTTTGTTGTAAACGTTCCGATTCTTTAGTCATGTTTTTGCTAATTGATAATCGTTAATTGTTAATTGTTAATTGCTATGAATCATCACCCAACTTCTTAATACTTCTGCTACACTCCAAGCTTGAGCAAAACAACCTCTGGGAGAAAAGGGTGTATCGCCGTCGAAAATTTCGCTAATGCTGCCGATACAACCATCTTGTAAATGATCAGCCATTGGTTCGAGAAAAGTATAAGCAAGTTCTGGATTTTGATAAACTTTCAGGTGTGCTTGAATGAAATGACCTATTAGCCAACCCCAAGTAGTTCCCTGATGATAACTCCCGTCGCGTTTTAATTGATCTCCGCCATAGATTCCAACGTAATCGGGATGATCTCTAGAAAGCGATCGCAATCCATAAGAAGTTAATAATTTTTGCCCTACTTTATCGACCACCATTTTCTGTTGTTCTGGTCGTAGGGGCGTTTCGCGAAACGCCCTTACAGAATAACCCCTACTCGGCAATGAAACGGCAAAAATTTGATTGGGACGAAAACTGGCATCATTTCCATCAGGAGAATCAATTACGTCGTAGCAATAACCACCTTCTTCATACCAAAACTTAGAAAAGTGCGATCGCGTTTTGCTTGCTATCTCCTGATATCTAGTCTCAGATTTCTGCAAAATACTAGCAAAATAATCCATGCAAATTAGAGCGTTATACCAAAGAGCATTTACTTCTACAGGCTTACCAATACGAGGGGTAACTACCCAATCTCCTACTTTGGCATCCATCCAAGTAAGCTGTACTCCTGGCTCGCCAGCATAGAGTAAACCATCATCATCCATCTTGATGTTGTAGCGGGTTCCTTTAATGTGCCAATCAATAATTTCAGCTAGCAAAGGGAATAACTCGGCAATAAATTCCCGATCTTCAGTTGCATCATAGTAAGTGCGGATTGCTTCAAAATACCAGAGAGTAGCATCTACAGTATTGTATTCGGGAGTTTCCCCTGCATCGGGAAATACATTGGGCAACATTCCCCGATCTACATACTTGGCAAAGGTAAGAAGAATAGTTTTCGCAATGTCATAACGCCCTGTAGAGATCGTTAATCCTGGCAGACTGATCATCGTATCTCTACCCCAATCAGTAAACCAGGGGTAGCCTGCAATAATCGTTTTCCCTTCAGGATTATTAGTTAACGGGCGATCGACAATGAATTGATCTGCTGCTAAAACCAACTGCTCTATCCATTCTGGTGCAGCTTGAAGTTTATTCTGAGAATAGAACAGATCGATTAATTTTCGCCCTTTTTCCTCCTTCTCTTTGTCACCGTGTCTCTTTGTCTCCTCATCTTTCTGAGTACTGGCGACAAAAGTTATGGAATCCCCTGGTTGTAAACTAACGTTGCCAGTTGCAGCTAATAAATGATCTTCTGTATCATCCAAACCCCGATAGTTCTCTACTGCTAAGGCAAAATTCTGATACCAAGTATTGTTGATTAACCAACTAAAGTTATGAGTCGAATTTTCTGAAATTGCTGATAAATATAAACTGGCAGCGTCAGGAAAAGGTTTGATTTCTAGATCTACATCTGATATTGGTTCAATCTTGCCTATAGATTTTGAGTCAAAGTGAGTTCCACCATGATAATCGCGATAATTTACTAATGCTTTGAGAGATAGAGTTAAAGGCTGACTACCTCGCTGATAGCTATAGCGAATATAAGTGGTATTTTCTCCCTGGTGCATCCAGATACGTTTTTCTAGTAACCCATCAGCAAAAGCAAAATTCCAAACAGGAGTTGTTCCATCTAAATGAAAACTCTCAATATTGAGGTATCCTTCAGGTGCCACAGTACCATCTGCCCATCGGTTAGTAGCTAGATCGTAAAATTGACCGTTGTAGTGAACAATCTCTTCAAGTTTAGTTAACAGTAAAGTTCTGGCTACAGGTGGGTTTAAAGCCCCAATCAGTAAACCATGATAGTGTCTGGTCAATACTCCTGCGATCGTTCCTGAAGCAAAACCGCCAATCCCATTGGTAACTAACCATTCTCTTGATTCCACCATTTGCAGGTTATTACATATTTCTCGCCCAAACTTGAAATTCATAGTTTATCGCCCATTTTTAATGGTTATTCTGTGATGGTTTGTAGAGGAATGCGAAAGCGATCGCCAAAAGGTGGAATATAATTTAACTGCAAGGTTTGCCAACTATAGGCACCAGGGGGAATACCAATATCTGCCAGAATCAATTCTCCTGTTTTCTCTGGTAGTAAACCTTTTTTGGGCAAAGCTAATGTCATTGTCCAACGAGCATGGATGTATTCACCTGGGGTTTCTCCCGTCGTGGAATCAACTCCAGAGGGAGTATCTAGAGAGAGAATTGGTACGCCAGTGTTATTTGCCCAATTAATTAGTTCCAGGGCATTGCCTCTAGGTGCAGCTCGCAAACTATAGCCAATCAGAGCATCGATAATTAGGTTTATCGGCTCGTTAGATGATTTTAATTCAGCAATGCCAACTTCCTTACCAGAAGTAGATTGAAAAATATGTCTTTGCCACTGGGGTACTTCTTTTAACCGCTCTGGAGCAGACAAACACAATTGCACTTTTGCTCCGCGATTGGCTAAATGGCGAGCGGCACAGATACCCCCACCACCATTGCCGCCACTCCCTGAAAGAATTACAATATTAGCCTGTTGCCAATTTTCTCCCAGACAGGCGATTGCGCTCCGCCCTAAAGGACTAGCTCCGCGTCGCGCACCAGCAGAGCTGATCGCCTGCAAAGCTAGATTTCGCCCCGCATTTTCCATCATCTGAAACAGATTGGGTCCCGTCTCTTCTATTGCCACGCGATCGACCTCGATCATTTGTTCGGTGGTGACAGAGGGAACTTCAATTCCTCGATCGGTTAAAAATTTAACGCTCATTCAATTTAAATTAAAATTCCTATCAAATTAACCACCTGTGGCAAAACCTGGATATAAAGTCATTCCCCCGTCGACAAAAATAGTAGTTCCTTGCACATACTCCGCTTCATCGGAAGCTAACCAGACGGCTGCTTTACCAATATCTTCTGGTATTCCCACACGGTTGTAGGGAATTAGCTTCAGTAATTCTGCTTCAGCTTCTGGTGTATCCCATGCGTCTCGATTAATGGGAGTTTTAATTGCCCCTGGAGCGATACTATTAACCCGAATCTTATGGGGAGCAAGCTCTTGAGCCATACTCTTCATCAACAGCATTACACCTCCTTTGGATGCTGCATAGTTGCAATGACCAGCCCAAGGAATCACCTCATGAACAGAACTCATGCAAATAATACTGCCAGCAGAACAAGATTTCTCGGGTATTACTCCCCGACGCATAAATTCTTTCGCTGCTTCCCGAGCACAGAGGAATTGTCCCGTTAAGTTAACTCCTATAACCGTATTCCATTGATCTAAGGTCATATTGACAAAAGCGGCATCTTTTTGCAATCCCGCATTATTGACCAAAATATCAATAGTTTCGTAGGCTTCAAACGTTTGTAGAAACATACTTTTTACTTGGTCTTCTTGACTGACATCGGCTTGAATCGAGATCGCTTCTCCCCCAGCAGTTTTAATTTCCTCGACCACGGCTTCTGCACCTTTAGAACTGCGAGCATAGTTAACAATAACTTTTGCTCCCTCCGCAGCCATAGATTTAGCTACTGCTGCACCAATACCAGAACTCGAACCCGTAACTAAAGCTACTCGATCTTGCAAACGTTTCATAAGATACCGATATACTATTATGAATGTTCAAAAAAGCTTATTCGGAACAATAATGATGAATTTTTGGCAATTATGTTCTTGATTGAATAACAAATTCATCTTTGTTATCTTAATTTTTTCTGAGAAACTGCGGCAAAAATTGAAAAGTTTGTTTAAGAGATGCCCAAAATAGATCAATTCTGGAGAATATGTTGAATATCCCTAAATCTTGATTATGCCGCATTTGAATCATTTAAGATAATGACATCAGATTGACGAGTAATTGAACCTTCAGCTTCTAATTGTGATAATGTTCTCGAAAAAGTTGCCGGGGTAAACCCTATTTGAGCAGCAATATCCTGTAGCGGACAGTTTAAATTAACAATTTTGTGTTCATTGTCAGCAGCATAATTTAAATATTGCAACACTCTTAGATTAGCAGCACGAATTTCTCGTAACTCCATGTTGGTTTGGAAATACTTGATTTTTTCTAGAAGCATTTTTAGCAAATCTTCAACTAAATCAGGATACTCTTGGAGAATTGATAGAAGATACGAAGATGGATAGACAATAACTTTGGAAGCTACAGTTGCGATCGCACTGCTAGAATAAGCACTTTCAAAAATAGCATCTTCTCCCAGAATGCCTCCAGGTTCAGCAAATTGCAGAGTAGCATTTTGGTTATTAATGGTTGGACGAATCAGCCGAATTCTTCCAGTGGCTAAGATAAAGAAATTAACAGCTGCATCCCCTCGTCTGAACAACCTTTCTCCTACAGCCAAATTTCGATAGGTAATTTTATTCTTTATCGGGGTAGGCAAACTATGGGGGTCGAAGAATTTCATAGATATCTTGACTAAAATAAACTAACTTGGTTTACTCGATTACTATGATTGACCACCCTGAATTTCTTCTTAGCCAGATCTTTACTATTCTGAATTTTTCCTAAATAAAAGCTGATATTACCTGAAAAAAAGAGTTTTTTAGGAGTTAATACTTATTCTTTCTGTAGACTACCCGCTAGTAGTTTGCCAATTTTGAAATGATCGATACTAAAAAAAATCGGAATTCAAAGTTATAGGTTATAGGTTATAGGTTATAAGTTAATTCGGAGTCAAAGGATTTACCCCTCAATTCAAACTTGGTAGTGTACTAGTTCTTCTCCTTGAATTAATTTCACTCAATTTAGGCTGACATATTCCGTGAAAACTTGAGCATAATTTCTCAACCAATGTTTGGACCATTCGATCATCTCTAATTTAGCCACATTTTTATTGATGTAATATCTAGGAAATAGATCGGCAATACCAACCTCTAGGTCTTTGTCCTGAATTTCCACGTCGAAACTATAAATTTCTTGAAAATGCGATTCAATACCCCCGCTCGGCAATTTTGCCTCTAGTCTAAGGCATTCTGAACTAATCAAAGTTGACAAATAAATATTGCTTTCACTACATTCTTCAAAAGCTTGTTTTTGCTTTAAGTCTAAATGTATTGTTTCGCTGATCACTTTTGCCCAAGATTCGATCTCTTGTATCGCTCTTTGGCGATCAAAATAATAAGTGTTGAGATTTAATATTTCTAGCGGCGAAATAAACAGAAATGATGATTTGAATCTACCGCGATCGCGGTTTGCCGAGCAAGGCTCTAAATAGATCTGCTGCTTGACTTTCTCTCCCTGATAATTATCGAACCATTCGTAAATCGAATAGTTGGTTTCTTTAACCCAATTTCCTCTGTTTACCATTTGTTTCGCGCAAGTAAACTCTTGATCATCTTTATCTCTTCATGTATTACTTATAAAGAGATAAAGATGATCGCCAAGTATTTTAAACCGAGACATCCCCAAATCAAGATATCCTATATCGAGCTTTCAATCTAAGCGTAGCTCAGATAAAAACAACTGGAAAATATTTCAGCCTAAAGTACTACCTATCAGCTATTTGTACTCAGTCAAATGTACCTTATTGATAAATCAAATTAAGTAGGAAAACCATACTATTAAGCTATTTCCCTATTCCCTATCCCCTATTCCCTATTCCCTTACCGTAGGCATTTTATATTTAATTACACCCACCTACTTAAGCATTGACTATAATCTCTTTTCGAGATCAATAAATGGATATTATAGATTGAGGACTACTTTTGCCGTTTTTGGTTGAGAAATACAAATTAGCACTGAACCTTCATCGGGTTCGCTAGCAGGTTGTTCTAAATATTCAACTGCGCCTTCTTGAAGTTGGCACATACAGGTTAGACAAACTCCCTGGCGACAGCTATAGTCTGGATTGATGTTATTGGCTTCGGCAAATTCTAAAAGAGTTCCATCATCTTTTGTCCAGGTTATAGTTTGACCTGACTTAGCAAATACAACCTCTGCCTTGTCTACAGCTGCTTGGTTAGTTGCTACAGTTTTAGACTGACCTTTGGTTGATCCTCCTCCAAAAGATTCAAAATAAACATTGTTTTCGGGCACATCTAATTCTCTTAACCCATCTTTAATTGAATCCATAAAGGAAGGTGAACCGCACAAGAAAAATTTAGCACTACTAGAGCCGTATATCTGACTGATTTCAGTCAGAATCGAATCTTCCAAAAGCTTTTTATCTACGTAACCTTGGCTATGATATTGTCCTTCGTCTTCTGGTCGGGGACGACTATATCGATAGTGAATATGTAAGTTGTTGTAATTTTCGGCGATCGCATTTACTTCATCCCGCAGAGCATGAAATTCCCCATTTCTGGCACCATGAATAAACCAAAGATGGCGGTTAGGATTAAATCGACTACAGGCTTTTGCCATACTAATCATCGGCGTAATCCCCACGCCATTACTAATTAAGACCGCCGGAATTGAAGATTCTACATCCAGAAAAAACTTGCCGTTTGGTGGTTTGCAGGGAATTATAGAACCTTCTGTAATGCGATCGTGCATGAAATTGGAAGCTACTCCAGGAGGAACATTTAAACCTTTTGGGGAACCCTCTCGCTTGATGGAAAGACGATAATAATCTCCAGAAAATGTATAGTCTGAAAGGGAATAAGTACGAATTACTGGGCGTGGCTGATTGGGTATATCCAACTTAATGGTTAGAAATTGACCAGGCTTATAATCGGGTAATGCTCCTCTATCCTGGGGTTTGAAGTAGAAAGAAGTAATTTCTTTACTTTCTGGTACTTTGCGGAAAATTTCAAAATCACGCCAATCTTGCCAAGTGTGATTGTGTTCAGGCTGGAGCTGGATGATTTTACCTTGTCTAGTTGTTGATTTATCTTTGACAGCCAAGCCAAAAGCTGCGCCAGCGGCAGTAGCGAGTAAGGAAGCGTAAACGCCGATTTTATTTGCTGATTTATCTTGAGGATTGGTTAATCCGATCGCCACAGCAGAAATTAAAGTCACCATGGACAAGAATGTACTGGCAGTCGTAATGCTTCTCAGGAAAGGATTCTTAATTTTACCGAGACTACTTAACATGATTTTTTGAAGATAATTCAAAGTTATTTGCCACGATGGAGATAGCCTATGAACTAGAGATAGTTGTTTTGGCTGGTAAGTTGCAATCTGACAATTGGCAACAAATCTTTACCGGTCTCCTTTCGTACTAACAATTTGTGCCAGAAAACTTTTATCAAGATTAGAAACACCTGAAAATTTTCTCAATTTGGAGTGGTTCCCCAACAACAGCGACGATGGGTTGCACTACTTCTAACTTATGAATTGTAGATCGTAGTCTTAATCACTCTAAAATCTGAGAAATTAAAATATTCTTCGTTTAGACTTGACCTAAAAAACAGTTAATTTGCTCTTTTTTTTGCACAAAATTTACTTGATTTGAAACAAGTAATATATATATAAGTTATATCTTTACTCTTACCTCAAAAAAAATCAAATATTAAGCATTTTTATTTTTTGATTAATCAAACAAGCTCTTAAACAATTTTATGATTTTGTGACCATACTATCGAAATATTTCGGTTACAAATAAATTCCAAATTAGTTTTGAGTTTATTTAATAAATCAAAGTAAAACTATTTAATATCATTTGTTATCGAAATTTATCTTAATTCACCGATAGTAGTCAAGTTGATTATTGTTAAAATTGATTGAATATTGCTATATTTAAGAGCATGATTGCGTGTATATTTGTTTAATAAAATATTATACAGTTTTTGTAGTATATTTGCTTTTCAAAATATGTAGTTATTATTGTGTTTTGCCCAAATATCTAATATCTGTCACAAAGTTTACAGAGAGATGATCAAAGTTTTCTTATAAAGTTAATTTATTAAAATCCATATTCTATGATGCCAAAATTTTGCTAGATTTTACTCAATAATACTTGTCATCTAATTCTATCTCTTGTTCTTAAACAACTAGCTAAAAAATGCAGAAGTTGCCTAAAGCCTTACCAAAAGTTAAAGACTGTAGACGATTTGTATCCCAAAGCAAGATAGCACGTATTTTTTTAATTGCTAGAAAACAATTACTAACTGAAATCATCGAAATAGAGCTTATTCATCAAGGCTACCAAGTGGAAGTTTTTCATGATGGTCTCACAGCAGCGATCGCGATACGTCAACAAGAACCAGATTTGATTGTCTTAGATTGGGTAGTTTCCTTTCTTTCTGGTATCGACATTTACTATTGTTTGCGATCAACAAGTAATTATATTCCGATCATCGCTTTAACTGAGGGCAAAAGTGCTAAGGAGAGAGTCACGATTTTAAATGCAGGAGCAGATGACTGTTTATCTCACCCTTTTTCGATGGCAGAATTTTTAGCTATTGTAGGGGCTCGTCTACGTCAAAATAGACGAGAAAAGTCTCATATCTTAATTTTTGAAGATCTAGAGCTAAATACTCTAACACGAGAAGTACATCGAAATAATCGTTCAATTATCCTCACTGCTAAAGAATTCAATCTTTTAGAATATTTAATGATACATCCACGTCAGGTATTGACTCGCGTTCAAATACTCGAAAAAATCTGGGGGTATGATTTTTTTGGTGATTCCAATATTATTGAAGTATATATTCGATATTTGCGTATTAAGTTAGAGGCGCAGCATGAAAAACGCTTAATCCATACCGTAAGAAGTGTTGGTTATGTTTTGCGCTCGAACTAAACTGGATCTTATAGGCAAATATCTCAATAGATAAAATTATTCTTCAATGATCAATAATACGAAATCTCGAGCAGATAAATGGTGGGAAACTGGCGTAATTTACCAAATATATCCTTTAACTTTTGCTGACGCCAATGGTGATGGCAAAGGTGATTTACAGGGCATCATTAAAAAACTTGATTACCTTAACGGTGGTCAACCAGATAGTAAAAACTCATTGGGAATCGATGCAATTTGGCTATCCCCAATTAATACTTCGCCGATGTTTGATAATGGCTACGATATTAGCGACTACTATGATATCTGCCCAGTATTTGGTACCTTAGAAGACTTTGAAACTTTATTAGCTGAATGTCACCAGCGCAATATTAAGGTGATTCTCGACCTAGTTGTCAACCACACCTCAGATCAGCACGATTGGTTTATTGAATCTAGTTCCAGTAAAGACAATCCCAAAAGTGATTGGTATCATTGGCAAGATGCCGAACCCAATGGTTCAGTTCCCAATAATTGGCTATCTTATTTTGGGGGGACTGCCTGGACTTATTGCGAAGCTAGAGATCAATATTACTATCATGCATTCAATAAAAATCAACCAGACTTAAATTGGAACAATCCTGAAGTTAGAGAAGCAGTTTACAACATTATTAGGTTTTGGCTAGATAAGGGGGTGGATGGATTTAGACTCGATGCTTCCAGCGTTTACAGTAAGGATAAATATTATCGTTACAATCCTGTTAAGTTTGGTACCACAGATAGAAATAACTATAATAATCAAGACCACTTATATGATAAAGATCTGCCAGAAAATCATCATATTATCCAAGAAATTCGCCAGATTATTGATGAATATGATGCCAGAGTTTTAATTGGCGAGACTTTTATTGACAGCAGTTTATACGATTCAATTACTTTTTATGGCATCAAGAATGACGAGCTGCACTTACCATTTAATTTTGAATTTACTTTTAGTCCTTGGTATCCAGGCTATCTCCAACGAAAAATAGCTAAAATAGAGGCCGTTACTCCCAAGGATTGTTGGCCTACATACTTTTTAGACAATCACGATATTCCCCGTCATTTATCTCGTTGGATTGAGTGTAGCTTGTGTACCAATCCAGATGCGATCGCCGAAGCAGCTGCTACTTTACTCTTGACCGTGAGAGGAACTCCTGTAATGTATTATGGTCAGGAGATTGGTATGGTGGACAATCTCGATATTCCTCCGGAAAAAATCCAAGACAAAGCGGTAGTCAAGAGTGAAACTGGAGAATTACCACCTCCTAGAGATGGTGCCAGAACTCCTATGCAGTGGGATGATACTGCTCATGCAGGGTTTAGCTTTGGTAAAGATGTCGAACCTTATTTACCAGTAAACGATAATTACACGGAAGTTAATGTCGTCCAGCAATTAGAAAATAAAGATTCTATTTTTAATTTCTATAGGAGATTAATTAAGATCAGAAAAAATAGTAAGGCTCTTTTGAGGGGAAGCTGGAAACCTCTAATTCATTATCCTTACGAACATTTGGCTTATGTTAGACAAACTAAAGCGGAAAAAGTGTTAATTATCATCAATTTTTCTTATGAAAAGCCGATGGAAGTTGATGAATATATTGAACCAGAAGATTGGTCGGTACTAATTTCCAATATTTGGGAAGAAGGTAAAATTATCGACATACCTGAAACTTTACAACCATTTGAAATAACGATTCTTCAGAAAAACTAGAAAAATCTACAATTGATAATCCTTCTAATTGAAGAGAAAGTTTAGGACTTTTCATTATAAGAGAGAATGTGACGGCAGTAACAAAGTAAATGCAATAATAAATTCACTATTTTTTGACTGTTGATATTTTGTTTGATCTAAATTTGATCTAAAAACGATCTATATCTCGATCATTCAGCACTGAAACTCGGAAATCACGGTATCGGGCACTTCGGGTGTACATGTGGCGCAAACCAATGCGTCCTTCCGTAATCGGAGGTAAAGAATCGGTTCTCCAATGAAATAACTTTGTCTTTCCCTTAGTGCGGATACTCATGAATAGGTCATTTCCCTCTTTGATAACAGTTATTCTATGGGGGACCCCAGTTTGGAAAAGTCCCGTTTCAGAATAGTCAGGTTTCAGTTCTGTTCCTTTCAAGCCCTTCTTGGCTTTCGGCATGTATCGTCGAGCCCGTATGTAATCATTTGCAGGATCGGTGTTCTTAAGTCCATATGCAGCATAGCTGATGTGGTAAGTATTCATGTTGTTAAAATACGTTGCCATGGAGGGTACTTTTCTAAGGTCGCCCCATTCGGCAATGTCTTTCTCGTATGGATCTAATCCACTGCCAGTGGCGAGGATGTAGAGAATGGTCACGGCACGGATGGTTTCATCTAGCTTGGTATATTCATAGTCAATCCTGATATCTCCACTGAAGCTTTGTTTTGTCCACATTACGGCGTGGGACGAATCATTGCCAAATGACTGTCCCGCAGAGAAATCCATGCCTTCCTTACTGTTTTCAACCTTTGCCTCTAGTCCGTCAAGTGTCCAGTTCTCTTTCCAGTCCCTTGTGCCTGGATCGTAGAATACCTCTTTCCATTCAGCATGATTAAGTTCCTGAAAGCTTTTTATGGATTCCTGTTTGTGTGGCTTAGAATCCTCTACAGAAGTCAAACCAAGACAGAATGCGCATAGAAGAATGGCGATGCCAAGAATACCGTTCCTGTAATTGTTCATTTTACTCTCCTTCAAACGGTAAAGTTGAGCGGTGTGAGATTATTATACTAATTGATTAGAGAGTTGATTTTTCGTTCTAACTGTTCAAATAAATAGGGCTTTTCAAGATATTCATCACATCCTAGCACTTTGGCTTGTTTTTCTATCTCTGATATTTCTATTGCAGATATGATCACAATCGGGATATCTTTAGTTGAATGATCGCGCTTTAAATCTCTGACTAAATCTAAACCGCTACGTTTTGGTAAACCAATATCCAAAAGGATAAGAGCTGGCAAGTTCTTTCTGGCTAAATATAATGCTGGTTGAGCATATTGCGCGGTTGCAAAAGAATATCCCAATAAATTTAACGCGGCAGTAACGTAGAGCAAACTATCAATGTTATCTTCTACGACTAAAATTTGCGGTTGCTCGTCTAATGTCTGACTAACCATAAACCATATTCCCCATAGATTATGATTCCTTCTTACTTATAGATACTTCTTAAGTAATGAAATATAAATACTTAAAGATGTAAAACAGTAGATCTCCGTTCATAAATTCTAAATCGATGCTGTATCAGAATAGAATTTTGGCTACTATCTCGTTTTCCAATAAGAATAACTTATTTTTATTTATTATTTAATTCTAAAACGTTTTAACAAAAATAATAATTTTGAAAGGTTGAGTAGATCACCTTATTTTTAAAATATATTCAGTGTTTCTTGATAAAAATCAGCAAAATATTTTATTTTTCTTCAGTATTATTTATTTCAGTGTAATTCTACTTGGATTGGTAAACGAGACTGGATTTAACTAATATAAAAATTAACACACAGTTATTTGATTTAAACGAATCTATCTAGAGATTGAAACTATACCGAGCTAATCTCTAATCCCTTTAAAAGTCATCATGTATCAACATGAAATACTCAAGAACTTCTTGAAGAAATTAAGTTTTAATAACCAAAAACTGTGCTTTAGATAGATGGATTTATTTCCAAGTAATGTGAAGATGATATAGGAAAACGAATTGAATTCTCGCCAATTTTTGTTAAACAAGCCGCTAAAAATCAGTCGAGAAATATCTTAGGAGGTAAAGCAATAATGGAACATAACTTTTATAAACGTGCTGCTGGATTATTTTATAGTCGTGATGAAGCAGAAGCAGCAGTCCGCGCCCTTAAGGATGCTGGTTATGATATGGATCGAGTGTCTGTAATTGCTAGAGATGCCGATCAAATAGGTGGACACGAGACTACAGAAGAAATCGGTAACAAAGCTGATGAAGGTGCAGCAACAGGTGCAGTTACTGGTGGTGCTTTAGGCGGTATTACTGGTTTGTTAATTGGTTTAGGGACTTTAGCTATCCCTGGTATTGGACCAATCTTGCTAGCTGGTGCAGAAGCAACGGCGATCGCCACTACTTTAGCCGGTGCTGGTATTGGTGCGGCAGCAGGTGGTTTGATCGGTGCTTTGATCGGTTTGGGTATTCCTGAAGAAAAAGCCAAGATATACAACGACAGAGTAAAAGGTGGCAGTTTCCTTGTAATAGTCAACGGTAATACAGCAGAAATAGCTCGTGCAGAGGTAATTCTACAACGTAACGGTGTAGAAGAATTTGGTATCTATGACGTTCCTGGTGCCAAAGCTACAGCAGTTACAGAAGTAGACGAAGATATCAGAACCAGAACTGATATTGCTGATGATGAGAAAATCAGACTATATGAAGAACGCTTGATGGTTAACAAACAGCGTGAGAAAACTGGTGAAGTTGCCATCGGCAAACGTGTTGAAACCGAAACAGCTAGTGTTTCTGTACCTGTAGAAAAAGAACGCATCGTGATTGAACGTACAGATGTTGCTGCTGGTACTGTAGTTACTCCTGGTACTGCTAATTTCGCAGGCGGTAAAGTAGCCGAGGTAGAACTCTATGAGGAAACTGCTGATATTCAAAAGGAAGCTTTTGTCCGCGAAGAAGTTAACGTTCGCAAAGAAGTAGAAACTGAGACTGTAGAGGCTCGTGAAACTATCCGTCGTGAAGAATTAGAAGTTGATGCCGACGGCGATATCATCGAACGATAGATATTGAACTATTGATCATTTAACAATTAATAAATGATCAATATTTGACCCTTCACTTTAGTCGTCAAAATAAATTATCGAGTTGAAAGTAATTTAATCACCACAGTCAATCAAATTAATTATTAAAGAGCAAGGAAAAAGAATAATGAATAAACTAACAACATTTTTATTAAGTAGTGTTTTACTTTTAGGTGCAGTCGGCTGTGATGTAGCCAAAACAAGTTCTGAAGCTCCCGATTCAGCAGATGAGGCAGTAGAAGACCCCGCACAAGTCGAAGATACATTAGAAGATGCCAACAGCGAAATTCGCCAAGATCAGTTAAGTTCTGATATTCGCGCGCGAGAGCAACGCAACGATGTCTTGGGAGAACAAGAAGTAAGAAACGATTCTGATCTAGAAAGTGAAATTAGAGCAAAATTGGAAGCTAATATCCCTCGTTCTAAGTTGACTATTCAAGCAGAGAATGGTGATGTAGTTATTATTGGCACTGTTCCAGGAGAAAAGGAATACTCAACCATAGAGCCTCTGGCAAAAGAAATTACGGGTGTTAATAGTGTCAATATTGAAGAGGTAGAAATTGTACCTCCTACCGAATCCTAAGCTTTAGCCAGACGACTTCGAAGTCAAAAAGGATTAAATAAGGCAGTTGGGGCATAGGCGGACTTAAATTTATTTTCAGCCATAGCCCCTAAATTTTCTAATCGATACTAATATCCGCTTTTGACAAATCTAAAGGACATTGCTAACAATAAATCTGCTTGATAAAAGTTACTTTAGCGAAGAAGTAGAAAGTCATTTTAAGTCTCTCAAGTTTGAAGGATTTAGGGACTATATACAAGTAATCTATACGAACAGAACTCTTTAGTATGAGTCTTGCTCCATAGCTCTTAAATCTTAAACTAACCATGCTTGACAATCCATTTTTCAGCACTATTTTACTGGGAACTATTGCCTATATCGCCATAATTTTTATGTTGCGGATATCTGGTAAACGCACCCTAGCAAAATGGAATTCTTTTGATTTTGTAGTTACTATTGCCTTTGGGTCAATTTTATCGAGTATTTTGTTATCGACTAAGGATTCTTTTGGTACGGGAATTCTGGGTTTTGCATTATTGGTTCTGTTTCAATATATTCTTACCTGGGTAGCAGTGCGTTCTACCTGGGTGCAAAAACTAGTTAAAGCTGAACCAGCATTATTGCTCTATCAAGGAAAACTCAGACATGATGTACTCAAACGAGAACGTGTCTCAGAAGGAGAAGTTTTAGCAGCTTTGCGTGCTAGTGGTGTTAGTGCAATAGAAGATGCCGATGCCGTAGTTTTAGAAACAGACGGTAGCTTTAGCGTGATCCAGAAAATCAACAATAGTTCTGCCTCTGCTCTAAAAGACGTTAGAGAATTTGACCGTGCTAGCCTACGCGTAAGCTAGTTCCACTAAAATTTCTAATGCTAATTAAATATTTAAAATGTAACAATTAATTTAATGAAACTCTGGCTATATTACCTTTGCGCCTTTTTTGGTATTATTCTTGTACGCTATTTTTTAGTAGCAGGAGGAACTTATTGGTTATTTTATTCTTCCCAGAAATTTTTGCTCAAACATCAACCTAAAATTATTAAACTTCCCAGTCGAAAAGCGATCAAAAACGATATTGCCCTTTCTATAATTACTACTGTGGCATTAGCTATATGTGCTGCATTAGTAATGACGATCTACGATTCTGGTGCTACACGAATATACAGGTCCATTGATGATTATGGAACTTGGTATTTGATTGCCAGTTTTCTGATTGTAATCCTACTACAGGATGCTTGCTTTTATTTTCTCCATCGCGGATTTCATCATCCCCAACTATTCAAATGGCTACATCGTGGACACCATCGTTCTAAACATCCTACCCCCTGGACATCTTTCGCTCTCGATTTTCCCGAAGCATTGATTCAAGGAATTTTTCTGGTCGCAATAGTATTTTTTATTCCCCTTCACTTCTATGTTTTGGCTTTATTGTTAATTACCATGACCGTTTGGGCGTTAGTTAACCATCTTGGTTTTGAATTGTTCCCTAGATTTCCCCATCATTGGTTAGGTCAATGGTTTATCAGCTCCGATCATCACGCTCTACATCATCAGATATATACTCGCCACTACGGTCTGTATTTTACTTTTTGGGATCGTCTGCTTAGTACTGACTAAGTAATTAAGATCGATAATTAAATAATCATCCTAAATTTAATCCTAAATTTATTTTACTTAAGGAGCAAAAAAGATGGACAATTTCTCTCTAAATAACAACTGGCAAATCAATTCTCCGCACACAGATAACACTGAAGAAAAGCCAGAAGAAGTGGCAGATATTCATGATATTTCTTTGTTAGAAGAAAAGTTAATTGTTAAACGTCGTAAGCAAAAAGTTGGAGAGGTCATTGTTCGCAAAGAAGTTGAAACGCGGATGGTACATATTCCGATTCGTCGAGAAAAACTGATTGTAGAAACAGTAGGAATAACTACAGAGCATCTAACGGAAATAGACCTAGGAGAATCAGAGGTTGACGGCGTTAAATTTGGCGAACTAGGTGATACCCACAATATTTACCAAGCTCAAAGCGAGTTTGTTTCTTTACAATCAGTTAAAGACTTATTGACCAAAATTACAACTAATTCTACTCCGGGCAATACTAAAATACGACTGGAAATAATTACCGATAATCCTGAATCTCAAAGAGCATACCAAAATATTTGCGATCGCCATCATCATCGGCAGTAGCACTAAAATCTAGAGCATCGTTGCTAAGTCAAAATGATGCAGAAGTGAATGGTAGACCAGTCAAGAGGTCAGTTTAATATCTAATTTACTAGAGCGTTTCTCAAATAGGTGAGGTACAAAATTTTCCGAATTCCGAACTCCGAATTCCGAATTTATCCTAACCGAGGTGTACTTCACTAATTCGAGAACTACTATAACTAATCCAAAAGTAGCAATCAAACAGGCACTAATCGTAAAAACAATATAGTTTGTATTCCAAGTTGCATCTAACCATAGTTCTCGATGCAATCTTTTGATGGCAACTTCTCTTTCTTGCTTAAGTAATAATTTTTTAGATTTTCTTTGTAACTTTAACCAAATAAATTTTCTCAGAGGTTGTCTGAAAAGTATAAATCATAATTTTAAAGCCCCCTAAATCCCCCAAGTTTGGGGGACTTTTGAGCGTTTCCCCCCAGAATTGGGGGGCTAGGGGGGTGAAATCAAAGATTTGAATGTATAAAAACAACTTTTCAGATATCCTCTCAGACCTTCTTGATTAATCATTATTTTTTTAATAGCTAATAGCTAATAGCTATTTACATTGAAATCAGGTGTTTTTACATAAATTTGAATCAACAAAATTATGAACTATTTAAATAAAATGGAAATACTTTTAAGTTATCCTAAAGTATTATGAACGGCAATTTTAAAAATAATAAAGATTAATAACAGCGTAAAATTTTGGGTTTGTAGATTTTTAATTTTAAATAGAATGCGAGAAAGAAGTATTCTGGTAGATGCTTGTTGATAAATTGTTAACTATCGTTTCCTCAAAAAAAATCAAACCAATCAGCCGTGGCTCATAACTTTGTTGTAACCATAGAGCAAGTCATCAATAAACTACGCCAGCTAGTTCAATTAGAGGTACAGCATAGTTGGCGTGACATTACACTATTAAACATAATCAACATCAACAGTAATTTAGCGAGGATTAATCTTCAAGAATGCCCGACTGCATCAGCCAATGAAAAAGGTTATATAGTTTTTCCTCAGGGAAGACAATTAAGATGGTTGGCACAAAAGATTGTTATTCCTCCAACACTTCAGGGTTATTCTGTGTCAGGTTTAAGCTTACGCTTAGTATTAACTTGGTGGGCAGAAGAGGCTCAGATATTTATTAATGGGGAATTGGTGCAGCAAGGTGACTTGTTTGACTCTTCAGCACGGGTAATGATTACTGAGGATGCTCAACCAGGTAATGAATACACAGTTGCAATCTGCTTAGTTAGCCCTAATCATGACATAGGAGCCTTAATGCGATCGCATTTAGTTTATGAAAAAATAGATATTCCTAAAAGTGTCGATCCTGGCTTGGTAGCAGATGAGCTTACAGTTTTATTTAAATATATTTCCCAGTTTGAACCGGAAAACCTAGAAATCTTAGCAACAGAATTAACAAGTTTTGATTGGAGTAATCTGCAATCCGCTGAGAAGTTTGCTCGGGATTTAGCTAATCTGCGAGTAAGACTATTACCTCTAGCCAAAAATATTAAACAACGTTGTTTCAACTTACTTGGTCATGCCCATCTAGATATGGCTTGGCTCTGGACTACTGACGAAACTTATGAGGTAGCCGAACGTACTTTTAAATCCGTACTGAGTTTACAACAGGATTTTCCCCATCTGACTTTTGGTCATACAAGTCCGGCTTTATATGAATGGATGGAGATTAATCGTCCTCAACTGTTTGCATTAATTAAATCTGCAGTTAAGTCAAATAAATGGGAAGTTTTAGGAGGAATGTGGATCGAACCGGAAACTAACCTCGTTAGTGGAGAATCTTTAATTCGACAATTACTCTATGGTCAACAATATTATTTGGCGAAATTTGGCGAAATTAGCAAAATAGCTTGGTTGCCCGATAGCTTTGGTTTTACCTGGCAACTTCCTCAAATCTTCAAACAATGTGGGATTGAATATTTTGTTACCGGTAAACTGCATTGGAACGATACCACTAAGTTTCCTTTGGGGTGTTTTTGGTGGGAGTCTCCCGATGGGACACAGTTGCTGACTGTGATGTCTCCTCCCAACGTTACGGGAGTTATGGATACTAACCCGATTACCATGACTAACTATGCTATTGAATGGGAAACCCAAACAGGTTTGCAGGATATCTTTTGGCTACCGGGAGTAGGAGATCATGGCGGTGGTCCTACGAGAGATATGTTAGAAGTAGCCGAGAAATGGCATAATTCCCCCTTTTTTCCGGAAATTGAGTTTTCCACTGCCACTGATTATTTGAAAAAGATATCTCAACCTAGAAATAACAACAATCACATCAATAATTTCCAGTCCTCAATACCTATCTGGCAAGACGAAATATATTTAGAGCTACATCGAGGTTGCTACACTACCCATGGAGATCAGAAAAAATATAATCGCTATTGTGAAAGATTACTTTATCAAGCGGAGTTATGGTCAACTTGGGCAACTTTACTTTGTCAAGACCAATTCTTGAATCATTTACAATTGCTCGATAAGATTTCGATTCCTGAACGAGAAAATCTTAATTTAGCAGATTGGCAAAAACTGATTGAAATTGCCTGGAAAAAAGTCTTATTTAATCAGTTTCACGATATTTTACCTGGTACTTCTATTCCTGAAGTATTTACGGAAGCGAACCAGGACTGGGAAACTGCGATCGCCCTCGGCGAGCAAATACTTCAAACCGCCTTAAAAGCGATCGCCTCAAGTATTGCTCTTCCTACCCCACCTCAACCTGATGCTCGACCCTTAGTTGTTTTTAATTCTCTTAATTGGGAGCGATCAGAAATAGTAACAGTAAACATCGAAAATACAGAATTTACGGTGTTTGATTGTCTAGGAAATCCTGTGCGATCGCAGATTGTGGAAGCAGTAATATCTTTTGAAGGAGAATCACAATTTAAAGCCGAGCAGCAATTAATTTTCTTAGCTGAAGATATTCCCTCTGTGGGATATCGTTTATTTTGGCTGTGTCCTAATAAGACTTCTCCTCAAAGAACAACTTTAGACCAGCAAGAATTTATGCTTGAGAATCAATATTTAAAAGTGGTTGTTGATTCTGAAACTGGTAACTTAAATAGTATCTACGATAAACAAAATCGCCGAGAATTACTATCTGACCCAGGAAACAAATTAGAAGCTTTTGCAGATCGAGGGCAATATTGGGATGCTTGGAATATCGATCCCGAATACGAACAAAAGCAATTACCCGATCCAGAATTAAAATCAATTCAATGGATTGAAGACGAAAAGCTCGAACAACGAATCAGAGTAATCAAGCATCTTAATCAATCAGAATTCATTCAAGATATTATCTTGCAAGGCAATTCACCGATATTAAAAATAGCCAATACAGTTGATTGGCAAGAAACTCATGTGATGCTTAAGGTGGCGTTTCCCCTCAATCTAAACAGCGATTATGTTACCTGTGAAATTCCCTGCGGAACAATAGCCAGAACAACTAAGCCCAAGACAGCAGCAGATAAAGCTAAGTGGGAAGGGTCAACCCTTAATTGGCTCGATCTAACTCTTAATAATGGTCAATATGGCGTTAGCATTCTCAATGATTGCAAGTATGGTTACGATGCCAAACCCAATCAGTTACGATTAACTTTGTTACGTTCTCCTGTATGGCCCGATCCCCAGAGCGATCGAGGAATTCATCATTTTACCTATGCAATATATCCCCATAATAATGGTTGGCAATCAGCTAAAACAGTACAAAAGGCATATGAGTTAAATACTTCACTACAAACTGTATTGCTCGATAGTAATAACTTGAATAATCAAACTTATCAGCAATTATCTCCTAGGAGCGAGTTGTTAAACTTATCAGCCGACAATTTAATCTTAATGGCTTTAAAACTATCCAAAAATCAAGAACTAATTATGCGTTGCTATGAATCTCAGGGAGAAGCAAGTAATCTGAGCATCAAAAGTGATTTGAATTTACAACAAGATAGTTTATTGGATTGTTTGGAAAACAAAACCAAAAAAGCAACAGAGGAACTATATAAAATTGAACCTTATAAAATTGAACCTTATAAAATTGTGACTTTAAAACTAAGAACTGAAACTGATTCCTCATCGTCTTACAGGAACGGTAATTCCTAGCTATCAGCTATCAGCTATCAGCAGATTTTATACTTGCTCTACTTTTTTTAATACTTGCTCTCCATCGAACTATTATCTCAGCTAGATTATGCATGGCTATAACCAAATTGGCTTCAAAATCTGCCGCTGCTTGATGATTCGCTGTATCAGTTACACTACGCAACTCAACGTAATGCTTCTCACTGAATTGACATGCTCTTGCTCCTCCCGCCCCTTCCCATGCTACGGCAATACAATCAGTTAAATTCATTAACTCTTGTCCTCTTACAGCATCAATAATATCCTCGTCACCACTTGCAACTCCACCAAAATGAATTGAAAACGCTGAATTCATTTGAGATAAATTTTGTAGAACCTCGATAATTTGAGGATCTCCAGCAAAACGAGGCAAAGGACGGCTGATAAATTTCAGATTGTAGTCGTGTTCAACCGTTTCAGTTGCAACGACAACATCGCCAATATTCAGTGAGTTAGACAATGCTCCAGCCACACCAGCACAGACTAATAGATCTATCTGCGGTGCTTGGCAAAGTAAATATTGTGCTTGTATGCCAAACTGCGTTTTACCATGTCCACCACAAGCAACCAATAGATCGAGTTCACAAAATTCAAAAATATCTATATTGCCTAATCTTAACTCCTGTTTATTCAGCCCAAACCGCTCTAATTCAGTAACCAAAATAGCTAATTCTTCTTTAAGCGGAGTGAGAATTGCAGTTTTCATTTAGGAGTCATATCTTAACTAGCTTATAGCTTATGGCTTATGGCTGATAGCTGGGGCGAAGCCCTTTATCGTCAATCATTACTTAATTGACTAAGTTGTTGAACATCTTCAGGAGAAAGCTGCCAACCCATAGCTCCAGCATTTTCTGCTGCTTGCTTGGCATTTTTTGCTCCCGGAATCGGAATTACGTTTCCTTGGGCTATCAACCAATTCAACGCTACCTGGGTACTCGTTTTTTGGTATTTTTCACCTAACTTTTTTAGCTGGCTAATTATGGGTTCAATTTTGCTTAATCCTGAAACTGAAAATTTGGGGTCGAGCTTTCTTGCTCCTGTCACTCGCTCTTGTCGATCTGGGCTATATTTTCCAGTCAGCAATCCTTGAGCTAGTGGGCTATATGCCAAAATAGTAACACCTAACTCACGGGCTTTCTCTATAATTCCGTTGCGTTCGACTTGTCTGGTTAGCAGAGAATAACGAACTTGATTTACGGCTAAGGGAACATCATATTTAGCTAAGAATTCATGAGCCTGTTCCATCTGCTCTGCCGAATAGTTACTAACTCCAACAGTGAGAATACGACCTTCTTTAACCTCTTCGGCTAAAGCTGCCATCAAATTTGATTGACCCATTAGAAAGTCAAAAGGCATATGAACTTGATAGAGAGCGACTTGTTCTATCCCAAGCCGCTCCAAACTATTGGTTAAGGCATCGGCTACCGCTTGCTTGCCAAATCTCCAGGGTAAAGGAAAATATTTGGTTGCTATCTGTACTGGTTGAGTTGTTTGCTTTAAAAATTGTCCCAGAAGTCTTTCTGATTCTCCTAAACCGTATACTTCAGCAGTATCAAAAAAAGTTGCACCATTAGCAACAGCAGCCTCAAAAGCTTTTTGTACTTCTACTTCCCCGTAATCAGAACCATAACCCCAAAACAAGCGATCGCCCCAAGCCCAAGTACCAATACCCAAGGTCGGGAGAGATATATTACTGACCGATAGCTTAGTTATTTCCATGAGCTTATAATGATTGATTGACTTCCTTACATTACTTTACAATTCTACTCAAATTAAAGCATCAGGTTGAAATACTAGCTCGCTCAAATATGATTAATAAACTGCTGACTATTATCAGAAGGTTTTGGATCTCTATCACACTGTTTATCCTTTCGTTCATCACCATCATGTCTCTTTGGCCATTAGAACAATTACCTCCTGTGCCTGGAAACGATAAAACACACCACTTAATTGCCTACGCTGTCTTAATGTTTCCCACAGCTCTCAGAAAACCAAACTATTGGCCAGCGATCGCCTTATTCTTTATTTGTTGGAGTGGGGGGATTGAATTATTACAACCTTATGTTAATCGTTACGGAGAGTTTCACGATCTGGTAGCTAATGCTACTGGTTTAATTTGTGGTTTATTAATGGTAAAGCTTATCAGATGGCTTTTTCCTGTTACTTCAGAACTGAAATAGGTCTTATCTAAACTTGACAGACAGACTTGTCTGTTTTAAAATTTAACTATGGATACAGTTACCAAGCAACTAACACCAAAAGAACGCATTCTCAAAACAGTAGATCGCTTGTTTTATGAACAAGGCTATCTAGCAACCGGTATTAACCAAATAATTGCCGAAGCTCAAGTGGCGAAAGCAAGTTTTTACCAACACTTCCCTTCCAAAGAAGCATTGGTATTGGAATACATCAAAACTTATAACAGTTCGTTTGTTCAACAATTACGACAGTTAGACAAGCAGCACCCAGAACCAAAGGCTAAAATCTTAGCCTTATTCGATCATATTGCGTGCTTTGCTCAACAAGCTGAATGCCGAGGTTGTGCTTTTCTAAATATTGCGGCAGAATTTTCGCAACCTGAGAGTAAACCCCGCCAGTTAATTGCTCAATTGAAAACCGATTTAAAGGTATACATAGAGCAATTAGTGTTGAAGGCTTTACCAGAAGATATCTCCCCAGAATCGGCTCAGACTAGAGCCACTGCTGTCTATCTACTGTTTGAAGCAGCATTAGTTGAAAGTCGTATTCATCATGACTTATGGCCCATTGAGGCAAGTAAGGCGGCGGCGAACCAATTATTGAGCTAATTTTTTTTGTTCTTTTATAGACAGAATGGTCTGTCTGGTTATTGATACTGCTTAATTCATCTCAGGAGAAAACATCATGAAACGCTTGATTGATTTTACTACCATCGCTTTTTTCCTTTTACTTACTGCTATCTCTGGTGTTAGCTCCCTGGAAACGGTCGACCCAACCGGAGCATCTATATCGTTCCCAATTGTAGAACCCAAAGACTAACTAAGTTAGCTATTTTCGTCCAATTGTCGCTTCACAAAATCTATTCGAGACAAATAAGCTCAAAAATACTACTTATGACTGCTTACAACAGACTCCCAACCCTTACCAAATCCGATCGCACTCGCTGGACTGCCCTTAAGCAGATGGGAAAAACCATTTTTGAAGATTATGCGATCGCTTTAAAACGAGATCCAGCAGCTCGGAATTGGTTAGAAGTTTTACTTTGTTATCCTGGCACTCAAGCTATAGTTTCCTATCGTTTTGCTCACTGGCTACATAAGTTAAATCTCCCTTTCTTTCCTCGTTTTCTATCTCATCTCACCCGCTTGCTAACGGGAATAGAAATTCATCCTGGGGCAACAATTGGCAACAGGGTATTTATCGACCACGGTATGGGAGTAGTTATCGGCGAAACCGCAGTAATTGGCAACAATTGTTTGCTTTATCAGGGTGTAACTTTAGGTGGAACAGGCAAAGATAATGGAAAACGCCACCCCACTTTAGGATGTAACGTTACTGTTGGTGCTGGAGCGAAAATTCTCGGCAATATCAATATTGGCAGTAACGCTCGCGTTGGTGCTGGTGCTGTAGTAGTAAAAGATGTACCAGCAAATTCTACAGTAGTGGGCATTCCAGGTCGTATTGTCTCTCAAAGAGATGAAGATTTCGATTGTAATTAACCTCAGACGCAAGCTTAGAGGCACTAGAGCTATGAAAACGGAAAATTTAGATTTAATTAGCCTTAATCAGGAACTTACTCCTTTAAAAGCTATAGAAATCGTTCAATGGACCCAAGATAACTTCTCCAAAGGTTTGGTCATGAGTACTAGTTTTGGTATCCAGTCAGCCGTCATGCTTCACATGGTTACTCAAATTATTCCCGATATTCCCGTTATTTGGATTGATACAGGTTACTTACCTCCAGAAACCTATCGCTTTGCTGAAGAATTAACTAAAAAGCTGAAACTCAATTTGCAGATATATCAATCAGATCTTAGTCCCGCTCGTATGGAAGCACTTTACGGTAAGCTTTGGCAACAAGATGACCTTAAAGCATTAAACCGCTATGACTATCTCCGTAAAGTTGAGCCAATGAACAGAGCCTTGAAAGAATTAAATGCTAAAGCTATTTTGGCGGGATTGCGACGGGAACAGACCGATTTTCGTCAACAGTTACAAACAATCAATCTGCAAGGAGAACAATACAAGGTTCTACCAATCTTATCTTGGAACGCTAAAAATATTTACTATTACCTCCAAGAATATAATTTACCTTACCATCCGCTCTTCGACCAAGGATATGTTACTGTTGGCGATTGGCATTCCAGTCGTTCCTTAATGGCTGAAGACACTAACGAACGTTTAACTCGCTTTCGGGGTCTCAAACAGGAATGTGGTTTACATCTTCCCGTTGCCGCTTAAGTTGTCAAGCATTTAACCAAGGATAATCAAATCTGAGAGCGAACTCGCCATATCCAAATAATATATTGCGCCTCAATAAATTAAGGCGCGAATGGTATTTTATAAAAATTATTTATAGGGGGTGAAGAAGATTTAACTTCTATATTGAGTATGACATGGGAATAAGCGATTATCTATTACTTCAAGAAGTTTTCATACCAGGATGTAGATTGTATGAACCAAGATTTCTTTGAAACCACCATTTCATAAGCTGGTCAACATCGAATTTGACGAGCGAACCTGCCGTAGGTAGCCATCGCATACGGCGACATATTTCCTCTGCCAAGGAACGCGCGAGTTGTGGGTTGAGACTGACACGGAGACACGGGGAGGCGGCGATTCTCCTCTCTACCCTCTCAGTGTCTCCTTTCTCAGAACCGCGTCTTTTTTAGTCATGACCAACTACTGGCATTCCGCTGTTTGTTTTATGAAATGTGGAGCTAATTTACGAACAGTCTCTTAGCTGTTGACTTTTAGCCAATGACAATCGGTTTGCCCCCTATAAAGATTCGTATAACCGTACGTGCACAATATTGCACTCAACAATAGTTTCTGTTACATTTATTTACATAAAGAATAAAAAGTTTACAAAGCAGAGGTCTATTATGATAACTTTATTGGTCGCAGTATTCATCATTGGTTGGGCAGCAGCAGCAGTTATTGGAACACAGGCTTATTTCCGTGGCGAACAAACTAAGCCAATCCATGAGCGCAACCTCAAATCTGAATCTTTTGAACAACTAGCAAAATCTTTTACTGGTAGAGATATTGACTATAGTGAACGCACTCCTGCCTTTTCTCTTGACACGTACACTAGTAACAATCTTCCTCGAGCTTAAGTGGCGATCTTCTCCTAATCAGCACACAACCCCAAGAGCTAGATAGCGATACAGTTAGACAATGAGCTAATTTAACCGCAACCCAGCTTTCGGGGTTGTTTTTTTTGATATCTAAAATTTTGTCTTCAACTAGCTTAATAGCTAATTATTCGGCAGTAGCCAATTCAGTGCTACCGCGGGCACGACGACGAGTCAAAGTATTGAACAGCATTACGCCGATCGCTTTAACTAAATTTCCTTCAAGTTCTTGGAATAATTTCATGTTCAGACCAAAAGCATCATTAGCTTCGTCAACAATTCTTTGCGCAGTAGCTTCATCGATAGGTAGCTCGTTCATCGCTTGACGATAATTATCCTTAAAAGCTTTTTCGTCAGGAATATCTTCAAATTCATAAAATGCTGTTCCTTCCCCATCAGTGAGATTCATGGCTCTTTGAGAAATTTTCTTGAGGATTTGCCCTCCAGATAAATCTCCTAAGTAGCGAGTGTAACAGTGAGATACTAGTAATTCTGGATGAGACTTAGCAATTTCTCGAATACGAGCTACATAAGCTTTCCCTGCTTGAGTATTTTTAGCTTCTTCGCGCCAGTTAGCACCATAGTAGAAGTGCAAATCTTCCTCCAAACTCTGTTTTCGATTGAGTTCAGGAAAATATACTTTAGAAACTACAGAATGATCTTTAAGTTTTTCCATTTCCTCTTCCATTGCCGAGTAGACAAAGTAGAGACTAGTAACTAATTTGCGATAAGATTTCTTTTCAACTACTCCTTTAAGAAAACATTTAACAAAACCAACATTTTCTGCCATTGTATGAGACTGTTTAGTCCCTTCACGTAACATTGTGGCTAAATTAACGCTCATACTAAATTTCCCGTTTTTATGATTAACTTGCTGATCTATAAACTCTTGGCAAAAGATCTCAAAAATCTGCCTAATTTTTTAGATTAAACTGAATTAATGAGAATTCTTATTAAGAATTCTTACATCCAAGATAATTTTGATTAGTAACAGCGTAGCCCAGAAAATGTAGAGAAAGTCAAGACGAATTTAACAAAGATTGATAAGGACACTGTAAATGCTAAAAAAAATGGCAATTTTAGAGCTCAATTTTCTCTAAGGTGCGCTTAATATAGATAAATATAAGTTTGAATAATGCAAAATACGCACATAGTATCTAAAATTAAACTTTAGAAAGGTTTAATACAAGACAAGTAACTCAAACACAATGAGCATTTTTGCTTATAATCAGGACAGGATTTGTTACCTATTCTAAATTTTTTGTGTTTAATCAAAAAGTTACATGAATACTCTGTTACTAATCATAATATCAACCATATATTTAATATGCCCAGAATACTTGTAATTGACGACGATCCAGCAATCTCTGAATTAGTCTCTATTAACCTAGAGATGGCAGGCTATGATGTCAATCAGGCAGAAGATGGTATAAAAGGTCAGGCATTAGCTGTACAGCTACAACCAGACTTAGTTATGCTCGATCTTATGTTACCGAAGGTTGATGGCTTTACCGTTTGTCAGAGATTACGTAGAGATGAGCGCACTTCCGATATTCCAGTTTTAATGCTAACCGCTTTGGGACAAACCCAGGATAAGGTAGAAGGATTTAACGCTGGTGCCGATGACTATTTAACTAAGCCTTTTGAAGTTGAAGAAATGCTCGCTAGAGTAAGAGCTTTATTGCGTCGTACGGATCGCATCCCTCAAGCGGCGAAACACTCAGAAATTCTTAACTTTGGTCCTTTGACCTTAATTCCTGAACGTTTTGAGGCAATTTGGTTTGAAAAAACAGTTAAATTAACTCATCTGGAGTTTGAATTACTCCACTGCTTACTTCAGCGTCATGGACAGACGGTTGCTCCTCCTGAGATCTTGAAAGAAGTTTGGGGTTATGATCCTGATGATGATATCGAAACTATCCGCGTTCATATTCGTCATCTGCGAACTAAATTAGAACCCGATCCTCGCCATCCTAACTATATTAAGACCGTTTATGGTGCAGGATATTGTTTGGAGTTACCTAACTCTGAGCAAATCTTAGCTCAAGAAGATAAGGCAACGGTATAGCCTCGAAGAAGAGTCGATTGAGAAGCGAGTCACATGAAAAATTATCATTGCAGGTGGCTATTGATTTTGCGGAAAGAGACAATTATCAGCCGCAGAAAAAGATATCGGCTCCTCCTTTCTTGCTTGCTCTCTCATAACTCTGTTGTCTTGGAGATTAAAGATTTATTGCCAGCCAACAACGCTGTACCATAAGCAGCTTCGGTATTATTAGCTATGCTTACGGGGACTTTCAGATGGCGCTGACGAATTTTTTGCCACACATTGTTCTTTGCTCCTCCTCCTGCTGTATAGATGTGAATTAGTCGATCAGCACCTAAATCTTGTAATTTTTGATAACCCAAACCTTCGATACGTGAAATACTCTCTAATAAGCCATGTAGAAACTTGATGGGACTTGCGGGACGAGGTTCTAATTGAGGAGGTAAATTAGGATCGTTAACAGGAAAGCGATCGCCTGGTTGCAGGAGAGGATAGTATTTGAAAGGACTTGCTACTTCAGGATCAATTTGTTCAGATAAATACTTTAATTGTTCGTGATCAAAAAAGTGCTTTAATACAGCGCCACCAGTATTAGAGGCTCCCCCAGTTAACCAAAGTTTTCCTAATCTATGGCTGTAGATACCATACTTAGATGAATTGACTTTAGTTTGACTCAATAATTTTAAAACTAAAGTTGAACCAAGAGAGGTAACTGCTTCTCCTGGTCGATCAGCCCCACTAGCCAGAAAAGCAGCAATACTATCGGTAGTGCCTGTACGAACCAGACAGTCAGATGGTAAATTAAGGCGATCGCAGTTTTCTGAGGTAATTTTTCCCACTACTGCACCTGGAGATAATACTTGTGGATATAAATTGCTAAAAGGCAAATTTTGGAGCCAATCTGGATAACCAAGATTGTCTACGTCATATCCTAACTTGAGAGCATTATGATAATCACTGATGCCCAATTTGCCATGCAACAGAAAAGCTAACCAGTCAGCCTGATGAAAAAAATATCTGGCTTGAGCAAAGTAAGATTGTTGTTGCCACCAAAAAAGTTTTGCCAAACTAGAAGTGGCACTAATTACTAAATGATTTTTAGGGGCAATGCTTCTAATTTGTTCTAAGACACTGTTTCCTCTAGCATCGTTATACAAAATTGGGCAAGTGATTGGTTTTCCCGTAGCGTCACATAATAATACTGTAGAAGAAGTTCCATTAATGGCGATCGCCTTGAGCTGCTTCCTGATATCATTTGGTATTTGATTAATTAAATCAAAAAGTGCAATTTGCCAGGTATGTGCTAATTGTTCAGGAGCTAGTTTAGTAAAACTAAATTTTTCTGTGGCAATAATATTTTCTCTCTGATCGATGACTATTGCCCTAGCTCCAGAAGTACCAAAATCAATCCCTAGATAATGTTCCATTTCCACAATTGACAATGAACTTTGAACGCTATGACTAATAGTAGCAATCGATCTAATTCTAATGATTATCTAACCACTGTGGTTGGAGCAGGTTTTAGAACCTTGTTTTCTCCATAACTTAAGAGACGATCTAGAGTGTTTAAGCGATTTTCCCAGACTTTTACTTGATACGCATCAATGCTTTTAGTTTCTTCCATCCACTGAGGAAACTTACGTCGCAGAGAATTGAGAGAAATCTGAGTTGAGAAGAAATTCCGATTAGAAGGCTCATCCACTAGTTTTTGTAAATCATGTGCTAATCTGTCAGCATTTTCTCCCCATTCCTGTAACGTAATATCTTCAATAACTAACTGATTATTGGTTAAGAAAAAATTCCATTCCTTTTGTAAGCTTTGATAACGAGATAAAGTCACCAAAAATGGTTCTCGATGCGGTAAAGGTTGTCTAGGCTCGGAAGAAATACTACCCTGAGTACTATTAAAGATAGTCTCAAAATGAGAATTTAAATTTTCTGCTGCAAAAAGAGCATAGCCTTCGGTAGACATACCACGCAATAATTGCATTTGGTCTAATGCTCCTATTTCCGAAATATTCAAAAGCCTGATTCCTGGTAAAAGCAATGCCTTCCCGTGATCGAATTCACTTAGTAGGGGACTGGCAAGGGTATAAAGTTTCTCCGTGTTTTCAGCATAAGTCATGGGGATCAACATATCAATCCATTCTTTTGCTACCCAATTTTCCCAGTTTTGCTGAATTTTTGATGTGCGCTCTCGGTAGGGCATAGGAAATACTGCCGTTGAGAGAGTTAAATCAGGTCGGAGTTGTTTTAAATTCTGAGACACCGAAGCAACAAAACTATCAATCTGCTCAATCCGAAATTCCGTCCATTCCGACCACAAAGGATGTTGAGGATCTAACTGGATTGGATCTATTCCTGTTTGTGCTGCAAATTGCTCCCTTGCCACCCTACCATAACCGTAAGTAATCTTACCAGTGGGACTTTGAAATGGATAGCGAATATAGTCGAGATGAACTCCATCGACATCATAATCTGTAGCAATTTCTGTAAGTAGTGATGTCAGATAATTCCGAACATCAGGATTAGCAGGATCGAGGAAAACTTTACCAGAACTATAATGGAAGCGGCTACCCTCGTGATCTGTTAATGCCCAATCTGGATGCTTTGATAATACTGGCCCCAAATAATTGCGGGGTAGATTAATGATGGTATTGTGACGTTGGTTGACTGCGGCAAAAGTCCAAACCCATGCATGTAACTCCATACCACGCTCATGAGCTAGCTTAATTGCCACTTTGAGGGGATCCCAACCCTCCACTAAGGGGTTTTGTTTGGGAGCAACTTTACTGGGATAAATAGTATAGCCGGAATTAACAGTCTCAAAAAAGACCGTGTTGATTCCTGCTGTTGCCATGCGGTCAAAAATCTTGACCAAGTCTGCCTCAGATTTAGCTTTAACAATTGTGCCTCGATCGAGCCACATTCCTCGTACTTCTGAATGAGCCACAGGTCTATCTGATGGGTAATTATCCCACAATAGTTGTTTGGCAGCTAACCATTCAGCTTTGGCTTTAAGATAACTACGCTGATTTACCAAATTACGAAATCTATCAAGCCCATTACGAGCTTGCTCTAAGGCTCGGTGAGCATCTCGATACTCAGATTTGACTAAAGATTTTTCTTTTGCTTGATAATTTTTAGTCTGTTTGCTGAGTAACTGTTGAATCACGTCCGCCATCGAAATATCGATATCACTATAATAAGCATCGGCAGTTAGAAGAGTTGTCTCGAAGCGACCAATCAAACCTTCTAGTTCCTGTTTCATTATACGTATCTCAGCAGCAGAAATATCTAGATCTGACTCGTCTGGAGAGGCAAAATTTGAGGAGGGCAATCTGAACTCAGAGGGGTCTTGTAATAGTAGTAAATCATCGAGAGCAGAACGAGAACTCTTCTGAGCGATCTGGTTAAAATTGCAGTTTGTTCCGAAACTACCTTTGGTAGAGCTAGATCGATCATTACTATTAATACCGTTAATACTGTATCTATTTAGAGCCGACTCTAACCAATTTTTATTGAGAGTCGAGCCAACTAATTGAGCAGATTTCCAATTCCAGCCTAAAAAAGTCGAATTTTGCTCGATGAATGAAGCCCCAACATGTTTATTTTGTTTGACAGGTTTACTCGGGCAATAGTTTACTCTTTGTTTTGATGAATGGTCATTAATCACTGACTTCGGAGATAGACTTGCCGAGGCGATCTCTGACTTAATAGCTATTACTGGCAAAGTTAGTATAGTAGTAGGTAGTACAATAATAGTTAATTCAAGTAATTTTTTAATTAAAGTTATATTACTTATTGGCTTAATCTTAATGTCTATTGTTGGTTGAAGTTGTGGCAAATGCCCATCATTTTTGAACACTAATTTCTCCTTAGTATTTTATAGTTTACCAATAAATAATGTATTAATTTCGCATAGTAATAAGCTTACACAATTACCTATTATAATCTTGATGGTTAGATACTTGTATCGGTGATTCTGACGATAATTAGCTGTTTTTTCAGGATAGTTAGCAGATATTACGGTGAGTTGATTAGCATTTAAATTACATGAATTGGGTGAAAAGCTTCAAAATCAATCAAATTATAATAATCTGTAAAATTGCTTAAAAATGCCAAATAGCTTCTTATTTTGAGCGCTAATAATCTAAATATTATATTTAAATATTTAACTAATTTTACTATGTATTATTGTTGTTGTAAAACCTCGATTTATATTTGTATTCTTCAAAAGAATGTAGTATGTATTCCTGGAGAGACTGTTCGTAAATAAGTATTGGCGATCGCCTTAATAACTCGAAAAAGCTCAACATACTTGTCAATAATCTCTATGATATTTTTTAGCATATTTTAAACATATCATCTGAATATTGCTGTGATTGAAATCAGATAACTTTATATTATTTTCTAGTCTAATGATTCTGTTGAATATAAATTTTTCAAGAAGAATTAACTGTAAAGTTATCTGAAACGTAATTGTAATCCTTGAGCAACAATCAAAAGCAAGTTTTGACTCGAGTAAGACAGAAGTTGGGCTAGGCGGACTCGAACCGCCGACTTCCACAATGTCAATGTGACACTCTAACCAACTGAGTTATAGCCCATTTGAGACTCAACTATTATATCAACAAAAGAAGCGAAATTGCAGTCAATTGTTTGAATCTTATCTGAAAAGATTTTTTAATTTACACGAGTAAGCATTCTCAATCTAAAAGAACGCTCAATAGTTAATTAATTATCTTCTTTCAAGAAATCTTTAATCACTTTATGTTCATCGTGTTTTTGATGAGAAGGATTATTACGAGTATCAGTAATTAGCCAATCTAAAGCAGCTGCTTGCAAATCGATCGCCGCTCCTGTCTTATCAACGCAATAACGTCCAAAGACTAACTTGTCCACTAGGCGAATGCCTTCCCCTAAACGAGAATACTCAAAAATCACACTATTATCTACGGTGGCACCGCTACAGATATAACAATTAGGACCAATCATAGTTGGCCCAATAATTTTGGCACCGTCTTCAATTTTGGTCATACCACCAATATAGACTGGACCTTGAATATCGACTTTGTCCCAATTGACTGCCACGTTTAATCCTGTATAAATACCCGGGGCAACTTCATGACCAGGAATACTGACATTTTTAATTTTTTTAGTCAACACTCCACGAATAGCGTGCCAATAATCGGGAACCTTGCCAATATCAACCCATTCAAAGTCCATGGAGACAGCGTAAAAGGGAGCCTGTTTGGCAACCAACTTGGGAAACAGTTCTCCCCCAATATCGTACTCTTGATTTGGAGGGATATATTCAAAGATCTCTGGCTCAAAAATATAAATTCCTGTATTGATATCTGTGCTTAGAGCTTCTTCTACAGAGGGTTTTTCCTGAAAAGACTGAATACGTCCTTGCTCATCTGTGACCACTACACCATAGCTAGGAACGTCTTCTTTGGGGACTTTTTTGGTGATTACTGTGGCGATCGCGCCGTTGGCTTGATGCTGTTTAACTGCTGCAGTTAAGTCAAGGTCGATTAGGGCATCCCCACATAAAACGACAAAAGTATCGTCAAAAAAAGCATTAAAGTCTTGGATTTTTCTTAAGCCGCCAGCAGAACCTACTGCTTGTCCGACAAGTTTCCCATCAACAATGCTACCTTCAAACGAGTAACCAATATCCACACCAAAACGCTGACCATCGCGAAAATAGCCTTCTATTTCATGAGCCAAATGACTGACATTGACCATAATCTGGTCGAAACCATGCTGTCTTAGAAGTTCTAAGAGAAACTCCATGACTGGCTTTTGTAATATCGGAATTAGAGGTTTGGGAATTGTATATGTTATGGGACGAACACGAGTGCCTTTACCAGCCGCCAAAATCATGGCTTTCATCAAAGCTTCTCCTCAACCAGACTTATTGTAACTATTTAAACTATTCCAGTTTATCAACAATGGATGCCGAAAACTGAAGTTTACGAACATGAATTTAAGGGACGAACACTTAGGTCTTGATAAAATTCTTCTTGAAATAATTCTACTTTTGATTGAGCTGAGAGTAAAAGTAAAGCCCAAAAAATTCCTGCTCGATCTAGATCAGAATCTTCCTCGGTACCAGTGTCAGTTGAATCAGAACTATGCCAACCTTGTAATAGTTGTTCCCAGTCTACATAATCTTTATCTGAGGCTAACTGAGTCAGATTCAAATATAAAAAGCTTTCCAACTGAGCTGCTAACTCGGTTAAATTTTCATTATGAGCTAGTTGAGCGATCGCCTTAATAGCTGCACTACGAGAACGCTGGGAACGACGAGGGGAACTGTCGGTAGCTGCCGCTTCAATTTCAGCAGCAATATGTTCTAATTGTTCAATTAATTCTTGTAGGGTTACACGCCTTTTTCCCATAGGCTTTAAGGAAGTACGACGACGAATATGCTGTTCTAAATTTGCAGGCAGAGTTCGTGTTTCACTACCCGTCAAAATTTCTGATTCCAAAAATTCTTCCTCCTCCTCTATTTCCAATAGTTCTTCCTGCAATAGATGGAGACTGTCAGCTTTAAACAACACTAACATTGAAGCCCACAGAAATGCTTGTCCAGAACGTGGTAAGTCCGCTTCTTGTTGAGGTGAATCGGACTCAGTTTCGCCCATTAGTCCTAATTCAGCCAAAAAACGGTCAATAATAGTGATCACAGGAACATCCCAAGGATCAATTTCTCCTCGTTCTGCGAGATTGATTAAGTTAGCGATCGCTTCTTGCGCGGGGGTGATAGTCATAATCCATCATTTATAATCCATAATTGGCAATTTTTACAAAACTACTGTAAAAATTAATCTCGCTAACTTGAATTGATGATTAATGATGATTTTCGACTACGAAAAACTAATTCTCGATCCTTAATAATTGAGCTTGACAAGGTGGCGAAGCGTCTTCGCCACACAGCCCTAAAATAAAGGGCTTCGCCCCAGCTATAAGCCATAAGCTCTAAGCTTTAAGCTTTTTGATAAATACAGAGAGTGATTGTCATAGTTAACAACAAAATGTTGCCACCATGGTTTCAAGTTACAGTTGATTGAGGTTCTTTATGGCGAATGTGTTTATAGTCTGGATCTAGCCAACATTGAGGTAAAGCTTCGCCTGAGGGAAAAATCAACTCAGATTTTACAAAGGTTTCTGGATCTTGCATTTCTTCCCCTGCATGAAATCTACCCAGCACTTCTTTCTTAAAAGGATCGTAAAGGTTTTCCACTTCTAGTAACTCTACCAACTCACCATGAGATTTTGATTTAAGAAACATAATATGTCTCCCTAGTTAATAAACCCTGATATTTCTTTGATTCTAGCGTGGTTAATCGACACGGAATATAACAGACTGTGAAGTAAGAAAAATGGTAGAAATGAATGTAATAAGTAGTTACGTATTCGATAGTAATTACATAAGATTTAGATTATGTTAATCAATACCAAGCTTCCCTTAAGTAGCGATCGCCTTCAAAGACAAGACCAAACTTTAAGTTTGGCAGGGATGACTTGGATAGATTACGAAAAATTTAATTCCGAAGAATATCCAGGTTATAGAGTTTCTTATTTCAATGGAGTAATTACTTTAGTGTCTCCCAGCAAGAATCACGAAAGAATTGCCCAAACCATTGCTATTTTAGTATCTGCTTACTGTAGAAAGTTTAATTTACCTTATTTCCCGATGGGTTCTACCCGATTGGAGAATAAACCATTGGCAGGAAAAGAGCCAGATGTTAGTTTTGCTTTCAATACGGACAAAGATATTCCCGATCTAGCAATTGAAGTTATATTTTCTAGTGGTAGTCTTGATGATCTAGATAAATATCAAGCGATCGGAGTTAAAGAGGTTTGGTTTTGGAGAAACAGTAAAATTACTTTTTATCAACTAGAAACTCAAGGATATGTAGAAGTTACTACTAGTAAGCTTTTACCTAACTTGACATCCGAAATACTGGAAAACTTTGCCAATCAGGGACTCACTAAAAGTCCTTTAATCATCGAAGCCGATTTTTTACAGCAGATTAAATAGAAAATTTAAGCTGACAATTTAGAGATTACGTAAAGATTAATCCTCCTAAAATATATATATACGCTTGATGTGGATTAATAATGCTTATTTCTGAACTATTTTGTTGGTAATTTATCCTTCATAACTAGATTTATCTCTGGGGGAACTTTCCCCCAGACCCCCAGTTGGGGAAGTGACGGCTTCCCCAAGCCCCTTCGTAACTAAAGTTCAGTCAAGATATCTGTTTTGCTAGCTCATTTTTCTAGAAATGGTGAGTTTGACTCACATAATACGAATACGATTTAAACTAAGATATGAATTCTCTCGATCGCAAACTATTTCGCGACTTATGGCACGCCAGAGGACAGGTAATTGCGATCGCCTTAGTTGTTGCCTGTGGGATCGCTAGTTTTGTGATGGCAAGGAGTTCCTATGCCTCCCTTACTCTGACTCAGACTACTTACTATAATGAATATCATTTTGCTCAAGTTTTTGCCTCTCTCAAACGGGCCCCAGAAACCCTAAATGAACAAATAGCAGACATCCCAGGAGTAGCCCAAGCCCAGACTCGGATTGTGGTAGACGTTACCCTGGATGTTCCAGAATTGCCCGAACCAGGAACAGGAAGACTGATTTCCATTCCCGAACAACAGATATCGATGCTGAATCAGCCATATATCCGTAAGGGAAGATATATCGAATCTGGAAGAGGCAATGAAGTATTAATTAGCGAAGCTTTTGCCAAGGCAAATAAATTACAGTTGGGCAATAGTATTGGGGCAATTATTAACGGGCGATGGGAACAGTTACAGATTGTAGGAATTGCGCTCTCTCCTGAATATGTTTACGAAGTGCGAGGGGCGGGAGAATTATATCCCGATAATAAGCGATTTGGGATTATTTGGATGGGTCGCAATGCCTTGGGTAAAGCCTATGATCTAGATGGAGCATTTAATAACGTTTCTCTCTCTTTGAGTCCTGGAGCCAAAGAAATTGAGGTGATTACTCAATTAGACCGACTACTAGCTCGCTATGGTGGTTTAGGTGCTTATAGTCGAGACGATCAAGTTTCCCATCAAATACTCTCAGACGAGATTAAAGGTTTAGAGATCATGGCGACTATGTTGCCTTCAATTTTCTTGGGGATTGCGGCATTTTTACTCCATGTAGTTCTCTCACGGTTAGTCGGTACCCAAAGGGAACAGATCGCTGTCCTCAAAGCTTTTGGTTATGACAACTTTGCCATTGGTTGGCACTACCTCAAATTTGTACTGACAATTGTCACTATTGGTTCTTTTCTGGGCATTCTGGGTGGCTTATGGTTAGGCAGAGGACTCACGCAAATTTATACTCAGTTTTATAAGTTTCCCCTACTACGTTTTGATTTTAGCCCCAGAGTATTAGCTGCTGCGATGATCGTAAGTTATTCTGCCGCGGCGATCGGGGCATTTATGGCAGTAAATAAGGCGGTTACTTTGCCACCAGCTCAAGGAATGCGCCCTGAACCACCTTCTCAGTTTAAACCTACTATTATCGAGAGGTTAGGCTTACAGCGTTTCTTTTCCCCTGCGGGGAGAATTATTTTACGAAATCTAGAACGAAAACCGATACAAGCAAGTTTATCAATTTTTGGGATTGCTTTAGCAGTAGCGATCTTAATTACAGGCAATTATATGAAAGATGCTGTTAACTATTTGATGGATTTTCAATTTCGTCAGGTACAAAGAGAAGATATGACTATTGTTTTTAATGAGCCTCGCCCTTCTCGTACCCGTTATGAGGTCAGTAATTTATCTGGAGTAATTGAATCAGAACCATTTCGCTTAGTTTCAGCTCGGCTTAGATTTGAGCACCGTACCTATCGCACCGCTCTAACAGGTATTGAACCCCAAGGAGAGTTCCGTCGCCTGATAAATAAGAATTTACAAACTGTTCGTCTTCCTCATGATGGAGTCGTGCTAACAACCAAACTTGCAGAAATTTTGGGCGTAGAACCTGGAGATAGATTAACAGTTGAAGTTTTAGAAGCTAATCGCCCTGTGCGACAGGTTAAAGTAACTGGGTTAGTAGATGAATTGCTGGGGGTACAAGCTTATATCAATATTGATGCCTTAAATCGTTTTATGCGAGAGGGACAGACTATTTCTGGCGCTTATCTGACGGTAGATTCTTCTCGTGCCAATCAACTTTACGCAGAGTTGAAACGTATTCCTGCCGTTACTGGCATATCGACTCGGCAAGCGAGTTTAAAAAGTTTTGAGGACATCAGTGCCGAAAATCTAAAGATTATGACGACTTTCCTTGTTGCTTTTGCTTGTATTATTACCGTGAGCGTTGTTTATAATTCTGCTCGCATTGCCTTATCCGAGAGAGGAAGAGAACTAGCTAGTCTACGCATTATTGGTTTTACGAAAGGGGAAGTAGCTTTTATTTTGCTGGGAGAACAAGCAATTTTAATCGCGATCGCTATTCCGGTCGGTTTTTTAATTGGCTATGGTTTGGCAGCATTAATGTCTTCTGCCTACAATTCTGAACTTTATCGTTTGCCTTTAATAATTAACAACTCTACCTATGCTTTTACTTTTGTAATTGTGATCCTGGCTGCTTTTGGTTCAGGATTAATTATTCGTCGTCAAATCAATCGCTTAGATCTTATTGCTGTGTTGAAAACTAGAGAATAATTTATTTCCTTAGACATTGTTGGCAACTAAGTATAAATACTTAATATTATTGAGGGAATTGTAAACAGATATTGCAACCCTTGGGAAAATATTTGGATCTTACCTGAATCTCAAAAACCTTCGCGATAATCTATATAACCTAGACATTATCAACAAAACATTTAGGAGATTTTTCATGGACAATGAGCTATACAAATATAAGATGATTTGCACTTTAAAATTTGGTGATATCTACGGTCAAATAATAATTTGGTTAATTGTAATTTTTATTAGCTTAGCAACCACATTGGCATTGTGGAGTAGCACCAGACAAATTTACGCTTTAGCAACTGTGGGAATTGTCTTAGTGCTTTCTTTGCCCTTTTTATTATTTGCCTTCGTGACTACACTGCTGAACAGAATCGAATTTGTGCCCATGGAAGAAGAATTGTTTAGTAAGACAATCAAAAGTTCCAGCTCTCGAGCATCCAATTCCGAGTCAGCAGCATCCCCCAGCTAAGTTAAGTTCTTTGGGTTAGGGAACGCGCAAATTAGTGGTTGAGGTAGGTGGGGAGATAGGGAAAAAAAACTAAAATTTTGTTTTTCATCCCTCATCCCTCATCCCTCATCCTTCATAATTTGCACTATGCGCCCATTCCTGAATATTGTTTCAAACCTAGACGCCATAACCAACGATTAACTGCGATAAACGCTATCGTCCAGACAATCATAATCAAAATACTTTTGCCAAAATCAACAGGAAGTCCCATCAGCAATGCAGCAGGAAAGTGCATCATATAGGGAAATGGAGTCCATTCCACAAATTGTCTAACGATCTGGGGAAAAACTTCTAAAGGGGCAATTGTACCTGAAAGGAAGATATAGAATAAAAACCAAAATTGTTGGATGGCGCTAGCTCTCTCTGTCCAAAAGGCTAACATCGCAAAAGTATATTGAATTGCGAAGCGCAGGGTAAATGCTAGGGCGATCGCCAGAATGACTAATAAGATATTTATTGGTTGAGGAAACCAGATAGCATCAGGATAGAGAATAAAAAAGAGACCACAAAATAAAGCAATTAGGGGCAAACGGGTCATTTTTTCAGCTAAATGTCCAGCAACATGATGCCAAACTGGATCTATGGGCTGTAGTAGACGGAGGGAAAGCTTTCCCTCTATTATTTCTTGTTCAAAATCCCAAATCACCCAGATCGCCGTAAACTGCCTGACAATAAAAACACAAAAGAAATAGCGGGCAAAATCAGTAGCACTCAAACCAAAATCTCCACCTTGAGATGCTTGAATCCATACTCCCATCAGAATAATGGGCAGAGAGTTAGATAATGCCCATAAAAATATTTCGGCACGATACTCTAGCATATAAGCGTAGTAAGCCAAGAAAAATATTTTGGCTTTTTTAATCAGTAGTTTCACTAGAAAAATATGTTCTATAAAAGATGTTTAAGATGAGGTTCGTCGTGGAGAGATTTAACTACCTGTTTAATATCTTGAGTATGCTCTTTATCGACAACCAGAGTTACGTTACCATCGCGAACAATAACAACATCTTTTAAACCAATAGTAACGATAACTTCATCATGATCGCTGGTGTAGATGATCGTATTCTGAGTATTCTTACCAATATGAGTACCTAATTCAACATTTTCTTGACTGCCCTTTAATAAACGTTCGACTCCATTCCAATCTCCTAAGTCATCCCAGCCAAAATTGGCGGGTAAAACATAAGCTAACTGGGTTTTTTCCATGAGAGCATAGTCAATGCTTTCTTTTTCTAGTTCAGCATAAGCATCTTGACCTTTTTCAGCTAGTAAACTTAACAACTTGGGCGCATATTTTTGCAACTCATTTATAACAACCCCTACCCGAAAAATAAACATCCCACTATTCCAGCTAAATCTACCTGTATCGATAAATGACTGGGCGGTTTGCTGGTCGGGTTTTTCGGTAAAGCGAGTCACTTTATAGACTGGTAAGCCATCAATCTTAGCTTTCTCCATCCCCTGTTCAATATATCCATAACCCGTCGCCGGCTGATTCGGCTTAATACCCAAGGTCACTATCGAGGCTTCGGTTGCAGCTTCCTTAGCTGCCACCTTGAGTGTTTTGGTGTAGGCATCTATATCTCCAATCCAGTGATCGGCAGGAAAAAATCCTACTATGGCATCCTCACCATATCTCTTAGCCACTTCCAAAGTTGCCCAGGCTACTGCGGGAGCTGTATCTTTGCCTTGGGGTTCGATTAAAATATTGGCTTCTGGTAACTCTGGTAATTGTTTTTTAACTCCTTCGGCAATAATCGCTGAGGTGATCACCCATAGATTGTCCCAACCTTCTGCTAAATCTAATAGACGACTTGCGGTAGCTTGTAATAAGCTGATGCCAGTACCATCAAGACATAAAAATTGCTTAGGTCTTTTAAGACGACTTACTGGCCAAAAACGCTCTCCTTTGCCACCAGCCAAAATAATTGGGATTAATTTTGTTTCCATTAATTTTTCCTTTATTGTTAAGGTTTTGACGATGATTCGGTCTACTTCGTGGCTATGATGATTTCCGCGATTGTTTATCTTGATCAATTGCCCTTGACTAGGGTGGTACTATGTAATTTAAAATTTCTTTCCTATATTGGATTTTTGCTTTCTTGTTGCTTGTCTGTATTCATAATCAGAAAACAATCTTATTTTGAGTGTTTTTTTAGAAGTTTCCTGCATCTTAATTAACATATGTTAAAAAAACAACAATTTACCAAATAAAATAAGCCGAAGTAATTTGTATGATTGATGAGAGAGCACAGATTAAGAATAAACATATTGGCAAAAGCAGGCTCGTTAGCCAGACAAATAGGCTCAGAATTCACAGGTCGTTAATACCACTTCATCTTATTGAGCAACAGGCTAATAAAAACCAGATTAACCTATCCCATCAACCTTCATGGTTTTGGCACAGATATTCTCGTTGGTCTTGCTTTGTTCGTGGTTTTTTTTGGGGCGGATTGATCGCTTCAACAGCAATTTTCTCGGCTGGGTTTGGTGCCGCTGTGACTAAAATCGATTTGGTGGAACAGGCGATCGCTGCAAAGATTTCTCCTAATACTTCCGAAGTTGAGGGTGAGATTCAGCCCAATTTTGCTCATCCCGTTCACATCTTACTGATGGAGGTAGAGCCTGGTGCTGAAAACATAGTCAAGTTTTCTAATGCTGCAAGCGGCACAAGTAAAGCAATTCTCCTGTTGAAATTTGAACCTGAAATCGATTTTGCCCAGGTAATTAATATTCCTACTGACAGTCGAGTAAAAATCCCTGGATTTGGTTGGGGGACAATTGCCGATGCTAATCAATATGGCGGTATAGAATTGGTCTCGGACATGGTTTCTCAATTGCTAGATGGCGTTACTATCGATCGCTATATCCGTGCGACTCCCCAAGCTTGGCAAAAATTGAGTGCTAGTGGCAAACTGACTCTCAAGACTTGTGACTTTCGCATCCAAGATTGCTCTGACAAATTAGAACAAATTGCACGGCAGCGAGCTGCCTTTGAATATATTCGCCAGCGTCTAAATATTCCTAACTATTTTGCTAACTTTAAATCAACGGTAGAAACAGTTCAACCGCAATTAGATACCAATCTTTCTAGGGCAGAAATTATCTCTGTAGCGGACTTTCTAGCAGAACTTGATGCCGAGAGTATCAGTGTGGATTTACTATCCGGTTATACCCCAGGTAAATCACTAATGGCCAAAAATAAACCTCATCTCACTCAACTAGCGAAGTCGGATTCTGAAAACAAAACATCTAATAACAAGAAATCTGATAAAAGTAAGCATGTCTCTAGCCTTGTAAACCAATCCGCTCCTTTTCTTAGTCGTCCAATTGCGGTGCAAAACACTACTGATAACCCTGAATTGGCGATGCAGGTCGTAGCTTATCTAAAACAACAAAATTTCCAAAAAGTTTATTTCGTTGATCGGATCCCGTTAAAATTAGATCAAACTAAAATTATTATTGACCATAGTCAACTGCGAGCAGCAGAGCATATCAGAAATATTCTCGGTTTTGGTGATCTAGAGACAAAAACCTATCCTATAGAAGAAAAACTGACGATTCAAGTAGGTGAAGATGCCCGTTTATTACCCTTAGATAACCATCCCCCTAAAAATAGAAAATCAAAAAATATTTATTTTCAATAGTCTTATGATCTTGTCTCAATTAAAACAGCGTTTACTTAACCTACTGATTATTATCGCGATCGCCGTAGTTTGGGTATTATTAAAAGCGACCCCTGCCATCGCCCAAGACAGCGCGGTTAACTATACTTATAGCGAGATTAGGGGACAAGATTTTTCCCATAAGGATTTGGTAGGTGCTGTATTTGCTGCTGCTGATGCCAGAGGAGCCAGTTTTGAAGAATCAGATGTCAGTAATTCGATTTTGACTAAGGGAATTTTTGTTAATACCAACCTTAAAGGAGCAAATTTTACTAGCTCCTTAATGGATCGGGTTGATTTTAATAATTCTGACTTAACTAACGCTATTTTTCGAGATGCAGTGGCTACCAGCACAAATTTTGAAGGGACTACTATTACGGGAGCAGATTTTTCCGACGCAATTTTAGACCGCTATCAAATTTATCTGATGTGCCAAAGAGCAGAAGGCACTAATCCTACTACTGGAGTAGAAACAAGATATAGTTTAGGCTGTCGGGATTAACTAACCTCAGTTTGGGTTAAAGCAATTTAAGGGGGAGGTCCGCTCTCAGCTCTCAGCTTTTTGGTCTTATTTTTCCGTCGAACTCACGTATTCTGACCATTGCTCAACTGCACCATAAGTCTTTCAGCTTATCCCGAGTTCAGATTAACTAAAATTCAAACATCAAGGATGGCTTTGTAATCACCTCTTGATAAAATTTAATGTCATCAGAATATAAATTGCGGACAGTTTCAACTAACTCATCAGTATAAAGGGATTTAGGAGCAGGGCAATAACCATCTTTTTTTAGGCTCAAAATTTCAGCAGGTTTAACTTGAGAATAATCAGCATCATCGAGCAATTTTAGTTGGTCTAAACCATGGTTAGTTAATTTACGAGCATCAATCAGCTCCAAGCCAATTTTGGTCTTAAGTGTGGTAACGATCTCCGCAAAATTTTCTAAGCAAAAATAGTCATCATACTTCTGATACACTAAAAAATCTACTTGCGATCGCCAATGAATATTCCCGTTCTGGACAGCTTCGGTTTCTAGCTGTTGTACAAATTGAGTAAAAGAAATATCGTCTAATTCAACTTTCCTGTCGATTAAATCGTAAAAATCCCAAGCAACAATATCTCTAGAAACGATTTTATCAAGATAAACACTTGCTAGTCTGGCAAAGGGACAACGCAAAATAACAAAAGTGTAATCGGCACAAATTAAATCTGCTAATTCAGCGTTGAAAGTGTGGTTATTCTTATGTATCCAGTTGAAGTCTTGAGGATTATCAATACAGCCATTGGCATAGGCGATCGAAGTCCTCATTGTGCTACAAGCATTTTTAGGAATAAAGCTATAAATAGCATTAGATTTGTAAATACGAATAGTATGTCTTTGGGCAAAATTGTGCTTACTATTTTGTTTTAATGCCCCATAATTGGCAGCAGAATATTTCAAAAATCTAATCATCAACTTGACCCTTGATGCGATAGAGCAATCCGCTTTCAAGTAAAAACTAAAAAACTGGAGCAAGTATAGTGTATTAGTCTATTATTTGCCACCAAATACTTCTTTCAGCACACTTCAAGGCTGTGAGTCATGATTATTTAGAATACTGCCTAAGATCAAACTTAGATTGGTAAAAAGAGTTATTTTGTCGCTTTATCCTGAAAAATTTCTCTAATTTCTTTCCAAAGTTCTGACAATAGCTGTTTAACCTGCTTTTCTTTACGCGCTACTGCACTACCAGTTGCTCCTAGTTTTTGCTCAAATTCGGTTCTTTTTCGTTTTACTGGCTCAGTAAATACTTCTGGGTCTTCTTTAGCTTTTTCATACCAGGTTTTAGCTTCCTCTAAGTAGTTATTCACCTCTTCGTATTGTTCACCATAACGATTGGCCAAATTTGCTTTTAATACCGCTGTTTGAGCTTTTAAACGAGCATATTGCTGTTGTAAGAGCGCAAATTCTTCACTGTTACTAATACTTGTAATAGCTTCGCCGATCGCTTGTTTGATCTTGTCAGGTTCGGCATTACTTTGTTTTGTAACCTCTTCTAAAGCTTGATCGATATCATCTTGTAGCTCTTGTTCTTCCGATACTACTTCTGCTTCTAAAGTGGTAATTTCTGATTGTGTGTCGTTAATTTTTCGTCTTCTTGCTTCGCTAATGCCGTCTATTGCCCCCTGAATAGAGGCTGTAACTTCTTCTTTTACTTCGCCACTTTTTTCTTGAAAAGTTTCTTTGACTGCCGCGATCGCATCTTGAACTAAATTAACTATTTCGCTTCTGCCTGCTTTGACTTCGGTAATAGTTTCGGCGATCGCATTTTTAACGATTTCACGGATCTTCTCAGTTTTTAACTCTCCAGTCTGTTTTGCCTGTTGTAGATCGGCAATAATTCTTTCTTTGCGGGAATCAGACATGATAAATCACCCTAGTTATCTATATATTGCTATGTTAGCTATTATTACTATGTCAAAAATTTTCCTGATTATGAAAAAAACGATAGGGGTAATTAATTAAATTACCCCTAATGATAGACCTTGAGACTATAACCAATTAATAGAAATAGCTAATTAAACCTTAGCTTCTTCTTGAACTAGTTTCTCCCAACCCAGTTCTTTGAGATTGTTATTACGACGCAGAGGACGAGTGGCTAACTCTAGAATATCCCGTGCATTAGTAAAACCGTGAATTTGAGCAAAAGTAAATTCAACTGACCACTTGGTATTGATGCCTCTGGCTTCTAAGGGGTTGGCGTGAGCCATACCAGTGATTACTAAGTCGGGTTTTTGAGCGGTAATGCGTTGAAGTTGGTTGTAGTTGTCAGGTTTTTCGACAATAGTAGGAATGGGAACACCCATTTCGTTACAGGTTTTTTCAAGTAAGTCTAGTTCAGCTTTTTGATAACGTTTGTCCATGTAAGGAATGCCGATTTCTTGGCAAGTCATACCACAACGAATCAGAAAACGGGCTAGCGAAACTTCTAACAAGTTATCTCCCATAAAGAAGACCGACTTACCGCGAATTAGTTGAATGTAATCTTCTAAGCTTTCCCAAATCTTAGCTTCTCTCTCTTCTAGTCCTTGAGGTTCGATGCCTAGTACCGAACAGATTTTTTCAATCCAGGCTCTGGTACCATCAGGACCAATCGGGAAAGGCGCACCAATGAGTTTAGTTTTACGACGACGCATCAAGGTAGTAGCAGTACGACTAAGGAAAGGATTTACTCCTGCTACATAGTAGCCCTGTTCAATTACAGGTAGTTCCGTATAGCGTTTAGAAGGTAGCCACCCCGATACTTTAACCCCTTGTTTTTTGAGTTCTAGGGTCAGGTTGGTAACTACGGGATCTGGTAATGAACCAAAAAGTACTAAAGGTTGATGATCCTTATATTCAGATTCTTCTTGTTGGACTTCTTCTTTCTTGCGACCAAAGTTAAGTAAGCTGGAAACAGCATTACGTTCTTTCTTTTCGGCTTCTAACTGAGGTGCTTCCGTAGGACACTTGTGCGCCATCGCAGCAAGTACTGTATCTTCACCCTGAGTAAAGGCATAATCTAAACCATTAGCACGGGCAGTAACGATGGGAATACCAATTTCAGCTTCTAGTTTAGGTGCTAAACCTTCTAAATCCATTTTGATAATCTCAGTCGTACAAGTACCAATCCAGACGATTACACTAGGATTGCGATCGCGTTTGATCTGAAGACACAATCTTTTTAGTTCTTCGTAATCGTTTAATTTAGCCGAAATATCTCCTTCTTCTAATTCCGCCATCGCGTAGCGAGGTTCAGCAAAAATCATTACCCCCATAGCATTTTGCAGAAAGTAACCACAGGTTTTGGTGCCAATGACTAAAAAGAAACTATCTTCAATTTTTTGATATAGCCATGCCACACAGCTAATGGGGCAAAAAGTATGATAATTCCCAGTTTCACACTCAAAATTTAAAGCACTGGGTTGATCTTGGGCAACGGTCATGTTTTGATTTCCTCTCTAACTTGATCTAAATATTTTGAATATAAATCTGATTATTGATCTGTCGTTTTTGTCGATCCAAAGGCTACGGGTCACGTAATCGCTTTTTTAATTCAATTTCAGGGTCGAAATCTTTTCCTAACGCTTCGATTATGGAGTTGCAATCTTTAGTTACTGGAAGAAAGTAAAGAGATGCAATATATGGCATCTCTACGTTCAAACTGCAATAAGTAGTTGTCAACTGTCAATTATTGATTGTCAATTGATCAAACCATCATCATGTCTAATTCTTCTTCTTTCTCTTGTGTACCTGCGGGAGGATTTAGATAGTAATCAGATAACAAGGAGAATAAGTCTCTGTCTTGAGCTTCGTTGGGTACTACTCCTTCTGGTGCAGCCAAAATCTGATCGGCAATATTGAGATAGTAATCACAGACAAAAGCTAAGGAAGGATCGTTTTCTGCCATTTCAAACAAAGTTTTTCCTTTAACACGAGATACACGAATGTCTTCAATTAGAGGTAGTATCTCTAAAACAGGCATAGGTACGTGTTCAATGTACTTATCAATTAAGTCCCGCTTGGAAGTACGATTGCCAATTAAACCCGCTAAACGGAGGGAATGGGTCCGGGCTTTTTCTCTTACAGAAGCAGCAATACGATTAGCTGCAAACAAAGCATCAAAACCATTATCAGTGACAATCATGCAGTAGTCAGCATAGTTAAGGGGGGCAGCAAAACCACCGCAAACTACGTCACCCAATACATCAAACAAAATAACGTCATATTCATCAAAAGCATTTAATTCTTTGAGTAGCTTAACAGTTTCTCCGACTACGTATCCACCGCAACCAGCTCCAGCAGGAGGACCACCTGCTTCAACACAGCTAACGCCACCATAGCCTTCATAAATTACATCTTCGGGCCAAATATCCTCGTAGTGAAAGTCTCTTTCTTGGAGTGTATCGATAATAGTAGGAATGAGAAATCCTGTGAGAGTAAAGGTACTATCATGCTTGGGGTCGCAGCCTATCTGTAATACTTTTTTGCCTCTTTTGGCTAAGGCTGCGGAAATATTGCAGCTAGTTGTAGATTTACCGATTCCGCCTTTACCGTAAACTGCTAATCTAATTTGTCCCACGTTTATTATCTCCCCTGCTTCTACTAAATACGAGAATTTATCTGAGTTTAATAAGTATGACGTAATTTGCATTTCTGGTTTACGTCTCTGTATGCATTATTAGCCAAATGAACCGGAAAATAAAGGTACTCTCTATCTCAAAAGAAATCTAAATCTTAGTTTGTGAGAGCATTTGGTTTTTAAACGATTATAAGACTCTAAAACAATTGAAAAAATATCAAAAAAATTGTTTTTAATATTTTGCGTATTTATTTAAGATAAAAGTGAACAAAAAACAAAAAAGCCTTTTAGCACTTCAAAAAAGCAATTTTTCCTTTGCCTATTGCTATACGATAATTTTAAAGATTGAAATTGCCTTTAGCCTCTATCATTGATTTATTCTAAGTTTCAGCCCTCTAAGGCTAGAATTGTCTTGGCGATCGCTGTAGAAAATTTATTCAGTTGCTCATAGAGCAAACTCAATATTAAAGAATCAAGATTTTTTTTAAGTAAAGAAGAGTTAATTTTTGAGATATCCGGGATGAAATATCAACATATATAAAGCTAATCACTAAATACCACTGACGTAGTCAAGTTATGCTAAGGGCTAGATCAAAGATTTATGGTTAAAGATTAAATAGCCATGTTACCCAACATATTTTTTATTTCTTTAATAGCTTTCATTGCTCTATATATACTTAGAGGAATTGGTATGATTACTTTTCTTCCAGGAGGGGTTATTGCAGTCTTGTTAATAACCGCCGTAGTATCGGGGCTAGCTTGGGGGATTTTGAGGACGAGAAGGTATTGAGTTCGGAGTTCGAAATTCGGAGTTCGGAGTTCAGAGTTGGTAATTCGGAGTTATTCAAAGTAAAAATTTTGAATGTAATTGTTATTGGTGGTGGTGCTGCGGGTTTTTTTGGAGCGATCGCCTGTGCGGAGGCAAATCCTCAACTTAAAGTAACCCTCTTAGAAGCGGGGCAAAAACCCTTAGCGAAAGTTCGTATATCTGGGGGGGGAAGATGTAATGTAACCCATCATTGTTTTGATTCGGCTCGGTTAGTGGAGCATTACCCCAGAGGAGGAAAAGCTTTGCGGGGGGCATTCACCCGCTTTCAACCTCAAGATACGGTGCAGTGGTATAAATCGCGGGGAGTAAATTTAAAAACCGAAGCTGATGGCAGGATGTTTCCGACTACTGATAATTCGGAGACGATTATTAGTTGTCTAATGCAAGCAGCAGATAAGGCTGGAGTTAGATTATTTACTGGTGCAGGGGTTAAAACTGTCAAGCAATTTTCGGATTCAGAAGATAAGAGCTATTTTCAAGTTGAATTGAAAAATGGTCGGGTTTTTCAGGGCGATCGCTTATTACTCGCTACCGGGAGTAATCCTTTAGGATATCGTTGGGCAAAAAATTTAGGACACAAAATTGAGCCAACCGTACCGTCTTTATTTACGTTTAATATCAAAGATGCTCGTTTACAAGGTTTAGCAGGAGTCAGTGTAGATAATGTCCAGGTTAGACTTGGTACAGGCAAAAATAAACTGGAACAGACAGGCGCATTACTGATTACACATTGGGGTCTAAGTGGGCCAGCGATTCTCAAATTATCTGCTTGGGGAGCCAGATTTTTATACGACCTTAAATATAATTCCCGTCTCCAAATTAATTGGCTACCCAAATACAACCAAGAGACTTTAAAACAAGATTTAATTACAGTAAAAAAAGCTCATCCTAAGAAAAGAATAGTTAACTACTGCCCACTCAAATTACCCAAGCGTCTGTGGCAAAGTTTAGTTAATTATATTGGTATTAAATCAGAAAAAGTCTGGTCAGAAATTAGTAAAAAAGAGCTGAACAAACTAGTATCAGAAATTATTCTAGGACAGTACCAAATTACCGGTAAAGGAGTTTTTAAAGAGGAATTTGTCACCTGTGGTGGAGTTAGCTTAAAAGAAATCAATTTTAAGACTATGGAAAGCAAGAAATGTCCTGGTCTTTATTTTGCAGGAGAAATATTAGATATCGATGGAGTGACCGGAGGATTTAATTTTCAGAGTGCCTGGACAACTTCTTGGTTGGCTGGGCAAGCCATTAGTCAAGTGTGATTATCACCTAGGATAAGATTCAAGATCGCAAAACAAAATAGCCTGGGATTGTTGACGTAAAATGGTTGCTGGAAAACTTGGCGCGATCGCATTTTTCAAAGTCTTGTTAACTACTTCTGCTTTATGACTTCCCCCAGCTAAACAAAAGATTTTCTTGGCAGCGCATATTGTAGGAATAGTCAGAGTGTAGGCATAATTGGGTACAGCTTCTAGATCAGAAAAATAACCTCCATTAACTTGTTGTTGACGAGTTTTAGTTTCTAGTTGAACTAACTTTACAGTGTGAGGATCATTAAAATCGGCAACAGAAGGTTCATTAAAAGCGATGTGACCATTATCCCCAATACCCAAAAGACAGAGATCGATTGTCTGTTGCTGTAATAACTGACTGTAACGGTTACATTCGGCTATTGGTTGCAGGGCATCTCCATTTAGATAGTGAAATACACGAGGCTTTACTCGTTGTTCTACTTTGTGGCGTAAATAGTAACGAAAACTGCCTGGATGCTCTGGGGAGATTCCTAGATATTCATCCAGATGAAAGAGAATAATCCGTGACCAATCTAACTTATTGCTAGATGCGATTGCATCTAAAAACTTTAGCTGAGAATTACCTGTAGCCAAGATAATGCTGACAGTTTCTTGTTGTTCTAATAAAGATTGCAAATAGTTTTGAGCCAGGGTAGCAGCATCTTGGGTTAACCCTCTAGTTGAAGGTGCAATTCTGACAGATAGACGATCAACTTGGATGATCTGACTGTCTGAAAGAGATGGTAAAGTACGATCTGGCATATTTAGCAAATCTTATTTCCAAAGCAGAATATGAGTAATATATCCGATATCAGTGTCAAAACTATCGATGGCAAAGAAGAAAAATTTGCCGACTATCAAGGAAAAGTATTGTTGATTGTTAATGTCGCTTCTTACTGTGGTTATACTCCTCAATATAAAGGACTAGAACAATTAAACCAAGATTATCGTGATCGGGGATTGCGAGTATTAGGTTTTCCCTGTAATGATTTTGGTGCTCAAGAGCCAGGAACAAACGAGGAAATTGCTAAATTCTGTGAAACTAGTTACGGTGTGAATTTTGATTTATTCGATAAAATTCATGCAAAAGGCTCTCAAAAACATCCTCTATATCAAACTCTAACTACTTCTGTTGAACCCCAAGGAGATGTGGCATGGAATTTTGAGAAGTTTTTAATTAACAAACAGGGTGATGTTGTCGCCAGATACAAAAGTGGAGTTACTCCTACCTCTCCTGAGCTAATTCAAGCAATTGAAGCGGAGCTAGCTAAATAAGTATCTTGGGAAATTGACTCCTCACCGCCCTAAAGAGTCGGTGATTCTGGTTTTTAGTTTTTAGTTTTTAGTTTTTAGTTTTTAGTTTTTAGTTTTTAGTTCAAATTGACTACTAATTACTAATTACTAATTACTAAAAGAAGTCTTCCTAGAAGAAAGAGGCTTTAAACCCAGAACGATGGTAAAATTTATCATTTGTCCAGAAAGCTTAATCATTTTTTAGATTGGTATTAGATACGATAGCGAATAAGGACATATCTAAAGATCTCAACCTAATCTAAAATCTGTGACCAGTTTCAGCAGACAAGAACAGTTCAATCTTGCTCACAACAGTAAAAAATCCCCTATTTTTCGGGTACGGAAGATTAGTAAAGTCTATGAGATGGGTGAAGTTTCCGTCCAAGCATTAAAAAATGTCAGTCTCGATTTGTATACAGGAGAGCTGGTGGTTTTACTTGGTGCTTCTGGTAGTGGCAAATCTACTTTACTGAATATCCTGGGAGGTTTAGATATTCCCTCAACTGGACAAGTTATGTTTGCTGAGCGCGATCTTACCCAAGCAGGCGATCGCTCTTTGACTAGCTTTCGACGAGAATGTGTCGGTTTTGTATTTCAGTTTTATAATCTAATTCCCAGTCTCACTGCTAGAGAAAATGTTGCTTTAGTTACTGAAATCGCCCCCCATCCGATGCGACCAAGAGAGGCTTTAGGATTAGTAGGATTAGACCATCGCCTCGACCATTTCCCGGCTCAACTATCGGGAGGAGAACAACAAAGAGTTGCGATCGCCCGTGCCATTGCTAAACGTCCTCAGGTGTTGCTTTGTGATGAACCTACAGGCGCACTAGATTTTCAAACAGGTAAGCTGGTATTGCAAGTATTAGAGCGAGTTAATTGCGAGCTAGGCACAACTATTGCCGTGATTACGCACAATGCCGGGATTGCTGCTATGGCAGATCGGGTAATTACCATGCGTAGTGGTGAGATTATTGGCATTCAGCATAATGAAACCAAAATTGCACCGGATGATTTGGAATGGTAATAGTTAAGTACGTCTATTGTGAATTAATATTTGAACCAGTCCAATAACCTGAACTAATTATAGTTCCTCCGTATTGTTTTACTTTCTGGAGAGACATAAAATAAGCCCAAGCTTTGCCCATAGACTGATAATCAAAATTGTAAACAGGAACTAGCTGACGATAATATTCATTCAAATCAGGTTTTCGCTGTTGTTGATAACCCTCTAATCGATCTAGGCTAGTTAAAATATTGGGGTCGATAAAAGTTAGCAAAAATCCTTGAACTTGATTTTCACCGACCGTCATCGCGGGATAGCCAACAGGCAAAGCGTATAAGTCACCAGTAGTAAAAGCTGGATTTTGCGATCTTACTTGATCTTTACAGTATCGATGATAATTTGCTTCTCCAGGCTTAAGAGTTCCATAAACAAAAACAGTAAGTGGTGAGGTTGAAGATTTCATGGATAATTAGTATTTGGTAATTGATTATTAGGATGGAATCTTTGAGAATAGCTACTTGGAACGTTAACTCAATTCGGACTCGTCAGCAGATTGTAATTGACTGGCTGCAACAACATCGAGTAGATGTTCTCTGTTTGCAAGAAACTAAGGTTCAAGATCATCAATTTCCGCGATCGCCCTTTGAAGAATTGGGTTACAACCTTTATATCTCAGGTCAAAAATCATATAATGGCGTGGCTATTTTTAGCTTGAAACCTCTAACTGAAGTACATTGTGGTTTTCATCCTATCGTCGGTGATTTAGCAGCAGATTTTGACGAGCAAAAACGGGTAATTAGCGGTGTTATCGATGATGTTCGGATTGTCAATCTCTATGTTCCTAATGGTTCAGCGATCGCTAGTGATAAATATGAATATAAACTTAATTGGTTAACAGTACTGCAAGAATATCTTCAAACATTACAGAGTAAACAGTTAGAAATATGTGTCTGTGGAGATTTTAATATTGCTCTAGAAGATAAAGATATTTATACTTCCAAAGGTAGAGAAAAACATATTATGTCTTCTCCTACAGAAAGAAAAGCCTTGAGGCAAGTATTAGAATTAGGTTTTCAAGATGCTTTTCGTAAATTTACATCTGAAGAGGGACATTATAGCTGGTGGGATTACCGCGCTGCTGGTTTTTCCCGGAACCGAGGCTGGCGGATCGATCATCATTATTTAACATCCGAATTATATCAACAGGCAACAAAATGCTGGATTGATATTGAACCCAGGAAGCTAGAAAAGCCCAGCGATCATGCCCCTGTAATTGTGGAATTTTAATTGATATTTTGTTTGGGATTTGGTATTTAATTTAGACTAAATTTATGTAATTATGCATAGATTCTTTACATAGGGATTGCAATTGTACTGCTTTTATTACATAGTTATTTTAAGCAGTTTTTATCAGTCAGTATTTGGTAATCAAATTGACAATTAAATCCACTCCAAAATAAGACTATTGAGTCTAGATTGGCTAATGTTGTCAAGTAATCAAATCATCGGAACCTTATGATTAATACTACTCGACGATTTGGAAAGTCACTTGAGCACGAAAGACTGATTTCAGTTACGAGATCGGAGCCTATTAAACACCGGATATTGCATCTGACCAATGGAGAGCACTATGCAGGCATTGAAAAAATTCTAGACTTGCTAGCACAGTTTTTACCTAATTGCGGATTTGAGGTCTGTTTTGCCTGTCTTAAGCCAGATCGGTTTCCAATGATTAGACAAGCTCAACAAGCACCATTGTATAAATTACCTATGCAGAATAAGTGGGATTTGCGACCAGCTAAGGCTCTGGCAAAATTGACTCGCCGTCATGGCTATAGCCTGATCAATACTCATACTGCTCGCTCGGCATTGATTGGAAGAATTGCATCCCTTTGGGCTGGTGTGCCAATGGTTCATCATTTTCACAGCCCCGCTACAGTTGATACACCCAATCAATTGCAGAATCAGGTTAATGTACTAGTAGAACGATGCTGTCTCATAGGAGTGACTGAAGCGATCACAGTCTCTGAAGACCTAAGAGATTATGCTCATTGGCTCGGTGTTCCTCGAAGTCGAATCTCAGTTGTCCTTAATGGGGTACCGATACAAGATCGATTAATCGAACGCAGGGTACCTCAATCAACGTGGACTTTAGGAACCGTAGCACTTTTTCGACCACGAAAGGGAGTAGAAGTACTGCTAGATGCAATTGCTTTGCTCAAGCAGAAAGGTTTTTCCCTTAAACTGAGAGCCGTAGGTAATTTTGAAACATCAGATTACGAAGCAGAAGTCAAAGCTCGCGTTGTATCTCTTGGTCTAGAAGATGATATCGACTGGCGTGGATTCCAAAAAGATGTTAACGCAGAACTTTGCCAGATGGACTTGTTTGTGCTTCCTAGCTTATTTGGGGAAGGTATGCCGATGGTTATTCTTGAATCTATGGCTCTAGGTTTGCCAGTCATCGCGACGCAAATTGAAGGTATTTCCGAGGTGATCTGCGATGGTGTAAACGGACTAATTACCGAACCAGGTAATCCAGATAGCTTAGCGATCAAAATAGCGCAAGTGATTTCTGGCGAAGTAGATTGGTATACAATGCGCAGCAACGCTCGCCAACGTCAGTTCGACTGCTTCTCCGCTCGAAGAATGGCTGAAGAAGTGGCAGAAGTTTACAGGAAAGTGCTGATTTAGGTGATTTAGAAGCGTCGCTTAAACAATGGATGACTAAAATCCTAATTCTGCACTTGTCTAACATTACGTAATTGTGCAATGTCACTACATTAAATGTGTATTAACTTCAGCCCAATGATATTCACACTTTTATTCGGCGATAACCAACATATCCTGACTTCGTCACAAATTAGGATTCTCGGCATAAGCATCCACAATCTAAGCATAGATGAGGCTGTCGATATCATTCGCCAACGATTGGACAAGAGGATAACAACCAACATTTGTTTCGTAAATGCCAATTGTTGCAATGTAGCGAGGCGTGACCTTAACTACCGAAATATCCTCAACGATGCCGAAATCGTTCTTCCTGACGGTATTGGCTTGCAATTCGCTGGTCAGCTCCTGAATTCGTCCAAAATCTTCAACTCGAATGGCACAGATCTGTTTCCGCATCTTTGCGCAGCAATTAATGGTACAGGCAAACGTCTTTATTTACTGGGTGGACACATTGGGGTTGCGGAGCAGGTAAAGCAGTGGCTCGAAATTAACTTTCCCAAAGTGAAAGTCTGCGGTTTCCATCACGGTTACTTTTCCTTGACAGAAAATGCGAGAGTTATAGCTGCTATTCGTGAGGCTAAACCCGATCTTCTGATAGTAGCGATGGGCGTACCATATCAAGAAAAGTGGTTAGCTACCTACGGTACGACTACAGGTGCTAGCGTCTTGATGGGGGTGGGCGGTCTGTTTGACTTTTACTCTGAACGAATTCCTCGTGCACCCTATTGGATGAGACAAAGAGGTATGGAGTGGCTATATCGATTGCTACAAGAGCCAAGACGTCTTTGGCGGCGATACCTCATCGGTAATCTCTCGTTCCTGTTTAGAGTATTATGGACTGTAATAATTTCTTCTAAGTTTTTCAAACAACCAGAGAGCAACAGTTAAATTAGTTTCTATTTAGTTGTTTAAGTTCTTCTAGCAATAAAGCTTCAGCTTTAGCTTCTGATAACTGTTCTATTTGAGTAAATTCCTTCTCTGTTTTAGAGGGAAAGGCGATCTCGTCATTTGATATAGACAAGATGTGAGCAACATGATTAGCGATCGCCTGTATGTTTGGATAATCAAATAGTGCTGTTGCCGACAGTTTAATGTCTAGACTGGTTTGAAGTTTATTACGTAGTTCAACCGAACTTAGAGAATCTAGACCAAGTTCAGAGAATCCCTGAGTAGTATCGATCTCTCTTATCCCTAATATTTGGGCTAATTCTTGTTTAATAAGCTGAATTAATAAAGATTGGCGATTGTGTGGCTCGCTGTTGGCGATTAGTTGTTGCCAGGTAATTATCTTTTCTGATGGAGATAAATTAAAGTTGGAATTAGCTGTAGGAGAAACCAAATCTGTATAAAAAGGTTTAGCCTGGTTCTGTTTCGACCATTGCATCCAATTAATGGGAATTACGCCAATTTGCGCTATGGAGTTTGATAATAATTGCTCAAAAATTTTTAGTCCTTCCTCTAAGGGAATTGTGCCAATCCCTTGTTGTTGCCAACCTTGATTTACTTGGTTATTAGCTGCCATCCCTATATTTTGCCAGCCTCCCCAGTTAATTGCGATCGCCGGTAAGCCTTGAGCTTGACGAGCATGGGCTAAATTATCTAAAAAATTATTGGCAGCACAGTAGTTTGCCTGTCCCGCAGCACCGATTAAGGAGCTGGCAGAAGAAAACAAAACAAAACAATCTAGATCATATTTTTGGGTTAATTTATGGAGATTCCAGGCTCCTTGCACTTTAGGTTGTAGTACCTGTTTAAATCTTTGCCAATTTTGCTGAAGCAATACCCCATCATCTAAAACTCCCGCAGCGTGAATCACCCCTCGCAGTGGTGGTAAAGTTGATTCAATTTGAGTCAATGCTTGATTTAACTGTTGTTCATCGGCGACATCACCATAAATAATTTGCACCTTACAGAGTTGCTGTAATTGCTCTAACTGACTACGAAGATGAGGCTTAACCTCGTTGCGTCCCATCAACACTAAATGTTTGATTCCCTTAGTTACTAGCCAATGAGCGACTTGTAAGCCTAATGCACCCAAGCCCCCAGTAATGAGATAAGTATCACGGTAAGCTGATGAAAAATCATTTTTTCTGTCTTGAGTGACAATAATTTTGCCTTGGTGTTTTGCTTGCTGCATATAGCGGAAGGCATCAACCACTTGTTCCGATTTAAATGTTTTATGGGGTAAGGGTTGCAGTTTACCTGATTTAAATTGGGCTAAAAGCTGACTTAGCATCTGTCGAATGAGAGCAGGTTGAGTCTGAGTCACTTGCCAAAGATCGACAACGAAGTAAGAGAGGGTGGGATTAAATTCCTTAACCTGAGTATCTTGCCAAATACCTTGTTTGCCAATCTCAATAAATCTTCCGTTATCTTTTAATAGTCTTAAACTCTGGAGAATAAATTTACCTGATAAAGAATTCAACACAACATCAATCTTGCTATTCCCAATTTGAGTGGCAAAATCTAGGGTGCGAGAATTCATAATGTGTTTTACCCCTAGAGATTTGAGTAGATCCCATTTTGGTGGGGAAGCTGTGGCATATACTTCTGCCCCCAGCTGATGGGCGATCGCAATTGCTGCCATACCCACTCCTCCTGCTGCGGCGTGAATTAGAACTTTTTCTCCAGGCTGAAGTTGGGCTAGATGAATCAGGGTATAGTATGCCGTGAGGAAAGTTACCGGGATAGTAGCTGCTGCTTTACTGGTGAGGTTATCTGGTTGATGGATAGCGAGTAAGGAACTAACAGTGAGATAGTTACTAAAACTATGAGGAGAGATCGCCATAACGCGATCGCCAATCTGAAAATTAGAGACATTTTGCCCCACTGCTATAACTTTTCCCGCACACTCTAAACCTAAAAACTGGCTCTCCCCTGGATATAACCCCAATGCCACCATGACATCACGGAAGTTTAGCCCAGATGCTTCTACTTCAATGGCAATTTCGTTATCTTGCGGTTGAGGGCGAGATATGGTGTGCCACTGAAGACTATCAAGATTACCAGGGTTAGTGATTTGAAGCTGTTGCGATGTTGATTGATTATCTAGGGAAAATCGTTTTAATCGAGGAACATATCTTTGATTATTGCGCCAAGCGATTTGATTCTCTTTATCTACTGAACATAATTCCTGAAAAATTAATTCAGCTTCATTTTTTGTTGTTTCAGATTCAAGATCGATCAAGACAGGATTAAATTCTGGATGCTCTAGAGCGATCGCTTTGACCATGCCCCATAGACAAGATTGAGCCAATTCTGATGCTGTAGGTTGGAAATTTTCGATCACAGGTTGAGCATTACGAGTGACAAACCAAAGTTGGGGATTTTGATTCTGTTTAATTAAAGTCTGAATTAGATTGAGACTATAGCGGCAGGTTTCAGTTGCAGTGTCTAAATCGGACAAGTTTTTGATTTTTTTCTGATCTGAACTCCAGAGATAGATAATTCCAGTTAACTGTTGATCAATTTGTGAAATTGTTTCTTTAATCGAAGAGAAAGAAGTGATTAAACTGCATTGCTGCTTTTGAGATTGCAGTAAATCAACTATATTTCGGCTTAAATTATTATCATCGCCCAAAATCAACCAATGTCCTTGATTATTGAATTTTTGATCGGCAAATTGCTGTTCATGGGCGAACAACCGTTCGTCAGTAAATATCTGCCATTCAGGTTTGTATAGCCAATTGTGCCAATTTAGTTGTAAATTAGCCTGTTGCGATTTTAATCCTACGATATGACAAATTAAATTACCGCAATCGCTATAAAGCCATAAGTCGGCTGTAATGATTTGGTCATGATCAGTATCTCTGAGTATGACATGACTCCATAGTTTTGAGTCGGGAAGACTGTATAAATTGAATTGATCTAAACCGACAGGTAAATAGGTATTTGTCTGTAACTCTGGTGGCAAAGCAGCGAATAATACTTGGCAACAACCATCAAGTAGTGCAGGAGTGAATTTATATTGATGATCTACATTACTGGTTATTTTAACTCTGCCTAAAGCTGCCCCTGGTTTGCCCCAAAGTTGTTTGATTACCTGAAAATTGGCACCGTAATTAATTCCCCTTTGTTGGCATTTTTGATAGTAGGTGGAGATATCTAGTGGATTGTTGGCAAACTGCTGTTGTAATTGCTGCAAGTTAATAGAATCGCTGTATGGTTCACAGGATAATATTTGTCCCTCGCTATGCAAGCTCCATTCATCCCTATTCTGGCTGTATATTTGCCAAGTTGCACTGTCAGTTTTAGGAGTTAAAATCAACTGTACTGTTACAGGAGTATCGGATAACCAAAGCGGTTTTTGAATGGTTACGTCTGTTAAAGTTAGGGGCGTAGTAAATTTTGTTCCCCCCGCAGCTAATGCCATTTCTAGATAGGCAGCACCAGGGAAAACTGGATTGTTATTTAAACAATGATCTTGTAAAAAATCAGGATTTTTGGCGCTTATTTGAGACTGGAATAATGTTTGTTTTAAAGGAGATGAAATTTTTTGCCCCAGTAAGGGATGAGTAGATTTAATTTGAGGTCTAATGGAATTGGGTTTAGGGAGATCGAACCAGTATCGTTTTCTCTGAAAAGGATAAGTAGGTAGAGAAACTCGGTGAGCATTTTCAGCGTTAACTCCTTGCCAGTTGATATCTACTCCCCGTAAATATAGTTGAGCCAGACTAGAAAGTATCTGGTGTTGTTCTTCTTGCTTGGGATTGAGACTAGAAACAAAAAGCGATCGCTCGTCTGCAACGAGACTTTTGGCGATCGCTGTTAAGGTAGGTTTCGCCCCAATTTCCAGCCAGATATTAACTCGTTGTGCTGCCAAACTCTCAATACTCTGAGCAAATTGTACTGGTTGCAGAATATGGTCTACCCAGTAATCGGCACAGGCAATATTTTCTCTGGCTATTTCTCCTGTGACATTGGAAACTAGAGAGAATTGAGGTACCGAATAATCAATCGATTTAGCTACTTGCCGAAACTCCTCAATAATTGGCTGCATTAAGGAAGAATGGAAAGCGTGAGAGACTTGGAGATATTTGGTTTCAATGTCTGCGGTTTCTAATAGCGTAGCAATATTATCTATCTCTGTTTTTAAGCCAGAAACGACTAAATGAGTACCATTATTAGCAGCTAGAGCTAGTTGATTATTGTTTAAGGTATTTAAATTAATTACTGATTCTAATTGATTTTGATCAACAAATACTGCCAGCATTGCCCCATTTTCAGGCAAACTTTGAATTAATCTACCCCTAGCGGCGACTAACTTCAAACCGTCTTCTAAATTGAAAACCCCTGCCAAACAAGCAGCAACATATTCCCCAATACTATGCCCCATGACAACATCAGGTTTAATTCCCCAAGATAGCCAGAGTTGAGCTAATGCATATTCAATAGAGAATAATACAGGTTGGGCGTAGATAGTTTGGTTGAGAGAAGATGAACTTTCCTGATCAAGAATTTCTAATAGAGATTGCTCTAAATACTTTTCTAAAATTTCAGCACAGCGATCTATTGCTTGTTTAAATACAGGTTGGGTTTGATAGAGTTGCCTTCCCATACCTTGGTATTGCGAACCCTGCCCAGTAAATAGCCAAGCTATCTTATTTTGCTCAGTTTGATTTATTTGTCTGAAGTTATGGTCTGAAATTTGAGCATCTAACTGTTGTTGTAACTGCTGCCTATCTATACAAACAATTGCCAGTCGATGTTCAAAGTGAACACGCCCTGTATTGGCAGTGAAACAAATATCGTTTAGCTGAATTTCGGTATGTTTAGTTAAATACTCTTGATACCTTGTAATTAAAACTTTTAGGGCAGCCTCAGTTTTAGCAGATAAGGTTAACAATTGCGCTGAAAAAGAAGATTTTAACTCCTGTTGTCTAACTTCTGCCTGCTGCCTTCTACCTTCTAGAATCACATGAGCATTGGTACCACCAATACCTAAGGAGTTTACTCCTGCCCGAAGAGGTAATTTATCTGATTGCCAAGATTGAAGTTTAGTATTGACGTAAAAAGGAGTTTGCTGGAAGTTAATCTGAGGATTAGCTTGTCGATAATGCAAACTGGCAGGTATTTTTTGATGATAAACCGATAGGGCAGTTTTAATTAGACCTACAATACCCGATGCTATTTGTAAATGTCCCACATTAGTTTTAACTGAACCGAGCGCGCAATTGTCCTGTTTATCTGTCAGGTTGAACGCTTGGGTTAAAGCTGCAATTTCAATCGGGTCGCCCAGTTTAGTTCCCGTACCATGAGCTTCTACGTAACTAATCGTTTCTGGATTTACATCAGCTACTGCTAGAGCTTCAGCGATCGCCCTGGCTTGACCATCTACATTGGGAGCCAGGTAGCCCACTTTGCTGCCACCATCGTTATTAACTGCTGAACCTTTAATGACCGCATATATGCGATCGCCATCGTCTACTGCCCGTTCTAAATCTTTGAGTACTACTATCCCTGCTCCACTACCAAAAATTGTTCCTGTAGCATCTGCATCAAAAGCCCGACAATGACCATCCGCAGCTAAAATCATTCCTTCCTGATACAAATAACCCATCTTTTGCGGTGTATGAACCGAGACTCCGCCCGCCAAAGCCAAATCGCATTCGCCATTGAGTATGCTTTGACAAGCTAAATGCACTGCTACTAGGGAGGTGGAACAAGCTGTTTGTACATTTACGCTAGATCCAGTGAGGTTTAATTTATAGGAAACCCTAGTAGTCAAATAGTCTTTATCGTTAGCTACCGTAGCTTGAAAGCCTCCCATTGAGCTGAGGTTGACTACCTGTAAGGAGTCTTGCTCATCTAGTAAATAACGATTGGGATAAACATGATTGAGAAGATAAGTATTAATTGCTGCACCACCATAGAGGGAGATTTGCCCCTGGTAATTTAAAGGGTTATACCCCGCATCTTCTAAACTTTCCCAAGCACATTCTAAAAATAAACGTTGTTGCGGATCGAGTAATCGAGCTTCTTTAGGACTATAACCCCAAAATTCGGCATCAAAATCTTTTATTCGGTCTAAAATCGGGCTGGCATTAACGTAGTTGGGATGATCAATTAAGCTTGGTTCAACTCCCGCAGCAGATAATTCTTGTTTATTAAAGAAAGAAATTGACTCAACGCCATTACTAAGATTTGACCAAAACTGCTCTAAATTTTCTGCACCAGGAAAGCGACAAGACATTCCCACTATTGCCACTGCGCGATCGCCAATTTGCTTTCGTCGTAACTCTCCTCGCTCTCTACCCTGTTGTACTGCCAAGGATTGTTGATTGCTATTAAGATAAGTAGCCAGTGCTTTAATCGTCGGATATTGAAATAAATCTGTAACTGATACCTGAGTTGCTAACTTGGTAGCAATTTCGTTCAGTATCTGCATTAAGAGCAGGGAATTGCCACCCAGTTCAAATAAATTATCTTCAATACTTACTATTTCTATATTCAGTGTCTGCTGCCAAATTTGAACTAGTTTTTGTTCAATCTCGTCACGGGGTAAATCCTGATTATCTAATTTGCGATCTTTAAATAATTGAGAAATGCGATCGCAGATAATGTCGAACTCCCCTGTCTGAAATCTCTGACTTAATTGCTGTCTTTGAATTTTACCGATCGCTGTTTTGGGAATTGTTGCTTGGCTGACAGGTAAAATGTATTTTGGATTAACTCCAAGTTGAGTAAATACAGTCTTACGTATCTTACTAATTAGCTGAAGTAATTTGACTGAATCTGCTTCAACTGTATGTATAAATACTGCTATTTGCTCTTGATTGCGACTATCTTTGACACTACAAGCAGCTGTATAAGATACAGTTACCCCTGGAATGGTTTCTACTGCTGCCTCAATTTCATGATTATAGTAATTAACCCCATTAATAATAATCACATCTTTTTGACGACCAGTAATAGTTAAGTGACCATCTTTGAGAAAACCTAAATCTCCTGTATTAAACCAACCATCATCAGTAAAAATTTCCTGATTCAATTCTGGTTTGCCATAATATCCAGAAAATATCGTCAAACCTTGTACCTGTAGTAATCCTGTTTCTCCTTCCAAAATCACTTGATTTGTCTCATCTACAATTCGCAGATTAACTCCAGGGATAGGTGCACCAACCTCGACAAAATCTTGATTACTACCCTTGCCGAAGTTATGGGAATGAGCAATACCAGAACAAGTTTCTGACATACCGTAACCAGGACTAACAGCATTAGCAGATAAACCGTAGGGTGCAAGTAACTCTAAAAAGCCTTTAGTAGTTTTGCCCACAACTGCTTCTGCTCCATTTCCCATCCAGCGCACAGCAGATAAATCCCAGTTATATTGATTTCCTTTTTCTAACTGTTCATTGACTAAACCATAGCCAAAGTTGGGACTCCAAGTAGCTGTGACGCGATATTGACTGATTAAATCAAGCCACTTTAAAGGATCTTGCAGAACTAACTGATTAGAAACCTGAATTTGCTGGCAACCGAGATAAACTTCTGTCAGGTGAAACATGACCAAGCTGGCAACATGTTCCAAAGGCATCCAATTTAAAGTGACATCATTTTGGGATAAACCGTTAACCCTTGCCATGCCGTAGATGCTGGCTAACAAATTTCTGGTAGATAACATTACTCCTTTTGGCGTTCCCGTACTGCCAGAAGTAAATAATAATAGTGCCAAATCGTCTAACTGATTGGAATGATAATGATGATCTGGAGATAAATTGGCAAAACTTTCTAAAGCAACTACTGGCGTTGAAAGTTCGTAATTACTGATAGCCTGCCTTAAATCCTGTTCAGTCACAATTAATTTAGGCTGACATAAGTTGCATACTTGCAATAGCTTACTATTGGTAGAATTCTGATTATAAACTGAGGCAGTATCCAAAGGCACTGGTACAAAACCCCCTAACCAACAAGCCCAGAGACAGGTTAAAAAATACTTTTGATTAGATAACTGTAATACAACCCGCTCTTGAGGTTCTAAACCATGTTGGCGTAAACCGGTGAGAACTTTGGCTGCTGTTACTAATAACTGGGCATAAGACTGTTGAACATTAGTATTGTCTTGAAGATGGTAAATGATACTTTTTGTTTGACTCGCTGCTTGTTGGAGAAGTTTAGGTAGAGTAGTTTTAAATACAGCGTCAGGCAAGGTATCACCACAGCTAATTGCCATTCCTGCCAATGACTGCTGCTGAATTTTTTCCATTGTCTACTCACCTCACACCTTTATCAGAATATTGCTTCTTGTAATTTTATTTGATTGTTATTTTATTTACAGCCAAAATAAATCTTAACTGTGTGTATGACCGGGTGCAATCCACGTTTGAAGCTAACTCATACCTAGAAGTAATTGGGCTCCGCCCACCGCCGGAGGCGATTGGACTCCGTCCAGGCTCCGCGATCGCCTGGAGATATTTGTAACTATAGATACTATTAGTTAGGAAAAGACGCGACCATTTGGTTCTTGCTTAGAGACCATAACTGATAGCTAGTTGAAAATTAAAATAAATTAGTTTAGAACAATAATAATGATGTCAGATAAGAGAATAGAAGCTTTAAAATCAGCAGCCGAACAGAAAAAGAATGATGCTTTAAAGAAAACAGAAAAGGCTATTCAAACACTTGTTCAGAAAAATCACAAAATTACTATTCGTTCTGTAGCAAGAGAAGCTGGAGTTTCTACTAGCTACATTTACAAGTATCCAGAGCTTGCATATCGAATTCAAACTCTTAGAGAACAGCAGAAGTATAACCTTGTTAAACCTCAAACACCTACTACTAAGTCACATCAGATAATTGCTACTCAGCTACGTAACCGAAACAAAATAATTGAACAAGAAAAAGCAGAGCTAAAAAAAGAGATAAAGGTCCTAGCTACAAATGTTTATAAAATGTCACAAAGCGAAAATTCAGTTGAACACCTCAAAGCTCAAAATATTGAACTGTTAAATGAAAACAAGAAGCTAAAGAAACAACTAAAACATTTTGAAAACGAGATTTGTGACTTACGAGAATTTATCCTTAGACAAGGATATAAGAGTAAATTTGACAATCAAAATGAAAATAATAATCTTAAAGTTATAAAGTTAATTTCAGACGATAAAAAGCTTTGTTAGATATTTAAAAACTGATAGCTAATAGCTGATGAGGCGATCGCACAAGAGTTTGATGTGAGTACAACTACAGTTAAATATCATCTTGATAAGAAATGAGTAAGCTCTTGGCAATTCAAGGAAAAATGAAGATGCTAGATTCTTTTTGCGGATACGCCTAAATTTGCATTCAGGACATTAGATCAAAATCCAATTGTGATTGATTATTTAGTTAGCGATCGCATTATCCGAAAATCATACCTTTATCAGTGTGAGCGAGAAAACCGCATCTTCAGCGCAGCAAGGTGCGGATGAAAGCCCTAAAGGATTAGCTTTGCGTCACGAAGCTTCACCCTTTAGGGTGCAAACCTGCTGTCTAACGGTGATTCGCCGAACCAAGAATCCCCAACTTTATCCGAAGGTGTATCCTTTAGGACAAGCGACGTTAGGAGCTAAGTTGTGGGAGTGTCAATTATCAACGTATCAATTTCTAGGTTGACGATCGCTTTTTTCTCAAAGCTTTAAGTTCTTGTAATTGTCGTTTGTTTTATTGGAATCAATATTCCGCACCAGATTTCTATGACTAGCACAGTCACAACCGTAAAGCTCAATTGCCATATCTCCTTCTCGGTCGATTTTAGCGGCGGTTTCAGCATCATAAGCACTACAACCACAGCCCACAAAAGGATAGTCTGTCTCACTTTCAGGAATTTCAGCCATTTGACTATCTAATTCAGGAGCAGTAAAAACATACTCTTTAGCACTAACAGAATTAGTCCCTAATAGAGAGAATACTATTGAACCAGAACAACCTAAAGTAGTCAGTAATTTCTTATTCATTAATTTCCTCTGGAAAAATTAAAAGTCAATTATATCTTGCTAAAAATTAATTTTTAAATAACTAACTGGCGATCGCACGTTAAGATAAAAATGAAAGATGATGATAACTACGGTATCTAGAAAAAGAGATGAGTTCAGACCCATCTCTGATAGTGACACGCAAATCAATTAACGCAACGCAGGGTTGTGGCGAATTAAACTCATGAACTCCTGACGGGTTTTTGCATCATTAGCAAATACACCTCTAACCGCACTAGTGGAAGTCCAAGAACCAGGTTTTTGTACTCCCCGCATTACCATACACATATGGCTTGCTTCGACTACTACTGCAACCCCTTTTGGTTGTAATAATCCTTGGAGTGCATCGGCGATTTGGGCGGTTAATCTTTCCTGCACCTGCAAACGTCGTCCGTACATTTCACAAATACGAGCAATCTTTGACAGTCCGATTACTTTACCATCGGGAATATAAGCTACATGAGCGCGACCTAAAATGGGCAAAATATGGTGTTCGCAGGAGCTAAACAGATCGATATCTCTAACCAAGACCATTTCATCAGTATTTTCGTGAAATACTGCCCCATTGAGCAATTCGTCTAAAGATTGATGATAGCCAGAAGTCAGAAATTTTAAGGCTTTGACCACTCTTTTGGGGGTATCTTTCAAGCCTTCGCGGTCTGGATCTTCTCCCAATCCTAAGAGTAAAGTCCGTACTGCTTGGCGCATCTCCTCTTCTGATACAGGAGGAGGACACGTCATTTGAGGTTCCCTCAAATGCGTGAGATGTCCGTGCTGTTGCGTAGTATTTAGTTTGGGTAATTTAGTATCGATTTTGTCCAATTGATTTGGTTCGGACTTAGCTAAGGTCATAAATTTGAATAAGATGAAATTAAACAGTAACGGAAGTAGCCAAGCAGTCATTTAACTGTTGGCGGAGTTTATCGGTATCTAAATGACGACCGATAAAGACTAACTGGTTAACAGGAGGAGTAGACCAAGGTTCGGACTTAATATCGTTGCGCTGTCCGCAGAGTTGGAAGATGTGACGTAATTGACTTCCTGCAAACCAAACAATTCCTTTAGCACGAAATACTTCGAGGGGAAGTCCTTCGTTTAAAAACTTTTGAAATTTATAGACATCAAAGGGTTGATCGCTCTTGAAGGACAGGGACACAAAACCATCGGCTTCTAGATGATGGGAATGATAGTGATGATGTTCGCGATGTTTTGCTTCAGGCAAACTATCTGTCTGAGTTAATCCTACATCTAAGATTAAAGGTAGGGGGACTTGAGCGTATTGGGTATGAATAATTCTGGGATTATTTTTAACCGAAGCAATATAGGTTTCTAATGCGGTTAATTGTTCTCTATCTACTAAATCGGTTTTATTCAACAAAAGAATATCCCCATAGGCAATCTGCTTATACGCCACCTCACTCTCAAAATGTTCTGGGGTAAAGGTTTCTGCATCAACTAAGGTGATAACCGAGTCTAAGCGCGTAAAATCCCGAAAATCCGAACCAACAAAAGTCAAAATAATCGGCAAAGGGTCGGCTACACCAGTAGTTTCAATAATCAAACGCTCTACTTTTGATTCCCTAGCCAAGATTCGCGTTACTGCTTCTACCAAGCCTTCATTAATGGTGCAGCAAATACAACCGTTGCTCAATTCCACCATGTCATCGTCATAAGCTACCAAAAGTTGAGAGTCGATATTGATATCGCCAAACTCGTTAACTAATACTGCAACCTTTTGATTCAGTTCGTTTTGCAGGATTTGATTGAGTAAAGTGGTTTTCCCGCTACCGAGAAAGCCCGTAATTATAGTGACTGGTAATCCTTGCTGGGAGATCTCTGACATAGTGAAGAGAAGCAATTTGGTTTACAAATATTCATTATAACGATAATCGTTCTCAAAAGTCTATTAGGGGAATATTTTATTCTCCATCTGGTCAGCTCAAAAAGTCGAAGCTGTTATGATAATCGTTATCACATATACTCATCATCGATTAGTTAATGGATACATCGATACAAGGCATCCCCGTTAGCATCATTACAGGATTCTTGGGTAGCGGAAAAACTACTCTACTCAACCATATTTTGACTCAACAGCAAGGATTGAAAACGGCGGTTCTAGTCAATGAGTTTGGCGAAATTGGTATTGACAACGAATTGATTATAAAGAGCGATGATGACATCGTAGAGCTAAATAATGGCTGTATTTGCTGCACCATCAATGATGACTTAGTTAAAACCGTCCATAAAATTTTAGAGCGCAAAGAAAAACTAGATTATTTGATTGTAGAGACTACAGGAGTAGCCGATCCCGTACCAGTAGTGGAAAGCGTTTTGGTATTGAAGATGATGAATGGAAAGCTACGCCCAAAAATCAATTAGTTTTTATCGGACAGAATTTAGAACCAGAGGAATTAAAAGAATTACTAGAAGGTTGTGTTGCTTAAAACAATACTGCTTTCATTATTAAGGCGATCGCTTTTGAGTAATTCCCACATATAGAAAAAAATTGACATTTTGTTTTAATCGGTTGATTTCTGGGAACGCACTAATGATTCGGCTTCTTCTGGGGTCATGTGAGGAATTTCGTGACTAATAATCTTGTTACATATATCTACACATTCATTACATATGTAAAGACCAGTATCTCCAATTGGTGGACCTGCAATCAAAAGCTCTACCTGCTTATTATTTTTTCTACAAAAAGAACAGCAGACTTCTATGTCTAACAGGGGTTGGCTATCAGTTTTATTAGTCATTGTTTTATCCTGGGGTAATGTAGATTGAGTTTTCTTTTGTAGAGGTAGTAACTGGCTTCTCAACTGACGGCGAGATTTATATAAGCGTCCTTTCACCGCTGCTACGGAAATATTTAAACGAGTTGCCACCTCCTGCAAACTAAGTTGTTCTTGATAAAACAGCAAAGTTGCTTGGCGGTTTTTGTGAGATAGGGTATCGAGAGCTTGTAGCAACTCGGCGTAAGCTTCCTGCTGTTCGGCGACTTGCTGTGGATTGGGAGAACTTCCATTGGCTGGCGACGGTTCACTACCAAAATCTTTCATGGTTTCGAGAGAAAATGAAATTAGCTTACGACGACGTAAATAATTACGACAAACATTAAGAACGATACCGTATAGCCAACTTCTAAAACTATTTGGATTGCGGAGTTTTGGTAGAGACAAATAAGCTTGTAACATAGCATCTTGCACTAACTCAAGAGCTAATTCATTGTTGGCGATTATTCGATTGGCAAGATGTTTAGCCATTGGTTGATAACGCCATACAAGTTGACTAAATGCAGCTTTATCTCCCTTTTGTGCTAACAAAACCAATTCTTGATCGCTTTGAAAAGAAACGAAATTAAAACCATCATCGGCTAAATGATTATTGAAAGCAGATTTGTCCCGTCGAAACTCAGAAATTTCAGCTTGATAGTTATCTGTTTGGGTTAAACCAATATCTAAAATTAGAGGTAACGGTACTTTACCATATTCGCTGGGTAAGATTCTGTATCCTGGTTTAAGGTCTTCAATAAATGCTTTTAATTCAGTAATTTTATCTTCAGTTGCTAAATCAATCTTATTTAAAATCACCATGTCGCCATATCTGATTTGGCTTAAGGCAGCCTCGCTATCAAAATGTTTGGCATCAAAAGCTGCTGCATCCACAACCGTAATTACCGCATCAATATGAGTTAGAAACTTTAATTCTGTGGAGAGAAAAGTCAGAATAATTGGCAACGGATCGGCTAATCCTGTGGTTTCAATTACTAAATAATCTACTTTTTCTTCTCTTTCTAAAACCCGATAAACTGCATCTACTAAACTGTCATTGATGGTACAACAGATACAACCATTATCCAGTTCTACCATATCTGATTCCACTGAAATAAGTAGTTGCTCGTCAATATTAATATCGCCAAATTCATTGACCAATACCGCTATTTTCAGATTATCTTTATTTTGTAAAATTTGATTGAGTAGGGTGGTTTTGCCACTACCTAAGAAACCAGTAATTATCGTTACTGGCATTCCGCTTTTGGGTAGGGATGGCAAGGCATCGGACAGGCTGAAGTTTAGACGAGTCATATTTTTAAGTTAGTTTGTCTCCTGTATATTGATAATGATTATCATTTTAACTCGTTCGGAAAATCTGAGGACACGGATTTAAGATTTCCTCAACAGCGCGGTTGGATATGCTCATCACACCGAAAGCATCCCCCGCGCTCAAAATCTCTATCTGTCCGCGCTTAATCGTTCGGGTGTTATAAACAGGTTTCTAGCAGATTGACAATTTCATGATAACGATTATCATTATTGTTAAGAGAAAACATTAAGAATACCTATGAAAGTACCTTCCTTCTTGGCGAGTAACCGTAGAGCTATTGTTTCAATAATCTCTTTACTAGCAATTTCTAAATCTAGTAATGCTGTCGAAGCCACTAAGATACAAGCACTCCTAACCAAAGGATCTTTTAGCCCTAACCAAACAACATCAAAAGAATCCCTCAAAGCCTGTGTCCGTCATCCCAAAGTGGCTCGATACTTTTGCGCTGAAGCTCAACAATTGCAGGATGTTCGGAAAAATATCCCAGAAATCGATCCAGTAGCTCGCCCTGAAGATGCTTTACTAAATGTTACTGATGAAGAAAGTGATACTGCTGTAGAAATATTTGGTTGTGATTGTATTGCATCAATTAATTGTTTGCGTCGTCTTCGCAATCAATTGCCTTAATTAAGGGGATTAGACTTGCGCCTAGCCAAGCGATGCCTACGGCTAACTTCGTAATCGCATTTCCTCAAATCTCTGAAAATATTATTTGATAAAATCAATACAGCTAAATACACAAACAGTATTTTTATGAATTCAAGTGAAAGAGTTTTTAGTATGAGACATCTTGGCAAATCTATAATTCTGTTATGGCAATTGTAAATTTATCCTCATTTTTTTTGTTTCTATAATTCAAACAGCGATCGCAATTATTTTCAATTATCTCTATATTGGGCGATCGCCAAATTGCCAAAGAACTGGCTGCCATTCATATCGATCTTTCCGCGAGCGTACGTAACCTAATGCGGGGAAAGGCATATGATATGCAACAACCATAGTTCTTTCTCTGACAATTTCGTCTAGAAGTTTACGCCGTGTTATTTGCGCTTGTAGGGGATCAAAATCAAATCCAGTCTGCCAATCAGGATGTTCCAGGTCAAATGCTGGATTGAAAAAAACATCAGCAGCTACAATCAGTTGCTCGTTATCAGAAACAATTCTGAGTACCGATTGTCCTGGTGTGTGTCCTGCTGCATCAATAGTATAAATACCAGGAACTATTTCTTGCTTTGGCTGAAAAAGATTAACGCGATCGGTGATCGCTTCTAAGTGTTTGTGTGCAGCAGCTTTAATACTTTCCTTGAATTGAACGGGAATTTTAAGGGATGACAGGTCAATATTTTTAGCCGTCCAGAATTGCCACTCCGCTTTTGAAATATGGTATCTAGCATTGGGAAACGTTAGTTGACCGTTGTTTTTTACAATACCTCCAATATGGTCGGGATGAGCATGAGTGATAATAACGGCGTCAATGTCTTGTGGCTCAATGCCAATACTATGCAAATTGGGAATAAGTCGCGCAAGTCCAGTTCCTAGCTCACTTCCCGCACCTGTATCTATTAAAATCTTGTGTTTTCCAGTATCGACATAAACAGTGTTAAAGTAAAGGTTCAATTCATTAGGCGACCAGAATCGCTCCAGCATGGCACGTTCGACCTCTTGCGGATTTGCGGTAGGTGCATAGGTTGGTAAGGGTGGTAACTTTAACAAACCGTCAGAAATTACCGCAACTTGAAAACTTCCTATCTTGAAATGATAGACCTCTGAATTTGTATTGTTGTTCATCTCTGTTGCTTCGACCCGATTGAAACTAACAATTACAACGAACAACACACCTACAGCGATCGCCCAAAGCTGAAATTTGATAATTTTAGTAGAGAACGACAAACCGACGCTACCAAATCCAACCAAATTTTGGAGTCGCCGTAAACTAACGTGTTGAATCCTAGAATGTACAGACCATTTCATAAATGTTTGATGTTTGAACTTTTGTCGTCATCGTAAAAGGAACACTATTTCTTAACAAGAAGCTAATTTATGCTGGTATACAAACCAATACGATAAATAGAGCAATCTAAACTAAAACTTTATGATGGACAAGCGAAAACGTCGCCAAGAACTAAGTTTGTTTTTAAAACAACGTCGAGGTCGCATTTCTCCAGAAACTGTTGGATTGCCCAAAGGTTCTCGAAGAAGAACTCCAGGACTTCGACGCGAAGAAGTTGCTCAACTAGCTGGAGTTGGTTTAACTTGGTATACATGGCTAGAGCAAGGAAGAGAAATTAATGTTTCTGCTCAAACCCTCGATAGTATAGCCCGAACACTTCGCCTAAGCGAACCAGAGCGCAATTATCTATTTGAATTAGCTACCCCAGAACTACATTTAACTCAAATCTGACTTTTCACGGTATCTTGGGTCGAAAAAAAACTAGGTAATAATGTTCGCTAACTTTTGTTCAATCTTGAGGTTTCCTCAACCAAATCTGACAAACCCATTGAAAGTGTACTCATCCCTCGCTCCAAAGCTTCAATTCGACCACGACGTGATAGAGCTTCAACCGCTTTCAAATAAGCTTGACTTCCAGCTTTATAGTCATTCTAAATAGGAAACATATGAAATAATATAAGCTAGATGAGAAATCAATCAGGTTAGATGACTTATAGTGTAGATTTGCGAAAGCGGGTAGTGGACTTTGTAGCGGCTGGAGGCTCCAAAGCCGAAGCATCAAGAAGATATGAGGTAAGTCTATGGTGTGTGAATGATTGGTGTCGAAGAAAGAATTTGACTCCAGCACCACAACTTGGAAGAAAGCGAAAACTAGACTCTCTAGCAATTGCCCAACATATTCAAGAAAATCCAGATGCTTTGTTAAGAGAAAGGGCGCAATATTTTGGAGTGCATACGAGTGCTATTGGGTATGCCCAGAAGCAAATGAAGTTAACTCGTAAAAAAAACGCTGAAATACACTGAACGTAAGCATAGTGAGCGAATCAGCTTTCTGAGAAATTTACGTAAAATTGTCATTCTTGACGGATCAAGCAATTTAGTTTACTTGGATGAATCAGGCTTTGAAGAATATGTCTATCGTCCTTATGGCTGGTCAAAACGAGGACAAAAAACTTACGGCGATTGCCCGAAGGGCAGTGGCTTCGCCAATCGCAATGGTAAAAGAGGAACAAGAACAAGTCTGATAGCTGGCAAAAGAGGCAAAGAGTTGTTAGCACCAGTTCTTTTTAAAGGAAGTAAATGGTGCTTTATGGTTTAATCAATGGCTCGAAGAGCATCTAATTCCCGAATTGAAACCAAACTCCACTCTAATTCTTGATAATGCGGCATTTCATCGCAAGGATGATGTGTTTCGCATTGCCGAACAAGCGGGTCACAAAGTTTTGTTTTTACCACCCTATTCACCTGATTTTAATCGTATCGAACAAGACTTTGCGACGCGAAGCTAATCCTTTAGGGCATCCTCAAAAAAAGACGTATTTATTCCGCTCCTGGTACTTCCTTGGATGACATCGTTAAATCATACGGAAATTATTTAGAATGACTATACCTAAATATTGATGACGAGAAGGATTGCCATTTTTGGTGACAAAAATCGGCTCATGGGACATCCATTTGTAATACCAATAACGACCACCCTTTTTTCCTTTAGCTTGGTAGCGCACAATCCAACAACCAGACGGAGCAATTTCACCTTCGTCCCTTATGTCTTGAATATCTTGTTGGAGTTGTTTAATAAGATGTTTAAGTTCATCTAGACGAGTGGCTAGATCCTTCTGTTGACGGGCATTAGCCATAGTTCAGCTCAGAAATAATCGGATATAGTTGTGTAACAAAGTTCGCCAACTATATTCTCATTCTAGTCCTCTCCAAAGTTACAATCAACTCGCTTCTAAACTTCAACCAGGGGAGCGTAATTGCCATCCTTCACATAAAGATTGCAGCTCTAAAAAGCCACGCCATAACACCGTGATGCCAATATTACTCTTTCGGCGATGACTCAAGTAACCGCCCAAACGAGCTACAGCTTGTATCGCCCAAGCTACCGTTAAATCTACTGCGGTGACTGATTTTCCAAATTTGGCAGCTAAAACCTCAATTTGTACCTGATTTAAAATTGAAGATGCAGGTGCATCTGGTTTGGTTCGATGAACATAGGTCATTTTTAACAATTGTGCAGCGATATTCGTTAAAAATCCCAGTAAAACTTGCATACTATCTCCAGATAGACGATAGCTTTCCGCTTTACACCCTGACTTGAGAATTTTATGATATTCTTCAATTCGCCAACGGTAAGTATACCATCGTAAAATGGTTTGTGCTTGTTCCCCATTGGTAACGGGTTCGGAGGTCAAGATCATCCATTCTACGGGTTCACAGCCTTCTGGGGGGTCAATTTCTACGGCATAAACCCCATAAACTTCAAAATATTCTGGTTCTTTCATTCTGGCAGGACTGCGAAGTTTGATGGGTGCATATCTAATTGCCAGAGTAGCGGTTCGCTCTTTTCGATTTGGGGTTTTGGCTAATTCTACTGCTACTTCCATCTTGATAGATTGAGATGGGAGCCATGACCATAAATAACTGTTTGACTCTGATAATGCCCTATTATGTGCTGCTCTTACCACTAACCCTGTATTTGCGGTTTGACTGACTTGTTCAAAGACTTCCGCGATATCTCCTTCTCGGTCAAATACATGAATTACTTTGGTGCTAATACTCTCTGGTTCGGATTTTTCTAAGAGTTTCTGGACGGATTGGAGAGCTTCTATCCATTTATAAGATTCTTTTTGTTCAATCGGACGTCTTCTTGCTTCCGCTTGCTTTTTCTGCTTCTGTTTCTGAGTTAAACTCTTACTTTCTTCATGATTTCGATGCCACAGTTTTTCTGTTAATAATCCTATGGGTTGTCCATTCTCCCCATTTACAGCTAAGGTGCTATGTAAAATTAGTCCATTCCCACCATTGCCAATGGGTCCATATTCGGCTCTTTTTTCGCGGATTTTCTTGTAATCGAGATAGGTTGTATCTCCTACTGCTAATACGATTGAGAGTTCTTTAATCTGCTCTGCTGTTTGAAGATGATAGGGTTGGCACACACTGTTTAGGCTAGTTTTCGGATTGGCAAAGAATTCATAAGCTCTTTTCAGGTCACTTGCTCTCTCAAAAATCGCGGAGAGTGGTTTGCCATATTTTAACGATAATCTCGATTCGATGAACATAGCCCTTTTGGTTAAACGCTGATCTCCAAAGTCACATTTTTCGGTTATTAAATTTTTGGTCTGATTCATTCACCACTCAAAATCTGCTCAATTATTTTGCTCTATCGAGAGGGCAGATTTCTCGAAATGGATAAAATTGTTAGCGAATATTGTTACACAACTTATATACCCTTCAAAAGATGCCGTGAAAAGTCAGATTGAACGATCCCCCCAGCACAAAGCTGGTTTTATTTATTCCAGATCCAGATTCTGCGACAAAACAGAAGCTCGAAAAAATCAATCTGTAGGATCTATCTATCTGAGTATCTCAGCGTAATTAATTAAACACTCTCATGCTCTTTTTGTTTCTATTCCAGATTTGATTTGCGCTATAATGATAACGATTATCATTATAATAATTCAACAATGGTCAGTCAGTTAACTCAGTCTCCCTTACAAATTGCCAATCCAGAACAACTAGAGCGCATTCGTCACACTTGCGCTCACGTTATGGCAATGGCAGTACAAATCCTATTCCCAGAGACAAAAGTTACGATTGGACCAACTACAGATGCGGGTTTTTATTACGACTTCGTTCGCGTAGCGTCTCGGAACGAGAATCGCCCGCAACCTTTTACTCCTGAAGATTTGAAAAAAATTACCAAGCAAATGCGCTTCATTATTAAAGCTAATTTGCCCATTATTCGGGAAGAGGTAACTAGAGAAGAAATTAAAGCAGAAATTGAACAACTAGAAGAGTCCTACAAACTAGAAATTTTAGATAGCATTTCTGAAGGAGAAACCATCACTCGTTACTATATCGGCAGTCCTGACGGCGGTAGATTGCCCAATGTAGGAGAAAAGCTAAAGAGTGCTTTACCAGAACCTTCTTTGATTAAACCCGTCAAAATTCCCGCTACTGTATCTTGGTGGGATTTGTGCGCGGGACCTCATCTCAACTATACAGGAGAGATTAACCCCAAGGCTTTTGTCTTAGAAAGCGTAGCTGGGGCATACTGGCGGGGAGATGAAACCAAAGCTCAATTACAACGCATCTATGGTACTGTTTGGGAAACTCCCGAACAGTTATCAGCTTATTTACAACAACAAGAAGAAGCCAAGCGTAGAGATCATCGCAAACTAGGCAAAGATTTAAAACTGTTTAGCATTCAAGAAGGTGCAGGTGGTGGTTTGGTATTTTGGCATCCTCGCGGTGCAACTATGCGCTACATCATTGAAGATTATTGGCGTAAAGCTCATTTAGATGCAGGTTACGAACTCCTCTATACTCCCCACGTCGCTAACTTAGAATTATGGAAAACATCGGGACATTTTGACTTTTATCGCGAAAATATGTTCGATTCGATGGATATCGAGGAACAGGCTTACCAAATCAAGCCCATGAACTGCCCTTTTCACGTTTTAACCTATAAAAATGACCTCCATTCCTATCGAGAATTGCCTTTGCGCTGGGCAGAATTAGGTACGGTGTATCGTTACGAGCGTTCTGGTGTCCTACATGGTTTGATGCGGGTGCGGGGTTTTACTCAAGATGATGCCCATATTTTTTGTTTGCCTACCCAAATTGCAGGGGAAATTCTGGGCGTGCTGAATTTAACGGAAAAAATTCTTTCAGATTTTGGTTTTAAAGACTATGAAGTCAATCTTTCCACTCGCCCAGATAAGTCTGTCGGTACAGATGAAGGTTGGGAATTGGCGACTCAGGCTTTAGTAGAAGCTTTGAATAATAAAGGTTGGGACTACCTGGAAGATAAAGGTGGTGGTGCTTTCTATGGTCCTAAGATCGATATCAAAATCAAAGATGCCATTGGACGTACTTGGCAATGTTCCACTATCCAGGTAGATTTTAATTTACCAGAACGCTTTGGCATGGAATATGTAGCAGCCGATGGTTCTCGTCAACGTCCGATTATGATTCATCGGGCAATTTTTGGGTCTTTAGAGCGTTTTTACGGGATTTTAATTGAAAACTACGCAGGAGATTTTCCTTTATGGCTAGCACCGATACAGGTACGCTTGCTACCAGTGAGTGAAGCACAAAGAGAATATGCTGAAGCTGTCGCTGCTAATCTCAAACAGGCTGGTTATCGAGTAGAAATAGACTGTTCAGGGGAACGTTTGGGCAAACAAATACGTAATGCCGAACTAGAAAAAATCCCTGTAGTGGCAGTAGTTGGCAAGCGGGAAGTCGAAACCCAAACTTTAAGCATTCGCACTCGCCAGCAAGGAGATATTGGAACGATGACTTTGGCTGAGTTAAGGGCAAATTTGGCGCAAGTTTTAGTTAATAAAAATAAGATTTAGAGGGTATCCAAAGCGAAATTTTTTATCGCCTTCATCGGGAATTTATTTAGATTATTATTTCTCAGCTAGCAAGAATGATAATCATTCTTGCTAAAATCTGATATTGTTGTTTTTGGTTAGATTTAGGTAAAAAATATGTCCTTATTAAAAGATTCAGTTATTTTAGGCAGCTTGAATTTTTTTAATTCAATTTGGAACAAAAAGAAATTAATCTCTTTTGTTTCTGTGACAGCCTTGTTAGTTGCTATTACTCCTCTATCTGGTTTTGCTCAAACAATGATTCAGATAATGAAAAAAGCCGAAAAAGAGGTAGCACAAAGTACTGATATCTGGCTAGATACAGTCACTTCTGGTTCTGAAGAAGTAGTAGATGAAGTGGTAGCACTATATGCCGAAGATGGAGTTTTGTGGGGTACTGTCTCCGAGCAAGTAAGGTCTACCCCCGTAGAAATCAGCGATTACTTTGAGTATTTTGCTAAGCTTCCCGAATTGAGCGTTAGTTCATATAAAGGTTGCGTAAGAGTGTACGATGAAAATGTTGCTATTAACACTGGCTACTATACTTTCACCTATAGTAAAGACGGTCAAACCAAAGTAGTACCTGCACGCTATAGTTTTGTCTATCATAAAGGCAGCAACAATCAATGGGAGATTATAGAACATCACTCCTCTGCTTTGCCTGAAGCCCCTGAAACACTGGAGACAGTTAGTACAGAGCAAGACACTTGTGAAAACGGGTTACTGGTAGAAAGATAATTACTGTCTAAGATGAATGAAAGTAGATTAACTTATAGATAGTAAAGCGATCGCTAACAAGAATAACATTTAGCTTCCGTATTACAATCGATCTCGATGAAATAAGAACTTCATCGTTAGATTGTTTATTGTTTCCCAGTTTTCCTCTCTGCTTTTTAGCTGCGATTGCTCCTCTTGTCGTTTTTTCTTAAGTTCCTGCTGTTTCTGCTGGCGGTAACTCATAAGTTCGGATAATCCTCGACCAGTCGGTGCATTCTCGATATCTGATGGAACTTGGATTGCAGCCTCTTGCATAACTGCTTCGTTAACATAGATCGGACTGTTCATGAGTAATGCTAAGGCGATCGCATCACTCGGTCGCGCATCTACTTCTTTAATTTGACCTTCACAATCTAGAGAAACTATGGCGTAATAAATATCTTCATGCAGAGATTCCACTCTAACCGACTTTAAGTTCACATTGGCAGCCTGTAATATATTGGACATAAACTGGAAAGTCATCGGTCTGGTTAGGGAAGTTTCTGTAAGAATTTGAGCGATCGCTTCTCCTGAAGGAATTCCCACAAAAATAGGTAAAAATCGACGATTCACTTCATCCCACAAAATTGCTACACAACTGTTTGAATTGAGAACACTGTTTGGAAGCTCGACAATTGGTAAATAAATCAAATCTGCAACGGTAACTTGTATCATAGGTTCGATTCTTTTATCTTCTAGGTAAAGTGGTATAAATCTTTCTTTTAGCTGTTTTCTGGATTTATGCAGACGACCTTTGACTGCTGTCACAGAACTATTTAAAAGTGCAGAAATTTCGTATATGGTTAATTGCTCAAAATAAAACAGTAATACTGTAGTTCTATTTTTGGGAGATAAAGAATTAACTGCTTCTAGCACTAGATTGTATAGTTCTTGTTCCTGAGCAACTTTCATCGGGCTGGGAGAAGTTGCGCCAAAAATGTCTGCGTCTACTTTCATTCCGCCCATAATCTCTTCAAAGGAGAGGAAATTAATTTTTTGATGGCGAATATGACTACGGCAAACATTTAAAACAATTCCACAAAACCAAGATTGAAAGCGGTCGTCATCTCGCAGTCGATCTATCGAAAGATAAGCTTGCAAAAGAGCTTCTTGAACCAGATCCTGAGCAATATCTACTCTGCCAACCATTTTTCGAGCAATGCCGAATGCGAGCGAGCGATGGCGTTTGATTAAATGGCTGAATGCAACTTTGTCACCGCAGCGGGCTAAAGCTACGAGTTCGGGATCTGTTTTTTGACTCACAACTTCTACTAATTTGAAAACACGTATATTTATTAGTGGTAAAAATACAAGAAAAGGTTACTTTTTTGAGCATAATTTTTTCAATAGCCTCCAAAAAGCTATAGTTCAGCTATATTGACGATCAAGATCGCTTGCGATCGCAAGCTTATTAATTACTACCCATTAATTGCAGATGAATTACTCAACCAATTTTGCTGCTTAAGACGTTCCCAGGCTTTTTGTAGATGACTGGGTTTGAATAGTTTGCGTTTTCTGTCATTCCATTGTTGCACTAGCGCGATCGCTTTTTCACAATCTTCTGCTGCTTGAAGATCTTCTTTCGTAACTACCCAGTGAATGGTTGCTAGCATTTCCATTCCATAAGGAGTTTCAAAACCATTAATTAAATTACTAACTTTTTCTAAACGTTCATTAGCTTCAGGATGCTGTTCTAGATAATTATATGCTGCTTTTTTTCCTTCTGGTAAGACATACATTTGAGATTGTTGAGAGCGATCTCCATAACCCCGAATAAAATGACCGTCTAATCTTTGCAATACATGATTCAAATTATCTGCATAAGGTCCAAATTGATGTTTTACGTAGTTAAGTTTTAAGGATTCCCCTGCTTCTTGAAGAAAATATGCCAGTTTTTGAATTTCTATTTTAGTTAAGCGATAACCTGGAATTTCATATATTTCTAACAACCGAATAAATAAAGCACGAGCAAGAGTCATATTTGGCTTTTTGGTGGCGACTTTGATTTTATCGGCTACTGGTGCGCCCCCAGGTTCAAAAATTACTACTTTAATATCTGGTAATTCTGCAAAAGCATTGCTAATCATCGGCTTGACTTGCTTCCAGTTTAATCCACCGTTACCGCATCCCAGAGGAGGAATAGCTAGGGATTTAATGTCAAGTCTTTGTACTTCTTCAACTAAAGCTTTTAATCCAGATTCAATATCTTCTATTTTTGATTTTCCTCTCCAGTGACGTTTGGTAGGAAAGTTAATAATGTATTTAGGAAATAGTTTACCTGTAGAGGTGATAAACATTTGTCCTGGTTGGACTTGTTTAGCATCACAAGCTTTTTTGTATTGCTTGAAGTTTTCGGGAAATGCTTGTTTGAATTGCAAAGCAATACCTTTCCCCATCACACCAACACAGTTGACTGTATTGACGAGGGCTTCAGTATGTTCTTCTAAGAGGTTGCCTTGCTTGTATTCAATCATTTTCCTTGATTAGCTTATTTAGCAATATTCATATTTTATTAGTATTCATGTACTGATAAAAGTTTATCATGGATAGTACCATTGAGAATATATTTTCACAGAAGGCTGATGTTTTTGTTAACGAAATAGTCGCTTTATCTATTCAAGATATAACTAAGCGATCGCAATGTTAAATCTTTGTTTGTATAACCAATATGAATCAAAATGAATCTTTAATACCTTTAAAAATTGCCGTGCTAACAGTTTCCGATACGCGAACCGAAGTAGATGATAAATCGGGCAAAATATTAGTGGATAACTTAACCACAGCAGGGCATTCTTTAGCAGAAAAAACCATTGTGACCGATAACATTTACCAAATTCGTGCCGTAATATCCAGATGGGTGGCAGATGAATTTGTCCAAGTAATCTTAACTACTGGTGGTACGGGAGTTACAGGACGAGATGGGACTCCAGAAGCCGTTAAACCATTACTAGATAAGGAAATCGAAGGTTTTGGCGAAATATTTCGGATGATTTCCTATCAAGAAATTAAAACCTCTACCATTCAGTCTCGGACTTTGGCTGGCGTGGCTAACGGTACTTATATCTTTTGTCTACCTGGTTCTAGCGGTGCTTGTCAAACAGGATGGAGTATTATCAAAGACCAACTCGATTCTCGCAATCGTCCTTGTAATTTGGCGCAATTGATTCCCAGATTGACAGAGATTTAAAGAAGAATAAATATATGAGCGATCGCACTATTAACCTCAATCAAACAGAAGCTTTTGCTCAGATTTTGCCGACTGCGCCTAACCTATCTAGTTATCAAACTGGCTGGGACGATTTTTTCTTGGCATATTATCAAAAGTATCCTGGTTGTGAATCTCCAAAATCTACTTTTCGGCAGCACGCATTAGAAATTATCGATCCTGGTTTTGCATCTTCACACGAACGTTATTTAGAAGAACAACATCTTTCCTATAATCTCCAGGGAGGGGAAGCCTGCTTCTGTCCAGCTAATACAATTCATTGGACAAAGTGGGATGAACCATTAAGCTTTACAGTGATAACTTTCGAGTTAAATTTATTCGCTCGTATATCGCGACAGATGTATAATTGCGATCGCATCGAATTAAGACCTCAATGGCAAGTATTCGATCCGACCATACAGGGAATTGTCCGAGCCTTAAAAGCAGATTTGGCAGCTAATTGTCCAGCAGGTAGGCTTTATGGAGAATCATTCGGTGCATCTCTTGCGGTTCACCTAGTCAAACATTTTTCTGTTGTTTCTTTAACAAGTAATTATTGTTCAGAAGCTTTCTCTACTAAGAAACAGAAAGAAGTTTTAGATTTTATTGAGGCTTATCTAGACACGGATATTTGCTTGGAAGATTTAGCCAAAATTGTAGGAATCAGTAAATATTATTTCTGTCGTTTATTCAAGCAAGCGATGGGAGTTCCACCCCATCAATATCTTGTCAGACGGAGAATTGAACGAGCTAAGGAATTACTCAAATATTCCGATCTAACAACCGTTGAGATTGCTTTGGAATGTGGATTTGCCCATCAAAGTCATCTTAGTCGTCATTTCAAGCGTATTGTCGGTGTTTCTCCTTACCAGTTTCGCCATAGTTAAGTGGCGTGGCAAAATTAATTTAATTTTAGTTGAGTAAAAGAACAAAATTTTTTTGTACATTTTTTTATGCTGGATAAAAACATTGTTATTAAAAAACTCGATGATAAAAATATCCCGCAGTTTCTTTCTTGGCGAGGTACAGATCGCTATATTTGGCAAATTTTAGAACAAGAGATTGTTTACCACAATAAAGGAACGAATGTTATTTTTATAGCTAAACTAAACGAAACTATAATTGGCACTGCACAGTTTGTTTCCTCTCACTGCGATCGTGAGTTAGCTGATGGCAAAGTAACTGCTTATTTGCAAGCATTGGATGTCAAGCTACAATATCGGCGACAGGGAATTGGGAGTCGTCTTGTTACGTCAGTAAAACGAGAAGCATTGTTTAGAGGTTTTGAACGTCTCAGTGTCATAGTTGAACCTAATAATAATCCAGCACTTAATCTTTATCAAAAGCTTGATTTTAGAGAATTCAAGCGATCTACGGACTGTTGGCAAGGAAAAGAATATCCTGTTATCTGCCTAATAAAAAACATAGTCTGCTAGTTGTGAATAGTTTTTATGCTTCTCGAAAATATGCTTTGGAGAGCAATTACAAGTTAGCAAGAATGTGTTCATCCATTGCAAGCATAGGCAAGAATTGGCTTTTGCTCATCAGTTAATTTCTTTAACAGACAATCGACTCAATGAGAAAAAAGCAATGTTAGATAACCTAAATAGCAGCAAGATTGAATTAAACGGAATTCAATATCATGTTCGAGATTCCCAGCAAGGTCAAGAAACTATACTGTTACTTCACGGTTGGCCAGATGATGGTACAGTTTGGCGCGAGCAAATACCTGCCTTAATGGAAGCTGGATACAGAGTTGTTTGTCCCGATTTACCTGGTTATGGTTTGAGCGAAGTACCTTTAGAAATACAAAGGTGTCAAATAATTAATTTAGTTGAGGATTTAGTAACCTTACTAAAGCAACTTAATCTTAATAAAGTTCATTGCATAGCCCATGATTATGGTGCTGTTTTAGGTTGGGAATTAGCTTCACAAACAAACTTATTAAAAACCTATACTGCGATGTCCGTAGGACATTTAGCGGAATTTTTGACCATATCTTTTGAAACTTTACAAGTTCAATGGCTTTACTTTCTCAATATTCAAGACATTGCACCCCAACTGTATCGTGCTAATAATGGTTACTTATTCCGTGAAGTTTTACGCTCTCACCCTGATCGCGATCGCCTGGTCGAAAATGCTTTAAAACCAGGTATCTTGGAGAATATGGAAAAATTAGAAAGAGCGAATCCCGTTCCCGAATATCTCTTAGCTGCTTTAAATAAACAATTACCCGAACCAAGTCCTATTAATGTTCCAACTTTGGGTATTTGGAGTGAAAAAGACGATTTTCTTTGGGAGTCACAAATGAGCAATTCGGGTAAATATATTTTGTCAGACTGGGAGTATATTCGTATCGAACAAGCAGGACACTGGTTTATGCTCGAACAACCAGACAAGACCAATCAATTGCTTTTGAGTTGGCTACAGAAATACTCCTAACTTTTAATTGAATTACAACCAGGACTTTGTAAAATATTTAACAATGATTGCCTCAACCACTAAATACACTCTCAAAGAGTTTCCTGCTTTTTTGATGTTTGCGATTTTATCCTTAAAATCAATAAATCAAGCTTACAATTCTCAAGGTTTGGTTGCTATTAAAATTCGGGTGAGGGATCTGAGAACTTTATCCGTGTGGGAAACTATGGAAGATATGAAAGCTTTTCGTAATTCCAAAGCCCATCTTAAAGCTATGCAAGATTCCGATAAGCTAGGTTCTAATCAATCCTTTACCTGGGAGACAGAACATATTCCCAGTTGGTCAGAAGCAATAGCACGAATTAATGAAAAACTGACTGTTTGAACAAAAATTGCGATCGCTTCACTATAGTAGAGATTCTTTTGCTTTTTTTTTAATTACCAAAACCCTTTTTACTGCCATAGTAGACTGTCTTAAACTCCAGGCGATCGCTATAGGGGCTATAAAGGGTATAAGTAGCCTTTCCTGGTTCTCTGCCGACATTTCCCACCCCGACAACGTAACCGTTCATTCCCCCTCCAAAAAAGCAAGGGAAATTTAGGACACTGGAGATTCCTACCACTGTCCATTAATTAATTGCCAACAGGAAATGGTGGTGGACCAATTCCTTGTCTAGCCAAAGCCAAAACCTCCGCGATTGTTATCCAAGGATTAATATCTCTCAGACGACAGGTTTCAATCACGCTCAACAAAGAACTGTAAGCCAAACTTCCCTCGCGGGTGCGAGTGCCAAATCCAATCTGTCGGGCAATCACAGCATGACGTAATGCCCTTTCAGCCTCATTATTGGTGGGTGGTAATTCAGGATGATGAACCAAAGCGATTACGGCATCCCAATCATTGAAAATCTCTTTGGCTAAGGCTTGTAACTTAGTATGGTCAGCCTTTTTTCCTAGATGACAAACTCTTCTGAGGCCAGCGATTCGTTTACGAATCAGACGATTATCTTCACTTCCTTGCGCAATCAATTCAATCAATTCTTTGAGGTCATCTAAAATCCATTGTCCGATTTGAGCAGCTTTTTGATTAATTGCTCCTGTTATGGCAATGGCTTTACGAATCAAGTGAGCTAAACACCTTTGTCTTTTTGGATAAGAACGATAGGCAGCATAACCATCACTGATGAGCCACCCGATAAAAGCTTCTGTGACTAGATAGGATAATTCTTCTTTCCGACGAGAGCCGATATGAAATACGGCGGTTTTGGTGGTCACAGCAACCCATAACCAATGCAGTTTTCCACTCTCATACCAATGAGTTTCGTCTAAATGTAGAATATCTGCTTGTTGCAGTTGTTCAACTAACTCCTCGACTACTGGCACACAAGCAATTCCAGTCTCTCGGATACATCGATCTATTGTTCCGATACTCAATTTAGTATTGGTCCAATCATTTAAAAACTCTTGAATTTTCGTACGACTCATTCGGTAGCGAACGCTCAAGGAAGCGATGAAAGTTGCGAGGAATGCTCCTACTAAAACATACTCTGTCAGTTGTAAATCTTTGCTTCTTCCTTCTACTACAGAAACCAACCCTGTTCCTGGTTGGGCATGGGTGCAATGACCACAACTGCAAGTTGTCCGATAGTAGTGATGTAATTGAGTGACGATCCTCAACCCAAATAATTCTGGTTCTAGTTCCAGGACATAATATCCCATATACCTAAAGGACTCAGATTCGCTTAAATCATGATTACAAGCGGTACATTTATGGGGATAGTGTGGAATGATTACTTCCGCCTTCAGAGGTTGCTGACGACCAAAACCTTTTCCTCCTGGTTGTTTTCCTGGCTTCCTCTTTGATTTTTGCTTCTTTTCTGGTTCTGAAGATTCATCTCTTTTATCCAACTCAGTTTGTCCCAACTCGGTTTCAGATTCTGAACCTGGGTTTGATTCTTCTGTGGTTACTTTTAAACCGTAAGGATTATCTTTTGATGGTGGCTGAGAACTATTTTCTGAACTCTGCTGTTGCTTTTCCCATAAATCTGTGGCTAATTGATGTAGATTTTTGGCTACTTCTACCAATCTCTCTTTTTCGAGAGACTTGAAGTAGTCTTCGTTCATCTGTACCAAGTCATTTTTATCTAATTGAGCCATGTTTTTAACATACACCACAAAGGTGGAGTTGGCTTATTTTTGACTGGGGGGAAATGAACGGTTACTGCTTCGTAAGCTGCGATATTTCCTTCAATTCCGCTTATAATTGCCCACATCTATCTGCGTGTTTTTAAGAATGATAATTATTTTTATATTGCCACAAACACTTTTTATGTTTTATAGCTTATGATAATGATTATCATTATTTCACACAGATGTTCATTGATAGTCATAAGATGTCTTTTCATTTATTCAAAACTTCACGACAGGCGTGGAAGAAGCTCCTTAGACAGGAGCATTTCCGCCTGTCTAAAATCAAGTTCTTAAAACGCTCTCTAATTTCCAGCATCGCTTGTTTAGGTGCGATTGGGCTATGCCCACGCTTCGCGATCGCTTTAAGTACAACAACCACAGCCCAAAACAATTCCAGTCCCAAGATTGTCTCAACTTTCTTACCCATTCATCTGTTTACTCAAGCTGTAGTAGGAGATACAGGGGAAGTAGAGATTTTAATTTCTCCTGGTATGGAAGTTCACGACTACCAAGCCACCCCAGACGATGCCAAACTACTGGCTACAGCAGATGTATTAGTAGAAAACGGGTTGGGTATCGAAGAGTTTTTATCGGCTTTAGTAACCAATGCAGGTAATTCCCAACTTCAGCAAATTGATTCCAGTAAGGGAATAGAGGTCATAGAAGAGGAACATGAGGAACACGAACACGAAGAGGAGGAACACGGACACCACCACGAAGAAGGAAATCCTCACGTTTGGTTAGATCCTGTTATGGCACAACAACAGGTAGCTAATATTAGAGATGGTTTAATCGCGATCGATCCGAGTAACGCAGATAGCTATCGTACCAATGCAGATGCTTATATTCAGCAACTACAACAACTAGACAATGAATTTCAACAAAGATTAGCACCAGTCGCAGGTTGCAATTTTATAACTTTTCACGATGCTTTCCCCTATTTAGCCCAACGTTACGGACTGCAACAAGAAGCAATAGTAGAGATTCCCGAAGATAGTATTACTCCTAAAGATATTCAACGAGTCCAACAAGCAGCCGAACAATATCAGGTTAAAGCTTTACTCACCGAACCTGGAATTGAAGATAAACGTATCCAGCAAATATCTAGTGACTTAAATCTACCCCTAGAAGCGATCGACCCACTAGAGTCGGGAGAAACCGATCCGCAATATTATTTTCAAGCTATGCGGGGGAATTTAGAGGCATTAGAAAGAGCGTGCCAATAATCAGTTATCAGTCAACAGTTATCAGTTATCAGTTTTTTGTTCTTGGCTATTTTTCTCTACTTGAATCAATTTAGTAAATTTGATGTACCAAAATTTATCTGTTATCCAACCCATAGTTACAGTTAAAGATTTATCGGTGGTGCGTGGGGAATATTTAGCGGTAGATAATGTTTCTTTTGAATTATTGCCAGGTACTCATACGGCGATTATCGGTCCAAACGGTGCGGGGAAGAGTACCTTGATTAAATCTATTTTAGGCTTGGTTGAGGCGCGATCGGGTGAAATTAGGTTATTTAATTCTACTGGTAAACAATCAAAGCGATTTAAACAGAAAATTGGCTACATTCCGCAAAAGTTTTCCTTTGATCGCACTTTTCCGTTAACGGTATCGGAATTAGTGGGTTTGGGCTTAAATAGAAAACAGTGGTGGTACTCTAGTAAAGGTCAACGAGAGAGGATTTACCAAGCTCTAGAACAGGTTCATTTAACCAAACAAGCCCAACAAAAAATCGGTACTCTTAGCGGAGGAGAATTAAAACGAGTCTTACTGGCTTATTGTTTAGTCGTTCCCCGTCGTCTTTTAGTTCTCGATGAAGCCTTAGCAGGGGTAGATGCTACGGGAGAAATGGAATTTGCAGCTTTACTCAATCATCTCAAACAAGAACACAACTGGACGATTTTGGAAGTTTCCCACGATTTAGATTTAGTTAGTAAGTATTGTGACTCGGTAATCTGTTTGAACCGTCGGTTACTGTATCAAGGTTCGCCCTCAACCACTCTTACACCCGAAAATCTCTTACAAATATACGGTTCTTTAGTTAGTCCTACCTGTCATCATCATGAACCTAGCAGACGTACTGAGTCTTTTTAGTTTACCCTTTATGCAACGGGCGGTGCTAGGTGGTGTACTGCTTGGTATTTTAGGTGGAATTTTGGGCAGCTTTTTAATTTTGCGTCGTCTCTCGTTGTTTGGGGATACGGTGGGACATTCGGCAATGCTAGGAGTAGTTTTAGCTGCGTTGTTAGAACTTCCTGCTACTTGGACGTTAATTGGTTTTACTGTCGCTTTTGGTTTGGGGGTAATTTATTTAATTGACAGAACCGATTTGGGTAGCGATACGGTTTTATGCATTTCCCTATCGGGTTCGATCGCTTTAGGTACAATTGGCTTTAGTTATTTAAAAGGATATCGGGGTAATTTATTATCGATTTTATTTGGGGATATTTTAGCTATTAGTAATACCGATTTGATTTTATTATTATTACTCTTAGCCGTAACTTTAGCTTGGATAATTATTAGTTTACCAGAACAAATATTACTTACCCTAAACAGCGATTTAGCCCTAGTTAAAGGTGTACCCGTTCGCAGTCATCGCTATTTTTTTATTGTTCTTTTGGCAATTACTATCGCCCTCACTATTCGGGCAGTCGGTATCTTGTTAGTTAATGGTTTTCTAGTCATTCCTGCTGCTTCTGCCAGATTAATTTGTCAGCAGTTTGTCCCGTTTTTAACCACTGCTGCGGGGATAGGTGCGACCAGTGGAGTAATGGGCATGGTCATTTCTGGGGCGATCGATTTGCCTAGTGGTCCGAGTATTGTTTTGGTTCAGTTATTTGGGTTTTTAGCAGTGGCTTTATGGTGTCGGCAGGGTTGAAAAATCTTCAATTTCTCTTCCGCCCATTTCTTTGGGATGCTGTTTATTATGAAATATTGTGTAGCGTTTAATCCAGTTAACGTAGCTTTCGTCAGTTATGTAAGAATAATGCTTCAGACGAATAACATCACTAACTTGTTCGAGGAGTTTCTTCAGGGGTTTTTCCACGGAATGATAGCCAGAAAAATTCTTGATATTATGATTACTTAGTATGATAGTTAAAAAATTTCTCGATATCACCGACGAATATATCGAAAGTTTTTTGATATCATGCTATGTAGGGTAAATATACAAAAAGTTTCTCAAATTTATCCTCTACAGGGTGGATATCCAGAAAGTTTCTGTATAATAAATAGGGCTTGCTGAATAAGTCAAAACTATTTATTTATATATGTTTCAAGACTTTTTCTTCAATTAAAGTGCAAGGTTGTTTGATAAAGGAAGGTTCTTTTTCTGGCACTTAGCGCAATAAAATGCTCTATTTCCTTAAAAGCTAAGAGCTAAAAGCTAAGAGCTAAGAGCTTTTAAACAGATATCTTATCAAATCCAAGTTTTTCAGCAAGCCCTAAATAGTTATGCCGCTTCGTAGCAATGGGCAGAAGTGCAGTCAAAGTGAGTGGCGGAACGTTCCATGCTTGGCAAGAATAGCCTCGAAGAGCAACACAGGAAATTATGGTTAACATTCTATAGATGGCGTTTGGAATGGGAACAATGCTAACTGGTGTCGATCATCTTGTAATTCGATGCTCTAACCCGATCGATTTAATCGATACGGTTAGGACAGAACTTGATGTTCCAATTCTGATTCCCGCTCGTGAGTATGACGATTTTTGCAGCGGAATTGTACGACTGGGCAATCTTGATATTGAGTTTCTACGGCTTGGAACAGAAAATATTCCTATACCTTACTTCTATGGCATTTCTTTTGCTTCAGCCGAAGGGATTTGGAACACGGCTAGTTGGTTAAAAACGTTGCAGATTCCGCATACGCTGCCGATCCATACCTCGATCGTGCGCGACGGTAGACAATGGGGTTGGAGCACGATTCTCCTGGATGGTTTTCTTGATAACCCAATTCCTGCGCCTTACTCTGTAGGTGTGCTCTCAGGTGATGGGCTAATTGCAAGAGGAGCTTCAGCTTTCTCCACAACGCTCATGAAAGTTCCGGTAATGCGACGGTTGATGTCAAGCAAAGGGGGCGACTCAATGTGTCTTATTTGCCATTATGACCAGGATCTATCTTGCCTTCGTTCAAGGGCGACCCAAACATTAGCTGCAAGTGGAGGCGGAAAGAACCAAATTTCTAAGGTTGCTTCCATTGTGATTGAAGCGAGTCATACACTAACTGCATGGGAGCAAATACTACCAACAAGACAGAGTGATAGTCCCAGGCTAGATATCCAACCCGGTGTTGCAAATCGAATTCGAGAGGTTGTGATTAAAACTAAGTCCTCAGTTCCAATTTCTTCAATGTATTTCGGAGATGCTGCGTTTTCGTTTCAAGTGCAATAGTGGCATCACAATTCGCTTGAAGCGGACGTGCAAAGTCTCTTCGTCTACCGTTTCAGTTTTTTCGTCGCCGCTCAAGCAAACCGTTAAGGAAAAAAGTGCAATCTTATTAAGTTAAGGAATTTATAAAAAACTCGTTTTGGGCGATCGCCTGAGATTTTCAAGCAGTTACATAGTGCGATCGCCATTGCCTTAACCATAAAACCTGCTGATAAACTGAATACAATACCAATTATCATAAACAAACAACTTTTATGTCTGCTACAGCCTTGTCTCGTTATGTAGCTCGAAATCCTGAGATTTTAAGTGGAGAACCAATTATTAAAGGTACTAGGACATCTGTACGTGCTATTGTTGGCTTGTGGCGTTTAGGCATAATGCCAGAAGAAATTTTGCATCATCTACCCCATCTCACTTTGGCACAAGTGTTCGATGCTTTAAGTTTTTATTTGGATAATCAGACAGAAATAAATGAATATATCGAGCGCAATCGAGTTCCTGATGATTTAGTTCATCCTGCGGTGAAAGCTTCCTTCAGTTAATTTAAGCTATGCCAGCAGCACTTTACACAGATGAGGATATGTCCGCTTTGGTTGCTACCCTTCTAGAATCTCGTGGTTTAGATGTTACCACTGTTCCCGAACAAGCAACTTTGGGTAAGAGCGATCGCGAACAACTGAAAATTGCTAGTTCTTTGAGTCGATGTCTCGTAACTCATAACCGTGTTGACTTCGAGAGATTGCATCTTCAATATATCGATGAGAATAAACAACATTTTGGAATTATTATTGTTTTCCAGAAAAATGCCTACGAAGTCGCGAAGCGTATTGGTATTTTAGTAAGCGCGTTGACAGTTGAGGAAATTAATAATCAATTATTGTATGCCTAATTGTTTTGTTGTAAGGCGATCGCCCAAAATTTTAAAGCAGATACATAATGCGATCGCATTAATTATTAAAACAAACAATTAATCTACCCAATTATCTAACTGTAAATTTGGAACTTGGGAAAAATCCTTATAATTTCGCGTTACTACTGTGGCATTTTGCATCAGCGCAATAGAAGCAATACGCAAATCTTTTTCTAATCTCTTTTTAGCTAAGTTACGATTATTTTGTCGTAAATTGTTATAGCAAGCTTCAGCATCGCGATCGAAGTTTAAAATAGTTATTATTTTAAAAAATTCTGTAGTTTGCCACAGTTTAGTATAAAGATTATTCAAGTTATTTGCTTGTCGAGGGTTGTTTAATTTTCCATTCCAACCATTAAATAATTCTTGGACAGTGATTATTGTAATTGCTGTATTGTCAGAATGTTCGGCAACTTGAGCTATTACAGATTTATTGCCAGCTAAGAACAGTGAAATATGGTCAGTATCGAGAATCCATAAAGTCATATTTAACTGTTATTTTCTCGTTCTGCTCTTATTTCTGACATAATTTCTTGAAAATCAGAGTCATTTTCAAAAATACCAGCAAATTTCATTAGAGAATTTCCATTAGTTTTTTTGGGTACTGAAATCTGAATGATCTCAGCTTTTGCTAAACGTTTATGTAGTAGCTCTCGAACTTTTTCAATTGCGCCTTGTTTGGTTTTATCTGTAGTTTGAAGATTGGGAACTTCTAGAACAGTAGCTACAGTAAGACCATCATCTCGACTTTCTAGTAAAATATTCCAATTATCCACAATTTTTATTTACTTTAGCTATATTGCGTTTAATTCTATTGTATCTAGTCTGCTTAAAAACTAAGAGCCAAAATAATTAATCGCACATCCCCAAGTTAAATCAACCAAAACCCTTCCCTCTTTTGGACTCAGACCAAATAATTAGCTCCCCATCCTGACCCCCAGCAGCCAACTGTTTGCCATCCTGACTCCAAGCTAAACAGGAAAAACCACCCTTAGCACCTTCTAATATTTGCCCTACTTGTTTGGCTTTTGTCCACAAGCACAACCAACCATCATCCGCAGCAGAAGCCAGTAATAAATTATGGGGATGGAACAGTAGGGCTTGGACTTTTCGCTCGTGCAAATCTAAAACACGGGCATTCCAACCATCTTTATCATCAACTTCTTTTTTCCAGACGGCAATGCCTTCTATACTCGATGCTGCTAACAAAGGTGCATTGCTCGATCCTCTTTGCGACCAAGTTAGATTGGAAATCTTACCAGGAAAACCCCGCATCATCCAAGGATGAGGACTGCCGTATTCTAAAACGGTAATGGTATTGTCAAAATTACCAGAGGCAATATATTTACTGTCCCCAGACCAAGCCGTAACAATACTAGCTGAGGGCATATCAATCAGATAGGGGTCATCATCCCAATCTATAGTAGACCATACTTTGACTCCTCCATTCCCTGCGATCGCAATACTTTCCCCATTCGGTCGCCAAGCTAAATCTAGAACAGAAGAGTTAGCAAAGGGCAGAGTAGTTATAACTGTTTGAGCATCGGCATCCCAGATTTGCACGTAACGCCCTAAACTAAAGGCTAAGTGGTTACAAGCAGGACTCCAAGCTAGTTTATCGACCCATGAGGGCGCATTATCTAGAGTAGCGATTAAATCTGGAGATCCCCCTCTTATCCCCCGAATTTCGGGGGAAGCCATAGACCAAACTCTAACCTTGCCATCCTGTCCACCAGCAGCTAAAAACTTGCCATCCGAGGAAAAAGCCAAACAGTCAACCGATACTAAACCCGCAGATAATAAACTAACTAGGTTGCCATCTTGCCATACAACCACTTCCCCCGCAGCCGAACTAGCAGCTAATAGACCATTGGACGACCAGGCTACTGCGGTAACGTATTCTGAGAGACTACCCTGCCAGTGCGGTTGAAATAAGACTTTTTTCTTCGCACCTACACCATACATTGTTTAAAGTCCTCTCTCAGTTGTGCCTCATCCAGATTGCGACCGATAAACACCAATTCATTCTTACGGGTTTCTCCTTCTTTCCAAGGGCGGTCTGGTCTACCATCCAGTAGCATATGTACTCCCTGAAAGACAAAGCGATCGCTTTCTCCTGCAACATTTAAAATGCCTTTCATGCGGAAGATATCTACCCCTTTAGTTTGTAGTAGGTTACTCAACCAGTTATTTAGTTTTTGTCCGTCTAGTTCTCCAGATTCTACTATGGCAAAGGATTTTACCGTCTCGTCGTGTTCATGGGCATCTTCGTTTAAAAATTCGGGGTCGATTTCTAAAGCACGGTCTAAATCGAATGCCTGTACTCCTAATAAAGCATCCATTCCTAGTTCAGAATTTTGGGTACGATAAATTTTTGCCATCCCGTTCATGGCTTTGATTTTACTTTCTAATTCTTCTAACTCTTCGGGAGTCACGAGATCGGTTTTATTGAACGGTTTTTAATCTAAAAATTAGCCTGGGAAATTATTAGATCTAGAGAATCGACCTTGATAGTAATTTACCTCTCGCAAACATGAGTCGGATCGTCCGCTTTTTCGGCAAATTCTAAACCCCTAGCCAAACGCCAAGCAAAAATCGGCGGTAAACCAGCATCTAAAATAGCAGCGCAGGTTGTTTGATAGTCATACTCCACTTCCCGCAAGTTTACTGCTTCTGTCTCCGTATCATAAATGACATAGGTAGCATTGGGACGACCATGACGGGGTTCGCCTACCGAACCGACATTGATAATTCGTTTCAGGGGAGTGTTAAAACTAACAACAGGTTGTTCTTTTTTATTAGGTTGACGAACTTTAACCTGTAATTGTCCAGAATCTAGGGTGCGAACATAGGGAACGTGGGTATGTCCGCAAAATAAGATATCTGCATCGCTGGAGAGGACTCTTTCTAAAGCAGTAAAAGCATCCATTTCGGGTAACAAATATTCGTGGTTGCTACTAGGGCTACCATGTACGAAACAGAGATTATCTTCTTTATAGGTATGGGGTAATTGAGCTAGATATTCCCTAACTTCGGGTTTTACTTGTTTATTTGTCCATTCATGGGCGATTTTGCCTCTTTTTTCTGCTAACAGGGAAGGATAACTACAGTCACAGGCATTTAATCCTTCGACAACATCTTCATCCCAACATCCTTGTACGGTGGGAATATCTAAAGAACGAATTTGTTCTACTACCTCATTGGGATCAGGACCATAACCCACTAAATCCCCCAGACAATAAATCTTTTCGGCTTTTTGGTGATCGATATCCAGTAAAACTGCATCTAAAGCTGCATAATTACCATGAATACAGGACATTACTGCTATTTTCATACTACTTCTAATTCAGTTGCTAAAGACTCTTTTACTTGTTGTTGGTAATAATTAATTGCCGATTCGGGAACACAGCAATCTCGGACAGTTTGGGCAATTTCAGCCTTATCTAAATTACTACCCACGATTTCAAAACCACTCTTGCGATTTGGTTTACCATTTAACCAACGGGGTAAATTTAAAGGTTTAAACTCAAGTTCGGATTTTCCTAACTTAAAGTCACCATGATAAATTAGTCCGTCTTCTAAATCGAAGATTCCCTTTGCCCGAACCACCTCACCATAAGCACCTTGGGTAAGTTCTAGCCAAAACGTAGCCAGACTGTCAAAATCTAAAATTTCCCCTGTCAAACGAGCGCATTCCCTTGCGTCTTGCGCCGACGCGGGGTCGCTCGTCAAAACTCCCCGATGAATCTGTAAGGCAGTAGTTGGCTTGGTGATGCGATCTCCTGGAATAATTTCATCCGCCCAAGTCTTTAATTCTGCACTATCTGTATCGTCAGGGATTATGGCTACTCGATGAGAATTAAAAGTTTGCAGTAAAGGTTCAATTCCTGCTAAATCCAAATACCACGGAATTTCAACATAAGTAGTGGTTTTGTCTAATTCCGCTTCTTCTCCTGTCTGATAAAGCTTTAGTTGGGGATATTCACTTTGGAGGTATGTGGCATCAATAGGTATGGAATCGGTTTGCGGACTGAAATAACCTACAGGTTTATCGATTTGGGCTATTTGTTGATGAATCCAGTGGGTTTTACCCGCACCTGGGGGACTGGCGATCGCGATAATCATGGAATGACATTTTGATAACGATTATCATTATATCCAAAACTCGAAATTGTATTGTTAGAGAATTTGAACTAAAGCGATCGCTTTTCTACTGTTTAGTAGTTGCATTATGGAAAATAGCGATAAATTTATTGGCGATCGAGGAAACGAATAAAAACTATAAATTTTGTTTTTATTATTCTTTTTTTGTTTAATGCAGAGCATAAAGATATCCATTTTTACATCCGACGTATATTGCACCTGCATAAATTATTGGAGTTAAGAATTTTTCGGTACTAAATGTAGCTCCTGTTAGTTTAGACAAAATTCCCTCTCCCAGTTTACCAATCAAAAACTGTGGCTCTAAAATTAGGTTTTCAGGCAAAGGAGTTGTAAATTGCCAAAGTTCTTTTCTTGTATTTGCATCTAATGCTTGCAAAAATCCTTGACCTCCGATATAAATCGTGTCTCTTGCCATAATTGGACTAGAAAGATATTTCACATCACCTGTTTGAAATGTCCATTGTATTTTTCCTGTTTCAATATCTAAGGCATAAAAGGAAGTATTAGAACCACAAACATATATAGCTTTTTCGGTAATTACAGGTGCATATAGGCATCTACTTTTATCTTTGAACGTCCAAAGTAGTTCTCCTGTTTGAAGATTTAGAGAATGGAGAGTATTATCACTACTGATAATGTAGACTGACTGATTAGCAATCGCTGGAAAAGAAGGGTAAAAAGGTTTTAAACCACCAATTTCATATTGCCATTTTTGTTGTCCTGTTGATAGTTCTATGGCATACAAATAACCATCACCACTTGCAACATAAATAATGTCATCTTTCAGCGCGGGTGGAGTAAGTGGCATATTTTTAGTAGTTTTAAAACTCGATACCAATTCTGCCGAAGAAATATTAATACCATAAAGATAACCATCTGTACCTCCAACATAAACTACTCCTTTTGATACCACAGGAGATGAAGTTACAGAACCATACATTAAAGATGTTGGTTGAAATTCTAATTTAAATTGCCATAATTTTTGCCCAGTTTTTAAATCTATAGCTCTAAAATATTGATCTGTTTTAGCTTCATTGAAATTAAGGCTACTGATATAAACAATTCCATCATAGATTACTGGGTTAGAGAAAAACTTTTCTCCTAATTGATGTTGCCACAATTCTATTCCAGTTTCAGAATCTAATCCATACAAATTGCGCTCGGAATTTCCAACACAAACTACGCTCTCCGAAACACATAAGCAGAAATACCAAGTTAAAGAATCAGGAGATTTTCGAGACTGCCACTTTAATCCATTTAGTTGGCGAACTTCAGGCGTATCATAAACTCCCGTTCTTTGAAAATTAGCTCGAAACATAATTTTGGGTTAAGTCTAACGAATTTGAAATGACCGATGGCATGGATGTTGGCATACTCTGAAATGCCGTGACCAGGTATGAATTCCTAAAATTGTTTGCTTCTTATCAAACCAACATAAACTAAAGAAGTAAAATAATACTTACTCTCAATAGTATGACCCTCCATGACCAGTATAAACCTTGACAATTTAAGTAAAGATAATCGCGATCGCTTAAAGCAAAGAGCAGCAATTCATGGGCGATCGCTATAATGTGTTGAAGTTAAATAAATTTAGGAAATCAGCAATTTGCCTAAGAAAATTCGTGAGTTAAAAGCAATATTGTTGAAGGCAGGATTTGAGCTAATGCCAAAACGAGGTAAAGGCAGCCATGCCATATATCAATATCCAGGGACTACAATAAGAGTAAACTTACCTGGAAAAGATGGATCGGATGCCAAAGCATATTCAGAAAAGCAGGTAAAACAAGCTATTGAAAGAGCCAATAATGAATCATAAGTATCAAATTACAATCGCTTGGAGTCAAGAAAATGAATGTTATTTAGCTTATCTTCCTGATTTCGCTGATGAAATTATGCAGCCTGTGACTCATGGAGATACTTATCAATCGGCTTTGCAAAATGGTTTGGATGTAATGGAAGAATTAATTTTACAGTTTCAAGCAGAAAATAAATCATTACCAGTAGTTAAGTTAGTTTCAGCTTGATTTTCTTGAATAGTGATCGCTCTACCCTTCCAATTTTACAAATAAGATCGCACTGCTTTCCAACTTCTATGTAAATTACAAACGGAGTCGGCTAAACATTTAAAGATGCCAAGATACTAAAGAGCATGGGAATTTTGTTCATGTTTTTTGGAAGCAAATACCTCTCTTCTTGCTTTGTCAAAAAAGGATATCTTTCATAATGGATATAAGGATACTCTTGAAAATGTTCTATTTTCAATCCCGAAGTAATTAAACTTCTGACTATTTCTCCTATGTCATGTGACCATTGATAAGTTGTCGGATTTGCTAATCGACCACAACCTATATAGCTAGTAGTGCAAATACATTCTTCAGGAATCGGATCGTGAAAATATTGCCCAGCAAGCTTGAGTTTGTTGTCTTCATAAGATAACAAATCGAGAAAAGGATGATGATCTATCAATAAAAGTTGTCCTTTATTTTTAAGATACTTAGCAGCATTAGTAAAAACTTGGCGTAAGTCATTCAGCCAACAAAGAACACCATATGTCATGAATACAATATCAAACTTATTGTCTAGGCTATCTAAATGACTATTGATATCGCCTAAAATAAATTCAATGTTTGTTATGTTTAACATTGCTGCATATTCATGAGCATAGTTTAGAGATTCTTTGCTGAAATCTACTGCTGTGACATTAGCCCCTTTTAAAGCTAGAGAAATTGAATCCAAGCCATTATGACACATTAGATGAAGAACTTTTTTGCCTTTAATATCTCCTAAAAGATTTATCTCTATTTCTTTAAGAGTACTTTGTCCATTTCTTAGTTTTGCTAGTAAATTTCCAACCTCAGAAGAATCATGATGGCATTTTGCTCTATCGTTCCAATTAGCATTATTTGCATCCGTGTATATTTGCATATGTTTGTAATAGATTACAAGTATAATTTGATTTATAAAATGGAAATTACTAAATAAATTAAATTAATATTGTATTGCCAATTATGACTAGTATAAATCTTAATAATTTGAGTAAAGATAATCGCGATCGCTTAAAGCAAAGAGCAGCAATTTATGGGCGATCGCTTGAATCGGAGCTAGATTCAATTCTAACGAGTGCTTTTGACAAAAAAATCCCAGAAAATTCTCTTAAAGAATTACTACTTGCGATGCCTGATGTGGGCGAGGATGAGGATTTTAATCGTATTAGAGATAATGCTAGAGAAGTTTCGCTGTGACCAGATACTTACTCGATATAAACGTTATCTATACCTATTTCAACATCAAAGCTACTTGCTTGGCAAAATAAGTCAAAATCAAATCTGCCCCCGCCCGTTTCATACTGGTTAGAGTTTCTAAAACTACTTTCTTTTCATCGATCCAACCTTGTTGGGCAGCAGCTTTCACCATCGCATATTCCCCACTGACGTTATAAGCAGCAACGGGTAAGTTGGTATATTCCTTAATGCGACGAATAATATCTAGATAAGCTAAAGCTGGTTTGACCATTACCATGTCCGCCCCTTCAGCAATATCCAAAGCCACTTCTTTAATTGCTTCTTGGCTGTTGGCAGGATTCATTTGATAGGTTTTTTTATCGCCAAATTGGGGGGCGGATTCTAAAGCATCGCGGAAAGGTCCATAATAAGCTGAAGCGTATTTAGCCGAATAAGCTAGGATACCGACATCGAAATAACCAGCAGCATCTAAACCCTTACGGATTACTCCCACTCTACCATCCATCATATCGGAAGGGGCTACTATATCTGCTCCTGCTTCAGCTTGAGAGACTGCTTGTTTTACTAGCACTTCTACCGTTTCGTCGTTAATGATTTTGCCATCTTTGACTATGCCATCATGACCGTAGGTAGAAAAAGGATCGAGTGCCACGTCAGTAATAACGGTTATTTCAGGTACTTCTTGTTTAATCGCTTTTATCGTGCGCTGTACTAAACCATCGGGGTTATAGCTTTCTGTTCCTGCGTTATCTTTCTTGTCATTGGAAATCAGAGGAAATAGGGCGATCGCATTTATTCCTAAATTAGCAGCATCGGCTATTTCTTTCAGCAGTAAATCGAGAGAATAACGATAGATTTCTGGCATCGAAGCAATCTCTTCTTGTTGGTTTTCCCCCTCCATGACAAAGACGGGATAAATCAAATCGTTAACGGTTAATTGATTTTCTCGCACCATACGACGTAAAGATGGAGTGCGACGGAGACGACGAGGGCGATTAGTTAAATTTTGATTAGTAGAAGTCATAGCGTGCGATCGCGTAATTTGAGATTGAAAGATTGATTAAGTTAATTTTATAATGATAATCGTTATCAAAAAAATAGATTTTGGGAATGACTATACTAATCCCAAATAAATTCCCAACCATAGTGCGATCGCACTTTTGCAAGAAAGTTGGATTGTTAACAGACAGCTATTTAACCAATATCTTGTCACAATAATTTTTAGAGCAAGAGGAGAACTTAATACAATGGCTTACGAATTACCATCCCTACCTTACGATTACACCGCTTTAGAACCAGCAATTTCTAAAAGCACCCTAGAATTTCATCATGATAAACATCACGCTGCCTATGTCAATAAGTACAACGATGGAGTGCAAGGAACGGAATTAGATAGTAAACCGATTGAAGAAGTGATTAAAGCGATCACTGGAGATGATAGTAAAACAGGATTATTTAATAATGCTGCTCAGGCTTGGAATCACAGTTTTTATTGGCAGTGCATGAAACCTAGCGGTGGTGGCACTCCTACGGGAGAACTAGCTAAAAAAATCGATGCGGATTTTGGTAGCTTTGATAAATTTGTCGAAGCTTTTAAAAATGCAGGGGCAACTCAGTTTGGTAGTGGTTGGGCTTGGCTAGTACTTGATGGCGACACCCTCAAGGTGACAAAAACATTGAATGCGGATAATCCCATAGCTAGCGGACAAGTACCCCTGTTAACTATGGATGTTTGGGAACACGCTTACTATCTTGATTATCAAAACAAACGTCCTGCTTATATTGATGATTTCTTGGGTAAATTGGTTAACTGGGATTTTGTTGCTCAAAATCTAGCTGCTGCCTGAAAATCGTAGTAGATCTATTTGTGACGAGCTAATTTATTTGCTCGTAAGTAAATTCGAGACCCCGCGTCGGCGTAAGACGTTTACCCAGGAGCGTTATCTGGGCAAGGGAACGCTCGAATTAAAGTAACAAGTAGCAAGTAGCAAGTAACAAGTAGCAAGTAGCAAGTAGCAAGTAGCAAGTAGCAAGTAGCAAGTAGCAAGTCCTAAAGGATACCGCTTCGCATATAGCAAGTGTCCTAAGATAACTGCTTATTGCTACAAATTACCGACGGATATCAAAATATCCGTTGTTACTAATTAAACATTGAATCTAGAAAACCGTGACTAAACTACAACCTTCTCGACGGCATAATATTCCCCAATGGCAATCCCATAAAATGAGACAACTAATTATCGATCGCTGGCAAGAGATTTGGACAGTAGTAGAGGCGAGAAATAAAACTAACAAAACCTCTTCGCTGTCATAAAAGCGGTATTGGTGAATCAAGGTATGAAAGTTAGATTCGTTTGCTCGATCCACATTTCTTAAAAGCTAATGGCTAATGGCTAATAGCTAATAGCTACGAACCAAAACACTTTATAGGTCATACATTAAATCACCAACGTCATAAAAGCGATCGCCTTATTTAACACTGCAAAATATTTTTTGAGTACTAACCATGCACCCCAATTATCCTCAGATTATTCTCTCGTTTGTTTATCGTGGTTGCAAAGTGCAAATAGATCGCGATGAAGTAGATAGATTTTGTAGTTATGCCGCTTGGGTCAACCACGATGGAGGTTGTGCGGTGGCTGTCCCCAGTGCAATTACTACGATAGATGCAATTCGGCGAGCTAAATGCTGGATCGATCGCAAGTATCAATCTATTTAAGCGAAATCAAATAATCTAAAATTGCTTTTGTAATACCATTGATTAAACTCGATGTAAAGCAGTATACGGTTTTTGTTTAATAATGTAACCTTAATAAAAATATGTTTACAATAGACTTAACGTTTTCAATCTAATTGCACGATAAATTATTGGAAGATCGTCTATGCCATTTACTATTGACTCAGCACGTAACATATTTCCCAATACCTTATCTGCTGATGCGGTACCAGCTTTAACCGCTCGCTTCAATCAACTAAGTGCCGAAGATCAACTAGCTTGGATTTGGTTTGCTTACCTGGAAATAGGCAAAACCATCACTGTTGCTGCTCCTGGAGCTGCAAATATGCAATTTGCCGAGCCTACTCTCGACCAGATTAAAGAGATGAGTTTTCAAGAGCAGTCTCAGGTAATGTGCGATCTGGCTAACCATGCCGATACGCCAATTTGCCGTACCTACGCTACTTGGACTCCCAATATAAAACTGGGATTTTGGTATCGATTAGGGGAATGGATGGAACAAGGAATAGTTGCTCCTATTCCCGAAGGATATAAACTTTCTGCTAATGCTAATGCAGTTTTGCAAACACTTCAAGGATTGGATTCTGGTCAGCAAATTACCGTGTTGCGTAACACTGTAGTAGATATGGGATTCGATCCTGCTAAGATGGTCAACTTTACCAGGGTTAGCGAGCCTGTTGCTCCTCCTGTAGAAATGTCGAAGCGAACTAAAGTTTCTATTGCAGGAGTGACGAATTCTACTGTCTTGAACTACATGAACTTATTAAATGCTAATGATTTTGATGAGTTAATTAAGTTATTCACCGAAGACGGTGCGTTGCAACCTCCTTTCAAAAGACCAATTGTCGGAAAAGATGCGGTACTAAAATTCTTTAAAGAAGAATGTCCCAACCTTAAACTAGCTCCAGAGCAGGGTATTTCTGAACCCACCGAAGATGGTTATACCCAGATTAAAGTCACGGGTAAAGTACAAACTCCTTGGTTTGGTGCGGGAGTAGGCATGAATATGTCCTGGCGATTTTTGCTAAATAGCGAAAATAAAATTTTCTTTGTGGCGATCGATTTGTTGGCATCTCCCAAAGAATTACTTAATTTAGCTCGTTAATTGAAACAGCAAAAATTTTGTCAATTTATTGCAATAAAAATTTACATTGACTATAATTTAGACAGGAATTATTAGCAATAATACATCTGAGGTCATCATGGATAATCAAGAAAACAAATTAGGCTTTACTCGATTTGCAGAAGTATGGAACGGTCGTTTAGCAATGCTAGGTTTTGTAATTGCAGCGGCCACTGAATACTTCACAGGTCAAGGCATTCTTAGTCAGATCGGTTTAATGTAAACTCCACTTAGAAAGATGTTTATCGAACCAAACTGATTAAATAGAAAAATAATTTTCACATAGCAGTCTATCTTGTAAAAACTAGAGATAGGCTGTTTATTTTTGTTTATTTTGATGATAGGATTTTAATCTATAAAATAAACAAATGTACTAAATCAGAATTATTAATGTTAGAAGTCAACCAAAACCAATTATCAGTAACGGAGGAAAAAATAGCCCAACAAGTTTTGCAAAAAGCCTATGAAAGAGAAATTTCTGCTCTGATGATGAATGTTCGCGCTCGCGCTAATTCTTTGAACGAAATAGAAGATTTATGGGATTTACACGATTTATTAAGTATGAAAAGATATGAAATAGATGGTAAATATGCCTATAACTCTTCTAGTATCGTATTCGATCTTGCTAACTTGGTTAAAGAGAAATGGTTGACGCTTGAAGATCTTCAAGATTTGCCATCAGAAATGTTATCTAAAATACTTGCTCTAGCACGAATGTAAATAATCAAAATCAAAATAATAATTTATATTATAATTAGTTGAAAATGAGTTGTACCTTGCTGACAGGTTTAACTCATTTTTTTATGAAAAAAATTTAACAAACTAAATAAAGAAACTCAAAATTTCTTTATGTTTAGTTCAAGCAAATCAGGGTATTATAAAAAGAAATTGAATAGTCGGTTTTCATGGGGAACAGCCATGAAAAGTAAAGGGGAAAGTTTGGTGCAAATCCAACGCTGTCCCGCAACTGTGATGAGATTTTAATTCAAAATCTTTCAGTCAGGATGCCCGCCGACAGGAGTTGGTTAGATACTTTTAAAACTCCAAAATAAACTACTAAAATAGTCTGCGAGGTACAGATGATTAATATTTTTTTGTCAATACTTATTATTGATTTATTGTTATGTAAAGTTGATAAATCAAGGCGATACTCAAACACTTATTTGACAGGCTTTAAGTGAAAAATTTGGGAGTAATTTAACGTCTATTCTAAATTGCTCTAATTCTTGTCTTGTTTTATTCACCGCATATAAGGACTAAATCTTTGATAGCTATTAAAAATACTTCTCAAAAACAGGGGACTGATTCATTACGATTAACTCCTCTACCCCATTCCAGACCTTTATTAGCGATCGGTCACGGAACGAGAAACGATCGCGGAAGGCAAACTTTTCTGGAATTTGTGGCAACGTATCAACAATTAGATACCTCTCGTCCAGTGATTCCTTGTTTTTTAGAATTGACCGAACCCAACATTCAACGAGGAATCGAAGCCTGTGTGCGACAAGGCTTTACAGAAATTACAGCATTACCTATTCTATTATTTGCTGCCCGACACAATAAATTTGATGTCACCAATGAATTAGACCGAGCCAGTCAACCCTATCCTCAATTAGAGATTAGTTATGGTCGTCACTTGGGTATTACTCCAAAAATAATCAAACTGTGGCGCGATCGCTTGGCAGAATTAGACCAGCCAGAACATAATCGTCGTAATATTTCCCGTGAAGATACGGTACTGTTATTCGTTGGTAGGGGTTCGAGCGATCCCGATGCTAATGGAGATGTTTATAAACTAGCCCGCATTATCTGGGAAGGAAGTGGCTACAAGACGGTGGAAACCTGTTTTATCGGCATCAGTCATCCTCGTTTATCAGAAGGATTTCGTCGGGCTTATCTATATCGACCCAAGCGCGTCATCGTTTTACCATATTTCTTGTTTACGGGGACTTTAATGGAAAAAATCCACCACATTACTGCCCAGCAACAACAAGAACATAGTGAAATTGAATTTGTTTCTTTACCTGAGATGGGTATTGCTGACCAATTGTTGCAAGTAATTAGAAGCAGAGAAATTGAAGCGCAACTCGGGCAAGTAGCAATGAACTGCGAAATGTGTAAGTTTCGTCTCGCTGCCACCAATGGCGGTGAACACGGACACGGACATCATCACCACGGACATCATCACCATCACGAAAACCACGATCCTTATGCCAAATTAGAAGATTATCATCAGCGTATTTGGCAGACACCTTAGTAGAATTCTTGCACGAATCATTATGAACTACTCAAGTGGAGGGAAAAGGGAAAAGGTTAAAGGGAAAAGCGCACCGCCCGTGGCGAGGTTTCCTCGCCATTAAGGACGGAGCAAGAAATGATTAATCTTCTATTCATGTAAGAGATCTAGTAATTTTGGCGATCGCCAGATTAAAACAACACATTAATATTATTTGAAAAATCCGAAAAACTATGAATCGTAACTTATTCAAACTCAGCACCATTGCCCTAATATCTTTAACCCTTGGAAGTCGTGTTAACAGTGAGACGGCAGAAAGTAATAACAGTAATCCTGCTGTTGCCAATGCCCAAGGTCAAGCTACTTTAAACTTAGTGGCTAACGGAGAGGATTTTGTCCGCCAGGGTTTCGTTACTAAAGATGGTTGGACAATGAGTTTCGAGCGCCTGGATGTAAATCTAGCCGAAGTCACGGCATATCAAATAGATGGTGCTTTTGAACCCACAGAAACAGACACTCTCGACGGTTTAGAGTATCAGGAAAAAGTCTCTTTAGTAGATACACCTCAAGTTATAGATTTAGCCGAAGGAGAAGCAGATGCAGCACCTATTTTAGTCGCAGATGCGGAAGTAACACCTGGTTTATATAATGCAATGGCTTGGCAAATCGATACTGCGGGCGCAGACTCTCCCCTAGCAGGGAAAACCATGGTCATGCAGGGAACAGCTACCAAAGACGATCAAACAATTAACTTTGATATTAGTCTTGATCGTCCCATTCAGTATCTCTGCGGTGAATATGTGGGGGACGAACGCAAGGGAATTGTGGAGGCAGATTCACCAGGGGAAATAGAAACCACCTTTCACTTCGATCATGTATTTGGCGATGCCGAGACTAGTGCCGATGAAGCTATCAATGTGGATGCTTTAGGTTTTGAACCTTTGGCACAATTAGCGTCTAATGACAGTTTAACCATTGATGATGCCACCCTGACTCAACAGTTATCTGCCGAAGACCAAGAAAAACTCACTAAAGCAATTATTGGTTTGGGTCATGTTGGAGAAGGACATTGTGCGGTTATTGAATAATTATTAAAAGCGATTGGCTTTGCCAGTACGCGGAGCGTAATCGCTTCAATCATCTTGAATGTCAACACGAGCGGGGAGGAACAAAATGCAGTTATTCTCTCAAGAAATGATCGAGCAACTAGAGTTACTTTTAACTCGCTCTGACAATGATTGGAAATCATCTCGGCTACATCCTCCATCGATTACTGCAACGGTTACTTGGAACACACTCCAGCTATGGCAAGGTGTTTTACGAGCAATTGCTCTTAGTCCCTGGTGGCAGTTTTGTTTAATAGTCGTGGGGAGTACTAGTAGTATTGTTTATCCCCATCCACCGCTAGTTGGCATTGCTGCTGTTGCTGGTAACACCTTGACTCGCCCCAGAGCACTGACAAGCATCACGAGTATTTGGCTTGCTAACCAAGTTTATGGTTTTACCATTAGTCGCTACCCCCTGAGTTTAGAATCACTAACTTGGGGATTAGTAATGGGCAGCAGTATTTTTTTAGTTACTTGGCTCTTAACTTTACAGCCGAAATTTAGCCGAAATAACTTTCAGGGCTATCTCATTTGGTTGGCAATAGGTGTTTTGGGTGGGTATACCCTATATCAAGGAAGTATCGTTCTGATTGCCCAATTAATATGGGGACACGGACTTAGTTTGACAATTTTATGGAGTATTTTTTGGAAAGATATTGTTTGGGCTATTTCTCTCTCTCTTCTTCATGGCTGTGTACTAGGTGTGATGGCAGTTAAGCTCCTTAAACAAGCGATGAAAAGGTAAATGACAATTAAAATGATAATCATTATTATATAGTGATAGAGATAATCATTATTTTCCGCGAGTGAAATTACCCGAATATATAGACCTAGCGATTGTTGGCGCAGGAGTTCAGGCTCTAACTTTAACCACCCACCTATTACAAAAAAGTGGGAAGCATTATCATAAATTCTTAGTTTTCGATCCGAGTCAAACTTGGCTGAGTCAGTGGCAGCAACAATTTGCAGCACAACAAATTCCTTATTTGCGATCGCCTGCCGTCCATCATCCCGATCCCAACCCCCATCTATTAAGAACCTTTGCCGAACATAGGCATAATGAGTTATTCCCACCTTACGATAGACCAGGAACAAAGCTATTTAATGATTTTTGTGATGAAGTAATTCGACGCTGGAAGTTAACAGATAAGGTTTATCCCGCCAAAGTAATCCAGATTTTACCGATTGAACGTGCTTCTCGTTCTCGATTTCAATTGGTTTTAAATACGGGAGAAACTATTGTTACCCGTAGAGTGGTACTAGCTACGGGAAGTGGTAAAGTACAGCTTCCCAATTGGGTAGAAAAAATTACCTCAGATTACCCATCCGATAGATTATGCCATTCTCAACAAGTAAATTTAAAGCATCTTAAGTTAACAGGAGAACAGGTTTTAATCGTCGGTGGTGGTTTAACTAGCGGACATTTAGCCAAAGGTGCGATAAACCTGGGTGCAACTGTTACTCTAATGACTAGAAAACAGTTACAATCAAAAATCTTTGATGCCGATCCTGGTTGGTTAGGACCAAAATATCTCAAAGACTTTCACGCCGAAACCGATTGGTATGACCGTTACCAGCAAATACAGCAAGCCCGTAATGGCGGTTCGATGACTCCCGAAATGATTCTGCAATTAAGCCAAGCAGCCAACGAAGGGAAGATGAGGATAGATGAATGCTGTCAAGTTAGCGACGCACATTGGCAAGATAATCTCTGGCAGATTCATTGTCACGATGGCAGCAAACATCAGTTTAACCGTATCTGGTTAGCTACTGGTACGAAATTCAACATTACCGAGCATCCCTTATTACAAGACGTACTTGAGACTTATCCCACAGAAACAGTTAACGGCTTACCCGTACTAGACGAATATTTACGTCTGCCCAAGTCTAACTTTTTTATTATGGGTGGTTTGGCTGCGTTACGAATTGGTCCTGTTGCCAGAAACATCGGTGGTGGGAAAATGGCTGCAAGGCTTATTGTGCCAGCAATTGTTAAGCCCAGTTTGGCGATTGGTTGATTTTTTATTGTTGAAGATTATCGTTATTGTGTCCGTAATGTGCCATCAAGTTGAAGTCAAGGCGATCGCTTTTTATCCCAAAAGCTTTACCACCATTTTGTCTAATTTTTTCGGTGACATGAGTAACTTTATCCTCTTTAAGACCATGTATTACAACGGCCACACCTTCTTCAGCTAAAGTTTTGGCGATCGCTTGACCAATCCCAACATTACTACCTGTTATTAAGGCTCTTTTTTCTTGTAAATTTAGTTTCATTTATTTAATTTGAAATTCTTGAATAAATTGCGATCGCACCATAAATACAAATACATTCAATCACCTTTTTGATAGTGATAGCGAGCTTGCAGAAAATAAACGCGATCCGAAGGCTACGCGGAGTGTAATCGCTTTTTACTTCATAAACTAAATAATATCTTTTGTAATAATTACCCTGGAAATTCAATTGGCAATAGCCTCGCTCTCATAAATATTTGGTTGCGGGAGATTATTATTATCTTCTATTAATAACTCCAAAACCTCTTGAGCATTTTTTACTGCTTCTTCATAAGTATCGCCATGAGTTCGAGCATACTTGCCAAATTCTGGTAAAGAAACAATGTAACATTCATCTTCATTACTCCATTGAATTACAATGCTGTAGCGTGATTTCATTTTTGAGCCTCCTTGATATCTTTAAGAAAATCTTTTACATCTTTCTCTTGATAGCGTTTAGCATCGTTTCCATCTTTACCAGATATAGTTATCTTGTAACTTAACAAAGGATGACTCCATTTAGTGTGGCTTCCTTTCCCCTGTTCGCAAATACAATCTGCTTTTAATAGCATAGCTTTTAGTTCTCTAATTTTCTTGGGCAAATACTTTTTCCTACATCCGCTCTATGTTTTAAGTTAAGCGTACCTCGCGATATAAGACTGTACCAACAACTTAAGTAATTCATATCTTGTACCATTGAACTAAATAGATTTAACCGTTACCCTTAAATATCCGTGAGTAAAACCAAAGCAGACGATCTTTGTCAGGTAAGATGTTTTAACACCGAGTTAGTTGCTCAAATTAGAGAAACTTTTCCTTCAGAAGATACTTTAGAAGAAATGACGGTTATCTTTAATGCTTTAGCAGACCGCTCGCGGGTTAAGATACTTTATGCCCTCAGAAACGGCGATGAACTTTGTGTCTGCGATATTGCAGCCATGTTAAATGTCAAAATCGCTACCGCTTCCCATCATCTGCGGAAAATGCGCGATCTGAAATTACTTAAATACCGTAATGACGGTAAATTAGCTTATTATTCGCTAAAAGATCGGCGCGTTACTGATATTCTTAGCTATGCTTTACGGGAGTTAGTTTAGCTTTTAGTTAGTATGTCTTAGTCTTTCTCTATTTTTATCACTTTAATTTGGTTTACATTCTAATGTTCTTTTGAACGTTTGAGAGATATCATAAATATGATTCAAACACTCACTTGAACGTTATAACAAAAAACAATGGCAGAACATTGTTGTCAACACAAAGCCAAGGAATTAGAAAAGCTACAACAACGCCAGAGCAAAGTATTATGGATTATTTTGGTAATCAATGCAGTAATGTTTGTGGTGGAGTTTAGCGGAGGAATCAAGGCAGCCTCTCTATCTCTGACTGGTGACTCCTTAGATATGCTAGGGGATGCTTTAGTTTATGGCTGTAGCCTTTATGTTATTCAAAAAGGTAAAAAAGCCCAGGCGCGATCGGCAATACTCAAAGGCAGTATTATGTTTATTACGGCGATCGCTGTATTTGCCAGAGCTACTTATCAATTATTCGCTCAAACCGTTCCTACAGTTGGTTTAATGAGCGAGATTGGTATTTTAGCTCTAGCAGCTAACCTAATCTGCTTTTTACTGTTGATTCGTCACCGTAATGACAATATCAATATGTCTTCAGTTTGGCTGTGTTCCCGTAACGACATTATTGCCAATACTTCAGTGTTGCTAACTGCTGGATTGGTATTTCTAACTGGTTCGTTTTTGCCAGATTTCATTTTAGGGCTATTACTCACCGTCGTTTTTGCCCAATCTGCGGGAAAAGTTCTAACTCAGGCAAGAGCCGAATTAAATTGAAACTCAATTAGATTACAAATATGGTGGGTTATACAATGGGTATAATCTTTCCTTTAGCATTTTCCCATGTTGCGATCGCCTCAGATAAATTATTGCTTTATTAAACGTTTCTTATTAGATTTAGTTATGTATAAATGCTTTAAGACAACTGCAAAGCTAATCAACTATCTGCATTGCTGGGTAAATGTTTTTATTATTGTAGTAGTAAAGCAGAAAACGCAACAACACATAGTATTTTAATTAAAAGACATCATGAAAGTTGGCATAGTTATCTTTAATGAGGTTGAAGTACTAGATTTCGCAGGACCTTACGAAGTGTTCTCGAAAGCCTCGAAAGGAAATGAAAAACTATTTGAGGTAAAGACTATTGGTGAAACTGGCGAAATAATCTCAGCCAGAAATGGATTAAAAGTATTACCAGATCTTAGTTATCAAAACGAGCCTATTTCTGATATTCTCATCGTCCCTGGAGGCTATGGAGCAGAAGAAATTGAGATTAAAAATCCCGTTATGATTGAATGGCTTCAATCACAGGAGAACAAGGTAGAAATTTTGGCTTCAGTTTGCACGGGCGCACTTCTTTTAGCTGAGGCAGGAATTTTAGACAATAAAAAAGCAACTACGCATTGGATGGACTACGATCGCTTAGAAAAAGAATATCCAAAAGTAGAAGTAGTTAGAGGAGTTAAATTTGTAGATGAAGGTCATATTCTAACATCTGGTGGGATTTCGGCTGGAATTAATATGTCCTTCTATATAATCAAGAGATTATTTGGGGCTAAAGTTGTCAAAGACTTAGCAAAAAGAATGGAATATGACATAGAAATTTAGGCATTGTTGAGTAAATGATATTTTGGAACGAAACCCGAACTCTAAATTCACTATTTGCTATGACTACAGCATCCGATCGAACTCAACTCAACTCTAGTATTGGCGGAATAAAAAATTTTTACAACTGGAATTTTTTAGACAAGCAATATCAAATAGTCTATGAAACCGTCGAAGATCGCGCTTATTGCTCAAGATATACTTGATAAACAACTACCAGTGATTACTATGACAGAATTACTCAATCAAGCGGTTGCACGTATTAAAAATTTGCCTGACAACGAACAAGATGCGATCGCTACAATCATTTTAGAAGAACTTGAAGACGAGATTAAATGGGAACAAGCTTTTAGCAATTCTCAAGATTTACTAGCCGAGCTTGCTGCTGAAGCGATGACAGAATATAGAGCTGGAAAAACCCAAGAATTAGACCCAGAAAAATTGTGAAGTCGCGAACAACATTAAAGTTTCGTCAAGTCTTTGCTAAATTACCAAAACAAATTCAAGCACAAGCACGTAGTGCATATCGTCAGTTTAAAAAAAATCCAACTCATCCAAGCTTACGTTTTAAAAAAGTGCATCAAAGACTGCCTATTTATTCCGCCCGAATCAGTAAAAACTATCGAGCAGTTGGTCAATTGGATGGAGATACTGTCATTTGGTTTTGGATCGGTTCTCATCAAGATTATGAAAAATTACTATCTGGTTTGTAGCCAGAGATCTTGATATCCATGTTTTGACTAGATTATGAGCGATTGTCTCGATCGTATCAATGGGTTAAGTAGGTTGTATGACTACCTAAATATCTGACTAAAATTCTATTGTAGATAGATTTCCCTTCATTAATAGCTATGACTACAGCAACCGATCGAACTCAACTCAACTCCAGTATTGGCGGGACAAAGAATGTTTATCACTGGAATTTTTTAGACAAACAATATCAAATAGTCTATGAAACCATCGGCGCGGGAAATCCCGTACTGTTACTTCCCGCTTTTAGTACGGTTTCCAGTCGCACGGAGATGAAAGGTATTGCCAGTCTACTAGCTACACAATATCAAGTGACGGTTTTAGATTGGTTGGGATTTGGCGAGTCTCAATGTCCCCCTGTGGATTATAATCCCGCATTATTTCAGCAATTGTTGAGAGATTTTATTAAATCTGTTTTTAATATCCCAATTATCATAATCGCTGCGGGTCATGCTTCGGGATATGCTTTGAAATTTGCTCAGGATAACCCAGATATAATATCTCAACTAATTTTAATTGCTCCTACTTGGCAAGGACCTTTGAGAGTTATGGGTTTACCCGATGGTGTCAGGAATGGGGTGAAAAACTTAGTGCGATCGCCTATTATCGGACAAGGGTTATACTATCTCAACACTACCCCTTCCTTTCTGCGCTTGATGTATAAACGTCATGTATATGTAGATGAAACCAAGCTAACCCCCGAATTCATCGCCCAAAAACACCAAATTACCTCAAAAGATGGCGCGAGATATGCCCCAGCAGCTTTTGTTACTGGCGCGATCGATCCTGTCACTAATAGAGAGGAGTTTTTGCAGCTTCTAGAATCTGTATCGATACCCGTATCAATCGTTCTGGCGGAAAATGCACCCCCGAAATCAAAAACAGAAATGGAGGCGATGGCAGAGTTGGAAGAAGTACAAACAGTCAGACTAAGAGGGACGTTGGGGATTTATGAAGAGTCTCCCGAAGCGGTGACAAAAGCGATTCAGGATTTTCTTTAGAGCGATCATTATTATTGAGCCAGATATTATGAAACTTTCTGAAATTGATGTCGATAAGTTATCACAAAGCCAAATAACTCAAATATTATTTGGCAATGCTAAAGACGATCTAAAACAAGGAGATTGTATTTTTACATTTGGCGGAAGAGGCATTGAAAGAGTACATAAAGCTTAACGTTCCAGAAGACAAAATTTTAGTTGAAGATCGTTCAAATCATTCCAAAGATGGTGCGATTGGCGAAGCCTAGCCGAAGGCATCGCATCTTTATTTACCTTAGAAGATAAATTTGGTATTCATCGAGTTAAAAATCTTTTAGCATTGTCGGTGGGAAGCCCCACGTCTAGTAACTATTCAATGCGATGTCAAAGTACCCGACCCGTTGCCTTTTGGGCGTGGGATTGGGATTGACATTGGACTGGAATCTTTTTTGGTAACTAGCGATAACTTCCGAGTTGAACCGGCACTTTTTTTTCGAGAACTCCAAAGTAGGCTTAAAGTGCTGCAACGGAAGGTATCTCGTAAGAAAAAACGGTCTAAAAACTGGGAAAAAGCACAGCTTAAAGTAGCTAGAGTTCACCATCAAATATCTAATACTCGTAAAAACTTTCACTTTCAAACTAGCCATCTTCTGTGTGACATGGCAGACATGATTTTTGTGGAGGACATCAACTTTAAAATGACTGCTAGAGGATTTTTAGGCAAGCAAATGCTTGATGGTGGCTTCGGTCAATTTCGAGATTTGTTGTCCTGGGTATGCTGGAAACGTGGCAAATACTTTCAGCAAGTAGACCATAAATACACCAGTCAAATTTGTCCTGAGTGTAATGCTCACACAGGGAAAAAACAACTGACTCAACGAGTTCACAATTGTCCTGAATGTGGCTACTCTACTACAAGAGATCATGCTAGCGGGAGAGTGATTTTACAACGAGGATTGAAATCAGTACCGACGGACTGTCGGGAATGGAAACTGTCTGGTAGTGGCGTACTGTCGGGGATCTCGTATCTAGATAAGTGCCGATCCAGAAATGCCAACTTGCGAGAGTTGGAAGCCTAGGTCTGTACTGCCAAGCAGTCAGCGTAGGAGGATGTCACTTATCAGCATTCCCTGAAACTACAGAAGAGCAATGTTGACTTTCAAGACGTATTATCCTCAATGGATAAACTATACATGGTGTCCAGCCGACTATAAACAACATCAACCCGATAATTGCTGGCAAAATCCTGAAGCTCACGGCTATGTAATGAAAGAGATAACTAATCTAGTAAAATTTGTTCGTGAGGGACAGTTAATAGACGTTGAAGTTGAAGTTTAATCATTGCAAGAAATTTATTTAAATACAGCGATCGCTTTTTCTCTCTCTACTGTTTTGAATATGGTTACAGTTATCGATCTTTAGGAACACAAGTGATCGCATTTTTCAAATAACGATCGCTTGATTCCCAGCTATTGATACAAAATCAAGTCTGAGGAATGAGGATTTAATTATCTACCAAAGTTAAGTAGATTGTGGCTGAACTTTATAATTCCATTGAGGAAGATATTCGTCAAAGATGATTTTTTGGGTCTATAATCCTAAATACCACTCGAAGTTGAATATTGAAGAATCGCTGAAACCCAGACTCTGTATGATACGGGACTGACGGAACTCGAACCCGCGACCTCCTGCGTGACAGGCAGTGCAAGAAGCTGAAAAGCTGATTATTACGTTGCATTTAGCCTGATATTTCCAGTATTTGACCCAAAATTGGTTCTTATTTGGTTCTATAAAAATAGGACTAATGTACTTAGAAGGTAAAGAAAGAGCCAAAATAGGCAAAGTAACTGTAGACATTACTGCCGATAGATACCGTCTCAGATTCACCTATCCCAAAGGTAAAAGACATCAATTGAAAATAGCCCAAGTCTCAGATGAAGGTTGGGCAGTAGCGTTAAAAGCAGCGCAACTTGTTAACAGAGATATCGACTTGGGAGACTTTGATGAAACTTACGCCAGATATTCTCCTACTCATGCTAAAACGCTAGAACTAGCTCAAGAGAAGAAAACCAAAACTTATACTCTGGTAGAAGTCTGGGAGCGATATAAAGACCTAAACAAAGACAGAATTGCTCAGACCACTCAAAACCATTTATGGAAAGATTGCGACCGTTACTTGTCTCGGACGGACAAACGGCTATTAGAGTTAAACAAAGCTCAGGAATTTGTTTCTTACCTACAGAGTAAATACGCTGTCTCGACCATTGCTACGCTGTTTAGGTCTTGTATTAATCCTGCGGTCAATGCTGCTGTTAATGCGGGACTTATTACGGTTAATCCATATCAGAGTATCAATATTCCTAAGCCACAGAAAAAACCGATAGAATGCTTTGAGCCTAATGAAGTTAAGGCAATCATCGCTGCTTTCTATTCTGATGAATATAAACATAAGTTCTCTAGCTACGAACATTCATTCTATGCTCAGTATGTGGAGATGTTAGCCCTTACTGGAGCAAGACCAGAAGAAATTGTAGCTCTAACCTTTGACGATATTAAGCGTAAGGGTGGAAAGACTTATATCAAGTTCTCCAAAGCTTACAGTAAAGGGATACTACTACCACATACCAAAACAAAAGAGATTAGACTTTTTCCCTGTAACAAACAATTAGTATCAGTACTTGATTCTGTACCTAGAACAAATAAACTAATGTTTCCTGGTGTAGAAGGTGGCTATCTTAATCATGGCAATTTCAGAAAAAGAGATTGGCGTGTTGTTTTGAAAGGTTTAGTCGAGGAGAAGAGGGTAGAGAAGTATCTCAAGCCTTATGCTCTAAGGCATTCTTTTATTACTAGATTGGTGAGGGATGGAGTAGATATCAAAACTGTGGCTACATTATCAGGTAATTCTGTAGCTACTATCATCAAGCATTATTTAGCAGCCAAGCAAGACTTTAATCTACCAGAACTGTAACTAACAAACAGAGGGGTAAAATTCCCCTCTACAGTTTTTATGACAACTTATCTAACTGTTTATTAACCTCTCGTAATTGCGACTCAACCTGTCTGAGTTGAGATTTTAGAGTAGCCTGTCTGGAATTAAGCTTATCTCTTAGGTCACATAACCTATTACGAATGGAAGAAACAGATTTTTCTTGTCGATTGTATAGTTCTCGTTGTATCTGTGTCTCTTGATTATCAGAAAACTCTACGAAATCTGGAGACAAATAATTAAGATTATGATTGGGAATAGCGGGTAGACTCTCAACAGCAGGTCTAGAATTTTCTAATTCATAAGCGCGTAGCTGTTGTTCGGCTTCTAAAGTACCCACGTATGGCTGAAGCCCTTCATTTTCCATAGCAGGATGTCGGTAGTTATTATTCATAATTGATTAAATATTGATTAATAGTATTTTTGTTCTGATAGTACAGTTCTAGAATCCTAGTAAATTCTTGTTTGGTTTCTGAACTGAGAATTTTGTTATTCCTTATCTTCAATAGATTCTGTTCTAGCGAACGTAGTTTATCTTTCATTGTTTTATGCCATAAATATCTATCTCCATAAAACAGCAAAAGTAATGATACTTAGTGTTCAAAAATCGCACTAAGAAGGATAAAAATATTTTCTGTATATTTTTGGGTTCGCAAATAACAAGACCCACCCCCACCTCTTCTTATATATAGGTTGGGGACAGTAATTTATTTAACCGCTTAAAAAGCCAATAAGAGTCAAAACATGAGGTGGTGAAAACTTTGCCTTGTGAGTAACAGACTATAGCCCCCCTATGGGGTCAGGAATTTTACAACTAGATATTTATTTTTCACAAGGGTTAGTCAAGAGACTGACCCTTTTTTTGAGTTTATTCAATTAAATCAAAGGAGACATACATAAAATGAAAACTCAGACTTTAACATCCGTATCAACAATTCAACTTCAATTCCCTAGCTTTGGTAATCCCAATGCAGAGCGAGAAATAGCAATCACCTTTAACTTTGAAGCTGGGACAGTAGCTTGGCGTAATCGTGTATTCAAAGTAAACGAAAGACTAATCGCTGTCCGTAAAGTCTATTCTGACAAAGGCTTTAAGTCTAATGACTATGAGTATCAAACTCAGGTTATCTCTGTAGAGTCAGCTATGAAGCTAATGATGAAGACTGTTAATAGCTTTAAGCAAGCCAACACTGCAATTAATTTTCTCAATGAACTTGTAGGCACTGTCCTAGTAAGTAACTGGGAAATCGATGAGCGAGACACCACTAGCTATAACCTCAGTGCCATTCAACCAGAAACAGATAACACCCGCGATGCTCAACAAGTCCTCAGAGACTATGATGTGGTGGGCTTTGAGATTAAGTCTAGTGGACTCATGGGCAAAGGTTTATGGGTCGAAGGTTGCTTAGAAACAGCAACTAGACAGTGGGGCTTTGCCCTACCAGATAAAACCAATAAGAAACGAGCTAAGGTAGCTGATGCTGTAGTCGTATCAGGACGTTTTGTAGATGGAACTAAGTCTATAGTTCATGCTGATAAAGCAGAGAAGCAGCTTAACCGCGAGACTATGCTCAAACATATAGCTGCGGAACTTCCTGTAGTTCATGAAGATGCTTTAGTGGCAGAACTTTATGATGGTAAGTTTGCCGTATCTTATGGGCTAGCTGATTATAGTCTATTGCTAAATGACCCACTACTATCTTTAGCTGTAGGTGATGCTGGCATAGTAAACAGAGAGCCTATTAACTATGTAGCTAATAAACTGCTTCGTGGTGGAATTAACTTAGAACTATTGTTCGCTAGCAATCCAGAATATCAAGCTGAAGTAGAGAAGAAAATCAAATCACTATCTCTGACCAATAATCGTGCTGCTCAAGTTCAAGTAGTCATTGAAGATGTAAAAGCTGAACTAAAAGCCCATGAACTCAATGAAACCGTTCTTCAACCTGGAGAGGTAATTGAGTTTAAAGGACAAGCTGTAGTTGCTAACTTCAACACCTTCCCTGTCAGAGTCCATAAAGTTAAGAGCGTTCGTCGAGGTGCTTTCATTAACACCGAATGCCGTAGCTCAGTAGTAGAAGTCCACACTAAAGCTGAGTTTAAAGATTATAATGCCAAGCTTAGGGGACAGTGGATTAAAGGAATGACTACTCGCAATGATGATTATGTTGTCCTTGACTCTAACGACGAACCAGTAGATGCTCGTTTTATTCTCAATCACAACTCAGTTAAGAATGAAAAGGCAGTTAGTTTAAGAGGTTGGGCAAACAACGAAGGACAGAGAATTGCTTTCTGTCAAAATGGTGAACTTCGCTATGTAGAAGAAGACAGTAACGGTAAATGGGTTCTAGGCGGACTTGTTGACTTAGAAGCAGTTGAGGCTGAGATTGCAGCAATGACTGAAGACTATAGGGTAGAGCAGGTTGTCTCTAGACAAGACTTGGAAGCATTCAAAACTTCTAATCCCGATGCCTTTACTGGTGTTGAAGAAACTGAAATAGGCAATAGTCTAGTTAAATTGAACTATCAAGCTAAAGGCTTTGTTGCTCCTTTAGTGTTCGCTATTGAATTAAGTTCCGTTCCCGAAAACCTCAGCGTCAATCGTCGTCTGGCTTCTAATGCCACATCCTATCTAACAACATTTCCCTGTGATGGATTAAAGAAAGTAACCGAGCATAACAGCAAGCTCGTTAAATCCCTTAAACTAGCTAGTAAAAACCATGTTGATGCTCGTTTCAATCTAGACAGAGAATGTCAGGCTCAAGCATTGCGTGATGTTTTAAGCACTATAGCAAAATCCTCTAGCCGTGATTTATTAAAGCAGCTAGGAGATAAATATCCTCATGGGTTTAAAGTCGAGGGTTCGGTTAATGGTTCGCGTCAGTGGAAGGTAACAATCCCTGCTCGTCTATTAACTGTGTTGAGCCATTTCAATAAAACTGGCTTCTCCACCGATAACAAAGTAGTGGAAGTCCATGCTTTCCTAAGTTTGGTTGCTGATAAATCTTCCTGTCCCCATCTGATTGCGGAATATGCTTTCCGCTTAGGCTCTAGTCTAGAAAACTGGAAAGACGACGTAAACAGCCGTGAGAAAGCTTTTGTTAAAGGTTCTCCCCTGTTCACCACCCACGGTATGAAAGTTATAGCTAATTCCCAAGCTGGCTATGAGTTAGTGAATGGTGAAGAAGTCCCTGTTATCTGGATTAACAGCAATAGCCCCCTGGTAACTGGAACTGTAGATAAGAACGGTAAGAAAGTTAAACAAATCAAAGACGGTGATGTAGTTCTGTTCTATCGCAATCCTGTAGTTGATTTAACCCCTGGTATTATCCGCTTTAACGATAAAGCCTGTGGTAAGTTTACCTGTGCTGTATCTCCTTCCGTATTAGCTTGGAGTAGCCAAACTGATAATGATGGTGACACCTTATGGGTTGTGCCTCTAAAGCAAGTCCGTATCAGTAGTGTAGACACACAAGGCGAACGGGGTGATGAGGTTAGAAACTCTATTGCTTCAATGATGAATCATCCTCTTGTTGGTAAAGAGATTGCTGTAGAAGCAATGAAAACCTTTGGTGCTGGTGATTTGTTCGCTGGCATTATCAAACCCCGTAATAACTTTGGTGCTGGAATAAATAATGTTGTAGTTGACTCAAACCCTGACATCATTGAACTAGCCGAAGCTGTAGCTAATCACTACACAGTGCGTGTAGGACAAGGTTATAGCCTAATGTTCAATGCCTTTAACAGTTTCACCACTAAGTTTCATCAGAGCGGTTATAGTGCTTTCTCTCATGCTGAGATAGTCGCTATTAAAGCTAGTTCATTTGTCTTCTATGAAGAATTTGGATTAGCTGGCTTCTCTGCTGGTAATGAGTCGGAGTTTGCCAAACTGACTAAATCCGCACTGGAAAGACTTGGTAAAAACAAAGTAAGCTCTAGTGGTTTGTTAACCCGTAGAAATAAAGGCGGTAATAAAAATTCCTGGTTCTATGCTTCTCAATTTAGAGCGCAGTCTATCATTCAATCTCAGACTGAACTCAATCAACATTTCGGTGATGTTGAGCTTCAGTTTGGAAGTTCTGAAAGTCAGCAAATCAAACTACAAGCTCTCAACAATGGTTTGTTCAGAACTCTAACCAAAGGTCATCTAAACCAAGAAGGCTGTATCAATGGTATATTCTCTAGCCTTGCTGTAGATATGATTGATGCTGCACATCCTTTTGCTAATGCCATGATTACTTGGCAGGAGTTTGTTAATGGTGGTCTTGTAGCCTAGTAGGTTTATCGTTGTGTAGTTCTTATCTCTAACTTTTAACCAAATCTTAGACTTAATTATATTAATCCTTCTTATCGCTAATAGATTCAAGTGATACTTCCTTGTAGATTCATATCTTTGGGAGTTAATAGTATCAGAAGTTATTGGGACTCTCTGACTAATAGAAGCTTCAGTGCTTTGTTAGTTTTATGTGCTGATAGCGGAACTTGAATTTAAAACGTGATAGCAGCAAGGATGAATCCCTATGAATATTGCTAGTTATACCCTTTGGGTGTTTGAGATATTTATACCCTTGAAATAATACCCTATGAATATTTTATTAATCGAACGATACAACCAGTTAATTCAAGATGTTATCAAGCATAACGATGCTATTCTAGGTCAGGTAGTAGCTGATGATGAATTATGCCAGGATATCAAAAATCAATGGTATCCAGATAATAATACAGACTGGGAAGCAATACTCAGAACTGAAATAGCGAGTTACAGCTTCGACCCCTCTATTTATCCTGATAATTTCTTTAACGAGTAATTTTAATCAGCATTACTTGTATGTCCTTTCATTAGGAATACGGAAAATATTGATTATTTTTATGCCATTGGTATTGACTAGATTAGTAGTATATAAATACTAAGATACTAACTATGAAAACTGTTAAAGAAGTTCATCAAGAATATAGCGACAAGGTACAGCAAGCTAAGAAAGATAAGTTTTTACTGGGATTGAACAACCTCAGTCCAGGTGAGAAGTCAGCAATAAGGTTTTTAGCAAGCCTATCTCATACTGTCGGAGGAAAGCAAAACCTAGCTCGTCTGTTTCAGATATTTATGACAATTGAATAACCAGCTTCTCTGCTACGCAGTAGAAGAGCAGCAATAATACAAGAATTAAGTAGTAAATAAGCCGTCTAACTCAATGCAGTTGGGCGGTTTTTCTATAGCAATACTCAGTTTACATCGAGACACTTTTTATTTGCTACTTGCTACTTACGAGTAATTAACTTAGTTGTCTTAACCAGTTTAGTTACAGTGTCTATGACCAGAACCTAATGGTCATTAAATATTTTCTCAAGGTACATAAATCAATCAAATCAAATTAAATCAAGGAGTTCAAATTATGTCTAATCAAACTCGTCAATTCAATATCGTAGTTCTTATCAACAAAGCTAAAGATAATGACAATATCACTTTTAGTATTACTGAGAGCGAACAAGGTGGTTTCCTTCATGCCAATATGACAGGCTCAGTAGTTGAGGCAAATGGGTTAGTTCACACTGAAGATAGTGGTGCTGAGTATGACTATAGCGGAGATATCAAAGGACTAGAAGCACTAATCTTAGTAGATAAACTAATCTTAGCCGAAAAGATTATCAATGAAGCTGAGGCTATTTTTACCAAACGAGCAGAGCGTAATGATTTAAACAATCGCGTATATCTAAATATAGTAGCGTCGGGTTTCCGTCTTGATATTAAAGATGAGGCTGAAGAAGCAGATGATAACCGCAGCAAGTTATGGATAACCAACATCATCAGCGTGGATATCACTGGTGGCTTGAGCATTGATGCCTTCAAGAACCGTTTAAATGCTCTTAAGTCTAGAAGTGCTAATCGTAGAGTTAAGACTCGTAGCAACGGATTATTTCGCCCCCAACAAGAAGTAGCCAAAACGACTACAGAAAATATTGATGTTCCGTCTAATGATGCTCCCCCTGAACTTCCCAGTAGAGAGGAGATGTTTAAGCAAATGATGGTTATGCAGGAACAGATGGCTCAAATGCAATCTAAGTTAGCAGCCAAATCTTCTAGTAGTAATGGCGGTAGCAAAGCACCAGTAGTTAGGGATGTTAAGGCACTGGTTGAGAATTAACCACAATCTATATTTCATCAAGGGTGTGTCTACAGAGATACGCCCTATTTTTATTTATTTTATTCAATTCAAATTAATCAAATTAGGAGCAATCAATTGATATGGCTAAAGCTAATCATAACCACGAATCAAATAATCATAATCAGTCTGGCACAAAGGTTAGAAGTATTGATGAACTACTTGCTGCCAAACGAGCTAACAATCAACTCGGACGCAGTAAAGCAACTGAGACTATTGAAAAAGCATCTAATGTGGTTCGGAGTAACACTGGGAAAGCCACTAGAGCCGAGCTACAGAATGATTTAGTCAAGAGCGCAGAACTAGCTCAGGCTCACGGTGAAGAAGACGGTATAAAGCAATTTCTCACCGAAGATATTCCTGCTGTAGTAAAAGCATTACAAGGCGAACTTAAGACTAAGCATCAGGAAACCCTTGCTAGTAATGAATCTAAGTTGCTAGAAAGTAGCGTGATAGATGCCGACTGGGAAAGCATTAACACTGATTTTGATATGTCGTTTGAGACTCAAGAGTGGTTATTACTAGAGGGCAATACAGAAGTTAAATCATTGCCTTCTACTAATGATGATAATCCTTTCAACTCAGACGATTTACCAGAGTAAATACAAGATGAAATTTATTTAATAGGGGGTGGTATGAAGTTGCCAGCCTCTATTTGTTTGTCTATAAAACTTCAAAACTATTTAATCAATATGGTGAATATTATTATGGAACTCAACCAAGTTCAGAGAGAGTTAATTATTAGGGGCTACGATGCCCACTGTAGCGAGATAGAAAGATTAATTGAAACTAGGCTCAATACGGATATGATAGAGCTATATGAGGTCTTACTGTCTGGTAGAAAGGCTGATATCAAAAGGTACTGCAATAACAACGAGATTGATTTATTAGATATAGATGAAGCTACCAAGCAGTCTATAGGTCTTAATTTAATTGAGATTGAAATTAAAACTCTGCTCAGTGAAAAGGGTAGATATGATGCTGAGTTGAAAGAGTTGGGTATCAGGACAAAGAGAATTACCAATGGCATAGAACAATGTCCTTGGTTCTCTATGTTTAATAGTCCTGTTAGCCTCCAATGGTGGACGAAAAACACAGAGAAGATACTAAGTAACTGCGATATTAACCACAAATACTATGACTGGGTTGACAGCAAGATAGAACATATCAAAGATGTCTGGACTGAGATTGAGCCTCAACAAGCTCTCCCTGACATAACTAAGTACTGGCAGGTTTATAACTTTGAAGTGCCTGAAAGGGTACAAGAATACTTGGTAAAGGGTTGTGGCAATTAGTAATAGATAGTCCTCATCCTTCTGTTGTAGCACCCCTACAAGGTAACGATGTAGCAATGGAAGGAGATATTAATTGTCATATTGAAGAAGAGGATACAGCAGCCCAACCAATTAGTGTGTCTACACAAGTAACATTAGAAATATCACAGGATAAGGAATCTGAGTTTAACGAGAAGTTTAATATTATATTTCCTACTATTAAAGGACAGTGTTTGAATACAAAAGATTTTAAGTTAGTAAAAGATAGTTTGATAGCTGAAATAGAGAATAGTTTAAATCCTAATAAAGTAATTAACAGCTTTTTAGATAGCTACGCTAATATTATGAATAGCTCTCAAAAAAAGCAACTAGCAAAAATAATTAATAGTGGCTGATTAATCCATTAGCTTCGGTAATTATTGAATAACATAGGTACTATTATTCTAGATAAAATAGTATTTATATACTTAGAAATATTAATTATGAAAATTAAAAACAGAATTCACACCAGCCCTAAGCACGTTACCTTACAAAACTTTGTTATAGATTTTGTCGAGCAGCAAGCACAAAAAAATAATAAATCATTTTTTAGCCAACTAAATAGCATAGTAAGAATATTCAAGAAACAGTATGACCTCTAAAGAGAAATTATTAATAGAAACACAAAGTAAATTTAGAAATAATATTAAGGGTTCTGGTCTAATTTATATGGGTCTATATAACTTGATAAACGAAAATAGACCTATGATACCAGAAGAGTTGGCAAAGGCTATATATGTCCCAATATCATTTGTCTTAGAGTACGAATATATCTGGAATATATATATCAATTAGTCACAAGATAAAACCAGAAACTACGAGAAAAGTAGGCATCAAATATTAGTAGTATCTGTATACAGTATCGCTCTGAGCTTAATTGTATCTTTCTATGTGTGGTGGTAGAGAGTGACTGTACATGGCATAAATCTTAGATAAAAAAATGACCTACTAAAGATTAGTAGGTCTATATGCTTTCAAAAGTATTATTTTAAATTGATAACAAATTAAAACTATGTCCGTGTAAACCCCATGTTAATTTATCATCATCTTTAATGATAATAAATAACAGGCGTAGTAAGTAGGATTAAATATTACTAGGTTAGAATATAGATAGGAAACTAGATATTAAAAAACTTTCTAGTATTTGCTTTAGCTAGAAAGTTTCAGAAGATATTTATGGAAAATACAAATACAAAAAAGTATTACTAAAACAATAGAGTAAAGACTATTGAGCAATTCCAAATAAATGAAATAATTATAACTTTTTATATTATAACCTATGAGGCAAACAGTATCAAAGAATTTTAGAGATGAAATAATCAAAATATATCCTAATTGCTTAAACAAAATTTCTTATTTAAGATTTTTGCAATATAGATTTTTTAGTAACAATTGGGAAGACAAAGAAAATTGTTTACTGAAAGTGCCACAGTTTGCTTTGGCATACTGTGAAAGTAAAACTAGAGCCTTGGCAGCTAATAATTACAAAGGATATTTATTTTTACAGAAGTTCAGTAAGGAAATACAACACATCACTTGGTCGGATTGGAGTTTTGCAGAAGGTAGATGTAGAGTCGTTGAATTTCCTATTGATGCGAGACTAGAATCTCTTATTACTTTAGAGACATATAAAGACTATAAACAAGAAGGCGGAAGAATCTATTTAATCAGTGGGAATAAATTTACTACCAGAAATAGAAATCTAGAACTTAAAAAAGCGCAAGAAAAACTTCAAGACGAGTTAGACGATATCAGGAAGTGTAGAAAAGTCAGAACAGGAGCAGCTAAGATATTTTTCTACATGATGAAGGTAGATATTAAGCACTATAGAAAAATAATTGATAACAATATTGATACCGTCGAACTGGCTATCAACAACAGAATTGATTTAGCAGAAACTAAAAAGAAAGTTTATTTAGAAATAATAGATTGTCTGAAGGAGATAAAAAAACCAATGTTGCATGGAGTAAAAAATAGTTGGAGATTATACGATGAAGGGGTTTCTATAACAGGCTTACCTCGTCAATATCGCAAAATGCTGTGTAAAGGCTGGACGGAGTTTGATATTAAATCTAGTCAGTTAGCAATAGTCAGCAGTAAATGGAATATACCTAGTATTCATAAATTCCTTAGCCAACGCAATAGCGTATGGGACTTATTCTTTGATGTCTTTTCTGTATCTGCTGATGAATACGAGTATGCCAAAAGGTTTTTTAAAGAAAGCTTATACAGTGTTGTGTTTGGCAAGCAAGAGACAAGTATAGCTAAAGAGTACGATAAGTTATTTGGTAAAGGGGCAGGTCAAAAGTTTAGTAATATCTGGTTGGTTAGAGATTTATTTGATGCTCGTGAGGCTGAGATTAATAGATTAGCCAATGTTCCTCAAGGTCGCTACTACTCATTAGTTGCGGGGCTAACCTGTAATTCTAGTAATTTCTTTAAAACAGGAATAAGCAAAGGCGAACTTAAGAAGTTTGAAGAAACTGGAGTCATGCCTTATACCCAACGTAAGCGTATAACATCTGCTATGGCTCAAGAAGTACAGATGATTGAAATGGCTATACTAACTCCAATCATAGACCTAGCTAAAAAGAACAGTGAGTATTATGTCATTACCCTATGGCAACATGACGGCTTCTCAGTTAGGTTCTTGGATAATACCAAGAGGAATAAATATACCAAGACAATTGTAAATGCTTTTCAGTCAACTATAGATAGCCTTAAAACCTTTAACATCCCAACCTACCTTGAATACGAACATCTCTAACTTTCAACCTTCAATTTAGCCGTAAATCATGGGGGAAGGAGCATCATTAACAAGAGAAGTAGGTTTCAGCCCCCCTTATATTGAGAAATAGAATAGAGAGGCAGGTAAGGGCTACTATTTCAGCTTCTCCTCCTATAGATACGTATATATAGAGGTATAGAAATAGCTATAACCTTTGTGTAGTAAGAAATACAACAACTGTGCATTGCTGCAAGTTTTTCCCCCAAGATATTGAGCAGTTAATGTAATCTACTCATTCTAAGGTGATTTATCAGGATTATATAAGCCCTCACTAATAGCAAATGCTTTTAGTTCCCGATATGCAGCAAGCAGAGATGACCTGTTGCTCCAGTTGTCTCCTTTGCCACCTGTAAAGTGCTTTTCTGGAAAAGGGTCTAAGAAAGTTCCATTCTCTTTTATCAAGTATTCATCTCGAACAGATTCTTTCGTAAAATCCCAATCAATATCAAAGACTAACTCGAAGGAATCAATAAACTCTTGCAGCCTTTCGTTTAAACTATCACTCATATTCAAGCCTCTATTAAGCCAAGTATAAGTATAGGGTTTATTTCTTCTATTTTCTATTTCTCTGATATTAAAAGCGATTAGTTTGTTAATCAATAGTTTGACTATTATTTACTACTACTATTTTTCAATAATAGAAAAGTAGCCATAGTGATTACTTTTTATATATGAAGAAAATAATGATAAGCAGAAATATAAGACTGCTTCCTAATGATTGGGACAGATTAAGTATCATAGCAGATAAATATAATATGCGAATAAGTGAATTAGTTAGATTAGCAATTAAGGAATATTTGAAATATAGAGTTTAGATATAGAGTTTAGATTTATGAAAGCAACAATTACTAAGAAAGATTTATTAACCATTAAAGAAACAAGAGAAGCCTTGCAAGTTAGCACTACAACCTTGCGAGGATATATTAAAAAAGGTCTACTCCGCAAAGTGCGCGATAGCCTGGAGAAGACCAAAGTGTATTATCTCAAATCTGAAGTTGATAAGCTTCTAGCTACTAGATTTTATATAGAAGAAGTTAATACTTAGTTTCTCTATATTATGAAACTGAATAAACAAATAAGACCACTATTCTTTAATTTGAACGGTAGTTTTTTGTTAATTATATTTTATGAGAATGATTGTCATTTCTAATATTTATTGTTATAATATATATGTAGTCGAAAGTAGTATAATGAAATTAAATGTAGCTGACACTATTACGTCAGAAATAGCTAGTAGAAAACTCAAATCAATAACAAGAAGTATAAGGTTTGAGAGAAAAGATTGGGAAGAATTGAGTAAATTATCTATCGAGCTTGATTTACCAACTAGTCATTTAGTAAGAAAAGCAGTAAAGCAATTGATTAAAAAATAAATGGCTATATCGCAGACTCTAATGCGATTAACAAATTGTCTCAAGGGAAAAATAATAAACAAAAAAAGAATTATGAAAAATATTAAATACGGAACAGATTACAAAGTTTTAGATAGTGATATGCAAAATAGCAAAGAAGCTCTAGAAATGTTTGACAAAGCTATTTTCTGGGCAGACTCTTTGGCAAGAGGAGGTAACTTAGTAGATTGCTCTGATATTGATGATGGAAGTGATGAGGGTGATGTATATTTTGAAAGCTTTTGTAGAATGAAAAATAAAGAGCTTGAAAAAGAAATTTCTAATAATCACCAATATGCGGAAGAAATGAAAGTAGCTTTGTTTCTAAGGAGGAGATACCCTTATAGAACAAAGAAATTATATGAAGGTCATATGAATATGCACGGTGCTATTTTAGCTGAAAAGTTGAAAGAACATAAAGCTAATATTTTACAGGTTTTAGAAAAACCAGTTCAACAAGAAACATTAGATTCAGAAGAGAATGAATTAGATGATGACCTACCATTTTAATTAATAATCATGTCAGTTACTTAAAATAGTTGTAGAAAAATTTATTAAATAGTTTTTATAAATAAAATCGAATAAATAAGCTTTCTAAATAATATTTAAACAATTAAATAGGGATTATCTAATAACCCAGTGTTGGCAAATTATCAGACGGCTCTCAAGATTAATTTCTTGGGGGTCTTTTTTTATTAACTATACATTTTCAGCAATTAAAACTAATGACCATATCAAAATCAAGACCACCTCAAGGTAGCTACGATGAAAACTTTGACCCACGCCCAAAGATTGTAACTGTTGGTGTCTCACTAGTAACAGTTGAAGAACATACGTTTATACAAGACGGACGCGCTGTAACTTGTCCTGTAGATGACGACATTACATACATTAGTTTGCCTAGAGAGATTGTTCATTTGCCTTGTGGGGGTGCGTCCTATGACATTATTGCTGACTTACTGGAACAAGAAGGCTATTTGCGTAAGCATTGGCGGATTTCTTACGTCTGGGAATGTATACCTGAAGGTCAGCACCCGTTTTAGCTACCTTCTTTTTATTTACATAAACACTTGACTAATCAATCAAATATTTATCACCATGAAAACTCATCAAGCAGAAGTAATCAACTGTGTAATCGCGAAGACTAAATATGGTCGTAAGCTTGTTCTCAACTGTAAGTTACTATCTGATAATTCCCAAGTCGCTTGTTGGAGTAATGAGCTTGGCAACAAAGTATATCGCTCAAAGCATAAAGGCGACATTGTTGAGCTTATCGAATCTGACAAGGGTAAATTTAGTGTTCTTGATAAAGAACCACCCCACAATATCAATGGCGCAGGACTAAAATCTGTCAAAGAGATAATGCCAAACATACCTAAGTCTAACGGCTATGCCAACGGGACTAACGCTACTCAACAAGCCGTTAATTCTGCTGTAGAAGATTATTTAGATAATGATTTGGGACTCCCAGAATTATTAACTGACCGACAGAAACAAGACTTGAAAAAGCTTACAGTTGAACGCGCCCGTCTTTTAGTATTCTGTATTGAAACAATGAAGAATGAAATGGATGCCAAAGGATTTGAGTTCTATGAAAACTCAGTTAGAAGTTTAGGAGTAAGTTTGTTCATTCAAATTACTCGTTATCTACCATAGAAGTATTTGAAATACTTAACCTGCATAAGAATCATAAATATGTTGGTATACTTCATTACACTTCAGTTCGTACATCTCATCAGAATAAGACTGGGGTAATCTATCCAATACATCCTTAATTGCCACTTCTACAGAGGCTCTAGTCTGCTGACGCTTACGCCAATCTATAACTAGCTTCTCTCGTTTCAGGGTTGCCAATAATTCCTGGGCTATTTCTTTAACTTCCTTCTCTTCCTGCTTACTCAAATTGATATTAGGTTTAGTTAACAGGTCAAAGATAGCTAACTCTTCTTCAGTTAACTTTTGGGCTATAGCTCTTTTCTCTTCTTCGTTTAACTGTTTGGCAAATCCTAGCAACTCAGTAAAGAACCAATCTACATTACGCGAACCAGAGTTATATTCTTCTATCATCTTCTGGTACTTCTCAAAGTAGTTGAGACGGGTTTTATTAAACTCAACCATTTGCTGTAGCTTGCGGTGGACTGTTCCTTTAAGTTTTTCGGCTTCTGTATGTTTGTAGCCAGTTTTAAATTTATCTTCTAGCTGTTCTAAATCTAGTTGGCTTAAATCTATTAGCTGTTTGGGACTATCGGGAATAATAAACTCACCTGCTACTATTGATTCGTCTAGTAATTCTGCTACCTCTTCCATGACTTCTGAGATATCCGTCTCTGGTAGTTCTTGACGAATCTTTATTGCTAGTTTCTCTAGTAGCATCTGAGTCTTAGCAAACTCATTAGCAGTTGTATCTGGGAGGATAGCTTTGTACAGTCGGGTAACGTTAGCTGAGAGGGCGAAATAATGCTTTTTCACCTGTTCACTGACTAATACAGCTTCTACTGCTTCATCCCATACTTTTGCTCGTTCAAAAGCATCCTGGGTAGTATCTAGTTTGTGTAAGTCGATTCCTTTTTGCTTACAGAAGTCCTTAGCTTCAGCTATTGCTTCTCTTAGTTCCTGTACTAATACCGTTTTAGGATTAACGGGTGTGTCGCCATCTTCTACGCCACCACCTGAAGCAGAACCATAAATAGCTAGAGCATCCTGTAAGTTACGGAATACGCCGATATAGTCAACTATTAGCCCGTTTACTTTTTCCTTGAAGACTCGGTTAGCCCTAGCTATAGTCTGCATCAGGGTATGATTCTTCATCGGTTTGTCTAGGTACACTGTAGAGCAACTAGGGGCATCAAACCCAGTTATCCACATAGCACAAACAAATACTATTCTTAGTGGGTTATTAGTATCTTTGAACTTTTCATCTAGTCCTGGTGATTCGTTGACTAATCTATGACGGTGGGGAGTAATATCTAAACCTTTGTTCTGGAAGTCTTCTACTTCATTCTGGGAAGAAGAAATAATTACCGCCATGTCTGTATCTTCTACATACTGGATTTTCTTCTGTAGCTGCTTAAGTTCAAACTCACTAACGTTTGCTTGGGCTAGTTGGGCTTTGAGTTCGTTTAGATGTTCCTTCCAGTAGTGCTGTACTTTGTCATACATTTTGACTGCGGTAAACCTATCAATAGAAATAACCATCGCTTTACCTTGAAATCCTCTAGCTAAGAAATGGGTTACTATATCGGCTGCAATCTTGTCTAAACGGTCATTGTTTACTATCAGGTTATATTCCCTGCTACATTGACGTTCTAGTAAGCTTTCTTGGTCTTCATCAAGAGTGGCATTCTCAATGATGTTCTGCATATTCTCGTTAAGCTCATCGTTGGTAAGCTGTAGTTCGGGAATGCGGTTTTCATAGTAGAGGGGTACGGTAGCTTTATCTTCTACTGACTGACGGAAGTTATAGATACTGACATAATCGCCAAATACTTCTCTGGTTCTTTCTTCACCAGCCATCAAAGGAGTACCAGTAAAGCCGATAAAAGCAGCATTAGGTAAAGCATTCCTCATGTTGAGGGCAAAAGTATCGTATTGGCTGCGGTGTGCTTCATCTACCACGACGATGATGTTAGAACGGTCTGAGAGTTTAGGATAGGTTTCTCCTTTGTCTACTCTAAATTTCTGAATTAGGGTGAATACGTAGCGATGGTCTTCTTTTAGTAGTTGCTTGAGGTGTACTGCACTATTAGCCCTGACGTTCTTTTCTGGTTCGGTAACAGCATCAGCATAGGCAAAGTTTTGATAGATTTGTTTGTCTAAGTCATCTCTATCGGTAATAACTAAAAACGTCCAGTTACCCTGTAATTTACGGTGTATCTTTTGAGCAAAGAACACCATGCTATAGGATTTACCGCTACCTTGAGTATGCCAGAAGACCCCTAACTTACCTTGGTTGTCTTGTATCTGTTTAACGGCATCAATAGCATTATTTACCCCTAAGTACTGGTGATTCTTGCCGACTATCTTTACTAACTTCCCTTTAGCCGTATAGAAGAAGGTGAAGTTTTCAATGATGTCTAGTAGCAGTTTTTTATTACAAGTTCCTCTAACTACAGTTTCCAGAGAAATAATCCCCTTCTCGCCTTCAGAGTTAATTTTCTTCCACTCGCTGAAGTGTTCCCAGGATGAGGTTAGGCTACCAATTCTACTTTTACTACCGTTGGAGAGAATAATAAAAGCGTTGTACCAGAATAGCTGTGGGATAGTTTGTTTATAGTCTCGGAGGTTATCATCATAGGCTGTTTTGAGTCTTCTGTGATGGCGTTTGAGTTCGATAAATACTAGGGGTAAACCATTAACAAAACCTAGTAAATCTGTACGCCTGAGATACATTTCCCCTGTAATCCAGAATTGAGAGGCGAGGAAGAAATCATTGTTACTGGGGTCATTCCAATCAATTACTTTAACTGTTTCTATTGCTTCTTCATCGTTGGCATCTTGAAAAGTAACTTTAACCCCATCCTTGAGCAACCTATATATCTCGCGGTTAGCATTTTCTAAACTTAAGGTGCTGCGGTTTTTAGTTAATTCTTCTATCGCTAAATCAATTGCTGCTGTTGATAAGTCAGGGTTTAATCTAACTAACGCTTTCCTTAACTGGTGTACTAAGACAACCTCTTTTCTACTGCTTCTGCCTAACGTACTTTTATCGTCTTGCCATTCGTGGTAACAATTAGCTGTTTTGTCCCACCCTATTTCTTTGAATAGTTCAATTGTACGTAGTTCTAAGGCATCTTCAGAATCAGGATGAGGTTTTTTCATCGGTTAAGAATTTCGTTTGATAGGTAGTATCCTGGCTTTGGCTTGAGCTTCATTCACAGTAACTAAAGCACCCGCTTCTAGTTCAGACTGAAACTGTAGTAGCGCAGCTAATACTATCTTGCCCAATTTATCGGGGAAAACATCTTGAGTCCTTACCTGAATTACGCTTGGTGTATCAGCTTCCGAGATTGCCAACAGCGTACCAAAGTCTAAATCATGGGTAAACACCGTGTAACCGTTACTCACAGCCCAAGCCATGATAGTTGAGTCTTTAGCTTTTATATCACCTACAGAAGACCAGTGGACGGCTTCATAACCAGCAGCCTCAAATACAGATACCCAAGTAGGAGGTATGTTCATGTCGATAACAATTTTCACGGCATAGCGAGGGGTACTTCAATTTCTTCTGTACGCCATGCAGCATACGCTAAAGCCTGATAAATGTCATCTTTTTCCAAGTAGGGATAGGCTTTGAGGATTTCCTCTGGAGTATGACCTGAAGCCATTAAACCTACTATTGTTCCTACAGTAACCCGCATCCCTCTGATACAAGGCTTACCACCCATTACTTCGGGATTGAAGGTAATTCTATCTAAGTTCATGCTGCTAATTCTCCTGTGTCTATATTTAGGTTTTCTACATCTATCTGCCCTGAAATGAGTTTGGGTAATAGTAAGTCACGAGTTTTATGGAGGTTAATGTTTTTCTCTGAAAGAACATATATTTGTCTGAATAGTGGAGAAACAATTTCAGAAAACTTTTGAATAGTATTACTGTCAGGATGAGCTATTAAAAAAGTTTCAAAGCAACCTACTTGTACTCTTTGTCTACCGCTAGAGCCAGTCATGCTCTTAATTGCATTTTCTCTAAAGTCATCTGAACGTGCCAAAAGATAAACATATTCAGAACAAAGAGTTTTAGACCTAAGAACAATAAACTCAGTCGAACCACAAGCTACAGAATCATTAGAAGGTAAAAATTGAACATAGCCTGTTTTGCCATTTTCAAGACTAGGAGTAATTCTTGCTAAAAGAGTATCGTGATTTTTGAACTTTGCACCACTGTTACTAGTACGAGATTCAATATCATTTATTAGCATTGAATCAGTAGATAGACTCCCCATAGGAACAAAAGGTTTTTGTCCTTGTTTGGGAACTTGAGTTTTGGGATTAACTAAAACTGCGTCCGTTACTTTTGTGACTTCCCAACCTTCAGGAATTAAACCTAATTCAGACTCAACCATATTTACCTGTTCGTGACCAGGGAAACGGAATTTAACAAACCACTCTTGATAGATAGTTTGTGCCATTGATTCTAATATTTTGATGCGTCTGGTATTATTTTCGATGAGGTCATCATAGGCTGAAAGTATAGAAGCAATTTTGTTTTGTATGGGTAGAGGTGGTAGATACAAAGGCTCGTTTTCCGAGAAAACAGTATATTGAAATCTCGCTACTCCAGTATGCTGAGTATGATATTGCAACAAATAACCAGCGTGATAAAGATACTGTAGTTGCCAAAATAAGTAATTGCTGTTTGCCCGTTTAGGATTGATTCTTATAAATCTACTAAAACTAGCACAAATTAATGGTAATTCTGACTTGTAAACTATTGAAGGATTGATAAATAGGGAACGTCCTGTAGGTCTATTTTTTGAACCACCAGCCGTTTCTAACAAAATATCATTGGGTTTGAGAATTTTTCTATCTGCAATACGCTTTGGAATATAGCGAATGGGTAAATCCTCAATTTCTCCTTTTCTGACTTTTTCAAAATCTGTTCCTCTAATGACAGCCATTTTCACTGATTTATCAAACTGTTCTCCTTTACCCCATTCTCCATCTTTAGATATATCAATAAGAGATTTTAGAATTACTGAGTTTATCATTTTTTAAATTTCCTCCAGTAGCTTAACTACATTCTCAGCAATTTTTCCCTCTAAGCCCTTTGCCTCACTATTCAAAATCTCCAACTCTTCATTCAATTCTGACAACCTTTCAGCAAAATCAAATTCTTCCTCTTCCTTTTCCGCAACCCCTACATATCTTCCAGGGTTCAAACTCCATCCTTGCTCTTTAATTTTATCGATGGTAGCCATACAGCATAAACCAGCTACATCAATATATTGACCTTCTGGAAAATTCTCTTTCAGCAAAGGAGAATCATAAACAGTTTCTATTTGCTCCCCTCGATAAAGCCTGACAATATTAGAAATAAACTCAATCTGTTCTGGGGTAAACTCCCGATGCGCTCTATCTATCTACCGATAAATATGTCTGGCATCAATAAATAAAACTTTGTTCTTCCGTGTGGTGTCGGTTTTACCTTTATCTAAAAACCAAAGAGTACAAGGTACACCCACTGTATAGAAAAAATTAGATTTTACAGCTATCATTACATCGACTACACTAGCTTCGATGAGCTTTTGTCTGATTTCTAACTCTGAACTTCTAGCATCGCTAGCAGAGTTAGCCATGACAAATCCTGCCCTACCTTTATCACTTAAAGCACTGTAGAAGAAATGAATCCAGAGATAATTAGCACTATCAGCTTTAGGCATTCCAAAGTCTTGTACCCGTAAATCCCCCTTCATCTTTTCCTTATCCACCTTATCCACATTGAAGGGTGGATTAGCCATTACGAAGTCAAACTTACTAATACTCTTGTGGATATCCTCGTAATAAGTATTGCCTTCTTTAATATCTCCAGATAAACCATGTACAGCTAGGTTCATCTTGCATAGCCGTACTGTCTCAGTTACCCTTTCCTGTCCGTAGATACTTATCTCAGCATTAGGGTTTTTCTGATGCTTACTGACAAAGGAAGCACTTTGTACGAACATACCACCCGAACCACAGGCAGGGTCATAAATACGTCCGTGATAGGGTTCTAGAATTTCGACAATTAATTTAACGATAGAAGTAGGGGTGAAAAATTCCCCTCCCTTTTGTCCTTCACTCATGGCAAACTTACCGAGGAAGTATTCGTATATCTTCCCGAAAGCATCACCTTCTAAATCTGTATCGATATCTATCTTGTTAAAGCTTTTGAGTAGTTCGACTAACAAGCTATTTTCAAAGCGGTTATAAGTCTGAGGCAAAATGTTACTCAATTCCTCATTCTCAGCCTCAATAGCTTTCATAGCTTCATTTATCGCCTTCCCTGTATCCTCGCTCTCTGGGAGATTAACTAGATAGGAAAAACGAGCTATATCGGGTAAATACATTACCCCTTTGGCTTGATAGTCTGCTTTAGATACACCACGTCTTCTACTGCCTTTGTTCTTTAACTCCTGTTCTGCTTTGGTAAACCTGTAATCAGCGTAGCGCAGGAAGATTAACCCCAGTACAGGTACAGAATACTCTGAAGCTTTGAGCTTAGAGTTTGCCCTCAACTCATCGGCAGCATCCCATAAACGTTTCTCTAAATCAGTGGTGTTGGCTGGCATAAGGTGTTTACTACAATCATCAAGCTTTTTGATTGTATGTCCTATTTATGGCGATGACACCAGATATTTCAACGAACTTTAGAAACGCTAATGAGAAATGGGCATTCTAATGATGAAGCAACTACATATAAAATATCCCTATTCATGTCCATCCAAAAATATTCAGTTAACCAACATCCCGTTCAAACTTTACTTTCTTGGATTAGTTCAGGTGAAATTGCTATACCTGAAATTCAGCGACCTTTTGTATGGAATGCTAGTAAAGTACGTGACCTAATTGACTCTTTATATCAAGGTTATCCAGTAGGTTATCTGATTGCATGGCGTAACCCTACAGTTAAGTTAAAAGATGGAACTTCATCTAGTGGGAAAAGAATACTTATAGATGGACAACAGCGTGTTACTGCTTTAATGGCTGCCGTTTTAGGAAGATACGTAATCAACAAAGACTATAGAAAAGTACGTATAACAATTGCTTTCCATCCTCAAGAAAGGAAGTTTGAAGTTTCTAATACTGCAATAAGTAAAGATAAATCTTGGATTGTAGATATAGCCCAAGTGTTTACTGCTGACTTCAAAACTATCAAATTTGTCAACGATTATTGTCAAAAGAACGAGGATGCAGACCAAGACGACATTTTTGAAAGCATTGATTTATTAAAAGGGATAGCTAATAATCATATCGGTTTAATCGAACTAAATTCTGATTTAGATATTGAAACCATTACAGAAATTTTCATCCGTATCAACTCACAAGGAGCAAGATTAAGCCAAGCAGATTTTGCTATGTCCAAGATTGCTGCCAATGAAACTTATGGCGGTAATTTGCTGAGAAAATGTATTGATTACTTTTGTCATCTTGCAGTTGCACCAGAGTTTTATCAACAACTAGCAGAGATAGACTTAGACTTTTCGGCTACAGAATACTTTCAGAAAATGTCATGGTTAAAATCCGTGAATGATGATTTGTATGCTCCCTCTTATACTGATATGTTGCGTGTAGCTTTTACTTCAGAGTTCAAGCGAGGAAGGTTAGAAGATTTGGTAGCTTTACTTTCAGGTAGAAATTTTGAAACTAGAAGTTATGAAGAACAAATAGCAGAATCATCTTTCAAGATGCTTGAGAAAGGTATTTTCAATTTCATGAATGAAACCAACTTTAAGCGTTTTATGATGATTGTTCGCTCATCTGGTTTTATAAACTCGTCAATGATTCGCTCTCAAAACGCGATTAATTTTTCTTACATCGTTTATCTAGTCCTTAAAGAACAGAAAATCGATTCAAACAAAATAGAGTCTTATGTCCGCAAATGGTTTGTAATGTCTATACTGACTGGAAGATATTCTGGCTCTCCAGAATCTACATTTGATACAGACATCAAAAGAATTAATCAGTTTGGATTTCCAGAATACTTATCAAAAATAGAATCTGCTGATTTGTCAGAGGCATTTTGGAACTCGTCATTACCACAACAAATGAATACCTCTGTAGCTAGCAGTCCTTATTTTAAAGTGTTCCTTGCATCTCAAGTCAAAGCAAATAATAAAGGATTCTTATCAAAAGATATTACTGTAAATGACCTTCTACTTCACAGAGGAGACATACATCATATCTTCCCTAAAAAGTATCTTCAAAAACACGGCTTAACTCGCGGTAGATATAACCAGATTGCTAATTATGTAATGATGCAGAGTGAAATCAATATCTCCATTAGAGATAATCCTCCATCTGAATATTTTTCACTTCTTCTAAAACAAGCAAATGATGGCGAAGCTAAATTTGGAGGAATAAATAAGATAGAACAAATGTACGATAATTTTGCCATGCACTGTCTTCCTGATGCTATGGAAACTAAAACCATTGATGATTATGATGATTTTCTAGCCGAACGCCGAAGATTGATGGCGAACAAGATTAAAAATTATTACTTCGAGCTATAGCGGTTGATGTAACCCAATCTCTTTCCAACTAAATAACCTGTCCTGAGTTATGACGTAAAACTGGCTCTATTTTTTTACTTATCTACATGACTAAAAAATCAATGTTATGACTAGAACAATAAAAGAACTAATAGAGACTGAAGTAATTTATTTCATCAGTCCCCTTATTGATGAACTACTACAACAAGAAAAATATTGTGAAGAGTTTTATCACTTAACCACTTCAACTGATTGGGATGAAGCAGAGAAGGCTATTAACCAAAATGTCTGTACTGTTCAAGTAGATGCTGATAATCTATGGGGTGTATATGATAAAGACAATGAATATTACACAGTAGAGCCAATACACGAACACAAAAAAGAAGCCATCAAAAAATACTTTGATGACCTCAATTGGGATTTATTTAGTTATAACTGCGAAGTTTGTGAATACTGGCTTATCAGCGAATGGCTAGCCAACAAACTTGAAGATAAAGGCGAAACCGTAGAGAAAGATTTTATGGGTTTGATAGTTTGGGGTCGTACTACAACGGGTCAGGCTATCTGGTGTGACTGGATTATCCAAGAAATACATTACGAACTCAAATGCAAATAAGCCCATACTCCAGTTATCTATGGGGTAAGCCATCTAGCAGCATCACAGGATACTCCCACTTATAGACTTAATGGTGAGTGCCGTTGTAGCTAATCCTGGTGCTACTAGATGACTTTTAGCGAGTTTTCAGAATTCGATTTTCAAGTTTGTCAACTTGAACCAACAATTGTTATTTTCAAGATATCTTGGATTGTCTTAGGAACACCCCCAACTTTTGCAGAAGAGAGTGTTCGGGTTAGTTATCCACCAACGCCTACAGTTTGTTTCTCGAATTCTTCTACTGCTTCTATCAACTGTCCCCCTTGTTCGGAGGTCGCAACGACCAAGCTGTCAGCCTTAGCATTTAGTTCCCCCCTTTCCGTGTGAAGACTTGTTACAAGATTGTTAACACCAGGACTTACATTCTTCATCACTGTCTTAACATCTTTTATTGATTTATTTTTTAAGTTTTGTTCACTCGTAATCCTAGAAGCTTCTACAGCTATATAGTTGCCCGCAGCAATCACTTGTTTTTGTTTGCCAATGATATGACCTGCTACAATTGCCTTGCCATATCCTTTCAAACCATTTTCAATCAGTTTGCAGCATTTTTGCTGACCCTTTATTTCTTGTTGAAGCTCGCGAGTGTCATCTTTAATTTCAAAATCGAGACTCAATTTAGCTACTTTAGATTCAAGACCAGCTTTGTAGCTATCCATTGTCTCTTTATATAATCTTTTTGCTTCGGCTATATCCTCCGCACTTCCCAAAACGTAGTCGTGAAAGTCTTTCACAGTGTCAAATTTGTCAAAATCTTCATTTTGAAGAATCAATCTGTAGATTTCTTCTCTTTTCTTTTTGGTACTGTGTGCGTATTGGTATTTTTCAAGACCATCCATATCATTGAAAGTCAAAACCAGCTCATCAAGAAATTCTCTACTGCAACGACCTAGATATCTCATGAGGTCTTTCTCATTCATTTGAACGTTACTTGCATCAGTCATACTGTTATTCTCCAGTTTATTTATTTACTTTCTGCTCACAAATGAGTGAGCAATAACTTGGCTATTCCTTTCGCTGTTTATGTCCTGTTTATTTGAAATGTTTCTCTAGTTGAGAAAGAACAGTAGCTAGGGAAATACCAATAAAGATGGAGAACTGTTTTTGAATCATTCAGTTTCTGGTAGAAATTTGTTTTTCTTATGTAACTAATCTAACTACAGAAAAGTGAGATGGCAATAGGCTTCACACACACTATACAATTAGGCTACAAAAAAAATGACAAAATTTTCAAATTGTCTTCTTAAAGCTTTATTGCTCAGGCAATCTATGAATATGAAGCAACTTTATATTTGGCTGTGTTCATTTAGAAGCTAGTCGCATCGTGTCTGAAATAGACACATCAAAAAAGCTAAGTCCGATGTTTAGTCAGACTTAGCTCATGTATCTTAATAATTTCTCTGTAGCGAAAACCAAATGAACCAACTAGTTTTGGTTCTTATTTGGTTCTATACTGGAAATTAGTTGTAAATTCCGAATAAGACCAATTGCTTCAAACTACTGGTATAACTTATACGGGACTGACGGGACTCGAACCCGCGACCTCCTGCGTGACAGGCAGGCATTCTAACCAGCTGAACTACAGTCCCTTATAGTTAACTCTTGAAATACAAGAATCATTTTTTCCACGAGTTTAATATTAGCACATTGAACGCAAAAATCCACCATAATTAAGTTTTTGATAGAAAAACTCTAGAAAATTCTTCAATAACTCAGCCAAACAAGAACAAATTAATGGGATTTAATTGCTGGCAATAGAATTTCTCCACCAAAACGGACTACATCGCTACAGGGTAATCCAGTTAACTCAGAAGTAGACTTGATCGCTTGATTGGCTGTGGTTGTATCCATCCCAAAAGTATTAAGAGCGATCGCTTTAACTTTGACATTTCCAAAGATACCTCCTGCGCAGGCTATGGTTTCATAGAGTTTAATTACTTCGGGCAATGGTGGAATCAAAATATCGGGTAAGTCATATAAATGTTTTGCTCCTGCACGGTGGACTAAAATTAATCCTGTTGGTTGGCTACCTCGAATTAGAGGTAAAGTAGCAGTGGAGCCGGGATGTAAGAGCGAACCTTGCCCTTCAATAAAGATTAAGTCTTGATCTCGTCCTAAATCCAAAACAGTTTTTTCTACTGCACCAGCTGCAAAATCTACCCGCACTGCATCTAAAGGTATTCCCTGTCCTGCGATCGCAATACCTGCTTGTCCTGTGCCAATAAATTGAGCTTTGATACCCTGACGCAATGCTGCATTATATAGTTCTAAGCTGGTAGACATTTTGCCGATTGCCATATCTGTGCCTACCGTTAAGACTCTTTGAGCATTCAGCGATCGCGCTTGAGCAGTACCGATAGTCAACCCAGGAGGTTCTTGGCGAATATCCCAAATCCATTGTCCGGGTTGTAGATTAGGAAACTGAGGTTTAAGCAAAGTATGTAAGCCATTAACTATAGAAATACCTGCTTCAATCGCGATCGTTATCTCTACGTGAAGATTGGGTGGTAGTTGTCCCCCTGAAGGCGCAATCCCTATGAGTAGAGCATCTGGTTTATATGCCAAGGCGGCTTGAATATTGACGACAATAGGAATATCTTTCTGAATACCGGTTAATTTAGTTAGAGATTTGCCAGCACAAGTGCGATCAATTACCGCAACTATATCTGTATTGCTATAGCGTAAAAAAGCTAATCCTGTTTTGCCATGATGACCTGTAATGCCACCTTCTAACAAAATTACTACACGATTATTAGCCTTCAGCACTGTAGTTTACTCCCAATCCTGGTAAATTATTTGGTACTAAACGTCCTTCTTTGATTGTTGCTCCTTGAAAGGGATCGTCAATTAGATTTAAATGACTGTCTAAATCTAAATAATCGGCCCAAGGTGCTAGATGGGACATGGCGGTGTTAGCCAAGCTACTATCAGAATAACAACCAAACATAATTTTTAGTCCACAGACTTTGGCAATTTGGATTGCTTTGATCGCTTCAGTTAATCCACCTGTTTTCATGATCTTCAGATTAACTCCTGCTACTGAATCTGCTAGTCGAAGTATGTCTGAGCTAGTAAAACAACTTTCATCGACAAATATAGGTAACGGTGAATTAGCAGACAAGGTTACAAGTTTACTATCTTCTGCTACTGGTAGAGGTTGCTCGATATATTCCACCCCATGCTCAGCTAACCAATGGGACATATATACAGCATCATTAAAACGCCAACCACCGTTAGCATCTACAGTGAGCTTTGTTTTAGGGTCTACTTGCCTAATTGCCTGCACCATAGCTTTATCTGCTGGAATCCCTTCTGGACTACCTAGCTTGAGCTTAATCATTTTTACTTCCAGGCTATCTTGCCAGTCTTTTAACCTGGCGACAGCTTGCTCTGGAGAACTGATGCCAATAGTGACTGAAATAGGAACAATGCGATCTCGATTTAAGCCCCAGATTTGCCATAGGGGTAGACCAGCTTTTTTGCCTAGCCAATCATGAAGAGCCATATCTACTGATGCCTGAATAGCAGAAGATACTTTGATGGCTTGCAATTTTGTCGAAATTTCTTGTCTTTGAAGAGGATGAAAAGATTCTAATTGGGGAATAAGCTGCTCAAATTCAGCTAACAATTGGGAAGAGTCTTTAATTTCAGTTTGATCAATAGAAAACGGTGATGCTTCTCCCCATCCTTCGATGTTATCCTGCTGAATACGTAACCAGATATTAATAGTTTGAGCCGTTGTACCGCGACTAATTTGGAGCGCGAATTTCTTATGAACCGTAAAAGTTTGAACTGTTAATTTCATAACTTTGGTGAGGCAAGGATAAATCAGTAAGTATAAGGATTAAATTTCTCTTAATCCACCCCTTACTTTGCTCTTGCAAAATTGATACCAGACATCATCTTAATAACTAGCCCTCACACCTACTAGATTGTTAATTATTAATTTAAGCCGAGAGTTACCTCGGCTTTTTTTAGTAAATAAACCCACTAGTTAAAATGCTTGAAAACTAATATTTCTTGCCTTTTTACTTCCGCGAAGCGGTACTAAGCAATTACCATTTAAGTAAATTAAATTGCTCCATATCAATGGTGTTGCGGTTACGGTAAATAGCGAGCACAATTGCTAAACCCACTGCTGCCTCTGCTGCTGCCACTGTAATGACAAATACAGTAAATACTTGACCTCTGATATTGCTGGGGTCTAAATAATTAGAAAATCCTACTAAGTTTAAATTAACTGCATTTAGCATTAATTCAATCGACATCAATACTCGGACAGCGTTACGGCTAGTGATCAGACCATAAATGCCAATACAAAATAAAGCTGCTGCTAACAACAAAAAATATTCGAGATGCACTTAATTCCGACTCCTTTAATTGTTTGTAATTTTTAATCTAGTTAACTGTGATGAATATCAAAGTTACAATTTAATATTCATAATTTTGATTACTTATCTTGCGGCTCATTACCACTTAGAGTAGCTAATTCACGAGGACGCTCTGGCAAAGTCAAATTTGCTGTAACAGCCTCTTTTTTGGTTACCGAGTCGGGAATAAAATCACGACGAGCGAGGATGATGGCTCCTACCATTGCCATCAAAAGTAGAACTGATGCCAACTCAAAAGGTAGTAAATAATCACTAAAGAAATGTTCGCCCAGAGCCACTACTGTATTCTCAATTACGGCAGGGGAAGTGGTGTCTAGGGACCAGGGTGTAACTAAAACCATTGTTCCCAAAAGGGCAAATAGACCGAAACAAACTACACCCGTTGCAGCTTTGCGGAAAAAACGACCTGGAAGCTCGGAATAATCTTCTTGCTTGTTAACCAGCATAATGGCAAACAAGATCAGGACATTGACTGCACCAACGTAGACTAAAATTTGAGCCGCAGCCACAAAATCAGCATTGAGTAAGATATATAAACCGGAAATACTCACAAATACTGCTGCTAACAGAAAAGCCGAATGAACGATTCTCGGTAACAAGACAACCCCTAAAGCTGTCCCAATCATCATTACTGCCAAAATGCCAAAAGAAACTATCTGCACTCCTTCAGCTAAATTCACCTTGTTCTCCTCTTTCTAAATTATTTAATCAATGGAATTACTTGCAATTTTGAAGATTTTAAGTTTTTAGGTATTAGGTTACTGGTAATTAATTTTTCTAGTACCTAACACCTAAAGACCTATTTACTTGCTTCTTCCGTTTTAGGTTTAGCAGCTTCTATTTCCGCTAAAATCTCTTCGGGACGTTTACCCGCACGTTGGGAACCAACAGGTAAATCGTGAGGATCGTTCACGCCCTTGGGTAAGTAGGCAAACTCTTTTAGAGGATTCACCATGGGATCTTGAGTGACTTTGTAAGGCAAGCGACCTAGAGCAACGTTATCGTAATTCAGCTCATGACGGTCATAAGAAGCTAATTCATATTCTTCCGTCATCGAAAGACAATTTGTCGGGCAGTATTCTACACAATTACCGCAGAAGATACAGACTCCAAAGTCAATACTGTAATGATTGAGTTTTTTCTTTTTAGCTTTTTTGTCAAATTCCCAATCCACTACAGGTAGGTTAATCGGACAAACTCGAACACAAACTTCACAGGCAATGCATTTATCAAATTCGTAATGAATTCTACCGCGATAGCGTTCAGAAGGGACTAATTTTTCGTAAGGATACTGAACGGTTACGGGACGACGCTGCATATGATCGAAGGTAACAGAAAGCCCTTGACCAATATATTTAGCAGCTTGCCAACTTTCCTTGGCATAGTCTTGGACTTGTTTGAGAATCTTAAACATGATTTGTAGTTGATTTAGATACTGTATGATTGGCGATTAATTTAGATAGTTAAATCAATTAGGATTGAGAATCATATATCTTATTTCCAGTTGTTGCTACTAACCGCCAAATGCTATCGGAAATGACAGTTTTAGTGCAGCAGTAATCAAAAGATTAGCAAGAGAAACTGGTAATAAAAATTTCCAACCTAAATCTAACAGTTGGTCAATGCGGACTCTGGGTACTGTCCAACGCAACAAAATAGCAATAAAGACTAAGAAGTAAGCTTTAATCAGGGTCATGATAATGCCTAAAGATGCGGTTAACACTTGTAACCAGGGAGTAGTCTCAGCAACACCGAGCCAATCTGCCAGACGATCTAAAGGAATAAAAAATTCCCAACCACCTAAATATAGGATGGCAAAAACTAGTGCAGATAACACTAAGTTAACGTAAGACCCTAAATAGAAGAGGGCAAATTTCATGCCTGCATATTCAGTTTGATAACCAGCAACTAATTCTTCTTCTGCTTCTGGTAAATCAAAAGGTAGTCGTTCGCACTCAGCCAAGGCGGCGATCCAAAAAATAATAAAACCTACGGGTTGTCTCCAGATATTCCAACCTAAGATACCGTAACCAGACTGTTGTTCCACAATATCAATTGTGCTGAGGCTGTTGGACATCATCACGATCGCCAGTACTGCCAATGCCAAGGGAACTTCATAACTAATAGACTGGGCGGCAGCTCTCAATCCCCCTAATAAAGAGTACTTATTGTTAGATGCGTAACCAGCCATCAACAAGCCTATGGGAGCGATGCTAGATAGGGAAATCCAGATAAAAATACCAACGTTTAGGTCTGTAATCACCAAGTTTTGTCCAAAAGGAACGATGAGATAGGACAAAAATACAGGAACAACAACTAACACAGGACCCATGGTAAACAGCCAAGGATCTGCTTTGGCTGGGATTACATCTTCTTTAAAAACCAACTTGATGCCATCGGCAACTGGTTGTAATACGCCCAATGGACCTGCATATTCGGGTCCGATACGCTGTTGGGCGGCGGCAGAGATTTTTCTTTCTAGCCAAACAACTACCAAAACTCCCACCGTTGCACCAATAATCATCAACAGCATGGGCAACGGTAGCCAAATAGCTTTGGCCAGACCAATGGAAAGTCCAAAGTCTTGAAGAGTTTGGATAAAACTTCCTTGTAAATCGATTCCTGAGTTCATTTGTGTTTATAGTATTGGATTTAGCTCATCTCATCACTAGATCAAGAGCTTGTACAATTTTTATCGTTTATCTTTGCTTAGTATATCGTTGTCCGTTAATCTATCAATTTTGAATTAATTTTCAAAACTTAAAAGGAGCTAAATGATAACAATATCTCAACTTAAAACTTGGTCTCAGGCGATCGCCAATAATATCAAGTTCAGTTGAATACTTAAATTAAGAATGAGGTCAAGTAACAAGTAACAAGTAATAAGTTTTTCAGGTCTGCAATAAGCCTGTTTATTTCAATTAATTATCCGTACTTGATATAAGAATAGGCTGATATCAACAATATGAATTTGGATTAAGCCTCTAAATACAGAAAAATAACATCACTGATTTTTGGATAAGAAAGCAATCTCTTCCACTGCGATCGCAGTGGAAGAGCGATGGGCTCAGAAATTTCCGCGTAATTTTTGTTCTTTTTCTAGGGCGACAAACAAGGATTTAAAATTACCCGCTCCAAATCCCTGAGAACCTCGCCGCTCAATGATCTCAAAAAACAAGGTGGGGCGATCGCTAATCGGTTTCGTGAAAAGCTGCAATAGATAGCCGTTATCATCCCGATCCACTAAAATACCTAATTTGGCTAGATCTTCAACTGAGACATTAATATCCTTCACCCAATCTTCCAAGTTTTCGTAGTAGGTTTGCGGAATCGGGAGAAATTCAACCCCTGCCTCCCTGAGTCGAACGACCGTCTGCACAATATTATTGGTTGCTAGACCAAGATGCTGAATACCAGGACCATAGTGGAAGTCGAGATATTCTTGAATTTGAGATTTTCGTAAACCATTTGCGGGTTCGTTGATATTGATGATGGTCTTGCCACCGTTCTCCAGCACTTTTGACATCAAGGCTGAATACTCAGTGGAGACGGTTTGCTCGTCAAAGTACATCCGCACATCAAATCCCATCGTCTTGACGAAAAACTTAACCCACTGATTCATAGTACCCCGTTCAACATTGCCTACTACGTGGTCGACCGAGGTTAAGCCAGCTGAATTGACTGATTTGGTAACGCGGTCTATATAACCAGGAGCAAAGTTGCTGGGATAGTCACTGCGATCGATAAACTTAATCAGCGTATCGCCAAAGCTGTGGATCGCTGCAAACCGAAATACACCACTCTCGTCTTTTTGGGTGGTTGGGGGAATTGCTCCAACTGCGCCTCGTGCCACGGCATATTGGTAAGCAGTATTTACATTTGAAACTGCCAAAGCAATAATAGCGATTGTGTCTCCGTGCTCTAAAACACTGCGAGCAATGGGATGATTGGGACTGAGAGCAGAACTGATAACAAAGCGAATATCCCCTTGTTTTAAAACATAGGAGGTCTTTTTTCGTTCGCCAGTTTCTAATCCACAATAAGCTACGGGATTAAATCCAAAATATGTGGAATAAAATACTGATGCTTGCTTGGCATTACCAACATAAAATTCCAGATGGTCGAATCCTTCGATTGGGCAAATAGTAGTCATTATTTAAAAGAGAGATTTGATATTAAATGGATTTTAAAAAAACTGGCGATTGAATCTAAAAAATCTTGATTGAGTATCGATCTTAAATCAGTCTTTCAACTCGTGGTTGAAAATTTCGAGGTGAGAACGTCTCGCTGCCTCGCACTGCATACTTACTATCCGATCCAAAAACTCAGCACATAAGGCGACAATGCTTTCCCGCTTATGGATGTTTGCGCTGTACACGCATCGGACTTCTAGTTGGCGATCGATAATATCAATAACGATCGCCAGCGGATACTGTCTGAGGCCTTCGGGATTGTGATCTAAACCGGCGATTGCGCGCGTCCCATCGAAAACACTACTTCTTTCTAGAATATCGTCAACCTTACCGCGATAGTTGAAGAGAACTTCTGCCTGTGGTAGTTCTTTCAAGCTCTTAACAAGGGCGGGATTTGACCCTAGATATCTGTACAAGTCGATACTTGTTCCTGAGTCTCTTAGTTGTTCCATCTGTTGGGCAACGTCAAGTAAAATATTACCTGCAGATGCCCGCGTATCGATTCTCAAAAGTGTAGGCGAGTAGCTGATAATGCAACCTATAGTTCTGCTTAAGTTAGATTCCGACAGACCAACATTTCGTCCGTGTACTAAGCGATCAAAATATATAAAACCGCTTTCTTGCCACTGATTGAGTGCTGTTGCAAGACTACTAATCAAGATATGTTCGACATCAAGTTCGTAAGTTCCACTCCGCATTAGAGTTTCGGTCTGCCATTCCGACAGCGCGAAGCGTACAACCTCCGCAGAACTATTGGTATTCACACTGCGTTCGTCGCTGAGATCCTTTGGTAAGGTCGGCACTTCCGACCAAGGTTGTCGAATCCATTTTTGAACATCCGTCTCTACTGTCGGTGAATTAGCATATTGCCGCAAAACCTGCGTCCAAGTTTTAAAGGATACTGGCAAGGTAGACAAAGTAATTTCACTTGTTGCTTCAAGCCGTTGGTACGCTAACTCAAATTCAAGCCAAAAAATCTTCCAGGAGATAACATCCATCGCGAAATGATGCACCACAAAAAATAATTCTTGTGGCTGCTTTTTTCCTAGGTCAAACAAAACCATATAGGCAATAGGCCCATTGGTTAGGTTGATCTCTCTCTGATAAACTTTGGCGACTTCGGCTATTGCTTCGACCTGTTTTTCTGGCGATAGATTAGATAAATCGACTGTTTTACAAGCGAGGGTGTCTTTAGATGTTTTTAAGACCCTAGCCTGCCAACGATCACCATCAAGATCGAAGCGAAGCCTCAAAGCATCATGGCGATCGCCGAGATAACGAAACGTCTTTTCCAGCAACTCGAAAGCAAGACGTCTTTTGGCAACCAATATCCTGGAGATATTCCAATGATGGGGTGTCTGGCAGCCTCGTTCGTATAAGAACCGCAAGATAAATGGTGGCAGTTCGGGTAAAGAGCCAAAAGAGAGATTGTTTGGCACACAGCCATCTAACTCAGAGTATTGCCCCAAGCCTGCTTCAACCAGTCCAGCAATAGTTGGCGTATGTGCCATCTGCAACGGGGAGACTTCTAGCCCCTTCTCTGCTGCTATCATGCTTATATTCATGGCGATCAGGGAATTACCACCGATATTGAAAAAATTATCGTTTATGCCCACTTGCGGAATATCTAGTACATTCTGCCAAATTGTTGTGAGGATTCGCTCTATTTCATTACGTGGTGCGACATAGGTATCTGTAATAATTAAATTTTCTAGGGTTGCTGGTGGCAGTGCATTGCGCGCAATTTTGAAATTTTCATTGAGCGGTATACTTTCTAAAATAATCCAACCAGACGGCTGCATATAATCGGGTAAGCGATCGTGTAAGTAAGCACGAATTGCGTCCAGGGAAAAATTATTTGGGTCTTCAAGAGTAATATAGGCAATCAGGCGTTTGTCGCCAACTCCAATTTTATTAGCTGTAACAACTGCATCGCGCACTCCCGGTGCTTGCCTCAAGTGACTTTCGAGTTCGACCAGTTCAAGGCGCTGACCTCTAAGCTTTATTTGGAAATCCCGTCGACCAAGATACTCCAAATTCCCAGAAGAATGTATTCGACCAAGATCGCCCGTCCTGAAATAAGTTGAACCACCAATTTTTACGAACGTATTGCTAGTCAATTTCTCTCTATTCAAGTAACCCTTCATTACACCGGGTCCTTGAAAACAAATTTCTCCTATCTCACCATTGGTTACTTGTTTCCCGTCGTCACCCAACAGGATCACTTTCGTTCCTCTAAAGGGTTTGCCAATGTATGATCTTTCGACCAAGGTATCCCGAGGGATCAAATAGCAGCAACCCATACAGGCAATTTCCGTACATCCATAAATCACATAGATTTCCGCCCGAGGGAAAATAATCTTAAGTTCTTCTAATAACTCCGCAGGTACGATATCTCCACCCGACGAAACGTGTCGCAGCCCAGCAAACCGCTGATAGGTCGGGTAATTCTTTTTGATGTAAAAAACCAACCCTCTTAATAGATTTGGACCAATGTGGACAACGGTTGCTCTCTCTAAGGCGGTTGTTAAGCTATCATAGTCCATAATTTCATCCCTCGGTAGAACTATTAACCGTCCACCAGAGATAATACTTGTCATCAGGTCAAACAAGCTGATGCTAAACGAAAACTTGGCAATGGTTAGTGTCGTATCCTTCGGAGTCATTCCAAATTGACTTATTGCCGAAAGTACGTAGTAGGCTAAACTTTTGTAGTTGATAGCAATTCCTTTCGGTTGACCAGTAGTGCCAGAAGTATAAAAAATGTATGCAGTATTCTGTTCGTCAATGTCAACTCGCGGATTATCGCGTCTAGCAACATCCGATATAGACTTCGTCTGTTGGAGGGTATAGGGACGGACAAGAACGTCACCGAGATTCTTAATGACATCATCTTGAGCTATGGTTAAATCAACCCCTGCATCTTCAACAATACTTTGAATTCTCACCTTAGGATAATCTGGATCTATGGGCAGATAAACTCCACCTGCTTTCTGAATGGCGAGCAAAGCGACGATAATTTCCCAACCAGGTCTAAGGCATACCGCAACGCAACGTTCAGCTTTAATTCCTTTAAATATCAACCAATGAGCTAGTTCATTGGCTTTTTCATTCAGTTCCCCATATGTCAAATGTTCCTCAACAAAAGACACTGCATTCTTGTTTGGCTGCTCTCGTGCGATCCGCTCAAAAATGGTGTGAAGCGGAGCTTGAAAATGAGATTGGTGCGGAAATATCTTGGGATTTAAATATTCTTGTATTGTCATTCAACCATATTTCGTTAATTGAGTTGCAAATTCATTTAAAATTGCCGGTGTCAGTTCGACAGAAATCTGAGGACGTTATTCGACTCAGGAGGACTTTGAGGGAAAATTACTGACTCTAACAGAACACTAGTTGTGATGACTTCTACACCGATTCTTCACATAAGAATGTAGGCTAGATGCGGCGAACTATGCGCCTTTCTCCAAACCCTGGAAAAGAGCAGAGAGAAACTTCCATCACGACACTCATATTCTTTCTCGCTACGGCGTATTAACGTCTGGTATAAATCCAGCTTGATCTGATGAGATTTCAAGAACAGACATAGAATAAACTGGGGTTTTCCCAGTATTTCCGTCTGATAAAGCTTGCCACCCATTCAAACCTATAACCAAAGTTCCTTAAAGATTTTACCCACAGGAGACAGCAACTTTGAGTTAGTCACACTTCCCTGTAGAACCCTATATCTTAAGTTGTCGAGGTACCTTGTGTGATGAACTTTTAGTCTTCTTTCGAAACACAAGTAATATACAACGCTTGAAACCCTTGCCATATAAAGATTTGATGAATAGCAATTTAACTATTTACATCAAAATGTTGATCCGCGTTATAACTGGAGTTTAGAGACATCATTGGAAATATAGTGTGAGCTCTTTCGCGGAGAAGCTAAGAGATTTGTTTGATTATTCTCTGAGTATTGGCAAGATTCATAGTCAGGCAAATCAAGCGGTTCAAAAGGGAGAACCCACTTCTTGACCAAGCAAAAATATCTAAATCAATTGTATTTATAGCCTTGGATTTAGCTCATTCCACCATTAGATCAAGAGCTTGTACAATTTTTATCGCTTATCATTACCTAGTATATCGTTGTCCGTTAATCTATTAATTTTGAATTAATTTTCAAAACTTAAAAGGAGCTAAATGATAACAGCATCTAAATTTAAATCTTGGTCTAAAGCGATTGCCCAACCAGCCAGAGAATTCGATTCTACTCCCCTATCAATTATTGCTGGAGAAATACCCGCTGATTTAAGAGGAACACTATACCGCAATGGTCCTGCCAGATTATCACGAGGAGGTCAAAAGGTAGGACATTGGTTTGATGGTGATGGAGCAGTATTGGGAATTCACTTCACTGATTCTGGAGCAACAGGAATATATCGTTATGTCCAAACCCAAGGATATTTGGACGAGCAAGAAGCAGATGCTTTTATTTATCCTAACTATGGCATGACTGCCACTGGGGCATTTTGGAATAACTGGTTTAAACCGGTAAAAAATGCGGCTAATACTTCGGTTTTGGCATTATCAGACCGTTTACTAGCTCTTTGGGAAGGTGGAAAACCTCATGCTTTAGATTTAGAAACTTTAGCTACTTTGGGAATCGACCAACTTGCTGGTTTTGCTGACAAGCAATCTTTCTCCGCTCATCCTAAAGTCGATCCGATTACAGGAGAAATATTTAATTATGGAATGAGCGCAGGATTAAATGCTACTCTCAACCTTTATTGCTGCGACTCTAGTGGCAAACTAAAACAACAAAATTCTTTGACTTTGTCAGGAGTGCCTCTAATTCACGATTTTTGTCTAGCAGGAGAGTATTTAGTTTTTCTAGTCTCTCCAGTAAGAATAAATTTGACTCAAGTTTTGCTAGGACAAAAAAGTTATAGTGAAGCGATGGAGTGGAAACCCAATCTAGCTACAGAGATTTTGATTTTTGAACGGAATAATTTATCTTTAGTCAGTCGTAGTCAGACCGATCCTTGGTTTCAATGGCATTTTGCTAACGGATATCTCAACGAAGAAGGCAATATTGTCACCGAATTTATCCGCTATGCCAACTTTGACACTAACCAATATCTCAAAGAAGTGGCATCTGGCTATACCCAAACTCCCGCCAAAGGAACTTTGTGGTCACTGACTATTGATCCCAAAACTGCCGCAGTAATCAGTAATCAGCAATTATCTGATGCTGCAAGTGAATTTGCCGTAGTTTCGCCCCAAAAGGTTGGACAACCCTGGCGTTATACTTATCTAAATGTGCATCGTTATGGAGCAACTATTGGAGAAGAACTATTTAATGCGATCGCCTGTTTTGATCGTCAAACCAAAAATATGGCGATCGCTGATATGGGATCTAACTGCTATCCATCCGAACCGATTTTAGTCCCCAGTAAAAATAATCCAGAACAAGGTTGGCTACTAACAGTAGTCTATGACGGCAATAACGATAGGAGTGAAGTTAGAATTTATCAAAGCGATTGCTTATTTGAAACTCCTGTATGTCGTTTAGCTTTACCCTTTGTTATCCCTCATAGTTTTCATGGCACTTGGAAGCAACATCAAGATTAGCTTTTGATAAACTGGGTATTTTGCGGCTAAGTACAGAAAAAATCATAATATATCGTTGTTAAATACTTCTTGGACTGCGGGATGTATTATGTGTCCCCTTTTAATATTCAAACCTTTTGCCAGAGCTTCGTCCATTTCCAAGGCTGATAAACCATGATTAGCTAACTGCAAAATATAAGGCAAAGTGCTGTTGTTTAAAGCTTGAGTTGCTGTCCAAGGCACTGCCCCAGGTATATTAGGCACACCAAAATGAACTACTCCCTCGGCTATGTAAGTAGGTTGACTATGGGAAGTAGGACGTAAAGTTTCGATACAACCACCCTGATCTACTGCTACATCTACAATTACGGAACCGGGTCGCATCTGAGCTACTAAAGAACGAGATACTAATGTAGGAGCCTTTTTGCCGACTACTAGCACTGCTCCAATCAGTAAATCGGCATTGGAGACAACAGCTTCTATATGTCCAGGGCTACTATAGAGTAACTCTACCCTTGAGCCAAATAAATTTTCTAGGTAGCTAAGACGATCAACATTGATATCCACAATTTGAACTCTGGCACCCATGCCGACAGCAATTTTAGCTGCTTCTGTGCCGACGACCCCACCCCCCAAAATTACTACATTACCAGGGGGAACTCCTGGCACACCACCTAGCAATACTCCTCTTCCTCCTTGCTGTTTTTCTAAGTATCTTGCTCCAAACTGAACCGATAAACGACCCGCAATAACACTCATCGGTGTAAGTAAAGGCAACTTACCATTACTTAATTCAACAGTTTCATAGGCGATCGCAATTGTCCCCGCTTCGATTAAAGCCTTCGTTAAGTCACGCTCAGCAGCTAAATGAAGATAGGTGAACAGTAATTGTTCTGATTGAAGATATTGATATTCTGTTGCCAAAGGTTCTTTAACCTTAACAACTAGTTCTTTATTCCAAGCATCGACGGCATTAGTAACAATTTTTGCCCCAGCCTTTTGATATGCTTCATCAGTAAAACCAGAACCGATACCCGCATTAGTTTCCACAAATACAGCATGATTTTTTGATAATGCCTGAACACTATGAGGAGTTAAGCCGACACGAAATTCTTGATCTTTGGTTTCTTTAGGAACGCCTATTTCCATTTCCTTCCTTTGGTTTAGTCCTGGTTAAATACTGTTCTATTGCCAAAAGGTAAAAAGAACAGTTGATAAATTGTAGTTTGCTCTATTGATACTCTTTTTTTATCATTATTGCTGATAAATTTGTCTGATTTAAACCTTAGCAAACATATTCAAAGTCACAGAGTAAGTCAAATCATCCCTAGTTCTTCACGATCGCGATCTAATTTTAGTGTTATCAACAAAAAAACTTCACAGGAGGAAAATGATGTTACGCCAAAAAACAATAAAAATTTGTCGACGTGCTGCATATCTCTTGCTGAAAAATTCTCATAAATCTTGTAAGGTAATCAGCAATCGGGAATTTATCGCTCGCTGTTATCAAATCAGTTAACAAGATTTTCACTTTTATACGGAAAGTGAGCTATGGATTAAAAAACTTTTAATGGTGCTTAAAAAAGAGGAGAATAATATGAAACATTGGCAAATTTTTATTACTAGTCTATTTTTGACCTTTAGCTTGAGTCTATTTAATTCAGCATCAAGTAAAGAAGTCCAACCAATACAAGTCTATTTATACAACGCTATTTAATGGAGACGTAGAACAATACTGAAGTGATTCACCAGATAGTCCTCAAGCCGATCGTCAATGCTTCAACAGTAATCACCATATCCGTAGTATAATTGCCAGGATTTAGCATCGATATCAACCTGCATGGCAATGAAACTACATTATTTTTTTAAGCATCAAAGGTTAGTATCCGTTACCAAGTTTTTATTGATTTCGCTTATTTTTGGTCTTGCATATACTCAAGATCCTATCTACAATTCCCCAGAAAATCAAAATACAAAATTTCTCCACGGGTTAGCAAATGCTGGTTATGGATTTTTGAATGAAGATTGGGTTGCTAATACTATTGACCCGCTTCCTGCTTTTAGTTGGCTAGTGGAAATAACTTGTAAATATATTCATCCAGAATATATGTTTTATGTATATTATTTTCTTATTTTTGGAACTTATGTATATAGTATATTAGCAATAGTAAACTATATCTATGATTTTAAAAAAAATAAGTTAAAAACTATTGTTTATTTTACGATTTTAATTATTATTCATACAGTTCATTTGAAGATATTTCAATTTGACTTAGGTAGAGATTTACATTACGGAGTGGCAGGACAATACGTATTAGGAAAAGTATTTCAACCATCAACATTTGGTGTATTCATAATTTTATCGATCTGTTGTTCGCTTTATAAAAGATATTATTTAGCAGTATTTTTATTAGCTTTGGCTGCTACTTTTCATCCAACCTATCTCGTTAGTGCTGGAATTCTAACTTTTGCATATTTGATAGTTGTTTATATTCGGGAAAAAAATTTATTTAAGATTTTTTTCATGGGCTTGTTATCTTTAATTCTTGTTTTGCCAGTATATAGCTATATGTCTGGGACTTTTACGCCAACAAATCCTCAGCTTTGGCATCAAGCTCAAGAATTTATTGTCCAACTAAGAATTCCTCATCACTCCCTACCTCAAGTTTGGTTAAGGGAAGATGGTTATAAGGCTTACATACAAGCTTGTATAGTCATTTTTGCCCTGTGGTTAGTGAGAAAAAGTGAACTATTTTTAATCTTACTAATACCTTTTTTAGCGACAGTATTATCCACTATTATTCAGTTATTGGTAAATAGTAATACTATCGCTTTTATTGCTCCCTGGCGCCTGTCAATTTTTCTAGTACCAATTGCTACAAGTATTGTCTTGGCTCAGATTGTAACTTTTATTTTTAATCGATATCGAGTTTTTATCTCTAAATATCAGCAAGTAATTGTTCGCTTATGTATCACTATTATCTCTATCATAGTCATAGTTGGAACTATTAATCAGGTTTTATCCTTTGGCTATGGCAAGACATCAAATATGATGATGGATTTTGTGCGAGAAAATCGGCAATCTGGAGAAACCTATTTGATCCCACCAGATATGTCAGATATGAGAAAATTTCGCCTGTCTACTGGTTCACCTATTTTTATTAACGATAAAACACATCCCTATAAAGACATTGAAGTACTAGAGTGGGTTGAGCGCTTAAAAAAAGCTAGAGACTTTTACCAAATGAGCGATCGCAGTTGTCAAATTTTGTCCGAACTGGTAGCCAACTACTCCATAACTCATGTCGTGCTTTACAAAGAACAACGTAATTTAGAGTGCGATCACTTAAAAAGAATTTATCGCAACAAAAAATATCAAGTGGCAAAAATTGAATAATATGCAGACAAATTCTTCGTGATTGATAATACTAAATTGAAATGCTAGGTTGAAAAGTTAATTTGAACACCGCTAATTGAAACAAAAGAGTATCACAATGAGCTATGTAAAAGCTTCATAAATTATCTTCACAGGCTATAAACTTGTTTAAGTCGATGCTCCAGTTAGCTGTAAGCTAAAAATAAGGAGAAAACAACTATAATTCAAGATTTACTCCTGATTTTTACCTTCTGATACTATAATAAATATTGAAATAGTTAACTTGGTATACAGAATCATGGTTAAACTTTACGTCGAGCGTTGTTTCTTGTCCATTTGCCGTCGTAACGCCTTTTTGAGGATCAGGATCAAGAATTATATTTAACTATTTAGTTCCATTGTTTGGACAAACTAAATAGCAATTACCATTTTTTAACTAACTTACATCGAAGTTAGTTAAGCTCTTTAGAAAAGTCTTATTCTAAACTCATATTAATTTATCAATAGTCCCATGTCTGGCTCGTGAATTACTTCACGATTTGGAGAAGCAATTTGTTTTTCCTTTATAGTCGTTTAAATTTGCTTTGTAAGCGAATATGTTTTTGCTCAAGGTGCTAATTCCTAAAGCAGTCTGTTGCGTAGTTTCCTTAAGTTGTAGAACTAGCGTTTGCACCTGACGGTTACGTAGGGTCGCACTTCAATTCTGGACATTTTTTTATAGCCAATTTCATGTTGGTCTTCAGGTTAATATCGTCGATAAGCACCAGCTTAATCCGAACAATCATGCTTAATTTCAAAAGATTCTAACAGCTTTTTTAGTTTGAGAAGTACTTCATCAATTATTTTCAATTTATGACTCGTAACCAAGATTCTTTAGAAATTGCCAATAATTCATCAGAAACCCGTAATTTATTCAATAAAAGCCGGTTATACTCTTTAACCAATGTAATTCAAACGATACGCGGAAAAACTACAGAGAGAGAAATACTTCAACTGTGCGTGGCTCAAGTCTATGAAGTTCTAAAATGTGATCGAGTTGTAGTCTATAGTTTGCTATCCGAATCTCAAGGTAAAATCATCGCCGAAGCCTTAACACCTGGTTTTTCACCAACTATTGATTCGATTATTAAAGACCCTTGTTTTGAAGCTAGATATGTCGACCTGTATCAAAAAGGTAGAGTCAGGGTGATCGATAATATTTACGAAGCGGGGATGAGTCCTTGTTATGTGGAAAATTTAGAGAAAATAGAGGTCAAAGCCAATTTGGTTGTTCCTCTAAATTATACGGATAATTCGTTATTTGGTTTATTGGTCACACATCAATGTTCTGCATTTCGTCAATGGGAGCTAGCAGAAGTCAATTTTGCAATTCAAATTGCTGGTTGGGCTATGGAACAGATTTCGTACTTGAAAAAATATGCTCGACTTCAAACTCAATTAGATCAAACCGTAGAATGGCAAAATTCATTACAAAAAATTACTCATGATATTCATAGAGTCAATAATTGTGATGATGTTTTGCAAGTTACAGTAGATCGAGTTCGAGAAATTTTGCAATGTGATCGTACAGTTATATATGGATTGTATGACAAAATTGTGGGGAAAATTGTAGCCGAATCAACACTCCCCAGTTTAAAGCCTATTAAAGAGCGCATTATTAAAGACCCTTGTTTTGAATATCGATTTATAGATAAATATCGACAAGGTAGAACCAGAGCGATCAATAATATTTACCAAGCAGATCTGACTACTTGTTATGTAGAAAATCTCGAAAAAATATCTGTTAAATCTAATTTAGTAGTTCCTATTAATTGGCAAAATGGAGAACTTTTTGGCTTATTAGTAGCTCATGAATGTTTTGAATTTAGAAAATGGCAAGACCAAGAATCAAATTGGCTTCAAAAAGTAGGAGTTCAGACAGGATTAGCCTTGTCTAGATCAAGATTAGAAGCAGAATTAAGTAACCTAAAATCCAGTAAAAATAGTTTGAAAGCTGCTAGAGAGATTATAAAATTTACTAAAATCAAAACTCAAAAAATAGGAGAGTCACTTCAGAATTTTAATCAAGTTTTATCAGAAGTAAACAACTTAAATAGAATCTTAAATAAAGAAGTTGCTTTAATTGCTCAATCTGATTTTAAGCCAGAAAAAAAAGAAATTAAAGTCATGCAAATATTAGCCAAGAAAATGACTGTTAATGTTGTAAAACTCAAAAAGTATCTGGACTTATATCAAACACATGTTAATCACATGAAAGATATTTTAGATGAAGCTGTAATTAGAAAGTTATCTAACTAGCTGATTATGTAGAGTATACAACCTAAAAGTTTAGCTCAAACTCAGCTCAGAACCAGATCTCAAAAAAAGTACATAGATGCATTAGAAACGAAATAATTCTTTCGAGTTATTTGCCGGTAGCATCAAGTAAGTTAAAACTGTTGAAAAATTAACAACAATAGATAGAGTTACCACAATTATACTAACTCTACTAAATTCAGTAGGGGATTAGACACAACCTCAACAAAAATTTCTGGTGACTTTGTTTTAAACTCTGTTGAACAGTTGCGGTCGAGCAAGTTTTACTTTCTCATTCGATATAGCTATCTTAATGAGCAAGCTTATCGCCAACAGTATCAACGTTCGTTTAATTTCTTGAAATTCAACCAAAAACTAATTAAATCTCATCCTAATTACTCAAGCTTTTGTGATTATGGAGCTATCGCTGCTTCATTTTCCCGAATCATTGTTATTTATTGACTAACCTCAACAAGTTTTAGATACTTTGCTAAGACTAGTGGTGAGCTTGTGTCAATTAGGAGAAGATGACTTTTTGATTACTCAAATTGCTATTTATATTAAGTGGTAATTACAGATTAGTTTACAAATCGAATTGGAAGCTTACATAAAATATATTAATACTTATAATAATAATCAGTTATTATAGCGATCAGCTCTGGAAACAACTATTCTAAAATTATAGTTAATTAGTAAATTTAGGCACTATCACGGCTAAACAGTTTAAGTAAAACTTAGGTAGCAGTTAAGGAAGGATTGCCATAGTGATTCAAAACCTAGAACAACACTATAAGGTCTTGGGATTAGAACCAGGCGCATCTCTCGAAGAAGTTAATCAAGCTTATAAAGACTTGGTGTTTATTTGGCATCCTGACCGTGTTCCGCAAGAAAATGAGAGATTAGTTAAAAAATCTGTTGCCAAGATTCAACAGATCAATGAGGCGCGGGATTCTTTGCGTTCTTACCATCGTACCCATAAGAAAACTAAGATTAATCGCCCAACTACTCCTAAGCCCTATTCTACTAGATCGTATTACAGCGATGGCAATAGTGCAGGTAATCGAGAAACATACTCCAAGAGAAATACAACTCAGCGTACCAGCGAAACCTATCGTCAAAGGAGTAAAAAGACTTATTCCCGACCTAACTATCAGCAAACCCCAAGTCGCGAACAAGCTAAACCTTGGGACTATCGAGCATACTACTCCACATCAAGTAATTCCAGAAATAGTAACTCTAGTGGGACGGATGGATATCAAGATTTTCGCGAATCAAGCAAAAATTATGGTTCAAATCGTCAAGTTGAAAGTAACTATAAAAGACCATACTATAAAGATTTAAGAGGAGCAAATTTAAGTAGATCTAATTTTAAGGAAAGAGATTTTTCGGGTAGAGATTTATCCCAAGCAGATTTATCCTATGCCGACTTGAGCGATACTTTCTTGCACAAAATTGTTTTAGAAGAAGCAAATCTCCAAGGGGCTAACCTCAAAGGGGCGAATTTACTTCAGGCCAACCTAAAAAAAGCTAATCTTAAGGAAGCTAATTTAATTGGCGCAGATTTAAGTGGGGCCGACTTAAGTGAGGCAGATTTAAGTGGGGCTAAAGTTGGCTTTCAAAATAAAATAATGGTTAAACTTACTGCGGTTAAATTAACCGGTGCAACTCTACCTGATGGCTCTATTCATCCTTAAAATTTAACTTATTACTGAAACTAGGAAGTGTCTTTATTGGGGTGGAAAGAGGACATACCCTAATTACTTAGTGTTTTAATCTCTTTGATGGGTAAACTAAATTGATAAGTTCCAGCAGCGGAAAGGGCGATCGCCAAGATTAATAAGATCGCGATACAATACCAGGGAAAATCTGATAAAGGCAAATAAGCTGCAGAACGCAGCCCAATACTAGTGTAAGTTAAAGGTAAACAGTGAACTACTACTTTTAAAGTAGCCGGTAAATTAGATGGGTCAAAAAAAGTTCCCCCTAAAAAGGACATGGGAACAATTAGAAAGTTGTTATATAAGCTAACGTTTTCCAGGGATTTAACTCTTAAACCAATAATTACTCCTAATCCGGCAAAGACAGCACAATTCAGGATTAGTATAATCAAGAATAAGGGATTGAGAAAGCTACTGATTTTCCCCGTGAACAAGATCGCTACTAAGATGACCGAAATAGCAGTCATTACTCCCCGCAGAATTCCCGCCAGCATTTTACCCAGATGCAAAGCTAAGGGATGTACTGGTAATAATAGTTCTTCAAACTTTTTAATCAAAAGGCGATTCCCACAAATAGAAAAGGTTGTACCACCAAAGCTAATGGTCATCGAGGAGAGAGCTACCATTCCAGGCAAGATGAATTGCAAGTAATTTACCCCTGCAGTGGGTTTGATGAAATTATCAATCGTACTACCTAAACCCAAGCCAAAAGTATAAATATATATCAAGGGAGAAAATAACCCTATAGCAGCGATTTGAACTCCTCTAGCCCGCAAATCTAGCCATTCCCCATCAAATACAGTTAAGGTGTCTTCTAAAATAGTTTTAAACTTTGGTACAGCATATTTAGCACTTTTTTTCGTGTTGATGTCGTTCTGAGATTTTAATTTCACGAATCAAAACTTTTAAGATGTATGTAGACATTTGATTTTACTTGACAATATTATCAATAATCAGTAATCTGTAATACTTTTATGACCCGCAGAAATAGAGACAGTAGAAATAGAGACAGTAGAAATAGAGATAATTACAATCGTTATGATCCTCCGAGTTATCGTCAAAGTAATCCTATTCCACCCAAGGATAGTCCGATAAATGTCGCTAAAGCAGCGATTTTAGCCAGTGTTTTTGTAGTAGGTGTAGTGGTCGGGTTGGCTTTGAATTTAACTACTAGTTCTAATCCCACCACAATCGATTCTAGCCTGCAAATTGACCGCAAAGCCCCCAATCCTGAAATTTGTCAACAGTTTGGAGCCAGTGCGATCGTTACCGATATGCGGGTATTTTTAACTTTGACTCCTTTCAGCGTCTATTTGACCCAACCCCGTATGCAGCCAGGATGCGTGCTACGCCGTACCAATTGGGCTGTTCTGGAACAAAAAAAACTAGTTAATTCTGAACAGGTGCGAGATTGTAAGAGAAGAATGAACACCTTTGGCTTTATTGGTACTTTAGAGGGCAATCCCAAAATTGACTGCGTTTATCAAAATGATGCTGCTGGTAACTTATTTTTGGCTCAGCCAGGATCTGGAGTAAGACCAGAAACAGATAATTTCTAAACTCATTTTGATTAATCTGATCTAAACTGGAGTCGATTAATAACTTTATAAAAACTTTTAATATGTGTGGAATTGTCGGATACATCGGTACTCAAGCAGCTACAGATATTTTAATTGCTGGTTTAGAAAGATTAGAGTATCGTGGTTACGACTCTGCGGGAGTAGCCACGGTCGAAGCAGACAAAATTAACTGTGTTAAGGCCAAAGGAAAACTATTCAACTTAAGAGAAAAACTAGAACAAACAGAAAATAAATCTCAAATTGGGATTGGACATACCCGCTGGGCAACTCATGGCAAACCTGAAGAGCATAATGCCCATCCCCATTTAAATGCAGATATGAGTCTTGCCGTAGTGCAAAACGGCATCATTGAAAATTATTTAGAATTAAAATCAGAATTAATCAGCAAAGGAATTGAATTTCGCTCTGAAACCGATACTGAAGTTATTCCTCATATAATTTCTATATTTCTGGCAAATTCTAGTTCTTTGTTAGAAGCTGTTCAAAAAGCGATCGCCAGATTAGAAGGAGCATTTGCGATCGCCATTGTCGATGCCAATAATCCTTTTGAGTTGATTGTGGCACGTCAACAAGCACCATTGATTTTAGGTTTCGGACAGGGAGAATTTTTCTGTGCCTCGGACATTACAGCAGTTTTGCCTTACACCCGGACCATTCTCAATCTAGAAAATGGTGAGATAGCCAGACTTACCCCACTGGGAGTAGAAATTTATAACTTTGCTGGCGAGCGTATTTCTCGCTTCCCCCGCACCCTAGATTGGAATCCCGTACAAACAGAAAAACAGGGTTTCCGTCACTATATGCTCAAAGAAATTTACGAGCAACCTGCGGTAGTTAGAACGTGTTTAGATACTTACATCAATCCCAACTGGCACGCAGATGAAAATCCTGATTATAGTCCTGTAAATATTGGTTTAACTCCCAATCTAACTGATGATTTAAAACATATTCAAATATTAGCTTGTGGTACAAGTTGGCACGCTGCATTAGTTGGTAAATACCTCTTAGAACAAGTCTCAGGTATTCCCACTACCGTCGATTATGCCTCTGAGTTTCGTTACTCCCCTAAACCCATAATTCCCAACACTCTTACTATTGGTGTGACCCAATCTGGAGAAACTGCAGATACCATTGCCGCCTTAGAATCAGAAAGAGCTAGACGAGCAGATTTAGAACCTAAATTCCAGGCAAAATTACTAGCTGTAACTAATCGAGCAGAAAGTTCTATTGCTCAAATATGCGATCGCATTATTGATACTCAAGCAGGTATCGAAATTGGTGTTGCAGCTACTAAAACTTTTGTAGCTCAGGTGATGGGTTTTTATTTCCTCTCTTTAGATTTAGCCTTTCGTCAAAAAACAATATCCAATAGCAGAATTGGCGAAATAATTGAAGGCTTGCGTCATATCCCCAGTCAGATTGAAACTATTCTCGATACCCAAGCAGAATATATTGAAGAATTAGCTCATGATTTTACAGCCGAAACCGAAGACTTTATTTTTATTGGCAGAGGCATCAACTTTCCCATTGCCCTTGAAGGTGCGTTAAAACTCAAAGAAATCTCTTATATCCATGCAGAAGCCTATCCCGCAGGTGAAATGAAACACGGACCGATTGCATTACTAGATAATAAAGTACCAGTAGTCGCTGTCGCTATGCCTGGGAGTGTATATGACAAAGTGATTTCTAACGCTCAAGAAGCCAAAGCTAGAGATGCTCGTTTAATTGGTGTCACTACCGCCATGAATGCTACTGAAGCAGCCCATACTTTTGATGATATGTTGACTGTACCAGAGGTAGATGAATTGATTTCTCCTGTACTCTCAGTTATTCCCTTACAAATGTTGTCTTATCATATTGCAGCGATTAAAGGGCTAGATGTAGACCAGCCTCGTAATTTAGCGAAAAGTGTGACTGTTGAGTAGAATAAATGCTATTTGCTTGCTTTTAATCTATTTATCTTAGCATTGCGCTTGAAATCATATGAATATAATAAGCCATACTCAATTACCTTGCAAAATAATTGAGTATGGCTTTATTTCTTGTTGGATTAAATTCGAATTATTTGGCGATCGCTTTAAGCATTAACAACCATGTCAACCGAACCATTATAGTCCACATCTGCATACATTGTATCTACATAACCATCGCCATTTGAATCGACATAGGCGGTGTCTACGTAACCATCACCATTAGAGTCTACATAATATTCATCTGTGTAACCGTCGCAGTTATAATCTACTTCCATTGCACTAGGTTCATCTTCATGAATAGAAGGAGTTATAGCTGTATGTTGTGAGGAAGAAGGAATATCTAATTGTTGACCTGGATAGATTTTGTGAGGACTATTAAGTATGTCGCGATTGGCATTATAAATATCTTGATAGCTAACGCCAGGATAATTTTCAGGGCTATTTCATTCTAAATGGTAGGATAACCATGTTAAGTTAGAATCGAATTGAATAAATGAATCAAATCGCACTTCTAGATGTCTTTGAGGGAATGCCAGACTGTAGAAGAAAACAAGGAAAAAGACATTCACTAAAATTGTGTTTAGCTTTGTTTATCTTGGCGGTGGCTGCGGGAAATCAAGGGTTTCTGGCGATAGGAGATTGGCTCTCGTCTTATAGCAGACAGTTAAAGGAACTGTTTGGCGTAGAGCGGTTGCCATCCTACAGTACCATTAGAAGAGCCTTGCTGGGTCTAGATTATGAAGAGTATTCATCTAGATTAGCTCGTTTTTTGGAGATTACTCCCAGAGAAGGGGAAACTTTAGCTGTCGATGGCAAAGTCTTGAGAGGCTCATACTTGTTATCGGAAGACAATCCTAACTGTGAGCCACATCAAGCGATAACGTTGGTTAGTGCTTACTTGGTCGAAAGAGGATTAATTTTAAGACCGCAGGAAGTCGAGAATAAGAGTAACGAAATTAAGGCGGTACCGCAGTTAATCGAAGCTTTAGCACTAAAAGGTGTCGTAGTGGCATTTGATGCCATGAACACCCAAAAAAACAGTAAAAACAATTGTCAAGAGTGGGAATCATTACTTAGCAGCAGTCAAAGGTAATCAGCCTCAGCTTTTTCCAACTATTCAATGGCATTTTATCCCAGAAGACAGTTTTGAACAGATCAATTCAGGACATGGACGGATTGAAAAACGAAGAGTAAGTATCGCTCGAATCAGTCTTCATCTGACGGATTGGTTAGCAGTCAAAACAATTATTAAGGTTGAATCTGAACGTAAAACGAAATCTAAAATAGAATTTAATAACAGATATTATATTTCTGACTTAAAAGAAACAGCATTTCAGTTTTACCAAAGAATTCGTAGTTATTGGGGAGTTGAGAACAAAGTTCACTATGTAAGAGATGTAACTCAAGGTGAAGATAAATCGAGAATTCGTACCACTCCATTACCTCAAATCATGGCGATCGCGAGAAATTTAGCCCTAAATTTATATCGAGATGCTGGATTTTCTAATATGGCTCAAGCAGAACGAAAATGTAAGTATGGTCTTGAGCGCATTTTGGAAATTTTTAGAATGAAATAGCCCTGAATCTTTGGGTTGTCGTGGTGGTGTTTTTGGCTCGTTGAAGTTGGCAGTGGTCATTTTTTGGGGTATTTGGGGTTTGATTGGCTTAAATATAGTTAATTGCGTGGAATTAAGAGATTTAATCTCTTTTAATTCTTGAATGCTGGAGTAATCTGGCTTATGATTCTGCTAGAAAAGAGTTCATCTTGTTCATCAAATCTTTGATCTTTTTCTCCTCCCAATCTGAACCGAGAAAACCCGCAATTCCGAATACACCTAGAAACTTTTTGCTCTACTGAACTTTTCTGCCAAAACAGCTGAACTTTCCTGAACAAAACGGGATTTTTTCTGCCGAGTATTTTCGCGATAGTGGAATCAATAAAGGAAAAAGAACAATGGCATTAGAGCAAATTTATACTTCAAAAAGCGATTATTATTTTCTCAAAGGTTATGGTGAGATAGTCATTCACAAAGAGACCGAATCCTACTATATGAATGGCTCATATTATCAGAATGGAAACTCTAGTGATTTTTGGACAAGTTCTAGAGCGAATTCCAGCAGTGATCCAACCAGAGTTTATCAAGGTAACTGGAAAGTTTATGAAAATGTCATTGGCACGAATGGTTCTGATCTTATTAAACGTGAGTTCGACAAAGCTAAAACTTTAGGAATTCATTAACATTAATCAGTTTTAGGATCGCTGAAATCCTGATTATTTCGTGCCTAATCGCTCATAATTTGAGACAAAAATTATAACTCCGAATATGCCCTAAAGGATATGCCCTAAAGGATTCCCTTCGGTCTCGAAGCGGTATACCACAAGGGTACAATGTGCTTTAGCATTCCCTGTCGGTTATCCGCAGGTGTATCCTTTAGGACTCCGAACTCCGAACTCACGTTACCTGAAAAAATACCTGAATTTTTCCCCTAGTAAAACTCTCTTTTGACCCACTCTGAGAAAAGAGAGTTATTAATCGAAAACTCTCTGCATAATACTAACAAATGCTGTTTATCTTAAAGCTTTTAGCCTTTAGCCTTTAGCTTTTAGCCTTGGTTTGACTGCTAAAAGCGTAATTGAGTTTAAGACTCCGACCTCTTAGGTCGTCGACAATCAGGTAGAGTTTAAGACTCTATTTGATTGAAGCTAAGAGCTAAGAGCTAATAGCTACGGCGTAGCCGTTTCTTTATTATTCAAAATAATTACAAGCAAATGTTTGAAGTTTTATGCAGTACTCAAGTCCTCTTTGATAGTCGCTACCGAAGTCAAAGCGATCGCGCATAAACTCATCAATTGAAATCAAGTCATCTTCTATAGGATATTTAAACAACATGGCATCTTTATCTTTTTCCCCTACTGGTTCACAATTAGATAACGACTCTATTGCTGACCTACAAGTTAATCCTGACGAAAAGTTTAGTGTGAGCTTCGAGTTAGATACTTCTGGTCTGGATAATAATTTACTATTCTTAGAACTTCAAGGAGATATCGACATCACCGAACTCCTGCCCATAGCAATTGCTAGAACTGATGATGGGATAGCTCTTTTACCCGATGTCAACATCGTGGAAGAGTCCATGGGGGACAATTTTGCTTCCCAAATTTTTACCCTCAGCGGTCTTCCTGGGGCAGCACCCGATACCATCGAAATTATCATTGAGGGAGAGTATGCTGCTGTTGCCGATCTAAAAAATGATGGTCAGCCAGACTTAGGCATTACTGTACTCAGAGCTATTGACGTTAATGGTAAAGATGTTACTAACCTATTTCAGCCTTTGAACCAAGCCATTGATATACAACCATTTCCTGTCGTCAGCATCGATCTCGAACCTACTCTAATAATAGAGGGTGGAGATGCTCAAACTGTCATTTTTAATTTGAGTGAACCCGCACCTCCTGGCGGATTGATAGTTGACACTCTAATTATCGATTCTGACACCGAAACAGATACCATACCCGTTTTCGAGCAAGCGCAAAATTTAATTGATGCGGAAGAAGTGGTAGAAAATGGTCAGGCGATCGCTCGATTTATTATAGAAGAGGGAGCAACTCAAGCTAGTCTAGATTTTGCTGCGATCAAAGATGGTGTTGTTGAGGGAACGGAAGGTTTTTCTCTTGAGCTTCTGCCAAGAGATGGTTATACGATCGACCCAGATAATAATACTGTCACTTCCACTATTATTGATGCGGATACTGTTCCTGTCGTTAGTATCGACCTGGAACCTAATTTTTTAATTGAAGGAGGAGAATTTCAAAGCCTTAGTTTTAACTTGAGTGAACCTGCACCTCCTGGCGGATTAGTAGTTGATGCTCTCTTGATCGATCCAGACAATGACACAGGAGATGTTACGGGTGTTCCTGACCTAGTTCAAAATATTGATAATGCTGAACTAGTTGTAGAAAATGGACAATTAATCACTCGATTTACTATTACAGAAGGCGCGACTCAAGCTAACTTTGGTTTTGCTGCTGTTGAAGACAATCGAGTTGAGGGCAATGAAATTTTTTCTCTAACGCTTTTGCCAAGAGATGGCTACACCATAGACTCAGACAATAGTATTGCCACTTCAGTTATTGTTGATGCTGATACTGTTATCAATGGTACTGTCAATGATGATTTACTTAATGGTACCGATCGGGTAAACTCTATCTTTGGCAATACAGGTGATGATGCTATTTTCGGCAATGGGGGAGAAGATGCTCTGTTTGGTGAAGAAGGTAACGATTTACTCATTAGTGCTGAGAGCAATGATTTTTTAGATGGCGGGAAGGGCAACGATCGACTTGTTGCTAATGGTGGAGATGATATTCTCTTAGGTAATGATGGCAGGGATAGGCTAATAGGAGGAGATGGATTAGATACTCTAACTGGAGGTAACGATAACGATACTCTAGTTGGTGATAAGGGCAACGATATTCTTAATGGCGATCGCGGAGATGACAGACTAATTGGTATAGATATCAATAGCAATGAGTTAGGTAGTAATGAAAATGATACTTTAACTGGTGGCTCAGGTGTCGATACTTTTGTTTTAGGTATTGAAACTGGTGTTTTTTATGATGATGGAGATATCAATTCCTTTGGAGATAGTGATTTTGCCCTTATTACCGATTTTAATGCTCCAGAAGATAGTATTCAATTATTTGGTTTTGCAGAGCAATATAGTTTAGATTTCCTTCCTAATAGTGCAGGTAGTTTGGATGCCCAATTAATCTACGATTCAGGGATTGCTTCGGGTTCGGAATTAATTGCTGTGATCAAAAATGTTACTGCCGATTTAAGCCTTGACGATCCTGCTTTTACCTTTGTTTAATCTCTATACGAACAATAGAAAACCTGAGAAAAAAGAAAAAGCCCAATTACTCACAAAAACTTCGACTCAAATCTAATCGGAGAGCAATTTTATGTTGATGAACAACCATACAGTTCTTTACCAACTCACTTTTGCTAGGCAGAAACTTTTGGCTCCAGATATTCCTCTTTACCTAAAAGCTATTTCCTATGTACGAATCTGCTGTTCGGCAATGAAAAAGCTTGACTACTTCCCCTCAAATGATCGAGGTAGCAATCATCACAAGACACCTTACCTCAGTTTATTGAAATCACTCTCTCAAACCGATTTACAATGGTGGAACAAATGTCAAGTTACTAACGAGGGAAGACTCAGGTCTGATGACCCCATTATCGATCGACTTTTGCAACCTTTAAACGACTTCGTTGATTATCAATTGACACTCTCGGCTACTGAAAACATCTCGTGGTATGGCGACGACCCCTAACATTCAAGTGTTGTATCGACCTCAAAACCATTTCTAGAACTAAGGTAATATTTCTAGAATAATGCCTCTTTTCAAAGAATCAGACATGATGACTCCGCTTTTCAATGACAGAACTAATGAACCTCAATACACCATCTGAGAGTGAACAAATAGATACCAACTTTAAGAACTCCCAAACCTGCCTCAAAAAAGTCGGCATCATCGGGGCGGGACCTGCTGGATTAGCCACAGCTATCGCCCTCAAAAAACAAGGTATTGAAGTCCACATTTACGATCAAGCCAGAGAATTTAAACCCATTGGTGCAGGACTTACCCTGTCTCCTAACGGATTAAGAAGTTTAGCAGCGATCGCTCCAGATGTGGTTGAGCAACTCAAACGGCAAGGTTCTCAAATTAAACAATTCAAAGTCAGAACCTCCAAAAGAGGATGGACTCTCATTACCCAAAGCATGACGGGCGACGAATACGATCAACCGTTTATGGCGGTTCGCTGGTTCTGCCTACAGGAAATTCTGAGATCCCAACTGCCCCCCGACAACCTTCATCTCAATCATCGACTAATTGCCTTTGAACAAAACCACCAGAGCGTCACGCTTCGCTTTGAAAATGACGAAGCTACAACCGTCGATCTACTTATTGGTGCAGACGGTATTCGCTCTGCTGTTCGCAAACAGTTGTTTGGGGTTGAAAAACCGACCTATAGTGGTTGGATGACCTGGCGCGGGGTGCTGAAATATCAGCATCGTTTGTTGCCCCCTCATCAAGCAACCGTTTTTGCCAATAGAGGAAAGATCTTTTTGCTTCTGGATAATGGGGATGGACATATTTCCTGGTCATTGGAGATGCTTTCTGAAACAAGTCATCGATCTAAGAATGCCAAGGAAGTAAAAGAACGAGCTATTCAAGAACTGGCAAAATGGCATCCTGTAGTACAAGAAATTATTGACCTAACGGATGCTAATATCGTCGTTGAAAGACCAGTTGGCAATCCCCTGATCTTGCCCAAATGGAGTAACAACAGGATAACTCTAGTGGGAGATGCTGCCCATTATATGGGTCCACATCTTGGACAAGGCACTAACACCACGTTTGAAGATGCGTGGGTATTGTCGGCTTGTTTATCTAATTATGGCAATCTGGAAGAGGCTTTAGGATATTACGAAAAAAATCGCATTGAGCGTACAACTATTGTGCAATATCGTACGCTGTTTTCTGCTGCTCAAATGTTCAATCCTTTCATAAGACCAAAACGGTTTTTTAATAGATCATTTGGAATAGTACCAGAACAAGCCAAAATTGGTCAAAAAGCTTTTTCAGACTGGCTTTATCAATATAATCTATCATTACCAATTAATCATCATGAAAAATAAAACTTTAAAAGCTTTTACGAGCAAATTACTTAACCATAGCTCAATTAGCTTCATTTATTACTTTAAGAACATTTGTTACCTTGCCAGTTTGCGCTCTTACATTGGTTCAAGAAAGGAATGCTTTACAAAGTAACGCTCAAATCTCTTTGTCATCTGATTTTGGCTTATTGATTATTGGCAGTTTAGGTTTAGCCTTTAAAGGCTATAAAAAATTGGCTCTATCGAACTCGTCTTTTACCAATCTAATACCAATTCTCGAAAGTAGCTAGAGAGATAAGGCATCTAAAATATATTCCCAACCAGTCAAAGAACGAATAATATCTTTAGCAACATCTGGGAACGGTAAATCCTTGTTATCGTGAGGGGTTTGAGTTTTTTGGTAGTTTCTGGATTTGACTCCAGCTAAAGCAAGTGCCACAAAATTATGAATCTGAATATCAAGATAATTGGTGAGCCTACCCGCTGTGGGGTTAGGTCGATGAAAATTTAGGGTGTCGTTCCCGTAATTTTTTCTAATTTGTGGAGAGCTTGCTGTAACTGACGGTTTTTCTCTTGTAGCTGAAGTTGCAGACGTCGAACTTTTAATTGATTTTCCACCCTAGCTAATACCTCAACTGTTTTAAAGGGCTTGGTAATGTAGTCACTGCCTCCGACAGAAAAAGCTTTAACTTTATCCCAGGCTTGATCGAAGGCACTGATAAAAATCACTGGAATATCTTGGGTTGGGGGATTAGCTTTGAGTTTTTGACAGACAGTATAGCCGTCTAATTCTGGCATATTAATATCTAATAATATTACATCAGGACAAGCAATCGCGATCGCTTGTAGTGCAACTACACCATTAATTGCCTGTTGCACTTCATATCCTTGTTCTTCCAGTAAATCCGACAACAGTTTCAGATTTTCTGGTTGGTCGTCCACTAAAAGAATATTCCCTTTCTCATAAATCTTTGGGGCAGCGGAGGAAACTGGGGATAAAGTAACAGGGTCAGGGGATTCAACCATAGGAGGCTGATGGCGCATTTGATGCTCTAGTATTGCTTTAACATTAGATTTAGTAATTTTTTGCTCTAAAATTTGAGAAAAGAGTTGCCAGAGTTTAGGAGCAATGTCTTGTTTAACATATTTAGGAGAGTAGCCACATTCCTTGGCAATTTGCTCATAAGTCTTTCTACTCCCCTTTAGAGTAGTAAATAAGATAGTACGTTGCAAATCACTCAAATAATTACCGCTCTTGCCATATATTAATTCTTCAGCAAATGCTACAAGCTCTTCAAAGTTGCTCATGTTAACAAGACACTCTCAAAGTGAATATAAAGTGAACTACAGCTCGTGATTGCTCTGGCAATACAAGAGGAACTTGCTTCCCCATCGAAAAAAGTCACTGAGAATCTAGATTTCTATATATCTTTCTTTATAACTGCTAAAATCAACTTTGTTCCACGAATATCCTCAAAACCTTGTCCCGAAAAATTTCCTCTTAACGAGTCTTGTTAAGAAACCCTTGATTTACAAGGCTTCTGACTTATTTATATAACAAAGCCACTAAAATCTAAAATACTAGATGGTCAACCCTGATGCTATCTAACTCTCTATTCAAAAAGTTTATTATTAAACCCTTGAGCCAACTGCCGTTACAGATAGTTTTGACAGCTCCTTTTGTTTTACAGATCTTTATCATAGTTAGTTTAGTTGGATATTTTTCCTTACGTAATGGACAGAAAGCAGTTAATAATGTGACTGCTCAATTGCTCCATGAGCTAATTCAGCGGATCCAACAGCAGATCCATTCCTATCTGGCAATTCCCCATTCTATTAATACCATCAATGCTAATTCTTTGCTCAGAGGAGATTTAGATGCTACTACTGTCAAAGGAGAACATCAGCTTTGGCTTCAAGCTCACACCCATTCCCGAACTAACCTAGTTTATTGTGGTACTGAGGCTTTAGGAGAACTCATTGGAGTTGGTCCCGAAGGAAAAAATCGCTCTCTAGAACTGTTAATTTATAACCAAAGTACAGATTTCCGTGGACATTACTATCGCTTGGATAATCAGGGCGATAAACAGAAGCTATTGCGGGTTGACAGTCAACCCTATGACTCTAGAACCAGACCTTGGTATCAAGCAGCTAAAAAAGCTGGTAAATTTACCTGGAGTCCTCTTTATTTAGATTTTGAGGCTAAAGTCCCTACAATTACCGCAAGTTTGCCAGTGTATGACCAGAACGGGACATTTGTGGGAGTTTGTGCCACTGACTTGTTTTTACCTGTAGAACTAAGTCAGTTCCTGCAAAGTCTGAAAGTAGGAGAGACAGGAAAGGTATTTATCATGGAGCGAACTGGTACCTTGGTTTCAAGTTCTCTCCTTGAGTCTGAGTTCATTAGTAATAGTGAACAGCTACAAATTAAGCAAGCCATCGATAGTAATAATCCTCTAATTAGAAAAACTACCAACTATCTAATTACACAATGGGGAAACTTAAATCAAATCAACTCCTCCTCTGTGGAGCAGTTGACTATAGAGGGAAAAAGGCAATTTTTGCAGGTAACACCTTTTCAGCCAGAAAATGGTATAGATTGGCTAATTGTGGTGTTAATACCGGAATCTGACTTTATGACTGAGATTAATGCCAATACTCGCACCACTATTTTCCTTTGTATTTTGGCATTAATTGTGAGTATTGCTATTAGTATATTAACTTCACGCTGGGTAATTAAACCAATTCGACATCTCAATCAGGCAGCCAAGGCAATTGCCCAAGGAGAATTAGATAATAGCGTTGAAATTATTCGCAATGATGAACTAGGAGAACTGGCTAACTCTTTCAATTACATGGGTGAGCAAATCAATACCTATGTGCTTGCCTTACAACAAGCTAATCAAGAATTAGAGCAAAAAGTAGCAGAACGAACAGCTTCTCTAGCAGAAAGCCAAAGAACTCTGGCTACTCTAATGAGTAATCTACCAGGAATGGCTTATTGCTGTCTCAATGACCGAGATTGGACGATGATTTTTGTCAGTGAAGGATGCCAGAGTTTAACGGGTTATTTACCTGAAGATTTAACCAAAAACCAATCAGTTAAATACAATCAATTAATTCATCCAGAAGAACGAAACATGGTTGGACAAGAGATCCAAAATGCGATCGCCCAAAAACGCTCATTTCAGGTTACTTATCGTATTTTAACTCAACAGATGACTGAAAAATGGGTTTGGGAACAAGGACAAGGGATTTTTAACCAATCTGGGGGAGTAGAATTTCTTGAAGGTTTTATCGCTGATATTAGCGATTTGATTAAAGCTGAAAAAGCTCTAGAACAAAGCAACCAAGAATTACGTTCAACTCTAGGTAAGCTAGAAGCAACCCAAATAGAACTTCAAAGAGCCAAAGAAAAGGCAGAAAGTGCTAATTTAGCCAAGTCAGAATTTTTAGCCAATATGAGCCATGAGCTACGAACTCCTCTCAATAGTATCCTGGGCTTTGCTCAAATTCTCAATAAAGATAGCTCCTTAAAACCAGAACAACAGCAACGCTTAAGTATTATTAATCGCAGTGGCGAACATTTGCTATCTTTGATTAACAATATTTTGTCAATGTCCAAAATTGAAGCTGGTCAAATCCCTCTCAATGAAATAGATTTTGACCTCCACGCTTTGCTGATGAACCTGCAACAAATGTTTGCTCTGAAAGTCCAAAACAAAGGACTGCAATTTTTCTTAGAATCTGATGCCCATTTACCCCAATACATCTCTACTGATGAGGGAAAACTGCGACAAGTCTTAATTAATTTAATTGGCAATGCCGTTAAATTTACCCAACAGGGTGAAGTAATCCTAAGAGCTAAAGTCGATTCTAACCAACCTCTACTCAAATTAGAAGTAGAAGATACAGGTCTAGGGATTTCCCCAGAAGAAATAGATCGGTTATTTGTGCCGTTTGAACAAACCACAGCGGGGCGTAAAATCAAACAGGGGACTGGATTGGGGCTAGCCATCACTCACAAGTTTATTGAACTGATGGGAGGAGAGATTACTGCTAGCAGCACCGTAGGTGTAGGTAGTTGTTTTCAATGCTCCATTCCGATTCACCTCAGTTCCAGTGAAGGGAATCCTCTCAAAAAAGCTAGGGGTAAAGTGATTGGTTTAGCTCCAAAACAACCTGAATATCGGATTTTAGTAGTGGATGATGAGGCGGACAATCGTCTCTTATTATTAGATTTACTCACTTCAGTGGGGTTTTCGGTGCAGCAAGCCAGCAATGGAAAAGAAGCTATAGATATCTGGCAAGCTTGGCAGCCCCATCTGATTTGGATGGATTTGTGGATGCCCCAGATGAATGGATACGAAGCAACCAAAAGCATTAGAAAGACAGAATCGGAGTTAGACAAACAGGGTATTTCGACTAAGATTATTGCTCTGACAGCTAGTGCCTTTAAGGAGGAGCGAGACATCACACTAGCATCAGGTTTTGATGATTTTGTGATCAAACCTTTTGAAGAGTTGCTGATTTGGTCGAACATGAAGCAACATCTGGGGATTGAGTTAATTTACCAACTGTCCCCTGAGAACAATGGTCAAGGAATGCCCAAGACTATTTCTCAAGACCAAGTTACTTCCGCCGATTTATCGAAGGACTTACAGTCTATGCACTCTGAATGGTTAGGGGAGCTGCACCAAGCTTCTAGTCAACTCAGGGGTAAAAAAGTGATGCAGTTAATTAAAGATATTCCGCCAGAAAAAGCAGCTCTTGCTAGCCAACTGCGAACTTTAGCAGATAACTATCAATTTGATGAGATTGTTAAATTAATGAATTTTTCTGTTTCCTGAACTTGTCTGCCAAAACACCTGAACTTTCCTGAACAAAACAGGATTTTTTCTGCCGAGTATTTCCGCCATAGTGGAATCAACAAAGGAAAGAGAACAACGTCTCAGGAGATAATTACCAATGCACAATCTTGATCCTAAAGTTCAATATCCAGGTCGGGAATCTCATCTTAACTTAAACTACCTGTCTGCATTCGAGCCAGCTATTAGTAATCAGCAACCAGATAAGCTATCAGAGCCAACCAGAACTGAAAAAACCGCTAATTTAGCCGAAAAAAAACCTTGTCTACTAGGTACTGCGATTTTAGTTATTGCAACTATAACTCTGTATGGTTTAGGAATTCATCAGTTAAGCAACACTGTTACTAATATCCTACAAACAGCAGTTGAAGAAGTTGATCAAGATTATAGATTTAGGGTTTTTTGATTTCGTTCGACAGTCATAACACCTGAAAAAGTACCTTAACAAATCCTCCTTCAATAGTTAAGAGCTTCAGCAGTTTAGGAATAGCAGTGATTTCATTCGACTTACTTTATTGTCAACAAAATACCTTATTTTCACAGTTTAACGAAGTAAAGTTTCCATCTTTATTTTTTTGAATTACTGTTTTGTCAACGACAGAATAAGTTTTACAGCCTCTCTAAGTTACCAACTTTATTGTTACTTTACAGTGATTGTGGAGTAATAATAAAGTTAAAAACTTTATAAAAAAGATAGCCCATCAAAGATTTAGCCTCTTGACCAAGAGTCTGTATCTAGATTCGAGTAGCTTTAGGATGTTTGATTAACTATTAACATTCTTTGCCATTCTATTAATTCTCTGCTGCCAAAGATTAAATGGGTAATAAAAAGCAGGACTCCAGAGACTAGTAATCATCGCTGTAGTTATAACGATTTGTTGATATTGTTGCCAAACTTCTGATATCGAAAGAAATCTCTGCATTGTATATTGCAACGCAAAAATTGTTTCCGCCAAAACTGTCATAAAAAAAACAATCAAAGCAACAGAAATAAAATCCTCTCCAATATATTTTTGCTTTTGTAATGCAGAAGTAAATACCCCAACTAAAACTAAACTGAGAACATGAGAAGGTGAACTGATGGTCATACCATCATATATCCACCCTATACTTAAGCCGGCGATCGCTGCCTGCCATACTGACCTTTGAAGACTCCAGGAGACAACCCAAATTAGAAGCCAATTGGGATTAGTTTGGAGTAGCTCCATACCAGGAATATGTAACAGCATCAAAAGTGAACACAAAACTACGGAAGCACAAATAAATAACGTGTTAATTATGTTCAAAATATTATTAGATGTCTGAATCTTAGTAGGCATTACCTAAATAGTAAATATTGTTGTATTAGCACTCAATTTGTAATTAGTTTTTGATTGAGACTATTAATAATATCCGAAGTATTTTTAATTGACTAATTGCGATTAGTTTAATTGCTTCATCGATTAAAGTCTTTTGTATATTTCAAGATTTACTCAGTAGCGATCGCTCTCTCTTCGGGTTCAGAACTTTGCTGAACACAATTTCAGACTTAAACTATGACTAGATTCCTATTTTAGGTTCAAAAGGCTGCACAATGACCCATTCTAAAATATCAATTGGAGCAGCTAACTCTATCTCTATTTCGGATGTCGAATCTTCGTGACGCTGATGAGATTTAACCTTCCCAATCGGCATACCAGGAGGAAATAACTTACTGAGGGTAGAAGTAGCAATTTCATCTCCAGACTTGATATCAGCAACCTGATTAAAGAACTTCATTACTATCTTGGATGAACCTTTTCCCTGAATGTAGCCTAATTGACGATTGCGGCTGAGAGTTGCCCCAACTCTGCTGGTTGCATCAGTAACTAACAATACTTTGCTGGTATGAGGGGTAACGTGGGTGACACGACCAACTAAGCCTCCAATACCCATAACTACAAAACCTGGTTTAATGCCATTTTGGCTTCCTTTACCCAAGGTAACGTGATCCCACCAACGATCGCCACTACGACCAATTATTGGAGCGGCTATAGTTTTAGCCGTTTGGGTCTCAGTAAAATTTAACAACTGCTTTAGCTGCTGATTTTGCTGTTCTAATTCAGTTACCTGTTGCTCTAGCTCTAATATACGAGCATTAGTTAGTCTATCTTCTATGACTAGCTGTTTTTGGGATTGAAAGGGACTAACTATAAAATAATATATCTCTGACAAGACTGATGCTTGAGTTTGTTTAATGAACAAAGCCATTGCCAAAGCTACAAACATTAGTATTGTCCCCAAACCATATTTATCCCACCAGCGACTCATACTGTTTATCTTGACAATCTAATTGAGTGTAGAGCGATCGCTAAAAACACGATCTAAGCTTTTATCTTCAAGTACCCTTCCTGTACCCAAAACTACGCATTTTAATGGTTCAGGTGCAATATGAGTGACAATACCTGTTTCGTGACTAATAAAAACATCTAATCCCCGTAACATTGCCCCTCCACCTGCTAACATAATTCCGCGATCAATAATATCGGCAGCTAAATCTGGAGGAGTTTGCTCTAAAGTTCTCTTAATCGCTTCAATAATACTGTTTACTGGATCTTGTAGGCATTCACGAATCTCAGACGCCTTAACATCAACGCTACGAGGTAATCCCGATAGCATATGTAAGCCTCGTACTTCCATTGTAGAATCATCATCCTTAACGGGATAAGCCGAACCGAGTTGTAGTTTAATAGTTTCGGCAGTGTTCTCACCAATCGCGAGTTTATGTTCCTTTTTCATTTGATTAACAATTGCTTCGGTTAGTTCATCCCCAGCGATGCGAATTGATTCGCTAATTACTTTGCCCTGAGAGCTAAGCACTGCTACCTCTGTAGTACCACCACCAATATCCACAATCATATTTCCCGTAGGTTCAGCTACGGGTAGTCCTGCGCCTATAGCTGCTGCCAACGGTTCTTCAATCAAATCAACTTCCCTTGCTCCTGCATTTGAAGCCGCTTCGATTACAGCGCGACGTTCCAATTTAGTCACACCACTGGGAATCCCAATCACCATACGGGGATGAACCAACGGATTGCCCTCAAAAACCCGTCGGACAAATTCATGGATCATTGCTTCTGTGGCATCAAAATCAGCAATCACACCATCTTTGAGAGGACGTAAAGCTTCAATGTTTTCTGGCGCACGCCCTAATAATAATTTTGCCTCTTTACCAAATGCTCTTGGGGTTTCTGTTTTGCGTTCGATCGCTACTACAGAAGGCTCCTCCAAGACGATACCCTTACCAGATACATAGATCAAAGTGTTAGCAGTACCTAGATCTATGCCCATGTCCCTCGAAAGATTAAAACGATTAAGAAAGCCCACGTTAATTTACTGCTCCCAAAAAACTAGTGCTGCTTTGCCAGAGCCGAGTCTAATTTACTCTCAATATTGTAATTAGTCTAATAGAAAATATACTTAAATCTCCAAAAGTATCAAGGATAGGGGAGGAAGAATGAAAAGTGGACTCATTTATTTAAAATTATTTTTATTACCAAGAAAATATTTGTTCTTATTAAGAAGGATATGCAATTATTTAATTAGGTGGGAAATATTATTTTTATCAATGCCTAAATAAACTAATTAGAGACTAGGAACCAGTAATTTAAAACGTCAAACTATCTAAAACCTAATCCCTAAATCATTTATTTTTCATGTCAAATTTATTTCAATTAGATCGAAAACTTAAGACTCGTCGCCAATTTATTCAATGGGGTTTACTAGCAGGTGGGCTCTCTATCGCTGCACTAAAGTTAAATCCTCGTCAGGCTCAGGCGGCTAACCCAGTGAGAATTCCTCCCATACCAAAAATAGACAATACTTGGGATTTGAGCTTCGATCCGATGTCAATTTTAAGAGATTTTAACTATGGCACCCTCAAAGAGGAAGATGGAAGGACTGTTCGAGAATTTGAAGTGGTTGCCCATAGTACTCCTTTACAGCTTAATCTTGCTATTACTTTTATTAGCTGGAATTTAAACGATCGCGTTCCAGGTCCAACTCTAAGAGCCACCGAAGGCGATCGCGTTCGGATTATTTTTCATAATGAAGAGGGACATTCTCACAGTATGCATTTTCACGGCACTCATCCTGTAGAAATGGATGGAGTTAAATCGGTACGTAGGGGCAAAACAACTATCTATGAATTTGATGCCGAGCCTTATGGTGTTCATCCATATCATTGTCATGTTGCTCCCGTTACTCGTCATGTTGGCAAGGGACTATATGGCTTATTTATTGTCGATCCCCCTGAAGGTCGTCCTGAAGCTGATGAAATGGTAATGGTGATGGGTGCTTATGATTTAGATAGTGATGGTAAAAACGAACTGTATGCTTTTAATGGCATTCCTAACTATTATCGCGATCGCCCAATCCCGATCTATCAAAATCAATTGGTCCGCCTCTATATCCTCAACATGATTGAGTTTGACCCTGCCATCACTTTTCATATTCATGCCAATATGTTTCAGGTTTATCGTACTGGTCGTAGCTTAGATCCTAGTGAAGAAAGTGATGTCATTACGATGGGAACTGCGGAACGACATATCTTAGAATTTGCCTATAAATATCCTGGTAAATATATGTTTCATCCTCACCAAGACTATATTGCCGAACATGGTTGTATAGGGTTTTTTGATGTAATTCCTGAAGAAGAATAATTTTACCCGCACCAAAATCAAAATCATCAACAAGCTTAGATCTTATGGCTTATGGCTTAGAGCTTTGCTCGTTAATCTCAAAATTAATAATTAATAAATTATTGACTTTTTTTTTCAGTAATAGTAGAGTACATCTTCAGAACAATTAAGAATTTATTTAAATAAGAATTTGTATGTCTAATAAAATTAAAACTATAGAATTATTTGTAGCTCTTAGTTTCGCAACTGCCGTGGGAACTCAAACTTTACCCTCCCAAGCTTATGAAACTGATGAAATATTAGATGAATCTGCTTCTGAAATGTCTCTATTGCTTGCCCAGGGGGCTGAAGGTGGCGAAGGCGGCGAAGGTGGTGAAGGTGGTGAAGGCGGCGAAGGTGGCGAAGGTGGCGAAGGTGGCGAAGGTGGTGAAGGTGGCGAAGGTGGCGAAGGTGGCGAGGCTGCCGGAGCTGCTGTTGATACTGGAGATCCTGACGTAGACTATATGACTGTTCTGGGTTTAATGAAAGGTCATTTAATTGCTGCTCAAGAACTAATTGCCGTCGAAAACTATGAAGAAGCAGAACCTCATATCGGTCATCCTGTCGAGGAACTCTACAGCGATATTGAAACTGTTTTACCTGAAAAGGGAGTAAACGACTTCAAGCCCACTCTTAATCAGCTACATGATTTGGCACAATCCGCGCCCGATTCTCCCGAAATGCAAACCCTATTCGATCAGACTTTAGCTTCTATCGATGAAGCGATCGCAGCAGTACCCGACGAACAACGCAACTCTCCAGAATTTGTCCTAGATGTAATTGTGGAGATGCTCAAAAATGCTGCTACAGAATATGAAGCGGCGATCGTCAACAATCAATTTGTCGAGGTCGTTGAATATCAGGATTCGAGAGGATTTGTCTTGTATTCTGATGAACTATACCAAACTGTTGCTGACCAAAAAAGCCAAGCAGATCCAGATGGTCATCAAATTATCACTGATAGCTTGACTGAATTAAAAACAGCTTGGCCCTCGATTGAACCACCTGAAGCTCCCATATTAGATCCTTCGGAAGTTTATAGTTTAGTTTCTCAGATTGAGTTTAATAAGTAAGTCAATCTCAAGGAAAATAATCTTAAAGAAGCTTGGTTTTTCACCTTTTATAAGTATTGTATAGAACTAATTCACAGTACAACAATATCTGTAGAATACTCTCAATGAGATTATCGATGGTTGAGGAGTATTTAGGTGAAGCCAAGTTTTGCTCTACTTTTGTCTTTGGCTTTTTGGTTAGTTGAAAGTTCGTTTCCATTTAATTCCACTTCAGCGCAAGTAACTCCTCCAGAATTACAAGTAATTCCACCATCTACTGAGCATCCTGAGGGGATGAAAGAGATTGTCAGTGAAGATACAGTTATTTACCTTCCTAATGTCGAATATGCTAAGTATGGCGATCGCCGCTTAAAACTGAATATTTTGATGCCAGTCAATCAAGGTGAAGCTCCACCAAGACCATTAATCCTGTATATCAAGGGAGGAGGATGGCGACGACGGAATTGGAATAAACTTATCCCTCCACAGCTAGCTTATTTTGCCCATAGAGATAACAGGTATGTAGTAGCCATGGTTGAACATCGCCATTCTATGGAAGCTAAGGCTCCTGCTCAAGTGCAAGATGTTAAAGCGGCAATACGCTTTATGAGGGCCAATGCTGAGGAATATAATATCGATCCCGAAAGGATCGGGATCTGGGGTGGTTCTTCGGGAGGACATCTTGCTTCTATGATAGGTACCAGTGATGGCGTAGCGGAATTTTTGACGGAAGATAATCAATCCCAGCCTAGTTCTGTCAAAGCTGTAGTTAATTTTTATGGTCCTACTGATTTTACTCAGATGAATAAATATCCGACTCAAATGGACCATGACGCTGAAGACTCACCAGAGTCGCAAGTAATTGGTGGACCGATTCAAGATCCTAAATATAGAGAACTTGTGCAGATGTATAATCCAATTACGTACATCTCTAAAGATAAGGAACTCCCCCCTTTTCTGATCGTACATGGAGACCAGGATGGAAAGGTTCCTTTTAACCAAAGTGTACTACTGTATACAGCGTTACGTGACGCAGGACAAGATGTGACCTTTTACAAAATAAAAGGTGCCGATCACGGCAAGGGAGTCTGGACACCTCGCGTGCTGAATCTTGTTTATGACTTTTTTGAGCAACACTTAAACAACGGCTCTGATAGTAGACGGTTAGAAAACAACGCTGCACGTATCAGGATGCTGAAACGCAATAATAAAGGGGCGAAGCCCCAGCTATAAGCTACTACGCAGGTTGCCAACTAAAAAGCTTAGAGCTATTGGCTTAGAGCTTACAGCTTTTTAAAGTTCTTTTCAAAGCAATCGTTTAAGTGGAAATATTCTAAGGCGATCGCCTTAGAATATTTCCGTTGAGGAATCAGACTCCCAAAGCAGTTCATTTTCCTCATACAAACAAATTTTGGCAATTGCTAGTGGTTTGCCAAATATTCCATTGAAACTATTAAATAAGCTATTATTGCCACTTGCCGATTTATTCTGTTCTAGCTTCAGTTTGATTCGCTTTTTATAGTCTCTATTTCCCCCTGGATAAATAACTGTTCCCCCACAGCCAACTTCGGTGTAGTAAACACCATCTTCAACTTTGACTATTTGTGCTGGAGTATAGGGACAATCACGGGACATCACAGATACAGATATATTATCAGCTTGCTTAGGGTCAGCATCATAAGATATTCGTACTAGTGCATTTTCCAGTCCCCGCGCTGGCGTAGCCGATTTATTAATAATGGTCAGAATAATCTCAGTAACTTTCCTACTTGATATATTAGTCTGCGTCTCGACATAGATTTCAGGTTCATCAGCTTGGGGAAAAGATATCTCCGTTAAAGGTTCACCACCAAACTCAGCGTACATTTTTGCTAAAGCTCCTGCAAAACCGGCGTTATAGCTAACCCCTACTTCATTACGTACCCAATCATTGCGATCGTCTTGCCAATTATCTTGATTGTCAGGTCCACCAACCAATGCTCCCATCAAAAGATTGCGATTGTTCGAGGGCTTGTGAGCATTATTTAGCCAACTGCCATGAGCAGTACGATGATGAGGATTTTGAGGATAATTGTTGCCATAACCAATCATATAGCTGCGTTTAGAGGGATTATGACCTAGAATATAGTTAATCTGATCGACACCAAAATCAAAATAGCGTTCAGCTTTTTCTATTTCTCCCTGAGTTTTTAACCAATCACTGTAGACAAAACTTAAAAAGCTCGTGTTAGCTGCTAGAGGTAAAGAACCCCATTTAGCCAAAAATGCTAAACCACCAGGAGTATAGGTGATTTTCTTACCCTGATAACCCACAGTCCAGAAATCTAACCAAGCTTCGGTACGCTTTTGATATTCTGTTTTTCCTGTTTCCTGCGCCAACAAGACATAAATCCCATAGGACTTATCATCAAACTGATAAGTATAGTTAAAAGGTTTAGACATTTTGAGATATTCAGCCTCAGCAAGATCTAAATACTCTCCTGAATAATCTCTATTCTGGGCTGTTTTAGCCTTATGCAACCAAATTGCTGCCCATACTAGCTCATCCTGTTCTCCACTAACTGAAGTATAAAATGGAACTGCTGCTTTCAAGCAATCAGAATATTTACCACGATAATTATTGGCAAAATCAAACAACCGTTCTGCTTTTTCTACCAGCAAATCAGCATATTCTAGATCACCATTTTGACGAAATAGAATAGAACTGGAAGCCATCGCCGCGGAGGTTTCTCCTGCCAGATCTGTACCAGGACAACTAGTATCGATTTTATAAGCTGGTCGTTCCATTTCATAATGGACTACTTCTGCTGCTCCCCACCACTTGTGGTCCTTCTTTCCATTGCCAACTTGTCCGTAAAGAACATAATTACCAGGAGTATCATTGACAAAGGAATTAAGTAGATAATCTGTCGCCCACTTGATGTTTTGCCCAAGATGAACTAATTGACCTGATTGTTGATAAGCATCATAATATTCAATTCCTCCCCATGCCAAAGTAGTGACACTATAGGCCATCGGAAAATTGAACTTGACATTATCTCCCGCATCTATCCAGCCTCCACTGAGGTCAATGCCTACATCTGCACCATCTTCTGGAGTTGAATCTCCCCGCCAAGGAAATCGATTCCATTCTGGCAGTTTTCCTGCTTGCTGCGCTTCAAAAAATAATATCGATTTTTGTAATGCTTCACCATAATTTTCTGTAGCTTGGCTGATTGTATGTGCTGAGGTAAGAACAATGAAGATCAATGTCATTACGCCAGCTAGGATTTTTGGGGATTCAAAAAATTGTTTAAAGATTATGTGACTATATTTAGCTATTAAATACATCGCCAGCTGTAATAATAGGAATAAATCACTAGGCTAACGTGTGGTTAGTAATTTATTCGATAATTTTAAAGCGTATAGAAACGTGAGTTCGACGAAGAAATATTAGATAAGTTTGGACTGGGTTAAAGGGAAAAGGGAAAAGGAACAATCTGCTACATGCGTAGACCCTTCCCCCTTAACCTTTAACCCTTCCCCAGAGTAAGACCCTTCCCCTTTAAGTTTTACCCAAATTATTAATTATTAATTACCCTTGCAGTTTTTTCCCTAGTAATTGATTAGTTAATTTAGGATCGGCACGTCCACTAGTTTTTTTCATTACTTGCCCGACAAAGAAGCCTTTAAGCTTAGTTTTACCATTGCGGAACTGTTCTAACTCTTTGGGATGCGCTGCAATTACTTCATCAATAATTTTTTCAATCTCTCCCGTATCAGAGATTTGAATTAAGCCTTTTTTCTCAACCAAAGCTTTGGCTGAGCCGCCTTTTTCCAAGAGTTCAGGCAAGATTTCTTTGCCAATTTTGCCACTAATTGTGCCTTTATCGATTAAACCAATTAATTCGGCTAAAATTTCAGGTTTCAGTTCTGTTTCTGTGATCTTGAGGTTATTACTATTGATATAAGCAGCAATATCCCCCATCACCCAGTTAGCTACTTGCTTAGTATCGGCACCAGCAGCGATCGCCGCTTCAAAATATTCGGCAACATTGCGATCGTCAGTTAATACACGGGTATCGTAAGCCGATAAACCCAATTCCGTCTCGTAACGATGGCGTTTTGCCACCGGAAGTTCAGGTAATTCCGCTTTCCAAGTTTCTAATTGTTCTGGGGATACTTCAATCGGAGGCAGATCGGGTTCAGGAAAATAACGATAATCGCTGCTTCCTTCTTTAAGACGCATACTCTTGGTACGTTGAGAACCTTCTTGCCACAGACGAGTTTCTTGATAGATGGGTTCGCCGTTTTCTATGGCTGCAATTTGTCTTTCAATTTCATAATCGATCGCTTTTTGGATGGCACTAAAGGAATTCATATTCTTGATTTCTACTTTAGTTCCAAATTCTTTTTGTCCTACTGGACGGACAGAGATGTTCACATCACAACGCAAAGATCCTTCCTGCATCTTGCCATCACTGATACCTAGGTACAGCATAATGCGACGCAATTCTTGGGCATATTCAGCAGCTTCTTTACCTGAACGAAGGTCAGGTTCGGAAACAATCTCTACTAGCGGAATTCCTGCGCGGTTAAAGTCAACCAAGGAATAAGTCGAACCATCAAGGCGATCGCTACCACCATGAGTTAATTTTCCTGCATCTTCTTCCATGTGCAAGCGGGTAATGCCAATTTTTTTCCTGATTGGTTCGGTGTTGGGTTTCTCGACAATTTCGATTTCGAGCCAACCATGTTCAGCAATGGGTAGATCGTATTGGGAAATTTGGTAATTCTTGGGTAAGTCAGGATAAAAATACTGCTTGCGATCAAATTTACTATAGGGCGCAATCTGACAGTTAATTGCTAAGCCTGCTTTCACAGCATATTCCAGTACTTTTTCATTTAAGACGGGAAGCACCCCAGGATATCCCAAGCAAATTGGCGAAATATTAGTGTTAGGGTTATCACCATCGAATTTAGTTGATTCTCGACTAAATATTTTAGTTTCGGTACTTAGTTGACAGTGGGTTTCTAATCCAATTATTGCTTCGTACTCTATCTTAGCTGGTGCAGCACTAGTCATAAATCTTTAGCTTATGGTAGGAAATGATTTTTTTATTTTATCTGTTTTGTTTGCTTTCTAGTAGTCTGCCAATTTTGAAATGATGGATGCTAAAAAAGTTCGGAGTTATAGGTTATAGGTTAGTTCAAAGTTAATTGGCGATCGCACCTAAAGCGCACAATGTTAATTGTTGTGCTTCCGTTAACCCTGTGACCCCTGTGATGTTCATCCCTTCATAGGGTCGGTCAGCTTTTAGAGTTCTCAAACAACTATCCGTATGCAGATCCCAAAGTTTGATCGTTTCATCTGAGCTACTGCTAGCTAGGGTTTGTCCATCGGGGCTAAAGGCTACTGACCAAACCTGACTAATGTGTCCCTTGAGAGTTTTCAGGCATTTACCCTGTTGAGGCTCCCAGAGTTTGATCGTTTGGTCATAAGAGCCACTGGCAAGAATTTGCCCATCGGGACTCCACGCTACTGAGCAGACTTGACCAGTATGACCTAATAAAGTTTTCAGGCATTTACCCTGTTGAGGTTCCCAGAGTTTGATCGTTTGGTCATAAGAGCCACTGGCAAGAATTTGCCCATCGGGACTCCATGCTACTGACCTAACCCAATTTTCATGTCCTTCCAACGAAAGTAAGCATTGACCTGTATTTGGATTCCATAACTTCACGGTTTGATCGTAAGAGCCACTAGCGAGGGTTTTACCATCGGGACTCCAGGCTACAGAGTGAACTGAATCACTATGCCCCTTCAAAGTAAGTAAACATTGACCTGAGCTTATGTCCCAAAGTTTTACAGTGTGGTCATTACTACCACTAGCGATTGTCTGTCCGTCGGGACTTATTGCCACTGACCACACTAAACCAGTATGACCAGTGCAAGTTTTCCGGCACTTACCCTGTTTTGTATCCCAGAGTTTGACTGTGTGATCGTCGCTGCCACTAGCGACTATTTGTCCGTTGGGACTCCATGCCAATAAAGAAACTAAACCAGTATGACCGAGCATAGTTTTCCAGCATTTCCCTTCACTGATACTCCAGAGCTTGACTGTTCCATCCTCACTGCTACTGGCAAGGGTTTGTCCATCGGGACTCCACACTGCTGAAAACACCCAGTTGGTATAGCCTTGTAAAGCTTTGAGACATTTACCCGTACTTGGATTCCAGAGTCTCACGCTTTGGTCGAAAGAGCCACTAACAAGGGTTTGTCCATCGGGACTCCAAGCTAATGACCAAACCCACTTAGTATGCCCATGGAAGGTTTGGAGACATTTTCCTTCTTTAACGTCCCAAAGCTTCACTGTTTGGTCATGAGAACTACTGGCAAGGTTTTGAGCATTAGGACTCCAGACTACTGAGGAAACCCAATAGGTGTGCCCTTGAAGAGTATGAAGACATCGACCAGTATGAAGATGCCAGAGTTTTATCGTTTGGTCGTCACTACCACTAGCCAGCATCTTACCGTCAGGACTTATTGCCACCGATCTGACCCAATTAGTATGTCCAGATAAAATTTGGCGACATTTCTCTTGTTGGACATCCCAAATCCTGATTGTTTGGTCATCACCTCCACTAGCAAGCACCGTACCGTCTGGACTCCAAGCTACTGACATCACCCAATTCTTATGTCCAGATAAAATTTGGCTGCATTTCTCTTGTTGAACATCCCAAATCCTGATTGTTTGGTCATCACCTCCACTAGCAAGCATCTTACCGTCTGGACTCCAAGCTATTGATAACACCCAATTAGTATGTCCTGTTAAAGTTTTTACGCAATGACCTGTAAGAGGATTCCAAAGCCTGATGGTTTTATCGTAGGAGCTACTAGCAAGCATATTGCCGTTGGGACTCCAAGCTAATGATACGACCCAACTAGTATGTCCCTGAAAAGTTAAGAGCGATTGGCTTTGCCACTGTCCGAAGGGCGATCGCCAAGGAGCAACTTGCCAGAGATGAACCTCTCCTTTGGTATCTCCGATCGCCAAGTACTCGCCATTAGGACTAAATGCTACGGCTAAAATACTGCCAAAGGTCTGAGAAAAAACTGACTTGGTTAGATCGGTGTAGGAAAAATTGACGTGCTGTAAGTTTAGTCCTTGGAGATAAGCTTGACATATCTTCAGACTGGAAAAATCATAGCCAGTTAAATCAATTTGCAGGTGATGACTTAGATTAATCAAGTTGCCACCTGCGTAACCTGATAAAGTTGTACCTGATTCTCGCAACAACTTGAGAATTTTCTGAAGCTGTTGTTCGATTGCTGTTAAAGAACCCAAATTGTTGCGTAACTGAGATGCTATTGGTTCTAAAATTAGTCTAATTTGACTCTCTCTAACATAGTCTTTGACCGTGGTTTTTAGCAGAGCATGACTATAGAAAAGAGGTAAATTAGAACAACTAGCCTCGATAACTTCATGGTAAATCTGTTCAATTAAACGTTTAGTAACGTATTCCATAACTACTGGCTGTTGGGTATAACTGCCAGCTTGCTTCTCAATTAGCGATCGCCAAATCAAAGATTCTAGAGCTTCTAATAAATCTCCCCTAGAAACAGTAGGTACAATATCTTCTATCAACTCAGCAATAGTCGTCCATTCTCGATTAATCGCTAACCAATACATAATCGTCTTCTCCAATGGAGCCAGACGTTCAAATTGTTGGTCTAAAAGCTTTTGAATACTGTTAAAAACAGTTGTATCTTGAGCCAGAAATTCTCCAATCTCACCGTCAAATAAGTCTTGAATCGATGTGGCGACAATCTTTAAAGCGAGAGGATTACCACCATAACGGGTACATAACTGTTGCTGTTGCTTTTCTGAACCAGAAAGTCCCTTGACTTGAATTAATTTCTGGGCAGCCTCAGTCGAACCTGTTAATTGCAGAGAGCGAACCGCTAGATCTATTCCTTCTATAGCAGCTATTTCAGCTGGCTTTTCTCGACTAGTAAGTATCAGACAGCTAGAGTGAGCTGTTTCCCCGATCAACCTAAATAGTTGAGCATAATTTTCGTAACCAACACGATATTGTCCAGCGCAATCCCCTGGGAGTAAAATTGTTTCCACATTGTCTAGAATTATCAGACTGCGCGAGGAGCGCAAACACTGAAGTAGCAACTTGATTTCTCCCTGGGTTTTCTCTTCTGCCGATAAAAATGGAATCAGCTCTCCCAAAAGAGTTTCTAGGGGAGGTGCATTACGCAAGCTTCGCCAAATAACATACTCAAACTGTTCTTGAAGCTGTTGGGCTATTTTTACTGCTAAAGCAGTTTTGCCAATGCCCCCCATACCTAATACACTTACTAGCCGACAGCGATCAGTCAGAATCCACTTTTCTAGAGTTGCCAGTTCTGCTATGCGTCCATAAAATACGGAGACATCAATGGCTTCTCCCCAGTCTTGTTGCAGGGAAATTACTTTTTTATTGGGGATTTGGGTTGTCGAAGTTTGTTTAAGATAGTCACTAGGAGTAAGGGTAAGATTAAAAGCACTAAAATAATCTTCAAGCGATCGCTTATCTACAGGGGCTTGACGGCGACGAACTTTGGTCAAAGTATGAGAACTCAGTCCCGTTAACTCATTCAAGTCTTCCAGAGTGTAGGGATGTGCGCAATTTGTCTCCTTTTCTGATTCTGTTTGAGCCGACTGGAGACGTTGCCAACCAACAGGAGATAGAATTACTCCCCGTTTACGCTTTGACCGTTGCTGGAAGTTAGGCATGGTTATGGTAGGTAGGACACAAAAGCTCTGCTATATAGACGTTCTCATGGTCATGAGGTACTGTTTGAAATCCTGGTTGTTGTTAATGGCTAATGGCTAATTGTTCATTGAGAAATACCTAACAAGTCTGAGAATTGCTATGTCTGCTTTCCTCTTTTATTTCATCTTAAATCTAATTGAAGCTTAAGTTGCCCGTTGATTAGCTCTCTAGATTTTGTAAGTGTTGAAAAGTTCTTGATAACTAGCATTGATGGTTTTTTGCTGTTGAGTCTAAGTTGTCTGCTTAACTTCTCATCTTGCCTGGTGCTTCCTGGGCAATCTTGGCAGACTACGAATATACATCTCAAGTTGGAATTAGATTTTATCTACAGAGAAATCAAGACAAATCTAAAGCCGCCAGAACTCAAATGAGAAGGTGATGAAAATGAATCCAATTTTGCTCTTGACTATTAGTAATGAGATTAACTTTCAAGCAAGTTTTATCAAGATTCTTACAGATTGTGGTTTGACTACTGGAGTAGCTAAAGCTCTTTGGATGCCAATACCCATGATTCTGGTAATTGTCTTAGCTACATTATTAGCATTAGTAGGAACTTGGTTAGAACGCAAAATATCTGCTGCCGCTCAACAAAGAATTGGTCCAGAATATATTGGACCTCAAGGGATACTAGTTCCGATAGCCGATGTAATTAAGTTGATTTTTAAGGAAGTAACAACGCCAACACAAGCCGAATCTTTTCTATTTATGTTCGCTCCTGTGTTGGTAATCGTGCCGATTTTGCTCTCTTTTCTCATTGTTCCCTTTGGTCAACAGCTAATTCTCGGCAATATTGGCATGGGAATTTTTCTCTGGATTGCTCTTTCGAGTATTGTTCCTATTGGTGCGCTGATGGCTGGCTATGCCTCCAACAATAAATATTCCCTTCTGGGAGGATTACGCTCAGCTGCCCAGTCGATAAGTTACGAAGTTCCCTTGGCTCTATCTGTTTTAGCTATTGTAATGATGTCGGATAGTCTTAGTACGTTAGAAATTGTCGCTCAGCAATCTAGTCAGGGAATATTGAGCTGGAATATTTGGCGGCAACCTATTGGGGTAGTTATTTTCTGGATTGCCGCTTTAGCTGAAGCCGAACGTCTTCCTTTTGATTTGCCAGAAGCAGAAGAGGAACTAGTCGCAGGATATCAAACTGAGTATGGTGGTGTGAGATTTATGCTCTTTTATGGCAGTTCTTATCTCAATTTAGTTCTTTCCTCGATAATCTTTTCTGTCCTTTACCTTGGCGGTTGGAGTTTTCCAATCCCGATAGAGCTTCTAGCTAGTTGGATGGGAGTAAGTGAAGGGGCGCTCTGGTTTACACCTATTGTCTTCAGCTTGGGTATTACGATGACTTTATTCAAAGCTTATCTAATGATTTTTATAGCTATCCTCATGCGCTGGACAGTCCCTAGAGTTCGGATTGACCAATTATTGGATTTAGGCTGGAAATTTTTGCTTCCTGTTTCTTTGCTCAACTTGATTTTAACTGCTGCCGGCAAACTCTTGTTGCCAATTACCTTTAATATTTTTACTGCTTAGGATGTCTTTCGGTCACAAGTTGAACTGGCGATCGCGCAGCTCATGTAGTAGGAATAGAACTTTCATCTCAGGCGATCGAGCAATTTTTTCAAAAGCATAATCTGACTTATCGTCAAACTGCTGATAAGCGATACGAAGCAGAAGGAATTACCGTTTTTAATCGCAATATTTTTAATATAAAACCTGCTGAAGTCGGCAAAATTGATTTGGTTTATGATCGTGCCGCTTTGGTGGCATTACCTGAGGGTTTGCGGCAGCTTTATCAACGTAAAGTTGATGAATTTATGTCTGTTGGTTCAAAATGTTTGTTGATAACGTTAGAATTTCAACCTTATTTGGGAGCGAAACCACCATTTAGTATTACTCCTGAAGAAGTTCAAAGTTATTATGGCGATCGCTACATCATCGATCACATTGAAAAACAAGAACAACCCGAACATCGCATGGTTCAAAAGTTCAATTTAGATTTTCTTAAAGAACATGGTTTTTTCTTGACTAAAATTGCTGAAAAGAAAACTAGAAAATTTTTTGATTTCTGGCAAGTCAAAACACCTTCTAAAGAGCGATCGCGTTTGATTTAGCCATAATGGAGCAACAATTAAGTGTAGTACTCTGCCCTGAGCTTACAATCGTTTCCAGACACCATTATGCTGTAAACAGATATTAATGGAGTTCTTTGTTGTGACATCTTCTCGTAATACTTTGGTTTACCCTCATACCCATCAAGTAGAGCAAAGCGATAACTATCATGGTGTGGAGGTAAAAGATCCTTATCGTTGGCTCGAAAATCCCGATTCAGAAGAAACTAAAGCCTGGGTAAAAGCCCAAAATCAAGTCACTACTAATTATTTAGAGACTATTTCGGCTAAAGAGCAGATTCAGCAAAGACTAACTCAGCTCTGGGATTATGAAAAATACAGTAGTCCCTTTAAACGAGGAGAGCGTTATTTTTATTTCAAAAATGACGGTTTACAAAATCAAAGTGTTTTATATACTTTAGACTCTCTGGATGATGAAGGAACAGTCTTAATAGATCCGAATACCTTATCGGCAGATGGTACAGTCGCGTTATCAGGTTTGTCCATTAGTGATGATGGTAAGTTGATGGCTTATGGCTTGTCTAGCGCCGGCTCGGATTGGGTAGAATATCGAGTAAGAGATATTGAATCAGGACAAGATTGTCCCGATCATCTTCAATGGATTAAATTTTCTGGAGCGTCTTGGACCAAAGACAATCAGGGATTTTTCTATAGTCGCTACGATGAACCCAATGAGCAAACCAAACTAGAAGATGTTAACTATTATCAAAAGCTTTATTATCATCGCTTAGGTACAGAACAAGCAGAAGACATTTTAATTTATCATCGTCCTGACCAAAAAGAGTGGGGTTTTAGTGGTGGTGTCACCGAAGATGGCAAGTATCTAATTATCAGTGTTTGGCTCGGTACAGATACTAAGAATTTAGTTTTCTATCAAAATTTAGAACAGCCAGATAGCGAGGTTGTGGAGTTAATTAGTGAGTTTGAAGCGAGCTACGGTGTAATCGACAATGATGGTGATATTTTTTGGGTACAGACTGATTTAGATGCACCTCGGGGTAAGGTAATTGCTATCGATCTTCATAATCCGCAGAAAGCCAACTGGCAAGAAATTATCCCCGAAGCACCAGAAACTCTGGAAAGTGTTGGCATACTCAATTATCAATTTGTGGCCAATTATCTGCAAGATGCGCGATCGCAAGTTAAAATCTTCAATCTTGATGGTACTTTTGTTCGAGAAGTAGAGTTACCAGGAATTGGCTCTGCTGGTGGCTTCGGTGGTAAAAGACACGATACTGAAACTTTTTATACCTTTACTAGTTTTACGACTCCTGCAACTATTTATCGCTACGATATGAACACAGGAAAAAGTCAACTGTTTCGTCAACCGCAAGTAGACTTCAACCCTAATGATTACCAAACTCAGCAGGTATTTTATTCCAGCCCAGATGGAACCAAAATACCGATGTTTATCACCCACAAAAAAGGAATCAAACTTGATGGTAATAATCCCACCTATCTTTATGCCTATGGTGGTTTTAATATTTCCCTAACCCCTAGCTTTTCCATCAGTAATCTGGTTTGGCTGGAAATGGGTGGTATTTATGCCGTACCTAATTTACGGGGTGGTGGTGAATATGGTGAAGCCTGGCATCAGGCGGGAATGAAAGATAAAAAACAAAATGTCTTTGATGACTTTATCGCGGCAGCGGAATGGTTAATCGCCAATAAATATACTTGTAGTGAGAGATTAGCGATCGCCGGCGGTAGTAATGGCGGTTTGTTAGTAGGTGCTTGTATGACTCAACGTCCTGACCTCTTTGCAGCCGTTATTCCCGCTGTAGGTGTATTAGATATGCTGCGCTTTCACAAATTTACCATTGGCTGGGCTTGGTGTACGGAATATGGTAGCCCCGATCATGAGGAAGATTTTGCAACTCTCTATACTTATTCTCCACTGCACAATCTGAAACAGGGTACAGCTTACCCAGCAACTATGATTACTACTGCCGATCATGACGATCGGGTTGTTCCTGCTCATAGTTTTAAGTTTGCTGCTGCTTTACAAGCTGCTCACCAAGGAGATAACCCTGTCTTAATTCGGATTGAGACCAAGGCGGGTCATGGTGCCGGAAAACCTACCACTAAAATCATTGAAGAAGCCGCAGATAAATGGGCATTTTTAGTGTCCAATCTCGATATGGAGCAACACTAAATCCGATTGACAGATGTTATATCAAGTTCGGTTGAATACTTAAATTAAGAATGAGGTCAAGTAACAAGTAACAAGTAACAAGTAATAAGTTTTTCAGGTCTGCAATAAGCCTGTTTATTTCAATTAATTATCCGTACTTGATGTTATGTAAGTAGTCTGAATAGGAGACTGGGAGAGAATCAATACTTATTACTTCGTTTTTAAGCTCATCCCACCCACAAATGTGGTGGGGATAGTTCTCCCATGCAGTCGCGTACTTGTTAATAGGTAATTAATAAGAGGTATTTTGCTGCAAATACTCAAGATTTTGAATCACAGATTTGCCTTGTTCAATGGCAGTTTGCAGAGTAGGATAAATTCCTTCAAAATTATGAACCTTATTCTCCTGATCGATAATACTTAAGTGGTATAAATTTCCCGATTCATTGCAGACAATCAAGCTATATTCATTGAAACCAAGTAAAGTTTTAATTTTCATCTGTTATTAAAAGATATTATTATTGACTGTCTTATATTGCTAATTAGGAAAATATTACTATCTCAGAAAAATTTCTACCAAGAAATTACTGAGTTTTAATGGATTCTACAAATACTTGTCAGTAGAAACACTGATATTACTACTCTCGAACGACCTTGGAGTAATAATTAGCAACTTTAGTTATTTAATAATAGATCTAATAAGAATAAACCTAAAAATATACCTAAAGAGATCTTGCTGCCACCCAAGAGAAAGGTCCAAAAGCGATGGTAACTATTGACTACAGTACCGTCGACTGCTTCCAGTTGAATTAAATCCATCCAAGGCATAATATCGCGACGGAACCAACCTTGGCTGTAAACTGGAGAACCAATCAAACTTTCTGCTCGTTTCATGCCAAACAAAAAAAGTGGCGTTGGTGAACTGGAGATTACCGCGTTGAACATATTTTAGTGTTACAAATTGTTTTTAAGTGGCGATCTCTAGCCTGAAAAACCATGTAGTTTTCACCACAACCACAATATGGAAACTTGCTAAATAGTTTACTCTATGTAATTTATAACCTTATATATATGCAATTTAAATATACAAGGTTATAACTGAGCTATTTATTGTAGCTATGACTAGTTATTATAATTAGTCAATCAATTATCTATATATGAATAGTTATGAGGAAAGTAATCGTGCAAATCAGGCGGCACTATTAGCAAAAAGAGATAGTGAAAATATTAAAAACAATGGTGTGGCAATATTAGAATATTATCGTAGCGGATGGAGTGTAGTTGAAATAGCAGCTTTAACTAGCGAATCTGAAGCTACTGCTATTAGAATCTCTGCCATCAGAAATTTTATCAATCGAGTAAATTCAATTATTGGCTTAATTAAGTCTCATGTTGAGGGACTTTCAGCCAATGAAATTGCCAAAAAGCTCAATATTGAAATAAGTGTTGTCGTAGATGAATTAGAGTGGTTTCAGCAGAGTAACATTATTGTTCAAAAAGGTGAGGTTTGGATACATAAAAAGTACGAGTACGAGTAAAACGAATTGGAGAAGTTGCACATCACGTTAATTATTTATTAGAACAAGAATTATATTTTTCACACTATGAAAATAGTTTTTTTTGGTACTCCTCAATTTGCTGTGGCTACGTTAAGTAAACTCCTTGAACATCCCGAACTGGAAGTATTGGGAGCAGTGACACAACCAGATAAAAGAAGAGGCAGAGGGAACAAAACAGTACCTTCGCCAGTTAAACAAATAGCACTAGAACATGATTTACCCATCTGGCAACCCTCTAGAATTAAAAAAGACCAAGAAACTTTAGATCATCTAAGGGCGACTCATGCAGATGCTTTTGTGGTGGTAGCTTATGGACAAATTTTATCCCCGGAAATACTTTCAATGCCCAAACTAGGGTGTATTAATGTTCATGGTTCACTATTACCTAGCTATCGTGGTGCGGCACCGATTCAGTGGAGTATTGTTAATGGCGATCGCCTGACGGGAATTACCACGATGTTAATGGATCGGGGAATGGATACGGGGGATATGTTACTCAAAGCTGAAACTGAGATTAAGTTACTGGATAATGCTCATGATTTAGCTGCTAAACTTGCGCTCCAAGGAGCAGATTTGTTGATAGAAACCCTGTTTAAACTAGAGCAAAAAGTAATTACGCCCATTCCTCAAGATAATGCTCAGGCAACCTATGCGCGACTAATCGATAAAGCTGATTTTGCCATTAATTGGTCAAAAAGTGCCTTAGAAATACATAATCAAGTTCGTGGTTTTTTTCCTAATTGTGTTGCCAAACTACAAGACAAAAAATTAAAAATCAGTGCTACTGTACCAATTACTGAAGCGACCATCAAAGACTTGCCAGAAAAATATAGTAGTTTAAAACAGCAATATTCAGAACTAGCCTCTTTAAAAGGCGAACCAGGGGAAATAGTTAAGAATGTTAAAAACTTGGGCGCATTAGTGCAGACAGGCTCAGGATCGTTGCTATTAGAACAAGTGCAACTTGCGGGAAAACGTTCTCAATCTGGTTGGGACTTTGTCAATGGAATGCGTTTACAAGAGGGAACAAAGATTGATAATGGATAGTTAGCGGTTTCTATTATTGATAGAATTAATACCTAGCAATCAATAATGAGCAAGATTAACAATCATCAACTGATTCAAACAAGCGACAGCCCTCGCAAGGACCTTCAGGATTGACTGCACAGCGCATGATTTCCGAACGAGCGTTAAATTTACAATCTGCATTACCAATCACATAGCGATCGCCAATTAAAGTAGTTTCTTCTGGTCTTTTCGATTCTTGAACATGAAGGGTGGCTTTATCAAACCGATATCCTCCTACACGATATTGGTAGAAATGATGACGTTCGAGAATGGCATAGGTTTTGCCTTCGATTTCCATGTAGTTTCCTGGTTGCAGTTGGCGATCAAGATAGAGCTTAGCAATACATTGACGAGCAGGAGTGAGAATAATTTCTGTAGGTAATAGATTTTTCTTAAGCAACATGAAAATTTATAGACATTAAGCTTCATTGAAAAATATTAACGCGATCTGGTTTTGATCGACAGCAGTTATTAATGTCTATCATTTACTCCAAATATTTTATATGCCTAATGTAAATTAAAAAATTTAAAGATAACATTAGTAGCTATCAGCTGTCAGATATCAGCTATTTAGATAATAATCTAAGTACAGAAGTCAAAATCCTCAATTCATTGAAATTTGTGAGAGATAACAGCTAAATTTGCCGAAAAGTGCCAATAAAAGCGCCACAAATATATCGATCAAAGAGACTAAGAGCTGATAGCTAAAAACCGTTTAATCTGAACGAAGCTATTTCACATCAAGCGTTTTATACTCAATGCCTAAGACAGTCGATCTGTAATTCTGCCTTCAATGGCAGAAATAGCAACTACTCTGGGAGAAGCGAGATAGTTTTTGGCACTGGGATCGCCACTGCGTCCAGTAAAGTTACGATTAGTGGCATAGATGCCTGTTTCTTCTTTTCCTAAGACTCCTCGACCAGAATTAATGCAAGCACCACAACCAGACTTGAGAATTTGTACTCCTGCTCGCTCAAAAATATCTAAATATCCTAGTTGCTGTGCTTGATTGAGAACAGCTTGGGAAGCTGGGACAACGTGCATTTGCACTTTAGGATTAATATAGCGATCGCGCAAAACGGATGCAGCTACGGCTAAATCGGTTAGTTTGCCTCCGGTGCAAGAGCCAACAAAGGCGCGAGTAATGGGGATATCATCTAATTCACTAATATTTTTTACCCGATCGGGTTTGGGGGGACAAGCTACCTGAGGTTCTAAATTAGTCAAATCAAAACGATAAATGTGTTCGTATTCGGCTTCGGCATCTCCTGTAACGCTGCTAAACTCTGACTGCACACGATCTTTTAAATAGTCTTGGGTTATGGCATCAGGAGCAATTAAGCCACACACTGCTCCGCACTCCACCGCCATATTACTGAGAGTCATGCGCTCATCAATCGATAAACTCTTAATAACACTACCGCGAAACTCCATAACCTTACCCATAGCTCCCTGACAGCCAATTTGTCCGAGGATAAATAACATAATATCTTTGGCACTAATATCAGAAGGTAATTGTCCTGAAAGCTCAAATACTAAAGTTGCTGGGACTTTAATCCACATATCTCCAGTTGCTAAAATATTAGCCATATCAGTTGTGCCAACTCCTGTCGAGAAACTACCGAAAGCACCGTAAGTACAGCTATGAGAATCCGTCCCTGCAATGATCATGCCTGGCTGAATCAAACCTGATTCGGGTAATAAGACATGACAAATACCCGCAGCTTCTCCAGGAGAAACCAAATCAAATAATTGACAGCCATGTCGCTTGGCGAAAGTAACCATTTGTTCGTAGAGTTTAGTTGCCTGAGGATCTACCCTGATATCGTTTACTTGAATAAAATGATCGGCAACCAATACTAATTTAGTAGCATCCCAAACTTGAGCATCTTTGCCAAAATGCTGATGAAATAGATTAAATACTGGTGCTGCGATCGCATCATGGGACATAGCCAGATCTACCTTGGCAAATACTACTTCTCCTGGTTGCACATATTCATTACCCGAAGCTTGGGCTAATAATTTCTCCGCCATGGTCATGGGGCGGGCGGAAGTAGTGCTTTGAGGGATAGCAATCTTGCCCAGTAATCTTTGCTGATTAAAAGGAGTGAGACCATTAGCTTTAGCGATCGCCTGAACTATGGGATTGGTTTGCTGAGAATCTATGATTTCCAGATTTAGCCCAATATTAATGCTGTTGCGATAAAAAATTTCGGCAAAAGAACGAGCACGGACGGTTTTGATTCCTGCTGCTTTGATCGCTAGCGCAGCATACTCTCGACTTGAGCCACAACCAAAGTTTTTCCCTGCTTCGATAACGTCATAACCTAACAAAGTATCGATACCAATTAAATGTTCCAAGACAAAATGTTTTTGATGTTCTGGATCGGGATTAGTAGTGCGATCGGCAGGAATAATATCATCAGTATTGATATCATCACCAACGGTTAGGATTTTTGACTGCATTTTTTTAGGTTGATCTTATTATTAAATTTTATTTTTTAATATTTTCAAGACTTCTTGAGCAGAAAAAGAACGCTTTTGTTCAATGGAAATAGCTTTGATTATTTCACGATACCTTTGATATTCTTGCTCCGATCTGGGGTCATTCAGATAATGTTCAAAGAGATATTTAAAATTACTAGCTCCGCTACATTTACCAAACCAAATTTCAGGTTCACCATAGGGGAAGAGATAATATGAATAGCGATCGCGTAGTAAAGATTGGACGTGAATTCCCGTTTCATAGCGTAGAGCTTCCGGAGAAAAAGGCATATTCGCCTTGATGTTGTGCTGTGCTAAATATTTACCTACCTTTGCCAAGGCATCATAGTTAATTCCTTCTACTTCCCAGCCCAAGCGCAATTTTATCCCATGCAAAACTTGCTCAATCGCAACATTGCCAGCTCTTTCGCCAATACCGCCAAAAGTTCCTGAGATACCTGTAGCTCCAGACATTAATGCCTGAATCGTGTTCTCTAACGCCAAACCACTATCATTATGGAAATGAACATTTAAAGAAGCATTGGGGGCAAACTCAAGCAGATTACGAATCCAATATTTAGTTGTTTCTGGAGTTAAAATACCAACGGTATCGCAGAGTAGAAAATGTTCTAAGTAAGGCTCAAATTTGGTAATACATTCTACGAGAAAATCAAAATCAGCGCGGCTGGCATCCTCAGCGGCAAAACATATTTTTAAGCCTAGAGATTTAGCATAGTTTAAATGTGCTAAAACTTTATTCAACATTCTACCGCGAACTTGCTCAATCAGCTGTAGATCAGCAACTTCATCGATAGTTTTTTGACGATGGAGAGGATCTTGGCGAATTTTCTCATCCCTCAGCCACAAAAGGCGATCGCTTACCGCATGAAACAAGATCAAAGTTTGGGCACCACATTCTTGAGATTGCCGAATAAAACTCTCTCCCATCATAGTGGAAGCGACAATTTGCTTTTGTAAACCTTGATTAATTAAACTGCTAACTAAAGCTGCTTCAGTATTATGAATAGCAGGCATTAAAGCCAGATGATGTACTCCTGTCTGGGCAATTAATTGCGCTAAATTACCTTTGGTATTGTGATCGAGAAATAATCCTACCTGTTGTTCGCCATCTCGAAGAGTTTCATCAAAAATGGTTAATCTAATCTTGGTCATCACAACAATATAGGCAATTTGTCAGTTTAAGGCAGATGGTCTTACTTAAGGCAATTAAGCTCTCAATATAACAGCAATAATTCCCAAATTTTTCATCTATATAACTTTTTTAAGTCTGGAGTAACTATGAAAATTGGATAATAGCTCTTAAAAGCTAATTTTGCTAGTAGGCTCTAGAGTGAAATATTTCTGGGAGTAAGTCATGTATTATGCTCAAGACATCTATATTCCGATGTAGAGCAAATTATAGACTGTTTTTATCTTTAGACAGAATTTACCTATTCTTTAGGGCAAATTATTTACCAACCATAAAAACCTGAATTTCTTGCCAAATCCTCTCCTTCATATCATTTAAACCATGATCGCTCAACAGCTCGATTAACTTAACCTCAGTATGTTGACGAGCATAATCTCGACTAACTTGAATCGGCACAACATCATCATTGATACCATGTAAAATTGTTGTAGGAAGCGATCGCTTTAATCCTGAAAGAGGATAACATTCCGCATCTTTGAGAAATTGATAATTCAAAGGAACCTCTTGTTCTTCACCGTAATGGTACACAGGCAAATAACCTGACTCTTGCCATTGTTTGACTTGAGCGGGGTTTAACCTCGATAACCAACTATTAGGAAAACCAAAAGCAGGTGCGAGGAGAATGAGTTTTGTTACTTGAGGACATTTTTCAGCCACCCATGCCGCAGTTAATCCACCAAAACTAGAACCAATTAGAGTAATAGGGGATTGGGAATGGGGAAAAGCAGCAATCGTTTGCTCGATTTGTCGGGTTAGAGTTAAGTGAGTGAAATCCCCTTGATTAAGATCGAGGACGTTGAGATTGATGCCGATTTCGGCAAAGCGAGCCCATAAATACTGTGCTTTGTTAGATTGAGGACCAGAGGCAAAACCATGAAGATAAATGTATGTTGTCATCAGATTCAAATTGAGAACCTATCGCAAAGAAGAATTTAATTAAATTCATCCTAAATTCTATGCTCTCAGTTTAATTTCCCGATCTGTTAATTGTTCAGTAATTGCCATCAGTTTTTTACTAACAAACCGAGGTACTTTATTCTTGCTACTCACACGAGGATAATCCATTGGCCAGAGCATCAAATTACTACCGTGAGGATATAGTTGTTCATATTCAGCACAGTTATCATATTCATTGCGATTTTCTTTTTGTGGTAGATAACTTTCTGCCAGAGTCCCCTCAGCCACTAGCAAAGCATGATTGGCTAATTCGATGTGAAAATAGGTAAATGTTTCAATCGGTTTAGTTTTAATAATTGAGATATTGTTAACTAATGCTCCAGCATTAATCAACAATCCCTCTACGAACAAAGAATGATCTGGGGATGTATACAAGTCCCGACTGGGAGTTTTATTTCCTAAAGCACCGGCTTTAATTAAAATTGGATAACCGCGCAGAGGATTTTTAACTTGATTTGGTTTGATGGTCTGTCGCCCTATCCATTTAATGGGCTCGAGTTGACCATTAGCAGTTTGCACAAAATCGCCAATTTTGAGATTTTCTACGGCGATTTCTCCTTTTTCAGTGAGGATATGAGTACCTGTGAGAAAACATTCAATGTCTACTTTGACATTTTCAGAACTAATGGTTACTTCTTGATTAAAAGTATCATTGTCGCCATCACTGTCTAAGTCACCAGTAAAGGAAACGGTATAGGTATCAGGTGCTAACTGAAGTTGATACCCACCAGAATCATAAGTAGTGGTACTAAAGGTTTGTAGAGATGAATTAATCGCTTGGACAGAGATGTTGCCTAGTCCTTCTCCTACAGTGTAAAAGTCGTCATCGGTAGTGTCGTTATAAACAACACCAGTTAAGAAGGGATTTGTGCCACTAACGAAGCCAAATTCTTGGGTTGCAATGGCAGCATGATTCCATTCTTGACCAAGTAGACCGCCTGCTGAATAATTAGTACCCAGGGCATTACTAATACCAATTTCTCGGTAGTCTGCATTGAGAATGTTGATTCGATGCCCTCGTCCAGGAGTATTTTCGGTAACAAATAGACCTTCATGCCTAGCAATGGTTGCGTCTGTCAAATCTAAAGAACCTGAGCTGACCCCAACGCTAATATTTTCTCCTACTGAACCTGTATATCCCGCCGCGATCGCACGACTACTGATAGTGCTAGCTGTGTTGGGATTAGTATGAGCAAAAAAGTCATCATCATTAATAGCATTTTGATCGAACATGGCTTGAGTATGACCCACTGCTGCTGAAATTAGGTTTTCATTCCAAGCCAGAGGTTGTTTGGGGTCTGTTGAAATAGTTCCAGGAGTCAGACCTTCGTTAAGATCTCCTGCAAGTAATTTGTCTGCTTCCGCCTGAGGATTGGCGCGAGCTCGATTAATCAGCTCAAGCATCAATTGATCTTGATTCGTTGGTTCAGACATAGTTTGTTTTCTCTGCTACTGTATTTTTACTGTGATAATAAGTAATTTAAATTTTTCAGAAACTCAATCAAATCAGATAAATCGGCAATTTGATTGGTAATATATAGATTTTTGACAACAAGAAAATACTTAATTAATAACAACTAAACCTTTTTTTTCTTCTTTTATATTTTATTTATAAGTGTTACCAACATAACATTTGATTTTAAAATTATCCATATATATTAAATATTACACTTTAGCTAATTTGAAAGGCAAAAATTAATTAAAGACTAATTAATATCAATTTAGAAAATATCTTAGACACATAATATTTCGTAAGGGCGAACCGCTGTTCGCTCCAACAAATAATCTGTCTTAAGTAAAAACTGAAATGATCTAAAATAGCTAAATAAATAACGCTATTTATCATTAAGGCTGAGATCTGATAGCTAAAAACTCAAAACTGTACTCAAAACTGTGTGGCTCTAATTCTTCTATGGTAAGCGTTGTGTTGCCAACTTTTGTTAGTTCTTTTGTAAGCCAAGAAAATATGTTGAGTGATAAATTTCCTCAACTGACTTTGAGTCAAAACTAATAATCGCGGCCACATTTGGTAATCTGTATAAGTAAGATAGGGAATTAAACCACTACAAACTACTGAGGTAATTAAGCCTGGACCGGTTTTAAACCAAGGACCTTCATTGCAATAATCAGTTAAATTGTTAACGGCTTGATGAAAAGCTGTGCGAATCATACTTTGACCTGGTATGCAGCCTAAAAAATTATTGCCAATACAGGCAAAATCTTCTTGAAGAACAACTAATTCAGGATTTAGACTAACAATTGTGTCTAGTGATTGACGGCAAAGATCGTCCGCATCAGCATAAAACCCCCCCATGATATTTAGATACGCTAGTCTAAAAAAATCTGCTTGGGTAGCTGGTTGGTCGCAATTGGCAAACGCTTGAAGGACTTGAGCATCATAATGTTGTCGTAAAAAAGCGATCGCTGTATTCAGAGAGAAACGAGTGTATTCATACTGGGGATTCAGATCGATCCAGCTTTGACAAATTCTCTGTAATTCTTCTGGAGGTTCTGGTTCATCCCAAAATTGAACGATTCTTTGGGGAATAGCAGGAATACTAGTTGAGTTTATAGATAATGTTTGTTGAATTCCGTCAAAAATTCCTTGTTGTCTTAATTCTCGGGCAAGATAAAGAGCAGTCCCTAAATAAGTAGGTTCTTGCGCCAGGAGACTTCCTAATTTTAATATTCTCTCGGATCCTGTTTCTTGTTGTGCTTTTTGAAGTTCTGCTAATAGGGGCGGATTAATCCGAAGTTCATTAGTAACCATAGCAGGATGGCTTTTCAATGGCACAGCAGTTTTGCCAGGTGGAGTTTTAAGCTTCAGTTCTTCGGTGGCGATTTTAAATTCTTGGCGAGCCTCATCTATTCTACCGGTAAGCATGAAGATGGTTGCTAGTCGATTTCTGGCTCCTGTTGCTATAGCTGATAATGAGATCGCTTTTTGGAAATGTGCTTCAGCTTTTGGGTAATCGTATTGATAAAAATAGACATTGCCTCTTAGCTGTTCAGTTTGTCTAATCCAGTCTTGATTGTCCGTAGAAATTTGATCGAGTACATCAAGAGCAGCAGCATAATCACCTTGCTCCATCAGTACGCGACCAAGCTGCCATGATAGTTGAATATTATGAGGAAAACGAGCCAGTCCGTTGATTAAAAGTTGATGGCTGAGTTCAAGATTACCCAAACGTAACTGTAATTCAATTAATTGAATGAGAATATAAACTGAATTAGGTATTTTATCTTGTGCTGTTTGCAGTAATTTCAAAGCAGCTCCTGTTTCTCCTTGAAGAAAAACTAAATTAGCTAGCAGACAATATCCGTGATGGTGATTAGGATGTTGATGACAAATTTCCTGATAAGATTGACGTGCTGCTTGCCAATTTTCTAAAGCTTGGTATAGTGACCCTAATTGAATTAAAACTGGGATATTCGCTCCTAACAACCGGTAGGTTTCTTCAAGAAGAGTAATAGCTAATTCAACTTGACCAGACTGACTATAAATTTTGGCTAATTCAATACGGGAGTTAAGATGTTCTGGATTAGTTGCCAATATACTCTTATATACACTTGCTGCTGCGGACAGATTTGGTATTTTTTGGAAAATACTGCCTTTAATCATTTGAGCGCGAATGTTTTCGGGAAATTTCGGGATAATTGCCTCGATAAGTTTAAGTGCTTCGTTTATACGACCTAAATCTCTTAATTCTTCAAGGGCAAATAGTTCGGCATTAAGAGAATCAGCCAAATTAGAAGCTTTTTCTTGAGCGAGACAAAAACACTGCAATGCTTTTCCTCGTTGACCTAATTTTCTAGCCAAGTGACCAGAATACATTACGGTACGAGGCTCTTCAGGATATCTTTGACGCAATATTTCGAGATTATTTTGAGCTTCTACCAAACGTCCTAAATCAAATAAAATATCTATCCTATTGAAGTGCGGTTCAATTCTTTCAGGATAATTGGCGATCGCTTGTTGAAAATAGCTCAGGGCTATCTCTAGTTGTTGAGATTTTTGCTCTAATTGACCCATTTGTATTAGAGCATTAAAGTTATCAGGATAATATTCTAATGCCAGGTCTATTTTTTTTCTGGCTGCTTCAAAATTATTTAAATCTCTCAGTTCAATTGCAACATCCAGATTAGCCCATAGATTTTGTGGGTCGATCTCTAAAGCTTTTTGATAGTACTTGAGTGCTTGTTTTCTCCGACCTCTCTGACGTTCTAATTTCCCAAGATGCATGAGAATATTAAAATTATTGGGAGATTTTTCTAAAAGTTTTTGTATTTGATTAATAGCTTGGGGGGAATTCCCCAGCTTTTTAATATCAGATAAACGTTTCTGTGTGGTTTGATTTTTCGACTCGCTCATCTTAAATGAACTACTGATCTAAAATTATTTGGTTACATCGGTTATCATCAAGATCCATTGACCAGAATAATTCCTAATAATAACTCAATATTTTTTGAGGTTGTGCTGACGTGGGATAAGCTGTGAAAGGGGCTTTCCCTGTCGCTTTTAGTAAAACTCGACTTTTACTGTGATTTTACTCTTAAAGGCAACAATAGGGCAGAACGGGAATGACATTCCCAGATTAATTGAGTAGAGTCTATGAGTAGAATCCTGATTGCTGAAGACGAACCACGCATTGCTGCCTTTGTGCAAAAGGGGCTGCGAGCCAATGGCTTTACTACTGCGATCGCCAGTGATGCTCAAGAAGCACTCAATATGGTGCTGGGAAGTGATTTTGATTTAATGCTGTTGGATTTAGGACTACCAATCAAAGATGGATTAACGGTCTTAGAAGAATTACGCGGGCAAGGTGCTAAGTTGCCAATTATTATTCTTACAGCTCGCGATGATATCAAAGATAAAGTAGCTGGGTTAGAAAGTGGAGCGGATGACTATGTTACCAAACCCTTTAGTTTTGAAGAATTACTAGCGAGAATACGCTTACGCTTACGCTCTTATCAGCAAGATACAACAAAAGGAGAAGAAACAAATCTGGTAGTTGGTAATTTACTGCTAGATTTACGAACTCGCAAAGTAAAAATTGCTAATCAAGAAATAGATTTGCCCGCAAGAGAATTTATTCTTTTAGAAACCTTTATGCGGCATCCTAACCAAGTGATGAGCCGTGAACAGTTACTAGACCGTGTTTGGGGTTATGATTATGACCCTGGTTCTAATATCGTTGATGTTTACGTAGGATATCTACGGAAAAAATTAGGGAGTAAAACAATCGAAACTGTCAGAGGCATGGGCTATCGATTGCGAAGATGAGAAAAGTCTCATTTTAGATTTATCGATAAGGTTCGGAAGAATGTTATTTTAAAGAAATTAAGTACAATTACTCAATTAATTTCTCTCCGATAATTAATTAACCCATGAGTCGTATTCTTATTGCTGAAGACGAAGCACGTTTAGCTGCCTTTATCGAAAAGGGTTTACGTAGAAATGGCTATCAAATAGCGATCGCCAGTGATGGAGTGCAAGCATTGCAAATGATCCGCAGTGGTGAATTCGATCTATTGCTGCTGGATATAGGACTACCGATTATAGATGGTTGGACAGTATTGAGTGAATTAGAAGCTAATTCTATTAACTTGTCGACTATTGTCGTAACTGCTAGTGATGATGTCTCAGCTAGCCTCAAACGAATTACGAAAAGAGTTCCAGATTATATATGTAAACCTTTTCGATTCGCAGAGCTACTAGAGCTAATACAAGTCAATTTACCAAATGAAAGCGTAAATTAATATCTACATCTATAGAATTGCTATTAAATTAAGTTTATAAATAACGAAGTAGTTGCTAATTGTTTGCTCTAATTGGGAGTATAGACTTTCTCAAATTAATGAGGTACACCTCGATTAGCCATTAGCCATTAGCCATTAGCCATTAGCCAAAACCAGGGTTTAGGACTGTATTTCACGTAAATGAGAACCGCTGTAAAGATCAGGAGGTCATAATCAATGGTTGTATCCGCTCCAAAACAATTAGATAATCGCCCTATTTTTCAATCTCGCTATGATAACTTTATTGGCGGGAAATGGATTGCTCCACACAATCGTCAGTATGCCGATAACCTTTCGCCCGTAACTGGAAAACCTATTTGTCAAATTCCCCGTTCCAGTAAAGAAGACATTGAATTAGCTTTAGATGCTGCTCATATAGCTCAGGAACAATGGAGTCAAACTTCAGTTAGCGATCGCGCCCGTATTTTAAATAAGATTGCCGATCGCATGGAAGAAAACCTAGAAATGCTAGCTACAGCAGAAACTTGGGACAATGGGAAGCCAATCCGAGAAACGACTGCTGCCGATCTTCCTTTGGCGATCGATCACTTCCGTTACTTTGCTGGTTGTATTCGTGCTCAAGAAGGTTCAATTGGGGAAATTGATGGCGATACTGTAGCCTATCACTTTCACGAGCCATTGGGGGTAGTCGGTCAAATTATTCCCTGGAATTTCCCTTTGCTAATGGCAACCTGGAAATTAGCCCCTGCCCTAGCAGCCGGAAATTGCGTCGTCCTTAAACCAGCCGGACCTACCCCTGCCTCCATTCTGGTGTTAATGGAACTGATTGGCGATTTGCTACCTGATGGAGTGATTAACATTGTCAATGGTTCGGGAGCACAAATCGGTAAAGCCCTGGCTACCAGCAATCGTATCGCTAAAGTGGCTTTTACAGGGGAAACTACCACCGGGCGTTTAATTATGCAGTATGCGTCCCAAAATATTATCCCCGTAACTCTAGAACTTGGCGGTAAATCCCCCAACGTTTTCTTAGAAGATGTCTGCGCTAAAGATGATGATTTCTTCGATAAAGCGATCGAAGGATTTGTCATGTTTGCCCTCAATCAAGGTGAAGTTTGCACCTGTCCTTCTCGTGCTCTAATTCAAGAATCGATTTACGAGCAATTTATGGAAAAAGCTTTAGCTAGAGTAGCCGAGATTAAACAAGGCAATCCTCTTGAACCTTCAACTATGTTAGGTGCGCAAGTATCAGCTAATCAAATGGAGAAGATTCAGTCTTATGTCGATTTGGGTCGGGCCGAAGGTGCAGAATGTCTAATTGGTGGCGAAAAAAATCTTCTAGATGGTGATTTAAAAGATGGTTATTATTACAAACCTACTGTCTTCAAAGGTCACAACCAAATGCGGATCTTTCAGGAGGAAATCTTTGGACCTGTTTTAGCCGTTACTACTTTTAAAGACGAAGCAGAAGCTTTGACAATAGCTAATGATACTCTCTATGGGCTAGGTGCAGGAGTATGGACGAGAGATATGAACACGGCCTATCGCTTAGGACGGGGAATCAAAGCTGGACGAGTCTGGACCAACTGCTATCATTTGTATCCTGCTCATGCTGCCTTTGGCGGTTACAAAGTGTCTGGTATTGGGCGCGAAAATCATAAGATGATGCTAGAGCACTATCAGCAAACTAAAAACTTGCTAGTCAGTTACAACCCTAAAGCAATGGGATTCTTTTAGTAGCAAATCGTAATTACCGTAAAGAATACTGTTCGGGAAAGTTTTACAATCAGAATTATCAAAGCAGACAAAGATAAAAATTTCTATGTTGCGTAAAATCTTAATTCTGATCATGTCATTGTCGTTGTGCTGGACTACTCTAGGTTGTTCTGGCTCTTCAACGTCAATGCAATCCCCATCATCTTCTAATAATAATGCTAGTATTTCCTCTGCACCAACATCTATTAGTGATGGTAAATATCCGGTGCAGCAGGCAACCTATGACGATGCAAGTGGTGAGTACAGTTTAATGTTACTCAATACTCCCCCAGGAACACCTCCAGTATTGCAAACAGCCCAGCTCCAGATGGCACGAATTGATGAAGAGCAAGCGGCAAACGGAGAAAAAACTTATCTTCAGGTTGATAATGGTCAACCCGTGATGTACCTCACAGAAGATTTCAAAATTGAATATGTTCATAACGCCACGGAAACTAGAACCGATCCTCAAACTGGTCAAACTGAGACAGTAGTGGTTAGAAGAGAATCTAGTTTCTGGACTCCTTTTGCTGGAGCCTTGGCAGGACAAGCAATTGCCAGTATGCTATTTAGACCCCAATATTATGTCCCACCTGTATATCAATCAGGGGGAATTTTAACTGGTTATGGTGGTTATGGTAGTAGTTATTCTCAAGCGGTTAATCGTTATCAAGATCGCTATAATGCTCCTCCTGCGGCAGTCAAAAACCGTCGTACACTGAGAACCACTGGTAGTGTTCGTAATACTGCTAGCAATAAAGCTCGCAAGTCATTGAGCAATAAAAATCGCGCTACTGGATCTGGTGTTGGTTCTAGCACTCTCCGTTCTTCTGGAAAAGCAAAAGCTAAGCAGTTCAAACGTCCTAGCGGCTTTGGTAGCAGCTCCGGTCTGAGAACTCCCAGACGTAGCTTTAGGGGTTCTCGAAGAAGAAGATAAAAGTGTTAGTCATGGAAATGGGAAAAGTTTAATGGACAAGGGACAAAGGTTATATTTACCAGATGTGAGCGAGAAAGCCTCTTCCTTCAGATGGAGGATGATAGCGAACTGAACGGACTTGGGTTGAGAATTTACAACGCGGTGGTTCTACAAGCTGAATTCGATTCAGCGTAGCCCACCGCCATATTTGACACATAATCTTTGTATACCAAGAGTTTCAGACATTGTATAATACTTGTAAGTTCTCTAACAGAGTTGAAGTATGGGGTTCTAAAAACGAGTTTTTTAGGTAAAACTTCGAGCAACACTTGAGAATGTAGTCTTTCTAGTTTGATTGGAACAAATGCGAATCGCTAGCGGTAAAATGCAGGATTCAACTAAGCTCTAGAAGACCTAAAGAAAGAAAACCAATCCTGGTTGTTTGGAGTAATCCAACTGGTGAGGGCATTTTCCAGTGTGAGAGTAGATGTCAGACAAGTCTAACTTGCTATCTACGCCAGTATTGCAGAATCCTCTAGCTGAAGCAAGAGGAGTATGTCAAATTTTTTGTCCCTGTGACCTTCAAAAGCGTTTACTTAAATAAACGGTGAAACAGTTGCGTTGTGCGGGGTCCCCCCGTTGTCCCAAAGGGATACCGCAAGCATAAGCAAACTGTTGAACCCGAAGGGCTGATAGCTAGGGCGAAGCCCTTTACCTTTCTAACCTTGACCTCTAGTTTGAGTCTGAAATGTAGTCTATTGAACTAAACACTTATAATAAAGGTAGCGAAGCCACTCCATAATGGTGAGAGGGCAACATGAAAACTAACACTTTATACTCTGTTTCTTTTTTCTGCACTTCTTTAGCAATGGCGATCGCCTTGGTAATGATTGGTGCAATGGGTACTGCAAAAGCACAAAATACAGTTCCTCAGCTGGATAATTTTGACTCAAATGGCTTGTTTACACCAACATCAGCCCAAAGATTCTTTGAACAAGGCAGGCGCAATATGGAAAGGGAAATAGAAATTTTGGAAGATCCAGAGCATTATTTTGGAGAAGGTATTCTCCAGATCAACACTATTGACATCAAAGTAATCCAAGAAACCGGGTCAACAAAACCAATTGATAATTTTCCTGGAGGTAGTTCTCAATATGAATTAGAAACCAACCACACAAACTAACGTACTTATTGCCAATTTCCGACTAGGACATAAGGAGACCAGTAGAAAGGATGGGGTGGTAGATCTTTAAGAGATTCAAATCTAGGATTTTCTCTCAGAAAATTTATCAGAGAAAGTTGAGAATTTTTGAGTGCGTTTACTTTTTGGGAATTGGGTTTCCTCAACTCCTGATAAAATTGAGTCATTAAATCAGCCGTAAATTTATCTCCCACTGGCCATAGACTAGCAATAGTACTACTAGTCCCAGAACGAACAGCTACTCCAGCTAAACCTAAAACAGCTTTTTCATCTCCTGCTGCAGTATCACAAGCACTTAACACAAGAAGTTCTGGAATATTAGTTTTTCCGACACTTAACAATTGATTCAACTTATCAACATTAATGGATTCTCCATCACCTGTAACAATAAAAGTTTTTTCAGGATTGGAGCTAAATAAACCATGAGTTGCTAAATGAAGTACGTCATATGGCTGTTGTTTAAGTTCATTTTCAAGTCGCTTGGCGGTGAATTCTTCATTAAGAAGCTGTTGGCAATTAGGACAATTTGCGCCGATCTGGTTAAGTTCTAGAGCAACTTTATCGAGTGCAGAGAAAAGTTTTCCATCAATTTCAACTTGTTGATTAACTCCAGCAGCTAAAATGCTTAATGATTCTGATTTAGACTGTTGAGAAGTAAGTGACTGTAACTGTAAACTAGGAACATAAGCGATACCGTAATTTTCAATTAAATATTGTTTACCGTCATACAGTGCAGCCATTGGTACTCTCTGTAAGCGATCGTTAAGCACAAAAGCCAAGGTTTCAATTTGGCTAGAGTTTAATTCAGACTCAAAAGGGCGAATTAACCATTCGTATAACTGTGTTAATATCGGCAACAAATTTTGGGTGTTTGCCTCTACCTGTCTTGACCTAAGAGGTACAGTTTTGAATATATTAATAGCAGAATCATTAAAGCTTTCATTGTATAAGTTGTCATACAGACTATCTAAAGTTTCATTGAATTTTGTTTCTGCGATCGCAATGGTGGTTTGTTTTAATGGCTGTTTGGGTAAAGATAAAATTACTTCTAGTCTATTGGGAAAAATAATCGGGTAGATTACTGCTGCCTGGTTATCTAAATCCTCAATTTGGATAGCAACTTGTGCCTCTTCTACACAAGGATCTTGAAAGAAATTATCTAATTCTGCAATCTGCAAAGATTCTATAATAGTTCTTGCTAGTTCTAAACGATTTTTTTGCGGTTTGATTTGAGATTTGGTTTGAGAAGTTTGCGGATTTAAAACTATTAAAGATTCTAATTCTGGTTCTGAAAGCTCGGATTTAAGTAGTAAATCGGCTAAAGATTTATATACAGGCTGAATCTCTTGGCGAAAATCAAATTGTAAATCTTGATTATTTTTATTTAGATCGGTACGAAGAGATTGCAAAGTATTAAAGGCAGCAAAGTAACTAGAAATTGCACCTTTTGTATCTCCAAGATCTCTGAGGATATTTCCTAATTGAGATTGCCATAAATAGCTAATTTCCTGAGAATTTTCAGCAAGCAATAAAGACTGCTCTGTCATTTGCTTTGCTTGTTGGAGTATCTTTTGTCCGTCATTACTTGACTGTGTTGATGAATCTAGCTGTTGCCACTGTTTGTAATACATCAGACCCATGTAACCCAAGGCATAAGATTCAGATTCACTATCTTGTAAAGAGCGAGCCTGTTCTAAAGATGTTGTCAACTGAGGTTCAACAATATCTATTTGTGACAATTTGAGAGATTGATTAGCAAAATTTATTCTCGCGGATATTGCTGCACGAGTTGGAGGTAAATCGTTAATATTAGATTTAATTGTGGTTTGTAAGGTGGCAATTTCTGGATTTAATCTTGTATTGAGTAAAGATAAAAAGCCTTCTGCTCTTTGAATTAATCGAGAATCGTCAACTCTTGACCAAGAAGAAATACGTCGATTTACTTCTGCTTGCCACCATTGCTTAAGATCTACTAGTAAACTTAAGTGATTAAGTTGTGCTTGAACTTTAGTCATAGGTGAAGTAGATGAGCTGGTTTCTACTTTCTGATAAGATTCAATAGCTGAGATATCTGGTTCCAAAGCCTTTGATTGAGATTGAGAGGCGATAATCTCAGTGATTTGTTCGTAATTCCAGCGATGTCGCGTTTGAATACCTAAAGTCTTTTTCGTATTAGCTAAACTTAATTGGGTAGCTCCCTCCACTGGTAGACCCTGAACATTAGAGAGAGTATATTCTAAGACTTTTTGAGATTCTTTAAGCTGTCCCTGTAGTCTCAAAACTTCCCCCAGACTGCGAAAGGCGATCGCTCGATCAATTGATATTTTTTGAGAATTTGGAGAGAATTGATCAAGCAACAAATCAACCTGCTCGGAGTCACAATTTGGTTGCTCGAAAGCAAAGGCTTGAAGTAAAGTTTTACAGGCTCTAGGATATGTACCTAAATTTTGCTGAGCTTGAGCTTTATTAACCAGACTACTAAAAACTCCTTCTTCATTACCTACTTGTTGATAAGCTTCGGCTGCTTTCTCCCAGAGATTGATTGCTTCGTCAAATTTTCCGGCATTGTATTGTTGTTGACCTTTCTTGGTGATTGCCAAAATATCAGAATTTTTGCCTGACTCAGCTTTAGCTAATAATACTTCACTATCGATCTTACTTTTATTTACTTGTATTTGCTCTTGATTGATGTCAGGCAACAAGGGTATATTACGCGCCGAAGCTGGTAACAATAAACTGGAACTCAATCCCAATAAACTACAAAAAATAAAAATTACCAGATTACGAGATTTAATCAGATTAATGGCTTTTCTTAAAATAGTTTGAGATTGTAATTTAATTGAAAATAAACGCCGTTTTCTTGCCATGTGTTATCACCAGAATCAATATCTACTAAAGGAATTCCCCAATCTAAGCGAGCTGTCAAATTATCACTTTGCTGCCATAACAAACCCACTCCCGTACCGACTAAAGTATTAGTCTCAGGATCTGGTCGCTCAATATTCCAAACGGTTCCCAAATCGATAAAGGGTGTTATTTGCAAACTGCCTTGCACTTGGGAAACTTGAAGAATAGGTACCCTAAGCTCCGCTGAAGCCAAGATCCCACTGTCGCTCAATAACACATCTTGACGATATCCTCGCACACTTGCTTGACCCCCTAGCCCAAAGTTTTCCAAAGAAACTAAAGAATCGGTTGCTAGCTGAAAATCAGATTTTACGACTAAGCTAGTACCTACTTGAGAATTATTTTTTGGTGTCTTTAAAAGGCGTAACCATAATATTTGTCCTCGCCAGGCAAAAAACTGGCTATCTGCTTCACCATTATCATTGACAGTAGCATCAAAAGCATCTATTCCAAGGCTAAATTGAGATCGAGCAGCAAGAAATGTTTGACGACTGCGTTGTTGCCATTCTTGAGCAAAACGCAATACAGATAGTCTAGTTTCTCCTTCTCGATCTGCTCCAATAGAAATCGGAAAATCTCTTCCCAGTAGTTGACCATCGCTTTCTCGTCTAGATGCAGTTAAGCTCAAAGCTAGTTCTTGAGTACTATTCTCTGTGGCTTTTTGAAGGATTGGCTGTCTGTAGGTAAAATCAAAATCACGGGAATTAATTTCAATATCTAAATCATCAAACGGGTCTTCAACAATTTCACTATCAATATTTCTGAAGTTAAAACCCAAACTACCATCGCGAGAATTAATCGGTAAAGTATATCCTACTTCAAATTCGTCACTACCATCAGTATTGAGATAGGTCAAACTGATCCCATCTCCAATGCCAAAAAGATTATCTTCTGATATCTCAACACCGCGTTGAACACTGCCGACACTAGGATTTCGATTATTATTGAGAATGGCTTGGAAGCCAAAAGTTTTTGCTCCGTTAACAGTAATATCGAGAATATTTGTACCTCTTTTATTGCCACTAGCAAGTTCAGCATTAATATTGTCTATCAAAGGATTAAGCTGCAATAGTTGTAGTGCTTCTTGCAGTTTATTAATATTTAAAGGTGTGGACGTTGCCCGGGAAATGCGATCGCGGATGTATTTTTCTTTGAGTCTACCTTGGGTAATATTGATATTAATATCTGCTAAGCTGCTTTCGACGATTTGAATTTTCAGGCTATCTGATTCCAGTTGCTGTTCGGGGATATAGGCGCCCGAAGTAATATACCCTTGTTGTAAATAAAGCTCTGTTATCCTATTGACTGCTTGAAGTAGTTGTGCAAAACTAATCGGCTGACCAATAAATTCAGCCGTTGCTGCCTGTAATTCTTCTTCTTTAAATACCGTCCCGCCAACAAATTCAAAACTCTCAAAAGTAAACTCTCCTGGAATATCAGGAACCCCCTCCGAAGGTGTTGTTTCTTCAGTAGAAGGTGTTTCGATTGGTTGTTCTTGAGGTGTTAGAGGAGTTGGAGCGGGAAGTTCAGGAGATTGAGAAGGAACGGGATTTCTCGATTGTGCAAATCCCTGAGGTGCATAAAAAAAAATAGCTAAAATAGGAGACAATACTAAAAATATGGCTCTCAAACGAGACAAAATCAACCTATTATGCCAAGTATTGCTCACAATTTTAATTTTTAAACTTGTTCTATTATTTTCTATTAAACGCTAGGAACTGATAGTTAATTTTTATGTTGTCTAAGTAGCAAATTTATCGCTTCCAAATTAAAGCTTTCAGCTTTTATGCAATCAACAATCAGAGGGGTGAGCGAAATTTACGGTGGCAAAAATTTTAATTGCCGTTACTCGTTACTTTTTACTCGTTACTTAAAGTGTCTCTATTATTTAACTCCCACACCTTTTTTCGTTCACCCCAATCAGAGTGTAATTTAACTACTGGTTGTGGGAAACAGAATCGCAATCTGGGTTATTTTCTCCAGGATAATAAGGATTAGTATTAGCTATACTTGCAGTAAGAACTAGCCTTCCTTGAGAATTTAAATACCAACCTCTAGCAGCAGATGGTAGTTGTTCTACATCAGAATCTTGGTTAGTCTCTGTTGAATTAGTAGGATTTTGATTAACTCCATCCTCTGAATCAAATCCAATTAATGCTTCCGTAGATAGTGAGGACGTTGGACGTGCAGGTAAACCACCTCTTCCTGTAATCGTAAATTGACTCTCTTGCTTACCCTTATCTACACCACAAGCACTGACAACCATATCTTCTGAATTAATAACTTGTTGAGGGATATCCAAAAACTCTAAAGTATTTTGTGCCTCTGGAGTATTAATGTCGACAATTCCCGCAACACCGCCAATAGCTTCAATCCGACAATCACCACACTGAAATACCCCTTGAGTATCAATGGAAATAACCCCGCCTTGTCCTACTTGTTCTGCATTGGCAGTAATATCACTATTTCCTAATAAGGCAATAAAATCTGAGCTGGTGAAAGTAATATTACCACCATCGCTAGTCTGATTAGAATCAGTACGAATCTCACTATTATTATCCAAAATAGCCTGTCGAGATTGTATAGTGATGTTTCCTTCCTCACCCGTTTGGGTATCTGAACTAATGATCCCTTCGTTGTTTAAAAGAAGAGAGTCGGTAACAATATCGATGTTGCCTGCTTGACCTTGACGAGAAGCAGTTACATTGATTTCAGAGCCGTTTTCAATGTTAAGTAAGCTGCCAACCCTTAAGAAAATATCTCCAGCATTACCAAGAGTAACAGTTTCACTTGACACGATCGCATCTTGAATCAGATTAAACTCATCCGCATCAATTTCAATGGTTCCTGCTGAACCAAGACCTGGATTGAAACCTTCAGCCTGGATAGTGCTAGCACTAATTCGTGAATCATTGAGAATATCCAGAGTACTATCAGAATTACCTATAGAGATGTTACCAGCAGGAGCATTTCCAAATCGAGTTTCTTGACCAGTACCACCATGACTATTGGCTATAGTGTCTCCAGTCCTGACAGAAACCGTGGCATTGTTGATAGTCACCTCATTGTTAGTATTGTCACTACCAATAGAAATACTCCCTCCAGTAGCTTCGGAGGTTGCACCTGATGTTTCCGCAACAACAATAGCTTGATCTTCAATTCTAATATTTGCTCCTTCAAGAGAAATGCTACCTCCTGCACCTGTCCCAAAAGCAGTAGCCGTAACGCTAGTATCTTCTCCATTGATGTTGACTTGTTGACCTTTTATAGTGATCGAACCTGCTTCGCCAGCATCAAAGTCTGTTCTTACGCCAAATGAAGCTGGATTATGAGGGTGAGATTCAGCAGCAATCTCAGCTCCTTCTTGAATAATTACTTCCTGACTATTAATATTTCCAATATTGATGTTATTAGCCGTTCCTGGAATTTCATTATTACCGTGAAAACCATGAGTATCCGTAATAATTTGAGTATTGCCATCATTCTCAGGAAGATTATTGCTACCATTAATAGAAATTCGATTCCCATCGGTATTAGTACCAATAAAAATAGCACCTCGCTCATTACTATCTGGTTCACCCTGAATAGTGCGATTCCATAATTCCGAAGTAATGCCAACACTATTATCAATGGTAATTTGTTCTCCATCAATTGCGATCGTGCCAGACAACTGATTACTCAAACTGTCAGCATCAATAGTATCTACAGGATTAAAAAACTCAAAATTATCAAACTGTTGAGAACCCTCACTGATTGAGATATTACGCCCTTGAATAGTTATGTCTCCAGCTTGAGATTGTCCTCTAGTATAGATAGTGGGTAATGTAGCTTCAGTACCTTGAGCAATAGTAATATCTTGTCCTCGTATGTTGATATCTCCGCCAACATCACTATAAATAAATTCAGTACGACCACCAGGTGATTCTATTGCACTTCTAAGTGTAGATGCCAGTTCAGAAGCTGAGGTGATTTGAATATCCTGAAAATTATTCACCCCCTCAAACCCTAATTCCCAACCTTGCGGAATTCCCGTTAAATTAACAGTTTCATCACTGCCAACACTGCCAATTTCAATATTTCCTGAAGGTGCAGTAATCTTGGTGTTATTCAGGCTAACATTTCCTCCAATTAGAGCAAAAGTATTACCCGATTCTAAAGTTAAATTTGCACCTTGACTTTGTATATTCCCTGGATTGGGCGCAAATGCTACTCCAATAGGTGCGCTAACAGTTAGTAAAGGTGCTTGATTGGGATCTGCGCTGAATACAGTACCGTCTTCAAAGTTGACACTAGTAGCACTACTACCCAAAAAAGCTCCACCAATGTCTAAACTCGCACCAGAACCAAAGCTAATTCCAGCAGGGTTAATCAGAATTAAATTAGCATTGTTAGCACGAATTAAACCATCAATATTAGAAATCGAGCCACCAGTAACCCGACTAATGATATTGTCTATCGTTCCATTGTTAAAAAACGCTTCAAAATTCGTCGGGACAGAGAACTCGCCAAAACTATGGAACAAATTGGTTCCTTCCGTGGCACCACCAGTAATTTCAAAAACATTGCCTGACAAATCTACATTAGTTGACAATGTCCCATCAGGAGATACTTGCCCTTGAGCAGCATTACCAAAGAATAGAGACATCAGGGTAATACTGCCTACCAAACTCAATCGATGAATAAGCTTTTGCATGATTTTTCAAAATAATTTTAATTCACAAAAGTAAGTATGTGATTTTGTGAATCAATAAGTGCGGATTTAAATTCGAGAATTTTTTATTAGTTTTTCATATGATGTATCTCAATATTACGGTTAGAGCATACTTATTTAAGACTAATAATATAAAATTTTTATTTCACTACTCAAAATAATATGAAGTAAGTTATCAATAACTATTCTTAAATCAATTTTGTGAGTGATCCGAATTGTTCATTCAATTAACAAGGCAAAAAACAAATACTGACAAGTACTGTACTAAATTTTCAAAAGAAATCAAAAGAATTGTTAAAAGTTAGCACTTAAGCATTGTCAAAATGTACTCTATAGACTATCTGAGTAGTATTATATAAACAAGATAGAAATCTCTATAAGGAGCTAAGCATTACGCAATATTACAATAGTTGCATATTTACGGAACTTTAATCGTATTTAAAACATAAAACTGCACCTTTTGTAATGAAAATAATGAAAATAATAGAATATTGCCGAAATTTTCTGTAGATCTTAGACGGTAAATAACTCACAAAAGGATAGATTATTATGAATAAATGGCGAAATAAAGCTCTAAAACTGATAACAATTTCTGCATTTCCTCTGCTAGCTATAGCAACCTCAACTCAACCTAGTAATGCTAGTACTTTTGATGTTACTTGTAAGGCAAACAAAGGTACTCCAACTATTGTTGCTAGTCTAATAGAAAAAGGCAGTACTCAAGAAGATACTATTCTTCAGTTTCTACCTGAATATTTTTCTCCAAACGAGGCAATCAGTAAGTGTCAGACTACAGCCAACAAATTGCAAGAACTCTATAAAACAGATAATATCAGCTACTTATCTAGCGATACTATTGATGGCGGACAATCTGTAGTTTGTGCAGTTACTAGAAGAGGAAGTAAATGCGATAGTTATAGCTCAGAGATATTGTTTACTCTTGCTCAGGGCACAGATCCTACCTTGGCTTTATACGATATGCTCGATAATAGTATTAAGCAATCTAATCCTCGTCCTGATAGTCGAACAGTAAGTCGGATGTATACTGATATTACTCCTTCCTTTTGGGATTCGGCTCGAGGTCGTGGATGGTGGCCTTTCTAAAATTGCTTGATTTGCGTAAAATTTTGAGTAGTAGGGTGAGCATTTCTCACCCTGTTTTGATTTATGTTGTTAGTTCCAACATGCTGCCTTGGCTTTTTCAGCAGATTGATAATCAGGTTTGATTTTTAAAGCGTTGTCAAAACTATCTTGAGCCATCGGATAATTTTTTTGTTCGCACCAAGTTAAGCCGTTAAAGTAGTAAACCTGAGCTTTTTGCTCATCAGTAAATTTTTGGCTATCGATAATCTTATTAAATTGATCTCTAGCTTGATCATATTGCTTCAAATTTTTAAAAACAATTCCCACATCTCGCAAAGCAGGAAAATAGTTGGGATTCAATTCTAAAGCTTGAGTATATACTGCCAGCGCTTGATCATATTGCTTGATCTCTCGTAAATTTCTACCTTTGGAAGAGTAAAGTATTGATAGAAAAGTAGGATCTGTTATCCCTTCACTACTTTCTTCAACGATTGAAATTGCTTTATCAATAGACTCTATACTTTGTTGATTTTCCTTTAAAGCTAGCAATGATTCTGCCTTGTTAAACCAATAATAAGGATCTTGAGAATTAAGAACTATTGCTTTGTTAAAACTAATTAATGAGTCTTCATGTCTGTTGAGATTATGTAATGCTTCTCCCTTACAATTCCAAGCATAACTATCATGTTTCCTAATTGTAATAGCTAGCTGACAAGAGGCTAGCATATCCGCATATTGCTTTAAGTAACCTTGTGCAATTCCTCGATTGATTAAAGCTTGATAGTAATTAGCATTGATTGCTAATACTTCATCGAATTTTGCAATTGCTTCATGATATTTTTTTTGCTTGACTAATTCTACACCTTCTCTAAAAGTATATTTATAACCTTTATTTGTGGTTAACTTAGACAACAAAGTGATCACAAGCAAAATAGTAAAAAGCGAAAGAATAGATATTTTCCAGTTTATTTTATGTAGAATATTCATTCTACCTTGAGAACGAATTTTACTACTTGAATTTAATTTTATTTTGTTAAACTTACGTTTTAAAGCCGATAAAACTTCATCACAAGATTGGTAACGTCCTCCTTTTCCTAATCCAACCTTGATCATTTTGTCTAAAATTTCTGCTAAATCTTGACTGACTTCGGTTTCATTACGCCATAATAGTTTGCCAGTTTCTGGATCTGTCTGGAATTGTTGTGGATGTTTCCCAGTGAGTAGATGAATTGCAGTCATCCCCAAAGCATATATATCACTGGCAAAAATTGGTCTTTTAGAACTTTGCTCTGGAGACATATACCCTTCTGTGCCTACAGCCTGTGTTGAGAGAGTTATTCTACTACTATTAGAAGATAACTGAACAATTTCTTTGACTGCCCCAAAATCAATTAATACAATTTTTCCATCAGAGGCCCGTCTAATTAAGTTAGAGGGTTTTATATCCCGATGGATAATCCGTTTACCATGAACAAACTGTAAAATTTCTAAGACATCAAATAGAATTCTAATAACATTATTTTCTTCTAATTTTTTTTTACTTTTAATTTCTTGAGCTAGATCGTTGCCATTAATAAATTCTCTTACAAAATAAATTTCTTCGTTTTCAGCGAATTCATTGAAAAATCCAGGAATTTGTTCATGCTCACCTAATGCTCTTAAAACTGCTAATTCTTTATTAAATCTTTCTTCAGCGTCATGGGATAACCTGTTATTTTGTGGTCTTAGGCTTTTGACTATACACTGAGAATGTAGATGTCTAGCATAAATATCTTCTGCTAAATAAGTATATCCCCAGATACTACCGCCTAAATATTGCCAAATTTTATAGCGACCTCCTAAGGTAACTTGGATTTTGAGTAAAGGCTCTAAATCTTGGAGGACTTCAAGGGCAGATTGATAACGACATAAACCGCTACGATTTCTATAAATATTAGGATGAATCATTTTGTCTAAGATAGACTCTAATTCCCTGCTTACATTGTCATCTTTTTGCCATTTTGGAAAACCATAACTTTCATTACTATTAAGTTCAATTTCAGGTTTTTGCCCAGTCAAAGCATAAACTGCAGTTATCCCCAAAGAATATATATCACTACTAAAGGTTGGAGTACCTCTAAGTTGCTCGATGGGCATATAATCTCGTGTACCGATAATTTTTGTAAAATAGTTTTGAGTTTTAGAATTGAAACATAGAGTGGGTATTTGTTTCATTGCTCCAAAGTCAATTAGAAAAATTTTACCGTCTTCTTTTCTTCGCATTAAGTTTGAAGGTTTGATGTCACGGTGAATAATGCCTTGTTGATGAACAAAATCTAATGTTTCTAAAGTAGATTGCAATAATTTGATGACCTCGATCTCAGATAGGCTACCTTGTTCTTCTATTTCTTCAAGAATATTTTGTCCATCAATCCATTGTTGAACTAGATAAAATTCACCATTGATTTCAAAAGAGTCTAGAAGCTCTGGTATTTGAGGATTTGCAGCTAAAAGCTCTAGGGTTCTTATTTCTTTTAAAAAGCGACTTCTTGCTTCTTGCAAAATTTCAGGATCTTCAAATTTGGACTTAAGTTTTTTGATGACACACAAACTACCTGGTTGATGTATGATTTGAGTTATGTAAGTTTCACCAAAAGTTCCTTCTCCGATTTTTTTGAGAATTTTATACTTATTATTTATATTTTTTCCAGATTCAAAGTCAATTTCATTATTCATATACTTTCAATAAAAGGCTCTACCAAACCTGTAATGTAAAACTGTTATCAACTAAAGTTTTAAAGTCTTTCTGTATATGGTTTTGGGTTTTTAATAGTTAGTTTGTTATAGTTTTGACTAAAGTTAGCTATAGACAAGTATTATATCGAAATTTAAATATCATCAGTTTGGTAATGTCTAATTAATTAAATAAATAAATGATTTAAATAGAGTCTGAATGGTTGCAAAATCTTCATAATAGCTTGTAACTTTTCTGTGTGATAGTAAGATAAATGCGAGCCGAGAGTGACACCAATTATTTATGCCACGAAAAGTTATTATTGCTTCTGATGCCCAGATTGTAGTCGATGCTGGTGCTGCGATCGCTAATCGCGGCGGTAATGCTGTTGATGCTGCTATTGCAGCTACTCTAAGTTCTATGTGTACTAACTTGGGGATTATTTCCCCTGGTGCTAGCGGGTTTATTACTATTTGGCGACAGGGAGAAAACCCGATTACGATTGATGCCTATGCAGAAATGCCTGGACGGGGATTGGATTCAGTCAAGTTTGGTAGTGGCATGAAAGAGGCATTTTTTGCTTACGGAGGCGGTACTAGTACTATGGTTGGCTATGGTTCTGTAGCTACTCCTGGAATCTTTGCTGGTTTGGGTTTAGCAGCAGAAAAATATGGTAATGTTCCTTGGTCGGAAATAGTCAGTCCCGCACAACAGCAGGTAGCAAGAGGTTTTTCTTTGTCTAGTGTGGCAGCAGAATATTTTTCCTATACTCATCAAGTTATTTTTGGCTGGCATCCCGATAGTTATCGAGTTATCCATAAAGCAGACGGTAGCCATCTAAAACACGGAGATCGAGTTCACATTCCTGGACTAACCCATAGTTTGGAGATGATTGCCGATCGCGGAGTAGATATTTTCTATCACGGAGAATTGGGAGAGAAAATCACTTCAGAAATTCAAGCTAATCAGGGATTACTTACTGCCGAAGATTTGACTAGCTATGAAGCTATTGAAAGAGAGCCAATTATCATTAACTTCGGAGACTGGTCAATTGCTACTAATCCTCCTCCCGCAGTTGGTGGTGTTTGTTTAGCAGCTATGCTATCGTTAATCGACCAGCGATCGCTACATGAATGGAATGCAGTGACAGTCAAAGAAATAGCTGAGATTCAACAGGCAGTACTACAATATCGCAGCAATTACTTAGAAGGAGTAACCGAGGAGCAAATTGGGCAACAGGCAGCTCATTTACTTTCACTGGCAGCTCAAGATAATTGGCAACAGTTAACTAAATCTCCCTCTACAATTCATATCTCTGCTGTAGATAGTGATGGTTTAGCTTGTTCTATCTCTGCTTCTTCTGGATATGGTTCGGGAGTTATGGCAGGAGGTACAGGGCTATGGCTGAATAATTCTTTAGGCGAAATTGAGTTACACCCTCAAGGCTTACATGACTTGTCTCCAGGTAGTCGCCTCACTTCTAATATGGCACCTACTATCTGTCGTCATGACAATGGCACCGTGTTGGCAATTGGTTCTCCAGGAGCATCCCGCATTACTACTGCGATCGCTCAAGTCCTCTTTAATTTTATTAGCTTAGATTTATCCTTAGAGCAAGCTATATCCCATCCTCGATTGCACTTTGAAGTGTTCAATAGTTCTCCTACGATTGCTTTTGAAACTGGTTTGAATGTGAATGCACTCAATTTAACAAGTCGTCAATTTAAGGGACATTCCATGTATTTTGGAGGAGTTCAAGCTGCTATGGCTCATCCCACTGCGGGTTTGACTGCTGCTGCCGACCTACGTCGTACAGGAGCAATTGCCTGGGGTGAAAACTGACTAATTAGTTGCATCTTCAAGAGAATCACCCGCATCTTCTATGGCCTCGCCTGCATCTTCACTCTCATCACTAACTGGGCTTTCTGATCCTTCACTCTCAGGGGTTTGAGTTGATTCTTGACAAGCTCCAAACAAGAAAGACAAACTCAGAATCAAAGGTAAAATTACTTTTCTTAAGTTCATGATCGTTAAATAGTTTTAGTTTTTCAGATTATAAATCTTTGTTCGCCTACAGAGAGAAAATTTGTCATACAAGCAGTTAGGAAAAGTTTAGCCAATTAAATATATCTTCTACCGTTAGTCGCCAATTCTGCAAAACATTTAATACAGGTAATATATCTTGTTTTTCTTTTACTTCTGGCAAACAATTTGGTTGAAAGACTGTAATTGATTCATCATCAGCATCTACTAAATAGCCTAATTTCGTACCGTTATTAACACAAAATACAATTTTCCGAATTACTCTATTTGCTGATTGTTCGGGTGAGAGAATTTCAATTGTCCAATCTGGGGCTATTTTAAATCTATTAGCGATTTGACCATTATCATCTAAAGGAATTCTTTGCCACTCAAATACAGCTATATCTGGAACTATAGAGCGTCTTGCAAAAGTACAGCGCAATTCTGTAAAAGCATAAGCTAGTTTTTTAGCTTTTCCCGCTTGATTGATAGCAGAAGCTAATTCAATTTGCAAAGTACTGTGTTTCCCCTGTGGCATTGGCTTTTGTTGAATTTTTCCATCAATGTATTCGCTTGCTGGTTTGGTTTCTGGTAATTTTAAAAATTCTTCTATGGTAAGTGCTGAAGTTTTTTGAATAGGTACTTTCATTAAATTTATTTCCTGGAAACTTCGTATTCTTAATTTTAATTCCCGTTTAGTTTTTAAATTGAACGGAATTGAATGTTCTGGGTTTTCCCGTTTAGTCTGAAAATAGAACTTTATTTACTCATGACAAACATGGCGATTTTTTGGGTCAATTTCTGCAAGATAGAATAGATAATTTTTAACCTTTTGACAGCCATATTCTAGAGGATCTAAGTTGAAAATTTTGTCTAAGTTCCAGAGGATAACTTGGGAATCTTCTCCAGCAGTAGCTAAAGTTTGACCATCAGGACTAAATGCCACCGACCAAAGGGAACTATCGTGTCCTTGTAATATTTTAAAATGCTGCCAAGTTTGTTGATATTGCTGCCAAAGAAATATCTTGCCATCATCATCAACACTAGCAAGATATTGATTATCGCGACCGATTGCGACTCCTTTAACGGCAGCTTGATGTCCCTCTAAAGTTGTGACTATTTTTCCCTTGCGATTCCAAATTTTGATACTACGATCTTCGCTACCGGAAATTACCAGATTACCATCAGCACTAATAGCGACTGCCCTGACTGCATCTTCATGTCCTTCAAGGGTATCTAAAAAATTACCTTGAAGATCCCATAGTTTTACCGTGTTATCTTCGCTACCAGAGACTAGATATTTATCTTGAGGACTAATAGCTACATCCCAGACTTTTTGTAAATGTCCTTTAAGTTGATGTAATAAGTTACCATCAATATCCCAGATTTTGATAATGCTATCGTTGCCAGCAGTAAGAATTTTAGTACCATCAGAGCTGAGATCGACTGCCCAAACTGAAGATTTATGAGCGTTAATTGTATTCACTACATTGCTATTAGGTTGCCAGATTTTAAGAGTTTTATCTGCACCAACGGTTGCAATGGTTTGGTCATTAATTGCTACATCATAGACTTCGGCACTATGACCGCGCCAAGTTTTGAGGAGAGTTCCGTGTTTGTCCCAAAGCTTTACTGTCTTATCGTCGCTAGCAGAAGCAATTATATTGGAATCATAATCAAGAGCGATCGCCACATCTTGATGACCAGATAGGACTTTTTTCAGGTCATTCTCAGGTTGCCATAATCTGATGGTTTTATCCCAGCTTGCTGAGGCAATATGACCATTGGCAGTATAAGCGACATCCCAAATTCGATTAGTATGTCCTCGTAAAGTAGAGATTTCCGTGCCGTTGCTCCCCCAAATTTTTAGGGTTTGATCGGCACTAGCTGAGACAATTTGGTTATTGAGTGGATTCACTGCCACGCCATATACAGAAGCTAAATGTCCCCTAAGAGTAGCTATTTGTGTACCTTTAATGTCCCAGATTTTTAGGGTTTTATCCCGACTACCAGAGATTATTTTTGTGCCATCAGGAGTAATTGCCACATCTCGAACTCCTTCAGTATGTCCTCTCAGAGTTTTAATTACTTTTCCCGATCGCCAAATTTTAAGAGTTTTATCTTCACTGGCTGAAATAATCTCTCCTTTTGGACTAATGGCGATCGCCTCTACTGCTGCGGTATGTTCTGTTAAAGTTTGAATTGGCTTACCCTGTTGCCAGATTGCGATCTCACCATCTTCGGTACCAGAAATTACTCGATTATTGTGGTCAAAAGCTACACTTGTAACTGGCTGCTGATGTTGTAGTGTATCCAGTAACTTGCCCGTTTGACTCCATAATTTAACTGTGCGATCGCGACTACCAGAGGCAATAGTATTACCATTAGGACTAATTGCTACATCTAATACCCAACCTTGATGACCTGTTAATTCTTGACTAAATTGCCAACCTGATGATTTTTTTATCCATAGTCTAACAGTTTGATCGGTAGCAGTAGAAGCCATGAGTTTGCCATCGTTAGAAATTGCCAAACCATAAAGGCGATCGCTATGTCCTAAAAGACGATCGTATTCTTCGATCTCGTATACTGCTTGTTGCAAAGCAGCATCAACCTGTTGAGTTAAATTTTGGTTGACTCGCCAGGATTTTTGTAACTGTTGTTTGGCTTTAATGGCTGCAATCAGGGCATCAAGTTTTTGCTCGGAAGCAAAGAGAGCTTCACTTGACTGAACAAGATTGGCAATACTAGTCACATTAGCTTGACGAGATTTGAGATAAAATCCTGTAATCATCGCCAAAGAAAAAAGAATAAATAATCTTTGCCACCTTACTAATCTTTTTTTCTGTGCTAGTTGTCTGGCAACTTGTTCAGCTTTTTGAGCTAATTTCGCCTGTCTTTGCTCTTCAACGGCTAAAGTTTCGCTAGCTTGCAAAAATTTTCTTTCAGTTGAGCTGATACTGTGCTTCCTAGCCCAGGTTTGTCCTTCTGCTAAAGCTGTTCCTCTCAATAAACGAGATCGATCCTGACGTTGAGATTTTAACCAAGCTGCGATCGCATCTTGAAAGGGACTCATCGCAAATAGCTGTTGGCTAACCCATTGTTGATTAAAAACTCTTTCGTAAATGGGATTACTAACTTTTAATTTACCCTCTTGGGAGGTAACTAAACCACTTAAGCGTAATTCAACTTGTTCATCGCTACCATCAATGGTTATGCCCTCCTGTTTGAGTATTTGTTGATAGACAGTAAGCAGTCTAGCTTTATGGTTTTGATTGTGTAACAGGCGATCGCGTATCGTTCTAAGATGTTCTGGTTCATCTTGAATTTCCCAATTATCTACTAGGCGATGTTGAATTAATTGAGGAATATAAATTGGCTCTTCTTCAGCAGAGCGAACTATTAAAGAACAAAGTTTTTGGGTTAAAAAAGGCTGTCCTTTTGTCCAGGACAAAATATCTTTTAAAATAGCTTCTGGTTGACTGAATCGACCTGCCAAACCCGATATTAATGGTTGCGCTTCAGTAAAATTAAATCCTGTCAGTTGGATAGCTCGACCAATATTAAAGGGACTTAATTGTTTGTTTATCCTGAGACTAGAAGGAGTCGCTACTCCTAACAAACAAAAGGTTAAACGACGGTATTGCTGTTGTTCAACTCTTTTTTCATAACAGTCCCGAATTAAGATCAAAAACTCATCGCGAAAATCTAAATTGATAATATTATCGACTTCATCCAAAAAGACAATAATATCTGCGGTGCAATTAACTAATAAAATATCTTCAATAAAGCGACTAAACCTTTGCACTGGCGGTAATTCCAAATGCGATCGCCACCAATTAAGATCGTCATCCATCCCATTGCTTAAGCGCAATCTACGCCATAATTCTGCAACCAAGCCGCCATACCACTGCTCTGCTGTAGTAAATCTCCCTAAAATACCCAAGTCAATCGCCACACATTTAAAACCCTCGTTGGCAAGAGTTTTCATTGTCCGTACCCTTAGGCTAGACTTACCCATTTGCCGAGAGTTTAGTACATAGCAAAACTCTTTTTGTTTTAAAGCAATATATATGTCGCGATCGGCCTGTCTTTGAATATAAGTTGGATGTCCGTAACGCAAACTTCCCCCAACTTTATAAAAATCAAACATTTTTATTGATTACTGATTGCTGAGTCTTGGAGGAAAATACAGTTTATATAGATCGCAGCTAGGAATAACCCGATTCCCTCCTTTAGACCATTGAATTAATCCCATACGATAAAGTTGATAAGCTAAAAGAGTATCTATTTGTATTGGCTCGGGACTATTTAATATATCGAGAAACACCTTGGTTAATTTACTGTTAGATTTCAAATTAATTAAATGCTGTCGAAGATAGCTACTATAAATTCCCATATCTGTTGCAGCTTGTTGTAATAGTTCGGCTAAACTTTGTTCTGGATTATGTACTAAATGGGACAAGGCTAAATCAACTAGGTAAGGATGTCCTCCAGTTATCTGCATTAAATATTTAATATCTTGAGCAGATAAATCTAATTGATATAGCTGGGTTAATTCTTCTACTTGTTTTTGATTAAAGGGTTGCAATTCAACAGGCAAACCAACGTTAAAAGGAGACTGGTTTATATCTAGAGAGCCAAAGTCTTCCGTAGAATACACGACCACTAATTTTAATTGTTCCCAAAGCTCATCATTATTCGCCTCTTCATGCCAACTCCGTAATAGATAAAAGAAATCTTGACTAATATCTGGGTAATTTAATAGACGATCTACTTCATCTAACCCCAAAACTAAAGGAGTATCATTATCTTGTAATAACATCTCTAAATATCGGGTACAACTGAGCATACTTCCCCGATCTTCATTCCAGAATCGATCTAATTGATGATTAACATCTAGCGAATCACTAAGGTAAACACAAAACCAACGTAAAAATTGCTCTAAACTACTAAATTTATCTCGTTCTATTTGTAATAAATTAATATGAACTGTTCGATATGCTTGTTTATCGGCATAGGCAAGAACATTATTCAACAGCGAAGTCTTACCCATTTTGCTGGGGGCTTTTATTCTGATTAAAGCTCCTGGTTGCAAAATAGTTTGATAGCATTCTGAGGCTACAGTTAATTGACACTGTTTTGATCCTTCAATTAAATAGGTGTTATTCAGATGATTTGCCGTTGATAGCTGATAGCTTTCTAGTGGATAATTTTTAAAATCTTGTAATAACCAATCCCTTAAAATAGTAAAATTTCCTGCACCTTTACTAAGAGTAAAACAATAAGGTTTGAATTTTTGATAAATTTTTGTTGAATGTTTCGTAAAAGCTTCACAACTATTTACATCACTTTGTTGCCAAATATCTTCTATTTTATGCAGCCAATTATCTTGAGAAAATCGTGTTAAAAAAACTCTAGTTTGAGCTGGTGTTAGATTTAGCTCCACAGCTTTAGCTTCAAGAAATTTATTCCAAGATGTTTGGTCGTATCCAAGTAGAGATAACATATGGACAACTCTCCTCAAGTTTTATTTATCATATATAGTCTAAGACTAAAAGTAGATCCAAATAATAAAAACAATAAAAATTCCAGTTTTATTCCACTTTTGTTCTAGTTATTATTTGAAACCAATAAAAAAAATTCTATATTTTGTGGATTGGCTTGATAGTAAAGTTTCACTATATTGATGATCGAGTTTAGTAATTGCTAATAGCAACCTAACAGATCATGAAAACTTTAACTACTTTTAAGCAAACCATTACTTTGGGTTTAATTAGTTCAACTGTTTTAGTAACTCCTCTTACTAGTCAAGCTTTGACAGTGGAGGAAGTAATTAATCCTCAGAAGACAAATGACGGTTGGGTGACAGATATGGCAGATATTCTCAGCGATCGCACTGAAACTGAATTAAATCATCTAATTACTAATTTAGAGCAAGGTAATGGTACGGAAATTGCTGTGGTAACTGTTCCCGAAACTTCCCCTGCTGATTCTCCCAAAACTTTTGCTACAGAACTATTTAACTATTGGGGTATTGGAAAAGCTGAGTCAGATAACGGTATTTTGTTCTTGATTTCAACAGGAGACAGACGTGTAGAAATTGAAACTGGTTATGGCATTGAGAGTATATTACCTGATGCCAAGGTAGGCAACATTATTGATACCAAAATCACCCCCCAATATAAACAGGGTAACTTCGACCGTGGAACTTTAGATGGCACAAATGCCTTAATTTCTGTACTGCTTTCTGTTACTAATATCCAAGACTCCTCCGAAGTAACTTTTAAGATTATTGAGCCAACTCAAGCCAATTCACTTGTAGCTCAAACCAGTAGTTTCGGAGCTATTCTATTTATTTTCTTTGTTTGTTTCATTCTCATAGTAATTGCAAGCAACGGTGGTAGCGGTGGTAGTGGCTCTGGAAAAGGCAAAAAAAGAAAAAGCTATGGCAGTAGCTCTGGCGGCTATAGTGGCGTTTCCAGTGGTGGCGGATATAGCGGCGGTGGTTTTAGCGGCGGTGGTTTTAGCGGCGGTTCCAGTGGTGGAGGATGTAGCGGCGGCGGTTTTGGTGGCGGTTCCAGTGGTGGAGGTGGTGCAGGAGGTGGTTTTTAAAATTATCAAAACTAGAAAAACATGAAACCCACAGAATTCCGCTTCTCTTCCAATAAAGCATCTGAAATACTGGAACTAGCAGCCAGATATTACACCGCAGAAAATCAGACTTATACAGTAGCCGAATTAGTTCAAGCTGGCTCAGAAGTTCAAATACCCGATCGCCTGATTAGAAAAGCGATCGCCGATCTGGGACAACAACAACAGCAGCAACTCGAACAACGAAGAAAAGTCAAATCTTGCCTGGGAATGGTTATTGGTTTTAGTTTAATTTTGACTAGTGCGATCGCTTCTTGGAGTGCCTTTACTTATAACCATCTAGTTACTGTGAGCAATAGAGTTGAAACTGCCCAAAAACAAGTAGAAAATCAACTGCAAAGACGAGCCGACCTCATTCCTCAGTTGGTTAACCTGAGCAAAACTTACACTAATCACAAACAAAAAATTATTACCCAATTAGTTCAAGCCAGACAAGGCTACTTAAAGGCAGATAATTTAGAGGAAAAAATCACGGCGATCGCTAAGTTAGACGAAACAATACGTAATTTTGCTCATTATGCCTCGACCAACCAGCAACTAAACTCTAGCCCACTGTTCATCAATCTTCAGTATGAAATTACTGGTACAGAAAACCGTTTGGCAGTGGAGAGAATGCGATATAACCAGACAGTCCAAAAATATAACCAAGAAATACAACAGTTTCCTCAATCTCTAATAGCCACAACTTTTCATTTTGAACCGCTATAGATTTTTAAATTTTGGCTTCAAAACTTACTAAATGTTTGAGGAATAAATATAGCTTTTCTCGTATTAATGAGATACACCTTGCTGGAGTCAGGGAATAGGGAATTAAGAGTTTAAGAATTTATACAATCAATTTTTTCAGGAGGTAGAAATAATGTCTACTATCGAAGGTACTTTGTTTGATGATAATTTGGTAGGAACTGCCACAGATAATTCTATATTTGGCTATGAAGGAGATGATACTTTATCTGGTTTGGACGGTGACGATCTTTTAGATGGCTGGACTGGTAACGATGAGCTATTAGGAGATTTTGGCAACGATATCTTGCTAGGATACACAGGCAATGATAGCTTGCTAGGAGGTACAGGTAATGATCTTCTTGCAGGAGAAGCTGGGGACGATCTGCTCAACGGTTATGGTCAGACTGAACTAGAATATGACACTTTAAGCGGTGGTGTTGGTGCAGATATCTTTGTACTTGGTGATATGTCTGGAGTTTATTACGCAGAACTTGGCTTTGCAACTATTAGCGATTTTGAATGGATTGAAGGAGATAAAATTCAAGTATTTGGCAGTGCTAGCGATTATTCTCTCTCCGAATTTGATGGTGGTATGGATATTTACTATCAGAATGACTTAATTGGATATGTAGAAAACACCACTGATGTTCTACTAGAGAGTGATTTTATCTTTGTTTGAGTCAAAATAACTATGGTACAAAAGCGATCGCGATTATTAAGGCGATTGGGCGAAGCCCACGCTACGCGATTGGCTCTGCCACCGCGCAAAGCGCGATCGCAAGTATAGCAATACGAACTTTTATTAGGACGCTCATTACTCGTTACTCGTTACTCATTACCTACGAGCAATCAAATGAACTTGTCCTAACGTAACTTTGTACGGCTATAACTTATATGTGGTTGAAAAGATGAAAAATGACCGATATCTATGAGCTGTTAATTTGTATAGGAAGCGGTTTAATTCTCTTGATTCTTGTATCGGGATTGATAGGAAATAATATTATTTGCATTGAAGTTCCTTGCTAGCCAAGAAATTAGAAACAGAGGATTATCTGCGCTAGGGCATAGCGTGGTTCAAAATGTCTGCGGACTGGATGCGACGGGGAGTATTGGTAACAGTATTCTAGTTGGCACAGGACGAAGCAGAAAGACCAACTTGCGAGAGTTGGAATCCCCCGCTATAGCGCGATAGCGTTTAGCGGTGGGAGGATGTCAATGAGGAAGCAGAGCAAGATGCTCAGAAAAAGCTACTTTTAAAACAGCAGGAAGTTGAAGTTGCTGATATTAATCGCCAGACTATTGTAGAAAAGGCTAAACAAACATAGATTAGAAGAACGATTACTTTTCATGATCAGAATTTAGTTTTGACTTGAACGCCATAGGTGGCGGGGTTGCCAAAGCTAGCAATTTGACCCAGAGAACCAAAATCAAATGCCGTGGTTAGATACTCAGTATCGAAGATATTATTGGCAAAGAAATAAATGCCATAATTTTTTTGTTCGTAACCAATACGGGCGTTAACTAAAGTATAGGGATCTCGTTTAAATTCATTGGGATTATCAAAGAAACTCGTGCCAACTCCCTGTAATTCCAGTCTGGTAAATAAACCAAAATCCGCTCGGTACTGTAAAGCGAGATTGTAGGTATAATCGGGAACGTAGGGCAGATTGTTATCTTCAAGTTCTTCATTACCAAAGGGATTGCTAAAATCCTCAAAAGTGGCATTCACATACCCAAAACCCGCGATCGCCTCAAAGCCTTTAAAGAGAATAGCCTTAACTTCAACTTCAACCCCCGCTATATCTGCATCGACGTTAGCCACTTGACGAGCAAAGCTATTGACATCAAGAGCGTTTATTTGAAAATCATTTACGGGACTATAAAAAGCAGCTAAGTTAAGTTTGAGGCGATCTTTGAGGAAAGAAGATTTGAGACCGATCTCGTAGTTCGTCGAGGTTTCCGTATCAAAGGTTAACAACTCTTCCACATCGGCAAAATAATTCACTCCTGCAGGTTTGTAGCCACGGGCGATCGAAGCATAAGTCATTAAATTGGGATTAAAGCGATATTGGGCGACAAAACGCGGTAGGACGATATCGTCATCTTGTTCGATATCATTAAAACTAGTAACAGTGCGTCCGAAACCCGTAAAGTCGGAAATAGTACGATTGTTTAAAGTGCTATCAAAACTCTCATAACGCAATCCTGCGGTTAGGGTTAGGGGTTCAACTGGCTTATAGCTAACTTGACCAAAGAAAGCTAGGGTATTCTCGTCAATTTCCGCTTCAGTAAGAGTTATTCCCGCGTCGGTAATAAAGCTACTGTCGTTAACCTCAAAATCTCTAAATTCTAAATAACTCCCTGCTAACCATTGAAATCTGCTTTTTTGATTGGGAGATTGAAAGCGAATTTCTTGGCTAAGGGAGTCGGAATCAACATCAAATACTTGAATGGCAGTATTGTCTGTCGGTGGACTAAAAATATCCACATCCGCTTCAAAATCTGAACTGGAAAAGCGTCTGGCGGAAATGGAAGTTAGGCGAAAGGCATCGTGCTTATAGTCGACTCTAACGGACTGAGTATCGGTATTAACATTAGTAAAACCATCAAATTCCTGTTCGATCTCAAAAGGATCTTCGGCATCTAAAGCTACAAACGGCTGCGCGCCATCGTTATAGTCGTCTACAGAAGCATTAAACGCCACCTTCAAATCTTCTGTTGGAGTCCAGAGTAACTTACCTCTTGCGGTCAATCCCGATTGGGAATCGATATCTCGATCTAAAAAAGTATTTTCCGTAAAACCATCACGATTGTTGTAACGTCCTGAAAGACGAAAAGTTAACTTATCTTTGACAATCGGCGAACTGACGCTAGCCTGTAGTTCGTAGCTGTTAAAATTACCGTAACTAATTCCTCCGTCAAATTCCAACTCCTCCGCTGGTGGTTTGGTAATAATGTTAACTACCCCTGCTTGAGCATTTCTACCGTAAAGAGTAGCCTGTGCGCCTCTAAGTACCTCCACTCGCTCGATTGGGTAGACATTTAAGCCTAAGAAATTAGTGTAGTCATAGGGAACATCATCAATATAAAATGCTACCGAGTCGCGAGAGATAAAGTTAAAGTTACTGAATCCTCGCACACTATAAGTAACAAAGTTACGACTGGGGGTATAGGTGGTAAAGTTGGGAGTATTCTCGGAAATATCTCTAAAACTGTCAATATTAGCGTCTTCTGCTTCTTGTTCGCCAATGGAAGTAATACTTATGGGTACATCTTGCAGTCGTTCGGGTTTTTTCTCGGCCGTAACAATAACATCTATTACCTGGTCTGGTTGTGTTTGAACATCTGCTACTGGTAGGGGTGGGGTAGCGTTAACAATCAAACCACCATTGCTGGTTATTATTTTGCTGGTCGGCAATCCTTCTGTCCCAGAAATAATAACTCTAACTCGATTTCCTGGTAAGGCGATCGCTTTTACTTGTGAGATTCCCGTCGCGGGATTTTTCCGTACAAAGCTAGGTTCTGCTAACTGAAGTTGGGCATTAGCAAAATCAATAACTACACTGTTGCCTTGACTGTATTTAACACGACGTAGCCTTTTACCATCAACAGTATTGATCGCCAGTTCGACTCCTGTAGCTGTCGGTTGCAGTTCGACATTGGTAATGATTATCGCTGAATTATTTAACTGCGCTCGCGCAGCGTACCCTTTGGGTAATCGCCATTGCTTAACCGTAATCGCAGGAAATTCAGTTTGCTCGGGCTGTTCGGTAGCAGATGCTTGATTAATAATATTGCCGAGAGATAACAATGACAAATTTAAAACTAGCCCTAGATATAATTTTTGCTTCACTTTGATTTTAAAAGCCCAAAATAATAGATGCTGCTGGATGTGTGTCTCGCGCGGTTGTTATCTCAGCAGTTTGTTAAGTTAATAATCTTGTAATCTAGCAGTCAAAAATATTCAAAGCAAAAGACATCCTGTCGTAGATCAATTATTGCTAATTTCGTATCCATCAAAACAAAATTGGCAGACTACTGCTACGTCAACTAATTAATGATGGATATATTTTTACAGTTAAAAACTATCCTTTAACCTTTTCTCCTTTCCCTTTACCCGTCAATTTTTAATTGACAGAATACTACTAATCCCTCACCATTCATCCAAATCAGGAACGGCAAAACTAAGATTAATTTGGACTATGGCGCGATCGCGGTCGATTTTACTAAACTCCATTTGTTTGGCAGCTTCTAAAGCTTCGTTATCTACGAGAAAATTACCGCTAGAAACGGCAATCTCAGCATCAATAACTTGACCACCACGATCAATTGTCAGTTGAATTCCTGCCGTACCTTCTGAGCCATCTAAAACATCGGGATATTCTGGTTGGCAGTTGTCTTCACAGGCAATAGATAAAGGTGCTGGGGATTCATTAGCGGTATTGTTAGCAGCATTAGTCTGGCTACGATCCGTACTGTTGGTTTGAGGAGAATTGCTGGGATTACTCAATGCCGAAGTTTCTAAATTGCGTTCTGAGTTGTTAGGCGATCGCTTTTTGGCTATTGGTTTTTTTAATGGGGATGCTGGAGGTTTTACTGGTTTATCGAGGGCGGAAATACGTTGTTTCTTAGCTAAATTATCATTCTCTAGGGGTTTATTATTTTCAGTTGGTTCTATTTTTGGTTCGGCAGTCGGGCGATCGCTATTACCATCTAGCTTTACTGGAGTCGGCGATGTAACTGGAGTTTTATTCTTAGTTAATAGGGATGAATCAGGTTTTGTAGCAGTTGTAGGAGATTTGGTTTGCGATGTTTCGGTTATAGTCTTCGGCGTTGTGGGAGGTTTGACTGGAGATTCTGACGGTGTCGGTGATGGTTTGACTTCGGGTGGAGGATTGATAGCGGTTGTTTGCAATGTGGATGCCTCTGAAGGTGCTTTTGGTGCAACAACTTGAGAATCTTGAGTCGATCTAGAGGAGAGATTTGGCGAAGACGTACTTGAAGATGCTTTTAGATTTGGCTTTTTATCTAGTTCGACAATGGTTATAGGAGTCAGCAGTTTTTCTTCCTCTACAGACACTAACTCTTTGGCTTTGAAGCGAGATAAAACTAAGGCGATCGCTCCATGTATAAATAAAGAAAGCAACAAGCCTAATATTAGATCATTTCTCTCTTGTTGCTGTCTGTTATAAGAATTAGACATTCAGGTCATAGAAAGTGGTTATTTCCAGCTTACTACTTGTCCCTTTTCTGATCCCGAACTCAGGTTGGGTTATATGTTAACGGCGATCGCGCTCTAAATCATAGATCACTTTTTCCGCTAACCAGTTAGGAGAACGTTCACCATGACGCAGCATTGTTCCTGTTAGAAGTCGGTTTACTGTTTGCTCGTTGTTTACTAAACGGAGTAATTTTTGACGCAATTTCGGACTCACTCGCTCTAATAGTAAAGTATCGGCATTATTGTAGGGTAAAGAATTAACCAAAGAAGGTCGATTATTTCTCGACAAATGATAAGCAATGACTCCTGTGCCGATCGCCAATCCTGTTACACCAATAATTTGATTTAGGCTGTTGTCGGCGGAGTTATTATTTTCAGGAATATTCCAAGTATTGCGAGCGTTAAGCTGAGATATTGAAGCTAAAGTTGCTGTTTCGTTATTAATTTGAGATTGTTCTGCTAATGAAGTTGAGGCTATCTTAATAGAGTTTGCTTCGGCTGATGTTGCCAATAATCCCCCAACAGTAATAGTTGTTAAAAATGTCATCAAAGAAACAAAATTTTTCATGATTGTAGAAGTTAAAACTTCTGATATCAATTTGATTCTGAATAGAATTGTTTAGTATTAACTATTGTGCAGGCTAAATATGACAATAAAGTGTCAACTGAATGACAAAGTAAAGTCAGTTTGTGTACAGAAAGGTCAAATATAGCGGTGTGCAGACAGAATAAGTACAATCAAATGTACTAGTACTCTTAGCTTTTTTGGTAAATTTTCAGGGTGATGTACAAACGTTTCCTTTGCATAACTTCTTGCCTAGCGAGTACTCCGAACTCCAGTTAACCTTGTTCTTAAATGCCGATCGCGTCACAATAAAGAAAGTAAATATACATAAATTATTATTTTCTTAAAATTTCCTTAATAATGTTAGCCAAACAACAACCCAAAGTTATTCAAACAGATTCTTTAAACCTTGATTGTGATTTAGTAATTGTCGGTGGTGGCATTGTTGGTGCAACCCTAGCAGCCGCCCTAAAAGGTACTAGCTTAAAGGTAATTATTATCGAAGCTCGACCTTTACAAGAAGCAGCAGCAAAAACTCAAGCCTATGCCTTTTCTCCTCTATCGAGTCGTATTTACCAAGGCATTGGTATTTGGAAACAAATATTTCCTCACATCGGGAAATATAGCAATATTAGTTTGTCTGATGCCGATTTTCCTCAGACAGTCAAGTTTGAAACTAAGGATTTGCCAGGAGAGCATTTGGGTTATGTTGCTCAACACCATGTGGTTTTAACCACTCTACAAAACTATTTAGCAGACTGCCCTAACATTTCCTGGCTATGTCCTGGAGAAGTAGTTGACGTGGCAACAGATGAATATTTTTCTACCGTAGAAGTTAAGGTCAATGGAGAACAGCGTTTAATTAAAACCAAGCTAGTAGTAGGTGCCGATGGAGCGCGATCGCACATTCGTAGTTTGGCAGGGATTAAAACTCGCGGTTGGAAATATTGGCAATCTTGTGTTGCTTTTACGATCAAACATACAGCTCCTCAAAACAATACCGCTTTTGAGCGTTTTTGGCCTAGTGGTCCTATGGGGGTCTTGCCCTTACCTGGAAATCGCTGTCAGATCGTTTGGACACATCCTCATGCTGAAGCAAAAGCTTTGGCTGAGTCAGATGAGAAGGCTTTTTTGGCTAAACTTACAACCTATACTGGAGGCGTTTTAGGAGATTTAGAACTCGTTAGCGATCGCCTCGTTTTTCCAGTACAGCTCATGCAGTGCGATCGCTATATTAAACCTCGCTTAGCTTTAGTGGGTGATGCTGCCCACTGTTGTCATCCCGTTGGTGGACAGGGCTTAAACTTAGGTATTCGTGATGCTGCGAGTTTAGCGCAGGTATTACAAGCTGCTCAGCAAAAAGGACAAGATATTGGCAAGATTAAGATTCTTAAACGCTATGAGGGTTGGCGTAAGCTAGAAAATCTTACTATCTTAGGCTTTACTGACTTACTAGATCGGATATTTTCTAATAGTTGGTTGCCAGTAGTAGCACTACGTCGTCTGGGATTGTGGGGCATGAATAATTTGAGACCACTGAAAATTTTTGCTTTGAAGTTAATGACTGGTTTATTGGGCAAAACTCCCAAGTTGGCTCAACGCTAATTTTCAATGAGCTGATAACTATAGCATTACGCTTTAAGCTTAGGACATAACATATTGGTTCAAAGGGAATAGGGAATAGGGAATAGGGAATAGGGAATAGGGAATAGAAAATGTCCTAATGTTTTCTCGTAGTGCTATATCAGCTAAAATTTCCGATCTCATCGCAGGAGAGAACTGCGATAAATGTTATTATCATAGGTTGTAATCAACGAATAATAATAGCTCAAGGCTTAAGAAAGTCTATTTAGCTTTCTTTAATTTTAATTATCAATAAGTAACTAATAACTACAAGGGTAAAGATCGCACACCATGATTCACGATATATTTATGCCTGCTCTCAGTTCCACCATGACCGAAGGGAAAATTGTTGAGTGGACTAAATCCCCTGGAGAAAAAGTAGAAAAAGGGGAAACGGTCTTAGTAGTAGAGTCGGATAAAGCCGACATGGACGTAGAATCTTTTAATGAGGGTTATCTAGCCGTTATCTTGGTGGAAGCAGGTCAAGAAGCACCCGTAGGTAGTGCGATCGCTCTAATAGCCGAAACTGAAGCAGAAATTGAAGAAGCCAAAAAACAAGCCTCCTCCCATCAGGGAGGTTCCAGCGACCCTGTAGAAGCACCTCCCGCTGCAGTTACTGCTCCTGCTAAAGTAGCTACTGCTAGTACTACTACAACTGCTACAGGTAATAGTAGTAATGGTTCTGGCAGGATTGTGGCGTCTCCGAGAGCGAAGAAGCTGGCGAAAAAGTTTAGTGTAGACTTAAAAACTCTCAAAGGAAGCGGTCCTTATGGAAGGATTACGGCAGCCGATGTGGAACAAGCTTCAGGAAAAGCTGTAACTGCCCCAGCTGCTAAACCTATGACTGCACCAATAGCTGCACCAGCACCTAGCATTACTCCTATTCCTGTGGCTGCACCAGCCAGTGTGACTCCTGGTGAAACTGTACCTCTCAATACTTTACAAAAAGCAGTGGTACAAAATATGGTAGCAAGCCTACAAGTGCCTACCTATCATGTTGCTTACACTATTACAACCGATGCTCTAGATAAGCTTTATAAACAAATTAAGCCTAAGGGTGTTACCATGACGGCGTTGTTGGCTAAAGCGATCGCTGTAACCCTTAAACAACACCCTGTAGTTAATGCTAGCTATAGTCAGGATGCCATTAGTTACAATTCTGAAATCAATATAGCTGTGGCAGTAGCTATGCCCGATGGTGGTTTAATCACTCCAGTATTGCGTAATGCAGATCAGATGGATATTTACTCCTTATCTCGAACTTGGAAAGATCTCGTAAACCGTTCTAGAGCCAAACAACTCAAGCCGGAGGAATACAGCACTGGCACATTTACTCTTTCTAATTTGGGAATGTTTGGGGTCGATACCTTTGATGCCATTCTGCCCACAGGACAAGGATCAATCTTAGCCGTTGGTGGTTCCAAACCCCAATTAGTCGCTGATGATTCAGGCATGATGGGTGTTAAACGCCAGATGAAGGTAAACATCACCTGCGATCATCGTATTATTTACGGTGCACAAGCAGCAGCTTTCTTGAAAGATTTGGCTACTTTAGTTGAGACTAATGCTCAATCTTTGACGCTTTAATTAGCTATCAGCTATCAGTAGGGTGAGCGAAATTTACGGTGGCAAAACTTTATTTTCGCGTTGTTTAAGTAACAAGTAACAAGTAACAAGTAACAAGTAACGAATAGCTTTGTGCCGTTACTCGTTACTCTTTACTCTTTACTCAAAGCGACTAAGATTGTTTAATTCCCACGCCTTTTTTCGTTCACCCCTATCAGTACCCCTAGTAAAGGTATTATTAGGTACTAGACGGTCTCAAGGACAAACTTATGAGATGGCGAAAAAACTACATTTGGGTAAACGAGTCTTTGAGGCTTCCTAAGTGCTGAATCGATCTCCAGACAAGTATCTTGCACGAAGTCGATTTCGCAATATTCAATAGCTTCAAAACCCTAACGAGGGTGATCCTATTTGCCGCCATCTCAACCTTGTAGAGTAGCTCCACTTTTCGCTCAATGGAGCTACACCCATTTCTAAATTTCTAATATGGTCTTAATATGGCCATTTCCAGTTAACTACTTCAGGTTTATCTATCCCCTGTTCGTGAGCGTATGTTAGATTATCAAGAATTTCATTTCTCATCCGCTCTCTGACATAGACAGCTTTAGAACCTAGTTTCTCAACTCGATCAATTACATCAATGACTAAGTTAAAGCGATCTATTTGATTGAGAATCGCCAACTCTAAGGGAGTATTGATATTACCTTCTTCCTTGTAACCCCGAACATGAATCCGTTCTTGATTAGTACGGCGATAAGCTAATTTATGAATTAGCCATGGATAGCCATGGAAATTAAAGATAATAGGTTTATCAGGAGTAAAAAGAATATCAAATTCTTTGTTAGATAAACCGTGAGAATGTTCTTTTTCGCTTTGTAGTCTGTATAAATCGACTACATTAATAAAACGAACTTTTAGTTCGGGAAATTCTTCCCGTAAAATGGCGGTAGCTGCCAAAGATTCCATTGTCGGAATATCTCCACAGCAAGCCATCACGACATCAGGCTCATCCGCTGCTTTCCCGCAGTCATCATTACTTGCCCACTCCCAGATTCCAATACCTTTGGTGCAATGTTTAATTGCCTCATCCACTGTCAAGTATTGTAGATGTTTCTGTTTATCAGAAACAATGACGTTGATGTAATCTTTGCTCCGTAAACAATGATCGGCTACTGAGAGTAAACAATTGGCATCGGGGGGAAAATAAATTCGAGTTACATCCGCGCTTTTATTGGTGACTAAATCTACAAAACCTGGATCTTGGTGAGAAAAGCCATTATGATCTTGTCGCCAGACTAAAGAAGATAGCATTAAATTGAGTGAGGAAACCGATGCCCGCCAAGGAACGTGTTTTTTGCAGATATCTAACCATTTGGCGTGTTGGTTAAACATAGAGTCGATGACATGAACAAAAGCTTCATAAGTGTGGAAAAAGCCATGTCTGCCTGTAAGCAAGTATGTTTCTAGCCAACCTTCTAGGGTATGCTCACTCAACATCTCCATCACTCTGCCATCGGGAGACAACTGACTACCATCCTCATCTTCGGGTAAGTAATCAGCCATCCAAGTTTTCTTGGTCACTTCGTAGATATCTTGCAAGCGGTTAGAAGCTGTTTCATCGGGACCAAATACACGGAAGTTAGTCATGTTATTCTTCATGACATCCCGTAAAAATTTACCCAAGACTCTGGTATTTTCTACTTCTACCGTGCCTGGTTTATCGATCTCCACTGCATAGTCGACAAATTCAGGCAATTTTAAATCTTTACGTAACAAACCACCGTTGGCTATGGGATTAGCACTCATACGCTTAATTCCTACCGGTGCTAACTCTTTAAGTTCGGAGATCAAAGTCCCATTGTCGTCAAACAATTCCTCAGGTTTATAGCTCTTCATCCATTCTGCGAGAAGTCGGACGTGTTCGGGATTCGAGTGCATTCCTCCCATAGGAACTTGGTGCGATCGCCAGAATCCTTCTACTTTATGACCATCTACTTCAGATGGGCCAGTCCAACCTTTAGGAGTACGCAGGATAATCATTGGCCAACGAGGACGAAAAGCTTTATTCTGGCTACGGGCTTCTGACTGAATTTCGTGAATTTTAGTGATGCACTCTTCCATCGTCGCTGCCATTTTTTGGTGCATTTGCTCGGGATCCGATCCCTCGACTACGTAGGGGGTATAGCCATAGCCCTTAAATAAATTGTCTAATTCTTCGGGACTAATACGAGAGAGGATAGTAGGGTTAGCAATTTTATAGCCATTAAGATTTAAAATTGGCAATACTGCCCCATCACGAATGGGATTAAGGAATTTATTGGAATGCCAAGCAGTTGCCAAAGGACCTGTTTCTGCTTCCCCATCCCCCACAACACAAGCGGCAATCAAGTCGGGATGGTCGTAAACTGCCCCATAAGCGTGGGAAACACTATAGCCTAGTTCCCCGCCTTCGTGGATTGAACCTGGAGTTTCTGGGGTGCAATGACTGCCAATATAGCCAGGGAAAGAAAATTGTTTGAAGAACTTCTGCATTCCTCCTTCATCTTCACTCTTTTCGGGATAGATTTCTGAATAAGTCCCTTCTAAATAAACTGGCGCTAATACCCCAGGTGCGCCATGCCCTGGTCCTGCAAGAAATATAGCGTTCAAATCGTATTTTTTGATTAAACGATTGAGATGGATATAGGTAAAGCTGAGGGCGGGAGAAGAACCCCAATGACCTAATAGTCTTTGCTTGATGTGTTTGGGGGTTAAAGGTTCTTTTAGTAGAGGATTATCTCGTAGATAAATCATACCGACTGCCAGATAATTGCAAGCTCGCCAGTAAGCGTCTATTTTACTTATTTCTTCGGGACTCAAAAAATTACTGAAAGGATTTGCTTGAGTAGATAAAGCTTGAACCATACTCTCTTATTTACTCCGAATTAATATTGCATTTAAATGGTATAAAAAGTTGGAAATCAATTTGGCAAGTTACTAATTCATAGCAATTATTAAAACTCTTCTATTGCTTTAACAAGAGTTTTTCCCATTGCTTATGATTGATGATAGTATTTTGTGAACTGAATCTATCTATCTTTCAAGATCTACTTCTTCTATATGCTAAAGACATATTTCTGAGTCGACAAACAATTTTAATATTGTTTTAACTAAGGGCATAAAAAGTATCGTGAGATACTAAAAATATAAACACAAAAACGTACTATCACAAGTTGCAAAACTTTTGACTAATTAGTATGATATTTTGTTTAATTAACAAGAAATAGGCATCAATTTGAATGATACTTGGTATTTTCAGATAGTATATTTATCTAGCATTATCTCTACTACTAATTAATAGTAGAAAAACACTGAATTAAACTATCAATCAATTGTTAATAAAAAAAGAATGTTAATTGTGAATTATTAGTTCAAGAAAATCGCTACTTACGAAGAGAAAATCAATATCGAACACCATCGCGACAATCGATATGAATACTGAATTAATGTTCCGGTCTGTAATATCTCAATGGTGCATTGATTTAGGAAAGAGCAATGTTCCCAGAATAATAATCAGCGATGAAATTGCAACAATAGGAATTACAGGTAGAAACCCCAAAGTAAAGCTAGAGGGAATGACACCAGTTTGCAAGCCAATCAAAATTCCCTCTCCAAAGATAATTGACAGCATACAACTGAGAGATGAGACATTTTTGAAATATAAAGCAGCAATTACTGTCGGGAACAATACCGATAATCCAGTAAATGCTTCGGTAGCCAGAGCCAGTATAGATTCAGGTGGCTGATAAGCTAAGCTTAATCCGATGAGCGCCAGAATAATGATGAACAATCTGCCCACTAATGTTTGTTCTGATAAAGAAGCCTGTGGTCTAAAATAGACTGTATAAACATCCCGAGTCATCATCGAACTTAAGGCTAATAGTTGGGAATCTAAGGTAGACATAAAGGCTGATAATGCGCCTACCATCACTAAAGATGCTAACCATTTAGAAGTGTATTCACCCAGCATTAAAGGGAAAATTTCATCAGCTGCTTTGCCTGCTAGTTCAGGAAAAGCAAGATGTCCCCACATACCTATTGAAACTGGGCAAATAAATAAAATGATTGTAATTATAGGATAAAAAATTGTCGCTACCTTAAGTGAATCGGTAGTTTTAGGAGTATAAAAACGCATAAACATCTGAGGGAACATTGGTAACGTAAATGTCCACAGACATACGTAACTAAACCACTTTTTCTGAGTGAAGAAATTATCAGCACCCTGTCGACTAAATAGTTCTGGTTTTAGATCATACACAGCCTGATTCGCTTCGCTAATTCCTCCCAGTCCCTGAGCGATCGCCATAAAAGCGACAATCATCAAGACAAACATGAGAGCGCCTTGAAAAACATCAGTTAAGGCTACACTCTTCATTCCGCCAATGCAGACATAGAAAACTATCGCCAAGGTAACGAAGGTTGCCCCAATAAAATAGGGAACTTGTCCATCAGTCAAATTTTCGAGTAGATATCCTGCACCAATGGGCTGTAGGGTTAAATAGGGCAGGGTAAAAATAACCATCACCGCCAAAAAAATCAATTTTAGGGGTTCGCTTTGGAAACGATCTGCAATTAATTCGGCGGGGGTAATGAAACCTTTTTGTTTTCCTAATCGCCAAACGCGATCGCCAATAAAATAAAAAGTCAAAGCGGCAAATCCAGTTCCCCAAGCCATCATGGGATAGTAACTAATGCCGATGCGATAACCCGAACCAGCAAATCCCAGAAAAGTAAAAGCACTAAAATTAGTAGCACTCAAGGTAAAAAAGAGAATAATTGCCCCCAGGCTGCGATTAGCCAAAAAATAATCTTCTGCTGTATTTTTTTGACTTCTATAACCAATTAGTCCTACCCAAAGTGTAAATAATAAGTAGGCAGCCAGAGTTAGATAGGGAAATAGCAATTCTAAATTCATCTTTCTTGCTTTTCATCTCGTGATGTTGGCCAAAATTTCAGTGCAAAGACAATTAAGGCGATCGTCAGGGTAATTTGTAAACCAATAAAATAAAATACCCAGGGCGGAAGATTAAGCCAGAAAAACTTAACTGGTTGTTCCCAATGCCAAAAATCAAGGGAAAGGAAAAACATCAATGTAAAGCTGAACCACCAGAATGAGGAAGCTTGAAAAATCTTCATTGCCTTAAATACTGTGCATTGATTAATTCATTGAGTCAATATTGCTCAACATACAATAGATTACACGATTCCTATCTAGCTTACTTATTGTTTTTTATCTTTTTGTGAGAGAAGACCTTCAATTTATTTGACAAAGCTTTTAGCTTTGTTAAATTTTTGGGCGGTCAAAAAATTTTAGATATCCGATCGCAAATTCCTCACAGTTACTATCTATCCTGAGAATAAAGACACCATTACTAGAGGTTAGGAGGGTGCAAAATGAGTGACCGACCGAAAAAAGAAATTGTTACTAATATAGCTCCAGAAACTGTTTTTGGGATTGCTATAGTGTTAGTAATGGGAACTTTGATACTAGCTGGTTTACTGGGATAGTAGATTTAATTCTAACCAAAAAAGTTGTTAATTCTCATTGAGTAATAATTTTGGTGCTGATTAAATAGCAAAGCAGTAATTAACGATGATCGATGAACCGTCCAAGCCAATTCAATGGACTCAAGAAGAAGAAAGCACCCCAGCAACTCCTCAAGTTAAAAACAAGAAGAAGAAGAAATATTTGCCTCGGCAGTTACCTTACATTTTGGGAGGATTGGGTATCTTGGTAATGTTGATCTTGGCATTTCGTCCTACTCCAATTGCTGTAGATGTAGCTGAGGTAAAACGAGATAATGTCCAGGTAACTGTAGACGAAGAAGGTGAAACTCGCATTCACAAACGTTATGTGGTTTCTGCTCCTGTGGCGGGAAGATTAGCTCGGATTAATTTAGATGAAGGCGACCGCGTTACTCAAGGGGAAATCATTGCTCAAATCGATCCATTACCCCTAGAGTCTGATATCCAGGCAGCTCAGGCTAGATTGCGTCAGTGGCAAGCGGAAAAAGCAGGGGTAGAAACCCAGCGTCCTAAACCAGAAGCATTATCTCAAGCTCAAGCGAGAATCAAAGCAGCAGTAGCTAAACAAAGAGAAGTAGCAGCTAAGGTAGAACGGGCTAGAGCATCATTAGAACAGGCAAAGCGCGATCGCCAGCGCAATCAAAATTTATACGCTGACGGAGCTATTTCTCGTCAAGCCAAAGAACGAGCAGAGCTAGAAGAAGTTACCAAAATTAGAGCCTTAGAAGTAGAAGAAAGATTAGCTGATAGTGCAGTAGCAGAAGTGAATGCTGCCCAAGAAGCTCTCTCTATTCTCCGAGCAGAACAAAAAGACCCAGATTATCTATTAGATGTTTATGATGCTCGTATTGCCAGCATTGAGGCAGAATTAGCCAAACTAACTGATGATGCTCGGCGAACTAATATTACTTCGCCGATTGATGGATATGTATTCCGAGTTAATCTAGAAAGTGCTAAATATGTAGAAGCAGGAGATCAACTCCTAGAACTAGGAAATCCCCAAGACTTAGAAATCGTCGTCGATTTACTGTCTTCCGATGCGGTGAAAGTTAAACCTGGTGCGACGATGTATCTTGAACACTGGGGCGGTCAATCAACTCTTCAAGCAAAAGTTCGTTATGTAGAACCTTCTGCATTTACTAAAGTATCTGCATTGGGAGTAGAAGAACAACGAGTCAATGTCATTGCCGATTTTGTCGATACAGAAATACCTTTAGGCGATCGCTATCGAGTCGAAACCAGAACGGTGGTTTGGTCGGGGGAAGATGTCTTGGTTGTTCCTTTGAGTGCTTTATTTCGCTGTGAACCAGGTAATAATCGCAACCCCTCTAATATATGGTGTACTTTTGTGGTGGAAAATAACCAAGCCCAAAAGCGTCGGATTGAAGTAAGTCAACGTAGTAATTTTGAGGCAGTAATTAAAAATGGATTACAAGCCCAAGAAAAAGTCATTCTTCATCCTACGGAACAGATTCAATCAGGAGCAAAAGTTAAAACCCTCTAGTAATCCACCAAGATAATCTCATTGGTAATACTCTATTTAAGATTTTGCTCTGATTTCTCTCTCCACCAAGAGTATCGGCACTTTAATTTTTGCTTATACTTAACAGATTTTTGAATAAGCTAGATCTCTGATCAGTGTTGTTCTAGAGCTAATATATTTAGATAAAACTTGACTATCTTCCAAACTAAGTGAAGATATAGTTTGTATCTGTTGGATCAGTTGTTTGATGATTTCTCCGTCAGATAGTTTCGAGATATTGTAGGGATTCGATGTTTCTACTAACATCCACATAACACGGAGTATTTTTGTATCTAAACCCATAATCTTAATCCATAGCTTCAATGTTTATTGTAAGAGAAATATTAAAAGAATCTTAAGAAATTAAGTTTTATGTCTAAATCGATAGAAAGAGAAATATAAAAACTTAACGCTAAGAAAAAATGCTCTGTGAAATAAACAAATGTAAACTATAGAGATATCTTTATCAAAAAGCTTTAAGCCTTTAGCTTTAAGCTCTTAGCTTTGGTTTAACTGCTAAAAGCGTAATTGGGTATAATACCCCACCGCCTTGGCGGTATCTACAATCAGGTATCAAAACAGTTCGTTGGCGGTTGCGGAGCAAGTCGAAGACTCGGTTCCCTCGCTTAAAGAAACTGTTTCAAGACGAGTTCAAGACTCTATTTGATTGAAGCTAATAGCTAACGGCTAATAGCTAACAGCTATTTATTATTATTTTAAGTTTTAACGCTATTTTCTGTTAACTCAATTAGCGTAGATGGTATTTAACACTAGGAGAAAGACTATTGCAGCTATTTAAACTCAAAGAGTGGACAGGAAACATCAGAGGAGATTTATTAGCAGGTATTCTGGTCGCTTTAGCCTTAATTCCCGAAGCTATTTCTTTTTCGATCATCGCTGGGGTCGATCCGAAAGTGGGACTTTATGCTTCGTTCATTATTGCGATCGTTACCGCTATTTTTGGTGGTCGCCCAGGGATGATTTCGGCAGCAACTGCGGCCACGGCTTTGTTGATGACTCATTTGGTAACAGATTATGACAATGGGTTGCAGTATCTCTTAGCAGCTTCAATTTTGGCGGGGATTCTCCAGTTATTTTGGGGAGTAATTAAAATTGCTAAACAACTTAAGTTTGTTTCCCGTGCAGTGATGATCGGCTTTGTTAATGCTCTGGCGATTTTAATCTTTACAGCACAGTTACCTGAATTGAGTTTGGATAATCCGACTTGGATCACAGTTTACGCTATGGTGGCAGGTGCTTTAGCAATCATTTATTTATTACCTCGTTTCACTACCGTCATCCCTTCTCCTTTAATCGCAATTATCATCATTACCATTATTTCTGTTGTTACGAATAGTGGTGTCCCAACTGTAGGAGATCGGGGGGAATTACCAAGTACTTTACCTGGCTTTGGCATCCCCGAAGTTCCTTTCAATTTTGAAACCTTACAAATTATTTTTCCCTATGCGATCGCTATTTCCTTAGTTGGTTTATTAGAATCATTTCTGACGGCTAATGTGGTAGACGATCTGACCGATACTCCCAGTAATAAAAATAAAGAAGCTCTCGCTCAAGGAATCGCCAATTTTGTGAGTGGTTTATTTGGTGGTATGGCTGGTTGTGCCATGATCGGACAGTCGGTAATTAACATAAAATCTGGTGGACGAACTCGCCTCTCTACCCTAAGTGCAGGGGTTTTCTTATTGTTATTTATGCTGTTTTTGGGGACACAAGTGGAAAAAATCCCCATGGCAGCGTTGGTAGCAATCATGATTATGGTTTCTATTGGGACATTTAACTGGTCTTCTATGAGGCAAATTCGCAAAATTCCCCGGAGCGAAACTGCTGTCATGGTTACTACCGTAGTCATGACCATCTTTTCTCATAACTTGGCAATTGGCGTTTTAAGTGGAGTAACCTTAAATGCCCTGTTATTTTCTCGCAAAATTGCGCAACTTGTATTTGTTGATAGTGTTATCGACTCTCAGGGAGAGAAGCGCGTGTATAGCGTTGCTGGTCAGATATTTTTTGTTTCGGTTAATCAATTTCTCCAAGCCTTTGACTTTAAAGAAGATGTAGAATTAGTCAAAATCGATCTTACTCATGCTCATTTATGGGATCAGTCGGCGATCGCAGCACTGGACAAAGTAGTCATTAATTTCCGTCGTAATGGTGCAGATGTTGAAGTAGTTGGATTAAATAAAGCTAGTGCTACCCTGGTGGATAAATTAGCCGTCCACGACAAACTAGATTCTTTTGAGGATTTAGCTAGTCATTAATCAATTGTCAGTCACCAATGGAAAAAATTCTTTTATGTACCGATGGTTCGGCCTATGCCCAGGTAAGCTATGAGTATGCAGCTTGGTTAGCACAGCGCAAATCATTTGCAATTGAAGTTTTATATGTAACGGATCGTCGCGGAGAACAAGCAGTCCAGACTCCCGATTTTTCTGGTAGTATTGGCATCAATTCTTATCAACAACTTTTAAATGAGTTAGTAGAATTAGAAAGGGCGAGAGCGAAAGTAAATCACCAAAGAGCCAAAATCATTCTCCAAGAAGCCAAACAGTTTTTTAGCGATCGCGCTATTCAGAACGTTAAGCTAACCCACGAAACCGGTTTTTTAGTCGATCTATTTCATAAACTGGAAAAAGATAGCGATCTAGTTATCTTGGGAAAACGAGGTGAAAATGCCAACTTTGCCACAGAACATTTAGGGGCAAATGTGGAAAGAATTGTCCGCTCAAGTCATAAACCTTGTTTAGTTACTCCCAGAGAATTTCAGACAATAAATCGTATTTTATTAGCCTATGATGGTAGTAAAAGCTGCCAAAAAGCAATACAGTATCTAACAAAATTTTCTGCCGTTAAAGATTTAGAATTACATATTATTACAGTCGATCAAGGAAATACAGAAAAAGCGCAAAAACATCTAGAGTCTGCTCGGGAAATCATGGAAAAAGCATACTTTAAACCTATTTGTCAGCTTTTGCCAGGTACTCCTGAACCAGAAATGGAAAAATATGTGGCAACCAAAAACATTGATTTACTGATTATGGGAGCTTATGGTCATAGTCGTATTCGTCGTTTGGTTATTGGTAGTACTACCGCCCAAATGTTGCGTAGCTCTCATATACCAGTGCTGTTATTTAGATAGTTTTTACTCATTACTCCTTACTCATTACTTGGTTTATTTGGAGTTTATGAACAGAAGCTAAGAGCTAACCGCTAAGAACCTTTTGTCTGAACCAAGCTAGTTCACATTAAGCGTTATATGAAATTTAGATTTCACAATTCTATATTACTAATCCTTCTATTTGCTGCTGTAATTGCCATATTATCAACTCTAGATAGCGATATTGAAACTTTATTAAAAGCAGGTATAGCCAATAAAAAACCAGCGATTGTGGTTAACCAAGTCGGATATTATCCTCAATGGCAGAAAAAGGCATTTTTTCGCCGAAATATAGAATTTATTGCTAAAAACAGAACTGATGAGACTCAATTAATTGATGACCAGACAGGTAAATTGTTTACTACATTGTCTTTAGGGAAAGAAGTCATCGATTCAGGTACTCAGGATGTCATCTCCACTATCGATTTTAGTTCCGTAACTCAACCAGGTACTTATTATCTCAAACAGGGAAAATTGAAGTCTGCTCCGTTTAAAATTGGCACGGATATCTACAAACAACCTTTGGTTACACTGCTACGTTCTTATTATCTTCTAAGATGTGGTGTAGAAATTAACGATTCGATCACGGGCATCTCTCATCCTCCCTGCCATCTTCAAGATGCAGCGATCGCTCATCAAGATCAATATCATGACGCAGGAGAAATCGTTACTACAATAGGTGGTTGGCACGATACTGGAGCTTATAGCAAGTATGTGGCGACGTCAACAGTGGCAATTGCCCGCCTGTTAAATCTCTACGAACAATATCCCGATTTATTTCCTGATAGTCAGTTAGACATTCCTGAAAGTGGCAATGGGTTATCAGATTTACTCGATGAGATGAAGTTTGGTTTAAACTGGCTCTTAAAAATGCAGCGGGTTGACGGAGCAGTTTATCGCAAATTATCAGGTAAAAACTGGCCGGTTGGTTTAGCTCCCGATGAAGATAATCAACCTCGCTATCTATATGGCATTTCTACTCCCGAAACGGCAAAGTTTGCTGCAGTAATGGCAATTGCCAGTAGAAATTATCAAGCTATTGATGCTGAATTAGCAACCCGATATATATCAGCTGCTGAGTTAGCTTGGCAATATCTTGATCGGCAACCCACTATGAAAGTTAATTGGGTAGAGGGGGACGATAGTGGGTCAGATAAATATTTACTATCCGACTTTGATCGCGAAGAGAGTTTGAAAACTGATCTTGACGATCGCCTTTGGGCAGCAACGGAACTATATATCACTACAGGTAAATCAAATTTTGCTAACTACTTTGCTGACCACGTAGATCAAGTAGACTACACTTTATTTGAGTGGAAAAATCCTGCTCCTTTAGGGTTCATTAATTATTTGAAACAAAATAGACAATCCAAATCAGATGAGTTAACTGCCAAAATAGAGAGCAAAATTAAACAACGGGCAGAGCTAATTCTCAGTAAAATCAATCAAAGTGCATATTATATTGCCAACGATCGCTTTATCTGGGGTTCAAATAAAATGACTGCCGAAGAAGGAATTACCCTAGTTTATGCTTATCAGTTAACTAAAAATCCCGCCTATTTGACTGGCGCAATTAATCAACTTGATTACCTTTTGGGACGTAATCATTTTAATAAAAGCTTTATTACGGACATTGGTAAGAATCCTGTCAAACATATTAATAATTTATACGTCAGAGCCAAAGGAATCCTGATTCCTGGTTTAGTCGTGGGAGGACCCAATGGCGATGGTCAAGATGGCATGGTAGTTAGTAATAGAGGTCAGCTGAGTTATATTGATGATGAACGTTCTTATGCTACTAACGAAAATGCGAGCGATTACAATGCTTCGGTTATTAGTTTAATTACTAATTTAATTGTTGCTGATAGTAATTAGAGACTTGCGTTGAAGCGATCTCGCTGTATTTAAATTTTAACCAATTAGGGTGAGAATTCCTTCTCTGTAAGCTTTGCTTCAGAGTCAGGATGAAAAGAAAAGGATTGCTATGACCTTCACAGATCTACTACAAATTCCAATTGATCATAGTGAGGATCAGGTATTAACTTTGGCTGGAGTTACCTGGTCGGATTACGAGCGTCTAGCAGCTGAAGAGAATAGCTACAATAAGTTGGCACTGCCATTGGCACGAATTAAACCATCGATGTTAGAGATATTGCCTCCTGTAACCCTGGATAAGATATTGGTTATGTCTGGGGAGTTATTGAAAAAGGCTTGCCCATTATTAGGTACGGAAAATTCCCCAAAACTATGAAACAGATTTCCTCCAGCACGATCTCCATCATTTATTTCAAAATTATTTCCATCAATATTAACTGTTGTAGATGTAGTCCCATCAGGAATAACTTCTTGGGCTGAAGCAAAGCCAATTGAAAGTAAACTGCTTACTAGATAAAAAGCTAAAGATAACGGTAGGGAAAAATTCTTTTTCAAAACAACACTCCCAATATTTAGCAATAATTTAATTTAAAATTATTATACAGATTTGTTAATTATCATCTTGTATATTGACTTTTTTTATATTATTTGTAACATTTTCCCGAACTTAGTTGTTAACTGCTGAAATTACCAATCTAAATATAATTTAGCGATCAAAAGCATATAAAATAAAATACGTTTCTTGAGTTTTATTTTAAATAATGGTTGCTACAAAAACTATAATGGCTTGTTATAAAAAATACTATCGATAAGTCTTGTTTATCCGAGTTTATGGAAATTTTTAGACTAAAAAACTATAATGTACTAGAGTTAATTTGTAGAAATGCGAATGTAGCGATCCGAAGGCTACGCGGAGCGTAATCGCTTTATAAAGCTGTGAGTAAAAAAGTTTTGTACAAATGTTTTCAGCTGTATTTGTACGTATAGAGCTTAGCTAATCAATTATTCATGGCATAGACTTCTTTCGCTGCCCGATGTAATAGAGAATGACGATAAACTAAAGCAGACATATCTTTGCCATAACCGCCACCAATTACACTGGCAACTGGATATCCCCCAGCCTTACAGGTGCTTAAAACCATTCTTTCTCGGCGATATATCCCCCAGTCAGTAAGAGATAACTTGCCTAAGCGATCGCTAACATGAGTATCTACTCCGGCATCAAACAGAACTAAATCTGGTTTTACCTGAGTCAGTAAATCAGATAAATGACTGGCTAAGATCTGTAAATAACCATCGTCATCTAAACCAACAGGTAACGAAACATCTAAATCACTCTGTTGTTTTCTCCCTGGAAAATTTGCCTCACAATGCATAGAAAAAGTAAACACGCTATCGTCGTTTCGAAAAATGGAGGCTGTTCCATCTCCTTGATGAACGTCCAAATCAACGATTAAAATTTTGTTGACTAATCCCTGATCTTGTAATGTACGGGATGCGATCGCCAAATCATTAAAGATACAAAACCCCGAGCCATAACTGGGAAAAGCGTGGTGAGTTCCGCCAGCGGTATTACAGGCACAACCATATTCCAGAGCCAACTTGGCCGCTAAAATTGTTCCACCGATGGCAATGCAGGTTCGATGAGCTAGTGCCTCGCTCCAGGGTAAACCAATCCGACGCTGAGCTTTGGATTCTAAGGTTCCTTCACAGTAAGCCTGAACATATTCGGGATGATGAACTAGTTGAATGAAATCTAAATCAGGTAATTCTGGTTGATATATCTGTTCTGGTACAATTACCCCATCTTTAAGTAATAGATCTCGCAAAATCTTAAACTTGGGCATCGGAAACCGATGAGCATCAGGTAATGGTGCAACATAATCAGGATGATAAACAATAGCAAAACCGTAGTTACTCAAGACAAATTATTAATTATCAATTACTAATTATTAATCAATTCAAGACCTCTTGAAGTTGATGTTGTTGCCAGAGGGTTTGATATAATCCTAACTCTTGCAATAAGGTTTCGTGAGTACCATTTTGCACAATTTTTCCTTTATCCATAACTAAAATGCGATCGCACGTAGCTGCTGCGGATAGTTGATGGGAAATAAAGATTACGGTCTTTTTGGCTCTAGTAGGAGATAAGCTATTAAGAATTCTAGTGGCAGTCTCGTTATCTACACTGGAAAGAGCATCGTCTAAGATTAGTACTTTGGCATCCACTAATAAAGCTCTTGCTAGGGAAGTACGTTGTCTTTGTCCTCCAGAGAGAGTTATACCTCGTTCCCCAACTAAGGTCTCGTATTCTTGGGGAAAAGTCAAAATTTCAGGGTGGATTTGAGCTTGTTTAGCGGCTAATTCCACTTCGAGAGTTTCGATTAACGGCTCACCATAGCGAATATTGTTTTTGATAGTAGTGCTAAACAGGAAACTATCCTGCGGTACATAAGCGATCGCTTTTCTTAAAGTAGCTAATTCTAGTTTAGTAATGTCGCAACTATCTAAAAATAATTCTCCCGATTCCACATTTAATAAACGGGGAATAGCATTCGCCAGAGTGGACTTCCCTGAACCGATAGTTCCTACGATGGCAACGGTTTCTCCCGGCTTAATGGTGAAGTTTAGATCGTATAATGCCGGGGTATGGGAACCTGGATAAGTATAGGTAAGATGACGGGCGGTAATTTCTCCCTTGATATCTTTGAGGGGTAAAACAATCGCATTAGAGCGATTTTTAACTTTAGGTTCAGCCTTGGTAATAGATTCCACGCGATCAATACTGACTTCTCCCTGTAGATAAGCAGTAATGGTAAAACCTAACAAAGCCGTGGGAAAGACTAATCGTTCTACAAATAATGCTAAGGCAATAAAGTCACCAACGCTGATTTGTCCACTAGCGATCGCTCCTGTTCCTAACCATAAGAGAATTAATAAGCTAATGTTGGCAAGCCCTTCAATTACCGGAAAGAGAAAATTTCTGGTTCTGGCTAGCTTTAAGTTTGACTCTAATAGTTGCTGATTTTTCTCTTTGAATGCCAATCTTTCTTGAACTTCTTGAGCATAAATCCTAATCAAAGCCATGCCACTCATGTCTTCTTGAATTAGCTCACTAAGATCGGAAAGTTTCTCTTGAATTTCTTGCTGATAGCGACGTAGCTTGGTACTAAACAACTGTACCGTCATTAACATGACTGGATAAATGGCGATCGCTAATAAGGTTAATCGCACGTTAATATTCAGCATGGCAGGCAGAGTAAAGGCATAAGCAAAAATGATGTTGACAAAACTCAACACTGCAAACCCTACCAAACGACGAATATTATCGACATCGCTGGTGGCGCGGTTGATTAAATCTCCTGATGTATTGTCAGCAAAATATCCAGGTTCAATGGTGAGTAAATGCCTGAAAATTCTTTGTTTAAGACCAAACTCTATTTGTCTTCCGACACCAAAAATAAACACACGGGAGCACATCCGAAACCCCCACATCACAAACGATAGAAGTAACAGCCATAATGCTGAACGAGATAATTGTTCAAAACTAAATTGACCCTGTAGCTGGTCAATACTATCTCGAATTAATAGGGGAATATAAACCCCCAAGGCATTGACGATCACCAAAGCGACCGTTCCCAATAAAACAGTTCGCCAGTGGGGACGAAGATAGTTGCCTAATTTCTGTAGTCTTGAATTTGCCATGCTACAAATCTTAACAACTTTTTTCTTTCTGACCAACTTCCTCGCAATTAATAATCTTCTCTTGGTTGAATTATGTGAGAATAAGTTGGCAAAACAACCACTAAGTTGACTAACGATCGCAGCCTATATCGAACCTAAAGGAGTTTCGTCGCTTTGACAACAGAGTAATTTGTGATTTGTTACCAGTTTGTAGTGGCATTATTTCTGTGAAAAAATTCCCCAATGGTTAATTACCCTGATTAACCCTAAAAAATATACTTAATCGATTAGAAAAACTGACTATGCTTGCTAAAAGAATATTGCCCTGTCTAGATGTCAATGCAGGACGAGTAGTTAAAGGAATTAATTTTGTTGATCTCAAAGATGCCGGAGATCCGGTTGAACTTGCCAAAGTTTATAATGATGCGGGAGCAGATGAGCTAGTGTTTCTGGATATTACCGCTACCCATGAAGACCGTAACACAATTGTCGATGTCGTTTATCGAACAGCAGAACAGGTTTTTATTCCTTTAACTGTTGGTGGCGGTATTCAATCCTTAGAAAATATTAAAATTTTGTTGCGCGCGGGAGCCGATAAAGTAAGTATTAATTCCGCTGCTGTTCGCGATCCCGACTTGATTAATCGTGCAAGCGATCGCTTTGGCAAACAGTGTATTGTGGTAGCGATTGATGCTCGCAGACGTACTGATGCTAGTAATCCTGGCTGGGATGTCTATGTACGAGGCGGGAGAAAAAATACGGGAATCGATGCGATCGCCTGGGCTACGGAAATGGCAACTAGAGGTGCGGGGGAATTATTAGTTACCAGCATGGATGCTGATGGAACTCAAGCTGGTTATGACCTAGAGCTTACTCGGACTATTGCCGAACAGGTTGAAATTCCTGTAGTTGCCTCTGGTGGTGCGGGCAATTGTCAACATATCTACGAAGCTCTCAATCAAGGTAAAGCTGAAGCCGCTCTTCTGGCTTCATTACTGCATTTTGGACAACTAAGTGTTCAGGAAATTAAAACCTATCTTCAGGAGTACAAAATTCCGGTACGAATTAACTAGCAAATAATCTTTAGCAAAGCTTAAATTATTAAGAATTTGACCCAAAACTTAAAAATTGTGTATTAGAATAAGGGGAGAAATTTACATTTCGTAAAAATGCTGATTCCAATTCTCATATTTGATGTTGCTTTGGTAGCGTGGTCGCTGCATTTAATGCAATCGGCTTTGGAACGGCGCGAATTTTCATTAATGCTTGCTGGCACTCTTGTTGCTGCTGCTGCTGCTGCTATGTTGGTGGTATATTTCATTATTGGCAATTGTTTGAGCCGTCTTAGCTAAATTTACGGCAACGTATCTTTTGTGTTGTGATACTATTATTAGAGTGTTGGGGCATTAACTCAGATGGTAGAGTGCTTGCATGGCATGCAAGATGTCAGCGGTTCAAGTCCGCTATGCTCCATGATTAAAAGTTTTCAATTTATTATTTGTTTGTGTAATTTAAAGTTTGAGTTTGCCGCTTTGGCAAGGTTATGCTTTAAAAACTAATTTCCGACTTTGCTTTCTTAAGAGCTATTCTAACTTGCTTGTATCTGAAGTTGCCAGGTTGCGAAATTAACTGCGAAACGCGAGCCTCACTAGGATATTCTCCTTTCTGAATCAGAGTAGACACGGCTTGTTTTACTTCCTGGCAACTAGCCTCAATATTTTTTCTGCTGATCTTAGCTCGGTAATTTCGATATTTAGCAGAGATAGCTTGGCATAATTCGGGAAAGTGTTTCGATAAAGTCCTTTGGTCAATAGCTAATTCTTTAGCAATCTCTTTCATAGTAGTTGAGATACTCTCTCGATCTTGTAAGACAGATTGGAGAAATTTTTCTATTTCTAGAAGATCGAAATTTTGAGGTGATATTCTTTTGCTTGAAACTCTACGGGGTAATTTTTGGCTATTTATTTGTATATAGCAATCCTACTAATAAATTTGTCTATGAATACAAATACGAAAAGGCAAAAACCGATCGCAATCGGGGTTGGCTGGGATTTGAAAAAAATATTCTGAGTTGGGAAAAATATGATTATGACGAGCGGATGAACCTTGCCAGTCGCAGTCAATACTGGGATCGAAATGAAGGTAAATGGCTGACCTCTAGTACGACCTATGACACTTATGGCAATGTAGTTAGCATCAGCGATCCTTTAGGAAATACCTCTACTACCAGCTATGAAGAGAAATATCATACTTTTCCTCAAACCAGCACGACACCAGATCCAGACCCCAACAATCCCAGTGATAGCCCTCTAACCGTTACTACTACCTACGAACCTAAGTTTGGCATCAAAACCCAAGTTATCGATCCTAACGGTCACAAGCCGATGGAAATTCTTGACAGTGACATTGATGGCTTTGGGCGAATATTGGAGGTTAAAGGAATTAAGCCCGATAGCGAGGCAATGGTTACAGTGGGCAAGACCGAGTTTAATCCCGAAGCAAATGGATTGTCGGTCAAAACTTGGTATCGTACTCGGTGGGAAGGTGATGATGTTCCCAATGATGAAACTTGGCTCTGGGAACAGGAATATATTGACGGGTTAGGGCGTACTTATCAGTCCGAATCCAAAGGATACAACAGCCAAACAAAGCTAATCGATAAAGTGCAGTTTAATGCCAGGGGGCAGGTGGAGAAAAGTTACCTACCTTATTATTCTGATGCTGACCCCAATAACGATCGAGATTATACTTCCTACCAATATGATATCCGAGGACAAGTAACCCAAACTACTCAACCCAACGGTACAGTAACCAAAACAGATTACTCCAAACAGTATAGCTCTCGCCAGCTTACATACCAATTGCCAGATCCTACCGAAGGTATGGAGGGAGTTAATTTTGTTAATGCTATTGTCCAGGCAAACCCCCGAAGCTGGACTACACGTAAGATTGCTCCTGATAATAGCGTTGCTAGTTATGAATACGATCTTCTGGGGTAAATAGTTAAAATTATCGGTCCTTTGGATAATACAATTTCTAATATAGTAATTGACTCTATTAAGCCAGTAATTGATTCTGTTGTTGACGTAAATCTAACAGCAGGATTAGATTACAACACTGCCAGCCTAGAGGCGAATATGTACAACCTCCGCACCTGGAGCGGTTTGCATCAGTTCTTCTCAACTAAAATTTTCCAATTTGCTTACTATCCCTATCTAGGGCAGTTATTAGTAATCGTTACGCTGATAGGGTGGCTGCTACTAGCAGTAGTACTTTGGGCAGATCGTTTTTGTCGCTCGGCATCGAGAGAGAGTTGGGTTGGCAAATTACGCGAACAACTTTTACAACAGCTAGCCGTCTCAGGAGTTGCTCACTCCTGAGACGGCTAATCAATTAAATACTCCTACCCCGACTAACTGGCTAATAGGAGCTTGGCATCGTCCTGGTTCCTTTGCCTTGGTACTGGTAGCCTTCTCTTCGATGAATTTAACCGCACCGATTACCCTAGCTCAATTGACCCCTGGTGCTAACGGTGCGGGCTATCCTGTAGCCGAGGAAATCTTATATTTCCATCATGGACATTTGAGCAGTACCAGCTTGGTTACTGACGCACAAGCCAATCAAGTTAGCTTAGTAAATTACGAACCTTATGGTGAGGTAACTGCTTCGAGTGAAGGGGAGGATGCTTTCCGCGCCAAGTTTACAGGCAAAGAATTCGACAGCAACAGCGAACTTTATTACTTTGGTTCTCGCTACTACGACGCTCATCTGGGTCGCTTTCTCACTCCCGATCCTGCCCGTCAATATTTTAGTCCCTACATTTATGGTAACGGCGATCCTCTTGGTGGCATCGACCCTAATGGGGAGTTTTTCATCTCCTTGACGGTATTAGCTATTGGTGCAGCCATGGCAGGCGGTGCCTTTATGGGAGGTGCAGCAGTCAACAACAGTATGAACCCTGCAAGTTGGGACTGGAGTGATGGTAAAACCTGGGCGGGCATCATTGGTGGTGCTGCTATTGGAGGGGTCACTGCGGGAGCGGGTCTGGCAGTCACTGGGGCTGTCGCTGCTGCTGGATGGGGTGCTGCTGCGACTGCTGCTGCCAATATGGCGATCGCAGGTGGAGTCCTGGGGACAATGAATGCTTCCTTTACAGCCATGTCTGGAGGAAGTGCTGGTGATATTGCCTCTGCTTTTGGTATCGGTTTCGGCATGGGTGCAGCATTTGCCGTACCGTATGCTGGTCCAGCAGCGTTGAGGGGCATATTTGCTTACGATGTTTACAGTTTTGCCAGCGATCCTTCTGTTGGGCATGGCATCCAGTTGGGCATGGATATAATGTTTGCAGGAATGGCGCGTGGTATGCGCCTGCGACAAGGAGGAAAAAGTAAGTCTAAGGAAGCGGACGGTTGTATGTCCTGTCCTTGTTCCTCCTTTGCAGCGGAAACTGAGGTGTTATCTTCAGAAGGAGAAAAAGCAATTGAAGAGGTCGCCGTCGGTGATAAACCGATGAATGCTGGAAAACTGCCATTCCTGCGGCGAATGACACAACCCATGACGTACTGGATTGTAATGAATATAATCACAATACTGGGCAAAATCTCTTTCATCTCGAATCAAATGTTCCCAAAACCGACGCTGCCAAAGATTTTTCTCCTGCCGTTTTTGGCGTGAAGCAGAAATCTCACTGTCGATTTTCGATCATTCACTAGAAATGTCATTGTGAACGAACAATTTTTACTTAAATTTCCCTTGTATAGAGGTTAGAGTACGATCGCCTTCTACAAATTCTTAAATTCTTCCCAATCAAGATCGAGTTGACGAATAATTTGTCTTAAAGTGCCTATTTTCAAATCTTTATTACCCCAATCAGGAATTGGCACAACGGCATTATTTTGAGGGTTATACCATTTTCGATGAGAACCTCCACCTCTTCTAGGTATTTCTTGGCATCCCATTTTTTTAAGTTTTTTGACAATTTCTTTATATTTCACTATGCACCGATAGGAATTAAACTTTCTGTCCAAAGAGTTGTTTGTTCGCTAATAGGCTGTAGTATGCTTGGCAAAGGTTGATTTAAGTCTTGATATGCCTCAATAATTGCCGATAAAGCATCAGAAACATTAGGCATAACTTCTTCTAAAGTATCAGCCTCTGTGATTAAATTAGGCAAAAGAGGACAAGTAATTGTGTAGCCTCCTTCTGGCTGAGGCTCTAAAACTAATGGTAATTTATAGATGTTTTTCATCTTAATTTAGAGAGCATAAAGAATAATAATTATTACAGTTGTGATTATAGCTCTTGTTAGAAAATGATTTTTTATTGAATTAAATGTTAAGTAAAAAAGCGATCGCCTTGCTATTTTCTCTAATTTGCGATCGCCTATTATTTGTCCTGATTAGACCGACCTTGCTTTAGTTTTGTAATTACTATATTGGGTGGAACAAGGCGTATTATTTATGGAATGCCATCAAACGGATATAGAAAAGCCAACAAAAGATTTAACGATCGCCTTGAAGTCTGAAGTGCTAGGAGAAGCCTTTTTTCGTTCGGCATACTACTCTATGTTGTTATTAAATCGTAGACATAAAGCAAAGATGCTGTGGCATTTGGAGGCTCAAACAAAAACCAGAATTCTCGAATATTTTGAGATTAATAGTATTGAAATACCAAAATTAAGGTGGGCGGTTGCTAGAGGTTCAGTATTAGGTGTTTTTTGTTTAGTTGCTCCTTGGTATGTTGTTTTGAAAGTAATACTCAAAGAAACAGAATATTATCAAGAAGTTTTTCGTCGGCTTGAGGAACAGGCGATCAAACAAGACAAGGAACTGTTCGGGTACATAGTTGCACACGAAGCTGCTATTAGGCGATTTGTGTCAATTGAATTAGTAGGCGGGAATAACTCTCTCGATCCAATTGAAGCTTTACTAAATAATTGAGTTGGCTATAAGAACCTATGCAAAATCAATTCCTCGGTTGAGATTGGTAAAAGGCGCGGAATGCGCCTGAAGGCAAGCACCCGAATGCATTCGGGTGAACCTTCAGGTTAAGGGGCAAAGGGAAGAAAATTAGGCGTTGGTGAATCAAAGTATGATTGCTAAATTTCTATATTGAATTTCTTCTTAAAAAAGCTTAAAGCTTAAAGCTTAGAACTACTAACAGTAATATTGTGTATTTTATATGTCACCATGAGGAGCGTTCCCTTGCCCAGATAACGCTCCTGGGTAAACGTCTTACGCCGACACGGGGTCACCTCATGAAATCACCAACGCCTGTTTTACAACCAGTTGCCAACGATGACAAAAGGCGACCAGAAATAAGGTCTTCTCAAATCTGGGTCGTTTAAAAAATAAAGTTGAGTCTGTTGCAGAGCCTGGGCTACAGTTATTCCAGAACTTAAGTTTTCGTAAAACTTAGTCATAAATTCCGCAGTGGCGAGGTCGTTAACTTTCCACAAACTAGCTAAGGTAGTACGAACTTGCGCTTGGGCTGCTACCCCTGCTAATCCCAATGCTGCCCTGCGATCGCCCTGAGCGGTTTCACAAGCACTGAGAATTAGTAACTCGATCGCTTGAGAACTATCGGGGTTATTTACTTGGAGAAGGCGATCGAAACTCCTGACTTTGACTCGCTGTCCCCAAACAAGGATGTAAGTTTTATTGGGGTCGGAATTAAACTCTCCATGAGTGGCAATATGGACGATGGGGAAAGCAGCAGAATCAATTTGTTGTTCTAGTCTTTCCTCGGTAAAAGTTTGGTTTAGCAGTGGTTTGGTAGTGGTATCGGTTAATTGCTGAATGTCGGCTAGTTCGCTGGAGATATAAGGTAGGGCCGCAAATTCTTGACCATCAACTGTTTGTGCTTCACTGACTCCTGCCATCAAGACATTAATCTGTTCTTGTCTGGGTCGAGGATCGAAAAGCTGTCTGTTGGGAATTACAGCTAGGGCATAGTCTTCGATTAAATATTTTCCTTGGTTGTAGAGTACTGATAAGGGAATGTCCCGCAAAGTATCATCTAAAACAAAAACTAAGGTATTTATCTGACCGCTCTGTTTTAATTTTTCTAGGTCTGGTTCGAGTGGTTGAATAATCCATTGATATACTTTCTAGGCTTCCTGTTTGACTTCTTCGGTGAAACGAGATTGCCTTAAATAGCTTTGCAGTTTGGCCACTGTCTTTCTATAGGTTGAATAAATACAGCTCGATGGGTGAGGGGTTGTTGGGGCAATTTGTAAATAATTTCTAAACGATCTGCCAGAATCAGGGGATAGATAAATGCTGCTTGGGGGTCTATTTCTCCTACGGCTGTTTCTATCTGCAATTGGGGAGCTAGAGAGCATTGCAAGAAGTTTTCTAATTCCGAGAGACGCAGAAAGTCAACTACCTTTAACGCTTGGGTAGGGAAGTTTTCTGCATTATTTGAGAGATTATCTTCTGTAGTTAGAAGCAGATCGATTAACTGGCGGTATAAAGGTTCGACAGCATCGCGGAAAGAAAATTGCACGTCGGAATTGAGGTTAATTAAGTCGCTACGGACAGATTCTAAAGTTTTGCTGGCTGCTTGGTAAAATGCGATCGCCCGATCTCGTTTCTCTTCCCTCGCCCATAATCTTCCTAGTTGCCATTGCCATTGATAGGCAATCTGAGGCGACTTATCGGGTTGAGCCAGTAACAAAGCATCAGAGGTTAAAGCGATCGCTTTTTAAAATTAGATCGAGAAGATTGAGCTGGGCTGATATTTTGCTATTTCCTAGTTTAGATAAAGCGATCGCTCGATTGTATTGTTGTTGAGCCTGTCGATAGAAATTTTGTGCTTCTGGAGGCAGATTGCTCGAATTAGATTTGATCGCGTCACAACGCCAAGGAAGATAGTCGTATTTAGGTGAGGCTTGGCGATCGCGAATAATATTACCTCTAGCTCTGAGGGTGTTACCCAGGCTTATTCTAGTAGTTGCTGGCTCTGTGTCAAAGGAGCTTTTGGCGATGGTCTGTAAGACTAGTTCTGACTCTTCTAAATTACCTAACAAGCGCAAAACATTACCCAGGCTACGCCAGCCAGTTGTTTGTAGTGGCGAGACAAGCTTAATTTTGTTTTCTAGAATCTGAAATGTTGGATCTGCACAAATATTGTTATCTAATGCTAAAGCTGACTGCAAAGTAACACAGGCGCGCTCGTAAAGTCCCAATTGCTCTGAGGCTTCGGCTTGATAAATGCGATCGCGAACTATAGCTGAATCATCATTTAATTGCTCTGAAATCTCAGTAGCTTTTTCCCAGCTTTTTAGAGCTAATTCTGCTTTGCCCAAACTCAACTGCAAACGACCCAAATTAGTTAAAGTTATTGCCAGGTTTTGCCAGTCTTCATCACTTTCAAAGACTCTAACCGCTTCTTGGAGATAGTTAACCGCCGAGACAAATTCCCCCGCACGATACTCAATTTCTCCCTGTCGTACTAGCTGTCGAGCATTAGCTACAGGTGTTTGGGATTGGACTGGTATTACTCCTACGATTAAAAAGATACTCAACAGGAATAACACGAAATATCTTTGGCAGTTTCTTCTTAGGCAAAAAGCAAAACTTTTCAAAACAAAACCCACTGCATCGAAAAATGATCGAATTCCTTGGATAAATTTTCCCCAACACCCCATCTAAAGTTCAGCACTGTTGTCACCCCCTGAGGAATAAACTATCTCTACCCAGCAACAGTACGTATTGTCCCTGAAATCGCCAAGCGAAAAAACGACTGTCAGGAATTCTCTCTACTCTGCTACTTGTTGATTAACTGTCGAGTCTAAAGCATCCAGTCCGAAATTAAACTGCGATCGCAGTGCAAATACAGAGCGGGCGTTGTGTTGGATATATTCTTGAAAAAAGCGCAGAGCAAATACGCGAGTTTCTCCTGCTTCATTAGCACCAGGAGAGAGAAAAGAAGGCAGATCGTCAATAGTAGATTCGCTATCTCTAAGGGAGGTAGTCAAACCGAGGGAAAAGTCATGATAGTTTTGCTGTTTAATAGTTTGGATAACTGGCTGGCGTAGAGTTAGTTCGTAGCTGTTGGAATTGGAGTCAATATCCAAATCGTCAAAAGGAGATTCGATTACTTCATTGGCACTGTAATTATAGGTGAAGCCAATTTAATTAAAAAGGGATCGCGTTTTTAGGTATACAACGATCATTTTAAATAATCCCTAATCTCATGAATGGGTAGTAATTTCATTAAGAGCATTATTGATAACTTCTTCTTCTACACCATGACGTTTTAAACTTTCTATTAATTCCCAGAAAGGATCGTTTTCTAGTTCCTCTAAATCTTTTCTCAAACCCTGTCCGATATAAGTTCTCATTAAAGGTTGATAACCAGAAAAACCTAACACGGGGGCGATTTTTTTCAAGTCTTCAACTACATCTTCAGGAATACGAAGGGTAATACTTTTCATGGGGCGATCTTTTCTTAATCTTTGTTTCAAAGTCTCAATTTTCATAGTAATTGCGTTCTTGACGAGTAGCTTTACGAGCGGAAATAATTCTAATCTGATCGTTCTCTTGTTGAATATGAACGACGAACAAGAGATAACTTTGCTTATCCATTCCGATAATGGCATCTCTGGCTTCATCATTACGACTGGCATCGACTACTACTAAAAAGGGATCGAAAAAAGCTTCGACTGCTTGCTCAAATGTAATTCCCTTATGTTTTAATGGGTTTTGCTTTGCCTTGTCGTCATTCCAGATAAAAGTAATACCATTGAGGATGAATTCTTTATCCATCTTCTCTATTATACGAGATTTCGTATTTACATTGTCAATACATAATTCTCTCACAAAAATAGCCCTCAATCTTTTAAAAAGGTAGGTTTTCAAGTTGTTAGACAGGGCAAACATATCACCATGACGGATGGTGGGCGCATCATTATCATTCCTAGAGCTAATCCAGTCAATGCCTATACCATGGCTGGAATTGTTAAAGATGCTGGATTAACCATCGAAGAATTCCAGAAGCTTTTATAGCTGTTGCGATCACCCTAGCAATCCTCAATTACCCTTTTTAACCCTAAAAAAGCGATCGCATTAATTCAATCTAATTGCGATCTTATTGAATCTCCTTGCTTTCTAGAAAACCGATCTCCGTCGCGATCGCATATGAAGTTAGAACTCATTAAACTCACGGGGTGACAGAGGAGTTAAAAGGAAGACGAGCAGTTAAATGTAGCGGTGTGATGGTAGAAAAAAGGGGTAAAAATTATTGAGAATTACCCCTAAACAAAAATGTTGCCAGGATTCTATCACAAATGTATGGAGAAGTTATTGACCCCAAGGCAATATGCAACCCTAAGAATAGTCGTACTACTATTACAAAACTATAGAACAATTCAGATTGAAAAACTGGCTTCGCTCCTACCGATTCCGCTCAAATATCAAAGCCGTCGTCGTCATCTACAAAGATTTTTGATGTTACCAAAGTTAACACCTAAATGTATTTGGTTTCCCATCATCAAAAAATGGTTAAAAATCAACCAAACTAACAAGAGAATTTGCTATGTAGCAATTGATAGAACTAGATAGAAGGAGCGAAATTTATTTGTAGTCAGCCTAATCAAAAATAAAAGAGGTATACCTTTACATTGGATCTTACTAAATAAAAAAGGAAATAGTAATATTACCGAGCAAAAAAGGTTACTCAAATCCACATTGAGATTATTAAAAGGATATCAAGTAGTCATAATTGGAGATAGAGAATTTGGCAATATTAATCTAGCAGACTGGCTCTCTAAGCGAAATTGCAAGTATGTATTGAGAACTAAAAACAATAAATACATCCAAGAAAAAGGAAAGGATTATCAACAATTAAAGTCTTTAGGATTAGCTCCAGGAAACTCTAGTTATTATAAGCAAGTTAAATTTACCAAACAACCAGGAATGAGTCGAGTAAATATTGCTTTATATTGGCATAAAAGTACTAAAGGAAAAAAGAAGAATGAGGGCTGGTATTTAATTAATAATTTGTCTAATTTAAAGCAAGCAATTAAAGCTTACAAAAAGCGAATGGGAATCGAGGCAATGTTCAAAGATTGTAAATCTGGGGGGTATAATTTAGAGCAATGTCAAGGGAACGATAAGCGTTTATTATCTTTAATTTTACTGATAGCAATTGCTTATACTTGTGCTATTAAAAAAGGTCAAACAATTAGCTTCAAAGGTATCAAAGAATATGTCTGCCGATTGAAAGAAAACTTGAGAAAAGATCGAAGACATAGCAATTTCTGGGTGGGGTTGTATGGTGGTTTGTGGGTTGAATCTTTTCAAATATGCCATAAGTGGGTTGAGCAACTAATGATACTTACTCCTAATAAGCTACCTTTTTATCAACAGGGTATAAGGGCTAAAATGCTTATCCTATCTTCCTTTTAACTCCTCTGTCACCCCGTGAGCTCATTAAATTTAAAAACAACCTTAAATAAAAAGCGATCGCTCTTTTCTCTATAAAGGCGATCGCAAGTAAAAATCCGCAGCAACTCATACTATTACAGGAGATCATTACACCATCATGCGATCGCCCCAAGTTGAAGATCTGGCTGCAACGATCGACAACTATCGATCGCCGATACAGGGTCAGCAAAAGGAGTCAGAAGTAATGATATGAGGACTTTTTTAATCGTCTGGTTTGGTCAACTCATATCTTTATTCGGTTCTCAACTGACCAGTTTTGCCCTTGGAGTTTGGGTATATCAAAATACGGGATCGGTCACTCAGTTTTCTTTAATCTCTTTTTTTACAATGCTGCCAGGCTTAGTAATCTCACCCCTTGCGGGAGCTTTGGTAGATCGATGCGATCGCCGTTGGGTAATGATTCTTAGCGATTCTATTGCTGGATTGAGTACCCTTTGTATTGCCTTGCTAATAGCTATTGGACAAATACAAATTTGGCATATTTATCTGGCCACCACCATCAGTTCTCTCTCCAATGCTTTTCAATGGCCCGCATACAGTGCTGCTACAGAACTATGTTTGCCTGGTCATCACGACCTCTAGCTTATCTGGTTGCAGGTCCTCTATCAGACAGAATATTTGAACCTCTGATGTCAGTTGATGGTTTTCTAGCTGGAAGTATTGGACGAGTCATTGGTACTGGTACTGGTCGAGGTATTGGTTTGATGTTTATGGTCATGGGAATCTTCACGATGTTAACAACTATTATTGCCAGTCAGTATGCTCCTTTAAGGTTGTTAGAAGATGAATTGCCCGATGTCATTAGTTGAGTCAAAAGAAGATTCATACAAATTACTCAGAGAAAAAAATCTAAGTTCACTCTTTTACTATTATTCCAAGGCTAGTATCATAATTAAAAATTTCGGCAACATTAAAGATTAATTTTTATATTTCGGCAAAAAAAGACTTTAATAGTCACGAAGTTAAGTTAGTATACTTAACTTTAAAAGGCTATTTTAATAATCAATTGGCAAAGTAAGACTTTAAAAAGCGGCAAAAATAGACTTTAATTTACAGTTTGTGTCACTAAAAGCATAATTTTTCCGCTGCCTTAAGCTTAAACTTACATTGAGCCGCGGAAATTTTATACTTTTAATTGAGGCAATTGAAGGAAATATTGACCTGAGAAGTTGAAAAATAAGTTATTTCAATTAGATTTGCTTCAACACTCGATGGAGAGCAATAGCTACTGTGAGAGCTAGATTAATCTACAGGTATAATCTTGTAAGCTATTCACAGTTATTTGAGGCACTACCGTTCATCGTTCTGCCATATTGATATAGGGAGCGTTATGTTCCCCTGTGTAAATTTGAGTAGGTCGAAAGATGCGATTAACTGCCAATTGTTCTTTCCAGTGGGCTAGCCAGCCGGCGACACGAGCGATCGCAAAAATGGGGGTAAATAAATCACTAGGAATCCCCAATTTCCGATAAACCAAACCAGAATAATAATCGACATTAGGATAAATGCCCTTATGTCCTAACTTGACTTCAATCGCTTTTTCTAGCTCCAAAGCCAAATCGTAATAGTGATCATGTCCTGTTTCGTCGAATAGCTCCTCAGCTAATCCTTGTAAAATTCTGGCTCTAGGGTCTTTGACTTTATAAACTCGATGTCCAAAACCCATAATTTTTTGCTTATTGGTAATGAGATTTTCCACATAAGGATACACATTACCCACGGTACCAATATCCTCTAACATTACAAGTACTTCCTCATTTGCTCCTCCGTGAAGAGGACCTGCTAAGGTACCGACAGCTGAAGCCACTACAGCATAGGGATCGGTCAGAGTTGAAGCAGTTACCATTGCCGAAAAAGTTGAGGCATTAATGGTATGTTCAGCATGTAGAGTTAAGCAGACATCGAATATTTTAGCTGCCAAAGGATGAGGTTCTCTCTCGGTCAGCATATATAAAAAGTTGGCAGCATAATCAAGATCATCATTAGGTTTAATCGCATCATTTCCCCGACGCATTTGATGGAACGCTGCCACCATCGTCGGGATTTTTGCCAGAAGACGTACTACTGCTTTTCTGATGTATTCAGGGTCATCTAAAGCACGGCGAGCATAAAATAAACCTAAGGCTGCTGCTGAGGTCTGTAAAGCATCCATAGGATGTCCAGTCTCAGGACAACATTTCATCATGTCCCGAATACGGTACTTAATTCGGCGATGATAAATAATATCAGTTTGAAATTCTTTAAGCTGCTGTTCACTAGGTAATTTACCCCAGATTAGCAAGTATGCTGTCTCTAAGAAACTACCATGTTTAGCTAATTCTTCGATCGCAATACCACGATATTCTAAAATACCCTTCTGACCATCAACAAAACTAATACTAGATTTGGTAGCAGGGATACCTTCTAAACCTGGCATATATTCGCAAAATGTTGCAGTCATAGATTTTCCAAAATTAAATTTAAAGATAATATATCTGAAGCTAGCCTAAATCAAGCATTCTCAAAGTTGTGAAAGTTACTGAAATCAAGATGAGGCTGAGAGTTATATTACCTTTATTCTATCTGTAAGAATCTGATTTGTTATCCACCACCCCAGAACAAATACCTAATAAGACTTTGGAATCAGCTCAAATTAATTTTCGAAAGATTCGCTTAAAGCTAAAGCAATAATAATAGTAGAGAAAAAATGATCGCACTTAAGATGGCTGCCACAGGAAGAGTAACTACCCAAGCTAAGACTACAGACTTAATGGTTGACCAGCGTACTTTTTGATTGCTAGATATTAAGCCAATGCCAATTACACTACCAACTAGGGCATGGGAAGTAGAAACTGGTAAACCAATCCGGGAAGCAATCAGGATGGTGGTTGCTGTAGCGAGTTCGGCACAAAAACCCGTACTAGGTACCAAGGAAATAATATTTTCGCCCACAGTAGCAATCACATTTTTGCCTTGTACTGCCAGTCCACCCACGATACCTAATCCACCTAATACCATGATCCAGATGGGCATATCTAGATTGTTAATCGGCACAGCATTAGTTTGCAAAACATAGACAATAACTGCTAAGGGAGCGATCGCATTACCCACATCATTGGAACCATGGGCAAAAGCAACAAAACAGGCACTAAGTAATTGAAATTTGCCCATTATTTTCTCTAACAGTGGAGTCTTTAGCTGATGCCGGAGATTTTTTTGTTGATACTTATTTAACTGATTCCAACTATAAAAAGTAATTCCTGTAGTAAACAATAGCCCGATACCTAAACTGAGTGTTTGTTCTGGTAACAATAAATAGTTGAAAACTCGAAGCTGAACAATTGATGGTAAAACAATAATGCCAAAAATACTAATTAAAGCTCCACTTAACCAAGGAATCCATTCCCATAATTGTTGCCGGACATTTTGTTGTTCAAAGAGCCAGTAACGTAAAAAACTATATAAACTAGCTGCAACCATCGCACTGATTACAGGAGTGACAATCCAACCCAAACAGATAAAACCAATATTGCTCCAGGCGATCGCTTCCTTACCAATGGCTACCCAACTAAATCCGGCGATCGCACCTACCACAGCATGAGAAGAAGCAACGGGTAAACCTTGACTGGTGGCAATTTGTAACCAAATACCGCAGGAAAGTAAGACGGCAATCATACCGACTAACAATTGCTGGGGAGTATCAATAAATAATTGAGAATTAGCAACTTTGGTGGCTATAGTTGCCGATACTTGCTGACCAAATAGCACTGCTCCTGTAAACTCTAAAATTCCGGCAATAATAATTGCTTGGGTCAGAGTAATGGCTTTGGAACCAACTGACGTTCCCATAGAATTGGCTACATCATTAGCCCCCAGATTCCAAGCAACAAAAGCTGCCAGTAAAGAAATTAATATTAAGGGAATAATTGTTATGGACAAATGAATATTCGGTAAATTCGACAAATATCAAATAGCATAAGATGAAAAAAGTAATTAAGTAATCAGCAATAGGTAGTAAGTTGTAGGTAATAGACAATAAGTAGTTTTTATTTTCCAATATCTAATCCCAAATCTCTAAATCATTAATTAAAAACTGGATATATAGCGCTTCTCGAATTAGTGAAGTACACCTCGGTTAAGATAAGTTCGGAATTCGGAGTACTCGCTACCCTAAAGGACTCGCTTCGCATCGCGCGAGAAGCTACGCAACGGAGTTCGGAGTTCGGAAAATTTTGTACCTCACCTATTTGAGAAAGCCTATATTTAAAAAAAATAATGTTTAGAGAAGCAAACAAAAATTAATCAATACACTTCAGTAACTGCGTTACCCTAGATCGGGTGATTTATTAGATTTTTTTAAGATAAACTTCCTATGACCTCCACCATTGAAACTTCTAAGCGCACTGTCCGTATCGGAACTCGCAAAAGCCAACTTGCTTTAGTACAAACATATTGGGTAAAAGCAGAGTTAGAAAAGCATTTTCCTAATATTGAATTTGAAGTCGAAAAAATGAGTACCCAAGGGGATAAAATTCTGGATGTTCCTTTAGCCAAAATTGGTGATAAAGGTCTATTTACCAAGGAATTAGAGGTGGGAATGCTCAATAATCAAACTGATTTTGCAGTTCATTCCCTCAAAGATTTACCGACTAACTTACCTGAAGGATTAATGTTGGGCTGCGTCACCAAAAGAGTCGATCCTGCGGATGCTTTAGCAGTTAACTCTAAGCATAAAGACCAAAAAATAGAGACTTTTCCCCCAGGTTCAGTTATCGGTACTTCTTCTCTTAGGAGATTGGCTCAGCTACGTCATAACTTTCCCCATTTAGAGTTTAAAGATATTCGCGGAAACGTTAATACTCGCCTAGCTAAATTAGATGCAGGGGAATATGACGGCATTATTTTGGCTGTTGCTGGGTTACAAAGACTAGATATGAATGACCGTATTCATCAGATTATTTCCCCTGAGATTTCTCTTCACGCTGTCGGTCAAGGTGCATTAGGAATAGAGTGTCGCGAAGGAGATGAAGAAATTCTTAAGATTTTAAAAGTATTGGAAGATCCTGATAGCTGCGATCGCACCTTGGCTGAGAGGTCATTTCTCAGAGAGTTAGAGGGAGGCTGTCAAGTGCCAATTGGAGTAAATACCAGTATCGAAAACGATATTCTCACTTTAAAGGGAATGGTCGCTAGTCTCGATGGTTTGCAATTAATTAAAGACACAGTAAGCGGTAATAGAAAAGACTCAGAGCAATTAGGCCAAGATTTAGCATCTAGATTACGAGAACAGGGAGCAGGTGATATACTAGCGGAGATTTTTGCTCAAGTAGGGCGCAGTTAAATTAAAAGTTAAATCTAAAATTAGAGTCCCTTTGACTCTATCGAAATCTTAGAGTATCACTTAGTGTAGTCTAGTCAAATTTTTTGTATTAATGATGAATATCAAAATCAGAACAATTGCTTTACCCTTGTTAATTACTTTATCTCTTATATTTGGTGCTTGCGCCGATCAGACAATTGAAACGCCAGATGCTGTAGATGGTGCAGTTCAAGAAGGTGTCGAAGGTGTTGAACAAGGTGCCGAAGATGCTGGTCAGGCAATCGAAGAAGGTGTTAAAGATCTTGAAAAAAGTGCCGAGGATGCTGGTCAGGCAATCAAAGATGGCGCGATAGATCTAGAGAAAAATGTTAAGGATGGGGTCGATCAAGGTACAGAAGACGCAGGTAATGCCATTAAAGATTTAGGTGACAAGATGTCTGGCAGTGAAAGCGAATAATTTGAGTTTTTAACTATTAGTTATCCATGACAAATTATCAATGATTGCAGACTAATTGTGAGTAATTAGTAGTCTTACTAAGACTATAGTTTAATTAGGTATCAGGGTTAATTTAACTGTTGATACCTTTTTTTTGGGAAAATTTAGCGACTAACGAAGCTGATTAACATAAGACGTTAAAATAAAGGAACTTTTCCCCTAGCTGTAAGCTATTGGCTTTTTAAGATAAATTTATTTATTTATTTATGACATTACCAACCGATATTTTTGTTTATGCCAAGTGGTCAGCAGTTGCCACTATTTTATGCTTAATTGTTGCCATCTTATCGTTTATTGTGGGTTGGGGCTTTCGATTTCGTCTCGTTGGCGTAACTAGTTTTATGGGAGTTCTGACAGCCGGAATATTTGCCTTAGGTTTAGGCCTATTTCCTCATACAGAAATTCCCGGTGCAGCCCGTTATAGCCTGATATACGACAATGGCGCTAATCAAGCTGTAGTAGCCGTGCCCCCAGATATCGAGATCTCTGCCATCGAACCTACCTTACTTCAGGCAGCCAGCAATCTATATTCTTATGGTAGAACTGGTGTAGGTGGTAATAATCAATTTACAGTCAAATTAAGAACTGTATTGCATCCCCAACCAGGAGTTTCTCAACCGCTTTTTTTAGGAGAAGCTAAGCGATCGCTAATTACCAGAGGGGATGAAGAAATTGAAATTAATGTATTTTCTGATAATTTGACTAAGTTAAACTAGGCTTCATCTGTTTGAGACAACTTATCTTTGATAAGCTACCTGTATTTATCTAGCAGCTAAATAAGCAAGATTAATGAAACCATTTCCAGCATGAACAAGAAAGTTACCACCACATCAAGTAAAACCAAAACAACATATACTCCTTTGACAATCGCTCCAGCCAGAGTACTGCGCGGCGATAATTGTTTAGCAAGTTCCGGTGAGGCGATCGCCAAATTAGGTATTCGTCCCTTAGTTGTGGGCGGGAATCAAACTTTAGCCTTAATCAAGCCGATTATTGAGCCGGTTTTGAAAACGGCAAAACTAGTCAGTCAGTTTGCTAGCTATGCCCCCGATTGTGCTGAATCTTCCTTATTGAAGCTTAAGGATCAAGTTCAAGAGCATCAAGCAGATCTGATCATTGGTGTTGGTGGTGGTAAAGCTTTAGATACAGCCAAATTAATTGCTCATCAGTGTGAGTTACCCATAGTTACTATTCCTACCTCTGGAGCTACCTGTGCTGCCTGGACAGCTTTGTCGAATATTTATTCTGAGGCGGGAGCTTTTCAGTATGATGTTACTCTCAGTCGTTGTCCCGAGCTCTTAATTCTCGATTATGGTTTGGTGCGTACTGCTCCCCAACGAACTTTAGTCGCCGGAATTGGGGATGCGATCGCCAAATGGTACGAGGCTTCTGTCAGTAGCGGTAATTCGACTGCGACTCTTTTGATCTCGGCAGTGCAACAAGCAAGGATCCTGCGGGATATCTTGTTTCAAAAATCAGCGATCGCTCTCAAGAATCCCGATAGCGATGAATGGCGTGAAGTTGTTGATGCGACCATATTATTAGCTGGAGTAATTGGCGGTATTGGCGGTGCTGATTGTCGTACTGTGGCAGCTCATGCAGTGCATAATGGCTTGACTCATATTTTGGAAGCCCATGACGTATTCCACGGTGAAAAAGTAGCTTATGGCATTTTAGTCCAATTACGCCTAGAAGAAATGGTTCAAGGAAATCAATTAGCGGCATCCGCCAGACTACAATTATTAAAGTTTTATACTGAAATTGGTTTACCTAAAACATTAGAAGATTTAGGTTTAGAAAATATTAGTTTAGCCCAACTACGGAATGCTGCGATAGTTGCTACCCAAACTCAATCTGATATATATAGATTACCTTTCAAAGTATCTTCAGAACAGTTAATGGCGGCCATGGTTTCTACTGTAGTTGAAACAGTAAAAAATTCACATATTACTAATTAAATACGAAGAAACAGTTTTACGGCTTATTATTATTCAAAAACATGAATAATCAACGGAATCTGATGACTATTTAAAACTAGTAGTTATTAGATTTCTTTTTACTTTGTATATCCCCCAAAAGTTTCTGTATAAATAGTTTTAAGATTCTTTGATATTAAAAAGACGTAATTATCAAATTTTCGTGAGCTGGAATTTATAACCTGAATCTTACAAAACAAGAAAATTAATTATCTTTTACAACAATTTATTCATAAGACAACTATATTTGATTGACTTGTATGGGGAATAGTTTTATGTTTTTGATAATATCTGTGAAATTTATCAAGTGTAGGTATTTCTAATATTCTAGAATACTTAAAACAAGATAACTCTTCCTTATATCTTTTCTATCTGCCTTATATAATAAACGCCAAATAATCAGATATTATTTAGACCTGAAATGTTACATAAACAACCTAATTCTGTAATTACATTAACAATACTACTAGCATTAGTTGGAGTATCAAGACCAGCTAAGGCTTTTCTAATAGCTCAGTCTGATTCAAACCTAACAACCTTTACTGTTCCTGAACAGCTTCCTGAAAATGCCAAAGTACAGATAGCCGCTTCAAACAGTACTAGTAGCATTAACCAAAGCTTAACAAAAAGTTTTATCGAGAAATTTCCTCAAGCACAAATTAATATTGAAACCCAAGAAGCGGCAGCCGCTTTAAAATCCTTGTCATCAGGAACAGCTGATCTTGTGGCAATTGGTCGTTCTTTAACCGCAGCTGAAAAAGCTCAGGGATTCGTAGAAGTTCCGATCAGTCGAGAGAAAATTGCGATCGTAGTCTCAAAAGACAGTGACTATGATGGAGCTAGTTTGAGTATCTCTCAGTTGGCTCAAATATTTAAAGGTGAAATCAAAAATTGGTCTGAATTAGGCGGTTCTCCAGGACAGATTCAGGTAATCGATTTACCTGATACCAATGACACTAGACAGGCTTTTCCCAGCTATCCAGTTTTTCAAGCTGAAGAATTTTCTACAGGATCTAATGCCGTTCAATTAGAGCAGAATAGCATTGAGGAAATGATTGCTCAACTGGGAGAACAAGGTATTGGCTATGCCGTTGCTAGTGATGTTATTAACAGAGATGATGTCAAAGTAATCGCTCTACATCAAACTCAGCCTGATGATCCGAAATATCCTTTCTCTCAACCTGTCAACCTAATATATAAAGAAACACCCAGCAAAGCTGCTCAAGCATTCTTGGGTTTTGCAACTACAGATGCTGGACAACAAATAATTGATAACCGAGTCGGCTCCTTTTCAACTGCTGCTGCGAAAACAATAGCAGACTCTAATCTAAAAAATAAATCATTAGAGGGAGATTCTAAAATTGCATCTCCGTCTGAAGCAGAGGTCGACTCTATTACCGAAGATGATGCAAATGTAGCAGAGGAAGACATAGCAGAAAGTGGGGAGCTGAACCCCGATATAGCCGGAAGCGGTGAGCTGAACCCCGACATTGCAGGAAGCGGTGAGCTGAATCCCGATGTGGCAGAAAGTGGGGAGCTGAACCCCGATATAGCCGGAAGCGGTGAGCTGAACCCCGATATAGCCGGAAGTGGTGAGCCTAATCCCGACATAGCAGAAAGCGGTCAAGCAAATTCTAAAACTGATTTAGAAGAACAGGACAGTGTAGCCACTGCAGATACCAATTCTGCCACCATAGATGAGGCAGCCATAGCAAATGCTGATTTAGACGGCAATGCTCAAGCAAATCCTGAAACTGATTCAGAAGAACAGGACAGTGTAGCCACTGCAGATACCAATTCTGCCACCATAGATGAGGCAGCCATAGCAAATGCTGATTTAAACGGCAATGCTCAAGCAAATCCTGAAACTGATTTAGAAGAACAGGACAGTGTAGCCACTGCCGATGTAAAACCTGATAGCGAAGCTAACTCGATCGCCAATGAAACAAATGCTGAAAGTCAAAATACAGCAAATAAGGGAAAATCATGGTGGTGGTTACTTATACTATTATTACCATTAGCGGCTTTGGCTCTATACCTATTTGGACGTAAAGAGAAAAGCGACCAAGAACCTGCTGTTAGTAGTTTTCTAGATCCCAACGCACCTCAAGGAGAAGGAAACTTTCCCGTCGCGCCAACAGATAATTTGTCTTCTGGAAGCTCAACTATCTCGAGTGATCATGGCAGTGTTGCTTCTGAAACTGTTGGCAATGCGTCCAAAGTTGGTGGTGCGACCCTGGCGACAGGTGGTGCTGCAATAGCTGGCAGTGCAGCAGCAGCAAGTAATCTGGTAGGTAGTCAAACAAGAGCTGAAGAAGATGTTGATCTCGATCAGATCGTATTAGATGAAGAATCTAACAATATCGATCTCGAAGCTGAAGCAAATGCTGACACAGACGCAAATTTAGACCTTGAAGATCCTGTCGTTGAAATACCTTCTAATCCAGTCAATGAATTTACAGATCAAAAAACCAAATTACAAGTTACTGACCAACCTACAAAACTACAATTCAATGAAGAGGATGAAACTGATAATGTTGCTTCTAGTTTACTAGATGATGTAATTCAGACGGAAGATGTCGCTTTATCGGACGAAGCTGGAGCATCAGGTTTCTTCACAGATAGTGAATATTCTGACACGGAAACGGCAGAAACTGCTAATACCAGTGATGATGTGACCAGTGCCCAACCAAGTGATGTTTCAGAACAACCAACAATCTTACAGACAGATGAGATCGATCAAGTTAATGTCCTAGATCAAAGTTTTAATGAGCCAACTACAGAGGTTAATCGCCTTAACGCAGAAGCTGACTCCATAGAAGATATTACTACTTCCGAGGTAGATTTATCTCTGGACGAAGAGAGTACCGATAATACTCCTGGCTTTATAGATCGAGTTTCTTCAGCCGGAGATGCGGCGATCGCTGGAGGTGGAGCTGCATTAGGAGGTGCTGCAGCAGCGGCATCAGGCTTCTTCACCAACCAAGATACAGAACAAACCACTGAACTTCAAGAAAATGAGCTTGAGTTCTCATCGGAAGAGACCACTAGCAACGACTTTGCCGATAATATTGTTGCTGATGCGGAAACTAGCCCTTTAAATTTGGAGACCAATGATGAATTAGCCTCTGAAGAAACTGAGTTTTCCTTGGAGACACCAGATATTAATCTTGTGTCAGACTCTGTAGAGGAGATTGCTAGCCCTGAGGTAGATTTCTTCCTGGATGAAGATGAAGATGAAGATAGTACTGATAATGCTCCTGGCTTTGTAGATCGAGTTTCTTCAGCAGAAGATACGGCGATCGCCGGAGGGGCGGCAGCAGCATCAGGCTTCTTCACCAACCAAGATACAGAACAAACCACTGAGCTTCAAGAAAATGAGCTTGAGCTCTCATTGGAAGAGACGACTAGCAACGACTTTGCCGATAATATTGTTGCTGATGCGGAAACTAGCCCTTTCAACTTGGAGACCAATGATGAATTAGCTGCGGAAGGGACTAATTTATCAGCTGAGACACCAGATATTACTTCAGGCTCTATAGACGGTGTTGATACCTTCGATATGGAGCTCTCGACTGCTGAAGATATCATTGAGCTCCAGGATTTGGATGATACGGAACTTACACTCGAAGAAATAACCAGCAATGAGTTCGCCAGTGATGTTGAAACTACTCCTAGTAACTTGAATACAAGCTTAGATGAAATAGCTTTTGATGATGTTGATAACTCAGAAGATCTTAATTTTGACGAAATCACCTTTGAAGATAGTGATGACTCCATAAATGCCAGTCTCGAAGAACTAACTTTTGATAATATTAATAATTTAAATATTGATAACTCAGAAGATCTTGATTTAGAGGAAATTACCTTTGATGATGATAATTCAATTGACGAGTTTCTCAATGACACGAGCACAGTCAGCGACGATCAAGAGATAAGTTTAGACGATCTTGGTTTCAATGAGATAAATGACAGCTCAACATCAGATTTAGCAAATAGTAATATAACGCCAAGTAGTGATTTATTTGACGATCAAGCTGATGATGCAAATGACATTAGTGATATTTCTCAGTGGTTAGATAACCTCGAAACACCTGACAATAATGCGGACAATATTTCTGAGTGGTTAGATCAACTAGCGATAAATACTACAGACAATAACTTGGAACAAGAGAATCCGAATAACGAAAATGAGCTGAAATCGAAAGATGACGCAGAAGATATTTCATTTCAATTCTTAGAGGATCTTTTAGAAAGAGATTCTAATACAAACCAAGATAATTGAGCCAAAACTCTCGTAGATGATTATTGTTTAGACATTATCCGGAAAATAAAGTCTAGGCTCTAATCCCTGAACTCAAAAAGTCTGTTCAGGGATTTTTTACTTGCTATTAGTTTAATTGGTTCATTTTTATTGTTCAGGAGCGAGCTAAAATGCTATGAGATAATTCGTAGAAAATTTCGTTGACTTTTGCTCCAGTTTTGGCAGAAGTAGGGTATGCTTGAACTACTTGAGTGGAATGATGAGCTCCATACAGTTCCATCAATTTAGCTAATTTTTCTTGAGGAATTAAATCAGCTTTATTTAAAGCAATAATTACTGAACTTTGAGGATTTATTTCAAGGAAAAAGTCTATATGATGACTTAAGTTATTAAGAGTTTTAGAACGAGTAAGATCGGCAACAATAATCGAACCACTAGCTCCTTTAAGATAAGTTGGAGTAATTGATTTAAATCTAGTATGACCTTCGAGATCCCAGATCAGAAGATTAACTTGATGAGTGTCTAAATCTGTTTTGAGCTTTAGAGATTTACGTGATATTTTGACACCTACGGTAGACAAATATTGCTCACTAAACATATTTTCCACAAAACGTCTGATGAGACTTGTTTTTCCAACGCTGAAATCACCTAATAAACAGATTTTTTTGGTAATTGCTGACATAAGTTGAGTTCATTCTTATTTGTGCTGATTCTTGGGAATGAATGGTTCAAAGCTAACATATCGATTTAACCAAGTTGATTGATGATTTTTATCTTGATTAAGCAGCTGTTTACTACAGCTCATTATTAATCTGCTTGGCTCAATTCCCTCAGCTACCAATGCCGTTAGAACATTTTGACAGCGTTTTTGTCCTAGCTTTTGATTAATCTCGATTGAACCTAGACCATCACTATGAGAAATTAATTTTAGATGTAACTGGGGATACTGGTTTAATAATTGTTTAACGACTTCAATAGTACTAGAATTATCGGCATAATTTAATTTACTGGAACCATAATCAAAGTAAATACGCTGGTCGGCAAATGGTAATTCTTGAGCGACATTAACAATTATTTGCTTGATTCCTGGTATTTTTTGAAAAGTCTGATTAATAGTCTGTAAATCTGATTCGTTTAAGACAAAGCCGTCTATTGTGAGTGTTTTAGGCTGATAATGTGTTTTGATGATCGTTCCTGGTTGTTGCCGATTAAATAGGTTAGTCAGCCTTTGAACTTCTCCCTTAATGAGAGTAGGATTAACAGGAACATCAACCGTTAAAATTTGATTATCTAGCTGAAGCTCTCTTTGTTGAGCTATATCTTGGGTAACTTTAGCTGCTTGATCGCGGAGATATTCACTAGGGACTCTTCCTGAAAGTGTCAATTTACCACGATGTACTTTAGATTCTATGCGATAGACAGATAATTCTGGAGCTGCATCTAACTGGTTGGCAGTTATTTGTTCAACATTGCGAGCTACTCGACCACGATATTTAACTATGCCCCAGGGAACAACTATAAGAGTGAGAGCGATCGCCAATAACCATAAGAGAATTGGTGAAGAAGAAGAGTTGCTGGACTGATTATCTTCCAACGTAATTAATTCTTCCATCAGAGGTCTAATTGCTTGGGGAACAGTTGTCACATCTCCCTGATATTTCTCGATCGCATCACCATAGTTGAGCACGATTTTACCGAGAATTTGCCGAATTTTAGTTCTAAATTGCTTGGAAGGTTCACCTTTAAGTACCACTGCCAGATAGCAATATCCTGCAACTTCAATTGGAATCTGCCAGTCACCATAGTCAATGGTGTCTAATTCTGAACCAGAAGCAATACAGTCATTGGCAAAACTACGAATAGCCGTCAGCATTCCCGCGACCATATCAGAATCTAAGTGTTGTTCTTCAGGGGGCTGCACTTCCTGAATAACTAATCCCGAAGCTTTATCAATCAAAAATATAGCTTGCACATGATATCTGATCGATTCTTGGAATATTAATTCAGCTTCGGAAACTCCTTGAATTTTGGCTCGAATTTTACGTTTAATTCCTTCCGTACTAAGAGTGTTTTCTACTTTACGGTTTATCTCTTTAACTACTTCTACCATATACTTGGAAATGGTATTACCAATTACAGGATAAAGCGCATCAACCATGGCATCCCGTTCCAATTCAATCTGATTTTTCATCGCTTTACCCATTTCCGAACCCAAAGCCTGAGAGATAGCATTTTCATCTAACAGGATTTGCTCTTTAATAGACAAAGCAATTTCTGGAGCGATCGCTTTGGCAATAGCTTTAGGGGAAAGATTAATTTCCGTGGTGATAGCATGGGGTAAAATTTTAGCGATCGCTGTCGCCATTTTCTCTGAATCTTCCAAAGAACGTTTTTCAATTAATTGGTCAATTACGGGAGCAACTGATTGAATTATTGATTCTTCAGAATAATTAATGTTAGATCTAAGTAACTCCACAATCAAGGGAATGAGAGTATTCACCAATTCAACTAAATCTTCGGGTGAAGCGGGAGGAATTACTGCTTCATTTTCAGGTTGTGGAATAGAACTAACTTTAAATTGATCAGTTTCCAATAATGATCTTTTCTTAGGCTTGAAGCTCTTGCTTCGGAATGCTTTAGAGTCAATATTCTCTGGCAAAGTAATCTCTGGCCGAGGTTTACTCTGAACCTCAACATTTAAATCAAAGTATCGTATATTTGAATTATTATCTAATTCAGGTTGAACTTTATTCTCAGTCTCTTGCTGAGTCAACTCAAGCTCAACAAAATTTGAAGTTTTAGAAGATGCCTGGGAATTATTAACTAAAGTCTCATCTTTTAGAGGCAAATTATCCAGAGATGGATCTAAACTCAAGACAAAATCAAGTAACTCATCGATAGGATCTGAATTTGACTTTGAACTGGGGGAATGATCAGTTTGAGATGGAAGATTGTCTGGGAAAGAATTCATAAGCAGTTCCACCATATATTAAGTGGCATAGACCCAATAATGGCTATAAAGAGTAGAAGAATAAAATATGAGAAATCGTATCAGAATAGATAGTTCTCGAAAGTTTGCTTTGCTTTGACGCCAGCATTCTCGTAAGAGTATTGTCCTTCACTAATCATGTGGTTTTATTGGGAAGGACTATATATGAAGATTGGATTTCATCCGCTCCTAGCAAATTAAATAATTTAAGCTGTAAATACAATATATAGATATCGGGAATTAAAAAATAAATAAATATAAATTACAATATCAATCTAATATTATCGAACTTAAAGCTAGTTAAATATAAAGTTACACTAAACTAAAATAAATTGAATGTAAAATTCGCCTACTAATCTTGCTGATTGAATGGAGATTTGATTTGTTCCTGCCAAACTTTATGTTGTGATACTGGCAGGGCAATGTTATGTTTTTTAAAAGTTTTTTGTAGACGGCGGCGAAACTCTCGTGCAACCTCCCATTGTTTTAAAGGTTCGGTTTTAATCCAAATTCTTACTACAGAACCGCGATCGCTAAAATCATTTATGCCTAATATTCTGGGAGGCTCGATAATTTTTTGCTGCCAGTCTGACTCTTGTTCCATTTCCTGCCCAACCTGACTGATTAATTCCAAAGCGTGATCGATTTCTGCCTGATAAGCAATCGGGATATCAATTTCCGCTCTTGACCACTGACTAGAAAGATTGGCCACAGTTGAGATCTCGCTGTTAGGAATGGTAATTAATCTACCTTGACCATCTCTGAGCTGAGTAATACGAAGGGTCAATTTTTCGACAAATCCTCCTACATCCCCGACATTAATTACATCTCCTACTGCATATTGATCTTCAAATATAATCAAGAAGCCATTAAGGGCATCTTTGATAATATTTTGGGAAGCCAAAGAAAATCCTAAGCCAACAATACCTGCACCAGCTAATAGAGGAGTAACATTAATACCAATCAAGGTAAGTGCAGTAAAGAAACCCATTAAAATCAAGATGCACGTCATAATCCCAACTAGTAAACGGGTAATGGTATTAATTCTGACATGCATTCTGCGCCGAGTATCCCAGGCAAGCACATAGTTAGTTTCTATAGTTCGATTGAGCTTGGTAATCAAAAAATTGCTCAGGCGAATCAAAACATAGGTCATTAAAACAACAACAGCAACCCGTATCGGAATTTTTATTAGAGTAGATAGCCAAATTTGGAAAGATCGCGTCTGGGGAAATAAACCGAGAATCAACAAAATCCCCCCTAGCCACAGAAATACTTGAGTTACTTGTAGTAAGCGATATTGCAACAAACGAAGATTGAGTTTTTGTATTTGATAGATATCGTCACCAAAGGGTTGTGGTAAGGAAAAATCATCATACTTTAACTTAGCTTTGAGTTTTTGAGAGCGTTTTAAACAAAATGCAACTACTAATTGTCCCAAGATAATGCTAAAAGAAATAATTCCCGCCAACTTAGCTTGATCAATCAAATGCTGGGGTTGTCGCTCTCTTTTGGCTTGTTTCAATCCTAAATTTAGTTGGTTGACAATATGTTGTCCCTGGTGTTGAAGATTTACCCCCTTGGCTGTGGCATCTTTAGGATATAAAGTTACAACTGGAACTTGACGTTTTCCCGCAGAGACATAAATGATTAAGTTATTTGCCTGCTCTTCACGATAAACTTCAAGCTGATTATCTTTCTGTTTAAAATAGGTCTGACTAATATCTCTGAGCCTGGCTTCAGTATATTTAACTCTATGAGGCAGATGAGACTTTTGATCCAAAATCTTAAAGACGCAGCGACCATCTAGCCTTACGCAGGAAGAAACAATGGTAGTTTCTGGATGTAGGTTTAGTTGAAAGGTTTCCCAGGTAATTTGTGGGAGAGAGGGCATCTGTGCGCTGACTGGAATAGCCAACAAAACATAAAAAATTAATGCCAGAATGGCTATTTTAAACTCACTACGGAGAATTTTTCTAAAATAACCAGTTTTCTGCATTTTAACCACTAACCAAAAATCAGACCTATATCTTATCCGCAGAATAAACAAACTATCCACCCACAAATAAGCCATTAAGCCATTAAACTGACAATTATCGGTTGAAACTAATTGAGTAATTTTCCTTTCCAGATTCCATTAGAGATATAATTTGTTACGAAAGTCTTAAAGAAAGTTTGTTCTATGAGTAATCCCGTCACCAATGCCTTCTTTTTGGGCAGAGCTTTAGCCGAAGTTCTCAGCGAAAAGCTCGAAGAATCTTTTACCAACGTCATGAGTGATTTAGGCAAGTTTGATGCCGAACAAAGAGAACACTTAAGACAATTTATCGAAGAAGTAGAATATCGGGCTCAACAAGCAGCAGGCAATGTTTCTGCTCCCAGTTCTGATGTCAACAATACTTCTAACAGTAATAGCAGCAGTAGCAGTAGCAGCAGCAGTATCAATATTGATATTAATACTACTAACTCTGACGATTTACAAGCAATGCTAGACCAGTTGAGGGCTGAAATTGCTACCCTCAGAGCTGAGTTAAAAAAGTTTCGTAATTAAATTTTTTATTTAGTTTTACTTGTTGTCCAACTAATTAACCCTCTCCTATAAGTCTTGTTGTCTGTCGCCTTAGGGACTAACTTAATTAGATATTCCCATGCTTAAGCTGTTTTTTTGACGATAAGTCGCTACTATGAAGATTAGTTAATCTTAGTTAACCAAAGAACATCACAGTTAATTTTTGTTAAAAACTTAGTGTCTCCTGTCCTTCCCAATCAAAACTCAATAGATTACGGGTCAAACAAACATTCTCAAGCTCAGACCAGCCTAGGAGTTGTTCCATCAACTTCTTTAGGAGAAGGAGCTGGAACAGTTGTAACGGTAAAATCTTACCGTTGGAATCGTCCTAAATACTCGCGTAATCGTCGCCGAATAGATATCTGGGTTTTTGTTTGTGCTTTCTTGTTTAAAAACTGGCGTAATAGTCGTAAGTGGACTTATTCAGGAGGCTTTACTCCAGAAAAGCAAGCAATTAGACGCAGAGCTCAAGCAATCTGGATTCGGGAAAATTTTCTGCAACTAGGACCTACTTTTATTAAACTAGGACAATTATTTTCTACCCGAGCGGATCTATTTCCCACTGAATATGTAGAAGAATTATCAAAGCTTCAGGATCGCGTTCCCGCTTTTCCTTATGAACAGGTAAAAGAAACTATTGAATTAGATTTTGGCAAACCAATTAATCAGCTATTTTTAAGTTTTGATCCTACACCTTTAGCAGCAGCCAGCTTGGGACAAGTACATAAAGCCAAACTTCATAGCGGTGAAGAGGTAGTTGTCAAAGTTCAGAGACCAGGACTCAAGCAGTTGTTCACTGTTGATTTGGCTATCTTGCGTCAAATTGCTCGTTATTTTCAGAATCATCCGAAATGGGGTCAAAATCGCGATTGGCTAGGAATTTATGAGGAATGTTGTCGTATTCTCTGGGAAGAAACTGACTATCTAAAGGAAGGACGAAATGCCGATACTTTCCGTCGCAACTTCAGGGGAGAAGACTGGGTTTGTGTTCCTCGTGTGTACTGGAAGTATGCTTCACCCAAAGTATTGACTTTAGAATATCTGCCAGGAATTAAGATCAGTCACTACGAGGCTATTGAAGCTGCAGGTTTAGACCGTAAGGTATTAGCTAGATTGGGAGCCAAAGCTTATCTTCAGCAAATTCTTAATGGTGGTTTTTTTCATGCCGACCCTCATCCAGGTAACATTGCTGTGAATACTGAGGGAGCTTTGATTTTCTATGATTTTGGCATGATGGGGCAAATCGAGAATAATATTCGTGAAGGTTTAATGGACACTTTGCTCGGTATTGCTCAGAAAAATGGCGATATGGTGGTTAATTCTCTGATTGATTTAGGAGCTTTAGTCCCCACAGGGGATATGACTTCGGTCAGGCGTTCAGTTCAATTTATGCTGGATAATTTTATGGACAAACCTTTTGAGGAACAGTCCGTAGATGCCATTAGCGAAGATCTCTATGATATTGCTTATGGTCAGCCATTTCGTTTTCCGGCAACTTTTACCTTTGTGATGCGAGCTTTTTCTACCCTAGAAGGGGTAGGCAAAGGTCTAGATCCTGAATTTAACTTTATGGAAGTCGCTCAACCCTATGCAATGCAGCTTATGACTAATAGTAATAACCCTAATGGCAGTACCATATTTGATGAACTTGGTAAACAAGCAGCACAGGTGGGTACAGCTGCTCTCGGACTACCTAGACGAATCGACGATACAATAGATAAATTAGAACGAGGAGATTTACGAGTCCGCGTCCGTTCTATAGAATCAGAACGAGTCATGCGTCGTTTAAGTGCCATTCAGCTCGGTACGAACTATACTATGTTATTTAGTGCTTTACTAATTTGCGCTACTCTCCTACTGGTTAGTGAGTACGAGATCATAGCAGCGATCGCTGCTATAATTGCACTTGTTCCAGGTTGGGCATTGTTTCGCTTATTAAAGCGTCTCGACCGCATTGACCGTATGTTCTAAAAAAGATACACAGAAGGAAATGTCTTTCAAGGGATTTTCAGTGTCTTTGATTTTTTCAGTTTACTGACTAACTGTTTTATGAAGCGTCACTTTATAGGTCTTACCGATACAGGGGTTGTAAGAACAGCCAATCAAGATAATTACTTTGTCGACGATGAATTGGGGCGTTTTTTTATTGTAGCTGATGGTATGGGAGGACATGCTGGCGGTCAAGAAGCTAGCAAAATTGCTACAGAAGAGATTAGAGCCTATTTAAAACAATATTGGGATTCTCCCCTTTCTTCAGAAGTGCTGTTGAAAGAAGCCGTAGAAAAAGCAAATCTGGGAATCATCGCCGACCAAAAAGCTCATCCTGAAAGAGGTGACATGGGTACTACGGTAGTAGTATTGATCTTCCGCGAGGATAAACCTTGGTGCGCTCATGTTGGTGATTCTCGTCTTTATCGATTACGTAGTTCTCAATTGGAACAAATTACAGAAGACCATACCTGGGTAGGCATGGCTCTTAAAGCCGGAGAAATAAATCCAGAACAGGCTAAATTTCACCCCTGGAGGCACGTTTTATCTCAATGTCTTGGGCGTCAAGATTTGCAGAGGATTGATATTCAAGAATTTGAAGTTCAGCCAGGCGATCGCCTGTTAATCTGTAGTGATGGTTTAACAGAGGAAGTTCCTGACGAAAAAATTCAAGCTGTCTTGACTAGTTTAGAATCTTGTCAAGCAACTGCTCAGGAATTGATTGATACAGCTAAAGCAGCAGGCGGTTCTGATAATATCACTGTAGTCATAGTGGCTCACGAATAATACTCGAAAAAATTGGAGAAAGATAGACGATTTCCGTCCAAACTAAATGCTCTCTGAAATCAAAAATATTGCGCAAAATTTTGCTCCTCGACTAATCGAAATCCGTCGCCACCTCCACGCTCATCCTGAATTAAGTGGAGAAGAATATCAAACCTCTGCTTATATTGCCGGAGTCTTATCTTCCTGTGGTCTTAGTGTTCAAGAAGCTGTCGGAAAAACAGGAGTAGTAGGCGAGTTAATTGGTTCAGGAAGCGATCGCCGTACTTTAGCAATTCGTACTGATATGGATGCTCTTCCGATTCAGGAGTATCCCAAACTTGACTTTGCTTCCCGCAATCCAGGAATTATGCACGCCTGTGGGCATGATGTACATGCCACCTTAGGTTTAGGCACAGCAATGATTTTGTCACAGCTATCGACTAGTCTTCCTGGCAATGTACGCTTCTTATTTCAACCAGCCGAAGAAATTGCCCAGGGAGCAAAATGGATGGTCAAAGACGGCGTAATGGCTGGTATAGATGCGATTTATGGGGTTCATGTATTTCCTTCAATTCCCGCCCGTCAAATAGGTATTCGCTATGGAGCTTTAACTTCGGCTGCTGATGAGTTAGAAATTATTATCCAAGGAGAGTCGGGACACGGTGCGCGTCCCCATCAGGCGATCGATGCGATCTGGATTGCTGCGCAAGTCATTACCACACTGCAACAAGCAATTAGTCGCACCCAAAATCCTTTACACCCCATTGTCTTATCTATTGGGCAAATAGAAGGGGGTAGAGCGCATAACGTAATTGCCGATCGCGTACGAATGATTGGTACAGTGCGATCGCTTCATCCTGATAGCCACGCTAATTTACCTCAATGGATTGAAAATATTGTCCAAGGTACTTGTCAGACTTTTGGGGCTAAGTGCCATGTAGATTATCGTCGAGGAGTTCCCTCAGTGCAAAATGATGAGACCTTAACTCAGCTCCTAGAATCGGCTACTCGAGAAGCCTGGGGTAATGAAAGCGTACAAATTCTACCAGAACCATCTCTAGGTGCTGAAGACTTTTCGGTATATCTAGAGCAAGTTCCTGGCTGTATGTTCCGTCTGGGCGTAGGACTTGGAGGCGAAACTAACTATCCCCTGCATCATCCTAAATTTGAAGTTGATGAAGACGCGATTCTGACTGGGGTGGTAACAATGGCCTATACTGCCTGTAAATATTGGCAATCAGCAGCTTAATCTTCCAGCAATATGCTTAATTATACGCTTTTTTAGATAGTTCCTCGACTTGTTCTCGATTTAATCCCGACTTGTTCCCGATCGCTTCGTAAATTAAATAACAAGTTAATCAAGAGTAAATTTAGATCATGGAACTTTGTTATCGAGGCACAACCTATCGAGTCAGCAGTACTCCGGTAAATACTATTGAATCTGAGACCACCGCTAGATTTATGGGCAAAACTTATACTGTTCGTCAGACCAGTTGCCCAGTTATTTTGGAGCCTAATTTTTATCAATATCGAGGAGTAATTTATGGAAAAATGTTTTTTAACGGGAGTTCGGAGTTCGGAGTTCGGAGTTCATAATTGTGATTTTTACAAAGATAAAAAATCGTTGCCAAGATAAGATACTAACTACTTAATTCCAAATTATCGCGCTCTCCGATGAACTTTGAGTAATCTATGCTAAAAAAATTTGGTTTGATTGTTCTAGCTGTTTCCGCAGTATTATACGTAGCAGGATGTATACTACTGCGACTTGGACAAACCAGATTTATCTTTTACCCCGATCCTGTACTCAGAACAACGCCCCAAAATTATGGCTTAGATTATCAAGATGTTTGGATTGAGATAGATCGAGAAAAAGTACATGGTTGGTGGATACCAGCTTCTGAAAAAACTGCACCAGTTCTATTATATTTTCACGGCAATGCCAGTAATAATGGAGATGTAACTGATATTGCGGCCATGTTCCATCAGATAGGATTATCTGTATTGTTGATTGACTATCGTGGTTATGGTAAAAGCAGTCCCACTTTCCCCAGTGAAAAAAGTGTATATCAAGATGCCCTCGCAGCTTGGAATTATCTAACTACAGTTCGTCAAATTGAACCGGCAAAAATTTTTGTCTATGGTCATTCTTTAGGAGGAGCGATCGCAATTGAGCTAGCAATTAAACACCCTGAAATGGCAGGGTTAGTTGTTGAAGGAACTTTTACTTCGATAAAAGAGGTAGCTAGCCAAGATAAAATTTTTCGCATTTTCCCCTTAGGCTGGATTCTGACTCAGCATTTTGACTCCATCAGCAAAATCCAGTCATTACAAGTTCCTGTGCTAATTATGCACGGTACTGCTGATGAAGTAATTCCAGTGACTATGGCTGATGAATTGTTTGCTATGGCACCAGAACCTAAAGAGCTTTTGATTATTCCTCAGGCTATGCACAACAATGTACATCAAGTTGGAGGTCGACAGTATTTAGAGCATTTACAACAATTTATTCAATCAAATCTGACAAATTAGCCTATGATATCAAAATTGATTTAATCAATAGCTTTATTTAAGTTTTCCCTAATAGTAGTCTAACTACTTAAAATCATCCCACTGCGCAGCAAAGTTCGCTTTCATCCCTACTTTGCTGCGCTGAAAATATGGATTTCTCGCTCACATGGTTAAAAATGGTGGAGCAACAAGTATCCCCTCAGCATCGCCTATTTGCACTTTTAAGCCTTCATCTCCCGCTTTGGTACGGACATACCCCAAACCATAACCGCCATCAGGAGTATCAGTATAACTAGTTAGCGTACCTACTTTTTTGTCTTCGATAGTAATCGGTGTTTCTGGGGCAACAGATTGATTGAGCTTAATTCCCCATAGTTTTTGTTTAACTCCTTTATATGTGTTTAAGCGAGCGATGGTTTCTTGACCAATATAACAGCCTTTTTCAAAGGAGATAGTCTGCCAAAGTCCTGCCTCTAGAGGGTTATAATCTTCAGTAAGTTCTCGGTCTGGAATTGGTCTACCCTGTTGAATTCTGAGACTTTCCCACAGGCGATCGCCCAAGGGGACACTTCCCTGCTCGATTAATTTTGACCAAACAATACCTGCATTTTCTGGAGGCATAATCAATGTATATCCAGGAGTTGCCAGACCACTCCCCATAGCCACCCGGACAGGAACATCAGCAATAGTCACGAGGAGATGAGCCGCTAAATTTTTCTGAGGTATAGTTTCTGAGACTAGCTGGGACAGTAAAGTACTGCTTTGATTACCAATGAGACTAAATATACTTGATTCTGCCGAAATATCGGTTAGTTCAACTTTATCAAACGGAAAAATAAAGCGATCTAGCCAGGTTAAAAGTTGCTGACGACGATTAGGAGAAACTAAAATCAAGACCGCATCTTCTGTTACATAAGCTGTGGCTAAATCTAGAGTTCGGGCAGTAGAAGTAACAAATACTGTATCGCAACCTTGCCCTGGCATTAATTTTTCAAAATCGTTAGTACTTTGATTATGGAGATACCGTAGACGATCTTCCCCCGTAATTTTGAGTAATCCCCAATGAGAGCGATCGCATATTGCCACACCTTGATTAACTGCATCTAATGCTTCGTGATCATTGTTAAAACTAAGGGCAACTCCTGCTTCATCAAAAATGGCTCCTGCTGTTTCTTGAACTTGTTTTAATTTCATTATTTTCAAATTTGTTAAATTATTATACCAATTAGCAATTTCTATAATCAGCTCATAGCTAGGAGCGTATTTAATCTGGAAGAGTATTAAAAACTTTTCTGACTGATTGTTGCGCTTTTGATTCTAATAGTTGCCAGTCTACCTCACCAAAATCATCAATTAAACGTGTATCCACATCTACGGGATAAGCACTTTCGTCTTCTTGGCTAAAAATATGCTCAATGGGTTCATATTGCTGAAAACAAACTTTATAACACAGTTCCCAAACATCAATCTCGACTTGATAACCAGGACGAGAAAGACAAAGATGATAGCCAGGAATTGGTGCTGTTACTTCTTTATATGTTCCTTTCCAGTCAGATGATTCTAGTTCTTTGCGAATATTATCCACTACCCGTAACATTGCAGGTTGCATCAATACTTGTGCTTGTTCCCAAGCTAGCTGAGTTTTGAACGTTGGTTTCATAGTGATTTTGCCCTTGCTCCTTATATTAGATTTTAAGATTTGGAGGTCAAAGACTTTAGTTAAATCGGAAATTTTTCAATTTGGCTCTCCTCAACCCATAAATTATTGTCAGAGTTGTCTAAGATATTAAAGAGAAGAGCAATTAAATCTGAAGGGGCTAATATGGTCAACGTAGCTGTGATTGACTACGATATGGGAAATCTTCACTCTGCCTGTAAAGGCTTAGAAAAGTCTGGCGCAGTGCCTGAGATCACCCATTCCCCTCATGATATTCACGGTGCTGATGCTGTTGTCTTGCCTGGAGTTGGGGCTTTTGACCCCGCCATGCGACACATTAGAGAGCGCGATTTAGAAGAACCAATTAAAGAGGCGATCGCTTCAGGAAAACCTTTTTTAGGAATTTGTTTGGGGTTACAAATATTGTTTGATGGTTCAGAAGAGGGGACGGAAAGAGGCTTGGGAGTTGTTCCTGGTCTCGTGCGTCGTTTTAGAAGTGAGCCAGATATTACCATTCCTCAAATGGGTTGGAATCAACTAGAAATGAGCCAGCCTCAACTAGCTTTATGGCAAGATTTACCCCCAGATCCATATGTATATTTCGTGCACTCTTTTTACGTCGATCCTGAAGATCGGAGTATTAATGCAGCTACCGTAACTCATGGCTCACAAACGGTAACGGCAGCGATCGCCCGTGATAATTTGATGGCGGTACAATTCCATCCTGAAAAGTCTTCTGACAATGGTTTACTGATTCTTTCCAACTTTATCACCCTGGTAAAAAATCAGCAGAATCTAGCAATTACTTTCTAACCAAACCCAAAAGTTAGCTAACTAAAGCCAAGATTGATACTTTAGCCATTAGTGTTTCTTAGTAATTAAGATATACGCGGTTTTTAACTATTGCTTCAATTCAATATCTACTCCAGACAAATTATCTAATTTCTCCTTTGGCTGAATTTTGCCCTCCATTGGTACAAAAACATTTAAACCATTAGGAATACACTTCACTTCAATCGGCGTTTTGCCTATAATTTCTCCATCCAAGACTACTTTTTGAGGCGGCTCGGTGGTTACTTTAATCCACTCTGAACGCAGATATCCTACTCCATCACTATCTACTGCCTCTTTATTACTAGCACTTTGTAACAATTGAAATGAGGTGGCGATCGCACCTGTTTTGGTTTGAGGAGCAAGAATTGTAATATCTAGTAAACCATCATCAAAAATAACACCAGCAGTACCATGAGCTAATACAGAAGAAGGAGGGGCAGCATTAGCAATCGTAATTGCATTAGCTTCTACAGTAATTAATTTATCTTTAGTTTCAATCTTGGCGGTAAACTTAGTAAATTTCTGTAATTGCTTAAATCCAGACAAAACATAAGCTAGTATACCTAGCCGATCTTTTGCCTCGCGATCGGCATCTTCTACGGTTTCGGCTTCAAATCCAATTCCTGCTAGTAAAATCAAAGGTTTTTCATTACAGATCCCCACGTCAACCTTTTTAGTTGATCCAACCAAAATAGTATCACAGGCGGCTTTTATTGTGTCGGGTATACCTAAAGCATTGGCAAAAGCGTTAGCTGTTCCTCTAGAAATTGCACCTAAAGCAATATCTGTTCCGATTAAAGCTCCCGCTACAGCCGAAACCGTACCATCTCCACCGGAGGCAATAATCGTTTCCACTCCATTTGCTACAGCTTGACTAGCTAATTCTGCGCCGTCAATTTCTTTAGTGGTAAATTGAACTTCTAGCTCAAATTCCGGTTCTAAGTAGCTTTTAATGGTTGCTAAATCTTGTTCTGAGTCTCCTTGACCCGCAACAGGATTAAAAATCAAACAAGCTTTACGACTCATAATATTGATTTAAATAACATTTAACGATTGCAAAAAGATTATTTAACTTTAAACTACAGCCAGTGTTCAAAAATAGATTCTATCTTTGGTTAAATCTTTATAATTACCTCGAGGCTAGGTAAACATTAAATTCTTTTTGAGCAAAATAAATAATAGAGTTTAGCCAACTTAAAATTTCCAGAAATTTCCTGGCAGGTGTAGATTAACATCCTAAGTCTCCAACCTTAAAACTTTGAAGGTATCGATGATTTTCTTATTCTTTGTTGGCTGCACCAGAAAAAACGATGCCACGTTTCGCATCTAGGGTCAAAATTGCCCCTTCACGGATTACTTCGGTTGCATTTTTAAAGCCAACAATTACCGGAATACCTAAACGTAAGCCAATAACTGCCGCATGACTAGTTAAGTTATCTTCTTCGGTAATAATTCCTGATGCTTGGCGGATAATATCAACAAACTGGGCATTAGTACCAGGGGTAACTAAAATTTCACCGGGATTGAAATCATTAATCTCTTGAGGATTGTGAGCTACTCTAGCTCTACCACTAATTGCTCCTTGACCAATTCCGGAGCCTTCTCCCAAGACTGCTTTTACTAATTCCACTTTGATTAAGTCTGTTGAACCTGATACACCCTGCAAAGTTCCTGCGGTCATGACTACTAAGTCTCCAGCCGATAGCCAGTTTTTTTCTTGAGCAACATTAATTGCTGCTTGGAAAGTCTGAGCAGCAGAAGATAAATCCAACATTAGTAATGGTCTGACTCCCCAAACCATTTGTAGTCTTCGAGCAACATATACATGGGGAGTAATCGCTAGAATTGGCGTTTTTGGTCTAAATTTAGATACATTGCGGGCGGTGGCACCAGTCTTAGTTAAGGTCATAATTGCCGCAGCATCTAACTGGGCAGCGATCTGACCCACAGCAGCAGATATGGCGTGAGTAATGGAGCGTTTAGTTCGTTTATGATTATGGATTTTTTGTTCTTGTTCAATCCGACAGGCAATTGTAGCCATCGTCTCTACTGCCTGTACAGGATAATTACCCACGGCCGTTTCATTCGACAACATTACTGCATCTGTACCATCCAAAATGGCATTGGCCACATCAGATACTTCCGCACGGGTTGGTCGAGGACTATTAACCATGCTGTCTAACATTTGGGTGGCGGTAATAATGGGGATTCCTAACCTGTTGGCAGTAGCAATCAGACGCTTTTGCAAGATGGGTACGTCTTCCGCTGGCAATTCTACTCCTAGATCACCTCTGGCTACCATCACTCCGTCGCAGAGAGAGAGAACGGCATCCATCTGCTCGATCGCCTCATGTTTTTCGATTTTGGCAATTATCGGAATTGACTTACCGGCGCTAGCAACAAGATCCTTGATTTCGAGAATGTCTTGAGGATTTCGCACAAAACTGAGAGCAATCCAATCCACTCCCTGATCTAAGCCAAACATTAAATCTTCACGGTCTTTTTTGGTCAGAGCTTTAACTGATAAGAAAACACCAGGGAAATTGACTCCCTTATTACTAGAAAGGGGTCCTCCTACAACTACCCGGCAATGCAAATCTTGATTTGCCCGATCTATTCTCTCTACCTTCATTTCCACTTTGCCATCATCTAGCAAGATAGTGGCATTTTCAGGTACTTCTTGGGCTAACTTTTCGTAGCTAATGTAACCTATGTTCTGATCGCACTCAACCTTACGACTCGTTAGGATATAGGGATCGCCATTTTTGAGCTTAATTTTACCGCTAGCAAACTTGCCCAAGCGAATTTTGGGTCCTTGTAAATCTTGTAAGATACCGACAGGTTGATCTAGTTCAAAAGCCGTCTGTCGAATTAAACGTATCGCCTTTTGATGATCTTGTTGCGTACCATGAGAAAAGTTGATCCTCAGGGTGGTTGCACCAGCTTTGATTAACTGACGCAGTATCTCAGGTTTTAGTGTAGCTGGCCCTACAGTGGCGACAATTTTCGTCCGACGCGGGTTAGTTGGCGATCGCATTACGTTTTATCCGGGGTTTACTTGGAGAACTGTTAATTGACGACTGAAACAAGCGATTACCTGAGAATTTCAGTCGTTCAGCCTAGTTTACAATACAATAATTACCAGCGCAGATTTTTTTTTACTGCTTTGAGATTTAAATAATTTATGCAGCATTTATGTTGGGTAGATGATTATTACCAGGTTTATCTATTAACAAATTACTGATTAGTCATTAGCGAAATATGTCTTAATCAATTCTGATTGAGTAATTGCGGCTACGGATAGATAGCGTCGTCAAATCGCAGTAAAGTAATATTTTTCCAGGCAAATTTTATAGAATATTTAAGACTGCAAGCACATTCCTAAGACAACCGAGCAATGACTAGTACCAAATCCATTGATAGTGCAATTAATCTCAACGATCCTAAATATTATTTTAATCGAGAATTAAGTTGGCTAGAGTTTAACCGACGAGTTTTAGCCGAAGCATTGGATAAAAGAACACCATTGCTAGAGCGTCTTAAGTTTATGGCAATTTTTAGCTCTAACCTAGATGAATTTTTTATGGTTAGGGTCGCAGCACTAAAGCAACAGGTTACAGCAGGAGTGACTAAGCTATCGGCAGATGGTCGTAAACCTCGGGAACAGTTAGAAGCGATCGCCGAAGTTTTAACTCCGATGATCGAACAGCAGCACCAACACTTTGAAAAAGTTCTCAAAAAAGAATTAGCTAAATCGGGAATTCATATTCTTAATTATGTAGATTTGAATCAGGAACAGAGAACTTATATTAATCAATTCTTTGAAGATTATATTTTTCCAGTTCTCACTCCTCTAGCAGTAGATCCTTCCCATCCCTTCCCTTATATTTCTAATCTCAGTTTAAATTTAGCGGTTGTACTCAAAGATCCGTCAATTGAACGGGAATTATTTGCCAGAGTCAAAATTCCCAAAGTTCTTTCTCGCTTTGTAACTTTACCTGAGGAGCTAAGACAAGGACATCGAGGTCAACCTGGAGTTTGGACTGGTATACCAATAGAACAAGTTGTCACCCATAATTTAGAGTATTTGTTTTCAGGAATGAATATTCTCGAATCCTATGCTTTCCGTGTGACTCGTAACGCTGATTTATCGGTGGAAGAAGATGAAGCAGATGATTTGCTACTGGCGATCGAAAAAGAACTACAAAAACGGCGTATTGGGGGTTCTTCAGTGCGACTAGAAATTGAAGCTTCTGTTCCGCCTGATATTCGCTCGACCATTATTCGCGAATTGGCCCTGGAAGAAAGTGATGTTTACGATATTGATGGCTTGTTGAGTTTGGGGAATTTAATGTCTTTTTTGGCATTGCCTTTGCCTGAACTAAAAGATAAACCTTGGAATGCTGTCTTACCTTCACGTCTGAGCTGGTTAAGAGATCGAGAAAATGAAGAAAGTGCCGATGGAGAAAGTTTTTTTAGCGTAATTCGTAATGGAGACCTGTTAGTTCATCATCCCTATCATTCTTTTTCTAGCACCGTATTGCGTTTTGTTACTGAAGCTGCCTATGATTCTGATGTCTTGGCAATTAAAATGACTTTGTATCGTACTTCAGGAGACTCGCCAATTATTAAAGCTTTGATTGCAGCAGCTCAAAATGGGAAACAAGTAGTAGTTCTAGTTGAGATTAAGGCTCGATTTGATGAAGAAAATAATATTATCTGGGCGAAGAAATTAGAAAAATCTGGAGTACACGTAGTTTATGGCGTAACTGGGTTAAAGACACATACTAAGATCACTTTGGTAGTACGACAAGAAAAAGAACAGATACGTCGTTATGTCCATATCGGGACAGGTAATTACAACCCCAAAACAGCCAAAATTTATACTGATTTAGGTCTTTTGAGTTGTCGTGAAGAGTTAGGAGCAGATTTAACCGATTTATTCAATTTTTTGACTGGTTATTCTCGGCAAAAGTCTTATCGCAAATTGCTAGTTGCCCCTGTAAGCTTACGTGATCGCATGATCGAAATGATTAACCGCGAAGCAGAAAATTGTCGTCAAGGTAAAACTGGACGCATAGTCGCTAAGATGAACTCTCTGGTAGATCAGCAGGTAATTCAGACTCTTTATCAGGCTTCTCAAGCAGGAGTAGAAATAGACTTAATTGTCCGAGGCATTTGCTGTTTACGTCCGGGATTACCTAAGTTTAGCGATAATATTCGCGTTATTAGCATTATTGGACGTTTCTTAGAACATTCCCGCATTTTCTATTTTCATAATAACGGTCAGGAAGAAATCTATATTGGCAGTGCTGACTGGATGACTCGTAATCTTAGTCGGCGAGTGGAAGCTGTAACTCCGATTGATTCTCCCGAAATCTTTGGCGATTTACAGGAAATTTTGGGAGTTATGTTAGCAGATAATCGTAAGGCATGGGAATTACAATCGGATGGGACATTTATCCAAAGAAAACCCAAAAAAGACGAAGAAATCCGCAGTACTCACGATACTTTTATGGAAATGACTTTACAGTCGGCTGGAATTATCCCAAATTAACGAGATTTTATTGATGAAAGTTGCAGTATTTAGTGCTAAACCTTACGATCGGAAATTCCTAGAAAAGTTCAATCAGCAACATGGTCATATCTTAAAGTTTTTTAAACCTAATTTAGACTCTCAAACAGTGACTTTAGCCACAGGATTTGAAGCAGTCTGCGTATTTGTCAATGATAGCCTTAATCGAACAGTCATTGAAGCCTTATCAAATCTAGGGATCAAATTGATTGCCTTAAGGTGTGCAGGCTATGACAATGTTGACCTTAATGCAACTCAAGAGTTGGGAATCACAGTGGCGAGAGTTCCTGCCTATTCTCCCTATGCTGTTGCCGAACATGCGATCGCGCTGATCCTGACACTCAACCGTAAGATTCATCGAGCGTACTATCGTGTTCGGGAGGGTAATTTCGCTCTCAACGGACTTTTGGGATTCGATCTCCATAACCGCACTGTGGGCATTATCGGTACGGGCAAAATTGGTCGCATTACGGGTCAAATTCTGAGAGGTTTTGGCTGTCGAATACTGGCTTACGATCTTTATCCCAATAAAGAATTTGCCGAGAAATATGGGGAGTATGTTGCTCTTGAAGAGCTAATGCGCCAGTCTGATATTATCAGTTTGCACTGCCCTTTAACTCCTGAAACTCATCACTTGATTAATGCCAAAGCGATCGCTTTGATGAAGCCCGGAGTCATGTTGGTTAATACTAGCCGTGGTGGTTTAGTAAATGCCCAAGCATTAATCGATGGTTTAAAGTCCAAACAGATCGGACATTTAGCTTTAGATGTTTACGAGCAAGAACGTGATATGTTTTTTGAAGATTTATCTGGAGAAATTATTCAGGATGATGTTTTTCAAAGACTGCTTACGTTTCCCAATGTAATCATCACCGGACATCAAGCCTTTTTTACTGAAGATGCCCTTAACAATATTGCCGAAACCACTCTCTCGAATATTACTGCAATCTCGCAAAACCACCCTTGTCCCAATCAAATAAAAGCTGTTAACTCATAACTTTTACATTAGGGCTTACGTACCTAGTTTGCGGTTAAGGACTGGTAAAAGGCGCGGAATGCGCCTGCAGGCAAGCACCCGAATGCATTCGGGTGAACCTGCGGGTTAAAGGGTAAGGGGTAAAGGTTAAAATTTTTTTTCCTTTACCCCTCCCAAAAGCTTGATTTATTGCTATTTCTACGTAAGTCCTATACATATTTTTTCATCCTTCATCTCTCTTTTCTTAAAAAATGGTTCCATTAAAAGACGAAAACCCAATTAAAATTACTCCCTATGTCACTTACATCCTAATTGCAGTCAACATTCTGGTTTTTGCTTACGAACTAAGCTTAAATCCCACTCAATTAGATATATTTTTTCATCTGTTTGCCGTTGTTCCGAAAGAACTAACTTATAGTTTTAGCGGGGTTGATTTACACCAGGGGATCCCAGAACTAGTCACCCCCATTACCTCTCAGTTTCTGCACGCAGGTTTTACTCATATTGCTTTTAATATGTTATTTCTGTGGATATTCGGAAATAACATTGAAGAACAGCTCGGAAAAGTTAAATATTTAGTTTTTTATCTCTCCTGTGGCGTTTTAGCCGTATTAGCACAATGGTTCTTTTCTGCACTTTCCGATGTGCCATCATTGGGAGCCAGTGGCGCGATCGCGGGAGTCATGGGAGCTTATATCCTTAAATTTCCTCAGGCGAAAATTGTGACAGTAATTCCTCTGGGTTTCTTTTTTCCTTTATTTAGAATACCAGCGATTTATTTTCTCGGCTTTTGGTTTTTGGAGCAAGCTTTAAACGGGATTGCCTCTTTTGAAGTTAATGCTAGTGTGGGCATGGAAAGCGGTGGTGTAGCCTACTGGGCGCACGCTGGTGGATTTGTAGCGGGGGCAATTTTAGGTCCAATATTAGGATTATTTGCTGCTAAATCAGATGAGCCTGAAGTTATGGGTTAAATGGTAGCTCTACAAAAATTCAACTCCAAACTAATCTATAACCTATAACTCCGAACTCCGAACTCCGAACTCCGAACTCCGAACTCCGAATTCCGAACTCCGAATTCCGAACTCCGAACTCCGAACTCCGAACTCCGAATTCCGAACTCCGAATTCAAGTATCATCCCTTTTTTGACCAATAACTCCAACTGTTGCTAAGTAGACTCCCCAAGAAGTTTGATTTTCGGCAAACTGGCAATATTTATGGATATCCTCTCGACTTACTTTGCCCGTAGCAATATATTTCTCTGCTAGTTGGAGTGCAGAAAGTTTCATCATCGTGGCAACATCTGAACCCCCTGGAGAAATGGGTACATCGTTTTCTACTTCTATGTGTTGTAATCCGAGTTCCTGTAGCAAAGACGGTAGCCTAATCCCAAAAGAGTAATCTAATCCTTTATCGGTAAACATCTGGCAGATAGCTTGGTTTACTTTATTTACTGCTTGAGACTGTTCTCGATCGCCATGTATTACTCTAGAAGCAGAAAAATCTGGTTCTTCAATTACTAACCAACCATTAGGTTTAAGCAAATCCAAAATCTTGGATAAAGCAAATTCAAAATCGGCAACGTGAATTAAGACATTACGAATATGAATCAAATCGAAAGAATGACTATTTAAAGCAATCTGTCTGATATCTCCTTTGATCATTTCTACGTTCGATAACGATGTATGTTCAATAAACCGAACGTCAACATCTACTGCCACTACTTTGCCTGATTCTCCAACTATTTTCGACATCCAAGCCATGATCGAACCTGCCCCTGCACCAACCTCTAAACATTGCCAGCCTTGGGTCAAACCTGCCGCCAAAATTCGACGGTGACTATGAGGGTCGAATATCTTCTCCAACATTTTTAGTCTCTCTAATTCTGATTCAAATTGAGTGTCGGTGAAAATATATTCGGGTTCAGGCATTTTGGTTTTTTAACATTCAATATTGATCATTTTAGTGTCTGCTGTTTCCAGAATTGAACCATCGGGGGCTTCGAGAACAAATCCAGCATCGCGAATCATTTCTAGATCAGCGGAGGCAGCTTGTCCTGCGGTGGTGAGATAATCACCGATAAAAATCGAGTTGGCGGGATATAAACCCATTACCTGTAGCGATCGCAGGTGAACTTCTCTGCCCCCAGCAATTCTAATTTCTTGTTGGGGCAGGATAAATCTAAATAAACATAGGATACGTAAGCAACGTCGAGGATTGAGTTGATTGACATCTCCTAAGGGTGTTCCCGCAATAGGAATCAGAAAATTAATCGGTACACTAGTAACGTCCAATTCTCGCAGGGAATAAGCCAAGTCAATGATATCGTCGTCGGTTTCATTCATGCCCAATATACCGCCAGAACAAGTTGTAATACCTGCTTTTTGGACATTTTTAATCGTGGCAACGCGATCGCGAAAGGTATGAGTACTACAGATATTCTCGTGATGATTTTCGGAGGTATTCAAATTATGGTTAACGCGATCGACTCCTACCTCAGCTAAACGATGAGTTTGCTCTTCGCTTAAGAGTCCCAAACAAGCACAAATTTTTAAGTCATGTTTAGTTTTGACCGCTTTAAAGGCATCTAACACATTATTGAAGACAGGTTCAGAAGGCGATCGCCCGGAAATTGCCATACAAAAAGTCCCTGCTTTTAATTTTGCGGCTCGATCTGCTGCCTGGACTATTTTTTCTTGAGCAATTAGAGGGTATTTTTCGATCTCTGCCGCAGAGATTTTTGATTGGGAACAGTAGTTGCAGTCTTCTGGACATAAACCACTCTGGGCGTTGAGTAAAAAATGGAGTCTGACGCGATTTGACCAGTAATGATGACGAACTTTATAGGCTGCTGCTAATTGTTCTAGCAATACGGTATCTGGTGCCCCTAAAATGCTTTTGGCTGTGGTGCGGTCGATTAACTCTCCGTTAAGGGACAGTTTAGCTAGAGCATTATAGTCTAAAAAATCTAAAGTTGTAGTCATAATGATTACGCTCCGCGTACCTTTCGGAACGCTCTTTAATCTACAGAGAACTTTATTGTTTTACCACGGCAAGGCAGGATGAAAAATAGAGAAAAATAAAAAGTTATTTTTTAAAGAGGTTATTTTTATGCTGATTGTAGACTGCGACTACGGATTGTATCGGCGATCACTTTTAACCAGGTTTCGGTAATCATTTCGCGAGATAGCTGAAATACACAATACCCATGTTGTTGAGCCAAATTAAGTTTTTCGTAATCCCGCATCAGACTTTTCCCAGTGCTATGTCCACCTTTATGCCAAATTTGTCCATTGATCTCGATCGCCACCTTGGCAGGAAAATTAACATAATCAAACTTAAAACGACGATGGGGAATTATACGTATCTCTGTTTCTAATTCTAAGTCCGGATACAACTCATCCCACAAAAGGTCAAATTCAAATTCTAGGCAACTGATGATCATCTATTTTAATTAAGCGGTCAATAAATATTTGATCTGAAGATAACCTTGATTGTCTATCTTGACCAGAGTTTCGCTTGCTAAGTTATCTGATTGACACTCCCCAAGAATTAAACATTAATTTAAATTTAAAAGATTTACTAGATATTTTTTTTTGCAGTATAATTCATTACAATTTACTGGAATTTCCAAATTCAATGTAGCTAATTATGAAAAAATATATTGCAGAATTAATTGGGACTTTTTGGTTAGTCCTTGGTGGTTGCGGTAGTGCTGTGCTAGCTGCTGTTTATACCGCTAATACAGAAGACATTAATTTCTTCAACATTGGGTTAGGATTTCTGGGTGTGTCATTGGCTTTTGGTCTAACTGTATTGACTATGGCTTATGCCATTGGACATATTTCTGGATGTCATCTTAACCCCGCTGTATCTTTTGGTTTATGGGCAGGAAAACGCTTTTCTGGCAAAGAGTTATTACCTTATATTATTGCTCAGGTAATTGGTGCAGTGCTAGCTGGTGGTTTTATTTATTTGATTGCTAGTGGCAACGGTCAGTTTACCTTAGAAGGTTCTAATCCTCTGGCAACTAATGGTTTTGGAGACCATTCTCCTGGAGGCTATAACTTGATTACCTGTTTAATTACAGAAGTCGTGATGACTTATATGTTCCTGATAATTATTTTAGGAGCTACTGATTTGCGTGCACCGGCTGGATTTGCCCCTATTGCTATTGGTTTGGGATTAACTCTTATTCACCTGATTAGTATTCCTGTCACCAATACTTCTGTTAATCCTGCTCGAAGTACAGGTGTTGCTTTGTGGGCAGGCAAAGAACTTGTTGCTCAACTATGGCTATTCTGGCTAGCACCTATTGTAGGAGCAATTTTAGCGGGGTTAACCTACAATAGTGTTTTTGCTGAGGATGTAGCTGAACAAAACTTAGCTGATGCTGCGACTGACGCTAATTTTGAAAGCTCACAATTATAAAAAGAACAATAAATACCAGCTAGCTAATATCTCTATTTACTAGTGGCTAGTACAGGTTTAGAGAAGTATATAAGAGAAGTATTATAAGTAATAGATAATCAAGATTATTATTAGCGAGAGCAAATACCTTAAGAATCACAGTATTTGCCCTCGCTTTTTAAGTATTTGAGTTTTTCTAATTTCTATTTGATAGTTTCAATCAATATTGAACTAAATATTCAACCAGGTACCTACAGCACCAGGTAGTGGTAATACAATTACAATCAGTAAAGCCAAAGCCAATAAACCGCAAAAATCTCGCCGATTATCGAGTTCAGTAACATCATTGAGCGCAGGTTGATCGATTAGGGGAATTAACCACAATATAATTGTCCAAATCCAGAAATAGGGATGTATTAAGGCAAATAATAAAGCCAATATACGAGTAATTTGTCCTACGGCGATCGCCATTTTTTGTCCAAATACAGCATGAACAATATGACCTCCATCTAGCTGTCCGATGGGCATCAGGTTAATAGCAACGATAAACAAGCCAACACAACCGGCAGTGGCCAATGGATGAAGATCAATTCCCATCCCAGCTTCTAGAGATGAGCCTAAAGCTAATTTAGCTACTAAGCTGAGAAAAAATGATACCCGAGGATCTTGAGCTTGAATATCAAAGGTCGAAGATTCTTCTAAGGGAACAACAGTTGAAAGAGATAGTCCCCAATATAAAATTGGCACAATCAGCAGTAAGCTCGATATAGAACCGACAACCGCTACATCAAATAAAGCTTTACGGTGAGGAATAGGCGATCGCCTCTGAACAATTGCCCCCAAAGTCCCCAAAGAAAAACTATCTAGCAGGAAAGGAAAGGGAATAAAATAAGGCAAAGTTGTCCGAATTTTGTAATAAGCAGCAACAAAATAATGACTAAATTTTTGCACTCCAATAATTAGCAGTAGTGGCAAACTATAGAGCAATCCTGGAACAAATAATTGGGGATCAGATAATAACTCCTCGGAAGATGTTCCAATGATATTAACTCCAGCTACTGTAGTAGTTAGCAGGGTGATCAGAAACATGGTCAAGGCAAATCCAAAACGACGATCGTTTTTAACCTTTTCTTGAGCAGTTGCTTTGGCTTCAGGATTAGGAACCAGGGCAAAAAAAGGTTTACCTCGAAAACTCTCTTGGAAAATCAAAAAGAAGCGATCGCCAAAAGCTTTTTCTACATTACGTTTAATCTTGTTATATGCATCTTCGGGAATAGTCTTGAGTTTTCCACGACAAAAAATAGCTTGAGGTCGATAGTCAATAGTTTGTAAGTAGTAAACATTCCAAGGAAAACAGTTGCGCAGAGTTGTCTCTTCCTGACGATCAATTGGGCGAGGAGGAGGGGATTCTATTGCAGATTCAGCCACGGGAACTACAGTTTCTTGTTCCTTTTCTGAAGTTGAAGTAAGGTTAGATTTTTTGGGTTTTCCTCTTTGTACTAGCCATCCGTACAATAAGGGACACACGATCAAAGGAAACAAAAATACTGGCAGGGGTAAGGGTTGATCCTGCCCAAAAATATAAGTCCAAATAGTCCAGATACATGATGGCAGCATAATTACCAACCAACATAACCAAACGGGCGTAGTGGTTTTATTCTTTACGCTTTGCTGGACAATGAGGTAAGCAATGGGGCTTATGATAATTAAAATCAACCAGAGTTTCATAAAAGGGCGTTTTGAATCTGTTTTTGGATTCTTTAAATTAAATGATTATATTTGGACTGTGAATTAAGTATATGAATGTAAAATGATACTGCAATTAGATGAATATCTAGAGCATCTCAATATTTAGAATGCCCCAAAACTCGACAAAAATTACTGCAAGCCCTGGAAACACTAAATCTCCTCGCCTTATTTTGCCAGGAATATTTGCTTTTGCTCCTAATCGAGATACTTTAGGTGCGACTGCTTATTTAATTGTAAATAAAAGTGGCAATATTCTTCTTGATTGTCCCGCTTGGAATGAAACAAATCAGGAATTTTTGCTAGCTCAGGGAGGAATTAATACTCTCATCATCACTCATCGAGGAGGGATTGGCAATAAAGTAATGCAGATGCAGCAGACCTTGGCTTGCCAAATAATATTACAAGAACAAGAGGCTTATTTATTACCAGAAGTTGAAGTCAATTCTTTTGCTGAAAATTTAACCATAAGTTCAGATTTAGAACTGATTTGGACCCCCGGTCATTCCCCTGGTTCATCTTGTCTTTATTGGCAGCAGCAGGGAGGAATTTTGTTTTCTGGTAGACATTTCTTACCTAAATCACCAACTGAAATCGCCCCCTTGCGTACTGCTAAAACTTTTCATTGGTGGAGACAGTTAAATAGTATTGCTAAATTGTGCGAGCGCTTTGATGCTGAAACTCTTAAATATATCCTGCCAGGGGCGAACACAGGATATTTGAGAGGTAAAGGTTATATTGAAAATGCTTACGAACAATTAACAGCATTAGATTTAACTGCACTGCGCTCAACTGAAGTTATCTAGTTTGATATAAACGTCGAAACACAGTCGATTGTCAAAACTTCTATCAAATGAATGATGTTTTAATTTTTTGTTATGTTAAAAATTGAGATTGGAGAAATTCAAAACTAGGAAGCAAGATTGATGAAAAACTCAAGTTGGAAAAAAATTGTCGGCGTGACTTTAGGTATTTTTGCTCTATTTTTTGGTTCTGTTGGTTTGACTGGTTGTGAATCAGGGGGAGAAGAAGAAGGATTAGAACAAGAGGGAGAGGAATTGGGAGAAGAATTGGAAGAAGGGGGAGAAGAATTGGAAGAAGAGGGAGAGGAATTGGAAGAAGAATTGGATGATGATGATGATGATGATTAACACCTCTTGCTATTAATAGTTGGATTAAGATGAGCGCTCACTTCATTCATTTCCGACTAGATAAATAGTTAGTGTTTTCGGAAAAAATAGCATCTAAAGCTCAAGGTATGAAGATATTATCTGAAATTCTCCCCTTGCTAATCTTTCATTGCCAAACATAGCTGTCTAAAATGATCACCTCGCGCTTCAAAACTCAGATATTGATCAAAACTGGCACAGGCAGGGGAGAGTAAGACTACCTTTGCCCGTTCTTCTTTAGCGATCGCCAAGCTCTGAGTTACAGCATTGTCCATGGTTTCTACAATTTGAAAATTATCATAACCGCGATCGCTCAATCTTTGAGCAAAAGCTGGTGCAGCTTCACCAATTAGCAACACCTTAGCAACCTTGGCTTTGATCGTATCGATCCAGGAATTGTCATCCCCTGTTTTGGCTTGCCCCCCAGCAATTAAAATAACTGGTGCTTCTACAGAATTTAAACCTACCTCTGCTGCTTCATAGTTAGTGGCTTTACTATCGTTGATGTATTTAATTCCCTGATGAGTGCAAACGTATTCCAGACGATGTTCGACTCCTGGAAAAGTTGTTATGGCTTCGGCGATCGCGCTTTTGTCAATTCCTGCTAATTTTGCTGCTGCTACAGTCACCAGAAGATTTTGTAGATTATGTTCTCCTGACATTTTAAATAAAGATACTGGGGCAATAAGTTCCCCAAAAGCTACAATCCAAGCATCCTCGATGTAAACTTCTAGTCGGCGATTATCATTAAAGCTATTTTTGCCTTTAACACTTGTCCAGATAACATCTTGACCTAATTCTAATCCTGCTGTTTGTAAATAGCGATCGTCGCCATTGACAATTTTTTGCTGGCAGCGACGGAGTAGAGAAGCTTTAATTTCCGAGTAATGTTCCAGAGTTTTATGCCGATTGAGATGATCGGGAGTTAAAGTAGTCCAAATACCAATTTGTGGTGCCAATTCAACAGAAGACTCAATCTGATAACTACTTAATTCAGCAATAATCCAATCAAAAGTTTTAGAATTAGGCTCGTTGAAATTTTGAATTGCCAATTCGCAAGCTGCATTGCCAATATTGCCACAAGCAGGAGCTTTTAAACCAGCAGCCTGAAAAATCGCTGCAATAAGAGCAGTTGTAGTAGTTTTGCCATTTGTGCCAGTAATACCTATCCAAGGAATATTATTTAGATAACGCCAAGCTAATTCAATCTCACCGATAGTTTCGATACTTAGTTGTCGTGCAGCCTCTAATGAAGAAAGATCCCAGGGAACACCTGGACTAACCACAATTGTTTCGGGAGCTTCTTTAGGCGCTAAGGTCACATTGCTGCCAAGTTTGACAGCGATTCCTTCATTAATTAGCTTCTGTTGCAATGCTTTTAATTCATTAGCATTAGATCTTGAAAATACTTGTGCTTCTGTTGCCGAGTCTACTAAGGTGACTTGCCAACCTTCTTTGTTGAGTAATCTTGCAGCAGCAATTCCCGATCTTCCTAATCCAATAATTTCGCCTTTGGGCATATACTTTGTACTGTAACAATTCCCATAGAATGTTATCTTATTTTGCCTCAGGTAACTATAATCGGGTTCGATAATCAGCAACTAAGTTAAACTGTAGAACTAAAACTAACGAAACTATATTAAAAGTAATCTAGCCTCAAACATAAACCCTGTAAAGATTTTAGCTGTTAATCTAGGCAACAAATAGTAAAAATTTCATTTTAGCTAGGCAAGCTTGTGGCAAAAGTACACTTACGAAAAGTAACGCGGGAAAATTTTCGAGAATGCCTGAATCTTCAGGTTACGGAGCTACAGAAAAGTTGGGTTGCAACTACCACACAATCTCTGGCAGAAGCTTATGTAGATCCCAATCTTTTTCCTTTAGCCGTCTACGATGGTTCTGTATGCGGTTACGAACAGCCTGAAGCACCAATGATTGGATTCACGATGTATGAAATTGTTGCGGGTGTAGGATTTATCATACGACTGATGATCGACCAAAAGTATCAAAGGCAAGGTTATGGAAAAGCTACTATGATTGAGGTTATTCGTCGTCTCAAGTTATATCCTGATGTCGAAATGATTGCGACTAGTTATCGGCAAGGGAATAAAATAGCTGCCGAATTATATCAAGGTTTAGGGTTTCGGCAATGGGATATTTCTGACGCTATCTCTAATCCTACGGAGGTTTATGTCAAACTTGAAGACTAATGACTAAAAATCACTTTATATTAAAAGAGTATTTTGTTAGAGAGTTAATTACTGTGTCTCGTTTGATCTCAATTATTTTCGGCATTATTATTACCCTATCGAGCAGTTTAATGTTTTCTACTCCTGCTTGGGCAGCAATTGGTATTAACAATGGTCATTTGTCTGCTTGTCCTAGTTCGCCTAACTGTGTGGTTAGTCAAGATGGAGATGCGGATCATGCAATTGAACCAATTACCTACCAAGGCGATCGCGCTACTGCCAAAGAAACGTTGTTAAAAGTGCTTTCGGTGGTACCGCGCACTGAAGTTATCGAACAGACAGATAATTATATATATAGCGAATCTACTAGTCGTATTTTTAAATTTGTCGATGATGTAGAATTTTATTTCCCTGAAGATGAAAACATTATTCACGTTAGATCTGCTTCACGAGTTGGTGAATCAGATTTGGGAGTTAACCGCCGACGTATCGAACAAATTCGTTTAGCAATGCAAGATTTAGGCGTTTAACTATTGGCTCATAACTTGTTAAACAGCTAACCAATATTTTTCTCTCATGAAAACCCCCATACCTACTAACCAAATTTCTAAGGTCAATAGACTGAGGCGGATGAGTCGGTTATTAGATAACGCAATTCCTATACCTGGAACTAAGATTCGCTTTGGGCTAGATCCAATTTTGGGATTGCTTCCTGGAGGTGGTGATACGGTAACTGGGGGACTATCTGCTTATATTGTGGTAGAAGCTGCCAGAATGGGTTTACCCCGCGAGGTTTTGTGGAAAATGGTGGGAAATATATTAATAGACTCTTTTGCTGGAACTATTCCGGTATTGGGAGATTTATTTGATGTAGGCTGGAAATCTAATGTCAAAAATATTGAGCTATTAGAAAAGCATTTAGATATTGCTGAAAATAGTAAAAGCGATCGCTTGTTTACTTTTGGCTTAATTTTACTCTTAGCCTTAATCGTACTAGGGTTTGCGGCGATTACAGTATTTACAGTAAGTTGGCTCTGGAATCTTTTATTTTAGCGATGACTGCTTGCAGCCAACAAATCTAATAATCATAAGAATACTTGATCTAATCGTTCCCTAATTAAATTGATTTTTGTAACAGCTATAAGATAAGCAACCGACTTTTAATATTTCATGTCTGTATAATGCATCTCAACTAAGGTATCGAGAAGTTGAGAAGTTAAACATGAAAAAGAAATTATCTCTATTACTATTTTTGGTTAGCTGCATTATCATTCCTGGAATTTTATTAAAACCAGCTACAGCACAAGTAACACCAGACGGCACTACCAGCACTACAGTTAATGCCGATGGGAATGATTTGACGATCCAAGATGGCGATCGCGCAGGAAATAATTTATTTCATAGTTTCCAAGATTTTTCTGTACCTAATGGCGGTGAGGCATTTTTTGATAACGATGCCAATATAGCCAATATTTTGTCTAGAGTCACAGGGGGAAATATCTCCAATATCGATGGTTTGATTCGGGCAAATGGTAGTGCTAATTTATTTTTAATTAATCCTGCGGGAATTATCTTTGGGCAAGATGCAAGATTAGATCTTGGTGGTTCGTTTTATGGCAGCAGTGCTAGCAGTATTCTGTTTGAAGATGGGATTGAATTTAGTGCTACCGATTCAGAAAATCCACCTTTATTAACTATTAATGCGCCTCTAGGATTAGGTTTAGAAGATAATCCAGGGCAAATAATCAACCGTTCCTTAGGGCAAAATAGCAATCAAGAAGTTGTCGGTTTAGAAGTTGCTCCAGGAAATAATCTGGCTTTGATTGGCGGTAATATTAACTTTGAGACGGGTTTAGCTACTGCACGAGGAGGCAATATTAAATTAGGGGGATTATCTGAAGCAGGGACAGTAGATATTAATCCCGATGGTAGTTTAAGTTTTCCTGATGGAGTAACCAAAGCAGATGTTAACTTGAGCAATTTTTCCGTTGTAAATGCCACGGGAACAGGGGGAGGAAGTGTTAGCGTTAATGCTGGTAACTTAAATTTAGCAGCAGGAGAATTCGGTAGTAGTTTCATTATCGCAGGAATTAGAGCTGAATCGATATCTGCCGAGGCACAAGCAGGAGATGTGACTATCGATGTGGCTGAAAAGATAACTCTCAATGATAGTTTTATTACAAATCAAGTTGACTCTGGTGGAGTGGGTAATTCAGGCAGGATCGTGATTAATACTGGTTCAATTGAAGCAATCAATGGAGGACAAGTTGATGCTAGTACTTTTGGTCGAGGTGATGCCGGAATTGTCGCTCTTACTGCTACAGGAGACATTACTTTTGATGGTGAAGATTTAGAAGGTTTCCAGAGTGGTGCTACTAGTACGGTTACTTCAGGTGCAGAAGGAAATGCAGGGGGGGTGACTATCAGGACAAACAATCTGACTCTAAGGGCAGGGGGAAGAGTTGATGCTAGTACTTTTGGTCGAGGAAATGCCGGTTCGGTCAATATTACCGCTACTGGAGACATTACTTTTGATGGTGAAGATTCAGAAGGTATTCCTAGTGGTGCTACTAGTCAGGTTACTTCAGGTGCAGTAGGAAATGCAGGAGGTGTGACTATCAGGACAAACAATCTGACTCTGAGCGCAGGGGGAAGAGCTGATGCTAGTACTTTTGGTCGAGGGAATGCCGGAACTGTCGCTCTTACTGCCACAGGAGATATTACTTTTGATGGTGAAGATTCAGAAGGTATTCCTAGTGGCGCTACTAGTCAGGTTAATTTAGATGCAGTAGGAAATGCAGGAGGTGTGACTATCAGGACAAACAATCTGACTCTGAGCGCAGGGGGAAGAGTTGATGCTAGTACTTTTGGTCGAGGGAATGCCGGAACTGTCGCTCTTACTGCCACAGGAGATATTACTTTTGATGGTGAAGATTCAGACGGTACTCCTAGTGGTGCTATTAGTGTGGTTACTCCAGATGCAGAAGGAAATGCAGGAGGTGTGACCATCGATGCTGCTAATCTGACTCTCACTAATGGGGGACAAGTCAATGCTAGTACGAGTGGTCAAGGTGATGCCGGTTCGGTCGATATTACCGCTACAGGAGATCTTATTTTTGATGGTGAAGATTTAGACGGTACTCCTAGTGGTGTTTTCGGTGCGGTTGATCAAGATGCAGTAGGGGATGCAGGAGGTGTAACAATCAATACTGCTAATTTGACTCTCACCAATGGGGGACAAGTCAATACTAGTACTTTTGGTGAGGGAAATAGTGAGAATGTGGAGATTAGAGCCCAAAATACCATCGCCATTGATGGTGATGCTAGTGGTGTTTTCAGTGCGGTTGGTGAAGGTGTAGTAGGAAATGCAGGAGATGTGACCATTGATGCTGCTAACCTGGAGCTGAGCGCAGGAGGGTTAATTGCTACTTTCACAGTTGGTGCGGGAAATGCAGGAGATGTGACCATTGATGCTGCTAACCTGGAGCTGAGCGCAGGAGGGTTAATTGCTACTACTACACTTGGTGCAGGAGATGCGGGGGATTTAACTGTTAATGCTACTGAATCGATCTTCATCAATGGTCTAAATGCAGAAGGAGATGTTAGTAGTGGGTTATATGCTAATGCACTAATCAATGACGGTAATGGAGGCAATGTCAATGTTATTACCAACCAACTGACTATTAATGATGGTGGAACTATTGACGTTGGCAATTTTGATAATTTGGTTGTTATCAGCCAACTAACTGTTGATGATAGTGGAACTATTGACGTTGGTAACTTGGATGATTCGAATGCTTCTCCAGCAGGTACAGGAGAACCAGGAACTATTAATATTGAAGTTAATTCGATTAATCTGAGTAATCGAGCTAGCATTGTAGCTGCTACTCAAGCTGAAACTACTAGTAATAGTGCCAATATTAATCTCCAAGTTGCCGATCGCATCACTCTAGAGGATAACAGTTTGATCTCCGCTCAAGCTTTCGAAAATGCCGATGGCGGTAACTTAACTATTGATACTGATTTTCTAGTTGCTTTCCCTAGTGAGGGTAATGGTAATGACCTGATTGCATCGGCAGAACAAGGAGATGGTGGCAATATTGATATTACTGCTGAGTTTTTATTGGGTATTGAAGAACGTCCTCTCGATCCTGTTACCAATGATATTAATGCCTCTTCCGAATTTGGCTTAGATGGAACAATAGGCATCAATCAACTAGATGTTAATCCCGTCGAGGCATTAGAAGAGTTACCTATGTCTGTGATCGATGTGGTGGGATTAGTAGCACAAAATCTCTGTCAGCAAGGGAAAGGAAGCGAATTTATTGTCACAGGTAAAGGTGGTGTAGCGCCAAATCCAAGTCAAGTAAGAGATGGGGAAGTAACTGCTGTAGATTTAGTGGCACCGGCGACTGGGGAAGAATCAGAGCAAGTCGAGACAGTGAAGGAAGCCGAGTCAAATAGAGAAATAGAAGAAGAAAAAGAAATTATTGAGGCTCAGGGATGGATAATTAACGATCGCGGCAATGTGGAGTTGGTGGCACAGAAAACTGATGTGAATGGTTCTCTACCACAGCCACAAGATGACAGAGTTTGCAGCAAATGAGTAATCTCTTTTTTATCACCCTATAGTCATAAAAGAAGGATAAACCAATTGATTTGGATACTATTTTAGTCGAGAAGAAAATGACCAGCTCTAATATCAAGTTCGGATGAAGAGTTAAATCTAGGTAGGTAAAGTAACAAGTAGCAAGTAGCAAGTAAAAAGTTGTTCTTGATCCTTCTAACTCCAACTTTATTTAACCAGCAAAACTCCAGTTTTCAATGTGGACGGGGTTTAACACTCGATCGGGTGAGCGAAATTTACGGTGGCCAAAATTTTAATTGCCGTTACTCGTTACTTTTTATTCGTTACTTAAAGCGTCTCTATTATTTAACTCCCACACCTTTTTTCGTTCACCCCACTCGATCTAGTCTTGACTCAATTAAATTTTGTGATGACTATTAATATAGACAATCGATTTTAAATACTTATGTCTGTATAATGCATCTCAACTAAGGTATCGAGAAGTTGAGAAGTTAAACATGAAAAAGAGATTATCTCTATTACTATTTTTGGTTGGCTGCATTATCATTCCTGGAATTTTGGTCAAATCAGCTACAGCACAAGTAACCCCAGACGGCACTACCAGCACTACAGTTGATGCCAATGGGAATAATTTGACAATCCAAAATGGCGATCGCGCAGGAAATAATTTATTTCATAGTTTTCAAGACTTTTCTGTACCTACTGACGGAGAGGCATTTTTTGACAACGCTACCGATATAGCCAATATTTTGTCGAGAGTCACAGGGGGAAATATCTCCAATATCGATGGTTTGATTCGGGCAAATGGTAGTGCTAATTTATTTCTGATTAATCCTGCGGGAATTATTTTTGGTGAGAATGCCAGTTTAAATGTTGGTGGTTCGTTTTATGGCAGCAGTGCTAGCAGTATTCTGTTTGAGGATGGGGAATTTAGTGCGGTAGATAATATCGAGCAGCCAATACTGACGATTAATGCACCCATTGGGTTGGGTTTTCGGGATGAACCAGGAGAGATTGTTAATCGTTCGCGAGTCGAAAACAGTTCTGGATTATTAACAGGTTTAGAAATTAGTTCGGGGAATAATCTGGCATTTGTTGGGGGAGATATTAGGTTTGAGTCGGGGAACGCTACTGCTAGGGGTGGAAATATTTATCTTGGCGGATTAGCCGAAGCAGGAATAGTTAATCTAAATCAGGATGGCAGTTTGAGTTTTCCAGACGACTTAAATCAGGCAAATATTACTCTGACTAATGCTGCGGATGTCGATGTTCAAGGTGCGGGAGGAGGAAATATTACCATTGATGCGAATAATCTCAGTTTAGCAGCAGGAGAATTGGGCATAAGCATGATTCGGGGAGGAATAAGCTCTAATTCCACCAATCCTCAAGCCCAGGCGGGAGATATTACGATTAACGTTGCTGAAAATATTAGCCTTGATGATAGTAACATTAGAAATCGAGTCGAGCCTGAAGGAATAGGTAATGCGGGGAATATTACTATTACTACTGATTCTTTGGAATTAATCGATGGCGGTTCCTTTAGTGCTAGTACCTTTGGTCAAGGTAATGGAGGGGCAGTTAATGTTACCGCCACAGGAAATATTACCGCTACGGGGGAAGGTTCAGACGGTATTTCTAGTGGCATTTTTAGTGCTGTTGCTACAGATGCAACAGGAAATTCAGGAGGGATAACTATCTCGACTACTAATCTCAACCTAACTGCTGGCAGTGTAGTTAATGCTAGTACCTTTGGTCAAGGAAATGCTGGAGATATCACAATTGATACTGGTACTCTGACTCTGAGCAATGGAGGGGAAATTAATAGTGATACCTCTGGTCAAGGGAATGCTGGTTTGATTAATATTATCGCTAGCGATACTATCATTATTGATGGTGTAGATTCTGAGGGCGATGATAGTGATGTTACCAGTGAGGTCAATTCAGAAGGAGTGGGAGATGCTGGAGATATCACCATTGATACTGGTACTCTGATTTTGAGCAATGGAGGGGAAATTGAAACTGATACCTCTGGTGAAGGAAATGCTGGAGATATCATAATTGATACTGGTACTCTGACTCTGAGCAATGGAGGAGAACTTAATAGTGATACCTCTGGTCAAGGGAATGCAGGTTCAATCAATATTACCGCTAGGGATACCATCACTATTGATGGTGTAGATTCTGGGGGCGATGATAGTGATGTTACCAGTGAGGTCAATTCAGAAGGAGTGGGAGATGCTGGAGATATCACCATTGATACTGGTACTCTGATTCTGAGCAATGGAGGGGGAATTGAAACTGATACCTCTGGTGAAGGAAATGCCGGTTCGATTAATATTACCGCTACTGGAGATCTTACTATTGATGGTGAAGATTCAGAAGGTATTCCTAGTGGTGCTACTAGTCTGGTTGATACAGGGGGAGTAGGAGATGCTGGAGGAGTAACCATCTCTACTACTAATCTTAATCTGACTAATGGGGGACGAGTTTCTGCCAGTACTTTTGGTCAAGGTGATGCGGGAAATGTAACCATCGATGCCACAGAATCTATCTTCATCAGTGGAGCAATTGAAGGCTCTCGCAGTGGCATATCCGCTAATGCCCTAATCAATAATGGCAATGGCGGTAATGTAAATGTGTTTACCGAGCAACTAACTATTGCTAATGGTGGCACAATTGAAGCCAGTAATTTTGACAATATAGGAGAACGAACTCCAGGTACGGGAGAACCAGGAAATATTTTGATTGAAGCCAATAATCTTGATTTAGTAGATACAGCTAGAATTGAGGCTGCTACTCAAGCTGAAATTGGTAATAGTGCCAATATTAATCTCCAAGTTGACGATACGATCACTCTAGAGGATAGCAGTTTTATTTCGGCTCAAGCTTTCAATAATGCCAATGGCGGTAATTTAACTATTGATACTAATTTTCTAGTTGCTTTTCCCGATGGCAATAACGATATTATCGCCAATGCCCAACAAGGGAATGGGGGTAATATTAATATTACTGCTGAGTCTTTATTTGGTATTGCAGAACGTCCTTTAAATCCCAACACTAACGATATCAATGCCTCTTCAGAGTTTGGTTTAGATGGTAGCATTTCTATTTTTACGCCCGATATCAATGCGATTCAAACCGATCTTGTATTACCTAATAACCTAGTGGAATCAGAAGAAACTGTGGCTCAAGCTTGTCAAAACGATCGCATTTCGGGAAAATCTAGTGGTTTAACGATTCAAGGTAAAGGCGGTATTCCTCCCCAACCAACAGAACCCATTGACTCGGAAGCTATATTAGTTCAGGGAAAAATCACCACCTCTAAGCCACCAGTTCAAGCTCCAGATATCCCACCCTTGGGATCTAATATGGGAAATATTCTTCCAGCTAGGGGGATCATCAAAACTGAAGATGGTCAAATTATTTTAACTGCCTATTCTACAGACCAGCTCGATACCCGTACTCCTCATATTTCCCCTAATTGCAGATAACTCAGTTGACATCCTCTCCGACCTGAAGGTACGGAGATTCCCTAAAACAGAGTTAACTGTTTAGGGGTGGTAGACGGTTCAACACAAACTGCTACTGTTGTAGTCTGACACTTGCTCCCACGTCCGTTCTTACGACAATCGCTCATGGGGGAAACCCCCGCCCTCGACAGTTCCTTTAAGCGGGGGAACCCCGCCAACGGACTGTCTCGCAAGACCGCGTTGTCGCGCTTTTTAGATTGGTCGGATTGCCCACCCGCCCATTGATTTAAGTTTTTTGCTGCGTTGATATCTCGGTCGTGAATTGTATTGCAAAACAAACACTCCCACTCCCTAATATCTAACTCTTTTCTTCCTCCTGACTCTCCGCAGCATGAGTTCACCCCACTCGATCTAGTCTTGACTCAATTAAATTTTGTGATGTCTATTAATATAGACAATCGATTTTAAATACTTATGTCTGTATAATGCATCTCAACTAAGGTATCGAGAAGTTGAGAAGTTAAACATGAAAAAGAGATTATCTCTATTACTATTTTTGGTTGGCTGCATTATTATTCCTGGAATTTTATTAAAACCAGCTACAGCACAAGTAACACCAGACGGCACTACCAACACTACAGTTAATGCCGAGGGAAATGATTTTACCATCCAAGATGGAAATAGATCAGGGAATAATTTATTTCATAGTTTTCAAGATTTTTCTGTACCGAATGGCGGTTCGGCATTTTTTGATAACGCTCCTGATATAGCCAATATCTTATCTAGAGTCACAGGGGGAAATATCTCCAATATTGATGGTTTGATTCGGGCAAATGGTAGTGCTAATTTATTCTTAATTAATCCTGCGGGGATTATTTTTAGGCAAGGTGCAAGATTAGATGTTGGTGGTTCGTTTTATGGCAGCAGTGCCAGTAGTATTCTGTTTGAAGATGGGGAATTTAGTGCGACAGATTTAGAAACTCCACCTTTATTAACGATTAATGCACCTATTGGTTTGGGTTTTCGCTCTGAACCAGGAGAAATAACAAATCGTTCCTCTGTGCAAAATGATTCTGGAGAATTTGTCGGTTTAGAGGTTGCATCAGGTAATAATCTAGCTTTTATTGGCGGTAATATTAATTTTGAGGAGGGTGAAGCTACTACTCAGGGAGGAAACATAGAATTAGGAGGATTATCTGAAGCAGGGACAGTTGGGATTAATCCCGATGGTAGTTTGAGTTTTCCTGATGGAGTAACCAAAGCAGATATTGACTTGAGCAATGGTGCCGATGTAGATGCCAGGGGAACAGGGGGAGGAAGTGTTAGCGTTAACGCTCGTAACTTAAATTTATCAGCAGGAGAAGAATTTGGTAGTAGTCTCATTCGGGCAGGAATTAGAGCTGAATCTACATCTGCCGAGGCACAAGCAGGGGATGTAACTATCGATGTTGCTGAAAATATAACCCTTGATGACAGTGGTATTTTTAATCAAGTTGATTCAGATGGAGTCGGTAATTCAGGCAATATTACGATTAATACTGGTTCAATTGAAGCAATAAATGGGGGAGATGTTGATGCTAGTACTTTTGGTCAAGGGGATGCAGGTTCGGTCAATATTACCGCTACTGGAGATATAACTTTTGATGGTGAAGATTCAGGCGGTACTCCTAGTGGTGCTACTAGTAACGTTAATTCAGATGCAGAAGTAAATGCAGGAGGTGTAACTATCTCCACTGCTAATCTGACTCTAACCAATGGGGGGCAAGTTGCTGCTGATACTTTTGGTGAAGGTAATGCCGGTTCGGTCGATATTACCGCTAGCGATACCATTACCATTGATGGTCAACTTTCTGATGGTGGCTTTCCTAGTAATGTTACTAGTCTGGTTAATTCAGATGCAGTAGGGGATGCAGGAGGTGTCACGATCTCTACTGCTAATCTGACTCTAACGGCAGGGGGACAAGTTAATACTAGTACATTAGGTGATGGGAATGCAGGAGATGTGACCATTGCTACTGATAATCTGACTCTAACGTCGGGGGGACAAGTCAATACTAGTACATTAGGTCAGGGAAATGGTGGGAATGTCGAGATTAGCGCCCAAGATACCATCTACATTGATGGTGATACTAGTTTCGTTGCTAGTATAGTTGATGAAGATGTAGTAGGAGATGCAGGAGATGTGAGCATCTCGGCGGCTAACCTGGAGCTGAGCGCAGCAGGGTTCATTACTACTTTGACAGCTGGTGCGGGAAATGCAGGAGATGTGACCATCAATGTTGCTAACCTGGAGCTGAGCGCAGGAGGGTTCATTGCTACTACTACAGGTGGTGCAGGAGATGCGGGGGATTTAACTGTTAATGCTACTGAATCAATCTTCATCAATGGTCTAAATGCAGAAGGAGATATTAGTAGTGGGTTATATGCTAACGCACTACTCAATGACGGTAATGGAGGCAATGTCAATGTTATTACCAACCAACTGACTATTAATGATGGTGGAACTATTGACGTTGGCAATTTTGATAATTTGGTTGTTACCAGCCAACTGACTGTTGATGATAGTGGAACTATTGACGTTGGTAACTTGGATGATTCGAATGCTTCTCCACCAGGTACAGGAGAACCAGGAACTATTAATATTGAAGCTAATTCGATTAATCTGAGTAATCGAGCTAGCATTGTAGCTGCTACTCAAGCTGAAACAACTAGTAATAGTGTCAATATTAATCTCCAAGTTGCCGATAGTATCACTCTAGAGGATAACAGTTTGATCTCCGCTCAAGCTTTCAAGAATGCTAATGGCGGTAACTTAACTATTGATACTAATTTTATCGTTGCTTTCCCTAATGGTAATAACGATATTATTGCTACTGCCGAAGACGGGAATGGGGGCAATATTGATATTACTGCCGAGTCTTTATTGGGTATTGAAGAACGTCCTTTAAATTCTAACACTAACGATATTAATGTCTCTTCCGAATTCGGTTTAGATGGTAACATTTCTATTTTTACCCCCGATATCAATACGATTCAAACCGATCTTGAATTACCTAATAACCTAGTTGATTCTCAACAAACTGTGGCTCAAGCTTGTCAAAGCGATCGCATTTCGGGAAAATCTAGTGGTTTAACGATTCAAGGTAAAGGCGGTATTCCTCCCCAACCAACAGAACCCATTGACTCGGAAGCTATATTAGTTCAAGGAAAAATCACCACCTCTAAGCCACCAGTTCAAGCTCCAGATATCCCCCCCTTGGGATCTAATATGGGAAATATTCTTCCAGCTAGGGGGATCATCAAAACTGAAGATGGTCAAATTATTTTAACTGCCTATTCTACAGACCAGCTCGATACCCGTACTCCTCATATTTCCCCTAATTGCAGATAACTCAGGTTAATTACCTCTCAGCTCTTTGCTTGGCAATATGTTAAGAGCGATCGCTCTCTAAGACAAGTAATAGTTGAACAATTACAATTAAGGGCAAGGGCAGTATTGCTAAAGAATCTAGCTAACCAATTGATTTGAATACTATTTTAGTCGAGAAGAAAATGACCACCTCTAAGCCACCAATTCAATTTCCAGATATCCCACCCTTGGGATCAAATATGGGAAATATTATCGGAAATATTCCTCCTGAATCTAGCGAATCAGTTGATTCTGATACTTTCTCAGTCCAGGAAAAAATTACTCCTCCCAAGTCACCAGTTCAATCTCCAGATATCAAACCTATTAAAACTAGCAAGGGAGATATTTTTCCAGCACGGGGCATCATCAAAACTGAAGATGGTCAAGTTATTTTAACTGCTTATCCTACAGACAAGATCGATACTCGTACTTCTCATATTTCCCCTAAATGTAGTCAAGGCAGAGGATAGATAAGAATAAGAACACTATTCCCCATCAAATAGGACATGATTTTAAACAGGTTGCAAAATATGTCCGCTAAGTGCCATTATTGAATTATGGTGGAGTCGGGGAATATTACTATCTCTCGCCCCTCTGGTTCAATCAAGGAGAATTTTTATTTGGGGAGAATCGAAGAGTTCAGCCTAAAAGGACTACAGGCGTTTTTTCGTTCGAGCGACCATCGCCCCCCACATTTCCACGTTAAAAAGCCTGGAAGGTGGGAAATAAGGGTGTATATTTTGACCTCATCGAAAAACGGCTTGGATTACTCTTTCAAGTTCCCCAAGAATAAGTCAGTTACCCTTACCTCTAAAGAGGAAAAAGCAATCCTCGGTTTTGTCACCAGCAATAGAGAGAAGCTTCTACTTGATTGGCAAATTCAAGTATGCGTCAAGGAGAAAATGAAGTAATGAGCCTTAATACTAAAGTAGACCCCATGTATTCTGTCGATCGCCGAGCAAACTCCTTGGCTGTAAAATCTTTGAATCTCAATCGTTTGAAAAGCGAAACGATTAAGAACAACAAAACCAAATCAGAACTAGATTTAATTTACCTAGAAAACTCTGTAATTCTTCAGGTGAAGGGTCAAAACAAGCCCGTAGAGTCTTACTATGGTTTTGACCCAAAGGTAGCCAAGAGAATTAAATCGGCTTGGAAATGGGAAGCTGAAGACGAGCTAATTGCGATCGCCTCTGTATCTGATGATTCATTATTTGTTATGGGATGCGATCTAACAACCTGGGAGATCCCTTTTAAAGCCCTTCCCTGTTTGGATAAAATCCCCGAATCAGAAAAATCTAACTTCGAGATAGATGAAGATGGTAGTTATCTTTACTGGAAGAGTGCCGCTATTCATCTCGATCTAGAAGACATCAAAGCTGCCGTCGATCCAGAGTTTAAAGAGCAGCTTCTACTTAACAAACTAGAGTATGGCAAATCTTTCGGCAAAGCGATCGCCGTTGTCAGAAAAGCCCACAAACTAAATCAAAACGAGATTAATGGCATCTCGGACAGGCATCTGAGAAGAATTGAAACCGAAGGGCGACAGCCAACCCTAGACGCTCTCAAAAAACTATCCATAGCTCACGGGTTAGATTTAGAGGATTACTTAGCTGAAGTAAATCAAGCTCTCATAAACGTCAAATTTTAAAGCTATCTATACCATTTCTCAAAAGTATAGCAGCAATACGGACTTAGATTAGGACACTTGTTACTCGTTACTCTTTACTCGTTACTCATTACTTACGAGCAATCAAATAAACTTGTCCTAAGTTAACTTTGTACGGCTATAACAGGAGAGATGAAGAAATTTATTTTAAGTATCTTTCATTTTTCAAGTAAATGAAGATTATAAGGTTTTTGACTTAATACTTGAAGATAGTCTGAACTTAAATAAGGAAGATAATCAGCATTTTGAGCCACGTAGGTTTGGAAAAAAGCTAGCGCTAAGGCATTTTGATATTTTTTGCTGATGTCTGATTCCAGATTCTGAGATTGCGATCGCTTTTGATCTAAAGTAGCGTTAGTGTGAGGCAGTTTTTCGGACACGACAAGATATTTTTCTGCACTACCCATCGCCTCGAAGGCAGGAAGCTGCTCTTTCAGTAAAGAGGTTAAAAAGTCTCGGTCTACAGTTTGCCACATTGTCGGTGTGGTAATCTGGCTTAATTGTTCTTCCCCAAACAAGCTACTACCAAAAGGGACAAACATATAAGTTGCTTTAATTCGTGGATCTTGCAAGTCTACTTCCTGCCGAGGTAACTCCAAAGCTCGACATTGATATAGTATCGAAATATTAAGCAAATCTAGTGGGCGATCGCAATCTTGTTGCAGTTCTTCAAAATCTAATACTGCACCAGTCAAGGAAAGAGCGGTTGCACCACCAAAAGAATAGCCAAAAACACCTGCATTTTCTATATCAAGGCGATTATTGAATTTATGGTGATTTAATTGGTCTAGTTCATCCAGAACCAAACTAATATCCAAAGGGCGATCGATAAAATCTTGAGCATCAAAATTTTCTTTATATAGACCTTTAATAAAGTCTGCTTGGCGTTGATGATTAGTTCCTGGATGATCGGGAATTGCTACGGCAAAGCCATAGGATGTCAGATGCTCAGCTAATTCAACAAATCGCGATCGCCTTGCCCCTAGACCATTTGATACGACAATTATGGGGTATTTAGCGTTGGCTTGTGGCTGTCGGCTCTGGGGTAGATAAAGATCGACCAGCAAACTACGATTGTCACGATTGGTATCTTGAAGGTTCAGTTCTTGTTTGGTGACAGAGAATTGACCAGGAATTGATAAATCTGAAAATTTGACTGCTTTTACTGGAGAAATGGGTTCAGAATCTAGCTTACTCAGACTAGAAATAAATTCATCGGTTTCTTGGCTATTTTTAGAGACTTGTTTAACTAATTTAAGTATTTCTGGCAAATTGAGCTTTAGTTCTGTGGGAAAATAGCGCAAAAAATTGACTAGATTAACCCCCTCAGAATCGCTGGCTGTTTTCACCGCAGCAGCACGTAAACCATAAAAACCGTTAATATCATGGGGAGTCTGTAATATTTCTCCTACTCGCAATAACATCTTTTGACCTACGGAAGTACGAGAAAAGCGATAGACGAGGACAGGATCGATATCGTATTTTAGTTGCAAAAATTCTTGTAACTGCTCCTGTTGTTGAGGAGAAAATCGCTTGAGATAAAAGTTGAACTGCCTCGTAACTTTGCCCTCATTAGCGTATAAAGCTAAATCTTCTACATCCAGGCTAAAACCTAAGATACTGTAGTTAAACTTAATTTTCTCGGCAGGATTAGTAGGAGATTCCCCAGCTAAAAAGGCGATCGCGGTGGTAAGGATTAAAATTATTAGACGGTTAAATCTAGCCATGAACAATTAACAATGAATCAATAACCGATACTAAACCTTCAAGAATAAAAATAACCAACGTCTTAGTCTTCCCCTAGCGATCGCGGCAAAAATTCTCAGATAGGTTAAAGGATTAGTGTATCTTTGCCAGAGGGCGGTGACATCGCTTGCTCGGACATCGGATATATACCATGTATGCAGAGCTGCCAAATTTTGAGAGAGAAATTTTTCTTTGCAAGCAGAACGTTTTACTTTACCACTAGAAGTTTTTGGTAAGGCTCCTGGTTTGAGAAGAGCGATCGCATAGACATCAATAAAATGTTCCTGAAATACTGCCCAACGAATAGCTTCAATAACTTCTTCTGGGACTAAACACTTTCGATAGCTACGTTCAATCTCTTGAACAATGACTAAACGATTTTGTCCCTCTACTTTTACTGATAAAGCAGCACCATTATTCGCTTTTAAGGCGGGGTGACATTGTTCAACTGTCTGCTCAATATTCTGAGGATAATGATTTAGCCCCCAAAAGACCATCACATCATTTAAACGACCAGTAATATACAATTCGCCCTGGTGAATAAAGCCTAAATCCCCAGTCCGCAAGTATTTTTCTGCTTGACTATCTTGTAAATAGGCTTGGAAGGTTGCTTGGGTTTTTTGAGGTGATTGCCAATATCCTTGACCAATACAAGAGCTAGAAAACCAGATTTCTCCAATAGTATCTGAGTTACATTTAGTTTGAGTCTGAGGATCGACGATTGCCAGTTTACCATCCAGCCAAGGATGACCATTACTAATAACTGAGGCAACTCCTGGCTGATATTGTTCTGCAAATACTACTTGATTCTGCTCTAAAGCCACCCGATCCAAATACTGAAATTTTGGAGCTTGTTCCTTGCTACCCCCAGTAATTAACAAAGTTGCTTCCGCCATGCCATAACAGGGATAAAAAGCTGGCTGGCGAAAGCCACAGGAAGCGAATTTACGGCTAAAACGTTCTATTGTTGACTCTTGCACTGGTTCTGCACCACAAAATGCCACTTCCCAGCTACTTAAGTCTAATTGAGCGAGTTGTTCATCTTTGACGCGATCGCATAACAAATCATAGGCAAAATTGGGCGCACCGCTAGTGGTCGCTTTATATTTACTGATTGCCTGTAACCAACGGAGCGGTTTTTGCACAAAATTAACGGGAGACATCAAGACACAAGATATTCCTAGATATATGGGTTGGATCACATTGCCAATTAAACCCATGTCATGAAACAAAGGTAGCCAACCCACTCCTAGAGACTGTTTACTATGCCCAAAAGAAAGTCTGAGCATTTCCTGGTTTTGTAATAAGCAGTCGTGAGTAATCATTACCCCCTTTGGTTCTCCTGTTGACCCAGAGGTGTATTGTAAAAAAGCTAAACTATGAGAATCTAACTTGGGTGGTTGCCAATTATCTAATTCTTGAGAATCTGATGGATGTAAATTATCTGTGTTGAGCCAATGTAAACTCGATCCTACCTCAGCTAATTGTTTCTGTAGCTTAGAAAATAAACTTGAATTGGTTAAAATGATCTCTATCTCCGCCGAGACAAGACGAGACTTCATCTCAGCGATAGTCAAACGATTGAGAGGAGGATGACAGGGAACAGCAACCACTCCAGCATAAAGACAACCGAAAAAAGCGGTGATAAAGTCTAACCCTGTACTGTAAGGATAGGCAATTAAAACCCTAGAACCAGGAACAGCGTACTTTCTTAATTGGATAGCGATCGCTTTTGCTTGTAGCTCTAGTTCTTTATAAGATAGCGTAGTGGTTTTATTCTCCCCATCTTCTAGCCAAATATATGCTGTGGCATCAGGTTGAGTAATAGCCTGTTTCTGTAATATCTCGACAATACTAGAGTAACCCTGAACCGCCTTCATAAAATCAAACAGATAGATGAGCCCATAATCAAAGTTAATATCTTATCTATTGTTTACAGCGATCGGGAAGATTTAATCAGCAAAATTAACCTAAAATTTCCTTTATATGACTTGTTCCAAAGAAGCGATCGGCTCAGGGATGGTATCAGAAGGTGCTTCAAATTTTCCTGATGCTACATACTCTAATCGTAATTTGAGCCAAGTAGATAATTGCTCATTGGTAGTGATTACTGCTGCTGCTGGTTGAGGAATTTGGGCTTTAACATTTGCCATTTCTGGAGCTTCTAAGAAAGCTGGTTGCTTAACTAACCAAAAATCAATTTCCTTATTTTGTTCCTGATAATTACGAATTCTTTCTTTAATTACCTCTTCAAAAGGTTCTTCTTCCAATAAAAACTTTTGGCTAGCAGCAACGTAATAGTAAGTAGTCATGAATGGTTATGTTACCAAATACAAGTAGTCAGATAAATATTTTAAAGTAATTTGAGCAAGTTAGATTTAGAAGCGATCGCAATTTGTGATAACTCTCTTTATTTATGGTTTTGAAAAGCTAAGTCCCAACATCGCTGCCGGGACCTAACTGTTTAAACTTTCTATCATCTAATCAGGAAAAGAGTCTGAGTAAATCAAATTACAGACTTCAAATGTATTAATGTTATATGATTGCATCAATACGATTTGCAGTGGTAAAAAACTGCAAGTGAGGCTTATTTCGATAGCGATTGCTCGTTAGACCAAGGAGCGATCGCTTTTTTTCTGTTATTATACTTGCTCCACAAAATATATCAAAATATCAAATAGGTTTAGGTTAAATTTGGACATTAAATTATCCATTTAGGGGAGAGTAGCAGAAATAAGGTACTTCTAGAGATTGGTGTACCAATACTAGGAAGCTGTAAGCCGATTATTCCCGATTTTTTGACTACTATTTGTTGTTTAACAGTTCCCCAAATTAAAGTTTCTGCCCAGTTACCTAAATTTGGCTGATGCCCCACTAAAGCTAAAGTACCATTGGCGTTTTGAAGTTGCCATGACTGTAGCCAAGTTAACCACTGTTCAATATCGCCTTCGGGTTTTAGAGGGTCAAAGGCATCAACAGTTTTAGATAAACCTGCTTGTTGGAGAATTTCTGCAGTTTGAGATGCTCTTATCAAGGGGCTACTTAAAATCAGGTCAAATTTTACTCCCACAGACAACAATCGCTCTGCTACCTTAGTCGTTTTTTGACGACCTTGATTAGTTAAGGGTCGCTTTTTGTCATCATGGTAATCTTCTCTGGGAGCAGCTATTCCGTGACGAACTAAATAAACTTGCATTTATCTCCAATCAAACAAATCATTAATCAGAAGCAATAACGTTACCTTTTGGTTCAACTAAACGCATTAACTTTTGCTTAATCTGAGTATCAAATACTTCCCACTTGAGCTTAGTGTAATCTGAATTATCATTGAAGCTTCCTAGGAAACCGAGAGGAATTTCAAATCCCCCAGCCATATAGCGACCTCCGCCAAAATATCTTCCCTGATTATCTTTACCTAAAGTTTCTTTAATAAACTCATCGGGGTCTAATGTCAGCTTAGTAGTTCTCAACGAGCCGATTACTAGTTCCTGGTCGTCATCCTCATTGTGAACGATGCCAAAAACTACTGCGGTATGAATATCTTCTTCTGTGACTAAAAAATCTGCTGCTTGGGGAATTGCATCGCGGTCATCATAAAGTAGATAACCTACTCCTGAAATCGAAAAGTTCTTTGTGATAATTCGGTTGCGCAAAGCACGCTCTATTACGTCCATAACTCGACGCGATCGCGCTGACTGCAATATAGCATTTAGTAACTGAGAATCGTAAAAGCGACTCAAGTAAGCCGCAGCACTAAAATCTTCTTCTTTAGCTTGCATTAAGCAGTTGGTATCAGAACGGAGACCATGCATCAAAGCAGTAGCACATTTAACGTGTTCTTCATTACTGTGATCGAGCTCCAGCATTCCTGACTGAATATACTGAGTCAAAATTGTCGCAGTTGCCCTAGTTTGAGGACGAAGATCGATGAATTCAGCCTCTAAATCTTTTTGTTTGCTGTGGTGATCGATTACCACAATCAAAGGAATATTAGCTTGTTCGACAATGGGATACATTTGACTATTTGTCCCCTGACTATCAATCAAAACACAACCTTGATAAGCAGATAAATCTTGTTCGCCAATCGCACTATTTAAAACTCTTGTAGCGGGTAATCCTGTAAGTCTAACTAAAGCAATATTTTCTTGGTGAGATAAAGTTCCCCCATAAAGGATATCGCAACTGATATCGTAGTTTGCCGCAATCAATTTATAAGCCCAGGCACTGGAAAGAGCATCTGGATCCGGGAAATCCTGAATTACGATTACTTGTCGCTCTCCATGATGTTTTTCAAGATTTTCACCCAGTTGGTGCAGAATTTTTGCCAAATTACTACTTTTCTTAGTCTCCAAATTGAGTTTAGAGCCATCAACCGCTTCCAGTGGCTTTTTGCTGGATACTTTCTTTTTATTGGCTAAACGGCTTTCTAGAGAAGTGTTAAGGTTTGAAGACGACATATTAATTTTAATGGTAATTGAACAATTACCGAGTAATAGAGTAAGTATATGATTTAAATATTTATTTATCTAGAGCTACGAGTTTATCATTAACTGCAAAAATGTATATCTTCATTAAATAATTAAATTCCAATAACATACTTTTTCCACTCTTGATTAGAGTTTCCTTGTGTATATTTTACTAACTCAAAATGAAGACTACTATAGGGACGACGAGGCTTGGTCAATAGCATCATTTCTGCTTCTTTAGGAGTTCTATTCCCTTTTTTGACATTACATCTAACACAGGCAGCCACAAGGTTCTCCCAAGTATCTCCACCACCACGGGATCTTGGTATAACATGATCGATGGTTAGCTGATCTCCCTTGGCTTGACAATACTGACAGTTATGACTATCCCTTTCTAAAACATTGCGGCGAGTTAAGGGGATTTCTTTGTAAGGTACACGGACATAGTAACGTAAGCGAATTACCGTTGGTAGGGGGAAATCGGCATAGATCACTTTACCCCTATGTTCAAGTTGCTCCGCTTTACCCTTTAAAAGTAATACCACTGCTCGACGCCAACTGGTAATATTCAAGGGTTCATAGGAAGCATTTAATACCAAAACCTTACCCATAATATAAAGTCTATATTATTTATTTATATTATTTATCAGAGATGGTAACACAGGCGAACTAATTACTGTAGTTCGGTAATTATAACTTAAGGGTTTATGGCTGCAAGAATACTTTTTTGCTAAGGCAGAAGTAGGTGTTAGTATTCGTAACTTTTATCTAGCCAATATCAAACTATAAATTTTTACACTAACTTGACCTTATCTATTTCTCGTCTAATATTTGTGAATAATACCAACAACGTTAAAAGTAAGACTTAACTTTATATGGGTGGCTGGCAGCAAAAAATCAAAACTCATTCGTCCCCCAAACAAAATAATTATCTATCTCTGTTGGCAAATCGCCAGCGGGCCTGGGTAGAAATAGATTTAAAGGCTTTAGCTCATAATGTGCGAGCTTTGAAAAGCTTTCTGGGACATCAAACTAAGCTGATGGCAGTAGTTAAAGCCGATGCTTACGGTCACGGTGCAATTACGATCGCCCAGACTGCCGTCGCCAATGGTGCTGATTGTTTGGCGATCGCTACTTTGGCAGAGGGTGTAGAATTACGCCAAGCAGGAATTACTGAACCAATATTGATTTTGGGGGCGATCAATTCACCTGAGGACATTAAGGAGATCGCTGCTTGGCAATTAGAACCTACTATCTGCAATCAGGAACAAGCATTAGTTTTTGAGTCAACCATGGCGAGAGTGGGGAATTCCTTACCTGTACATCTCAAGTTAGATACAGGAATGTCCCGTTTAGGTACAAATTGGCAAGAAGCCGTTTCTTTTGTCCAGCTTGTACAAAAATTGCCTCATCTAAAGATAGCCAGTATCTATTCCCATTTTTCTACGGCTGATGAGAGCGATCGCACTACCATGAATCTGCAGCACCGACGTTTTCGTGATGCTATTGACCAATTGAAACAGGCGGGTTTTGTTCCGCCTCTATTACATTTAGCTAATTCTGCTGCTGCCCTAAGTGATCGCACTTGCCATTATGATTTGGTGAGGATTGGACTAGCTCTTTATGGTCTGTATCCGGCACCTCATCTTCATCAGGTAATCGACCTGCAACCAGTATTACGAGTCAAAGCCAAAATCACTCAAGTCAAAACTATTCCCGCAGGAGAGGGCGTTAGTTATGGTCGTAAATTTATCACAGCCAAAGACACCAAAGTAGCTGTTGTTGGTATTGGCTATGCCGATGGTATTCCTCGCAACTTATCCAATCGTCTCCAGGCCATTGTATCTGGGCAATTAGTTTCTCAAATAGGCTCTATTACTATGGATCAGCTAATGCTTAATGTAGATTGTATTCCCCATATACAACCAGGAGAAGTAGTTACTTTAATTGGTCAACACTATGGTCTCCAGATTACTGCTGATGATTGGGCAAATATACTCGATACTATTTCCTGGGAAATTCTTTGTGGTTTTAAACATCGATTACCGAGGATAAATGTTAACTAGATGAGGATTAATCGATCAGTAGGGCAGCAGATTGATGATCCATTGGTTTCGAGAACAGATATCCTTGACCTAATTTACAGTTAAAAGTTTGTAAAACCCTGAACTGTTTTAAGTTTTCCACTCCTTCGGCGATGACATCTATTTTCAATATTCTCGCCAGGGTAATGATTGTCTTGACGATCTCAAAATTTTCCTTTTCATCTAACATCCCCTGTATAAATGAGCGATCAATTTTAAGAATACTAATTGGGAAGCGATTTAAATATTGTAAAGATGAATAACCAGTGCCAAAATCATCGATATTAAACTTGATTCCTCGGTCTCGAATTTGATTAAATAGGCTAATTGTCTCGGGATTATAGTCCATCAGAGTACTTTCGGTAATCTCTATATGTAGCGCATTTGCCGATAGTCCAGTATTAGTTAAGATTCTATCTAGAGTGGCTAAAAAATTACGGTCTTTAATTTGTTGACTGGCGATATTAACACTGATTTTTAACTCAACTGCACCTGAATATTGACTTTGCCAAGCAGATAATTGATGACAAGCCTCCTTTAAAACCCATTCTCCAATCGCTATAATTAATCCTGTTTCTTCAGCAACATGAATAAATTTGTCAGGATATATCAAACCCTTAGTGGGGTGATTCCAGCGCAATAATGCCTCAAAACCATATAAAGTATTGGTTTCCAAAGAAACTATGGGCTGATAATGCAGAACAAATTCATTTTGTAAAACTGCTTTTCGGAGATCGTTTTCAATTTCCAGTAGCTCTCTAGTCTCATCGTACATCTCTTGGTCAAAGACTTCATGGCGGGCTTTTCCATGGGATTTGGCATTATACATGGCAATATCGGCATCACGCAAAATTGCGGAACTGTCTTGATATTGATGATTACCGATTACAATCCCAATACTGGCACTGGTAAAAACAGTATGACCCTCTAAATAAAATGGCGACTCTAGTTGTTTTTGAATTCTGTCAGCTATTTGGATACCGTCTTCAACAGTCTGAATTTCATTTAAGAGGATCGTAAATTCGTCGCCCCCTAAGCGAGCCACAAAATCGTTGTTGCGGCAACAACTAGTAAGAATTTGAGCGACTTTAATTAACAATTTGTCTCCAACTAGATGACCTAAACTATCATTAACAATTTTAAAACGGTCTAAATCGATAAATAAGACAGCAAATAAATAATGTTGGTCTTTAAAACTTCTGGTTAATGCTTGCTCAATTCGCTCTAAAAATTTAGCTCGATTAGGTAAATTAGTCAGAGAATCGTGTTTAGCTTCGTAGCTTAATTCTTCCTCGATTTGTTTACGTTCTGTGATATCACAGATGATACCGTCTCTGCGTTTAACTATTCCCTGCTCATCATAAATTAAGCGACTACGCTCCCATACCCAGCGAATTTCGCCACTAGGCTGAACAATTCGATATTCGAGATCATTGCTGTGGTTTAAAGAACTAGCTAACGACAGTTCTACGCGATCGCGATCTTCAGGATGAATCGACTCTAAGCGTAGGTCAGGATTATTTAATAACTCGGCAACTGAACGACCATAAACTTTTTGGGCTGCTGGATTGAGAAACAGTAAATTACTCGTGGCAACATCAGCTGACCAAACTACTTCTTCCAAAGAGTTGAGAATACTCTCTAATTTTTCTTCGCTTTCTTGCAGCAGTCTGGTGACTTGTCTGCGTTCGATAATTTCTCGTTGTAGTTCTTGATTCGCTGATTCTAACTGAGCCGTCCGTTCTTGGATCCGCCGTTCTAGTTCATGATTAAATTGCAGAATTTCTCTTTGGGCTGCTTGCAGTTTGAGTTGATTTTTGATCCGCAATAAGACTTCATCAATTTGAAAAGGTTTATCGATATAGTCTGCTCCACCAGCATTTAAAGCTTTAATGCGATTAACTGCATCATTATTAGCACTTAAGAAAATAATCGGAATATTTTGGGTGATGGCGTTAGCCCGTAACCGCGCACAAACTTCATAACCATTTAATCCCGGCATCACTATATCCAGCAAGATCAGATCCGGTATTGCTGAAGTAGCTACCACTAATGCCATTTCCCCCGAAACCACCCCCTTGACATCATATCCTTCAGAATTCAAGGCATCAGAGAGCAGATGTAGATTTTCTGGCTGATCGTCTACAACTAAAATTTTGGCTTTAGTTTGCTCTAAAGAGGGTAAGCTCATTAGTTAACTGATTCTGTCAGGTCAATAATTTTGTCACAACGAAAATGCTCGACTAAATCTTCAATTCCTTTGGCAAGAGATTCATATTCCTCAGGAATATCTGATAATAGTTGCAATATTTCTTGGTTATCTACTTTGGCCGCAGCTTGATGTAGTTGCGATCGCCATTGGGGAGACATGACGGCTAAGCTTTCTCTGGTTAATTCTGGGGGTGGTGATTGCCGATTTTGGGCAAAATCAACTAATTCTTCATAAAGATAATCTATGTCTAAATACTGACCGATCTTATGTAATAGTTCCATTTCATAAAATGGCTTCCGCATAAAGTCATCGCAACCAGCCGATAAAATTACTACTTTCTCTTCTTCAAAAGCACTTGCTGTAAGAGCGATAATTATCGTTTTTTTACCTTGAGGATGAGATTTGATCTGCTTGGTGGCCTCATAGCCATCCATAATTGGCATTCTCATATCCATCAAAATTAAATCAGGATGCCAGCTAGACCATAGATCGACAGCTTCTTGACCATTTCCTGCCTCTTGAACCAAAAAACCAATTCCCGATAACAATTTTCTCAATAGCAAACGACTAGCCGGTACATCATCTACAGCGAGTATGCGATATTCGGGCTGACCAGGTGCTAAACCCATAATTCTTTGATTGGCAAATTCAGTTTTACTACTTACCTCGGTTATTTCAGTCTCTTGCGACCTAACTAAAATATTAAAAGAGAAAATACTTCCTTGACCTACTGTACTTTGTACCTTGAGTTCACCTCCCATGAGATCGACAAATTTGTGACAGATAGATAAACCCAAACCTGTACCTTCATTAGAAATACGACCTATTTTGGTTTGCTCAAAAGGTGAAAATAGCCGTTCTAGATCTTCTGGTTCGATACCAGGACCAGTATCCGCGATCGTAAAATGTAGAGAATAAGTATCAGAAAAAAGAAAATCAATTTTATCTTCGACCAACTTAGCATTTTCTTCTAGTACTACTGTCAGAGTTATAGAACCTTTTTCTGTAAATTTGAGTGCATTACCGAGCAAATTAATGATAATTTGGCGTAATTTTCCTTCATCCGTATGAATAGATTGGGGAACATTATTAGCTATATTGAAAATCAAATCTAAATTCTTAGCTTTAGCTTTTAACCTCAACATCTCTTCTAAGCTGTTAAGCATTGTATGTAGGTTAAATTTGCTTTCATTGAGATTGATTTGACCCACTTCTATTTTCGACATTTCGAGAATGTCGTTAATCAGCTTTAATAGATGCTCGCCGCTACGATTAATAATCTTGAGATTTTCCTGATGTTCCTCTCCTATAGAAGAATCACGACACATTAGCTGAGTAAATCCCAAAATAGCATTCAGAGGTGTACGTAGTTCATGACTCATATTAGCCAAAAATGTACTTTTGGCTTGGTTGGCATTTTGAGCTTGTGCTAAGGCTATTTCAGTATTTTGGATACTTTCTTCTAATTGTGCAGTTCGCTGCTCTACTTTTGTCTCTAGTTCTTGAGTAAAACCTTCTAAAATTTTGACTATATTGTGATTTGTACGCCTTAAATTATTTATAATTTTATAAGCAATAAAGATTATGATAACTAAAATAAACAAGAAACTTAATAGCTGATAAAGAGTATTTTTCTCTTGAGTATTTTGATATTGGTTTAGAAAAAATTGCTCTAACTCCTGCACTTGATTATTGAGATCAATTGATTCTGATTCTAGCTGCTTTATATTATGATCAATATCTTTTTTTTGGCGAATAATAATATTAGTATGATTAATGAATTCTTCAACAATTAGCTTATATTGTTTGAACTTTTCTTGTTTGAGTAACAGATTTATATTTTGAATTTTGCTTTCTAGAGTAAATTTCAAGTCTTCATCAATACTATGACAGTATAATATAGTGTTACTCATTAAATCATTAATCATAGAAATCAATTGGCTATTTGATGATAGATCATTACCAAGTATTTCTGGATTAATTGTTAGTTCGTTTTGTAATCGAGTAATATGTAAACAAGACTCTCTTAAAATTGGTTTGGTATTGAGAAGCTGCTCAATTGTTTTTACTTGGGAAGCAAGCAATATCTCTTGAGTTTCTAACTTGCTACTAAATACATTTTGTTCCCTGAGAGCCAAAAACTTAGGTATTTCCTGGAGTCGCTCACTAGCTTTCTTAATAACCTTTGTTTGCAAGAGAAGATTATCAGACGATTCAGAATAAGTGTAGTTTGATTTTGATAAGATTTTCTCTAATTCTAATATTTCTTGTCTTGTTAATTGAATAGCTTGTTGATATTCTCTAGCTTTCTCTTTGTTTAAAGGTAAACTATTCTGAATTAAAAAAAACATTAGCAGACTACTTAATCCACCAATGATAATATACGCATAGATTGCCAGTGAACTTTGCGTTTTTCCTTGAGAGAATAAACTCAAAATGCCTTCCTCAGCTTTTGGCTCTAAGATAATACTTAGATTGTTTTAGTTTTCGATTACCATTCAAACCAAATATCCCTAACATTATCAATTTAATGTTTGAATAAAATAGTTAGAATGCTTTATATCTTTTCTTGAAGCTACAATATGAAGCTCAAAAAATATTGAAATACTGTATAATACAAAAAGCAAGGATTAAATATATCGAATTAAGTAGATATGAAATAAAAACTATAAATTGAGTACTAAATATCCTTTAAAATAACTCTAGCTATTAAAAATTGTAAATACGAGAAATCCCTGAAAGCGCGAGCTACTAGCTATTATCCTCATAAATGGGCTTCGCCCCAGCTATAAGCCATAAGCTTTAAGCTCTAAGCTCAATCAAATGGGGTTTTAGACCCCAACTGATTGAAAACAACGTGTAGCGGTGTATCGCGGTCTTGTTGGTTCCCAACAAAGAGCGAATGAACCAAGAAGACGATAGGGTATTAAACCCTTGAGCTTATAGCCTACAGCCTAAAGCTTAAAGCTTTTTGATAAAATTGAAAGCCATGCACAGCAAAACCAAACCCCAAGAGCAGTTAAACTCAAGAAGTTTGGCTTTTTTATTTTTAAATTCTTAGTGGGTTTAACTCTAAGCAGATAGTTGCCCACCGGTCACGTCATAAAGCGCACCGGTAACAAAGCTACTGTCAGAGGAAGCCATAAATACATAGACAGGTGCCAGTTCTTCAGGTTGGGCGGCACGCTTCATAATGCCATCAGTGTCGTAGTTATCAACTTTTTCAATCGGCATAGTTGCGGGAATGTTGGGAGTCCAAACGGGACCTGGGACAATAGAATTAACGCGAATACCACGATCGCCTAAATTTAGAGCCAAAGACTTAGTAAAGGTATGAACTGCACCTTTAGAAGTAGCATAGTCTACTAACATTCCTTTCCCCATTTTGCCGACAATGCTACCAGTGTTGATAATTACATCTCCCTCTGTCAAATAAGGTAAAGCTGCTTTAGCCATATAGAAATAGCCAAAAACATTTGTTTCCATTGTGCGGCGGAATTGTTCTAAAGAAATATCCTCAAACTTTTTTTGGGTCATCTGGTATGCAGCATTGTTAACCAGAATGCTTAATTTACCAAAGCGGTCAACTACTTGCTTGAGGGCATTTTCGCAGTCTTCATAATTACGAACATCACCTTTGATAACTAGACAGTCTTTATTACCAATTTCCTTGACCATCTTTTTCGTGTCTTCGGCATCGGTATCATTTGCATGATAGAAAATAGCGACTTCTGCGCCTTCCATAGCATAGGCGATCGCTATAGCACGACCAATACCGGAATCCCCACCAGTAATGAAAGCAACTTTACCAGTCAATTTATCAGCAGGACTATAGTTAGATAAATCGCTATCAGGTTGGGGAACCATATCCCTTTGAGATGCGGGATAATCTAGTTTCTGTGGTGGAATATCTTCAGGTTTTGGACGGCGTTCTTCGCTACGCATATTCAAAGTAGGGTATTTTTAAAAGTTTTATTATCAAAAATATTAAAAAAAAATAATCAGAAATCTATGAGCCAAAAGTAATATTTTGCAAAATTACAATTCAAAAGAACTTACTGCTTTTGATGGAGTATTTATGTTGACAAAAATGTCTTAATAAAAAGTAATATTGAATTCAAAAAATTAAGCAAATTTATGTCTGAGCAACAACCAGAGGCTAATGTGTCTGAGCAAAAACCAGAAGCTGAAGTAATCTCCGAAGCCAAAGAAAAACTATCCGAGGTAATTCCTACTCCTCCCGAAGCAACTCCAGTATCTAGCGCACAAGCCTTAAAAGAGCGCTTAGATTGGGGTGAGCCGGCGTTAACAATTATTGATACTCGATCCCGAGAAGCTTATTTAAAAGAGCGCATCAGAGGTGCAATGTTAGTGTCTGAAGTCGGTAATCTTGCTCAAAACCGTGAAATTTATATTTACGGTGATAGTAATGAAGAAACAGCAACAGCAGCAAATAATTTGCGTCAAGAGGGATTTGAAAATGTATCCCAACTTCAAGGGGGTTTAGCTGGATGGAAAGCCATTAATGGTCCTACCGAAGGAAGAGTAGCCTAACTTTAATTATCTATTAAGATATTTTGTCGTAGGTGAATATTAAATTATTTGCTTACGACTTCAAGGAAATAACAAATACATAAATTATGAATACAGATCCCCAAAAATTTGCCCAAACTGAACCTTTTGCTGAGGTGAATGATGTCGATAAGTTAGGCAAACAAGCAGGTGTAGAAATGCCTGATGATGAAAAACTAGGATTAAAAGCCAAACTTGAAGCAAGAGATGACAGTCGTTTAGATTTATCAGAACCTAACCAGAACTTATCTGAATAAAATTATTGAATCACTTCCTCCTAAAAAAATTTGGGAGTTAGCAATTTTGCTAACTCCTAATATAGTAATATTTATATCTGATTAAAGTGCGCCAGCGTTAGCTAATCCCAGAATAACCCCTGCTCCAATGAGATGTCCTAGGCTAGTAGTACCTAGCAAAGCAGGAAGCCCCATGCCACCGAAAAACTCGGGGGAAGGTAAACCAGGTCCAGCACTCTGGTTCTTAATGGTGTATTTACCAAAAGCGATCGCCGCAATATTACAAACAATCATCACAATTGCTACTTTGGGACTCCAAGATACAGTTGTAGGTACATATGCTGCTGCAAGCAAAGTTAGATAAGTCAAGGTTAGTTTCTCCTGAAAATTTGATATTTCCTGAATCGATAATAATTTTATTTCTTTACATAACAAGAGTATTAATCGATGTTGCAATATTTATTAATCTAGTAAAGTTTTATATACAAAAATATAGTATTCGAGCCAAGTTTTTTGGTCTTAGTTTAAGGTGTGGTTTATTATGAAGTTGAGATAAACGAGGGGCTGTGGCTCAGTAGGATAGAGCAAGCGCCTCCTGAAAGTTCGGGCACTATGGGGGAAACCTCATCAGTGAATGTGGTCAAATTCAAGGAAGCCTAAAGTTACTAATAGTAGCCATGGTAATCTTGAGCCAAGCTCTATAGTTCCTGGTAGAGAAGGTGCAGAGACTGGTTGTAGGTCTAAAATCAGGAAAGTCACCGAATCGTAAATCTTGTTTGCAACAAGATAGCCTACAACATAACGGCCACCGCCTAAAGGTAGCTTACCCAAGGTGAAGGAATAGTCCAGAGAGTGGGGAAACTCACACCAATCTGAAGCGCTAGGTCGCCAGTTCAAATCTGGCCAGTCCCGTTATCTCACTTATTATGTCAGCTGTATGTATTAGCTCAAATCAATTCAGTCTTTAAAATTTTATTGCGTAGATGTAACTTGTGGTGCAAGAAAAATATACACTCACATACATATGGAATAAATTTTTGCTCAAGATCTATACTTTATGGCTTATTACTGGTTTAAAGCATTTCACTTAATTGGTGTTGTAGTTTGGTTTGCAGGGTTATTTTACCTGGTGCGATTGTTCGTTTATCACGCGGAAGCTGAGCAAGAGCCAGAACCAGCCCGCAGCATTTTGAAAAAGCAGTACGAATTGATGGAAAAGCGTCTCTATGGCATTATTACTACCCCAGGAATGCTTGTTACCGTAGCCATGGCGATCGGTTTAATTTCTACCGAACCAGCAATTTTAAAGTCAACTTGGTTACATATTAAGTTGACTTTTGTCGTTTTGCTTCTTGGCTATCATCATTTTTGCAAGCGCATCATGAAGAAATTGGCTGCAGGGGAATGTAACTGGACAGGACAACAGTTTAGAGCCTTAAATGAAGCACCTACAATATTACTGGTGTTGATTGTTTTGTTGGCGGTATTTAAAAACAATTTACCTTTAGATTTGACTACTTGGTTAATAGTAGCCTTGGTAGTATCAATGGTTGCCAGTATTCAGCTCTATGCTAAGAAACGTCGTAAAGACAAAGAAAAATTAGCTCAAATGGATCAAAATCCTGGGTTTGCTAGCTCTGTTGGAGAATAATTGCTGAAAAGGATAAAGGATAAATGATAATCAACTAGTTCTTTGTTGCTCATTGATAACTGCTCACTTATCTTTGACAGCGTGTTCTTCATCCTTATTGGTAAATGTATTTAAAAAAACTACACTTGCGCTCATTTCGGAACTATGTTGATCACCAGGTAGAGTTTACTGCAAGAAAAACGATCATAGTGGGCAACAATGCACAAGGTAAGTCAAATTTGTTAGAAGCTGTAGAACTACTAGCTAGTCTTAAAAGTCATCGTACTACTCGCGATCGCGAATTAGTTTTAGAAACTGCTAGCGCTGGTCAAATTGAAGCAGTTCTAGAACGTGCCTATGGAACCAGCGAACTAAGTATTATTTTCCGTAAACAGGGAAGACGGACTGTTGCCATAAATAGAGAGCCACTACGCCGTCAATTGGATTTTTTGGGGATACTTAATGCGGTACAGTTTTCCAGCCTTGATTTAGATTTAGTTAGAGGTGCGCCAGATTCCAGACGCAGTTGGATTGATAGCTTGTTAATCCAACTAGAGCCTATATACTCTAGTATTTTGCAGCAGTATAACCAAGTGCTACGTCAGCGTAATGCTTTGCTCAAAAAAATCCGTGTTATTCAACAACAGACACCAGATGAACCGGATCGTTTCGTTCGTAATTATCAATCTCAACTAAAGTTATGGAATGAACAACTAGCCGCAGCTGGTTCCAGGGTTACTCGCAGACGCGCAAGAGTCATTAATAGACTTGCCCCGATCGCACAATATTGGCATAAGTGCATTAGTGGTGCAACTGAACAGTTAGAGATTAATTATCTGCCTAACGTAGAATGGACAGAAGATGATCCAGTAAAAGTACAGCAAGCCTTTCTGACTAAAATTGAACAACGTCAGGTTGCAGAACAATATCAGGGCAAGACAGTTGTGGGAACGCATCGTGATGAAATAGAATTTACCATTAATCGAACTCCCGCTCGGCATTATGGCTCTCAGGGACAACAACGCACCCTAGTATTAGCCTTAAAATTAGCAGAATTGAAGTTGATTGAAGAAGTAGTCGGTGAACCTCCTTTATTACTATTAGACGATGTATTGGCAGAACTAGATCCTAATCGTCAACAGCAACTCTTAGAAGTAATTGGCGATCGCTTTCAAACCATGATTACTACTACCCACATTGATTCCTTCAATCATGAGTGGATTAAAGACTCCCAGATCTTAGCTGTTGAAGCAGGAAAAATCAGTGAGGTTTTACTGAATTAAATACTTGCATTCGTGAATTCGGAGTTTTGATCATCCAAAATTCAGACATCTAGAAACTCATAGCTAAAAGCTAAAAGCTGATAGCTGATAGCTAAAAGATTAATATGAACAAAGCTAATTCACGCCAAGCGTATGAAAATAGCCATTATTAGTTCTAGTTTTTTTCCCGTGATTGATGGTGTAACAGTTGCTATCCATTATCGATTGCAAAGGCTTAGTGAATTAGGGCATCAGGTAATTTTATTTTGTCCAGACTATAGTGTACTCAAAAATATTTATCCCAATTGGCAAGAATATACCGGAACAATTCTGCCAGGAATCACGGTAGTCAATTTGCCCAGTACAGAATCAATTGGTTTAGATTTTGAACGAGATGTTACTAGCAAGTCATATCAAATTGTTGAGCAAAAGCTAAACGAGTTTCAGCCCGAGATTATTCATGTTGATGAAGCAGAAAGACTCACAACTAGATTTTTGCATCTGCCTGGAGTCAAGTTTGCGAAGAAAAGCGAAATTCCCTGTGTTGCTTTTTATCATACTAACTATTTGGATTATTTTGATGATTATTTCAACCTGCCTTTTGGCTTCAATATTTTACTGAAAACTATTTTGGGCTGGGTTTTTAGCTGGATTTATAATCAATATGATTTAACCTTAGTAGCTAGCAGAATTACACAAGCAAACCTGAGACAATTAGGGATTAAAAATTTATACTTAGCAGATATTTTGGGAGTTGATCTTACTCAATACACAGCTGCTTTCAAGAACAATAATTATTTAGTTGAACGGTACGATTTACCCGATCTTCAATCTAAGATTAAGCTGCTCTTTTTAGGAAGACTAACCCCAGATAAAGGTTGGAATTTTGGTCTTGCTGCTCTCAGTAAACTACCTACAGAAATTAGACAGAAAATCGCGATTATTATTGCTGGAGATGGCGACATGAGCGATCGCATTCAGCAAACATTAGCTAAAGTAACTTCTCATGTCTATCTTTTAGGTAGAATTCCTCCTGAGTTTGTTCCTGCTTTGTTAATCAACGGGGATATCTTGATTACCAATTCCCAAAAAGAAACCAAAGGATTAACTGTAATGGAGGCAGCAGCAGCAAGTCTACCAGCGATCGCCCCTCGAGCTGGAGGAGTTATAGATACGATTCAAGATGGGACCACAGGCTTTTTATATGAGCCGCAAAACGAATCTGATTTTTTAGCTAAGTTGAATTTATTGATTAGTAATCAAAGTTTACGAGAATCAATGGGTATTCAAGCTCAACAAGCGATACAAAAATATAGTTGGGCACAAGTAGTTGATAATTTAGTTGAGATCTGGACAGAACAAATTAATCAGAAAAAAATTTCATCACCAAGAATTAATCGCATTAGATTAACTAGCAAATAACCAAAAACCGAGTAATTACGGTATCTCATTTAAATCCAAGCAGCTATAAATGGATGTGATAGCCATTAATATTTATAACCTAAATTCGGGATAAGCTGAATGACTTATGGTGTAGTTGATTAAAAACCATGATTTTCCTTAAATCATAAAAAGTTAGGCGAGAATATAAGTCCAAAAAGCTTAGAGCTGATAGCTTAAAGCTTAGAGCTGATCTCACCCTTAAATTGCCTTATCCCGAACTGAGATTATTGTTCATAGCTACAGAGGAAAAGGTTTTGTTTAATAATGTTACTGAAGGCAGTGGAATCACTTATACGGGAAGTTCTTATGGTGCAGCTTGGGGAGACTTTAATAATGACGGTTATCCCGATCTCTGGGTAAGTAATCATGGTTTTTTACCTAATCTTTATCAGAATCAAGGCGATGGCAGTTTTATCGATATCACCTTAAATGTATTTGACCAGCAGCTACTCAAGGGAGATTTTCATGGTGCAGCTTGGGTTGATTTTGATAATGATGGTGACTTGGATTTACTTCAATTAGTAGGTGGAGATTCGGGTAATAGCAGTCTTAGCGATCCGAATATTGCCAATAAGTTTTGGATTAATCAAAACGGAACTTTTGTAGAAAGGGCTATCGATCTGGGTTTAGGTTACATTGGTTCTCGTGGCAGAAGCCCCCTGTGGTTCGATTACGACAATGATGGTTTATTGGACTTGTTACAAGGTGCTGGAGAACGACCCGATGGGGAAGTTCCGGCAACAATCTTTCGTCAGGATGATCAATTTGAAGACCTTCGTCCCAGTTTAGGTTTTGATCTGGCACCAACTCGGTTTGGTGTTTTGTCAGATTTAGTTGATGACAATACGCCAGAATTAATTCTCATTGACCCCTCTGAGGGAATATCAATTTATGACTCTACAGAAATCAACGATATTACTGACTCAATATTAGAAAAAAACTATAAAGCTCAAGATTTTATTTCGGAAGATTTTAACGGGGATTTGTTACCAGATTTATATTTAACCAGAAGAGGTTTAGGCAATTCTGCTTTTTTCCAGCCTCAAAATAATTCTCTAAATCTCAATTTTCTGGCTCAAGCAGACCAGAAAGGCATTACCTTTCAAACTGAGGGGGAGGTTTCTATTGACTTGTTTACATTTGGCTATAGTTTTGAGGAGATTGATCCAGAAGAGATATTTATTGGTGCACGTGGTTTGAATCCAGAGGATCTGAATACTGCTTTAGAAGCTGAAAATAGCACTATTACTAGATTACAGTTGAATCTCGATCCAGAAGATTCGCGAGTGGAGGGAGTTGCCCCTTTTACCCCCGGAGAAGATGAAGGTCTCTATATTGGTTACGATCCAGTTTTGGCTGAATGGGAAATATCTTTATCAACTCCCGATCAAGATTTAGTTGCCGCTATTGTTGAATCTTCAAGTGAAATTACAGAAACTAAAGCGATCTCTTTTAATAATGATCTTGAACCTTTTCCCGATCAATTATTGATTAATAACGGTTCGGAGTTAATCGATCAGACTAACGGCTCAGGAATTAATAGTGTCAGAACTGCAGGAGTCAGTACGGTGGCAGGAGATTTTGATAATGATATGGATGTAGATATTTATGTTGTTACTGCAAATGCTGCGGGCAATGAACCAAACGTCCTCTACGAAAACCAAGGCAATGGAACGTTTATCGCTGTGGCAGATTTAGGAGCAGCTCAGGAAAGCATCTTAGGTATTGGAGAATCTGTTGCTACAACCGATTACAATAATGACGGATTTCTCGATTTATTTGTTACCAATGGTGGTTTTCCTCCTATACTCAGCGAAAGCGCACCTTATCAACTATTGGAAAATGAGGGCAATGATAATCATTGGTTAACAATTGATCTAGAAGGAGTCGTCTCCAACCGAGATGGTATTGGTGCTCAAGTATATGTTACTGCTGGCGGCATTACGCAACTACGACAACAATCCGGGGGGATGCATAATCGAGTGCAAAATGATTCTCGCTTACACTTTGGACTAGGAGAAAATACTTTAGTCGAAGAAATTAAGATTGAATGGTCTAGTGGTATAGTTCAAACCATGGAAAATATAACTGTCGATCAAATTCTCAATATTACCGAATGTGCTGAATCAACTAACTTTCTAGAAACCAGCTGGGAAACGATAGGATGTGTTATCTAAAATTGACGATGCAATCACTAATTTGTCTATGAGTAACAGAGATTTATTCGCTCGTGAAGCCTTAGCCCAGATTCCCAAAATTTTAACTCTCTTAGACCGAAATCCTCATAGTCCCACCTATGGTTGTTTTGATCGTACTTTTTGGCAATATAAGGTAATTGATTTTCCGGCGGGAATGTCTCAGGAGTTTGTTTATCCTTTAGCATTGGCATATCACTGCAACCTGACTGACAATATTTTTTATCAACAACCGATTATTAAAACATGGGTTGAAGCTGGCATAATCTATGCAGCTCGGAGCAGTCACCCTAATGGTTCCTGTGATGATTATTTTCCCTATGAAAGGGCTGCCGGAGCCGCAGCTTTTTCCTTACTTGCTTGCATCGAAAGTTATCGTCTTATGGGTTTAAATAACCCTGAAGCCCTGGATTTTTTCCGTAAAAGAGCAGATTGGCTGGCAGAACATCAAGAAAGCGGACGTTTAACTAATCATCAAGCTTTGATTGTCTTATGTTTAGAGTTACTGGCAAACTTATTACAAACCGATCGCTGGGATATCAGTAAGCAAGAGCGTTTGGAACAGGTGCTATCCTGGCAAAATCCTGAAGGCTGGTTTATTGAATATGAGGGTTGCGATCCTGGATACCATACTTTAACTATTTCTTGTCTGGCACGAGTGTATGAACTCAATCCTAGAGTCAGACTCAAACAAGCGATCGCTTCAGGGGTAAGTCTGGCTGCCCAATTTGTGCATCCTGATGGTTCTTATGGGGGAGAATATACGAGCCGCAATACTTATAACTTTTTTCCCCATGGCTTTGAATTGGTAGGCAAATGGCTACCTGAAGCTCTCAACATTAACGATCGCTTTTTAGAGGGACTAGCCAATGGTTTAGGTTCCTGTTATGCCGACGATCGCATCATTGGGCATCATACTTGGAATTATCTCCTAGCTTGGCAAGATTTTATCCCTGCTCGTCCGCCACTAAAACCTCGTCTTCAGGGACGCTTTCACTTCAAGGAAGGTGGCATCCTCATCGAACGGCGCGACAATACAGAATTGTATTTGGCTTTAAATAAGGGCGGTGTATTTAAAATATTCCGTGATGACAAGTTAGTTGCCTCAGATACCCAATTTTCCCTATTGGTCAAAGATGGCAAAAAACTCAGAAATGCGGTGGGACATTTAGTTGATGATTATCAAATTCAATTAGAACCAGAGCAAATTGCGATCGCGGGAACTTTGGGTTGGGCAAAACAAAAACAAATGAACTCTCTCAACCTGATTATCTTACGCTTGGTAATGTTGACTTTAGGAAGATTTTTTCCCAATCTAATTCGTCGTATATTACAAACAATACTGATTACTGGTAAAAAAGATGCACCATTCAAGTTTACTCGTCACTTCCATTGGCAAGATAATCATTGGCGCGTCAGCGATCGGCTAATGGCAAAGTCTTGGCAGGATGTGGTGCAGGCAGATATTGGTTGCGATCGCACTTCGATTTATGTAGTAATGAGTCGTACTTTCCAACCAGGACAACTCCAAACTGCTTTAGACTTGAGCGATCGGGTCAAAGCCCTAAATTCGGAAGAATCTCTGGATTTAACCAGAGATATCTAGTCTTGACACCTCGATACTAATAATTATTAGTGGCATTAACAATTCATTTTCTGAGTTGCTTATTGTTGCTAATTTATCTTAAGGATAGCTTTTAATAAATGATCCGACGATATTTTGCCCAAAAATTGCTATATACTGTATATCTGAAATCATACTCATCTAATTATGTGTATTAGCAACTGCTCAATACCCATAAATTCTCTACCTCATGAGTCTAAAAAACTCTACCTACTGGCACAAATTGTGGGTTTTAGAGATGAGCTAGAGATTACCGCCTATTTTATTTTTTAGTTACTTGAAATCAAAGTTTTTAACACACCAGTTAAGTTCTAACAAAATCTATTAATTTCATGATTGAGTCTACTACAACTACAAAATTGTTGAATTGGCTAAAATCCAGGTTAATTCATGGTGAAAATGGGATTGTTTTTAATGATGATTTTTCAGAAACCTTTGATACTATTCAAAACTTTGTCTCAAGTGTCGATCAAAATCTCCAAACTCCCGTTATTTACTATCAAGCTTTTCCTGAAGAGAGTACAAGGGAATTTTTAGCTACTTTAACTCACGAGTTGGTTTCTAAACTAGGTAAGGCTACCCTAAACTGCAATCAAACTTTAATCGAAATTATAGAAGCTGCGGCATTAAAAATGGTGATTATAGATCAGAGTCAACTTGCACCTCTAGATACTATACAAAGTCTTTTAAATTTTTTTGGTAGTCGTAATATTGCCTTGATTTTAGTCGGTTCACATTCCAAAATGGAAACAGCCCAAGTTTTGAGTCTTGCTACTGTTTCTTACTGGGAGCGATTTACGGCAAGCTACAAGCAAGAAAGCTTATCGAACTTTCGTTAATAGTTCAAGTATTTTTCACGAGTAATGAGTAACGAGCCTCTGACGAGGTAGGCAACAGGCAACAGGGGAAATACTTTGCCTCGCAAAATAAGGTCAGAAACTACTTATGACGTAGGTTTTAGCCTTTAATGATTCTGTTTAGTTTCTGGAGAGTAATAAGTAATGAGTAATACCTCTACAGTCGCCGAAGACAAAGGCGCTTAGTTCGCCCTTCGGGTTCACCCCACAACAGATACACATTTAGTCAGAAGTCGAAAATTCAATAAAGACTTATGTTAAAGGAGATGTTATCAATGTGAGAGAACTAGCTCAAGGAATAATAAGTCAATATGCTCAATAAAGAAAAACTTTTCTTAGTTTTGTTAGTTTTTATTCCCGTTTCTATTGCCGCTAATTTTTGGGAATGGGGAGAAACCACCGTATTTATTACCGCAGCTTTAGGCATTGTCCCCCTGGCAGCATATATGGGTACGGCTACAGAAGAAATCGCCGTTGTCACAGGTCCCAATATTGGCGGATTACTCAATGCTACCTTTGGTAATGCAACTGAATTGATTCTTGCTTTTATTGCTCTTAAGGCTGGTTTAGTTGGTGTAGTGAAAGCGACTATTACTGGCTCGATAGTCAGTAACTTGCTATTGGTCATGGGATTTTCAATGTTGCTGGGAGGATTACGTTTTAAGGAGCAGCAGTTTCAGCCTACTGTTGCCCGTCTTAATGCTTCCACAATGAATCTCGCTGTAATTGCACTTCTTTTGCCCACTGCCGTGGAGTATACATCGTCAGGTATTGAAGAAATGACGCTACAAAATCTATCGGTAGCTGTAGCGGTAATTTTGATTATGGTTTATATTTTGACGCTACTGTTTTCTATGAAAACTCATTCCTATCTTTGTGATGTGGGAGATATAGAATCAGGTGAAGGCGGGGAAGATAAACATAAAGTCAATTTAAGTTTTTGGGTATTTATTTTATTACTAGTAACCCTTGCTGTGGCAATAGAATCAGAATTACTTGTAGGCTCCTTAGAAGTAGCTACTTCTGATTTAGGTTTAAGTGCCTTGTTCACTGGAGTGATCTTACTACCGATTATTGGGAACGCTGCTGAGCACGCTACTGCGGTTACTGTGGCGATGAAAGATAAGATGGATCTCTCTGTTTCCGTCGCGGTAGGTTCAAGTATGCAAATTGCTCTCTTCGTTGCGCCAGTACTAGTAATTGCCGGATGGATCATTGGTCAACCGATGGATCTAAATTTTCATCCGTTTGAACTAGTTGCCGTTACAGTTGCTGTATTAATTGCCAATTCTATTAGTTCTGATGGAGAATCTAATTGGTTAGAAGGCAGTTTGCTCTTAGCAACTTATGCAGTGCTGGCACTTGCCTTTTTCTTCCATCCTGTCACAGAAGGGATAATTTAGACGATAGACAATATCGTCTCGATAATTCTGATATCTGATAATTGTTACATCGGGGTATAAAGATTAATTTATATCCCGACATAATTATGCAATAGGGCTAATCTGTGGTTTAGTTGAGACATTAATCATAGCTAGCTTTTGAAATTCTCTAGCATTTAAAGGACGACTAAATATATAACCTTGTATTTCATCGCAATTACTATTTTTGAGAAAATTTAATTCCGCTTCGGATTCAACTCCTTCAGCCACTACTTTTAATCCCAACTCATGTGCCATGGTAATTATAGTTTTAGTGATCACTGCATTAACTGGATCTTTATCAATATTATGAATAAAACAAGAATCTATTTTTAAAATATCAAAGGGAAATTGTTGCAAATATCCAAGAGAAGAATAACCTGTACCAAAATCATCTAATACGATTTTAACCTCTAGCTTTTTGAGCAAATTCATTCTTTGAATGTTAGTTTTGATATTTTCTACCAAGACTTTTTCGGTTAACTCCAACTCTAAGTATTGAGGTTCTAAAGATGAATTGAATAAAGCTTGAGTTATCTGATGAAATAAATCTGATTGTCTAAATTGAGATCCTGACAGATTAATACCAATATTTAAAAAATTTAAACCAAGATTATGCCAGGCTTTAGTTTGTTTACAGGCACGATCTAAAATCCATTCTCCTATAGGTCGAATTAAACCACTTTCTTCTGCTAAAGGAATAAATTTGCCTGCACCAATTCTGCCCATAACAGGATGATTCCAACGTATCAATGCTTCTGCACCGACAATTTTATTAGTTTTGAGATTAACTTTTGGTTGATAATATAATTCAAACTCTTCACGTTCTAGAGCATGATGTAATTCCGCTTCCATGGTCAAACTTTCAGCAGCTCTAGACGGTTTAATATTAAAGGCATATGTAAATAATTGGGAGCGATTTCCTCCTTGTGAGCGCGCATACTCGATCGCTTTTTCACCTTGCTGTAATAGTTCTTCAATATCCTTACCATCAGATGGATAAAAAGAAATACCAATATTAGTCGAGAGAAATATTTCGCGATTGTTAATCAGGAATGGTTCTCTAAGCCGATTTAAGATTTCTTGTCCATAATTGCTGGCTGTTAATTGCTTGTCTAAAGGAATCATCACGACAAAGTGATCTTCCTTTAGATAGACAGTAATACCCTGAAACTCTAAATCATTGACATAGTCGGTTATACGTTTAGCTATCTCTTTAACTAAACTATCTTGCTGCTCTTTAGTTAAGAAAGCACTAACTTTTTGAAACCGATCTAAGCTAATATTAAGAACTGCTATTAATTTTAGCTCCGGTTTTTCACTGTTGTCTTCTACTGAGCTATTCTTACTATTGATCGAGGAAACTAAGTAATCAAATAAATCTCGTAAAAAAAGTTTGTTTGGGAGATTGGTGAGGTTATTTTTATATATGTCATCAAACTGTGAAGAATATTCATTAACAGTATCTTGTAAAGACTGTTGAATTGATGACTGCTCTTGATGTTTACTCAAAATCATCTTAATGTTGGCATGCAGTTCTTGATCCCTAAAAGGTTTGATGAGATAACCATAACATCCCACTTGAGATGCTCTCTCTAGGGTTTGCTCATTAGCGTAAGCCGTCAGGAAAATAACAGGAATATCTGCTATAGATTTAATTCTGCTAGCTGTTTCAATACCATCTATATTTCCTTTGATGGCAATATCCATCAAAATGAGATCTGGTTTTGTGGTTTTAACAAAGTCAATTGCAGCTTGTCCTGAGGAAACAATTTTAGAGATAGTGTATCCTAATCTTTGGAGTTTTTTAGCTGTGTTTCGGGCAATTATCAACTCGTCTTCCACGATCAAGATATTGATTTTATCCATAACAATTTACAGTATTTTAATTGTAAGATTTCTGATCTAAGATATTTATCAGTCAGACTTGGCAATCAACAGAAGCGAAATATATTTAATTAATAGTTAAATTAATAGTGCCTACTGTTCATCGGTAACAAAACATATTTTTTGATGTTTAGGTTCTTAAAATAGCAATAAAAATCAAGATTGTAAATCAATATTTTTTCTATCGTAGAATTGCTTATAATAAGTGGTTGTTTCGAATTTATTGTTTTTTCAAATACATACTTCAGATTACCAACACTTTTGTAAATCAACAAAATGTGTTATAGATTACAGCAAAAACACATAAAAAAATCGCAGAATAAATCAATTAAACACTACTAACTTTACACTTTGAAATAATACAGGTTTTAAAACTTCAGCCTCATTTATTTTATTGCTTTCATTTGAGGAATTAACTGTTTCAAATAACTTAAAATTCCTAAACCGACTAATGTCGAGGCAGCACACAGTAGCCAAAAATAGTTAGTATATTCGGGATGATCTAAAGCCCAGCCTCCAAGAGGTGGTCCCACAAAGTAGCCAATTGCCCAACATTGAGAATTAATCGAGAAATATACTCCTCGCAATGATGTGGGGGCTAAATCTGCCACTAAGCCCGAAGCAACAGGAGTATAAGTAACCATCCCCAAAGACATCAAACCCAAAGTTAGAACTGCCCAAATTAATGTTTTATCAGGCATAGTTCCTGTCAGCCAGACTAAGATAAAGGCAATTCCCCACAACACCAAAGACAAGCTCAACGCCGTAATGCGACTAAAACGATTTAAAATCCAGGCTATAGGTAACTGACAAATGGCAGCAAAGGCTATATGCCAAGTAAATAGAGCGCTGATAACCCGTTCTGAAAATCCTACTCCTGTGTTGGCTAACTGAACATAGTTTTTGAAATATAGAGGAAGAGTACTTTGTACTTGAGAAAGATAAATAGTAAATAATATACTTACCGCCACAAAAACCATCAAGGCGCGATCGCGTAATGCCAAAGACCAACCGTTAATACTACTTGACTCTGATTGTTGCCCTTGAAATTGATAAGTTTCGGCGATCGCAAAATAGATTACTGCAAAAAAAACAGCAAAAGAAATTCCGTCAATGACAAACAAGGCTCGATAATTGCCTGAATTAGCGATTAATGCTCCACCTAAAACTACTCCTAAACTTAAACCTAAGCTATCAGCTAATCGAGTAACGGCAAAAGCTTCATTGCGTTGTTCTGGAGTTGTTAAATCAATAATTGCCGCTTCTGTTGCCGGCCAATAGATACCAATGCCAAAACCCATCAGTAAATTACCCACAATCAAGCTGGGAAAATTCGCTGTGAGGGCCAATACCACATCTGCCAATACAGACACAGCAGCAGCAGCTAAGAGAGTTTTTCTTCGTCCCCAACGAGGGGAGTCTGCCCATTGTCCCCCCAGAAATCGTCCTGCTACACCCGAAACAGAACCACTCCCTAAAGCTACCCCCACCAAGGTAGAAGATAATCCTACTTGATTGACAAAAAAAATAGGCGCATAAAACAGGGTAAAACCAGTACCAATTTCTGATAAAAGTCTACCTGCTGCCAGAATCCAAACCTTGAAGCTGAAATTTAGTATGGTAGACATTAATCAATTAGGTTAATCACTTCTTTGACGTAAAATAAATTCGGCGATCGCCAAATCCACGGGAGTCGTTACTTTTAAGTTTGTTTCTTCACCCTGAACAATTTTTACGGGTAGTTGGCACTTTTCCAATAAAGCTGCATCATCAGTGACAGACCAACCCAATTCTTTTCCCTGGGCATGACAACGCTTTAAAAGCTGTACTTCAAATCCTTGAGGAGTTTGTGCTGCCCATAAATTGCTGCGATCTGGGGTGTCAATAATAATTTCTTGATCGTTGACTATCTTAATTGTATCTTTGACAGGTATAGCAGCAATTAAACCCTGACAAGTTTCCAGTGCTGTAGTGCAGCGATCAAATAATTTAGGAGTTGCCAAACATCTTGCTCCATCATGGATTAAAACTCTCTCAGCCCTATCTGGCAGAGCCTGTAAGCCATTGTATACAGATTCTTGACGGGTATCACCTCCGACAATTAACTCCACCGATTTAGTCAAATTGAGCTGGCTGAGGATATGTTGAAAATCGGCGAAATCTCTCGGCTGTCCAATAATGCCAATCCATTCGATACTTGGGGAGTTTTCCGCAGCAAGTAAAGTCCAGGCTAAAAGTGGTTTTCCTAATAATTCCAATAAAAGTTTATTACGTTGGCGTAGCCCTCGCGTAGCGAACTCGCTACCCATGCGACGACCCATGCCTGCCGCAGGTATAAGTAAGTGCATTTACGACGTTTTCCTAAAAATTAAAACTGTTTAGCTCTATCATCTACTAAAATTGTCCTCAGATAAAAATAAGGACTATATCTAAATATCTACTTCATTAAGGATGCGTATACTAGCTCTCGTTCCTGGCGGAATTGGCGATCAACTTCTCTTTTTCCCAACTCTCGAAACCCTAAAAAATCAATATCCCCAAGCTGCAATTGATGTTCTAGTAGAACCTAGAGCAAAAAAAGCTTACCGAGTCTGCAAAAATGTAGATGAAGTCCTGGTGTTTGATTTCCAAGACCAGAATAGTCTCGCTGATTATCTTAATCTTTTAGGGATTGTGCGCGATTGCGAATATGATGCTGTAATTAGTCTTCCAACTTCTTGGCGCATCAAATTATTACTGTGGCTCAATGGTATACCTACCAGGGTAGGTTATCAGGATGACTTTGCTTTATTTCTGTCTAACTCTGTTGTCCGTAAACCAGAACAATATCGAGCAGAAATGTATCACGATCTGGTAACAGGATTGGATATTAAAGCGACTTGTCCGCCCATCACTATTAATGTACCTACAGAAGACATTAATTGGGCAGAAGCAGAGCAACATCGTTTAGAAATTAAAGATAGTGGCTATATTATTCTCTGTGATGACCAATCTGTTGCAACTGAGATTAGTAATTATCCGCTCAAAAGTTGGCAACAAATCGTCGAGAATATCGAGCAACGACAAACAGGATTATCCATTATCCTGTTGCAAACAGATACCAACCAAGAATGGGTAACGGCAATGATTTCGAATCATAGCAATCTTAAAGCGATCGCTTGTCCTGATGTGGGTAAAATGGCAGCTATAGTTGCTGGAGCTAACTTAATTTTGTGTAATAATAGTGCCCCGCTGCAGTTAGCAGTAGCAGCCAATATCTACAGTATCGCTTTATTAACTTCTCAAGAGAGCAAGATGATCCTGGCACAAAATGAAAATTGTGTAGGTATTCAATCGACAACGGAAAAACTTGCTGATATTAAGCCAGAAACAATTGTGCAACAACTATGGCAAGGTTAGAAATTTACCTGTAAACTCGTTAATGATTTGGCCTTAACACAGAAGGTGTCGAACAAATTCGGCACCTTCTGTGATTTCGGTCATATTTCAATTATATATTTAGAATGTAAAATTATAGCAACTTAATCAATGAGGAGAGATTTTTAAAACAGCCTGATTGAGCATGAATCAAAATACATGAATAAAAATAATTGGCAAAGAAAACCCAGCTCTTTTGCCGAGACAGTTAAGCTAGTAGAGAACTACGCCGTAATTGAAATTAGGCAAGAAACAAGCGAGAAGCAGCTTTATTACCATACTCTGAGCCATGCTCTAGGGGTAAAACGCAGAGCTAATAAAATTTTCCACAATATTCAACCTGTCTTAGCTCAAAGCATTCCTTTAGCCTCTTTAGACAGGGTAGAAAGTTTGATTAATCTCTGTGCGATCGCCCATGATATGGTGCAGTGTTTTCATCCCAGTACTAATGCCAGTACACCAAGAAAACGTGCTGCAGGGGTCAGCGAAACCGCTACAGTCAAAAAACTGCTTAACTATATCCGTAATTTAAATCAACAGTTATTGACCGATCAGGTTGATAAATCAATTCTATTTAGCGATTTAGATCTCCAGATTATCCAAGATGGTATCTTAGCTACAATTTGCAATCGCGATCCACAAGCGGGCAAAACCAACTATAGTTTTTCTCCCTATTCTATTTATCAACCCTATCTCTACGATTCTCAACGTAAAATATCCGTTGTTGGTAGCATAATTGCTTTAGCTGATTTAGGTACCTTAGGAATGGAAGGGGCAGAAAACTATATTCGAGAAGGCGTTTTGATTTTTTTGGAAGATAATTTGGATTTAAAAGAATTAATTTTAAATTGTGAATGTAACCCAGCATTTGATCGACATAGTATCAAGGCTAGATTACTTAACATGACGAAGTTTATTGTCAGTATGGCAAAAGAGCGACAAGCTAGATTGGAATTAGAGATTTCTGGATTTACAGCTTCGATTCGTCAGATCCTGCGGCAGCAAGTTTTCATCTATCTTAATGCTCAAAATATTCAAAAAATTGAGGCTATAGTGCCAACTGATGAAAATACTAAATTATCCGATTTAATCAAGTTTTTTTGCTTGAATGCTTAAATATTTAACTGCTTAAATAGCTTGCAATAATTAATCTTACTAAAAATATTAAATATTAAATGGCTTAGTAATTAGGTGGCTTATCTATACAATTCTCATACCCACCACCTAATTATTATTCACTCATGACAGAAGAGCCAATTTGCGATTCCTGCCAGAGCTGGTACAAGAAGTATTCATTTCTTTGGTTCAAATCGCAAACGAATACTCCTTCTTCGCTTTCTTCGCTCATCGATACCCAAGTACCTGAAAGAGAAACTTCAATATATTCTTCGTCACAAATTGTGATTTCGACATTTGCTCTGACTTCTAATTCTGACCAACCTGATAAATAAGGAATATTGACCGGAAATATCAAACAAGCGGTACTGGGTTCGATATAAATACTAGCTGCTGCGCGCAAGCTAACCAAAACTCTAGAAGCTTTCCAAGCTTCAACTGACTCTTGGAGATATTCTAAGTAAATTTCTTCTTCTAAATAAGTAATTTTTAACATGAGTTTCTCTGCTCCTAAAAAATTTAACTTCTTAACTGATGTCGTTCTTGGTGCTCATTTTGTTCAAATAGTCCCTAATTCAATTTTTCCTATTTCCACGATATTGGCACTGACTCAAATCACGTCGCGGTTGTTCTTTTTGATCGGAGTAAAAATGACCCCATAAAAAACCCCGCTTCTGGAATTTAGTAGCGAGGTAAAGTAAAGTTTTGTTAAGACAACGACCTATTTAGGTCTGGTTATTTTAATTTTGCTTTTCCTGCTAATTTGTTTTAGTTGAAATTGACAATAAGTGTTAATAAAACCTAAAACCTTTATATATTCTTGATTACAAACTCTTATACGTATGAGTTCCGGCGAATATGCTCTGTTACTATATCTCTTGTTCAACAAATACTCTAGATTAATCGCTGTCTCTGGACAACAATTTTGATGCGCTATAGTAGAGATCAGCGTAAAAAGAGATAACAGCAACATTAATTTTCTCTAAAAGGGTTTGCAAAAGGCATTTAAAATACTACACTTATAGTACCGTATATGTCTAGTATCTAGAGGAAAAAAAATGCGAACCCTAACTCGCACATCGACAACCGAAATGGAAGTTACCAGTATTCGGCTGGAACGCAGTCTTAAAGATAAACTCAAAGAATTATCTGGCAATCAAGGTTATCAAGCTTTAATCAGGGATATCCTTTGGAACTATGTTCATCAGAAGTCTGGTGATTATCGTCCTCAATTTGCCCGTTCTGATATTCGTGCTACCGTTGAAGCAACTGCTCGTAAAGATGAAAGTTGTGCTCTTACTGGCAAGCTGATTCAGGAAAATGAACCTATGCTTTTAGGATTTACAATTTATGGCGATCTAGTTCCCCTAAGTGTAAATAGCGTAAGCGAATAAAATTTCCTCGCTAGGGAATTGAAAAGTTGAGTTTTTTAAGTTTTCAATTCCCTAACAAATAGCAATCTTCAAGTTTGAGAGATTTTTAAAATACACGTAAATATCAACGATTTATCACTATCTCGGAGTCTTAAGCAGTACAAGAATTTAGAATAGATTTTAAAATATAAGTTATACAGACATATAGTAGATTTTGAGCGACTGTATAAAGTTACTTATCTTACTGACTCATCATAAATCTAGAAGGAGTTTTCGGCACCAATGACAGAAGCCACTAAAACCATTGAAAGAGGAATTCAGCTAACACCCACAGCTTACAAGCATATTAAAATGCTGCAAGAGCAACAGGGGAATAAGGAACTTTGCCTGCGAGTAGGGGTTCGCCAGGGGGGATGTTCAGGAATGTCTTACATGATGGATTTTGAAGAACCAGATAAGATTCAGGATCATGACGAAGTATTCAATTATGACGGATTCAGAATTGTCTGTGATCCCAAAAGTCTCTTATATCTCTACGGTTTGGTCTTAGACTATAGCAATGCCATGATTGGTGGTGGTTTTGAGTTTACCAATCCCAACGCTGCTCAAACTTGCGGTTGTGGCAAGTCTTTTGGCGTCTAGAATTAAATAGACATATCTTATAACTAGACAAAATTAACTATCTCATCAAGACAGACTAAATCTATTCAGTCTGTCTTTTTTTGAGAATTGTTTTTTTATTTCAAAAAAAAGTCACCGAATTCCACACCCTGCTTGAGCAAGTTTATGATACTGAGAATCTGAACTTAATTGTAAAACTTGTTTAAAAGCCCGATCTGCCTCTGTTAATTTTTCCGCATCACAGAGACAAATACCTTTATATAACCAAATCGTAGCTTCTTGATTGTTAGTTAGAGCATGCCGTTGCAAAATACGATCAAAAGCGGCAACTGCTTGATTATGATGACCTAACTTATATAAAGCGATCGCCTTCCCTTGTCGAGCAGATAAATATGTAGCAGAATTTTTGATAGATCGATCAAACGCTGCGAGCGCCTGCTGGAATTGACCTTTTCTCAGTAAACTTTGACCTTTTTGATTGAAAGCGATCGCTAAATCACGGCGAGGTTTATCTGCCTTATCTTCTACTTTTTGTTTCAGAAATTTAATCGCTTGGTCACTAGCGAAGAAAGCTCGATCATAATGCTTAAGCTTAAATAAAGCTCGACTCTCGTTCAGCCAATAAGTTGATTCACGAGGATTAATGGAAGTAGCTTGCTTAAATGCTTGCAGTGCTTCTTCATACTGACCTAAATGATAGAGAGCTTCCCCTCGGCAATTCCAGCCCAAATCAGTTTGAGTGTCAACAATAGTTGCTGCCGAACAAGATTGCAACATTTCATTATAATTCTGCAATTTAGACCAAGCATAACCTCGATTGAGCCACAGGTTCTCCCGTTGACCAATATTAGTTTGCAGTAATTTATCATAAGCTGCTATTGCTGATTGATAATTTTTTTGGGCTAATAGTTGATTAGCCTGTTTAAGTTGTTGCAACTGTAGAAATTTAGTAATCAAACTAAATCCCAGTCCAGTTAAACCACTAACCAGAATTAAACTAGCTAGTATAATTTTTTTGGTCATTTTAGGAGAATTCTGTGAATTCTCATCGACAGAAACTTGCTCAGGGGAACAATTAAGGAATTTATCTTCTATGGATGAGGAAATTGAATTATTAACCTTAGCCATTTGTTCTTCTAGCCAAATATGGTCAAAAATATTGTGATAAATGCGATTGGCTATCCGGACCCTGCCCTATTTTAATTTTATCAGACCAATGTCTAATAGATATTTCTGTTGTTTGTTGAGTGATCCATCTACGACGAACCATGATCTCGCCGATTCTAGATTTTGGTAGAAATGCACGATCTTGAAGGGCAATTTGCACTTGTTCAGAGGAAACTAAACCAGCTTTCTGTAAGACTAATTCTAAAGGCTTAACAATAATAGTTTTCGTCATAAATCATCTAAAATAGAGATTAAATTTATTAAGTAGCACTACATCTTAATCACTAGTTCTGAATAATGTTAAGATTTTTACTTATCTTCAAAGACTTTGATTAATAAGTTAAAAACAGCAATATTAGCAAGCTGTTGACAATTGTCAAATTGTCTTGGCATTTATTTATTTACCTGACAAAAAATTAGTTATATGACTGCTACTCCAATTAAAGGTGATTACCCATCCCCGTCTCCTGGCGATCGCAATTCTGTCTCAGTACCTGATGAACTAGGACGTTTTGGTCCTTATGGTGGTAAATACGTTCCAGAAACTTTGATGCCAGCTTTAGCAGAATTGGAAACTGCCTACAGTAAATATAAAAATGATCCAGACTTTACTCAAGAATTACAAGGGCTTTTAAAAGATTATGTCGGTAGAGCAAATCCTCTCTATTTTGCAGAACGCCTCAGTCAACACTATTCTCGTCCCGATTTTACTCCCGAAATTTATCTCAAACGGGAAGATTTAAACCATACTGGAGCGCACAAAATCAACAACGCCTTAGCTCAAGCTCTCTTGGCAATTCGCATGGGTAAAAAACGTATCATTGCCGAAACAGGAGCAGGGCAACACGGAGTAGCAACAGCCACAGTCTGCGCTCGCTTTGGTTTAGAATGCATTATCTATATGGGCGTTGAAGACATGGAAAGACAGAAACTCAATGTCTTTCGGATGCGTCTTTTAGGGGCCACGGTTGAGCCAGTTTCGGCTGGTACAGGTACCCTTAAAGATGCGACTTCTGAGGCGATTCGAGACTGGGTAACTAATGTTGAGAGTACTCACTATATTTTAGGCTCGGTTGCTGGACCTCATCCTTACCCGATGCTCGTTAGAGACTTTCATGGAGTAATTGGTCAAGAAACTCGTCAGCAATGTGCAGAGAAATGGAATGGTCTTCCTGATATTCTGGTTGCTTGCGTGGGGGGAGGCTCCAATGCCATGGGATTATTCTATGAGTTTATCCCTGAGCCTAGCGTACGTTTGATTGGTGTAGAAGCAGCAGGTGAAAGTGTAGCTTCCGGAAAACATGCTGCCACCTTAACTGAAGGTCGACCTGGAGTATTGCATGGTGCGATGAGTTATCTATTACAAGATACTCAGGGACAGATTGTTGAAGCCCATTCTATTAGTGCTGGACTAGATTATCCTGGTGTTGGTCCAGAACACAGTTATCTCAAAGATACTAAACGAGCAGAATATCATGCCGTTACTGACCTAGAAGCGATCGCTGCTTTACGCTTACTATCCGAACTAGAAGGTATTATCCCCGCTCTAGAAACTGCCCATGCCTTTGCTTATCTGGAAAAACTCTGTCCTCAGCTAACTGGTACTCAGAGGATTGTGCTGAACTGCTCAGGAAGAGGTGATAAAGATGTACAGACAGTAGCGAAATATTTAGGAGATCAACTTTAAAGCATGATGATCTGGAGATAAGGGATGGAGATTGAATAAATTATAGGTTTTTAGTGCGGGAAGATAGATAAAACTACGGTAGTTTTTAAGATTGCCAAAATAATACAATAAGGTATTCAGATTGCCTTTGTTGCCTAACTAATATCAATTTGGATAATATCTGAGACACGTAATATTCTGGTAAGGGCGAACTGCGGTTAGCCCCTACAAATAATCTGTCTTACCTAAAAACTGAAATGATATAAAAACAATGTATAAATTCCTAATTCCTATACTAACTAGGATGTTTGCCAAAATATTGCTATCTACTTTAGTGGTCACAACTTACATTGGATGGTGGCAATCGAAGGCAGTTTTGGGTCAAGAAGGATCCCTTCACCAAATCACTGCTTCAACAAAAACTAAGAGCAGCCAGGAACTAGAAGAGATAGCTCAACGAGCTTATGTTCTAGTCAACCAATACCGGGCAACTCTTGACCTTGCTCCATTAGAATTCAATTCCGTAATTAGTGAACAAGCTAGAATTCATAGCGAGAATATGGCTAAACAAAAAGTAAAATTTGGTCATGATGATTTTGAAAATAGGGTTGCCGCTTTAAAAAACGATCTACCTTATCGGAGTGTGGCAGAGAATGTAGCATACAATATGGGATATAGCGATCCAGCAGGTAGAGCTGTGCTGGGATGGATCGACAGTGAAGGTCATCGTCGCAATATGGTGGGAAACTTCAATTTAACTGGTATTGGAGTAGTCAAAAATGAAAAAGATGAATATTATTTCACTCAAATTTTTATCCGCGAAAAATAAATAATTTGGCAATATGGTTTTTAATAACGTTCAAATTTGTGATGAGGATTTAGATGGAGCTACTTATGCCCGTTATATGTCTGCCGAAGCTCTTGCCATAGATACGGAAACTATGGGTTTAGTTTTAGGACGCGATCGCTTATGTTTGGTGCAGTTGTGCGATCCTCAAGGTTTTGTCACTGCAATTCGTATTGCCAAAGGGCAAAAAGAAGCACCTAATCTACAAAAACTACTAACTTCTTGGGATATTACCAAAGTCTTTCACTACGCTCGTTTTGATGTCGCACAGTTTAATACCCACTTCGGTATTGAAACTGCACCAATTTTTTGTACCAAGATTGCCAGCAAACTAGCTCGTACCTATACTTCTAGCCATGGTTTAAAAAGTTTAGCTGGTGAATTATTGGGGGTCGAATTAGATAAAAGCGCCCAAAGTTCTGATTGGGGCGATGCCGAAAATCTTTCTGGAGAGCAATATAGTTATGCCGCCAATGATGTTCGTTATCTTTTGGATATCAAAGATAAGTTAACCACAATGCTCAAAAGGGAAGGACGTTATCAACTAGCCCAGCAGTGTTTTCAGGCAATTCCTATATTTGTGGCGTTGGATCGACTGCAATATGGCAATATCTTCGATCACCATTAACTACACTATCGACAATTAAGTAGGTAGGCATAATAATTTATAAAACCCAGGTAGTTAATTTTTTCCCTATCACCCATCCCCTAACCCCTAACCCCGGCAAAAACCGTTTTATATTTAATTTCACCCACCTATTTATACTGCCCTAACTTGTAAATCTTGCTAATTTTAAGTTTTGCCAGTTTTTGCTTGTTTGATCATTGCTACTAAGGTGTGATGGGCATCTTCCGCATCCTTGAGAGTATGGTCAAATTTCACCCTAATCGGTACTACTTTTCCTGAAATTTGGGCAGAAATATTCATACCTTGGGGATCGATAGAATCCATAGTTGCGGTTTCAGTTTGAGGCGCATCACCAAATGCCTTGGCGTAAAGGGCGATCGCATCGCGGTGATCGTCATTCATGTGTTTACAAATGCGATCGCTAATAGCAGGAGTAATTGGTTCAGACATGGTTTTTTCTTGAATATTAACGGCACAAAGCTGGGCAAATCTCTCGCTGAAGCTAGCGAAGAGGTTGAATACTAACCTAGACTAGCTTACTAGTTTTTGTAGCTCAGTTAAGACTTTTTCTACGTGACCTTTGACTCTTACCTTATCCCAAACCTGGGCAATTTTACCATCAGGAGAGATTAAGAAAGTCGAGCGCACCACACCCATATATTCTTTACCCATAAATTTCTTCAATCGCCATGCACCGTATGATTCAATCACTTTATGCTCAGGATCACTTAACAGCTGAATCAACAAGTTATGTTTATCGATAAACTTACAGTGAGATTTCTCTAAATCTGGACTAACTCCGATAATGTCTGCTCCCAATTCTTGAAAATGAGCAGTATATTGGGTAAAATCTTTAGCTTCAGTGGTGCAACCTGGAGTATTGTCCTTAGGATAAAAATATAATACTAACCAGCGATCGCTTTTATCTTTGAGACTAACAGTATTACCATTATGATCTTTCGCGCTAAAGTTTGGAGCTAGTTGTCCTACCTCAGGGATATCAGTCATTATTACTATTTTAAGATGAATGCCAATACCTACTAAACTATCTTAAGTTAGCGGTATTAAATAAAATTGGATTGCTACTACTAACAAGCATTAATAAACGTCGACGATTATTTAAAGCTTTGTCATACTTGGGATTGACTCGTAAAGCTTGACTATAGGATTTGATGGCTGCTCTCGTTTCTTCTAGAGCCTCTAATGCGACCCCGCGATTATTCCAAGCAAGATGATAATTCGGTTTTAAGGTGATCGCTTCTTCATAAGCAGTAATTGCTGCTTCATAATCATGTAACTGGAGATTAATATTGCCTAAGTTATACCAGGCTTGATGTTCCTCGGGATTGAGCTTCAGGATATCTTGATAGACAGAAATTGCCTCGTCATATCTTGCTAATTTATTTAATAATCTACCCAAACCGTACCAAGCATGATCGTATTCAGGTTCAAGATCGGTCGCAGCTTGATAAGCTAAAATTGCTCGTTCAAAATCTCCCGTTTTTTCGAAGACTTTGGCTAGTTGATAGTGAGCCACATGAAAGTCAGTTTTGAGAGCGATCGCTTGCTCAAAGGAGGCGATCGCTTGCTCGTATTTTCCAAGATGTTTATAGGCATTACCTTGGTTATACCAAGCAGTATGCTCCTGAGGATTAATCTTTATCGCCTGTTGATAAGCAAAAACCGCTTGAGAATATTGTTCAAGATGGCTCAAAGCAATACCTCGACGATACCAAGCTTGTTTTAAATCCGGTTGTAGTGATAAGGCTCGATCAAGACAAATTATGGATTCACGATATTTATTTTGCTGTTGCAAAGCAACTCCACGATTGAGCCAAATTTGATAATGAGTCAATTGAGAATTTTTCTGAGGAAGATAACAAGAAATATTCTGTTCGTATTTTTCTAAATTGGTGACTAATTCCGAGGGAGGATTATAAGCATAGTAGGTTTTGTAATTTTTATAGGTTTTATTTTTGTCTCCTTCTACTTGTTTGGAAGTTATAGCAGCGTTTACTGATGATTTTGGGGCATTAGCTAACAAGATGCTAGTGGTGATGCCGAAAATAGTTAACCAACGAAAATACTTCATGGAGCTTACCTACTTTTTTACTTTTTTTTTCTACCCTAGTATTGGGTAATAGTATCTAATCAAAATTAAGAAATAACTGTGATCGTAGTGGGAATAAGTAATATTCCCACGCAAAGATCCTATTCTGCTGTCAAATTTACTACTGACTAGTTTCCATTATGAACCCAGTCAGTGAATTTTGAGAGTTAAAAATCTTAATCTAATTACGTTTCCAATTGAGCAGTGCTTCCACAACAGATTGAGAAATAAAAGGCAGAATAGATTTATTTAAAGCATTATCTTTCCCCTCCGTAAACACAGTCAATAAATAAGGCGGTAAGTTAGGAATTTCGATATAAGCAGTATCATGACGTACTCGGCTCATCCAACCAGCTTTAGACCATAGTTGAGCATTGACTGGTAATCCTTCTCCCAGAAACCCTGTAATTTGGTTTTCGTCATCACTTGCCACAAAATCTACCGGATTAAGACTTCGCTTGAGTAGCTGCATCATTTTTTGTGATCGCTCTCTGGATATGGCAACTCCGCCGATAATACTGTGTAATAATCTGGCTACCGCATCTGTAGTCAGCATATTACGATTTTCCATCAATTCCCCTAAAAAGGCTTTTTCTCTCCCATAGGCACCGTCACACCAAGTTTTTTGATTGACATTGATACTTTCTAACTCTTCCCAACCCAGAGATTTAAAATAGCGATTAACTATGTTGCGCTGATTTTGCCACGTTTCAAATGGTTTAGGAGGTAATTCTGGCCCACTAGTAGTACCTGTTAGAACATCGACAATTAAACTGGTAGCATCATTACTTGACTCGACAATTGCATCGCGAATAGCTCTGTTTAACTCTAAGGACTCGGCTACCATTTTTCCTTCTAACCATTCTTGTATTGCCACTAAATAAAAGAGTTTGACAATGCTGGCAGGATAAATCCTCTCTACTCCTCTGTAACTAAATCCTTTAATTGGATATTGCCAAAACTCTGCTGCCGATAATGCTCCTCCAGTATTAACGATTACTGGCTCTTCGTATACAATCCAAGTAAGGGCAATTTTGTCTCTAGTTATAGTAGGAAATTTCTCTCTTGTGATTTGTAAAATCTCTTGGGCAATTGTAGTTAATTGCTCATCCTGATAGAAAAAAGGCATAAAAACTATAGATAAGGAACAGTATTATTCAAACGTTCAGTTTATCGTGTTTAGAACATCAATCATTTTCATGATTATTGGAGTTTCAGACAAATTTTGCGACAATAGCAAGAACTTAATTAATTATCGAGTACGTGTTGGGAATGTAACTCAACTCAATTAAAAAATTTAATGGAAACTAGCGATCGCCAATCTATTGAACCAATTACCAAAATACAAGCATCTAATCTTGAATCTCAACAGCAAAAAAGGAATAATTTTTGGGTAGTTTTTAGCTCTACTTTTGTCACCATTTTTCTAGCAGAGATGGGAGACAAAACTCAGCTAGTTACCCTCTTAATGAGTGCTGAATCTCAGGCACCTTGGATTGTCTTTTTAGGTGCAGCTTTAGCTTTAATCGCCACTAGTTTAATTGGGGTTTCTATTGGCTATTGGTTATCAAAAAAACTTACTCCCGAAACTCTAGATTTATCCGTGGCAATTTTACTATTGATCATTACCGCCTGGTTAATCAGCGACATCATTAAACTCTAAGCTCGTTATAATTAATAATTTAGAAAATGGATTGGCAACTAATTGGGATTAGCTTTATTACCGTATTCCTAGCAGAGATTGGCGATAAGAGTCAGCTTGCAGCGATCGCTCTTGGTGGTAGCTCAAATAATCCTCGGGCAGTATTTATTGGCTCAACAGTAGCCTTGATTTTAGCCAGTTTTCTGGGGGTTTTAGCTGGAGGGGCAGTGGCACAATTCTTACCGGAGAAGCTACTGAAATCTTTCGCAGCACTTGGTTTTGCAACTATGGCATTAAGAATCTTGTGGGTAGGCGGGCAAGAATAAAGGGCTTCGCCCCAGCTATTAGCTATTAGCTATTTGATTAACATGATTTCGATAAAAACCTTAATTTAAATTGATGATCTCTATGGGGTCAATTGACTCTGCTGGTTGAAAACCAAAAATACGAGCATAGAAATAATACTCGCTATCTAAAGCCTTTTTAATATTTTCAGACATCCGAAAGCCATGAGCTTCCTGTTCAAAAGCCACATAGGCAACGGGCAGTCCCTTGGCTTTGATAGCATTAAACATCATCTCAGCTTGGTTAGGGGGAACAACTTTATCTTCTAAACCTTGAAAAAAGATCACCGGACAATTCAGTTGTTCGGTAAAGTGAATTGGCGATCGCTCTTGATAAATTTCCCGTTCTTCAGGGTATTTGCCAACTAAACGATCAAGATAACGAGACTCAAACTTATGAGTATCTTTAGCCAATATTTCTAGGTCGCTAACGCCATAATAGCTGGCACCTGCCTTAAAAATATTACGGAAAGTAAGAGCCGCTAGAGTCGTGTATCCCCCAGCACTACTGCCTGTGATTACTAATCTTTCCCCGTCTACTTTGCCCTGATTTACCAGGTACTTAGCACCATTGACACAATCATCGACATCAACAATTCCCCATTTACCGTCTAGTCGACGACGATATTCTCGACCGTAGCCAATACTACCGCCATAGTTCACATCTAAGTAACCAAAGCCACGACTTGTCCAATATTGAATGCGAAGGTTTAAATCAACTGAAGCTGCTGCGGTCGGACCTCCGTGGCTTTTAACAATTAACGGAGGTAACTCTCCTGCTGGGGCAGTGTAATCTTGATTGACGGGTGGATAATACCAGGCATAGGCGGTGAAATTATCGGTTGTGGGAAAAGCGATCGCCTGTGGTAAAGATAAATAACCAGGATTGATAGTTAAATCTCCGGTTCGTTTTAATATTTGTTCTTGACCAGTGTCTAAATCTAATTTAATTACTGCTGTGGTTTCTGTGGGTGTTCCGCCGATAAATACGGCCAAACCGGTTTTTGTAGCTCGTAAATCAGAAATATTAGTATATTTAGTTTTAATTTCTTTAAATTGCTTAGTTTTAGTATTTATAGTCCCCAAATGCCAGCTACCGTTAGTCGAATAAGCGCAAACTAGACGATCTCGCCCGGCAAAGGCATAGGTTGACAGTCCAAACACCCAATGGGGATAAGCAAACTCCGCCGCCATTTTGTGTAAAATCTCTACTGAACCATCTTGATTGCGACGATATAGATTCCACCAATTAGTGCGATCACTAGCAAAATAAAGCGCGCCAGATGGAGACCACTGGGGTTCACAAATTGACTCAGCTTTTGAGCCGGCTACTAACTCTGGTTTTGCAATCGAGCCATCATGATCGATCTTGGCTAACCATAAAAAAGTACTATCCCAAGGCATATCGGGATGATTCCAACTCAGCCAAGCTAACCATTCACCATTAGGACTCAAACGAGGTGAAGAATAAAAGTCTGCGCCTGTAACTAAATTGCGTATTCTCCCTGTACTTAAATCGATGCTAATAATAGTGCTAATTGCTTCGCGATCTCTTGGAGAATGATCTTCACAAACGCAAATCAAACGGTTTCTTGAAGGGTCGACAATGATATCACCATAACGCTGCTGCACTTTGTTGGTCAGAGCTTGAGGCGGTTTAGGCAAAACTTGCTGATAAATTCTACCATCACTGTAGTTAGAGAAATAAATGGTATCTTGTTCAACTATAAATGCCCCTCCTCCGTATTCGTGAATTTTGCTCCGTACACTCAAGGGTGAGGGGGTAATACTCTTGATGCCACGTTGCTTAGAATAGCGGACAATTAAATTTCTGCCTTTTTCTTGGGGTCTTTTCTCTAACCAGTAAATATCATCTCCGTTAACAACAATACTGCCGATACCAATGGTTTTAGAGACAATCAAATTCGAGGTAATGGGAGATTTCCAAGAACCATATGCCGCAACTTGAGATGTATTCATGATTTTAATATTTTTACTACTCTTCTCCTACAAAACCCCTAGTCAGCTACACTTAATAATTTTTACAGCTTTCTGAGTCCAAATCCTATAGTAATATCTCAGATAGAACCATGTAATAATTGGTAATTATGCGAATTTATGCAAGAAGTCTTTCTTCTCAATCATCTGCTTAGGTTTTCTCTTTTTTATTGTTTATTTATACTTATATGTAATTTTTTCAAAATAAATGCAGTTTGTCGATGTCAACGCTTTTATCAGGAATTATTCTGACCTAATGGTGCTAACACTTTTTTTGTTGTCAGAGTTGCATTTTTAATCAGTAATTGTCTGTATGATCGTGACAGAGACTTTGGTTCGTTAGCATAACCTATGAAATTCATAAACATTGCTTACTCATAAAAGTTACAAAAGTTAATAAATATAGTGTATCCTAGAAGTTGGGGAACAAAAGCAAAATTATGTTCAATTAACCCCAGTGTAGCCAAGCAAATACTAAATCTGTTGCAATATGATTAAGAATTAGTAAGCCATCTGCCGAGTTGAGGCTCGACATTGAGCACGATTGCTTGTTAATAAAAGTAAATGTTGATTCTCATATTCAGTTTAAGAATCTATTTTTACAGACAACAAAATATTTACATCACCAAGAATTTCGTTCTTACCCAATAAATTCCAGTAAGTTAATCGCGTCATGAAAACAGCAACCAAATCTAACGACTTAGTTAGAAGCTATCTGAAAGAAATAGGTCGCGTTCCTCTATTAACACATGAGGAAGAAATTCTTTATGCCAAAAGAGTTCAGAAGGCGATCGCTTTAGCCAAAGTCAAAGAAGATTTAGTCGAAGAGCTAGGAGTAGAACCCACTGATGCTCAATGGGCGGTAGCAGCCAAGACTTCGCTAGCAGACTTATCGGCTGTAATTGAAGCGGGGGAATCTGCCAAACGGAAAATGGTAGAGGCCAACTTACGTCTGGTAGTGTCCGTTGCCAAAAAATATCTCAAGCGGAACCTTGACCTTCTAGACTTGATCCAAGAAGGTACAATTGGCATGCAAAGGGGAGTTGAGAAATTCGATCCCACTAAAGGTTATCGCTTTAGTACTTACGCTTACTGGTGGATTCGTCAAGCTATTACTAGGGCGATCGCGGAAAAAGGTCGCACGATTCGCTTACCAATACATATCACCGAAAAACTCAACAAAATTAAAAAAGCCCAAAGACAGTTGGCTCAAAAAAAAGGCAGGACTGCTACAATTTCCGAGTTAGCTAATGAATTAGATCTTACTCCTAAGCAAGTACGAGACTACTTAGAAAAATCTCGCCAGCCAATTTCTTTGGATATCAGAGTTGGGGACAACAATGATACTGAACTAGGAGATATGCTAGAAGATACAGGTCAATCTCCGGAAGACTATGCTACTTCTTCTTCTTTGAGGATGGATTTAGATAGACTGATGGCTGATTTAACCCCTCAACAAAAAGAAGTTATTTCTCTTAGATTTGGTTTAGCTGATGGCAAACCGATGACTCTGGCTAGAATTGGGGAGTGTTTAAGTATTAGTAGGGAAAGAGTTAGGCAGATTGAGAGAGAGGCACTTTCCAAATTACGTAAACGAAAGACTGTAATCCGGGAATATTTAGCTAGCTAACAAATGCCAACACTTTTATCGCTTTAAAATGTCACAGATTCTTCAATTAATAGTAACTAATTAATAAACCTAAGTGAAGCAAGTGAATTATCGGTTTCCCTGGTAGTTATTCATTTATTTAACAGTAATTGTTGATTCTGAGAATGCCGTCACTGCTGAGCTTGCTTCTATTATTTTTTGGTCAAAAATGAACTTATTTTAAATCTAGCTGGGTCGGGAAACTCGCTAATGTCAGTTCGGTTCTACATAACTATTAATTAATTAGAATATGATTAAATTGGAAAGTAATCAAGTTAGTTTAGTTTTAATACAATTACTAAATTTTTTCTAATTCAATCAGGGAGATAAAGTAGTGAAGAGCGAAAGTGGTCCTCAAAACTTATTTCAACATAATGGAGAAGGCAATGCGCTCTGGCAATATGTCCAATCCCTAAGTCCAGAGACTGTTACTCAACTTTCCCAACCTAATTCTCAGGAAGTATTCCAAATCATAGAGCACAACATCATCGGATTGTTGGGTAATATTCCCTCTGAACATTTTGATGTTGCAATTAGCACCAACAGAGAAAACTTAGGGCGTTTATTAGCTTCGGCTATGATGAGTGGTTATTTCTTGCGTAACGCTGAACAAAGAATGACTTTTGAAAAGTCTTTATCATCAACACAGACTGACAGATGACAATTATAAACGTAAATTAAATTACCAGTCTAGACAACCTTTATCGATTTATGGTAAGGGTTATTCTATGTTTATTTGTGAGCATATTTTAATGGTTAGCTCAATATAATAATTAACATTCCATGCCAGAAACACAACTTCCTCTGGTGCATAAGCAAATAGGGGTAGCTTTAATTAGTAATCAACAGGGAAAAATTCTCATAGACCGTAGAAAAACTCAAGGGGAGATGGGAGGACTTTGGGAATTTCCAGGGGGTAAAATTGAAGTAGGAGAAACAGTAGAAGAGTGTATTAAGCGAGAAATTAAAGAAGAACTAGGAATAGAAATAATAGTTGGCAATCACGTAACAACAATATCTCATCGTTATGAGAAATTTATCGTAACCTTATATGTTCACGATTGCCAACATCTAAGTGGAGAGCCACAAGCACTAGAGTGTGACGAAATCCTCTGGGTCGACTCATCAGAGTTGAATCAATATCAATTTCCCCAAGCTAATACCCAAATTATAGACATTCTCCAAAAGAGAGGCATAACAAAATGAATGCCAAAACAACTTCTGACAATCTGATTATCAGAGAATTTACTGCCCCAAAACAAATCAAGTTGTTTATCTCTCTGCAAAAAAACCAGGTAAGTGGGCAGCTGACCTTTACTGACCCGATATCAGAGAATGAGTGGCATTTCTATCTCTACTTAGGTAACATCGTCTATGCAACGGGAGGAGTTCACCCGATTCGCCGTTGGCAAAGAAATCTCGTTACCAATTTACCTCAAATACCTTTTTCACTTGCTAGTTTGCAGGAACAGCTAACTGAATATGAGGCAGATCTCAGCGACAATGTCTGGGAATATGGACAAATATGTAATTGGGTCAAACAGGAGATAATAACGCCTCAACAAGGGAAAAATGCCCTACTATTTGCTGCTAGAGAAATACTATTTGATGTTACTCAAGCTAGACAGGTAATATGCCGTCTCAATCAAAATGATATTTTAGCTCCTAAATTAGAACCCATTGAACCAGAAGAATTGATTAAACAAAATCAGCAAATTTGGTCAAGGTGGGAGAACGCCAAAGTTGCAGATCGTTCGCCTAATTTAGCTCCTGTAATTTTACAAGCCAAAGAGCTACAAGAGAAAACCTCAATTTCTGCTTATCAAAGCTTGTGTAAACTGCTTAATGGGAATAAAAATATTAGGGACTTAGCTGTACAACTGAGAACATCACCTCTGCAGGTTATTTCTTCTCTATCACCTTACATTCAATCAGGAATATTTAGTTTAGTTGAAGTTCCTGATTTTCTGGAGTTGTTTACTACTACCGAAGCACACAACAACTATCAAGACCGTCCCTTAATTGCTTGTGTTGACGATAGTTTGATGATTTCTCAGATGATGGAGCAAATTATCTGTTTGGCAGGCTATCGTTTTATTTCCATCAACGATCCCATGCAGGCAATATCAACTTTGATCGAATGTCAGCCAGATTTAATTTTTTTAGACATCGTGATGCCCAAAATTAGTGGCTACGATCTCTGCGCTCAAATGCGCAAACATCAAGAGTTTGCGGAAACACCAATTGTCTTCTTAACTGCGAACTCTGGCATTATTGATCGCCTTAGAGCGAAGATGGTTGGCTCAACAGATTTTCTGAAGAAAACCGTTGATGCTGATGAATTGTTGCAAAAAGTGGTTGAACTTTTACCTTAGAGATTAAACACAAAGCTTAATCGAAAATTTATCTTTTGTGAGCGAGAAGACCCTCTTGTCCCTTTATTGGAGGATGTTAATAACTACTCCTGATACCTGAGTTCTTTTCGCTATAAATATTAAAGCTTATTAATTATTAATAGGAAACACTTTAGGATATCTTCTAGTAAGATTTACCATTGTCCTAGTGTAATCACATATAAAACTAATAAGTATAATTGCTATGAAAAGGAGACAAGTACTAGATCGTTTGGCGATCGCTGCTACTACCAGTACTATCTTAGTTGCCTGCGATCAAACCAATAATAGTCCTAATGTTCAAGCCAATGATTTACCCAATATTAAATGGCGGATGGTAACAAGTTGGCCTAAATCTCTGGATACAATTTATGGTGGAGCGCAAACCGTATGCGATCGCATTTCTGCCATGACTGGAGGACGTTTTACGATTGAACCCTATGCCGCAGGAGAAATTGTTCCCGGATTGGAAGTCTTGGATGCAGTACAAAATGGCACAGTAGAATGTGGACACACCGCTAGTTATTATTACGTAGGCAAAAATCCTGCACTAGCTTTTGGCTGCTCTTTACCCTTTGGATTAACTGCCCAACAGCAAAATGCCTGGTACTATCACGGTGGCGGCTTACAAACAATGCACGAACTCTACAGTGCATTCAATGTAATTAATTTTCCTGCGGGTAATACCGGAACGCAAATGGGGGGCTGGTTTAAGAAGGAAGTAACATCTCTCCAAGATCTTAAAGGCTTAAAAATGCGTATCCCTGGCTTAGGGGGTAAAGTCATGTCCCGTTTGGGAGTTAATGTGCAAGTGCTTCCAGGAGGAGAAATTTATCTAGCTTTAGAACGGGGGGCGATCGATGCGGCAGAATGGGTTGGTCCCTACGATGATCAAAAATTAGGTTTGAATAAAGCAGCATCCTATTACTACTATCCTGGTTGGTGGGAACCTGGTCCCACCTTGGAAGTTCAAGTTAATAAATCCCAGTGGGATAAACTACCCATTGAATATCAAGAAATCTTTAAAACCGCAGCTATGGAAGCTAATCTTAATATGCTGTCAAAATACGATGCCTTAAATCGGGAAGCTCTAAAAAGCCTGGTAGACAGTGGTACTAAACTGAAGGCTTACCCTCCAGAAGTTTTACAGGCAGCCCAAAAAGCGTCTTTTGATTATTATCAAGAAGAAGCTGGTAAAAGTCCTGCTTTCAAGAAAATATTTGACCAGTGGAATCAATTTCGTATTGAAGTTTCTGAGTGGAATAAAATTAATGAGTTAAGTTTTGCTAGTTTTGTTAATAAATAGACTACGATCTGACTGCCTGACACAAGTATCTCAAATCCCTTGTGGTGCATAGATTTTTTATTTTGTACTCAAAAGACATTGTTTGATCAAGCGATTGTTTGTAAGTATTGAAGTGCTGTACTAGCAAAATTTAATTTCTACGGAAAATATGGAATCTAATCGAGCAAGCAAAATATCTTTAGTAATTTCTGACGTTGACGGTACATTGATTGACGACAATAAAACGTTAACAGATAAAACTAAAACAGCAGTTCAAAAACTACGAGAAGCTGGCATTTTATTTACCGTTACTAGTGCCAGACCCCCTTTTGGCTTGGAAGCAATCGCCGAAACTTTCAATCTGCAATATCCTATTGGTAGCTTTAATGGTGGTCTAATCTCTTGTCGCGACGGAAAGATTATTGATCGCACTCCTTTAGATAACAAAATGATTCCTGAAATCATCACTATGGCAGAGGATTACGGTTTAAATGCCTGGCTTTATAGCGATCGCCATTGGTATTTAAAAAACTTAAATGGGTTTCATGTTGACCACCATAAAGAAACTCTTCAGTTTGAACCAAGTGTCATTACTAACTACGAAGACGTTGAGGGTGATATCTTCAAAATTGTTGCTGCTAGCAGCGATTTCGATGCGGTTTTCCAATGTGAAACAGCTATCCAACAGAAATTTGGCAATTCTGTAGCAGCAACCCGTTCTCAACCTTATAATCTGGATATTACTCATCCCAAAGCCAATAAGGGTGAAGCAGTCAAACAGATTGCTCGACAGCTCAATATTCCAACCGCTGAAATCGTTACTATCGGTGATAGTTTTAACGATATCTCGATGTTTTCTAATAGTGGAGTTAGTATTGCGATGGGTAACGCCGATGCTAAAGTACAAACAAAGGCCATTCACGTTACCGCTTCCAATAAAGAAGAAGGTTTCGCTCAGGCAATTGATCGCTTCGTGCTGAAATTAGCTTAAGAGCTTATTACCAATCGAATTATTCAAAAAGATAATTAGAACTACGCCGAAAATAGACGTAATAAATTAAATTGCTAAACGCATAATTGAGCAGCAAAGATCGTATTCTTAAAATTAAGTAAGACTTTATGCTTAGGGAGATAAGGCAATGCAGCTCACAAACATATTCAAGTGGCTTCGGGGAACTGGAATTTTAGTGTTTGTTGCTAGTATGACTATTGCTATCAATCCCAAGCAAGCAAGTGCTGCTGAAGAGATTATCTTTACCTATGGTGCCGCCACCCAATCAGTAACTTTAGAGGAATTACAAACTTTTACTGAGACGGGAGAGATGTCTCCATCCCTTGACTTTCTCTTAAAGTTTGGTCAACAAAATCCTCAGATGATCCATTGGGTACTGAGTCAACAGTTCCCTGCTGATACTAAGTTAATTTATGACCTTTTGAATACTGCACCCGGGGAATATGTTTTAACTCAAACAAGTAATGTCGTTGGGACTAAAGCTGAGCGCGCCAATGTTAAGGCTTTAAGAGGAGCATTAGTGGCTTCTGCTAGTGATGATCGAGTAATTTCTTTAATTGAACTGTTAGAAAAATACCCGACGAAAAAAGTTTATGTGAATGGTAAATTGTTGGCTCAGGTAAGTCGTGACTTGGCTAGCTTTATCGAAGAGACCAACAAATATATCAAGATCCCCTTAAGTTTGTTGCTAAATTAATTAAATTCAGGATAGAGTTTTGGTTTATGTCTCATTGTAGATAGTGCTGCTATGAAAAGAGCCATAACATGATGAGAGTAATATCTTAAAACCTAAATTTTGATGCTGACTTATCCCGAAGAATCTCTTAAAGTAAAGAAAATTTCTGCTGAGGAACAAAAAAAACAAGAACGGATGCGTGATGTAACCATGTTATTACAGCAGATGGTAGAAAGAGAAGAAGTAGCACTCAAGCTAATCATTGATTGTCTAATTGATGTTGGTTCAATTAACTATGCTAATCACAAGTTGCAGAACCCTTCTTTAAACAAAATCATGAAGGTTTTAGTCGGTTATATTAAACCTGTTGCCCGTTTAATTGCTCTACGCTGGCTGAAGAAAAATCTTCCCGATCTACTGACAGCCTGGTTAGAGTCAAAAGTCTCTTTTAAACCAGTTCCTATAAACGAAGAAGAGGCTGTCACTGGTGAGCTAGAAACTGTTCCCAATAATCAATCAAACAATCGCGGTTAATTAGATTATTGATAAAAATGCTTAACTCTACTGAGTCTAATTTTAGAAAAAATAGCCAACAGTTTTTAATAAATTTAAACTTTTAATTTTCTGCTTGGTAAATATTATTGAGCTAAATTATTGAGCTAAATTTTGGGCAACTAATTAAAGAAGACCAATAGATTTTTAGGAGTCTGTCAATAAAAAGTTTCTCATGTATTGATTGACTAAAGCAGGTTGTTCTTGTTGTACCCAATGACTACAATTAGGAATGTATTTGAGCTGTAAGTTTTTTACATAGGCTTCTGTACCATAAGTTAATTCCTTGCCCAACGCCGTATCTTCTTCTCCCCAGATCATTAGAGTGGGAACATCTAAAATCTCACAATATTTCGCTAGATTATCGGGAGGGATTTGAAAGTTAGCGCGATAGTAATTAATCATTGCAGTCAGCGCACCTGGTTTAGCAGCAGCATCCCTAAAAGCAGCTAAATCTTCGGGTTGAAATGCCGACTTATCGATCGCCATCCCTTTAAAAGCAGATGCGATCGCCTGACAATTATTAGCTTGAAAGATCAATTCTGGTAAAAAAGGTAATTGAAACCAGAAAATATACCAACTTTTTTGCAGTTGTTGCCAGGTTTTTAACCCCGCAGCAAATTTAGCAGGATGAGGAAGATTCATGACGATTAACTTTTCCACCATGGCGGGATGCTCGTAGGCAAAATTCCAAGCGATCGCCCCTCCCCAGTCATGAGCCACTAAAATGCAATCTTCATAACCTAGACCATTAATAACTCCTTTAACATCAGCCAGTAATTCCGACATTTGATAGGCTGCCAAACCTTGGGGTTTGTCGCTATCGTTATAGCCACGTAGATCGACCGCCACTACGTGATAATCAGGGGCAAACTCAGTAATTTGATGTCGCCAAGAATACCAAAACTCGGGAAACCCATGTAGCATTAACATTAATTTTCCTGAGCCTTGGCTAACGTAATGTAAGTTAATTCCATTAGTCTTAATAAAACCGTGATCCAGGCTGTCTAAAGACATTATCTATGCAGATTTAACGTTAGTAAATTTCTCAACTAAACTTAAAACGTCATGCCGACTCAGTTTTGGTTTCCCGAGAGCGATCGCGTCTAAAGTTCCTTTAGCTAATATATAGGGAATTTGGCAAAAATCTAAAGCAGGACTATTTTTAGGTAAAGCTTGAATATATAGGTTAGCCTGTTGTAACTGACGACGCGCATAACTTTGGACATCGTGACTAGTCCAACCTTCAGGGAGAAAGCTGACCCCTCGTAGAGAATCTTCTCCTTGGTTGCGAACAATATTCACCGCCTGTAAACCCCGTCCAAAGGCAATCGCCTGAGAACGATTCGTTTCCGTGCCATCGTACCAAGCCCATAAATCCGATAGCAATAAGCCTACGGCTCCAGCGACGCTAAAAGTATAGCGGTTCAAATCCGCTTCCGTTTCAATCGTCCAGTTATTCTCTGCCCAATATGCCATGCGATCTGCCATGGCTGCAGTGGCATCCCAAATTCGCGGCGCGATCGTTATCGGGGCAAGACTTGCCCATTCTCCAATACTTAAACTAACCTCTGGTAATACACCGCTATAGGGAACTAAATCGACACCAATGTGCTTATAAGTGTGAATATCAGCAATTTCTTGTAGCCGAAGACTAATACTACGTAACAGCTGAGCTTTGGTTTGATTATCCAGGTCAGGAGTATCCTCTATCTCATCGATCGCCCGCATACAAAGATACGCTGATGCAACTGCATCTTGTAACTCTCCTGGTAGTCGGGCAATAGGAATATAAAATGTTCTACTAGTCTGTTTTAGGGTATCTAAGGCCCTAGTCCGAAAATTCATCAATTCGCTACTCCTCAGGCTAACCAACAGTCATAGCGATCTCTATCATCTAAACAATGTAGTAATGCTGTGACTTAACGAAAAGCATACACTGAAATTTTGATTTCTACATTAGATTGTCGGAAACTTTTTCTTAAGAATTTTATGAGAAGATAATAAATCTAGTCAAATTCACTGAAAGATGTCGATAAATGTCCAATAACTATAGTGTAGAAATACACCACCAAGGAAGAACTGAAACAATCCAAGTTGCAGAATCACAAACTATTTTAGATGCTGCTACTAATGCAGGAATTGACTTACCTTTTTCCTGTAGTGCTGGTGTTTGTACTACCTGTGCTGCCCAAATTCTCTCAGGAGAAGTGGAACAAAGCGATGGCATGGGGGTTTCCCCAGAACTACAAGCCGAAGGATATGCTCTACTTTGTGTATCATACCCTCGCTCCGATATTAAATTAGAGTCTCATAAAGAAGAAATCGTTTACCAAAGACAGTTTGGCAAACCGTAATCATTTAACGATAATCAATGACCATCGTTAAATTAGTTTTCAGACTATGCCAATGCGATCTAGAGGCCAAAAGCGAAAAACAGCATGACCAATGACATTTTCAACTGGTAAGAAACCCCAGACGTGAGAATCATTACTATTGTTGCGGTTATCTCCCATCACAAATAGTTGCCCCTCTGGTATAGCGACGGGTAAGAGATCGTACTCTGGTGGAGCAGCAATATAATCTTCAGTTAAGGGTCGATCGTTTACATAGACGATGCCATTTTGGACTGCTACTGTCTCCCCCTCAGTCGCGATCGCTCTTTTAATAAAAGCCTGGTTCTTTTCATAACCCAAGAGTCTTAGCTGAGTTGGCGGTTGAAAGACGACGATTTCCCCTTTTGCTGGGGGATGAAAATGATAAGCAACTTTCTCAATTACCAAGCGATCGCCAGTAGCTAGAGTGGGAAACATCGATTCAGAAGGAATATAGCGAGGTTCAGCAATAAAAATCCGAATTACAAAAGCTAAAACTAGTGCAATGATTACTGTAGTGCCATTTTCTTTGGTTTTGCGCCATAAATTAGCTTTGTTGGTTGATTCCGTTACAGACATAAAATAAGCAAAAGTTACTGAGCGTTAGATGTGAATTTATCGATTGATACTATTGTCGTACCTCAGGGGGCAGAATACCAAGCAGTTCGTCGTGGCATACAACAGACTGGAGAACAAAAGATTAACGTTATCTCAATTCCGATTGGGATGCACAATATTAAACAAAACTGGATACAGAACTATCTTCAGACAACACCTCCGCGGCAAGTTCTGATCATGGGTTTATGTGGTAGTTTATCTCCACTATATTCCGTTGGTGACATAGTAGTTTATCAACAATGTTGGGATCTAAACTGCTCTACTGTAAAGACTAATCCTGAATTAACTCAGATGATTCGGCGCAAATTATCAGTTAATTTAGTTACTGGATTAACTAGCGATCGCCCTATTTGCCAAGCTGCCGAAAAATTACAACTTAGTCAGACTTATCCTGTAAGTGTGGTAGATATGGAAGGCTATGCTTACATACAAGAATTACAACATCAGGGAATCTCGGTGGCGATGTTACGGGTAGTTAGTGACGATCTGGCAGGGGATATTCCCGATTTGAGTGGTGCGATTGATTCTCAGGGAAATCTTCAGGCGTTACCTATGGCGATCGCTTTGCTCCAGCAACCTCTAGCTGCGATCAGATTAATTCGAGGTTCCCTAACAGGGTTAAAAACCCTACAAGAAATAACGATCCAGCTTTTAAGCAATTAAAATCGCTCATAAATCGTTAGCTATAGCAATTCGCAGAGTCATGAGGTACAGTATTTTTTCCCTTTCCCCTTTTCCCAAACACAGCCAAGGTGTACCTCACAAGTACTAGGAACGCTATATATGCTCATTCGTTATCGATGGCGATCTTTCAAATTTAAGCCATACTTGTTCGTTAATTAAAGGATTGACTCTATATTCAGATACTTTAAGACCAAACTCTGTTGACCAAGATTGAATTGTTGCCAAACTATATTTAACAACTCGAATAAAACGAGAATCAGTCAGAGGCAATTGATCTCCTATTTCTCCTGGCTTACTATATTCTAAAGGCCAGTAAGAAGCGAGCATAATTCCATTTTCTGTACTATTTGCTCGAAATGATTGTAAAGTTTTGCGCAGTAAGGCTGGAGTTGTATGAGTAAAAATAGACCGAGCCACTACAAAGTCAAATTTAACCCCAAAAACTGAAAAGTCGCACTGAGAATTAGTCGAAAATTGCGGTTGTTTAAGATTAATTAATTCTGTATCCAAGGAATATTTTTTGCCAGCTTCTAACATGGGAAAGTTAGGCTCAATGCCATAATATTTATCTCTTTCCATAAGACGGATAATCCAATAACCGAGACGCAATGCTCCACAGCCAAAATCGAGTATCGTATGGTCGGGTCTTAATCCATTTTGCAGCAGAGTAATAATTGTATCTCTACCAACCATTTCAAAATGTTGGACTGGTCCTCCGGTATAAGGAGCCTCCCGTTGAATACTAGTAGCAATTTGTCTAAGGGGATTGTCTGGTTCTAAATTTAAAGCATGATTTAGTTTACGCTTTATTGTAGTGGGATTAAGAGGTCGTTTATTCAAAGCTTGTCGATAAGCAACAATCGCCTCTTTGACTTTAGCATCTTTGATCAGAGCGTCACCTAGGTCATGATAAACCCAGGCAGGACTATCATGCTTGAGAGTAATTGCCTGTTGATAAGCAGTAATTGCCCCCTGAATATTATTCTGACTCATCATTGCTTTAGCAAGCCTGACATAGCGGATACTGTTGTCAGGCTGTAATTTAATTATCTGTTGATAATAACTAACCGCCTGGTCAAACTGCTGATCAGTTTCATACAGTTCTGCCACTTGATTTAGTGCAGGTATATGATTAGGACGAATAGTTAAAACCTGTAAGTATTTTTCTAATGCCTGAGAGTTTTGAGATTGTTGTTGTAATTGTTTTGCTATCTCTAAATATTTTTCAAGGGAATCTTGTTCCTTGATTGCAGCCAAGTCATCAGTCATGTTTGTACTTTAACTTTCAGAGAAGGAGTTAAGGGATTTTTAATGTTAGCTCAGTTCTCAATTGATGTCTAAAATAGCAAACCAACCCAATTCCAACTTAACTTTCTCCAGCATGATAAGAACTACGTACTAGAGGAGCAGAACGAACATGAGAAAATCCTAAGTCTTGGGCGATTTGACCCAAGTGAGTAAATTCATCAGGAGTCCAATACTTTTGCACTGGTAAATGAGCCAAGGAAGGACGCATATATTGACCAATTGTTAGGCGATCGCAATTACTAGCTCTCAGATCTTGCATCGTCTGAATAATTTCCGCTTCTGTTTCTCCCAAACCTAACATCAAGCCTGATTTAGTAGGGATCGTGGGATCTAGTTCTTTAACCAAGCGCAATACATTTAACGAGCGATCGTATTTTGCGCCTCTTCTGACTGGTCCTTGCAAACGTCGCACAGTTTCTAGATTGTGATTATAACAAGCTGGTTGAGCTGCAACCACTGTAGCCACTCTATTCTTTTGCGCAATAGCGGAGTCTTTACCACTCCAAAAATCGGGAGTTAGAACTTCTATCTTAGTTTGAGGATTTTGAGCGCGAATCACTGTCATCACCTTGACAAACCATTCCGCACCACCATCTTTTAAATCATCTCTGGCTACTGAGGTTAAAACAACATAGCGTAAACCTAATAGGTTAACTGCATCAGCAACTTTTTGAGGTTCTTCGGGGTCTAACAACATTGGTGCATGACCTTTCTCTACTTGGCAAAAAGCACAAGCTCTGGTGCAAGTTTGTCCCATTAATAAAAACGTTGCCGTGTGATTGGCATAACATTCTCCTCGATTCGGACACCTACCCTCTTCACAGATTGTATGTATATTCCTTTGCCTAATGATTCGTTGTACAGTAGAGAGGTCACTTGCTTTACCAATGGGGCGTTTTAACCAAGAGGGAAGAGAGGTCACTTCATCTCGCCAGTTATTTTTAGTTGAGTTTGAGTATTGAGATTCATTATTCATAGTGATTTATTGTCAGCAACATTACTGACTATGAAGACAAAAATAATTGTAATTTTGATGTTTTTTCCTGTTATTTTAGTAATTTAAAAGGGAACTCTAAGCTTGTAAACATAAACTAACTGCCCACAAACAGTCTAGTGAATCTCAGGCGTAAGGAGTTAGTCGCTCAGGAGTAAATCGTGCCAACCCACAAAATTCTAGTTATTGACGATAGCAAAGTCATTAGAATGCGAGTCAAAGATATGTTGCCAGAGGGGAACTTTGACGTTATTGAAGCAAAAGATGGTCTTGAAGGGTTTAATCTGATTAGAACCGAAAACCCCAACCTAATCATGCTCGATTTCTTGCTACCGAAAATGAGTGGGTGGGAAGTATACCAAGAGATTCAAAAGCAACAAAAATACCGCTCAATTCCTTTGGTATTGATGTCTGGTCGCAAGGAAGAAGTAACAGACAAACTCCCTGAGCCTTTTGAATACTTTGCGTTTGTAGAAAAGCCATTTGATCGCGAGCAACTAGTGGATGCTATTCGTGATTCGATGGTAAAAGCCAAAAAACAACCCCAAGGTCTTAGTACGGGCTTATCTGAAGAATCTTCCAGTCCTCCCTCTGCTGACATAGCTGCTGTAACTTCTGAAGTTAAAGCACTTAAGCTCAAAGTTGCCAAACTTGAGCAAGAATCTGAACAATTAAAAAGGCAATTCAATCAATTAGTTAGTTTTATTAAACAGAAATTCAAATAATTTCTTACTTAGAATTTAATCTAGACTTCTACTAGAGAAAATATACTTCAACTAAGTGATGCTTTGTAAATCTTGGCTAATAAAGTAAAGCGGCAGAGCCGCAGCTATAAGCTGTAAGCTGTAAGCTTATAGCCAATTATAAGAGGCTTTAACCTCTCCTAATTGTAGACCACCAAACTTCGTTTGCTGGGGGCATTAAACCCGATAGCTATAAGCTGTTAGCCGTTTACCTAAGTAAACTTTAGAGCTTATAGCTTAAGGCTTAGAGCTTAAAGCTTTTTAAGGTAAACTCCGAGCTGTAAGATGTAGAATTATCGTAGTTTACTTTGAGTAATCTTAATTTAGTAAATTACTTTTAAGTTACATGAATACTCAGGCAGGATTTATTTTAAAAATAATTTTATATTCGACAGGGTTATCTATCTTAATTAAGTATGGTGGTCAGCTAATTGCGATCAAACCTACTACAACTCTTGTATTAATAATTGTATTATTGCCATCATTAATTATCGGATTGGTCTTGGGTAGGAATTACCAACAATAATCACTCAATTAGCTGAAATGTTATCCCTATTCTCAATGAACAATCAATAAATATAGAGTGTAAAAACTAATAATTCAGGTTAACCTATAGACCGAATCTAAAATTTACTCTCCCTTCTCTGAAGGATTACTAAGGTGAATTTCGGCACTTGGATTGGTCTGATTGTATTTTTTATTTCTTTATATGTCTTATGGCAAATTAAACAGTTATTGTTGCTACTTTTCACTGCTATTGTTCTAGCCACTTCCCTCAACATTTTGGTCAAAAACTTTCAAAAGCGGGGGATAAAAAGGAGTTTTGCCGTTTTTTTATCCATGTTTTCCCTAATTGCGGTAGCGGTTGGATGTATGTGGATAGTTGTTCCACCTTTTATCGATCAGTTTCAAGCCTTGGGTAAATTAGTCCCTCAGGGAGTAGAAAAATTAGATACCTTGTTAGATACACTATCGAATGGGCTATCAGAACGTCTTGGTCCTAGAATCACTAATTTTCTACCCGATACAGAGGAATTAAATCGACAGTTACAACCAATGATCCAGCAATTTTTGGGGGGAGGGTTGACTGTTTTTTATAATTCTTTGGGTGTGTTATTAAGTATTTTACTTTTACTTGCTATCACCCTCATGCTCCTAGCCGATCCGACTCCCTACCGTAAAGGTTTTGTGCGTCTGTTTCCCTCTTTTTATCGACGAAGGGTTGAAGAGATTCTAGATCTTTGCTCTGAAGGTCTAGAAGGTTGGCTAGTGGGGATTTTGTTTAATATGGTGGTAATTGCTATCTTAAGTTTTGTTGTCTTACTGATTTTAGGAATTCCCTTAGCTTTATCCCAGGCAATGCTAGCAGGAGTCTTAACTTTTATTCCTAATTTGGGTCCAACTTTGAGTGTACTGGCACCGATGGCGATCGCCTTAATTGAAGCTCCTTGGAAATCTGTTGCTGTTTTAATCTTGTATATAATTATTCAGCAAGTCGAAAGTAATATTTTGACCCCAATTGTCATGGCGCAACAAGTGTCTTTACTGCCAGCAATTACTTTACTATCTCAATTGTTTTTTGCCACTTTCTTTGGTTTTCTAGGTTTATTACTTTCATTACCTCTGACGGTGGTTGGTCAGATCTGGTTTAAAGAGGTAATTGTCAAAGATGTTTTAGATAACTGGAATTACTCTTTTGCTGGAAATCGAATAGTTGAAAAAGTAGAGAGTTTACCAACAAGTGAAGAAGAATAGTAATCCGACATATCATACTAGTCATACTAGATCCTGTTGGTATAAATTACTCAAATAAACGAATTAGCTATTCTTGTCGTAGCTTTTCTACTAAAAAATCTAAATGCGATCGCTCATGGGTTGCCATTAGCGACAATCGAATCCGACTTGTAGGTACAGTAGGAGGACGAATTGCTGGGGCGAATATACCAGCTTCGAGCAATTGTTGCGCTTTAGATAGGACAGCCTGAGGATTTTTAAATTCCATACAGATAATTGGCGACTCTGAGAGCAAAAGATTGAAATCTGATAGTTCTTGCTTAAGGTAGTAAATGTTTTGCCACAGTTGTTCTCGTCTAGTAGATTCTGTTTGAATTAGCTTAATCGCTTCATGGGCTGCTGCTGTATCCGCAGGAGATAAAGCGGTGGTATAAATCCAACTAGGTGCGCGATTACGCAAAAAATCAATTAAAGTTGCACTTCCGGCTACATAACCTCCAAGACTACCTAAAGCTTTGCTGAGTGTCCCAATTTGAATTAATTCTTTGCCCGTACAATTAAAGTGTTCGACGCATCCCGCACCAGTTTCTCCCATCACTCCTGTCGCATGGGCTTCATCGATCAACAGCATACAGGTAAATTCTTCGGCGATCGCAATCAATTCGGGTAAAGGGCATAAATCCCCATCCATACTAAAAACACTATCAGTAGTAATCAAACAACGGCGGTATAAATGACGATTGATTTGCAGTTTACGGCGCAAGTCCTCTGTATTGTTATGTTCATAATCGATAGTTTTCGCTCCGCTTAGAATAGCCCCCTTTTTCAGACTGGAGTGATTATATTGATCGCCTAAAATTAAATCTGGTTTACCGACTAATGCGGCAACGGTTCCAATATTTGCTAGATAGCCCGAACTAAATACCAGGGCAGATTCCGTTTGTTTAAGAGCTGCGATCGCATTTTCTAATTCTTGATGTAGTTCTCGGTGTCCACTAAGTAATCTCGACCCCGTACTGCCCGTACCGTAAACTTGTGTAGCGTTAATCGCCGCATGGATTAATCTTCGATCTCCTGCTAATCCTAAATAGTCATTGCTAGCAAAATTAATTACAGACTTTCCTGATAATTCTACTATTGCTCCTGGAATACCAGCGATCGTTTTAACTGAACGATACCAATTGGCTCGATGAATAGTTGTTAAAGATTTATCTAACCAACTATAAGGACTTGCAAGCATGATTTCCTAACTTTAGCTGGCAAAAATGACAAAAAACCTGCTGCAGTTTATCTTTACATATTTCCCAAAATATTGGCGCTTGAGAATGTAAATTGCTCTACTTCCGGCGAGAACTAACCGTAGCAACAGCAGCAGGTTTACCAAGCAAAAACAATGCCAGTAAAGCTAATAAATGAATTGACCAATGAGCGAGAACTAAGCCCCAAATCACACATGAAAGCGTCATTCCTACAGCAAGCAAGGCAAATATATCATTGGAAGTGCGAAGATATAAAAATACACTGACTACAGCTGTGATGAATAGCAAAATGGGAAACATAGAAACCACTCTAATTGGAAACTAAAATTTTAATCTTCTGAGCTAAATTTGATAGATTTTTCAAACGATAATTTTTGCTGATTAATGAGATAAATAAAATTTATTTATCTCTTTTTTTCACTTTAACGCACCAGAGAAATCTAGAAAGTGATATTGAGTCAAAAGCAGAATATTGTCAAACTTCTTTACATAAATTTCTAGTATCTCTTCAATGTAAAAGTTTTAATCAGTATTTATTCTCAGAGATAAGAATTTCAGAATATCCACAAATGTGGCACAAATAATCGCGCTAAACGGCGGTAGTCTCCTCCAGCATTAATTTAGAACGTTTAATATCTTCAGGGATTGATACGGGATAATTTCCCGTAAAGCAAGCGGAACAAAAATGATTAGTGTCTTCTTGGGTCGCTTTGAGCATTCCTGACCAAGTTAAGTAAGCTAGTGTATCTACACCAATACGTTTTTCAATTTCTGGAATAGACTTAGTCGCAGCAATTAGTTGATCTTGATTATCAGTATCGATGCCATAGAAACATGGATGAGTCACGGGAGGAGAAGAAATTCTCATGTGTACTTCTGTTGCTCCGGCATCTCGAAGAGTTTTAACAATCTTTTTGCTGGTTGTTCCCCGCACAATAGAGTCATCAACAATAATAATTCTCTTACCCTGCAAAGCATCCTTGAGAGTATTCAACTTCATCCGAATACCTGCCTCGCGCATACTTTGAGTAGGTTGGATAAAGGTACGTCCCACATAGCGATTTTTGATCAATCCTTCTCCGTAAGAAAGATCAGATTCACGGGAAAAACCGATCGCCGCCGGAATACCAGAATCAGGTACACCAATTACCAAGTCAGCATCTACAAAAGATTCACGAGCCAGTTGTCTACCCAGACGGATGCGATAGCTATATAAAGTCTCATCATGCATAACACTATCAGGACGAGCAAAATAGATCATCTCAAAAATACAGAGCTTTTTCTCCGCTTTTTCTGCCCAGTTCACTGAAACCAATCCCGATTCAGTAATCCATACCAACTCTCCTGGATTGACATCTCGTAAATATTCCGCCCCAATGATGTCTAAACCGCAAGTCTCAGATGATAATACATAGCGATTACTTTCACCTGATTCTCCAGGTATAATACCGATTACTAAGGGTCGAATACCATTGCGATCGCGGACACCCATCAAGCCAGCAGGAGTAGCAATGGTCAAACTGTATGCTCCAGAACACAATTTAAAAGCACTAATTGCTCCCTGAATCCAATCTTTGCCATGATTAACCTCATCAGCTATGGTCAAGGCAATCATTTCCGAATCAGTAGTGGTGGCGAAGTCAGCTTCTTTGTTAGCTAAATGTTGCCGTAGTTCTACTGCGTTAACCAGGTTGCCGTTATGAGCTAAAGCTAATTTACCTAACCTAGTATCTAAAATAACTGGTTGGGCATTTTCCTTGAGACTAGAACCGGTGGTTGAATAGCGAGTATGACCAATGGCTATTTCTCCTGGTAACTGCTCGAGAATTTCTTCACTAAAGACTTGGGACACTAACCCCATATCTTTATGACAATAAACCTGACCTTGTTTTAAAGTAGCAATTCCCGCAGATTCTTGACCTCGATGTTGCAAGGCATAAAGACCAAAGTAAGTAAGCTTAGCTACTTCAAAGGCTTGTTCTGGGGCATATACTCCAAAAACACCACAGGCTTCTTCCGGCTTATCCCCACGCTGATCACTCATTAGAGAATTATTTGTCCAATCAAAAGACTGTTGTGGAATCATGCTATAGCTTGCTCCTACCTTGCGGTAAATAAATATTTTATATATGTGTAAATGCTTGAAACTTTAACCCAACTCACCCATTTTACGAAGAATTTATCTTTAATGCTTGCTGACAAACAGAATGAGATCTGACTAAGTTTTGACCGCGAACCTTGGGCGGGCATAAACAAGTTTGCTGGGGAAAAATTTTACTCAAAAGTATTATCTTTAGTATTTAGGGAACTAATTTACTTTCTATTGCCTGGCTCCAGGTATCAGACAACATCCTAATCTTAACATTAATTAAAGAAAGATTATCATTTGTTAAAATGTTCAAATTTGATTCAGCTTCACCTACAGTACCTATTCTCATCCAGCAATCAGTTAGATTGCTTTGGAGATAAGCTTCCCACGCTGCTGTCATTTCCGAATTAACCGACACTACGATTTGACTGGCTACCTCCCCAAATAGCAACTCATCTAAGCGTTGTGACTCTGATACAGGCAGATTAATGTCTGCACCAAAGTTATTACCGATACAAGCTTCGGCTAAGGCGATCGCCAATCCTCCCTCTGCCAGATCGTGAGCAGATTGAATCCATCCTTGACGTATGCCATGACGACAGGCTGCTTGGACATTTTTTTCTAAATCAAAATCAACTACTGGGGGTTTGCCAGCTACAGTATTGTAAATGGCTGCCAAGTATTCAGATGCACCCAGAGAAGATCTTTGTGGTGAGTGGTGAGTGATAAGTTGAGAATCTGTTCCCAGTAAGTAAATAATATCCCCCGCTTGTTGCCAAGACTGACCACAAATTTTGGCAATGTCAGGAACTAAGCCTACCATTCCTATGACAGGAGTGGGATAGATTGGTTGAGGATTACCATCGGAATCAAGAGTTTCATTATAAAGAGAGACATTTCCCCCCGTCACAGGAGTAGACATTTCTCGACAAGCATCAGCAATACCACGACAGGCGTTAGCCAGTTGCCAATAGCCCACAGGTTTTTCAGGACTACCAAAGTTGAGATTATCAGTGACCGCTAAAGGTTCAGCTCCCACACAGCTCAAATTCCTAGCAGCTTCGGCAACAGCAGCTTTTGCCCCTTCGTAGGGATCGAGATAAACATAGCGGGGATTACAATCGGTAGTTGCTGCCACCCCAATATTACAGTTTTCTGGTTTGGCATCGAGAGGACGAACCCTAACTACAGCAGCATCGGCACCACCAGGTAAAAGAATCGTATTATTTTGCACCTGATGATCGTATTGGCGATATACCCATTGTTTAGAGGCAATCGTAGGAGTATCTAATAGTTGCAATAAAATTTCATTCCAAGTTTTGTAAGTTCCTTGGACGTCTATGCCCTGATAATCGCATCCTGGTAGTTCGTCATCAGCTTCCCATGTGGCTGCTTTTTGAGCATAAGCAGGAGGCTCTTTTAATAATTCTCGCTTGTATATGGGCGTGTCATCAGCTAGAGCAGTGGCTGTTACCTCGGCTGCTATTGCTCCTTGATATAAAATTCGCACAACTGGTTCTTCAATTACTGCTCCTGCAACCACAGCATGAAGTCCCCAACGGTGGAAGATATCAATTAATTCCTGTTCTCTACCTTTGGAGGCAACAAAAAGCATTCTTTCTTGAGATTCCGAGAGTAAATACTCATAAGGGGTCATTCCCGTCTCTCTAGCTGGAATCAGATCCAAATCTAGTTCAATACCAACACCCCCCTTATCTGCCATCTCCGAAGTAGAGCAAGTTAACCCCGCCGCACCCATATCTTGAGCAGCAACTACCGCACCAGTTTTAAAAGCTTCTAAGCAAGCTTCGACCAAAGACTTTTCTAAAAACGGATCTCCCACCTGTACCGCAGGGCGATCGTCCATAGAATCATCAGTTAATTCTGAACTGGCAAAACTCGCTCCTCCCATGCCATCTCTACCTGTGGTTGAACCGACATAGAGTACTGGATTGCCAATGCCTGACGCACCAGACTTAACTATCTCATCGGTTTCCATGAGCCCCAATGCCATGGCATTAACTAAGGGATTACCTGCATATGCCCGATCAAAATAAATTTCTCCTGCTACTGTTGGCACCCCAATGCAATTACCATAGTGTGATATCCCCTCGACTACACCTTGAAAAATACGTCTGGTTCGCGCATTTTCTAAGTTACCAAAACGCAGAGAATTCAAAATCGCGATCGGACGTGCGCCCATTGTAAAAATATCTCTAAGGATACCACCCACTCCTGTAGCAGCCCCCTGAAAAGGTTCAACTGCTGAAGGATGATTATGAGATTCAATTTTAAAAGCTAATCGTAAACCGTTACCTAAATCTACTACCCCAGCATTTTCTCCTGGACCTACTAAAACGCGATCGCCCGTAGTTGGAAACTGGCTTAACAATGGTCGAGAATTTTTATAACAACAGTGTTCCGACCACATTACGCCAAACATTCCCAATTCCGCCTTATTGGGATGACGACCTAACCGATTAACAATTTCCTGATATTCCTCTGGTTTAATACCTTCGGCAGCGATTTCCTCAGCACTAAAAGGGGTAGACCCAATCTCAGACATAGCAACCCTAGACTAATGGCACGAGGTTTATTGTATCTATTCTGGAGACATATAAGATGATTTTTTTTTAAAGCTCTCAAAGTCGCTTTGCTTTAGTTCGGAGTTCGGAGTTCGGAATTGTGAAGGAGACATCCAAAATCACCAATTCTAAGGATTTAGAGTACTCGCTACGCAAGAAGTAAGTTACGGAATTCGGAGTTTAGTCAAAAACCTCTTTCTTAAAGAAAAGTAATTGGAAAAAGATTAAAGCCTACCTCCAAACAAATAAAACTCCGAACTACTAACTACTAATTCCGAACTCACATTTAATTCCAAACTCACATTAGTCAGCTTTTAAGGTCAATTTTTTTCCTGGTCGAGAGCCAGTTTGTACTCTCCAGAGATTAGCATATACACCATCTTCGGCTAATAGTTCTTCGTGAGTTCCCCATTCAATCAGTTGACCATATTCCATTACATAAATGCAGTCAGAATGTCTAATGGTTGAGAGACGATGAGCGATCGCAATGGTAGTTCTATTTTGGGTGATTTTTTCTAGGGAACGGGCAATAGCTGCTTCGGTTTCGTTATCTACGGCTGATGTTGCTTCGTCTAAGATTAAAATTGGCGGATCTTTTAAGATTGCTCTGGCGATCGCGATTCTCTGTTTTTGCCCTCCAGAAAGTTTTTGTCCTCTTTCACCAACAATAGTGTCATAGCCAGATGGTAATTGCTGGATAAATTCATCCGCCTCAGCAATTTTAGCCGCCGCGATGATTTGGCTTAAGCTAGCATCAGGAGAACCATAGCTAATATTTTCTCTAACTGTACCGTGGAACAGAAATACATCTTGACTAACTAAGCCAATTCCCCGACGTAAATCCCATAAAACAATATCTTTGATATCTTGACCATCTAAAGTAATTTGGCCTGAGCGCACCTCGTAAAGTCGTAACAGCAATTTAACCAGGGTACTTTTACCCGAACCAGTTGCACCAACAATGGCAATGGTTTGACCGGCGGGAATATGTAAAGAGAGATTTTTAATTACAGGTTGTCTTTGATCGTAGGCGAAGGTAATATCATTTAAATTGACTTCTCCTCTTATTTCTGACAATGGTAAAGAGATATCTCCAGAATGAATGTCAATCGGGGTATCTAACAAATCGATCACACGGGATATGGAAGCCATGGCTCGCTGATAAAGATCAAAAGTTTGTCCTAAACGAGTTAACGGCCATAATAATCTCTGTGTTAAAAAGACCAATACACTGTATGTTCCAACTGCTATTGTTCCTGATGCCGCTTGCACACCGCCGTAAAGCAAAATAGCAGTAAAGCCAGCTAAAATAACCAAACGAATTAGAGGAATAAAAGCTGCGGAAAAGGCGATCGCTTTTTGGTTACTCTCGCGATAAGCGTTACTATCTTGTCTTAAGCGTTCTAGTTCGTAAGTTTCGGTGGTAAAGCTTTTAATTGTCGTAATTCCACTCAAATTATTAGCTAATCGCGAATTAAGTAAACTGACTTTTTCTCGTACTTCAGCATATCTGGGTGCAAGCCATTTTTGAAACATTACTGAACCCCAAATAATAATGGGAATGGGCAAAATTGCCATCCAAGCAATATCAGGAGTTAGGATAAAAAATGAACCACCGATAATAATTGCGGTAGTAACTACCTGTAAAATCTCATTAGCACCAACATCCAAAAATCTTTCTAATTGGTTGATATCATCATTGAGAATTGCTAGTAATGCTCCTGTACTGCGTTCCTCAAAATAAGCCAACTCCAAATCTTGAACATGGCGATAGGCTTCTAAACGTAAATCATGTTGCAGAGTTTGTGCCAGATTGCGCCATAGTCTTTGATAAGCATACTCAAATAGCGATTCCAAACCCCAAACAATTGCTGATAACAAAGACAAAACTAGAAGCTGTCCAAAAATATCAGTGATGCCAAAGCGAGCCACAATTGAATCTTCTTGTTGTACAACCACATCCACCGCAGCACCAATAATTGCTGGAGGTGCCAGGTCAAAGAGCTTATTGAGGATAGAACAAGTTACAGCTTGCCAAATAGTAATTCGATATTTATCCCCATACTGCAGTAATCGAGCAAGAGGGTGTTGAGGCGATTTAGCTTTGTTTAAAGTCATGCTTTACTTTCAGTTCCACTGGCTTCTGCTTGAAAACTTAGCAGATTTTAGTGTTTATTAGTAAGTTACCGACAATTTATTTTTAGGTCGGTTTAACTGAAAATATCTCAGGCATAGCCTGAAGAGTGACGGAGAGAATCTTGTCTCACTATATCTCAATGGTTTTAAGACATAGGAATAAGAGACCAGCTTGTAAACATTGAAAATCTCAAAATTTAATATTTAAAGTGTGAGAAGTAATTATGAATCAGAACAATTTGAAAGATTTTTCCCTTCCAAAGAGAAAACGACTTAAACCAAAAAAAATTAATAGCTTTAGACTATTACCATACTTGAAATTCAGCAGAGTAAATAGATTTAGCCATCTTGCCATAACAGCATTTATGTTAACAGTGGTTATGACGGTACTAACCCCCGCATTGTTGTCTATGGACAACTCTATTGCTAATGGCGCCTCAACAAAGGGAACAAGTGAAGAGTTGATTTTAGCTCAGGAGGAAGCTGCCCCCGAAGAAGCTACTGGAGAAGAGGGAGCCGCTCCCGAAGAAGCTACTGGAGAAGAGGGAGCTGCTCCCGAAGAAGCTACTGGAGAAGAGGAAGCTGCCCCCGAAGAAGCTACTGGAGAAGAGGGAGCTGCCCCTGAAGAAGCTACTGGAGAAGAGGGAGCTGCCCCCGAAGAAGCTGCTGGAGAAGAGGAAGCTGCCCCGAAGAAGCTACTGGAGAAGAGGAAGCTGCCCCCGAAGAAGCCGCTCCCGAAGAAGCTGCCCCCGAAGAAGCTACTGGAGAAGAAGCTGCTGGAGAAGAGGAAGCCGCTCCCGAAGAAGCTGCCCCCGAAGAAGCCGCTCCCGAAGAAGCTGCCCCCGAAGAAGCTGCTGGTGAAGAGGCTGCTGGTGAAGAGGAAGCCGCTCCTGAAGAAGCTGCTGGAGAAGAGGAAGCTGCTGGCGAAGAAGCTGCTGGAGAAGAGGTTCCCTTTGAAGAAGCTAAGAAATCTTTAGAAGAAGAAATCGACGAGAAATATGAAGAATGGGAATCTCAAAAAACAAGTAGTGAATTCTCTCACAGTATCTCTGCGATCGCTACAATTTTGATGGCTCTTTTGATGACAATCTTAGGTGCAGGAATATTTCAGCCTCCATACAGAAAAACGATGATTATAATTTTTGGAACAATCGTTATTCTTATCCAGTTAAATATCAATGCATTTATCTTGAAAGAAAGTCTTGCTGGATATGAGGTTTTGGCAGAACAGGGCGAAGCTTTAAAAAGCAAGTTGGAGAATGTCGAAACAGAAGAACAATTAAAAGAGATTCAAGAACAGTTTCAAGAAATAGTCTTGGAGTCTTTATCAATGGAATAACTTGAGATTCTCTATTCTTTAAGGATTAAGAGGATACACTTGTCCCTGAATTAAGGTATCCTCTTTTGCATTTGAGACCAAAAAAATTTTTTACCTAGTATTTAAGGCGCATGGCACTAAATGCCATGAATCTAGAGACCACTCTGAAGCGTAGTCTGCGCCAAAAAATGAAACGCGCAGCTATGAATAATGACTGTTCTAAAATGCTTTTGTCAATAGGGTTTGAGATGCTCTTACCCTGTAAAAGCAGCTAGTGTATAAATATCAAAAAAAGAGTTTCCCGATTTACCTAATTGCCAAAGATTATTCCACCAATCTACAGCAACTTGATTAGAATAGTAAGTTGCATCAAAACAGATAATATTGATAATTATCAAAATACTTTAGAGGATGTCTGAAAAGTAAATTTTGTTACTTAAAAGTTAGATCTAATACGTAGATGATGAAGTTGAAACCCAGTAATCCCGTTAGGATAAATTAACTCACAAGTAGCCATTGAGACTTTTAAGATATCCTTTTAGTCTTTAGTAGTAGAATCTAGCCCAGAAGGAAACTAGTTTTCCTGGTAATTTAATTATAATTTTTCAGCAAAAAATTAAGACTTAAAAGTGTGGTAAGTAGTTAACTTAATATTTTTATTTGTATATCTACAGATGGATGAATGAGCAATTAAATTGTGAGATTTGTAGTAGTTAGTTATTTATTATGACTAAAAGTATCTTTTAGTGCTAAAAGCTGCATTTAATTGAAATTTAATACATTTTTCATTCGACTAAGATAGAGGAAGGAGCTTGAGTTTTAGTAATTTTGTTGGTGCGATTGCCTTATTAATTGCCGTTTATGTGTTGTGGCAGATTCACTTTATTTTGCTGCTGTCATTTGCTGCGATCGCTTTGGCTACGGCAATTAACTATTTAGTTAACTTGTTAATGGAATCGGGAATTAAAAAACGAGGAGTATCAATTATTGTAGCCTTAATTTTGCTGCTACTAATATTTATTGCTTTTATTTTGCTTATTATTCCGCCATTTATCGACCAGGTACAACAATCCTCACACTTGTTACCCCTCGCTGTCGATAGAATAGAAGTCTGGTTAACGTGGCTCCAGCAAAGAGTTCCCGAGCAGTTAGTCGGAGAAATTCAAAAGCTAGAAAATGTTACTCGTGAATTACCCAACATAGTATCCAAAGTTGTAGGTAACTTTTATAGTGTGTTTTCAGGTTCATTGGAAGCAATCTTGAATATACTGGTGGTTACGGTAGTTACAGTGATGCTTTTAGCCACTCCTCGTCCATATATACGATTGTTTGTCGCATTTTTCCCTTCTTTCTATCGTCGTCGAGCAGCACGAATCCTCCAAAAATGTGAGACAGCTTTAGTTGGTTGGACTAAGGGAATTTTATTCAATATGCTAGTGATTACTATTCTTAGCTGGCTGGGTTTATCGCTTTTGAGAATAAAACTTCCTCTCGCTAACGCGCTTTTAGCTGGCTTATTAACCTTCATACCCAATTTGGGTCCTATTTTAAGTTGCATTCCTCCTATAACCTTGGCCTTGATTGATGCACCTTGGAAAGCCTTGGCGGTGATGATACTCTACATTCTAATTCAACAGACTGAAGGCAATATTTTGACACCTTTGGTCATGAAAAAGCAGGTATCCCTGCTACCAGCAATTACCTTACTTGCGCAAGCTACATTTGCCGTCTTTTTCGGCTTTATTGGTTTATTTCTGGCACTACCACTAACTGTTGTGGCTCAGGTCTGGATTGAAGAAGTTCTAATTAAAGATATTTTGAGTAGTTGGAATCGAAAAAGCGATCGCTCAACTAGCCTAAGACATCGCTCCCAGCCAAAATCGATTAAATTTACTACCCCTAAACACAATTTCTCTCCATCAACTTCATCTGAAGTAATCACCACTACTGAAATTGATTTTAATAGTGAAAATACAATCTGAGGACAATTGTAAATGCGACAACTATTAATTGAGGTACAGCGAGGACAGGGCAAAGCACTGCTCAATTTAGCGGAAAAATATCAAGGAGCTAATCTGAGTCAATTAGAGGGCAATACCAAAAGAGGTGCGATCGATCTGATAATCGCTTATTTTCCTAATGGTCAAATAGAACAGTTCTTAGAGGAGTTAGAGGATTTTGAGGAATTGCACGTTACTTTGGTTCCTCGTGGTGTGATGCCTCTGCAACCACCGGTAGCAGAAATTCCCGATGAAGTTCTCGATGTGCAATCTCGTAGTCCTCTAGAGGTTTTTTTAGCTGGATTACAGAGTATCGGAGCTTGGAAAGGTTTTATTGCCTATGCTGTAGCTGGTGCAGTTATTGTTTGGATTGGTTTATTTACCAACAGTAGTTTTTTATTAGTAGCAGCAATGTTAATTGCCCCCTTTGCAGAACCAGCAATGAATGTAGCGATCGCTACTGCCAGGGGGGATGGTTTATTACTCAGAAAAGGTCTCGTCCGCTATCTAGCTGCGATCGCCGTCACTATTTTGGTAACAGCAGGATTAAGTTTAATTCTTAATCAAGAACTGGCATCTAATGCGATGGTAGAAAGTAGTAAAGTAGCAACGGTTTCGGTATTGCTGCCTCTGATCGGTGGTGCTGCTGGAGCATTAAATTTGTTACAGGCAGATAGAAGTAGTTTAGTTTCTGGTACCGCAGTGGGAATGCTGGTCGCTGCCGCTCTTGCTCCCCCTGCGGGAACAGCAGGAATGGCGCTCGCTCTGGGGCTGTGGTCAATGGTGCTGAACTGTTTATTTTTGTTGGTATTACAATTGGCAGGGATTAATATAGCTGCTGCCACAGTTTTTCGCCTCTACGGTTTATCTCAAAAGGGAGCGCGTTATAAGCGGGGTAGTAAATGGATCTTCCCAGTCACCATAGCTATTACTGCTGCTCTATTGATTGGTTTATTAAGCTATCAATTCACTTCCGACCCCAATTTACAACGTTCTAGTTTAGAACAAAGAGCTAATGCGGAAGTCCAGAAAGTGATTAACAACAGCGACATGGCTAAATTAGTGAAATCGAGCGTCAGCTTTACCAGAGCCGATGTCGAAGACCAGAATACTTTGCTGTGTCTAATTTACGTTCAGCGTTCTGAAAATGTAATCGCTTCCAACAAAGAAATCAGCGATCGTCTGACCGGCAAAATTCAAAACCACCTGATGCGAAAGGATTTTAAAGCTACACCACTGGTTAATGTGAGTGTGCTAGAAACCCCTTCGAGTTTTAGACCTCAAAACTAAGCCTATAATTTTTTTTCCTTTATATTTATAGGTTTAAAAATTTAATAACTATGAAAAATTATGAACGAGCAAAATAACCAATCATCCGAGTCTTTACTCTTCTTAATTTGCGGCATGAATTTAAGTACAGCAAAAGGCTTTATAAGCTGCTGGCATTGAAGTATTAGAATATCAGGCAGTGTCGTTGCGATCGCTATACTTCAAACGTGGATTAAACAAATCAGTTTAAGAATTGCTGGTGATTCGTAACTATCTTTTAGTTTGACTAAGCTGAGAGCTATATCTTTCACCTCTCAATTTTTCTTCAATCGTAAAGTCTCATTACAACCAATTTCCGACCAAAATAAAGGAAGCCCAGTGATAAGGACGATCGTAATCGGTATCTGAATACTTAGTTAGAAAAGCAAGTTGAGCTTGACGTAATGCTTCAGCTTTGGTTATCAGAGGATTTTTAAGTTGCTGATAAAATTGAATCATAAATTCAGTAGTAGATGCATCATTAATTTGCCAGAGAGTAGCTAAAGTACTGCGAGTTCCAGCTCTAATAGAGATTCCTGCTAATCCTAAAGCGGCTCTTTTATCGCCAGCAGCAGTTTCACAAGCACTTAAAATGAGTAATTCTATTGGAGTTGCAATCTGTTCTTCTCTAACTCGTAGTAAGTTATCGAAGTCTTTCACTCTAATGCGCTTTTGCCAATCAAGTAAATAAGTTTGTTCGGGGTTGGAACTAAAAGTGCCATGAGTGGCAATATGAACAACATTAAAAGGAACCGAATTAATCAGGTTTTTTAGGTTTTGTTGAAGAAACTCTCTTTCGGTTAACTTTTGATGGTTAGTAATTTGTTGGGCAACTTCGGCTAATTCTACCTCAACATTATCTAACGGACTTAATCCCTCTGCTCGAAAACTAGGAGCATCAGTCGCTCCAGCTAGCAATACATTTAACTGTTCTGGCAATAAAGATTGTGGCTCCAATAACTGTAAACCTGGTGTGACAGCAACAGCATACTTTTCTATTAGATAGCGTTTTCCATCATAGAGGGCTGCCATGGGTAAATTTCTCAATGAACCATCTAAGACAAATACTAAAGTTTTGATCTTATTTTCTAAATCGGTTTCTAAGGGTTTAACTAACCAATTATAAATTTGTTGCGATTCCTGTTTAACCTGATTCAAACTGGTGCTTCTTCTGGTTAAAGAGCGACGTAATGCTTGAACTGCTTGTTCTACTTGAATTCCAGGAACATCTCGATAAACATAATGACGCAGGTTATTTACTCCTGGTAATTTAAGAATAATCTCCAAACGATTCTCTAAGATGATGGGATAGATAACTGCTGCGGAAGCATCTAAATTATCAATATCTACTTTTTTTGGTTTAGCACAAGCATCGCGGAAAAAATTATCTATTTCAGCGAGTTGGAGTGCTTCAATTACATTACGAGCTTGAATTAAATTCCTTTTACTTGGTTGAGGAGAACGTAAAAGTAAATCAACTAACTGCCGATAAACTGGTTCTACACTTTCACGAAAAGAAAATTGAACTTCTGGATTGAGGATAACTAAATCGCTGCGTAACTGATTGAGAGTGTTAAAGGCTTGGGTGTAATAGTTAAGTGCTTCTGTATTAGTATCTTGATTATTAGGTATTTGTGGTGTGCGATTCTGAATAATACGTCCCATTTGCCATTGCCACCTGTAGGCAAGCTCTGGTGTATTGATAGTTTGAGCAATTAATAAAGCGGAGAGGGTAAACTTTTTAGCCTGCAACCAATCTGCTTTCTGCTCGTAAAATTCGCCTAAAGTTCCCAGAGCATAGGATTCTGCTTGGGAATCTTGTATTTTTTGAGCTTGATCGACTGTATTAATTAATATTGGAGCAATCTTAGCAATTTTAATTTCTTGTTTTTGCTCCAGCTTCATCAAACTCTGAGCTAAGTTAATACTGGCATAAATAGATGGACGACTTACGGGCAATTGAGGGAGAAGAGAATTGATTTCTGATAATAAAGATTGAGTGGATTGATTTAGATTATTGTCTAATTCAAGACTCAACTGATTTAATTTTGATTGAATTTGAATGAGAGGAAAATCAGTATTTGCTGCCGCTTGTTGATAATGGGTTAGAGCTGCTTGATTAAAAGAGTTTGCCAATTGTTGATTTTTACGACCTTCTTCTCTTTGAGCCAACGCCCTTTCGGTATTAGCTAAACTCAAGAGGATTTGACTTTTATTTAGGACAGATTCATTCAATAACGATGGTTGCGTAGTAACTAATGTTTCTAATAAAGTTAAGCTGCGCTCTAAAATTTCCTGAGAACTTTCTAAATCTCTTCCTTGTCGTCGGATATTACCCAAGTTATGCCAACTTTTTACCTTAAGTAGAGAATCTGCTTCTGTCTCTAGCTGATTTTCGATCTCTGTAAATAGTTTTTGCGATCGACGATAAAATCCTAAATTTTGCAGGGCTTGAGCTTGATTAATCTGGCTACCAATTATACCTATCTTATCTTCGGCTTGTTTATACAATAATTCAGTTGTTTGAAAAGTTGCTAAAGCTTGCTCCGTTTTTCCCCTTGCCAACAGTAAACGTCCCTGACGATTTAAAACTTGGGCATGAACTTGATTATGCGGCTCCCCTGAGGTTAAATTTTCCAGTAAAGACAAACTGGAGTTGATCGCCTTTTCGGCTTGCTGTAGCTGTCCTAGTTCTTGATAAGCTAATGATAGAAAACTAAGAGTTTGTGCTTGCTTGATTACATCTTGATTAGCTACATATATTTGCGTTGCCTGTTGTAAAGCTTTGGCAGCGTCCGCGAATTTTCCTGCATGGTAGTATTGCTTGCCAGCTTGGACTAATGAGTTCGGAGTTTGGAGTTCGGAGTTCGGAGTTCGGAGTTTGGAGTTCGGAGTTCGGAGTTTGGAGTTCGGAGTTCGGAGTTTGGAGTTCGGAGTTTGGAGTTCGGAGTTGTTCTGGTTAATTGGTTGCCTGGCGTTGACGGAAAACCATCCATTAAGACTAAGACTTAGAATTAAGCTCAAGATGGCAATAGCTATCAATCTACCAAGACGTTTCATGGTTGCAATTGGTCTAATGACCGACAATCAGGTGACATAAAGGAAGAACTTCGGGAGACTGACTTAACTGGTTGAGCAGAGAGAATAATATTACCATTGGGTGCAATAAACCAGCTCTGAGCTTCAACGATTTGATGCGAGTCATGGTTATTTTCTGCCAAAAGCGATCGCCTTACACTGTCTTCAGTAGACTGAGTTTGAGATGATTGTTGATGATTAAATTCACTATTTTCTAATATGCGCCAATCTTCCCAACCAGAATCAGTATTGAGAGTATCTTTTGGAGAAGGAGATAAGCCACCTTTTCCAGTAAGGATAAATGCGCCTTTTTGCTCAGCAGAACAAAGATTTTGGTTAATTAATTCACTAACATCAACAATTTCTATGGGCAATTTTCCCAATTCTTGAGCAGGTTCAATCCCTGAAGTATTAATATTAACAGTTCCATCTAAACCAAATTGAGAGCTAGCAGTAATGTCGCTTAAGTTAGAATTTTCTTGCAACTCAAATCCAAAGATATTTTGAGTATCGATGTTGATATTACCCCCTTTCCCTGAAAAAGCATTAGCAGTAATATCACTATTTTCCTGAGGAAAAGCCACAACTAGATCGGCATCAATGTTGATATCGCCTCCATCACCGCCCGATTCGGCAGTGCCAGCGGTAGTAGAGATGGCACTACCAAGTCTTAGAAGCACTATTTTTTCCGTATCTATGGTAATATTCCCACCATTGCCAAATGCTGAATCAGCAAATATTCTGCCACCATCTTCCAACTGAATTGCGGGAGAGGTAATTTCAAGATCTCCGCTACTTCCAGAATCTTCAGCGCGAACAAAAAAACCGCTAGCTCCATTTTCTAGAGTATTGATAATTCCTCGGCTTGTGCCAAATTTGGCAACTCGGTCGTTCAAGGTGGTATCAACCCCAGCTATTATTACAAAATCAGTAGCGTCAAGCGCAATCTTTCCCGCATTTCCTCTTCCAGAACTATTAGAAAGAATTTGTCCCCCATTGAGAACTTCCGCTTGTTGTACATTTATGGTGATATTGCCACTATCACCATCATTCACAGTTTGAGTATTTATGACTCCACCGTTTGATAGACTAAAGATATTGGTATTAATTGTGATGTCTCCTCCTCTATGGGCAGAGTTAGTACGTGCTGATATTTCACTGGAGTCTCCTCTAATATTACTCGTACCCAAAATCCTTACAAAATCAGTAGCATCTATTTGAATCAAACCCCCATTTCCTCCTCCATTACTATTGGCAAATATGTTAGAACCATCACTCATAGATAAAGAACTAGCAGAAATGTTAATATTTCCTCCATTCCCGATCGCCCCTGTTGATACTAAACTGAAGAGACCGCTAGGGGCGTCTTTTATTGTTACCGCACCAGATACATCAATATTGATATCGCCCGCATTTCCTTGTCCGGCTACCATATCTATATTGTCGTTAAAAATTGCACTAACTAACTGAGCTCTGTTGCTAATGGAGAGAGAGGCAGCACGGATATTGATATTACCTCCTTGACCTATACCAGTAGCCCTTACGCCAGTATCAATAAAAGTTCCAGGATCGGCGAGGGAAACAAAGTCATCAACTTCAATAAATACACTACCTGCATTTCCTTCTCCAAAAGTACTGTTGAGCATATTAGTACTATTTGCCAATGACAAAGAGTCGGCCAAAATAATTATATTGCCTGCATCACCAGCATTTACAGCATTGAAGATCAAGCTTGAGTTTATTTCAACTGCTTTAGTGGCGTTAAAAATAATATCTCCCGATTGAGAATTAGCTAAACCAGTCTCAGGTGATGTCCCACCTTGTAAGATGGTATTTTCAGTTATGTTGATATTTTTTCCTGTGAGGGTAATGTTTCCGCCCTGCTCTCCATCGACACGAATAACAGTTTGATTTCTTAAAAATATATTAGATCGCGGAATATTATTGGGAAAACTTAAGCTACCATCATTATCAAACTTAATTTCTCCATTTTGTGACAATCCCCCCAAGTCAACTCTTCCTCCTTGAGCAACTAAAGCTGCTCCATCTGAATCGATCTTGCCACCTAGTAAAACTATATTCTGAGAGGGATCTACTCTCAGATTTGAATTTTTAAGTTGTATCTCTCCAGGGTTATCGGGAAGGTTTAAACCAATGGGTATATTAATTGTTAGTAAAGGTGGCTCTTGAACATTGCTAGCACTAAACTCCCCTTCAGGGAAAACAATACTATTAGCGGTACTACCCAAAAAAGAACCCCCAACATCTAAACTGGCATTCTCACCAAAAATAATGCCATTAGGATTAATGAAAAAGAGATTGGCATTACCATTTACCCCTAAAGTTCCCAAAATCTCTGAAAGATTACTGCCCGTTACTCGACTAAAAATATTATTAATTCCTGCTGGATTAGCAAAATATACTCGTTGTAAATCTCCGATATTAAAATCTTGAAAACTGTGAAACAGATTACTATCTCTGATAGCGCCACCATCAATGCGATCTGCGGGAAGTCCTTTAATTTCTACATTAGGTGTCACCACTGAGGCTTCATTACCCAAACTGCGATCGGGAGTAATCTGAGCGTTAAGGTGATCGCAATATCCAACCAGCAAGACTAAAGGAGTTAATAGCGCGATCGCGTCACCTATACTGACCAATTTCAACTGGAATCGTTTTGGGTGATGATGGAGTTTCATCGTAGTATATATTAAATGTTTATTATTGAAAGTCTTTACTAATAATTATTTAATTGAATTCCATTTACGATATAGTTTTTCGGCATAAAACATAATCTCTTCCCTGGGTAGACGAATTTTAGGCTTTTGCTCTGAATAAAGAGTTTCTAAGGCATGAGCATCCTGTTCGATTATTAAATCAAAAGACTTTAACCAATAGCTTTTTAATAGTAAAAACAAAAAATGACTGAATTTATTTTTAGGTTTGATGTAAAGTAAAACAAAAGTCTTAGTGGATTGATCGGTTTCAGGATAAAGAATAAAAAACTGAGCTACTTCTCCAAAATCAGTCTGGGTTATGAGACTACTTGTAGAAGGAAAAGAATATTCAAAATGATTGTGTAGGGTTTTGGGAGCAGTGAATAATACTGGATTTTTTATAATTTCTTGCCAGCTATTATTTACTCGCATTACTTCTTGTTCTAATGTGAGGTAAAAACCATTTTCTTGATAGTTATATACTTGGATCTGATCGAGCTTCAATGGTTCGCGGTGGGTTGCGATCGCATGATTGAAATCATAATTAATTTTGAGACACTTTAAGAAGAGAGCTGGAATACTTTGTTCTCCTGCTATGCCTAAAAACTGATATCCTTCAGTAATTCTAGGGATTAAATTAGGCACAGGTATTCGAGGTTGATGATTACCATAAATCCAAATTAAATCATCTTCCACAATCAAGTCTAAAGGTTGAGTAATCGGTTTACCTTGTAGTTTGTCTTCTTGATATAATTTACCCTCGCCGTTGAATTCTAAAGCGTGAAAAGGGCAAGCGATCGTATTTCTCTCAGTACAAATCCAACCATCAGATAAAGGTGCTTGCATATGAGGACAAATATTATTGAGGGCAAATACCTCCCCATCATTGTTTTTCCAGATAACATAGTCTTGATGGTTAAAAGTAATTTTGTAGGGTTGATTTACTTTCAACATTGACTTGTGGGCAATCAGCCAAGGCGCGCCAGGTAAAATAGCTACTGAATTGGAAGTTTCGGCAAGATTCTGGTTGATTGTTGAGGAATTCATCAGTTTTACCTCAAGAAAATATTTTTATTTCAACTTAAGAACAAATCGGGAAGAAGTAGAGAAATCAATTATTTTTCGCTGGCTATAAATCCACCATCAGTCTTGATTTCCTTAATAAAAATTGTAAGGCGGTTTCTTCTCTAGCAATAATATCTGCCTTACCCTCCATACCTAATTGAATAGAACATAAATTGTTACCTTTCCCCAAGGTTAAACTTTCAGGCTCAATAGTTACTTCATAAAAAGCACCTAGATTATTCCCTTGTTGCTGAAGAGGGTTGTTAGTAGAATTGCCTTGAGCCTTAGGGGGAATGCTATCGGAAGAGATGGCTTTTACTTGACCTTCAAGAGTGCCGTAATCGGGATAGGGGCAAGCTGATACTTTTATTTGCACATCTTGACCGACCTCTAACTTACCAATATCCTTAGGTGAAACTTTGGTTTTAACTTCTAAAGCTGCATTGCTCGGCACGATTTGCGCTACTTGTTCTCCAGGTCTAACTGTTTGGCTAGAATTACGTAAAGCAAGTCCCGCAATATTTCCCTCTACTGGAGCGGTAATCTTAGTTTGATTGAGGTTAATTTTCACCTGTCGTAGTTCGTGGCGATCGCCTTTAAGCTGTTTGTCGATTTCTAACTGCTGCTGTTGCAGAGCTTGTTGTTCTTTGACCAAAGTAGCCAAAGTTGAACGACCACTAGCTCGTTCTTGAGCGATCTTAGCTTCGGCGATCGCAATTTCAGCCTGGCTGGGATTGAGATAAGTTTTCGCCCGTTCTAATCTGGCCCTAGCAGCAACTACTGCTTCCTGTAGTTGAGCAACTGTTTCTCTTTGCATAGCCACGGCGGCTTGCTCTGAGACAACGGCTTGCTGTTGCTGATCAACAGCTAATTTGGCCTCTTCCAAGTGATCGAGGGATAAAGCTCCTTGAGCAGCAACACGTTGATAGCGTTTGTGTTTGGAATGAGCTGCTAAATAAGCAGCTTCAACAGATTTTAAATTAGCTTGAGAGGATTGTATTTCTACCTTAGCTCGTTGTAAATCCTTTTGAGCAGCTCTCACATTAGCCTCAGCTTCTTGTACTTCTGCGTCAGTAGTAAGTTGTTTGTCGCTATATTCTCGACGGCGACGTTCTAATTCCGCTTCCGCAGAGATAATAGCACGGTTAATGCGATCGGTTTCTGATTCTATTTGGCGTTCTAGGGTACTTATCTGAGCCTCAATTTGAATTAATTGTTGTTCTGCCTGCTCGATATTAGTTTCTAGTTGATTTTTTTGCGTTTGTAAGCGGGAATCATCGATAGTTGCGATCAGATCTCCCTGTTTAACTGCTTGATTCTCTTTGACAGCAATATTAAGAATTTGTCCTTCAGTAGCAGCCTGAACGAGCGCTAATTCTCCCGCAGGACGCAAGCTGGCTTGAGCTTTGACTGTTTCTTTATACTTTGCTTTTGAGGCTAGGGGAATAGCTAATCCTAATGTCGCAGCGATAAAGATGCCACCAAATCTAATCCAGTTATGTATAGAAGGCAAAAATTCATTATCTCTAATGGGAGGAAGAATATAATTTGTTTGTGAATTAGTCATAATAATTTTCAACTTGAGTTCGGAGTTCGGAGTTCGGAATTCGGAGTTATGATTGATTTTTCGAACTTGCCTTTTATCTCTCTTAAATGGGTAATTTAGTTGGCACTAATATTTAATGAGGTGAATGACCATTACTAGAAATGCGATCGCCTAAAGATAATAAAGCTAAATTTTTGGCAGAAGGAACAAAATCATCAAGGAAGTCTAGGTGATCTCCAGCTTGAGCGGCTAAATCTTGAGCTGTGCCTTGGATTTTTAATTTTCCCCCCTCTAACATTACAATCCAATCAGCACGGCGAATTACCTTAGGACGATGAGAGATCATAATTGTGGTTTTGCCTTGGCGATGAGCGAGTAATTGCTCCAAAACTCTAGCTTCACTTACTGGATCGAGTGCGCCTGTAGATTCATCTAAAATTAGTACTGGAGGATCGCTAACTATAGCTCTGGCGATCGCTAATCTTTGTTTCTGCCCCCCTGAAAGATTCGCCCCAAATTCTCCCAAAACTGTTTGATATTTATCGGGAAGTTCGCTAATAAATTCATCAGCACCAGCTATTTGGCAAGCTTTGACGATTTGTTCAAAGCTGACATTAGGATAACTAAAGCGGAAATTTTCAATAATTGAGCGACTCCAAAAATGGGCTTCTTGAGGAACTAATACCACTTGTTGACGCAGACATTCTAGGGATATATCTTGCTGATTGTATAAGTCGTAACGAATATTGCCCGATTGAGAGGAATACAAACCAGCAATTAGTTTTGCCAGAGTGCTTTTTCCACAGCCAGATTCGCCAATCAAGGCGATAATTCGACCACCAGGAATTTTGACTGAAAAATCTTCTAAGAGATCGACTCTGCCAGCATGGTGAAAATTAAGCTGTTTACAAATAATATCGGCATCTCCAGGAATTTCTGCCCAAGGTTTTTGGAAATCATTTTCATCCTCTGGAGTCGCATCGATAACTTCAGTTAGGCGTTGGATAACTACCTGGGCAGTAATAAACTCATCAACTAAGCCAATTACTGCTCCTAAAAAACCGAGAAAATTGCCGCTCATCCCGTTATAGGCCATTAACTGACCGATACTTAATTTGCCTCCAATGACTAGATAGCTACCCAACCACATTACGCCAATCGAAATAAAGGTAGATAAAATACCTGTAGTCGTCCCGCTATAGAGTCCGAGCTTCATTTTGCTCCAACCAAGATTAGCCAGACGACCATAGTTAGCTTGATATTCTTGCCAAGCTTGAGAAGTAGCTTGAGTTGTTTTAAGTATCTGCACCCCACGAAAAGTTTCAACTAAAAAACCCTGGTTTTCTGTACCTAAAACAATTAGATTACGGGTTTTTCGCCTTAAAGCTGGCAGAAACAGAAAATTAATTAGAGTAATGACTACAAAAGCCACAATTGAAGCTACCGTAAGTTCCCAGCTATAGGCAATCATTAAGCACAGTGAGATAATTGCAATAAAAAATTGACTGGGTAAGCCCAAAACTATTTGGGAAATTAAAACATTGATAGCGTTGACATCAGCAATTCTACTAACTACTTCTCCACTGCGACGACCCTCAAAATAAGCTAAGGGCAAGTGCATTAGCCTACGTCCATAGTCAAAGATTAGTCCTAGTTGTAGTTTTTGACCAAAATGACCGACTAAATGGGATTGCACTAAGCCGACAACACTTCTAAACAGATTCATAAAGATAACCCCGATGGCGACTGTAGTTAACAGTTGGGTATCACCTCTAACCAAAACATCATCAGTAAGTAGTTGCATCATTAAGGGAGAAGCTAAAGAAAGTAGCCCCACGACAAAATTGATGACAATAGCTAAAAACAAAATATGACGGTAAGGCCAAACTCGTTTGAGATAGCGACCAAAACCACCTACTTTGTCATTTTCCTGCTCGTAAAAACGGCTGTCATCTGGCGTTAGTAACAGCATTACACCGTTACCCCAACCTGCGACCAACTCTCTGCGATTCAGGTAGCGAATACCTACGCCAGGGTCAGCAATGACATGATTTTTTCCTTTTTTGCCGTATAAAACGACCCAGTGGTAGCCTTTCCAGTGAATGATGGCTGGCAATGGAGCTTCGTGCAGGCGATCGATAATTTGACTAGTAGCTTTAACTTGACGGGCATTGAACCCAAAGGCTTCTGCACCGCGACTCATACCTAACAAGGTCGTGCCTCGCGCGCCTGTGCCTACTGCTTCACGAACACGGCTAATGGCAAAGGTGCGTCCATAGTGTTTGGCGATCGTGGCAATACAAGCAGCACCACAGTCTTCTTCACTATGTTGTAGGACAATTGAGTATTTCATGTTGATATTGGATATTGATAGTAAAGGAGAGGAAAGAAAAGCAGGAGAGCTCCCTTTCCCCTGACTTATGAAGTTTTTCTAACTTGTTATCTTTCATATTTTTCTCCTTAATAGAATGTAATTTCTTGTTTAAGAAAGCTTGTTTTGTGCTTTCTCTTTTCATTGTGTTTGATAGATAAATTAAATAGTTGAGTAAAATTCGGGACTCAAAAAAATTCAATTAAGCTCACTTAATTTAGATAAATTCAGGTCAATTTAGGTCAAAGAATTTTACGATTTTCCTAAGATTCTTTGACCATAAAATTGCTATTGAAGCAGCGATGAAAATTTTTAACTCATCAATGAAATTTTCAATAGAAGAACGCTATTCTTTAAACAAAGATAAATTGGCTGGAATTATTCAGATCCAGAGACTGAAGCTCTATATCTCGCACAACACCAATGAGTTCATCTACACCAGACTGGTTATCAACAAAAATCCCTGTACCTGTTAAATTAGCAATTGGAGATGAACCCAGACGATAGTTAAAGCCTTGAGCAAGCAAGATAATATCCTTATCGATCTTAAAGTCAGTAATTTTAGCGTAGTCCTTAGTGCCTATACTGGAAAGTTCGCCATCATCATAAAAGACCTGATTGCTAGTCCCCAAGACGAATGTATTTCTGCCAGCACTACCGGTAAGGATATCAATCTCACCTTTCCCAGCATTTTTGGAGGTGTCAACACCAACTAAAATATCACTGCCTGTTCCCCCAATAAGAGTATCATTGCCAGAATCACCAGCCATTAGTTCATTACCAGGTCCCCCTCTGAGGAAATCATTTCCATTTCCTCCCCACAGGTTGTCGTTACCAGCCCCCCCTCTGAGGAAATCATTTCCATTTCCTCCCCACAGGTTGTCGTCGCCGCCCCCCCCTGCGAGAAGATCATTTCCATTTCCTCCCCACAGATAGTCATCGCCAGACCCTCCTGCGAGGAGATCATTTCCATTTCCTCCCCACAGATAGTCATCGCCAGACCCTCCGAGAAGACTATCTTTACCAGAATTTCCGTAGAGTTGGTCATTTCCCTTGCGACCAAATAATTTGTCATTACCAGGGCCACCATCCAGTTTGTCGTTTCCAGGACCGCCAAACATTATCTCATGACCATCTCCACCCAATAAGAGATCATGCGGCTGAAGTTGATTTCGGAAGAAAAAGTCCATTATCAGGGGGTCTGACAATGCGCCTAAAAAACCATCAGTTACCTCGCCATTGTTGATGAGCTGAACATCAGGAAAAGTCTGAACTCCATATTTTTGAACTAATTCTGGGTTTTGATCTACGTCAACTTTGGCTAAAATCAAGTCATAATCAGAAGAAAGTTTTTCTAATCTGGGAGATAAGTCCTGACAGAAATGACACCAAGTCGCATGAAAAAAAACTAAGACAGGTTTATCAGTAGACTTGTCAATTACTTCATTTGTGAAATTATCGGTATTTACTTCAGTGATAGAAAAATTCATTTTCCAAACCTTGTTGTGTAATTACTAAGCACGACCCTATGTAGAGAAGTTGCAGGCTTCCTATCTCTGGGAAGCCTGTGTAGTGTGAATAATTTTAGTTACCATGAAGGTCTAAAACCAGTAGTCATGTTACCAAGGGAAACTAGAGTCGAAACCCTGAGTCTAAAACGGATTCAGGACTACCTCTGGATTACATTCCTTACAAGGAATACTTTCAATTCATTGATTGTTCCTTGAGAACCAGAGGCTGAAACGACGCCAAATAATTAGACTAATTGCTATGCGCAACAGTAAGTCCAGCTACTTTGCCCCTCATGGTAGGGTATTGTTCTTATGCATAAAATCGGGCAACGTCCTGCGCACGAGTCTGGTGTGTACTTAGACTATCACTCCCTGCTGAATATATTGCGACAACATCAAGTGAATCAGAACATAATGCGATAACTAGATTGTTATTGTCAGGTCTTGCAAAAACAATAGATCCAGAGTTATTACTAACTTGGGGATTAAGTCTTGCTTGCTGCATTGACAGAAATGCTTCATCTACGCAAGAACTCGTATTACGAAAGGTACGTTCTAAGATTGTATAAGATGTTATTCCTCCAGCTAGTATTTCAGATTGTCGATCTGAAAGATCTTCAAAAAATTCATTGTTATTTTTCAACATGATTTTTTCATTTCCTTGTTGATTAAGTTTATTAATATTTGACATAATTTTCTCCCTATTTAAGATGAATTTTTTTGATTTCGAAAGCTTTTTGTTGCTTTCTGTAATCATTATGTTTGATTCTTTTATTGAATTGTTGAGTTGAATTCAGGACTATTTCAAATAGTTTTTATTTTTAAATTCAGTAATTTTTAGATTTATTTACATAAAGATATTTTTTATATTTGTCCAGGTAATCATTACTAGTTTGATGCTCCAATACTAGGGAACTAATAATAGAAAAACCGCTTCTGAATGAAGCGGTTATGAACACCAAATCAAGAGAAAAACAACTTTTATTGGTTTTATTATGCTTGTTGTAAAGTAATAATAGTTGAGTTTTATTGAGGAATAAAAAATTATTAATAGCTAATTTATTATTTACTGGCGAGCTTAAAATAAATTTTTCTTATCTAAATTCAGGTAAAATAGGTAACTCTAGACTCTAAGTATCAACAGGTTGGGCGATGAAATTCAATCTAGATGAAGCTCTCAACACTGCCAATCAAGCAATATATCAAAAACAGCATCGTTACCTTACTGATGTAGAAATAATAGTATTTAAAGGAGCTTGGGAGCGAGAAGACTACGATACGATCGCTGCCAAAAATCAATATGCTACTAGTTACATTAGTCAGGATGTCGCGCCGAAACTATGGAAAAATTTGTCAGAAGCTTTAGGGGAAAAAGTTAAAAAAAGTAATTTTAAAGAAACCCTCAAAAGACGTTGGGAAAGTGAATTAAACCTAGAGAAAAGTTTGTCAACTGTAGAAAAAAAAGCTGGTAAGGTTGCTAATTTAGAACGATCAGCTTTGCTGGTGCGCAAAGCGCAATCGTCTGTGTTCGAGAGTCACCACAGCGAACTTATAGATTTCACTACTAAAGTATATATCGAGCGTCCTCCTATAGAATCAATCTTTTATGAAACCTTACTACAGCCTGGTTCCTTAGTTCGGATTAAAGCTCCTAACTTAATGGGTAAAACATCTCTTATTACTAGAATTTTGTCTCCAATATCTCAAGAAGGATACCATACCGTTAATTTAAGTTTTGAATTGGCAGATAGAAGTACACACTTTACCAATCTCAACAAATTCTTACGCTGGTTTTGCCTGAATGTTACAAGAGAATTAAAATTGACCAATCAGCTAGATGAGTATTGGGATGAAGAAGGAATGGGCGCAAAAGTTAGCTGCACTACTTATTTTGAAGAGTATTTATTGTCTGAAGTAAAGAGTCCTCTTGTTTTATGTTTAGACGATGTAGATTTACTTTTTCCTCATCCAGAAATATATGAAGACTTTTTTGGTTTATTACGTTCCTGGTATGAGAAGGCTAGAACTAGAAAACTGTGGCAAAAATTGCGGTTAGCGATCGCGCATTCAACGGATGTATATATCAGATTAAATATCAATCAATCTCCCTTTAATGTGGGATTGCCCATTGAATTACCAGAATTTAACTTTAAGCAAGTTCAAGAGCTAGCTAAAATACATAAACTAAACATAAACACATCTCAGATTACAGAGCAGGATCTTGCCTCCTTAATGTCGATGGTAGGAGGGCATCCTTATTTGCTACAACAAGCTTTTTCTCATCTAACAAATAACCCCAACGTACCTATCAAAGATTTGCTGGATAAAGCTGCTACAGATTCCGGTATTTATAGCAATCATCTACGAGAACACTGGTTAAATTTACAACAACATCCAGAACTAGCAATAGCTTTTCAACAAGTAGTGACTTCTAATAATCCAGTACAATTAGAACCAATATCTGCCTATCAATTACAAAGTATGGGTTTAGTCAAACTATTGGGAAATCAGGTGGAACCTCGCTGCAACTTATACCACCAGTATTTTTCACAGCGTTAGAGATATAGCTAAAATGGCGATTATCAATTCAGTACTAGTCTGTCAATTTTGAAATGAGTATAACTCCAAATTCCTTTGCCTGCTTTACTATGGTTCAATTACCTCAACATTTCCTAAAAATGCAGCAGAGGATATTTCTTCTAAGTTCACATGTTGATCGCTTAAAAGTTGATTCCAAATTTGTTTAAGAATAGAATTATCGGGTTGCTCCAAACGCAACTGAGCTAACTCTGTTAACGCATCGTACCAAATACCATGTTTGGCATAAGTAGCGATTTGATTGAGAGGTTTGGATGCAGTTTTTTGGATTTCGCGCCTAAAATCCTGGGAATAAGCAACTCGTTCTATCATTCCTGTCAAAGAAGCGGGAGTTGAGAAATCATCTTTAGACAATGAATTAGAACAGTTAATATCAACATACCAACGATATGATTTACCTACTTTTAAAGATTCAACAGTAGAAGGTAATTTAATACCCATAATTCCTGGTTTGGTTTTAAGTTGAAAACGAGTGCGATAAAGCTCTTTATCTCCATCCTGTAAAGAAAATTCTCCATAAGGTGCTTCGTTTTTGGTATAAGGTAAATATACCCAGATCGTAGGGCGATCGCTGGTAGTAAATTTTAAATAGTTTTTTCCTGCCAGAGATTGGAGTTGTGGTAAATAAGAATTATAAAGACAGTCACCTCGACTTCCAGTCCCTTTATTTGATTTAGGGGTTCCCCTATTAGGAGGTTCTAGCTGTGCTGGAGGATTGAAGCTAATTTTGACCTCTTGAGCATGACTATTGGTTTGATCGTTTGACTGGGCTAATAATAGTCCTGGACTATAGATTAGGCTAGAAAAGCCTATAATTATAGCCAAAATGCTTTTGGGTTGAAATTCAAGTGTTTTTCTCAATTTTTTCCACATTTTCTTACACCCTAAAAGCTCAATTGATAGTTTTAAACTTGAGAAAATTTCTAAATCTTCTCAGTTTTATTTTTAACTATGGGTGAAAAGATAAAAATATGCATACTTCAAGCTTTATTATTCCAAGCTAGAAATCAATCGGGAATAATTAGGGAAGATTCAATGTTTTGATAGTTAAAAATTTTTAAGCGATCACCAAATTCAAGTAAATCAAACCCAAAATAATTTTTATTTTGATATTCCTTTGGGGAAAACTTCAATCAATACTTTGTCTTTAACAGTAATCGATGACTGTAGATAGCAATGCTGCTTGCAGTGAATACAAGTACGAGTATAGAGGGAACTAGAGGTAGCCAGCCTCCATTCAGTATGAGTAATATCCAACAACTTATATATACGAAACTAGCAGTAATTCCTACTACTAAGATTGCAGATATAGGTGAAGAAAAACGCCAAACTAATAAACCTCCTGCTGAAGACCAAAAACAAATCCAGACAACTTCCTGAGGCTTTGACAACCACCATATTAAAGGTCGATTATCCAAAACAGCACTGAGAATTTGACTGACCATATGGGCTTGAATCTCTACACCGCTTATAGTGTTTACTGACCAGTTTCTCATACTAAGAGGTGTACGCCAGCGATCATCGTTAAAATCAGCAGCAGTAGTACCAATGATAACAACACGATCTTTAACTAATTCTGGATTAAAGCGAGAGCTCAATACTTCTTGCAGAGTAATTTTGTGTGCGATGCGATCGGTACTGCGATAGTTAAGTAATATTTGATGTCCACTAGCATCAATATTATGATAGCCTCCTGTATTGCTTTCTAAGGTTTTAAAAATAATGTCATCCAGTTGAAGATATTTGTTAAGACTAATTTCAGCATCAATTCCTTCTTCAGCTAAATAACGATTAGCTAATTGCCAGCTAAATGAAAAATTATTTTTACAAGGAAAGGCAGAATTAACGGCAAGCAAATAACGGCGAATAATACCGTCTGCATCTATAACGACATTATTAAATCCTTGACGATGAGGAGGAACTTTTGGTGGGGGATTTACTCGTGCTTCCCCATATTGGCAGATAGCGTAAAAGCGATCGCTCTTTTGCATTCGAGTTGCTAAATTAAGATATTCTTTCCCTAGGGGGGCTTCACGATAGAGATCTAAGCCAATGGCTCTTGGATGACCCTGTTCTAGCTTAGCTAGTAGTTTGTCTAAAGCGCGATTGGATAAAGACGCAGCACCTCTTTCAGCTAGAGGTTGAGAACGAACATCTTCTTCAGTAATTGTAACTAATAATAATCTGTCATCTAATCCTTCCTGGGGTCGGAGCCGCATCAACCAATCAAAAGACTGAAGTTCCCATGGTTGCAACCAGCCTAGTACTCGCATTCCGGTAACTATACTGGTAACTACAAGACTGAGCAAAAGTATGCTCCAAATAGGAAGTACCGAAATATTAGGTTCGAGTTGATTAAGCTGTTGTCTGACCCAAGGAAAATTAAAAACAGCTTGATAAATAGGATTTTTGACTACTAAATAACCTCGTTTTTGAGTTACCAAGCCAGATAAGCGCAATTCTAAATCTTCCTGACGGTTTTGAACTTTTATTTTTTTTCTTGGCAGAATTTTTTGATATAACTTGAGCAATTTAACGGTAGAGCCAGAATTTCTTAAGATGCGATCGCGTACTGTTCTTAGATGTTCTGGTTCATCCTGAGCTTCCCAATTGTTAATGATGCGAGATTGAACCAACTCTCTAATTAATTTTTTGTCGCTCTGAGGTCGCTCATGGCGAGCGCTACTTTTAACATTTAACTGCTGAGATACCAACAGACATATTTTCTGAGTCAGGAAAGGCTGTCCTCCTGTCCAATACAGTATTTCTTTTAAGATACTTTGAGGATTTGTGACTTTTCCCTCAAATCCCTTAGCTAAAGGGATACTTTCAGGAAGTTGAAAACCTTGCAGCTCGATCGCTTTGCCGATGTTGAAAGGAGTCGCATTTTCATCTTGAATTAAATCTGCAGGAGTAGCTACACCAAGCAAAATGAAAGTTAATCTTTTATACTCTGAATTAGTAGCCCGCTTATCATAACAATTGCGAATTAAGGCAAAAAATTCATCAGTAGAAAAGTTTAAACTAAGTACGCTATCAATTTCATCGATAAAAATTACAATTTGGCGATCGCTCTGTTGTAATAGTACAGTTTCAATAAATTCACTCAAACTCTGTACTGGTGATAAATCTTCTCTTTCTCTCAACCAAGTTCGACGATTAACTTTTAACTCAAAACCACTAATTAGCTCTTGAATAATACCTCCATACCATTGCCGTGCAGTAATTTCCCGACTGCCAATTCCACTCAGTTCAATCTCAGTACAATTTATTCCTCGTGCTTGTAATTTATTCATCGTTCTAATTCGCAAGCTAGATTTACCCATCTGTCGCGAATTTAAAATGTAGCAGTACTCCCCTGCTAATAAAGATTCATAGAGTTCTAAATCCGCCTGGCGATCAACATAAGTTGGTGCATCAGCCGGAAGACTTCCACCCGCTTGATATTTATACCCAGAATCGAGGAAATTATCCACTATCTTTAGGGATTGCTGAATAGATTGTTGAAGAAATTCGAAATCTGCTTAAATAAGAAAGTAGAATATATCAATAATACAATATGGTTAATTCTGCTAAGTACAGATACCGTCTTAAAAGTCAAATAATTTGACAGTAACTAGAATCGAAAGACTTGCTAGTTTTCAGGACAACATAGACGATATGGAGAAGCTTTCACATAAGTGCGCCTAAAATAGCCATCGAGTGTTTTCCTCTTTGACGCAAGCGATTGGCTCTATCACCTCGCGGAGCGAGATCGTGAAACCGCTGAATAATGGGATTGTGCCGCTGAGCCACAACGTAATCGTTCATTCCCCCCTCTAAATAAGTAGTTTCTAAATAAACAATATATTTACTATTATCAAGCCTCTTAAAGTAAGCATAGATTGAACTTAAAAATATATGATCAATATCTTCTGAACCAGATATTAATTTATTGAAAATCGACTACTTAATACTATTAGCCAATGAAGGTTTTTGAAGTGTTAACACTGACTCCTTAAGATAATAAACAAGCATTGACACGTCTATATTGGGCATTTCTTGGTGACAAGTAGGGCAGAACCAAAAAACTCGATGGCGATTTAAATGTCTCAGTAAGCGATCATGGCAACATATACAATTATTCATTCTTTGATTAATTAATATTGTTTAGAAGTTAACATTTAAATTGATTATTTCAGGATGATTATCGATTAATTGTAAACTTGGAAACTTATGTAACGCCTCTTTCCCTTGATAGAATTAAAATAAAAGTTTGATAAATTTTTGCCCTATGTTAAATAGCCTTAATCAATAATTGGTAATAGATCACCAAGACTTAGTGATAACTCTACTAGGCAAGCCAGAATCCAAAAAGAGATAATAAAGATGTAAACAATCGAGGCATCGTTCATCTATCTAATCAAATTTTAGACAGACGGAAGTAGAGAAAATCTCTCGAAGGAACGCACTTTTCACAGTTTAACTTCAGAGGTGACAATTCATGGAATTTTCTAACAGCGATCTATTATGGCTACTTAGTATCATTACTATCTTTACAGCGGTTATGTCGCCCACTCTATGCTGGGTTTTAACAGCAAAATATCGTTAGCACCAAGAGAAAGTGTCTTAACTTGTCTCACGATGAGATTAATCAGCAAGAGAAACAGAAATAGAACTTGTGCCCTAAACGATGGATTTATAAATGTACAATGAATAGGGCAATTTTTTCTTAATCTTCAGCATGGCATCTATTCCCAGTTCCCGTCAGTTGGCTTTCATGGCACTAAAAAGTGTGTATCAAAAGAAAGCTTATACTGACATTGCCTTAAATCGCGTGATTAAGACTGTGGATAAATCGCTGGAAATTAGCCAAGCAGACCGTAGTTTTGCTTGTGAACTGGTTTATGGCGTTGTTCGTCGGCAACGTACTCTGGATTCTTTAATAGATTTACTGGGTAAAAAAAAAGCAGCGCAACAACCACCAGACTTAAGAATTATTTTGCATCTTGGTTTATATCAGTTGCGTTATTTAGACCGCACTCCTAATGCAGCAGCAGTTAATACTAGTGTAGAGTTAGCCAAGGCGAATGGGATCTCTAAACTCGGTGGTGTGGTTAACGGCTTGTTGCGAGGATACATTCGTCAAGCTGAATCTGGGGACCCTTTGCAATTACCAGATGACCCCGTATCAAGATTAGGAGTACAACACAGTTTTCCTGATTGGATTGTGGAAACTTGGTTAGAGCAATTATCAATTGAGGAAGTAGGTCAGCTACTTGCTTGGTTTAATCAATCTCCCAAAATTGATTTGCGAGTCAATACTTTAAAAAAAACTGTTGCCGAAGTAGAGACCGTATTTAAAGCTGCTGGAATCGTTGTCGAGCGTATACCTGGTTTACCTCAGGGATTAAGACTGGAAGGTGCCGGTGCTGTTACTGATTTACCTGGATATAAACAGGGGTGGTGGGTCATTCAAGATAGTAGCGCGCAGTTAGTTACCCATTTACTCGATCCCCAACCTGAGGAGACAATTATTGATGCTTGTGCAGCACCAGGAGGAAAAACCACTCATATTGCCGAACTAATGAGGGATCGAGGTCAAGTTATCGCTTGCGATCGCGCTGCCAAACGATTAAACAAAGTGAGGGAGAACGCTGCTAGGCTGCATTTAAAATCAATCCAAATTGAAGTTGGAGATAGTCGCAATTTCCCTCAATTTGCTAGTATAGCTGACAGAGTTTTGTTAGATGCACCCTGTTCTGGTCTAGGTACATTACACAAACGTCCTGATATTCGCTGGCGACAAACAAATCAATCTATTCAGGAACTTTTTAAGTTACAAAGGGAACTATTAGAACAAGTAGCCCATTGGGTCAAACCAAAAGGTATTTTAGTTTATGCCACTTGTACTCTTAATCTTTTAGAAAATGAAAAAGTAATACAATCGTTTCTGGAAAACCACCTCAATTGGAGTATTCAATCTCCCCCTGATGTGATTGCAAAAAACTTGGTGACACCAGAAGAATGGATTAAAGTTTATCCTCATCTTCAGAATATGGACGGATTTTTTATGGTGAGATTAATACGAGATTGGTGAGATGTGGAGATTTAAAACAACAATAAAAAACAAGATGAAGCAAATTCTGAAAATTCTGATTGCTGCCGCTTGGATAGATGGCATTATCCAACCAGAAGAGCGTATTTATTTACGTCGCATCGCTAAAGATTTTCAATTAGCTGATGATCCCGAACTTAAACCTCTACTGTCGGAATTAAGACCAGTTAAACCGACTGAGTGTTATCAATGGTTAGAAGAATATTTTGGCGAAAATCATTCTGCAGAAGATTATCAAGAACTGCTGGAGAAAATTAGTGGATTAGTTTACAGCGATGGTTATGTGGATGTTAGAGAAGCCAAATTAATTGAAACCATTCAAAGTTGCGATCCTGCAAATCCAGAATGTCGTAATTCTGTTTTAGATAAACTATTGCGAAAAATTCAAAGAATATATAGAGCAGCAATAGAACAACAAGTTTAATCATTAAACTTTTAGTCAACTATTTTTTCAGTTGTTAGGGGAATAATGATTGCTTGATGAGATTTGAGTGGCGATCGCAATACAGGTATCAAGATTGGCATTGGTTTTAATTCCTTGGGGATTAATATGTGTCGCAGCGGCTTGATAACTCTGGTCTTGTAAAGCTTTAATTAAATGCGATCGCTGGGGCAAGTCTATTTTTCCTCGGCGACCAATTTCTCGCAAAGTGTAAAAGTATGGTGGTAAATCGATCTCACCTGCCATTAAACCCAGCAACTTAACTATCTTTTGCCAGCCTAATTGTTGAGCCAATACGGTAAACCGCTCTATTTGCTGTGGATCGTGTAATCTGCCTAGCCACATTGCACCACTCACAGTTATGGCTGGATTATGGCATTTACAGCTCACTTGGTTTAATTTACGCCATCCAACAGTTTGATAGTTACCGCAACTATGGCAATAAGTGATAAAACCATAGTTATTGTCATTCAATCCTGGTTTAGCAACTAAACGCATCATCAAACGATAAGTCTTTCCTGTAAAAAGTGAAAATATGGGCTTAATTCCCAATCCTTTGGTAGCTGCCTGTTGTTGAGTATTGCCAATTATTATTCTTAAAGCTTGTTCTTGAGCCGCCGGATGAGAACGAGCGATCGCACCATAAGCCTTAATACTATTTTCTGGTAGATGTCCTGTAAGAGTACGCCCATCAGTAGCAGTAAGATAAATTAAGCCGCCAATTTTAGTTGCCCACAGCATACTATTGATATATGGTACTGCAGTACCAAAACAATCAACATCAACCAAATCATAATAATCGCGATCGGCATAACAACTAAAGAAAACCCGATGAGCATCTTGATGAGTAATTCGATAACAGTTAGGAGCGATTGCGCTCCGCCCTAAAGGACTAGCTCCGCGTCGCGCACCAGCAAAGCCGATCGCTTGGCTCAAATTTTGCTGTAATGTGGAACTATGTTCGGGATTCCCTTCGTTTACCCAAAGATAATCAGCATCGCTTTCCTGCCAATAACGTAAACTGCGTACACCACAACCAGCTAAAGCATCTAAAACTCTCAAGCTGCCATAATCCTGTTTATAGACTCTGGCAGCTAAAACTCCTAAATCACGTACCAACTTGCTTTCTGGATTATAAAAAGCTTTGCCCACCTTGAATTTGGCTGTCTCTTCGCAATGCCAATTAGGGTTACTAACCAATAAAATCACCTTACTCTAAGTAGATCCACTTTTATCCAGACAAAAATATTACCAGTACCGAACTGAATATTTCAACATTTCTGTTGATTTTGAATAGGACAAACCCCGCTGGTATCAAATTCATATAATATTTCGAACCTACGAGGAACAAGAGAGTCGTCAATAGGACCAGTACGGAGTCCTTGCAGGTCCAATTCGATATTACTTGGATCGACCAATTCAGTATCATTAACATCTATTCCCAGAGAATTTGTAGGTTCATTTAATCTAATGCTCTCAATTGGAGATGCGTTTTCAAAACTGAAGTGGGCTCTTGTGCCAGTAGGAATGGTTGAGGGTATAAGCGAATTCTCTACCACGGAAATCCTCCCGCCTTCATCAGGATTCTCACTAGAAATAGTGATATCCAAACTTGTACTTGTACTAGGCGGAGGAATAATAACAGTAGGCTCACTAGTCGGCTCACTAGTAGGCTCACTGAGATCGACATTTCTAAATTTCGCTTCTCCTCGAACAATATTTGCTGTTATAGGTTCTCCAATAGGATTTTGGAGATTTTCTCTATATATCGTCAGTGTTACAGTCGGATTGTCAGCAACTTCAACTGCATCGTTATATACGACGGGAAAATGATCGGAGGGAAAATCAGGAGTACCGGCGGCACCTGGGGCACCTGGTAATCGATTCAGTACGAATCCTTCATCTTCAACTAACGCCGCTTCTGTAAACATATAGTCAAGAGTGCTTGTGGCATTTGCTTCTCTGGCACTAAAAGTGAAGTTATTAGGGTCTGCAATTATTCGATTCAAGCGTCTTCCATTTCCATTCTGTTGCTGCCAGGGATAAGCTATGCCAATACCGTTATTCCTCCTTCCATTAGCAGCGATGTTTCTGTTGAAGTCCCCCAAAATATATAATTCTCGTTCTCTATCTGGGTCTAGATTCTGACGAACAAGCTCTGTAATATTTTGAATCAAAGCTTGTGCATCGTTATTTTGATTAGGACCACCCCCCTGTTGTGCCCGAGCATGAACAGTGAAGTAATAGCCTCGAGGTGTTTCAACACCTATATAACCACGAAAATTTTGTGCAACTGGATTGACACCCGATATAGGTCTTACTCCGTCTGGTGGATTTCTCAGAATTATCGCTGTGCCTCGGGTCGGCGAACCGCCACCATCAAAGTTAGCAAAAAGTTGATAATTATTATTGTTAAACCGAAAATTATACTCCAACAGCGGACTACCAATATTATTATCTTCATCGATTAAAATAGCATCTGGTTGTAAATCATCAATCCCTGTTGCCTGGCGCAACAATTCTGTCAAAGTCCTAGAAGAAACTTCTTGAATTCCCATAATGTCAATTGGAGCTAGATCTTGACCAGGCTCCTCCATAGTCTCAAGCACTACTTGCAAAGTGTTATTGCCTCCATTCGTATTACCATTTATATTCCAAGTTGCAATAGGTCGGAACTCGACCTCTGTTTCTTGCCCATTTATAGGAATTGTCTGAAAATCGTTTTGATAAACTAAATCGGAGAAAATATTATCCCCATTTGCCCCTTCGCTAAATCTCTCGGCATAAGCTGTTCCCTCATCATAAGCTTGACCATCGGAGGTGGTGGTGTCCTCATCTCCGTTTAACTGCACATCCCACCAATGTCCAATCTCCTGCTCGATACTACTTTCAATACCTGCTGCGTCCAAATCCTCCGAAAGTAAAATTGTCTGACTCTGTTGGTCAAAAGCAGCACCACGAGTAATTCCTTGAGCGTCAGTTAATGCTTCAGATGAGACAAATTTGACTTCGGGACGCAATGTACCGTCGATAAACTGATTTTGTAAATTGGCTAAGTTATTTGGCGAGCCGATATTATTGCCAAACACATCAATGAAAAGATCTTGAAATTCTTCAAATGTCGAGAATTCGGTTTCTAGATTTTTGGCGTGAATATCTAAAACTTCAAGAGCCGTTCGATTAAACTCCACATCTTCATTAGCTGTGACAACACTACTAAAGCCAAAAGTTGTCACTAATAAAGTACTTACAATTGCAACTGTAGATTTCATGATTTAATTCTCTTTAATCAAATTCTTTTAACTAAATTCATCGTAGAGATTCGACTAGAGAAATACATCAGAAAAACGTCTTGATTCTAACCTCAACGAAAGACATAACAGTCCTCATACTTTCGCTGATTTATTGGGTACATTTACTTAAGACTAAAGTCCATGAAGAATTGCGAATTACCCAGGGAAATCGAAAGTCAGTCTTAGTGTGTCAACGATAAAAAAAGCTATAGAAAAAGATGGCTGGATAATTACTCACGATCCATATCGCTTACGTTACGGTATTGTTGATGTTTATATCGACCTTGCAGCTGAAGATGCGATCGCATAAGAGCAGAAGTTGATTTCACGAATGATTTAGGATTGCTATATTTATCTATTTTACTTAGAGGATATCTGAAAAGTTTTTTGATACTAAAATTTTGCCCCCCTAGCCCCCCAAGTTTGGGGGGACAGATGATTTTTTGTTTCAAAGTCCCCTAGGATTGGGGGATTTAGGGGGCGTTCGAGTAATAAATGAGACTTTTCAGACAACCTCTTAGTTTTCATACAACTTTTAACGATGTTTTTAGGTTGGTATAAGTAATTTTAAAAGGATTCACAGCTATAATTTTGCCATACCTTTAATGCAATAGAATATTTGTTATTTCAATCAAAAATATTCAAAAAAATACTAATAAAATTATAAAGTTAATATACGAATAAAATCAAGGTTGATTTTATCACACTGCTTTTTTGTTGATTTTTTCAATAAATGCTATTGTCCAATATATAGAATAAAATTTTCTATTCAACAATGTCGAGAAAAGAAGTAAATCAAAAACAGCTCTTCTGGATTATATTCCTGACAACACTGATAATATATGTCTATTTCAGTAGTTTCGCTAGTATTTGAACTTTTTGTAATTAGCTAAATTTTTCTCTTTTTTTAATATTTTCAATTGCTTTTGTAGCCATGATTACAAAATTTAAATATGACTATTGGTCGAAGTTTAATATTACAAATCGTCAAACACATGAGTCTGGGTGATAATCAAAAAAAATATTCAACAAAATCAGAATAAAATCCCAAAAATGTTGCCAATATACTTTGAATTTAATTATTATATACATTGAATTAGCTTGATTTCTCTAGCTTACAAATTCAGTAAAAACAATCTAGTAGTGTAGTGTTTTAAAAATATTTTATTGAAGCGTCTATACAATAACTCAGTAGAAAATACTATGCTCGACAATTTCCTCCCACCACTTAATGACCATAATTTGCCATATCCCGACACGATTCATCCCATCGTGGTTCATTTTGTGATTGCAATGGTCTTATTTAGCTTTTTTTGCGATGTAACAGGCTATTTTACTCGTAATTATCAACTTTATGAGGTGAGTTGGTGGAATATGTTTGTTGCCACCATTGCCATTTTTATTGCCATTATCTTTGGGCAAATAGAAGCCGGTTTGGCGATCGCTTACGATGCTGTCGAACCGGTACTGAATCTGCATACTTTGATTGGTTGGTCGCTATCTGGAATCATTGCCGCGATTACAGGTTGGCGTTACGTGATTCGATTATCTGACTCCAAAAAATTGCCTCTTCCATATCTAGGACTTGGATTTGGTCTAACCTGTTTGGTATTTTTTCAAGTATATCTTGGCGATCAACTGGTTTGGATTTATGGATTACATACAGTACCTGTGGTTGATGCCGCTAAGGAGGGAGTTTTATAGTGTACTCAGAAGCGATCAAGCAACTAAATTTAGGTCCTAACGGACTTCCTTACTCAATTCCGATTCATCCCAATTTAGTGCATCTGACTCTGGGTTTATTTATTATTGGCATTGCTTTTGACGTAGTGGGAGTTTTTTTTACGTTTGAAAAACCCATTTTTAAGTATCTAGCAATTCCTGCCACTCGTTCTAACTTCTTTGATGTGGGCTGGTACAACATGCTGGGTGCGACGGTTATTACTTTTTTTACCGTTGGGGCTGGCTTCTATGAAATGCTACTCGTGGATTCGCCACCAGAGATCGAGAGTGTCTGGGGTTTGAACGCCATAGATACTATGCTCTGGCACGGAGTAGGAGGAGTTTTCCTGCTAGGACTAATAGTAGCTATGACCGTCTGGCGTGGCTTCCAACGCTATGTTTGGCGTAATGATACTAGTCGCCAAGTGCAATGGCGATACCTATTAGCAGGAGTAGTAATTATGTTTTTAATGTATGTCCATGGCACACTGGGAGCGCAACTAGCTGCTGAATTCAGTGTTCATAACACAGCAGGGCATCTGTTACGGATGGGGCAAAACCCAAATATGTTACTGAGATGAGGTAAAAATGTGAAGTTTAAAACCATTTTGACTTTGGTTGCGATCGCTTTGGCGTTAGGTGCAATCAGTATCTGGGTAGGTCAATTGTCCTATTCTTGGGTACCTCCTCAAGCCTCTATTGAATCTCAGCTAGTAGATGATTTATTTAGCTTTTTAGTCACTCTAGGAACATTTATACTTTTAGGAGTTACGGGAACAGTAATGTATTCGGTCATCTTCCATCGCGCAGGAAGATATGACCGCAGTGATGGTCCTCCCATCGAGGGAAATGTAACCTTAGAAGTAATTTGGACAGCAATCCCTTTTGCTTTAGTAATCTGGATTGCAGCATATAGCTATCAAACTTACACTGAAATGTCTATTCGAGGTCCAATGGAAATGGCACACAACCATTTGCCAGAATCGATTCCTGCTGCTTACGCTGAACCGATTGATCAGGCAGTCGCACCTATGACCAACATCGAAGTAGATGCCAAACAGTGGGCTTGGGTATTCCGTTATCCAGAGAAAAATGTTACCAGTACCGAACTACACCTTCCCATCGATCGTCGCGCCCATTTAGTATTGCGATCGCAAGATGTAATTCACGGTTTCTATATCCCTGCTTTCAGAGTTAAACAAGATATTGTTCCTCTAAGAAGTATGGACTTTGAATTCACCCCCATTCGTACAGGTAAATATCGTCTGCGAGATTCTGAATATAGCGGTACATATTTTGCTGCTATGCAGGCAGATGTAATAGTTGAATCAATGTCAGATTATCAGCAATGGTTAGCTCAAGCAGCTCAAACAGAACCCTCTCCCTCTCCTAATCAAGCTGCCACTGAATACGCCCTCAGAGAACAAAGAAAAGACAAGGCAGGTTGGGCAACAGTTGTCCCCGCTTCTTCTCCAGTGGTTAACTATCATCCCTAGAACACCAACTCAGTATTCTTGACTCAAAAATGACTCAAATTGCACCAGAAACCCCACAAACTGAGATCCATGTCCACGAGCAACCCCTTAGTTGGCGACGCTACTTTAGCTTCAGTACCGACCATAAAGTAATTGGTATTCAATATATAGTTACAGCCTTTTTCTTTTATCTCCTAGCTGGCATTTTTGCCATGATTATGCGGGGAGAATTAATTACCCCCGAACCAGATTTAATTGATCGCACGGTATATAATGCGCTGTTTACCATGCATGGCACAATCATGCTGTTTGGTTGGATGTTTCCCGTGTTAGCTGGATTCTCCAATTATCTAGCTCCCATCATGATTGGGGCGAAAGATATGGCTTTTCCCCGTCTCAACGCTGTGGCATTCTGGATGGTTCCCGTGTTCGGGATCTTGTTTCTCCTTAGTTTTCTTGTCCCTGGCGGTCCCGCTCAAGCGGGTTGGTGGTCTTATCCTCCGGTTAGCATTCAAAATCCCAGCGGACAATGGCTCAACGGAGAATTTCTGTGGCTTTTAGCAGTAGCGATGTCGGGTGTTTCCTCGATTATGGGGGCAGTCAATTTTGTGACTACCATCTTCAGAATGCGCTGTCCTGGGATGAGTTGGTTTAAAATGCCGGCATTTGTTTGGACAGTATTGGCAGCGCAAATTATTCAACTATTTGGACTTCCTGCTTTAACTGCTGGGGCGGTTATGCTGCTGTGCGACCTAACCTTTGGCACTACCTTTTTCGATCCTACTCAAGGAGGCGATCCCGTATTATTTCAGCACTTTTTCTGGTTTTATTCTCATCCTGCAGTTTATGTAATGATTTTGCCAGTATTTGGTATTTTCTCCGAAATTTTCCCCGTATATGCTCGTAAGCCTTTATTTGGCTACAAAGTAGTAGCTGTTTCTTCTCTCATTATTACTGGATTAAGTGCAGTTGTTTGGGTACACCATATGTTCGCCAGTGGTACTCCTGATTGGATGCGAATGCTGTTTATGTTTTCTACCATGCTGATTTCCGTGCCGACAGGAATTAAAGTATTTGCTTGGGTAGGAACGATTTGGGGCGGCAAACTCCGTCTGGATACTCCGATGTTGTTTGCCCTAGGAGGATTGATCAATTTCGTCTTTTCTGGCATTACAGGGATTATGCTTTCCTCTGTTCCTGTAGATATTCACGTCAACAATACTTATTTTGTAGTCGGACACTTCCACTACGTTATTTATGGCGCGATCGTCTTCGGATTGTATGCTGGAATCTACCACTGGTTTCCTAAAATGACGGGAAAAATGTACTACGAAGGACTAGGAAAGCTTCACTTCTGGCTAACCTTTATTGGTACTACTCTCAATTTCCTACCGATGCACCCTTTAGGCTTAATGGGAATGCCCAGGCGAGTTGCCTCGTATGATCCCGAATTTGCTTTTTGGAACGTAATTGCTAGTATTGGCGCGTTTGTACTAGGAATGTCTACCATACCTTTTCTACTCAATATGATTAGTTCTTGGATTTCTGGTAAAAAAGCCCCAAATAATCCTTGGCGTGCAATTGGTTTGGAATGGCTGTTAACTTCTCCTCCCGATGTGGAAAACTTTGAAGAGCTTCCTATAGTAATTGCAGAACCCTATGGATATGGTAAGTCGGAACCATTGACAGAGAATATAGGTTAGTTATTTGTCATTATTTAGTGATTAGTGATTAGCCATTAGTGTCAATGATGAAAGACAAAAAACGAAGAATAGAATTATGACTGATAGTGCTATTAGTGGAGTAGTAAACAATACTGAAATATCTATACCTCCCATTTGGCTAATTCGCATTCTAGTTTGGGGACAACGTTTTTTTCAACCTGTAATTAAGCCAAAAAAGCTACCGTTGAAATTTCCAACAATCAATATAGGAATCTTGGAGAATCCATACCCTGGAACATTACTGTTTACGAATGCCAATAACCCATTTCTCAGTAATATTGAACGTTTTAACAGTCATATTGCTGAGATTGACAAATACACTGGAAAAATATTACTTTATCGGCGTATTTTGACGAAGGCATATTTATTTCAATCACAACCAGACGGTTACTCTTACGGGATTTTAGAAAAAATTGGAGTTAATGGAGGAGGACATAGTGGCACTCATTATTTGTGCGATCGCAATTTAAAAGTAATTAACTCTTTCCGAATAGTTGATTTACCTGAAAGTACTACGGATTTGCATGAATTTCTACTACTGGAAAACGGCAATGTGTTATTGCTATCTTACCAGAGCCGTAAAATAGACTTGAGTAGTATAGGAGGAGATAAAGAAGCTCTAGTTTACGATCCAGTCATCATAGAGCAAACATCATCTGGTGAAATTACTTGGTTTTGGCATGGAAAACAACACTTCGATCTTAATGATATTTTTAATAGTACTAATAGTCCTGATGTAGATATTAATGCCATTGCTCCCTTGCACGTAGATTATGCTCACGCCAACGCACTAGGTTTTTTTCCTGACGGAAATATACTTTTATCTTTGAAGTATATGAATTGTCTAATTAAGATAGATCGACAAACTAAAGACATAATCTGGTGTATTGGTGGTTCTAAATGTTTGAAGAATCAGTTCACTTTTGTAAACGATCCTAATAATGGTTTTTCCAATCAACATAGTGCGCGAATTCTACCCAACAATAATCTATTGCTGTTCGACAATGGGACATTACATTCTCAAAAAGAGTCTCGCGCCGTCGAATACGAAATTGATGAGCAAAATTTTACTGCTAGACTAATTTGGAGTTATAGCAATAATCAGTATACACCTGCTCAAGGTTCAGTTGAACGTCTTCCCAACGGTAATACTTTAATTGGTTGGGGATTTGCTACTAAGCCATTTGTTTCTGAAATTACACCTCAAGGTACAGTGGCTTTAGAAATGAGCTTACCTAAAGGTCAGATGGTTTATCGAGTTTGTCAAAGTAAGAAATAAGAAATAAGCAAAAGATTTAGAAAAGAACGACAACAGGGATGGAAAATTTTTCCGAGAAAAATAAAGTTCTTTCTCAAAAAAATTTTGTAGTTTAAGTACCTTTGACTAATTAAAAATTGTAAGGTGGCAATGCACTAAAGTACTCCCTTCAGTCGTCCACCTTACTCTACTAACAACTAACAATCAAAAATCAACAATTATGACCAGTTTAGAACCTACTTTAGATCAAGAGCAATTAAACCATTCTAGCCACGCAGTATACGAACACGAACATGATGAAGCTGGCAATAGTATGTTCGGCTTCATTACCTTCTTGCTTTCTGAGAGCGTTATTTTCCTTAGTTTTTTTGCTGGCTACATAGTTTATAAAACCACAACCTCTAATTGGCTTCCTTCTGGTGTAGAAGGACTAGAGGTCAGAGACCCGACCATCAATACCATCATTCTTGTTTCCAGTAGTTTTGTGATCTATATTGCCGAACGCTATCTTCATGACAAAAATCTTTGGGGTTTTCGCTTCTTTTGGTTACTAACTATGGCTATGGGGAGCTATTTCCTCTATGGACAAGCAGTGGAATGGAATACTCTGCAATTTGGTTTTACTTCTGGCGTATTTGGCGGAACGTTCTATCTACTAACTGGTTTTCATGGTTTGCACGTCTTTACTGGTGTGCTGCTTCAGGGAATTATGCTAATTCGTTCCTTTATTCCTGGGAATTATGAAGACGGGCAATTTGGCGTAGAGGCTACTTCACTGTTTTGGCACTTTGTCGATGTTATTTGGATTATTTTGTTTATTCTGATTTATGTCTGGCAATAATACAGCTAGTTGCGATCGCGAAATTAAGAGGTCATGTCGCCTCACAGTTCTTTATCGATGGGTTTGAGAATAAATCTAGTCAAAGCACTCATGCTAATTCTTTTTGGGAATTATATGACTAAATTGATTTAGGTAATGATTGTGAAATATGTAATTAGACCCATTCTCCCTAAAGTGGGAAATCCAGTAAGAATTAATGAAGCTGAATATCAAGAAATTACTAACGCCAGAAAACTAGCTTGGGATATTCTATTGGTCAAAGAATTTTTTTCTTATGTCGTCAGAAACTTCTCCCAACTAGAGAGTGAGAGCAAGAGAATAGAGACTAAAGCTAAGAATAATTCTAATGATTTCAGGGAACAATGGGAAAATGGTTCTTTTAGACTCGAAAATACTCACATTTTTAATCTGCTTGTGATGAATCTGCTTACTACCTGTAGATCGTATCTAGATTTATTCGATTATCAAGGAAAAAATAAACAGAGAGAATTATTTTCGGGAGAAGATGATATACGCAAGATCCTAGAAAATATTAAGAATGAACACCACGATCAAAATACCATGTGTAATTTTTTCTGGAAGTTAAGAAATTACACACAGCACCATTCTAGTCCAATAACGGGGAGTCCAACGTCAATTAACAATCCAGTCATAAAAATTGGATTTACTACTGATGTTAATAAAATATTAAAGCTGTCAGATGAAAGACAAGAATTAAAGACATATCTTGAAAATAAATTGTCTAATTATTCTCAGCAAGAATTACAAAAATATCCTAAAAAGCTAAATATTAGATTGCTGATCAAGGAATATATTATAGTAATGAAAAATATTCATGATGAATTCAACCAAAAATTAGATTCAAAGTTTCAAATTGTCAAGAATATACTTGATCATAAAGTTGAATATTACTGCCAAGATAACTCTCCAGAGTCAGCTTTTGAAATTTACAAGTCAAACAAAGAAAGTCAGGAATGGGAAGAACGTTTTGATGTATCTCTCCAACTGTTTAATGATTGGGAGAAAACAATCGAAAAATATTCTCAAATCAATCCAATAAATGACTAATTTAGCTCAAACTTGTTATTGATGAAATAAAACAATTGGGTGTAAAACGCATTCAAACTATGCACAAACCCAAAAATAAAATAGCAGGACAACTTTATCAAAAAATCGGATTTTCCTATATTGGTAATCTCGATGATGGAGATTTACTCATGGAAATGACAATTAACAAATAGCTATTAATAAGAATTGGCGAATAACGAATGACGAATAACAAAGGACAAATCAAAATATGATTATCGATGATCGCTTTTACGATGTAATTATTGTTGGTACGGGTGCGGGGGGAGGGACATTAACTCGCAAATTAGCCGAAGCTGGCAAAAAGATTTTGGTATTAGAACAGGGAGAGTTTACCGATAAAGAAAGTTCTGAATTAGTTGAAGTTGAAGTATTTAAGAAAGAAGATTATCACGCCCCAGAGCAATGGTACGATCGCGAGGGTGAACCATTTAATCCTCAAACTAGCTACTGTGTCGGTGGCAATACTAAAATTTATAGTGGAGCTTTTTTAAGATTTCGAGAAAAAGATTTTGAGCAAGTACAGCATCAAGATGGTATTTCCCCTGAATGGCCTTTAAAATATCAAGATTTTGAACCTTATTACACCGAAGCAGAAAAGCTGTATCGCACTCATGGTAAAGCAGGGGATGATCCCACAGAACCGACTAGAAGCCAAGATTATCCCATACCACCTGTCGATCGCATCCCACCTATCCAAGAAATCAGCGATCGCCTTTTTAAATACGGACTACACCCGGCTTACTTACCTATTGGGATCGGAGATGAAGGACGCACGGATTCAGAAGATACAGGAGTTAGCCCCGCAATACAGGCAGGTCATGATGTAACGTTGAAAACGTCGGCTAAAGTCGTAGCTTTACATACCAATGCTTCAGGAAGTGAGGTTAAAGCCGTTGAAGCTCAGATAAACGGACAATCTTATCTATTTATGGGTCATATTGTCGTACTTTCCTGTGGGGCGATTAATTCTGCTGCTTTATTATTGCGATCGGCAAATGAAAAACATCCTCGCGGTCTGGCTAATAGTTCCGATTTAATGGGACGCAATCTAATGAAACACCTGATGACGGTCATCTTACAACAATCTCCTCAGCCTCATTCTGGATTATTTCAACGCACTATGTATATTAATGATTTCTATTGGGGTGATGAAGATTTTCCCTACCCAATGGGTCATATCCAAGATGCGGGAGGGATTTTACAAGACGTAATCTTTTCAGAATCTCCACCAATTTTATCGGTTGCCGCTAAATTAATGCCTGGATTTGGCTTAAAACAATTAGCGAAACGTTCCCTGGGCTGGTGGCTACAAACAGAAGATTTGCCCGATCCTAATAATCGAGTTAGGTTAACTGACAATAAGCTTTACGTAGACTATACTCCTAACAACCTTGAGGCACACGATCGCCTATTATATCGTTGGCAAGAAGTTCTCAAAACTACAGATAAGCAATCTCGCGGAATCCATCCTTACGGAACTGTTCCCATTCAAGTTGTGGCACATCAATGCGGTACTTGTCGCTTTGGCGAAAATCCTCAAACTTCAGTACTTAATCTCAACTGTCGTACTCACGATGTCGAGAATCTATATGTAGTCGATAGTAGTTTTTTTCCTTCTAGTGCAGCTATTGGTCCAGCCTTAACAGTCATTGCTAACGCATTAAGAGTAGGAGATTATTTAATTGAACAGTTGAGTTAAGCCTGTAATCTCCTCACTATCAGTAAGATGGGAATAGTTTTATAAAAACCGATCTACTGCCAACAACAACTCATCAATGATCCGATTATGGAAATAATGGGGAGGATTCCATTTAATCCACTCCGAAGAACTATGTTCTGTCATCACAATTTCTAATTCTTCACTGACCCAAGCCAAAAAAATAACCAGCGATTTCTCAACTTTTTGCCCACCAAAAAGTCTGTATCGTGGATAATAAATTGTTCTATAGCGGAAATCCAATTCCAAGCAAACTTGTCGTTTAGTAATTCCTGTTTCTTCAGATAACTCTCGTAAAGCGCACTGTAGCTCTGTTTCCCCTGGTTCAATATGACCTTTAGGTAGATCGTAACGATGCGATCGCTTCATTAAGAGAAATGATGGTTGTTTAGTTTTAGTGAAACAAATTACACCACAGGATTTTACTTTTTGCATGGAGAGCGATCGCATTACAAAGACGATCATGATCGAGATAAATGTTTTTTAGAGCATAATTCAAACTTTTAATTCCTCAGGTAGAGTGAAGCTACCATCAGCATTGCAGGGAAAAGCGAGCGCTTTTTTTACCGCAGTGCAGGGCAATAAACCATAAAGATGAGGATACAATTCTGTTCCTCCTTCAAGATTTTCTTCTACTAAATCGCTATCTATTTTTGAAGGCTCAACAACTAATATAACAAGACTATTTTGCCCTCGAAAAAAATGATCTGCTACTGTCAGAAGTTGGTCAAGATAAGAACAGTGAATAAATTGCTCGATAACAAAACCTTTTGGTTGATATACACCAATAGATTGAGCATAATCCCACTCAGCCAATGAGGTTATATGATAAATCAATTGATTCAATGTTGTTCACCATTAATATGAACAATCAACTCTCTGTAATGGCTACGCTGACGATGTTCCCAGAGATAAATTCCCTGCCAGGTACCCAAAACTAATCTCCCTCCAGAAATGGGAATATGTTCCGAGGTATGGGTAAGAGCCGAGCGAATATGAGCTGGCATATCATCAGGACCTTCCGCACTGTGAATATAGCGCATAGAATCTTCGGGTACTAATTGAGCAAAGAAGTTTTCTAAATCCCTTAAGACATCGGGATCGGCATTTTCTTGGATTACCAAAGATGCAGAAGTATGACGGACAAATATAGTACACAAACCAGTATTTACCGAAGATTGTGCCACGGCTTGTTCAACTTGATTGGTAATTTTGTGGAGTGATTTTCCTGTAGTTCTAATTTTTAAAGCTATTTGATGGTGTTTCATTGTTGCGTGCAATTTAACTATTTTTGCTCAGGTGGTTATTAGAAGACTTTGGCTCTTGGTCGATAATGGATTCGCTATTTTTAGCGGCTTCACTCTGAGAATCAGAAGTATTTTGGGAATTATTTGGGGGTTTATTGTCTCTGGCTTCTGCTTCTACCTCCTGAGCCGAGGGATTAAAATTACAGCGGGCGAAGAGATGTTTGATCACTTTCTGTTCTACCTCGGGCAGAGCAAACCACCAAGGAAGATGACCTACTGGTGCCTCCGTAGGATTAAAACTTAATTGTTCATATAGTAGATATCCAGTACCGCTAGAGACTTCACCTTTTTTCCAACCAACTTGTGTCGCAAATTGTCGCCAGGTTTCAGTTGAGAAATCTCCTTTTTGGTTAACACTCTGCCAAACTTCTTGCTGTGAACTAAAACCAAATTTATTACCACTATATTTTTTCCAGAGATAATCAATAGTCGTGATATCAGGACAAGAAAATTCGGCAATAGTTTTGAGCTCAATAAATACGTGCTTATTTTGCTGTTTAGCCGTTTTGACAATTTGCTCTATTAGCTTATAGGTATGCAGATCAGCTTCTGACCATTTTTGATTTTTTAACAAATCACGCAGCACGCTGTAATCAATACCAGTTTTCTCTGAAATCAAAGCTATTTTATTAGGAATTTTAGCAGCATCAGTAGTTGCTGCTTCTGATCCATTGGGTTGGTTAAGAGCTTCATCGGTTTCAGGTTGAGATTCAGTTTCTGCTGACGATTCAACTACTACATCAGGAGTTGGCGATTCATTCGACTCTGCCACTTCATTTTCAACTTCAGAATTTACAGTTTCTTGAGTAGGAGCAGGAGTAAAAGTAGGTACTGAAGTAATAGTATCGGGGTCGGTTGATACTTCAGGCTGATCGCTGTTATCTGGTTGAGAGGAAGTAGGATTAGTTGGCTCTGATTCTGGAGTTGACTCAACCTCCGGCTGGTTAGCTACATCGGTAGTTGGCGGAGATGAGGTTTCTGGGATATTTGTTTCTTCCACTGCTGGTGCTGGATTTTTGGCGATAGGTTGACTATCTGGCTTAGCGATCTCGCTTTGCGAGGTGGCAGAGCCAATCGCCTCTTGATAACTATTCATAGGAATTGCGTAATTGGAAGTCCCTCCAGATATGGCATTGACATTAGCCTCCCCATGAATACCGATCATCAAACCCTCTTGGTTAAATACTGGTCCCCCACTCATACCAGGAAAGGCTTCGCCATTATAGATGAGAGAATAGCCGTTTTCTGTTGATTTGGGTAGTATACCAACCAAGTTAGCTGGAAAGAAGCGATAGTAACGATTATCTTCTTTACGTAATTCTCCAGGATAGCCAGCAAAATAAATACTTTGTCCTTCATTCAAATTTCCCGAATTACCTATTTCGGCTAATTGATAGTTCTGGTTAGTGGTGAATTGTAATATCGCTAAATCTAACCCTGGTAATTTTTTAATGCTGGCGGGATCAACTGGATGTTTTCTGCCGTCAATGGTCTGAACAATATATTCTCCAGGATTTTTCATAACGTGCCAGTTGGTTAACACGGTATAAACATTATTAGAATATTCAATCAGTGAACCAGAACCAACACTAGCACCATCTATGCGCACAGTAATTTGCTTAGCACGAAGATTAACTTCTTCTGGAGTAAGAGTTTGAGCTAGTTGAGTAACTGAAGCTTTGGTAATTTGTGGTTGTAGGTTCAAAGCTAAGGCACTTAGTAGAAAGGTACAGCTGATTGTTCCTCCTACATATAGTTTGGTAATTTTCCCAGAAAATTTCATTCATTTAACTCCGATAGGTCTAACTAAAAGTATTTATTGGTATTGACGTTAAAATCGATAATCGTTCCTTAACCAAATCTTTAGTTAGAATCAACAAACCACGACAATAAAAAAACAGATTGAAATCTGTAATAGATAATCGATTATCAACTATCTTATTAATTCTCGAATAGTAACTGCCCTATGGTCAAAAGTTATAGGTCAATATTCTCACTATTACTCATCATAATCCCCACCAGAACCATACTTCCAGGCATCTAGCCAACGATGATAATAATACTGCTGAGTCGGAGATAAATTTTTGACTACTGGCTGAACTAATTTAGCTGCGCTATAAAAACTACCGTACATTGCCAAATTAAGATAGTGAGCAGTCCAATTGACCAGAGATTTGATTCCAATCTGCGGTATCAAAGGAACAACTAGCTTAGGATTGACTAGGGGTAGGGTCTTCGCCAGAGGGATAAATTGAATTACATCCTGTAAAAATGGTTTGAGGACACTATCTCCTAAACGCTCCATCACTGCAAAGACGCCATTCATTAAATTATTAATTTGTTGTGGATTAACTTGCTTGCCCACCTCAACACTCATAGTTTGCTGAAATAGCCAGGTAACAGATATATTGGGTTGATAAGGTTGCAATATAGCTAAATCTTTACTGTTTAAACTATCTAAGGTTAGAGCTTCATTGATACCATAAGTCAGACGTTTGAGGTGACGTATCATTGCCCCAAAACCACCAAAGCTAACTGGAGATTGTCCTCCCGCACTATCTCCCACGGGTAAGATGCGATTAAACGGTAACTTGATCGGACTATTCTTGTAAGCAGGGAAAAAACCAAATAAAAATCGCTGAAATTCTAGCTGTTCTAAGCTAACGTTTTGATATTCTGGTAGCAGTCTTAAATATTCCTCCATAAAGTATTCGAGGCTAGGTCTTTCGGGGTTAGCATCTAAGTAGCTAAACATATAGGTTGTACGACCATCTCTGGCAGGAAACGCTTCCCAAAAATACTGGCAATAGTTGATGATGGGTGTAAAAGAATAAATTAAATCTCCTGTATTATTTTCAGGAAAGCCCTGGGCGCAGCTACCAACTACCACACAGACTGCTTCGGGTTTTGCACTTTTTCTTACCTGTTTAATGATTGGTGAAAAGTGACCCATAGCATCAATCAGCAAGCGAGTTTTAATTGCCTGTTCTCCTGCTTTTAGTATTACTCCATCAGGATGTACTTGGGCGGACTTAAACGCTGTGTTTTCCAGTAATAAACCACCAGCTTGAAGAAATTTTTGTTTTAGTGTTTCTAATAAATAAACTGGATCGACCCCGATATTTAAAACATCTTTTACCCATACTTCTTGTCCGTTTTGAAAACTAACTCGAGCAGGATTATATTCTGTGGCGATCGCCTGTTCTAATTCAGCTTCAGACAATAGCTCTAATTCAACCAAAGTGGCTAATTCTTGGCGGGAGATGTTCCATTCTTGTGTTCTGCCTCGTAAAATTCCCCGCTCAATCAAGGTAACTTGCCAACCAAGTTTTTGTAATGCAGCACCCAACAAGATGCCTAATGTACCTCCACAAATAACGATATCAACTTCGCAATCTTCCAAACATTCTGTACTTGTGTCAACTACATCTGGAGCATCTATATTTCCTGAGCGCAAAGCTGACCAAAACTTATCTGCTCTTCGCAGTCTTTCAAGGACATTATCAGGCTGTTGTGAGAGTATTTCTTCTGTTAAGCTCATCCGGTTAGTTATTAAGTATGTTAAGTACAGAATATCGATTTAGGTGATCAAAGAGCGCTCCGCTGTAAGACCACTCAGATTAGTTTTACCGTTAGTCAATTTGGCGAGAATACTAGATTCTGGAAATGGAATTTTCGGACTTTCAGTTAATAAATAGTCTAAAAAAGTTTCAGCTATAACTGAGAGTTTTTTTCCTGCTAAGTATGATACGTACCAACGACGCTTGATTGGAAAATGTTGAAAGTCTAAGATGGTTAATTCCCCTGATATTCCTTCCGAAATTAGGCAGTGTTCTGACAAAATTGAAATACCTAACCCTCCGGCGATCGCTTGTTTGATGGCTTCGTTACTGCCTAGCTCTAGTTTGACCTTTACTGATATTTTGTGCTTGTCAAATAATTCTAGAATTGCCTCTCTTGTCCCCGAACCATACTCCCTCATAATAAAGGGACGATCATTTAAATGTTTTAGTTCAAGATTCTGCTGCTGTGCCAAGGGATGATCTTTTTTAGCTACTACTACCAAAGGATTATCTAAAAATGATTTACTCTTCAAATCCATATCTTTGTGAGGATTACTAACTATATATAGATCATCTCTATTTTCTGACATTCTTTGCTGAATTTCTTGATGATTAGTGACTTTCAAAGCAACATCAATCCCTGGATAGAGTTGACAAAAAGAGCCTAGTAACCTGGGGACAAAATATTTTGCCGTAGTAATTACAGCTAGTTTCAACTGCCCCTGTTTAGTTCCTTTCAAGTCAGCCACTTTCATCTCAAAGTTACTCAACTTTTCAAAGATATCCTGGCAAGTTTCCAGCAAATCTTCCCCAGCGTCAGTTAAATACAAACTTTTACCAATTTGTTCCAATAATGGCAGCCCTACTGCCTTAGTTAATTGTTTAACTTGACTAGAAACAGTTGGTTGAGTGATCAACAATTCTTCGGCTGCACGGGTAAAACTACCATTTCGTGCCACTGTCTCAAATACCTTTAATTGATGCAGAGTTGCTTGTATCAAAAGTTACTTCTCCTTGTTTTTTCTCTAATTACTAATCTAATCATACACAAAAATCAATGATTATAAAAGAAATCATAATTTAAAGTATATGATAGGTGACTAAAAAAAATGTTATACATTTTTGTACAATGACTTTGATAGCTTGGAAAAAGCAGATAAATAGGTGAGTTCGGAATTCACAAGAAGCTAGACTTACCGCTATCTACAAGGTTCAATATTACTCAAACTTTAAATCATGTTTGATTTTTTCAACTCAATACTTAATCGACATCCAGAACGGAATAAAGCTAACGTAGAGATATATACTTGGATGACTTGCCCTTTTTGTATTCGTGCCAAATTGCTTTTATGGTGGAAAGGGGTGAATTTCACTGAGTATAAAATAGATGGGAACGAAACAGCCCGTAATAATATGGCACAAAGAGCCAACGGCAAAAGAACAGTTCCGCAAATTTTCCTCAATGATCGTCATTTAGGAGGCTGTGACGATCTTTACGATCTAGATGCCAGAAACGAGTTAGATCCTCTATTAGCCCAGTCACCCAACTGAACAGACCAAGGATCTTGGTTTCCATGCTGCGATACTAGTTTGATTCCCACGCCATAATATCTGCCAACAAGGTTTGATATCCACTAACGTTTGGATGTAAGCCATCCTCTCCTAGCTGGGTTTTGAGCCAGTCTTCTCCTCTAGATAGCCATAGATCAAAGATATCTAAATAGGGAATATTACGCTGCTGACAAGCCTGTAAAGTTGCTTCTTTGTAACGATATTGATCGAGGTGATTATAGTAAAGACAATTCATAAAGGGCATTTTGTCTCGATCAACTGGTGTCATGCCAATAAACAGTACTGGACAGAGATTTTGAGCAACATTTAGTAAATGGGCGATCTGTAATCTAAAATCTTCCAAGTTAGTGTATGGTTTTCCTTCTGGCTTACCTACACGAGATGAATCGTTCACGCCAACAGAAAGCAGGATTAAATCTGGTAAACGGTTGCGTAATTCACCACGACAACTAAATTCTTGTTCTAGACGCTGAGAAACTTGGGCTACGCGATCACCCCTGACTCCCAAATTATAGAGAACGTGACCTCCACCCTGGGGAGACATCCACTGACGGCGTAATCTTTCTACCCATCCGCCACCAACAAAATCTCCATAACCATAAATTAAACTATCTCCCAAAGCAACTACTTTCAAAGGTTGCTGACGTTTTAGCTTTTCTTGTAAGATGCCATTGTTACTGGTACTTAAAGTAGAATTGGCTGAAAAAATAGCTTGCATAAAGAGTAATTAATTTAAAAATCAGAATATCTTATAAAGCACAAATTAACATTTAGAAACAATAGTACACAATTATCGTGGCAAATTAAAAGTAGAGTATAGCTGATCCCCTATTTGATGGCGAATTAGGAATAATTTATATCAATTGTTAAACTGGATATATTAGTTAGCGGTTGTGACTGCACCTAGTCAATAATTTAGTTTAAAGGGTATCCCTATTAATTTAATGCAAAGAAAAAGTTCTTTTAACTCCTCTCAAATTATGTTTCGTTCCGAAGAACTAGTGAGTGCGGCTTCTAATCGTTACCGCATTACTGTTCAGGTTGCTAATCGTGCTAAACGCCGTCGTTATGAAGAACTAGAAAACTTTGACGATCCCACCATGAAACCGGTAATTCGTGCCATTATCGAAATGTCTGACGAATTAACTCAACCAGAAATTATTGGGGACTAGTATTGCTGAACGAAAGTCAGAATTAAAATAATCATTGGAACAATTTGTAAAAAGTGGGGATGGTTGGCGTGTTGGCTGGAGTCCCCACCATTCAAAATACCAAGGTTTAGTTGGTGCCAACGATTGGGCAATCGAGTTAACTCAAGCTGAACTGCTCGATTTTTGTCGCCTACTCAATCAGCTAGTAGCAACTATGAGTCAGATGGCGACTGAATTAATGGACGAGGAGAAAATTAGCTGTGAAGCTGAAACTGATTTGCTGTGGTTAGAAGTGGAAGGCTATCCTCACTCCTATTCACTGCGTTTAATTATTCACTGCGATCGCCGCTGTGAAGGAAATTGGTCTGAGGGTATAGCTCCCAACTTAGTTGAAGCAATAAATTCATTAGAGTTAGGTTAGACATCTTTAAGTAGCTCCACCTAATAAAACGTCTAATAGAACAGTAAAAAAATTGAAGATGATTCTCCCTAATCTCTAACCCCTATCACCTAACCCCGATCTTAACCATTCCATGTTTAATAAAGTGGATTTACTTAACTGTCTGTAATTAATTTAGATTGAGATTTTACTCACATTTTCCTCAATTTAATACCACGAAGAACTAATTTTGCACTCAAACATACAACAGGAATTGCTATCAATTCAAATCTCAACCCAAATAAATTAAATGTGTATCAATAAACCTCCATTAATATCGGTTGTTATTCCTGTATACAATGGGGGGTATCCATTTGTTTACTGTTTATTAGCCATATCGCGGACAGAATTTTCAGACTGGGAGTTAATTGTGGTAGATGATGGCTCTACGGATGAGTCAGCAGCAATTGCTCGGAAATTCGAAGCGAAAGTATTACAAACCAATGGTAGGCAAGGACCGGGCAAAGCGCGGAATCTTGGTGCTGAAGCGGCGCAAGGGGATTATTTATGTTTTATTGATGCAGATTGTGAAGTGTGTGATGATGCAATCGCTCAATTAGCTCATATACTTAAGTCGCGATCTCCAATAGATGCTCTATTTGGTTCCTATGATGATGCTCCCAAAGCAACTAATTTTGTGGCTCAATACAAAAATTTAATGCATCACTATGTTCATCAACAAGGTAACGAAGATGCCTCAACTTTTTGGGCAGGTTTCGGCGTAGTCAAGCGCAGTGTTTTTTTAGATTTAGGTGGATTTAATACAAAACTTTATCCTCGTCCCAGTATTGAAGATATAGAACTAGGATATCGTCTTAAACAAGCTGGATTTGATATTTATTTAGCTAAAGATTTACAAGTAAAACATCATAAAGCATGGAACTTATTTGGTTTAGTTAAAACTGATGTTTTTGATCGCGGTATTCCATGGACAAAACTGTTACTTGCCAATAAATCGAACATTATTAACGACCTCAATCTAAAAACTAGTAACCGCGTTAGTGTAATTGCTACCTACAGTTTAATTCTTTGTTTGTTAGGAGCCTTGTTTAAGTTAACAGCAATTATTCCTGGTTTATTAATAGCAATTTTGCTACTATATCTTAACTGGGATGTATATCATTTCTTCTATAATAAGCGGGGAATTGTATTCACAGCTAAAGTCATTCCTATGCACTGGCTTTATTATCTTTATTCTGGATTATCCTTGGCATTAGGGACTTTATCGCTCATCACTGACTTACTAGCTCAAAAGAACAAAGGTTTGATTTCAGAAGAATAGGGATTAAACCCAAGGCAAATGGTAGAGCAAGCTACATAAGATAAATTTTCTCATTTTACCTTTTCCCAAAAAAATCCCGCAACATTAGCTACCTGAGAGAGAAAAAATAAACCTGATATCAAAATTTTGGGTTGTTCTGATGGCTGAGTAAAAGGATAGAAGAGCAAATTAAAGTAAAAAGATAATGGTTCAACTTCAAGCTGTTTAGATTGTCTTTGAGAATGCAACTGATGAAAGCAAAATGCTCCTCTGCCGTAACCAAAATGCTGCCTCCAAAATGAAGCTAAACTCAGCTGATGATAATGGTTTACCTGAGCTTCGGGAACATACAACATGGGAAATTGACTATTCCAGCGATCGCAGAAATCTCGGTCTTCGGCAGCAGCAAGCGGAAACGATACATCAAATCCATTTAATGCTTTAAAATTAGCTGCAGGCGTAGCAATATTATTAGAAGCAAAAAAAGCATCCTTGCCTCTAGCTGAATTGTAATATTCATAGAGATAATCAATTAGCTTTTGCGAAGCAGTGGAGAAAAGGTTATTGTCTAAAGCATTAATCGTCTTACCGCCGATCATAGCATCTGGATTTTTTTTAAAGCCTTCTGCAAATCGCTCTAGCCAATCTGGGTTAGGCTGACAGTCATCGTCAGTAAAAGCTAAAAATTCTCCTTGGGCTAATTCTGCACCTTTGTTTCTCGCAGTAGCAGGACCAGCATTGTTTTGACGCAATAATTTAATATTTAGATTATCTTTAAAAGGTATAATTACATCATCTAGAGGTGTTTCACTACCATCATCCACCACAATAACTTCAAAATGATCGCCAGGATAGTCTAAAAGAGCGATCGCCTTTAAGCAACTTACCAATCTTTCAGGACGATTATAGGTAGGAATAATAATTGAAAAAAACAGTTTATTCATGAATAACTACTTAGAAGTTTCAATACTTTTAATTATTTCTAATGTCGAGGCTATACCGTCTGGCAATAGTAACCAAAAGGCAACATAGTAAAATCCATAGGTAATAGATTTAGCAAAGAAATCTAAAAATAGACTATCGCTATAGCTACTTAACCAACCTGTACTAAAATACAGACAGACAGCTGCCAAAATTGAGGCAATTAGTGGTCGCCACACTGCACCGATAAAATCTTGCCAGCCAAGAGGGGAAAATTTAAGACAGTAGCTAACTGCAGGGTAAGTTAACAAGCAAGTCCCTGTTAGGTAGCCGATTGCTACACCTAAAGCTCCCCATTGCGCGCCAATAACTACGGCAGTAATCATTACAGGAGTATGGATCAATGCCCAACGAAATTGTCTTTGAGTTTGACCGGTAGAAACATAAAACCATTTAGTAACGCGGTACATACTGACAACGTATACTGCTACTGCTAACAATCTAAATAGAGGTACCGCTTCAAGCCATTGTTCCCCTAGCAGCAGTAAAATAATGCTATGGGCTTCAACAAAGGAAAAAGCTAAGGCGGGCATACAAAAGGCAAAAATAGGCATCAACCCCTGACGAGAATATGATCTATATAGATCGTGGTTGTGCTGTACGCGACTTAGGCTGGAAACTGCCACATCAAACATAGGAAAGTAAACTTGTTCAAAGGGAAAGTATGCCCATTTGTACGCTACGCTATATAAACCTAGGGCATTTGCACCACTAACATAACCAATCAAGATGCGATCAAGGTGCATACCAATTCGAGTTAAAAAACGAAAGCCCGTTAAATGTTTACCATAGCTCATCGTTGAATCTAGTTCTATATTTAATTTATCGTCTTTAATATATTTACTTGGTCGCCAGTCACAAACACACCATTGAGCGATACTTTGAGTTACCTGCATCACTGATAATTGCAACACTAACGCCCAATATCCCCAGCCGATTTTAGCAGCAGTGATCGCAACTATAGAACTCAAAATTAGCGAGATCAATTCAATAATAGTTATTGTTCCAAACCGCATCTGCCTCTTTAATAAAGCTTTGTGCTGAAAAGCCAAACAAACACTAAACGCCCCCACCGCTAGTCCTAAAATCATACCTGTAAGTCTCTTCTCATAATAAAACCAGGCAATTACGGGAGCTAGCAAAGCAGTTATACCAATGAGTACACTATTAATTTTCAGCGATCGCCAAAAAATTGCACTGGCTTGTTGCCGATCTAAATAATCTTTTTGTATTACTGCTGTTTCAAGACCAAAGTTGCTTAGGCTATCTACCAGCAAAAATAGTGGAGTAATCATAGCTAACAGTCCAAAATCCTCAGGAGTTAGCAAGCGAGCTAAAATTGCAGTTGAGCCAATGCCCAAAATTAATTTTAAGGGTTGAGACGCGAAAGTAATCAAGCCAGACTGAATTGATTTCTGTTTGAGATTAGCAGATAGTTCGTCGGTATTAAAATGCTGCTGACAAGGTTTCTGGCTCATGTACTTCTCTATGCCTTAATAGAGCGTTTAATTTTGCCGAACGACCAATCTTTAGCTAAGTTGGCTTTCGCTGAAATACTACGCTGACTATTAATAAAATTATAAAAACGCTGTAGGTGGTCTAAAGGGGAACGTTCAGAAGTTGCGATCGCATAATCTAATACTTTTTGGTCGATCTTTTGAGGTAAATCGGGAATATTTCTGGTCGTTAAAGAATAACCCAATAAATCCAACATTGGCGCTGCTACTTTGGCTACTCGTTCTTGTTGGCGAGCGCTTAGTTTATCCTGCCATTGACCCGAACTCCCTTTACGTAGGTGTTTGGGACTTTGCTGCTTCATGGTTTCAAAAGCAACATTGCGTTTGATTCTCGCGATCGCTTCTGAGGATAATTCTATTTCCAAATAAACTAATAATTTTTCTAATTCCCTATCAAATGAATGTAGCAACCGTTCATAAAAAATAGGATAAATGTTTAATTCTGTTTGGTATTTTAAATATCCGCCTACGTGCTGCACCCATTGGCGGGTCATTTCTTCAAGTCGGTTGACTAAATAAGTTTCGGAATTTTGTTCGTAGTGGGGCGAACCATTTTTAAGTTTGTGTTCGGTAAAGGCAAATTTAGAATAGGAAATAGCTACGTCGCGAGGGTCACGAATAACGTAAACAATTTTATTAAATTTGGGTAAAATAGATTTTGTTAAAGGATTTAAAGACGAATGAGTCCATACTTGGCTACACTGCTCAATATAACTATCTATGTCGGTAATTTCTTCTCGGAAAACACTACTAATACGACAGTAACAGCGTCCTTTTTCAATCGTTAAAAAATCCATTGAACTCTGTCCCGCAAAGCTTAACTGCCAATTCTTAGCTTGTTCTTGAATAGGGTGCTGTTGAATATAGCTGCGATGTTCTTTCCTTGTTTTTAACAGAATATTGCGAATAATATTGTAAAGCCAATAATTTCCGCTTTTGGGAACTCCTGCCTGTAAGATAGTCATTGCATTAAACACTTATCATTAATATGCTCGATAAAGGGAAGAAGATAGAGAAAATGAGCGATAAATTATAGATAGTCAAGCCTGCTGCTAAGTTTTCTAAAACATTGTTGATTTATGAACAATTATTGGAGAAGTAGTATACCTAGCTTGAAGGCGATTGTAAATCTCTAAAAACCTTTGGTTGCGAGCCTGTTCGCTAAAATTATTAATAGCGCGAGCATGTCCTGCGTTGCCCATTTTGGCTGCTAACTGACGATCTGATAATAAGGAAATCAGATTTGTTGCCCAAGATTCCACATCCTCTGGAGAGGAGATCAAAAACCCCGTTTCGCAATCGACTACAATTTCTGGTTGCGCTCCTACTGCCGAGGCTATTACCGCTGTACCACGCATCATGGCTTCAGTGGTAACATTGCCAAAAGGCTCAGCCCACTGAGAGGGGACTGCCTGTACCCAAGCACCTGCAAAATGCCGTTCCATTTCCGATTGGGGTAAATAACCCAACCAAGTCACCGCATCCACAATACCCAAATCTCGGCTCAAAGTCTGTAGCTTATTTTTCTCTGCACCATCACCAGCAATCATAAGTTTGGCTTGAGGTACTTGTACCATAGCTTTAGCAAAAGCTTTTAAGAGAATATCTACGCCCTTTTCGGTTACTAAGCGTCCTGCATATACTACCGTGGGAATTAAGTTTAAGGGTAATCGCTCTTCCCTAACTGGTACGCCGTTATAAACTACTTCCACCGGTTTAATTCCCGCCTCTTCTAGCTTAGTTTTCATACCCTGACTTAAGGCTACTACCACATCAAAAGCATCCCGCCAATATGACCAAAGTTTATGCTGTACCATCAATACTGCCCAAGACTGAGTAGTAAGACAGCCGTTACGTAAACATACTGTTCCAGGGCTACTGTAGCAATCACTACCATTAGGTAAGACTTTAGTTCCTGCGGGACAAATTGCTTTATAAACAGCAGTTTGATAGATGCAGGGAATATCTTTAAGCAGGGTTAAAATTGTTGGCGACATTTGCCACATAAACATTCTGACGTGGACTACATCGGGTCGAAATTCCTGCAAAATCTGGCGTAGTTTGAAATAAGCACTAGGATTAATCGTCTGAGATAAAACCTGTATCAAAGTATTAGTGCCAAAACAGCTATAGTCTGCTATGAATTTACTATCTTTTACTGGTGTGGCTAAGCTAGAAAACAACCTGACATCGTGACCCGAATCGCGAAAACCCTGACGCAAGGAAAACATCTGTAATTCTGCCCCTCCCGTAGCCGTGCCGATGTCATGAATTAGAAGAATTTTCATAGGTCAACTACGAACTAGTTCTCTAACATCCATTTGTTGGGCGGGAAAGTTGTTTCGTCTTTGTAGATGGGCTTGTTCGTGTCGGGAGGTTAGATAGTGATTGAGAGTTTTTTCTACTGGTGCGAGTAAACCAAACATCACTAGTTTTTTAAGGAGACGATTGTCAATTCCTAATGTTAGTTTATCAACTATGGGAGATAAGATCGTATCCCTACGTCGCCAACCTAACGCTTTGTGCTTTTGTGTGAAATAACTGTCTTCAGCTAAATTCCACTTTTCGCGCATTCGCTGCAAACTTTTAGTTTCCCAATTATCGCTCCAGCGAAGCATATAATAATGTAAATCGCTCCATTCTAAAGGAACTGCGGGAACATAAGTCACTAAACTATCAGGCTCAAAATAAACCTTATAACCTGCTTCCATCACGTCCATACAAAAATCAATATGCTCTTTAGTATTGAGCATCAATTCGTCAAAATAGCCCAATTCCTCGAAAATACTAGTTTTAACTAACATACAGTGAAACTCGCATAGTTCGGTTTCGCAACGCTGCATTTGCGATCGCCATTTCTTAGTCGCATGACCCTGCTTGTACATTTTTTCTCGCATCCGCCTTCTACCTTTAACATCGACAACAATACGAGATTCTCCACCAGCACAATGAATTTCTTCGTGTATTGGTTCGTGCTGACACATCAAAGGTCCAACCACCGCTGCCTTGGGGTCGCTTTCGGCACAATCTACCAATGCTTTCAACCAGCCAGGCTGCACCACAATATCGTTATCCGCAAAGACTACATATTTAGTATCTACCTTAGCCAAACCCAAATTACGCGCCTGATTGGGATAAAGATAATAATTGGTTCTAATCAACTCAAACTCTTTGTGTTTTGCTTGAGCTTCTAGATAGTCTTTAACTGGTTGAGGAGAATTACCGTCTACATAGACGAGCTTAAAGGGAAATTTAGTATTTTGATAAATACTGGTCAATGATTGATGAGTATAGCTAAAACGTTCGCGAGGAACGACAACTATCGTAACTAAAGGATTCATTAGCTTTAATCTCCATTTGATTTAATTAGCTAAATTCAATTGAGCTAACGACATTTTAATTAGATATAGCTTAATTAGATACAGCGATCGCTTCTTGATTAAGGTTAGAGTAAGCTTCCTTGCTATCGGTAAACTCTTCATGATAAGAGCGTTCGACGTTCACATTCCAAATATCATGTTGTTCGCCCAGAATATTTTTCGCTGCTAATAGACCAGTTAACATTGAGTGGTCGCTGTTATTATAGCGGTGCATACCATTACGACCTATTGTTTGTAAATTCTCAAATTTCTGAATGTATTCTTGAATTACTGTTACGTTTTGACGATACTCGTCGTCATAGACTGGGTAGGCTTTATATTGGCGTATTACCGTACCATCTCCGATCTTGACTTCTGGATCTACCAGCCCCAACGCTTTGACCTCACCGCTGGCGAGTTCAACTAATTCTGCATCAGACATCTGCCATAATTTATCCCCTTCATTGCAGAAGTATTCCATTCCCAAACAGGTTTTACTTTGGTCGGGAACCATGGCTTTACTCCAGTTTTTAAAGTTTTGGATTCTGCCTACCTGAAACTTAGAACTGTGAATATAAATCCAGTTATCGGGAAATAATTCTGCTTGATCTACTACCAAAGATACGATCAAGAAGTCGCGATATTTAAGGTTGTTAGCCGCTTTTAATATTTCTGCTGGTGGGGCAGGATTCATTTTTTTCAGCAGCAAAGATACGGGCATACTAGAAACAAAGTTATCACCTTTTACTTTACTAGTTTCACCATTTTGCCTAATAACAACACTATTAATTTTATAGCTATCTTTTTCTATTTCCACTACTTCCGTATTGAGATGTACGGGCGAACCTTTACTATTCAATTTTTGTTGAAAACGCTCCCACATTTGCCCCGGTCCATAGATGGGATAGTTAAATTCCTTGATTAACGTTTTGGTATTATTGCCACCAAATAAAGCATTAGTTATCACTTTTTTAAGAGACAACCCTTTGATGCGCTGAGCAGCCCAATCTGCCCTAATTTCTGTACAGGGTATACCCCAGACTTTTTCTGTATAGGTTTTAAAAAAAGTTTCATATAAACGTTTGCCAAAGCGATTAGAAACCCATTGCTCAAAGTTTTCTTCTATAGGATTGGGTTTAACTTGAGCCTTGAAGTAGCTCCACATAATTAGAACGCTATTTATTAAACCCAAATTAGATAGAGCATTACGAGGTTCTAAGGGATAACTGAAGAATCTATTTTTATAATAAATTCTCGACATACGAGGCACTTTGATAAATTCTTCTCCCATCACTTCTTGCCAAAGGGCCTCTACTTCACCAACTTTTGTGAAGAACCGATGTCCGCCAATATCAAAACGATAGCCTTTATAAGTTTCAGTACGAGATATGCCTCCTACCCGATCTGCTTTTTCAAATACTACTGACTTTTGACCGTGTTTGCTCAGTTCATAAGCCGCAGTAAGACCAGCAGGTCCACCACCAATTACAATCGTCGAAGTAAAGTTCATGTATTTTGACCTTGGATGTTTTTATATGTCTATGTCTTGGTGTTACTCTAGAGGTTGTCTGAAAAGTATTTGATTATGTCAGTCTATTGGACACGAGGTAGATTATAGTGACTCCTCGAATCATAGTTTTAAAAGTTACGGGTATGACTTCATATATTATTGCCGTAATATTTCAATCAAATTAAACTCCGGTAAGCAACTTAGTAAAACAAAAACTTCAACATTTCTTTACTATTAATAGTTTAATTTTAAACATAAGCTCAATATTTTTTTAAGAGTTTTAAGAAATACTTAAATAAATAACGCATCAGTATTTGGCTTGTAGTAATTATACTATTGCGTCTAAGTGTTTTTACTATTATCGACAATTATAATTTCAATTTTTCTTTCTATAACTTAGATTGTGATAGCTTCATAGAAGCTTCATAAATTAACCACTTTTATCTTCAAATATGAAGTAAATGTAAAAAATGTACTAAGCAAATAACCATTTGCAATTTCTAATACTATTTTTAAAACACGGAGCAAATCTATTTTTGAATCTATATTTAAGATCGAATTGTCATTTGGTATTTAAAATTATTGTATATATATTTTCAAAAATGTCTCTAAGTATACATTTATAGTACGTTAGTTTAAATTTTTTTTGGATATAACTATCAATTGAGTGTCAAATTAGAGTCTAAAATATAAAATTTTCGATAAATAAGCTGGCAATTTTACAAAATAAAATAAATAAATTTGGGTTTACTTTTTAATATCTATACAGACAATAAACTATGAAAATGGCTCGTCAAATAGCTGTAATAGCATTATTGTGGCTTATTTTTGTCAATCCAGGCATTATGACTAGTATTGATACCATTCGTAGGTTGAGTATGTCTCATGCCTGGTGGACTGGAACAGAAGAAGGCTTTCCTGGTAACAAAATAGTTATTAGTGTTAACGATAAAAAATATATTCCCTACGATCTGGGGCAATCGATACTAATGCTTCCAGGGGATTGGTTGGGAGAACAATTAGGGCAGAGTATTAAAAATGAATTGATACGAGAACATTTTCGAGGGGCAATTGTAAGCTTTTTAATTTTTGTACCCCTTAATCTTTTAGCAGTTCTTACTTGCTTTCGATTTCTCCGTCTTTTGAACTATTCAGAAAAAGTGTCAGGATTATCTAGCTTGGTTTGGTTAATTGGAACTAGTATCTTGTTTTATTCTAGTTTTCATCAACAAAATAATCAAATACTTTTGTTTGTTTTACTTAGTTATCAAGCTGCTTTGATGTATCTTATTAAGAACAAAAAATATTGGGCGATACTAAGCGGTGTTGCTTTAGGCTTTACTTTTATCATCAGAATCACTAATATTATCTATGTCGCTAGTATTTTGCTGTTTTTAATTGGATGCAATTTAAGCCGAGAAAAAACCAGATCGTTATCAGTAAGTTTTCGTCCTATACTTTTATGGATGAGCGGCTTTGTTCCTTTCTTATTATTAGAAAGAATACTAACTTATATTCGTTATGGTAGTTGGACGGCAACAACTGTATCGTTACACTTGCAGATTTATAATAAGGCAGGTGAGTTGATTAACTCTACAGATACAGTTGTTGAAGGAACTACTAAAAGTTTTCCGTTTTTAAAATTACTAACTAAAGTTAAACCAGAAGCTTTATTCGCGCCATTTTTCTCACCTGAGAAGAGTATTTTTATCTATGACCCTTTGGTATTACCCTGTTTAATTTTATTGGTAATTTGCTGGAAATACTTATCTAAATATATTAGATGGTATGTGATTGCAGCAACAGTTGGATTTTTACTTCATCTATATATCTATTCTTGGAGTCTTGGATGGATCGATCAAGGTGCATGGGGAGCAAGATATCATATCACTTCTATTCATTTACTCTTAGTTCCCTTAATTCCTCTATTAATTCAAGGTGCAATCGAACAAATTGCTCAACGTAAAAATTTATTTAAGAAGATATTAATTTTAGGTGCTAGAGCTATCGTAGTGTTGGCTATTTGTATTCAGTTTTCTTCAATTGCTATTGATGGTGTTGTAGAAGCATATCAACAGCGGTTAGGAATTGGTTCTTCATTACGCATAGTACAGCGATTTAAAAATATTTCAGAAATATTGAATGGTTCATCGATAAAAACAGATGTGAATATTACATCGCTAGAAGATTCTACTGAGACTATTGCTTTACAAGAAAAAATTGAAAGTAGATCTCGATGGAATATTTTGCCTTTTCTATATCAAAAAAAATTAGCAAAATCTCCACTAAACAAAATAATTCCTATCTTGATAGCGATTTGGGGATTAATCTTACTCGCTGCAATTGTTGCTACTATCAGAATATTTGTAGTTTAATTGCATGAATATTGACTTACACCTCGCGGAGCGAGATCGCGAAACTCCTGAATAATTGGATATCGCTGTATTTGTTGGTTTTTTGAGAAGGCGATCGCTAAATTTTGCTGAGTAATGTCAGATAAAACAAGCGATAGGAAATAGTAAATACTCCAAAAAGAAAAGTTTCCAAATGAACTGATAAAAATCGGCGATCGCGCTTTTTTCTTCTAGATCCACATAGCGACTACGCCACCATAATAACCCTAGTAGCACTACATGACTGGCAATAAAAAAGCCAACATTAAGGGAAGTTAGCCAAAAGAAACCAGCAATAATCATCCCAAAATAGCAAATAGTAATCACCCACCGAGAGAGATTAAATACAGCTAGCTTGCCGATCACAATAGTAAAGGTCTTGATATTATATTTTTTATCTCCCTCCAGATCGGGAACATCTTTAAAAATGGCGATCGCCACCGTAAACAATAAAATAAATAGAGTCAATGTCCAAACATAGGGGTTTAAGGCTTCTCTGCCATTCAATTTATCTCCATAGTGGAGAAACAGCCCGATATTAACGATAATTCCTCGTACCGTAAGGATACAAAAAGCAGCCCAAAAAGGAAATTGTTTTAAACGTATCGGTGGCAAAGAGTAAGCTGTACCAATAAACAAGCTAATAGCCACGGTGGCAAATAACCAGTTTCCTGATAGCCCAGCAATTAGCAAAGCGAAGATACCTGTAACACCTACAATTAATCGTCCTTGTTGGGGCGTAAATGCTCCCGAAGCAAGAGGAAGATTAGGCTTATTGATGCGGTCAATCTCAATATCGCAGAGTTGATTTAAACCAACAATATATACATTGCCACAGACACAGGCTAACCAAACTGCCAGCATTTGTTCTAAATTTATCAGGGTAAGATCATTGCCTGTGGTAGCAATAGAAATTAAGTAAAGTGCCAAGACACTTAAACTAGTGCCAATAATTGTATGGGGGCGAGAAAATTTCCAGAAACTAGATAGTCTGGTCATAAATTAAGATCTTTGAATAAAGCTTAGTTGAATATAGCGCGATTAGCAGCTTAAAATGTCTGAATCTTGAATTTAGTTAACAGCTAAGAAATAGATTTGCTCGTTTAATCTTGTTTTACCTTAAAAAGCTTTAAGCTCTAAGCCTTAAGCTTTAAGCTCTAAAGTTTACGCTTGGTAAACGGCTAACAGTGAGACAGTTCGTTGGCGGTGAAGCAGGGCGTTGGCGGGGTTCCCCCGCTTGAAGGAACTGTCGAGGGCGGGGGTTTCCCCCATGAACAACTTCATCAAGAAGAAACTGTCGAACCCGAAGGGCTTATAGCTATCGGGTTTAATGCCCCCAGCAAACGAAGTTTGGTGGTCTACAATTAGGAGAGGTTAAAGCCTCTTATAATTGGCTTACAGCTTACAGCTTACAGCTTATAGCTGCGGCTCTGCCGCTTTACTAGGTCACGAATAATAGCAGCCAATCTTTCTGCACTATCGGTAATAGCTAGAGCCTTGGCTTTGTTAGCCATCTCTTGTAATTGTTCAGGCGATCGCAACCATTGGCATACTTGTTCAGTAAGTATTTCGGCAGTTAGTACTGATTGTTGATAAACTACAGCAGCACCAGCGTCACCAAATTCTTGGGCATTATAGGTTTGATGATCTTCTGCAGCATAGGGATAGGGAATTAAAACTGCGGGAGTACCTGTAAAAGCTAATTCAGTTAATGTACCGGCCCCAGCACGGCTGATTGCTAGATTTGCTCTTTGTAATAATCCCGCCATATTGTCGTAGAAGGGCATCGAAATATATTGTGGATGTTTTAAGCTATCTGCTTCAGGATCGTTTTTGCCAGTAAGATGAACAATATATGCACCCATATCTAACCAAGTGTTAGCAGCTTTTCTAACTAGTTGATTGACTGCTACTGCTCCTTGAGAGCCACCGACAACTAAGATTACTATGGCATCCTCAGGAAGATCTAAATCTAAGGACTGGAGAGTGAGAAACTGAGGGCGAACAGGAGTACTAACATGAATTGTCTTAGCTTGAGGAAGATATTGAGCTGTTCCTGCACAACCCAAGGCTACGATATTACACCAACGACTAAGGAAACGGGTAACTTTACCAGGGATATAGTTAGATTCATGAATTACTGCCGGTATTTTTTGCAGACGTGCTGCTAAGATAGCAGGCGCAGCAATATATCCCCCCGTAGTAAATACAGCATTGATTTGATGTTCTTTGAGCAGTTTTTGAGTTTGAAAAATGGAGCCAATAAAGCCAGAGATAATTTTGAGGGTTTTAAAACTCAGGCGTTGCTGAAATCCTTCTACAGCAATGGTGTTTAAGGGATAATCATCTGGTACCAGGCTGGTTTCTAAACGGTTAGCAGTTCCCAACCATTCAATCTCATACTCAGGTAACTGTTGAGCTAGAGCGATCGCCGGAAATAAATGTCCCCCAGTACCACTAGCTGCTATTAGTAGACGAGCCGAAGACGATGCCACAAATATTAACTCCCAATTCTACTTTCAATAATGAACGTAGCTAAATATTAACTGCTAATTAGGATTAAAAAATGCAAGGGCAAGAAAATCGTCACTACTTACCCTTTTACTCATTCGTACACCTAGGCTCATTGTTAGCTTTTAATATACAGAGGCAGCATTTTGTCTACTGTCTAAAACTTGTTGATATTGATAAAGCATTTGGCGACGTTTTTCCAGATTTCTTCTCTGACCAACCAACGTTTCATCAAGCATTCTTTTTATTTCTTGCTCTTGTTTCAATTGATTTTCTAGATAAAACAGCTCATTTTCAGTCGCAAGATTAGCTTTTCTTTGCAGCTTTTTCACTTTTTGACGTTGTGCCAGCAGTTCTTCTTCTTGTTCCTTCACCATTCGGGTTAAATCTGCCAAGTCTCGTTGTAAATTGAACACCATTGACTCCAGTTTTTCAATAGGAGCTATTTGAAGTTGCTGTTCATCTAAATCTGTAGCCAGCTTATTTTTCTTTGACTCTCTTGATAGAGAAGATATGGTTTCCCACAATTCTTCTTTAGAGGAAGAACCTGGCAATTGTTTGGGAATCAAATTACCTCGCTGTTCTTCAAGAACATGATAATAAGAGTGGGAGTCAAACTGGGGATTGACACCATTAAAGATAACTCCCAACATATTGAGTCCAGATTGATCCAAAATTTCTTTAGTAAATCTAGCTTGTCCTTTTTCTACAGAACCTGGTCTAACCACTAATAAAACTCCGTCAGCTGTACGTCCAATAATAGGAGCATCAGCAGTGAAATCCAACGCAGGAGTATCAAGAATAACGAAGTCATAACGTTCTGTCCAATAATCCATCAGCATTCTCATTCTTTGAGAATCAAGAAGGGCAGCAGGAGATGGAGCAATAACCCCAGAAGTTAGCAAGTCAAGATTGGGCATAACTTTTTCAGTAACCGTTCTCGGGTCTATCTGTTCAGCAATAACATTACTCAGACCATTGTTGTTATAAATATCCCAGATACGATGTTGAATTGGGCTATGCAGGTTCGCGTCAACCAAGAGAACTTTATTCCCTACCTGAGCCATTGCCGCCGCTAAGTTGGCTGCAACTGTAGATTTACCCTCTTGAGAGCTAGAACTAGTAACTACAACACTTTTAATTGTTGCATCAGAGTTCAAAAACTGAATATTTGACTGTAACATCCGATAAGACTCACTCTGAGGCAAGGATGGATATCCCCCAACCACTAACCTAGGAATTAGCTGATCTTGCTCAGATTCTGGAGGAAGGCTAGATAGCTTTGATTTATCAAGACTAGGAATTACACCCAACGAATCATAGCCAAATAGCTGCCGAGCTTCTTCAACGGTTTTAATTGATTTGTCAGTAATCTCCAAGAGATAAATTATCCCTGCTGCTGCTAAAAGTGCCAGAGAACCAGAAGCTAAATAACCAACCGCACGAGAAGAAACTGGTTTATTGGGAATAACTGCATTGGAAATCACCCTAACATTACCGGGATCTTGACTTTCAGCAATTCTAACGGTCTGCAGCTGTTGCCACAAAATGTCATAAGTTGATTCAAATGATTTTACTTGTCTTTCTAGCAGCCGCAGTTTTTGCTCTATTTGAGGTACTTGTTTGATTTTTACCCGACGGTTTTGTTCGGTTTCAGTTAGACTATCAATCTGTTTCTGAAGACCAATATTGTTGGCTTCTAGCTTAATTAATTCACTGGTAAGCTCCTGTTGAATCATGCCAGATTTGCTGTTCTTCAATAGTTCTTTTGCCTGTTCTCCCCCAACGGATTGAGTTTGTTGATCTAGCAGTTTTTCTAAAGAACCGATTTGTTCTTTTAATTCGATTACGTTGGGACTATTGGCAGTGTAGCGTGCTTGAGCCGTCGCTAACTCTGATTCTGCTTGTTGAAGTTTAGCTATTGTTTCTCTAATTTCAGGCGACTGGCTAATCGTATTTAAAATTACCGCCTGCTCTGAATTTAATCCCAGTTTATCCTTTAAGTAATTAGCTTGAGATCTAGCATTATTTATTTGTCCCTTAGCTTTAGCTATTTCTGACTGTACTTCTTGTATGGAATCAATTAAAGCTTTAGTGTCTTCATCAGGAGAAACGAACTCATTTGACTCTTTTAACTGGCGAATTTCAGCTTCGGTTCTTTGCAGAGCATCTTCTACTTTAGGTAATTGTTCTTCTAAAAATTCCCTAGCAGAAACTGCCTCGGCTCGGTTAACTACGGTGTTATTCTCCAAATAATTTCTCACCAAAGTATTAACTACTTTCGCTGCTTCCTCAGGATTTTTGCTAGCAAATGAAACCTGTAAAATATCTGTGCCTGGTATGGAACCAACTTTAAGCTTGTTCTGAAATGCTGAAACACTTATTCGCTCACCCTCTTCATTTTTAAGTTCAATTTCAGGATCACTGATGGTTTTTTTGATCAGGGGAACTGAGCGTAATACTTCAGCTTCAGTATCAATGGGATTGCCTTTATCAGCAACAGGTGAAAAAGCACCTAGAGCTCTACTTGATTCTGATAGGGAGGAACTAACGGTGCTTTCTTTAAACTTTAACTTAGCTTCCGCCTGATATATATTTTCTTTGAGGGAGGTGGCAACAACCCCCAAAGTTAATACGGACAAGAATACTACTGACCCAGGAAGCCAACGTCTTTTAACTATTTCCCAATACTGGTCAACACCTACAGAAGTTTGCGAAGGATACATAAAAAAATGCTATATTGAGCGAAGTTTATTTAATATATATTTAGAAAATGACTACATACGTAAATATGCTTAACATATAATAACTGAATAATTACTAACTTTAAACAAAGTTTTGATGAAGCTAGCAAGTCATTTAAACTTGTACACTTGTTTAATCTCAGAAATTACTCGTGCTAAATCTGCATCACTTAAGTTAGAACCAGAAGGTAGACACAAACCCTTTTGAAATAAATCTTCGGCCACCCCATTATTAATGCACTCGCAGTCAGCAAATACTGGTTGTAAATGCATTGGTTTCCAAACTGGTCTGGTTTCTATTTGTTTTGCTAGCAGTTGTAGACGTACTTGTTCTCGATCAATTCCCGCAATTTGGGGGTCAAAAGTTAAACAACTTAACCAACGAGTACTCACTCCGTAATTGGGCTCTGGCATAAATTGAATACCCGGTAAATCTCCCAGAGCTTCACGATAAATTTCAAAGTTTTTGCGGCGGGCAGCTACTCTTTCCTTTAATACTAATAATTGTCCCCGACCAATGCCAGCTGAGATATTACTCAATCGATAATTAAAGCCTATTTCGGTATGCTCATAATGGGGTTGAGGATCCCTTGCTTGAGTTGCCAGAAACTTAGCCTTGTCAATCAAGTTAAGATCATCAGAAACTAGCATTCCTCCACCAGAGGTAGTAATTATTTTATTGCCATTAAAGGAGAAAATACCTGCACGTCCCCATGTTCCCGGAGAAGTATTTTTATAGGTTGCTCCCAAGGCTTCAGCCGCATCTTCAATTACAGGAATCGAATAGCGATCGCAGATGGCTAAAATCGGTTCAAGATCGGCACTCTGACCATAGAGATGAACTAACAATACCGCTTTAGGTAGTTTTCCCTGTTTATCTCGTTTGGCTAAGGCATCTGCCAACAGGTTTGGATCCATGTTCCAGGAAAGGCGATCGCTATCGATAAATACTGGTTTGGCCCCCAAATAAGTTATGGGACTAGCACTAGCAATAAACGTAAAAGTCGAACAAAATACTTCATCCCCGGATTTAACCCCCACTAGCTTGAGAGCTAGATGTAAAGCTGCTGTACCTGAGGATAAAGCCGCAGAATATTTGGAGCCAACTACTTGAGAAAATTCTTGTTCAAAAGCATCTATATTAGGACCGACAGGGGCAACCCAATTAGTCTCAAAAGCTTCTTTAACAAATTCTAGTTCTTGCGCTCCCATGTGAGGAGTAGATAAAAGAATTGGCTGATTCACTGGTGTTTAAAAATATATTCTTTGTCAAAAAGGATAATTGTTGTATTACTTTAATACAAAAAGGACATTGATTTGATTTTAAAAGTAGTTATAGCCAACTAAGATTTTTGAGCTACAATTTCTTGGTAAACTGTCAAAGTTCTATCGTACATATGCTTGAATGTCAGTTCAGATTCATATTTCTGACGAGCTAATTTGCCCATACGACTTCTTTCTTGGTCATTATCAATCAAATATGACAGCTTTTGACGTAGTTTTTCGGTATCATTGCGAGGGATAACGTACCCTGTTTCATTGTCAATGACAATTTCTTTAACTCCGCCAACATCAGAAACTACCACGGGTAAACCAGCTCGCATCGCTTCGATAATCGTACAAGGTAAAGCTTCAAATTTTGAGATTAAGGTGAAAATTTGTACTTCTGCTAAAATTTTGGCTACGTCTTGACGAAAACCAAGGAACGCCACTTTTTTAGTTATTCCTAATTGTTCCACATGTTGACGAATTATTGGTAAATTAGGACCATCCCCGACTAAAATTAATTGTGCATCAAGATCTTGAACAGCCTTAATTAGAGTTGAGTGATCTTTTGGTTCGTCAAAACGTGCCACCATAGCGATTTTAATTGGATCAGATTTAGCAGGATTAGCCCTTAAGATGGGAACAACATCTTTCATGCCATTATGAACTGTTAGTAATTGCTGAGGATTCATACCTGCTGTAAATCCAATCTGGCGATCAAATTCGGAAACACAAATTACCTTTTCTGTTAGAGGTACCATTAGTCTTTCCAGCCAGCGAAAAATAGTACGACTGGGCTCTGGTATACCTGGAGTAAATGACCAGCCATGAGCAGTAAAAACACATGGAACTTTAGTAAGTTTGCTGGCAAGGCGACCTAATATTCCCGCTTTGCTGGAATGAGCCGCAATTAAATCTGGTTTGAATAGGTCAATTATGTGTAAGATGTATCGAAAGCTTTTGCCATCTGCAACTGGATTAATTTTTCTCTGTAGATACTCACAAGAAATTGACTCAATACCTGCTTGTCTTAGAATCTCATTATATATACCTTTTTGACCAGTGAGAACTAGAACTTTGTGTTGTTCTTCTTGTAAAGCAATGGCCAAATCTTGTACATGAACTTGAGCGCCCCCTATGGCGTCAGCTCTAGTAATTACAAATAGAATATTCATTTTTAACTGCGTAAAAAAATCGTGGGATAAAAGTTTGAGAAAACCGTCTAAATAGAATGATAAGTGAAAATACTTAGATAATATATATTTTTTTGATAAAGTAGCAATTTGACTGCCTAAAGTAGAATATTGACTCCTGTCGAATTTAGATAGCTAAAGTCGCAGTTAGATGATAAAAAATGGTTTATTTTGGGGAACTATGGAGTCATCAGTGTACTTTTGAAGAGACAGTTAACTATGGCTTTTTCGGCTTATTCATCAACTAACTATTCACCAGGAGATTGTGTGCCAGTGGTGCAAACTTGGAATCTGGGAAAAATTTACCGCACTGGCTTTTGGATGAATCAAAAGATAGAATCTCTGAAAAATTGTTCTCTCAGTATTTGTCGTGGAGAAACTTTTGGTCTATTAGGACCAAACGGAGCCGGAAAAACGACCCTCCTCAAAACTTTGCTAGGTATTACCCGTCCCACCACAGGGAGAGCTCTCATTTTTGGTAAATCCATTGGCGATCGCACTGTTAAGCAAAAGATTGGCTATTTGCCTGAAAATGCCTATCTCTATGATTTTTTAACTGCTTGGGAGTTTTTAGAATTTATTGCTGGGTTATTCCAAATTCCCCACGGCAAACAGCATAAACGGATTACTGAATTATTAGACTTGGTTGGGCTGGCTCGTTCCACTGCTCGCAAAAAGAAACTCAAGCAGTATTCTAAAGGGATGTTGCAAAGAGTGGGAATGGCACAAGCTCTAATTAACGATCCTGAAATTGTGTTTTTAGATGAACCCATGTCGGGACTCGATCCCATGGGTCGCTATCGAATGCGAGAAATTGTTTTATCTCTTAAACAAGAAGGCAAGACAATCTTTTTTAATTCCCATATACTATCTGATATCGAACAGATTTGCGATCGCATTGCTTTTTTAGCTTTGGGGGAATTAATTTGTCAGGGTTCTCTAGATGAATTACTGGGGACTAGCGATGCTTATCAGGCAACTGTTGCTGGAGGTAACTCCGAATCTTTAGCACCTTGGATGACTAATTTAACTGAGGAAAATAATCGTTGGCATGGTCAGCTCAAAGTTGAACCAAATCGGTTTATGACTCATCTTGATGATGTTGAGGCCAAGTTAGTCAGTCTAAAGTTAGCTAGACCTTCTTTGGAAGAGTTTTTCATGGAGCAACTACGAGCCAGAGGAATTGAAGTTAGTCGCTGAATAGTTATTTGGTCGAAAACCAGACTAAATGCCTAGACTAACTAACTAATTTAGGCATTTTAATGTAGATATTTTTCATCAAGATCTTAGTTACACACGCTCTTTAGCTTGAGAACTTTCTGAATGAATCGCTTCAGATTCAGAAGAGGGAGTCTGATATTTAATTAAATCCGCCAAATCTTGTAGTTGGTTAATTGCTTCGGCTCCTTCTAATTTCATTAGTTCCCGGTCATCTCTCATTTCCGTCCAGGTGATTCCATAGTCTGAAACTAAAAAACGGATTAGATGATCATCTCCCAAACTAACCATAAACGAAGCACTATTCATTTCACCACCACAAGTGTAGCAAGAGGCTAGATAACCTCTTCCTTCTAAGGCGATCGCCAATGCCTGAAGAGTCATCACTAAATTCTGTACAAATTGACGATGCTGTTGTGCAAGTCTAATAAACACTTTGTTCCTCCGAACACCTTTTCATATTGTAAACGGTTTTGTAATTTTTTATATTTTCTTAATATTTTTCTGGGCGCTTTCCTCTGGGTAGATGAATTGAGCAATTAATCATCAGTCTAATTAAGTTTAATCCAATTTTCTATTTTGACTCAGATTCAAGGGGTTCAGATTTTAAGACAATAGTACAGAGAGGAATTACGCTTTGATCTTCTAAAACAGCTTCTAAATTTAACTCGGGTGCAGATAATCCAGCAACTGTCAGAGAAAACTCAAAGCCACTTTGATTAGATGAGGGAATATCTGGATATCGTTGGATGACGACCGGGCGACGTAATTCAACAGGAGCCTCCAAAAGGGTTTGTGATTGATAAATGACTCTTAAGATCTTGGCGGGAGATTGTTTGCCTAATACCCAGCCTTTAACCATAATCGAGCCAGCGATCGCCATTGAATCTACTTTGGGCGTAAGAATTCCAAAGCCCCATAATGTATCAAAATTATTTTTAGGCAGAGTTTTTTGAATATCGACTACCTTAATTGGAGTTTTAATTTGCTGTAGCCAATTTTGCGATCTCGTTAATGCCTGTTGAGCTTGTTTGAATTGTGACTGTAACAGATTAAATGCTTTTTGTTGCTCAAATAATTCCTTTTTATAACGTTGCGCCTCAGCAGTATTTTTTTGCAATTTCAACTGAGTTTCTCCCAGTTCTACCTGAAAACCTTGATTAATTTGCAGAAGAGCCTGGGTCTGAGCCAACTCTTGCTGAGATTTTTCTAAATCAGTTCTCAAATTTTCTATTGTCGACTCCGCTTTTTTTAACTTGGCTTCAGCTTGTTGAGCTTGCTGTGCTTGTTGCTTGTATTTATCAAAATCTCCTTCAGAAAGCCAATTTGCTAGTTTTAGAAGCCTCAAATCTTTACTCCTTAAACAGTTTAGTAATATGAGCCAGTTAAATTTTAGCTCAAGATAATATTATTCTTGAGATTGACAGTACATCAGTTTACAGTAAATTATTGCCATTATTGTCTTCAATAAGATACTACATGAGTCCTCATCATCTCCCATCAATTGTGCGTTTAGAACAGGTTGGTCTCAAGGCTACTATTGGCTCTAATTTTTTGTTACAGGACATCTCATTTACAATTCAACCAGGAGATAAAATAGCGATAGTCGGTGCATCTGGGGCAGGAAAAACATCGTTACTACGACTGCTTAACCGTTTAGTTTCTCCCGATTTGGGAACAGTCTACTTTCAAGAGCAACCAAGACAAAAACTGACCTCTATTCAACTACGCCGTCGAGTAGTTTTGGTTGCTCAAGAGCCCAAGCTACTTGGGATGAATACTCTAGAAGCTCTGAGCTATCCATTACACTTACAGAAATTAGCAGAGACAGAAATTCGCCACAGGATTGAAACTTGGATGGATAGATTGCGAATATCCCCAGAATGGCTTAATAAAACTGAACTTCAGCTATCTCTAGGACAAAGACAATTAATTGCGATCGCTCGTGCTTTAGTAATGAATCCCCAGGTGTTACTGTTAGATGAGCCGACATCAGCTTTAGACGTAGGTATTGCTAATCATCTTTTAAATGTTCTAGAAGACTTAAACCAGAAGCAAAACCTAACTATCATCATGGTCAATCATCAACTGGAATTAATTAAAAATTTCTGCGATCGCATTCTATATTTAAATGCAGGAAGATTAGAAGAAGACATTGGAGCTACTGAAGCTGATTGGTTAAGACTAAGACAAAAGTTACTTCAACTACAAGCTGCTCAAGAACAAGAATGGCTTGAATAGCTAAGTTATTAGCTTTTATTTAAGTTGACTTTAGATCTGATAGTGAGACAGTTCGTTGGCGGGGTTCCCCCGCTTAAAGAAACTGTCGAACCCGAAGGGCTAATAGCTGAAGACTGATTAAACTTTTTTAATTTGGTTCCTGGCAAACAATCCGTTAGGTCTGAAGGTTAAAGCTAAAATTACTAAGGCAAAACCAATAATTTCTCGATAGCTACCGCCTAAATATGCTGCAGCGAGAGATTCCCCAATACCGTAAAATACTCCAGCGATCGCAATGCCCCATGGACTATTCAACCCGCCAATAATTGCTGTAGCAAAGGCTTTTAACCCTAGCATTGTTCCCATACCAGCGGAGACATTGTAGATTGGTGCAATCAGAATACCAGCCACTCCTGCTAAAACTGTTGATAATGCATAAGAAAATGCGATCGCTCCCTCCACATTAATGCCCATAATTTTGGCAGTCTCTGGATTTTCACTCGTCGCCAGAAAAGCTTTACCCCATAAAGTATGAGTAAAAGTAAAACGAATCATCAAGGCGATCGCTATACCGACTATGGGAATCAGTAATTCCAGGGGATAAACACCAAAATCCAAAATATTAATGGGTGTTTTAGCTAAAAATGAAGGATAGGCGCGAACTTCTTTGCCGAAAGTAAGCATGGCTAAGTTTTCAGCGATAATGCCGACAGCAATCGTAGTCAGTAACCAGGAGTTGGAACCATCTACTGCAAATGGTCTTACTGCCAATCTTTCAACGATTAAGCCAAAAACAGCGCAGATAATTAACGACAAAGGAATGGCGATCGCAATATGCCACTCCCAAGTGATATTAAATACATAACAGACAACTGCCCCCAACATCACCGAAGCACCTTGGGAAAAATTCATCGTATTAGAAACGGAATAGGTGATCTGGAATCCCAAGGCAATCAAACTATAAACGCTACCAATAGCAATACCAGAAATAATAAATTGCTGTAACATAATTCTTCGATTCTAAATATCCCAAAGCTTTTAACATAAGATATTGGTTCAAAGGGAATAGGGAATAGATAATAGGGAATAGGGAATGTCCTAATGTTTTCTCGTAGTGCTTTCACTTAAATACTCTAGGTGATTACTGCAATTTTTCATGGTTTCGTACGTAGTAAATGGTATTCAATACTTTTTTGAAATTAATTTAAGATTACTGAGAGACTACTATGAAACTTACCTACCGTGGCATAAACTATAAATCCCGAAAAACAGCAATTGATCCCAAACATTTAAGTGGAGGCATTCCCACCACCAAATATCGGCTTTCTAATCATCAAGATTCTAATAAAGTTATCTTAATCAGACCTATACATTACTTTACCTATCGTGGTGTTAGCTATACTAAGCAACTTATATTTGATAATCGAACCAAATTTTTGCTTGATATCGACAGACAGTAATAGATAAAAAAGTACTTTTATCCCATTAAGATCATGTCCCAAACAGTTTGGATAGCCAGACATGGCAATCGTCTCGATTTTGTTAACCCCGAATGGTTCAATACCGCAGCCAGACGTTACGATCCTCCCTTATCGGAGGATGGTTTGATGCAAGCTATGGAATTAGCACAAAGATTAAAACCGGAAAATATCAATCACATCTTTGCCTCTCCTTTTTTAAGAACTATCCAAACTGCTAACCAGGTGGCAAAAGTTCTAAATCTGCCAATTAAACTAGAGGCTGGTTTAAGTGAATGGCACAATCAAGATTGGATGACAGAAATACCTGAAACTCACCCTCCAGATTTTTTGGCTGAACAATTTCCCTTAATTGATTGGAGCTATAGCTCGTACCTCACCCCTCAATATCCTGAAAGTGAAACTGAAGTGAATCAACGTACGGAAGCAACTGTCAAGCAGCTTGTGCAAGAATTTTCAGATGATCTGCTGATTGTCGGACATGGTGCCTCAGTATTGGGTGTTACTCAAGGATTGGTAACCAATACGCCTGAAAATAAAATTCCTCTATGTTGTTTAACTAAAGTTATCCAGAGCGATTGGCTTTGCCAGTGCGCGCAGCGCAATCGCAGTTGGAAATTAGAATTTTTTGCCGATACTTCTCATTTAAGCCAAACTGAATCTCAAGTTAGATTTAATTAACTCTCAAAACTCTTATTTAATAAGGGTTCAGGAACAAACATTTGGATTCAAATCATCCTAAGATCATTCCTGCCAGCAAAATAAAACCGAACCAGACATTTTGCCCTAACAGTTGACCATAGACAGAAGGCGGAATATTAGGTTGGCGTAACATTAAATATTGCCAAACCCAACCAACTGTAGCTAGAACTAGACTGACCCAAAAAGCCAAACTCAAACCTAGTTGGACACCTAGATAAGCCAGCAAACTTGCCGTAATTCCATAAAAAACACCGATCGCTTCTGGAGTAAATTTACCAAAAAAGATAGCACTAGAATTAATCCCAACTCTGAGATCGTCTTCGCGATCGGAAAGGGCATAGGCAGTATCAAAACCCAGAGTCCAGGCTACTGTCGCTCCCCAAAGTATCCAAGTGGTAGGTTCAATTTTGGCTGTTACTGCTGTCCAACTGATCAGCACTGCAAAACCCCAGGTTAAAGATAAAACCAACTGGGGGACAGGAATTACTCGCTTGGCTAAAGGATAAACAACAATCAGAGGAACGGCAGCCAGACAAAGGATAAAACTAAGACGGTTAAGATATAAAGCCAATATCGCAGCGCAGATTAGGGCGATCGCAAAAATGACAATGCCGACTTTCACGGAAATGGCACGAGATGCTAAGGGACGAGACTTGGTTCGAGCTACCTGAGAGTCAATATCTTTATCCCAAAGATCGTTGATGACACAACCTGCCGCACTAGTAGCTAAAGTTCCCAAAATTATTACCCCCACTAGAGGTATAGGAGGAGTCCCTTTGGCTGCCAAAAAAACTGCCCATAATGCAGGAATCATCAGAATTAATCTTCCTGCTGGTTTATCCCAACGCAAAAGGCGAATCACTTGCTGCCAGATTGGTTCCTTGGTGAGTTGATACTGAGTCATATTTATAGTTTTTGAACAATCTTAGAAAATTTTAATATTGAGTTGTGATAAATATATAGAAATTTTAAGTTTTAATGCTTTTGTTCGCATTATCCATGAGATTATAAGATTACTTTAACAATATGATTGAGAAAAGTTATTGGTCTAAAAGACTTTTCGTCGTTAATTTTATCCATAAATCTGCCCTTAAAAGAAGTTAAACTCAGACAATTGCCATGAATAAACAGATTATTGCAGCGATCGATATCGGCACTAACTCAATCCACATGGTAATTGTTAGGATAGAGCCTTCGCTTCCGGCTTTTACAGTAATTGCCAAAGAAAAAGATACAGTTCGTTTAGGCGATCGCGATCCAGCAACAGGAAAACTAACTCCAGAAGCGATCCAACGTTCCCTTGCTACCTTAAGACGCTGTAAAGATTTGGCTACTAGCTTAAACGCTAGTCAAATTATTGCCGTGGCAACCAGTGCATCCAGAGAAGCTCCCAATGGACAGGATTTTCTGCGTCAAATTGAAGAGGAGTTAGGTATCGTTGTCAATCTCATTTCAGGACAGGAAGAAGCCCGGCGAATTTATCTGGGCGTGTTGTCGGGGATGGATTTCAATGAAAAGCCTCATATCATTATTGATATCGGTGGTGGTTCTACAGAATTAATCTTGGCAGATATTCACGAACCTCGCTTTTTAAGCAGTACCAAAGTTGGTGCAGTACGCTTGTCTAAAGAGTTTGTGACCACCGATCCAATTAGCGATCGAGAGTTAAAAGTATTGCGAGCTTACGTGAGAGGAATGCTAGAGCGTTCAGTGGATGGAATTTGGCAACAATTACAACTAAATGAAGTTCCCCATGCCGTTGGCACATCAGGCACCATTGAAACATTAGCAGTAATTCATGCTAGAGACGAACTAGATACAGTGCCCGACCCCCTCAATGGCTATGAGATGAGTCGTAAAGACATCGAAAAAATGGTCAAAAAGCTGGCAAAAATGAGTTATGAGGAACGGTTAGATGTACCGGGGATTTCCGAAAGACGAGCCGAAATTATTGTACCAGGGGCGGTTATTTTGCTAGAAGCAATGAGGATGCTTAAGCTAGACTCGATCATGATTTGTGAACGGGCATTGCGGGAAGGCATCATAGTTGATTGGATGTTAACTCGTGGCTTAATAAATAGTCGATTACGGTATCAAAACGAAGTCAAAAGCCGCAACGTGCTCAAGATTGCTCAAAAGTATCATGTTGACTTAGATTACAGCCAACGGGTGGCACAGTTTGCTTTAAGTATCTTCGATCAGCTAAAAGGCGTATTGCATTCCTGGGGAACAGAAGAAAGAGAATTATTATGGTCGGCAGCAATTCTGCACAATTCTGGCGTATATATTAGTCATTCATCTCACCATAAGCATTCTTACTATCTGATTCGCAATGCCGAGCTACTGGGCTTTACGGAATTAGAATTAGAACTAATTGCGAATATTGCCCGCTACCATCGCAAAAGTAAGCCCAGGAAAAAACACGATGCTTATCATAAGCTCCCTCATAAGGAGTACCAGCAAATAGTAAAGCAATTGAGTGCTATTCTCAGACTAGCGGTAGCTCTAGACCGGAGAAATCAAGGTGCGATCGCTGGAGTAACCTGCCAATATGATAGTCATCATCGCTCACTTAAGTTTCTGATTCAGCCTTCAGAAGTAGGTGATAAGTGCGCTTTAGAATTATGGAATCTGAGTTATAAGAAAGAAATCTTTGAAGAAGAATTTGATGTTGAACTGACTGCAACTATCTCGGAAACTAAATTGCCTATTGCTACTATGAAGGCATAGTGATCAACTAGGTCTTATTCAAACGCTGAAAGCTATCAGATTGATAGATTGAGACTATTAACACTTTGGTTAGTTTTCGATCTCTTTAGCAAAGTTTTGATCTGCAATGTCTTTGGCAAGGACATACCACTGGTTGTTAGATATGCATCTTATTTCGTCGTCGTTGGGAAGAATATCCCTATCTAGGAAGCCTGAAAGAAGATGGTGTTGCTTGCCGATACAAAGATCTAATGCTTTACGAACCTTATTCAATCCATAGTTTCCTCGATGAATCATTTGTGCATTAAATATTAAAATATCTCTAGGTTCTAGCTCGATAAGAATACCTCCTGGAAGTTTTTCACTGTTGATGTGTCCGTTCAGTTCAAGCCGTACATTTCTCTCTAGCTCAGAATCCCAGCGTTTATGGGTACCTGGAACTAGTTCAATACCTTTTTCTGCTATCAGTGGAATCCGAATATGCAGACTAAGAATGTTATTTTGCTCTTGGGCTTGAATAGAATCTTCAATTAGGCTGTATTGAAGATCTCTGTGCCAATAAGGAGTCTTAGTGTTGGTATAAGGATTAAAAAATAGCTGAGTATTGTGAAAATTGATTCCTTTGCCGAACATTTTCTCTATTAAGTCTGTAAGTTGTTCAGGCGCAATCAACTCGAAGAACTTTATCCTTTCGCTTTTGTTATTTTTGAAATACCTAGGATGAGTTAATGAGTGCATATTGATGAGTTGATGCTCAATCAATGCATCTCCATTTTCATTAAGCCATCGATCGTAAATAAGATCGACAATGATGGTTATTTTCTCGATCTCATCTTGATTCAAGAGTTTTTTGATAACGGCATAACCTCGCTCGGCATACTGCTTGCTTATTTCCATATTTTTCCCTAAAAATATTTTATTAATAGCCAGAAGTTAATATAAATGAAGCTAATTCAAGTCAGGTATCAAATTAGATCATGACAGCAGAAATAAAGGCGATCGCCAGTAACTCAAACTGGTCTGAAGTTTATGATTTAGCCGATACTTACAGAAATCAGCAACAATGGCAGAATGCTGCCATAGCGTTTCAAAGGGCAATCGAACTTAGACCAGATTTTTTTTGGTCTTATCATCACCTGGGAGATGTTTTCACTCAACTGCGACAATGGAAACAGGCAGCGATCGCCTATCGTCGCGCAGTACAACTTGACCCGAACTTTTTTTGGTCTTGGCATAATCTAGCCGATGCTCTCACAAAGTTAAAACAATGGGAACAAGCAGCGATCGCCTATCGCTCCGCAGTACAACTTGACCCGAACTTTTTTTGGTCTTGGCATAATCTAGCCGATGCTTTAATTAATCTACAACAATGGGATCGAGCGATCGCTAGTTATCTCCAAGCGATTCACCTACAGCCCAGTAACCAACTTGTCTATCAAAAATTGGGAACGGCTTTTAAACAAAGAGGTAATCTAGAAGAATCAATTCAATATTATCGTCAAGTAATACAATCTCCAGAGCCAAATTCAATTTTTAGTATCTTCAAAACCCAGCCACAATTATTACTGGATTTTGCCGATACTCTGACCAAAGAACATCAAGCGATCGGAGCGATTATTCTCTATTACTTACTTTTAGAGCTTCAGCCCTATCAGGATCGGGTTTTGCAACAACTGGCTCAGTTACTACAGCAGCAAAATCAGTTAGAGAGAAACCTTCTCTACCGTCGCCAAAAACTGGAAAGTGAATCAAATAGCGAATTACTAAGCAGGTTGAAACCAAGCCCCATCCCAAAACCAAAAACCCCTAATCTTCCTGGGCGAATTATAGTCAACAGCGATTGCGCTGTTCAGCCAAATCAACTGGAAGATTTATGCAGCGCGGTAGGCTGGTCACGCCGTCCTCTGAACAGGGTTCAACAAGCTTTAGATAATAGTTTTAGCTACATTGCAGCTTGGCATATTCACAATCAGGAACAACGATTGATTGGATTTGCTAGAGCTGTTTCAGACGGTACTTTTCATGCCACTATGCTGGATATACTAGTTCATCCTAATTTCCAAAATAGAGGTTTAGGGAAAACTATTGTCACCAATCTAATTGAACAACTTCGTCAATCAGGAGTTAAGGATATTACCTTATTTGCCAGTCCACATATTGTCGATTTTTATCATAAATTAGGATTTATCTCCCAACCCAACAATCTTCAATGGATGCTGTGGTCTTTTGATTTAGATGATCATTTCAAGTCTTAAATTGTCTCAGCGATCGCTTAGACTACGGCGAATTTTTCAGATTTTTATGTTTTAGAGGTTGACATAATTGTTTAGGTTTATTATATTAATTACGTATCGTATCGTTAAATTTCTTTTTGCTCTTTCAATGTGTTGGATAAATACTGATTGACAGACCGAAGTATTCAATTGATTACCTAAGATTAATAAACTCAGATCACATTTAGAACTTTTACTTTAATATTTTACTAAACGTAACGAAATAAAAAATAAAAATGAATTCAACAACACAATCGCAACAGATACAAGACAAAGCAAAAATATGCGAGTTGACCGAACAATGGCGATCGCTCTGGAGTCCTCAAGATAAAACCTTCACAGGCAAAGGTTTTGAGAACCTCTTTGCTACAGAAGAAAACGAAATCTTAGTTTTTGATAATTTCGATGATGGTGTGGTGGTGCTGCATAGCCTTCAGAAATATCTTGATACCTGGATTCCAGTAATGGAGAACTTTAGCTACTGGGAAATTAAGTTAGAAGATAACCTAAGCATCTCAATCGAGGGAAATTTGGCAGTCAGTACTTTTTCCTGGATTGGTGCTGGAAGAACCAAAGATGGACAGGAAGTAAAAGCTAGGCAGTACGGTACGCATACTTGGAAACGCCTTGATGGTGAATGGCGATTAGTACACGAACATTTAACTGTTGGTTAAAAGCTTAGAAAAGAAAATATTGCAGCTAGTTCAATTAAGCTTACTAAGGAGGAAATAAACTTATTAAATAAAATACCAGCAGCTTGAGTATAACTCATAATTATATTTGATGGTTATCTTGTAATTTTGCCGAATGACTAAATCTTTAGAGCGACGGAAAAACTAGAAACAATAACTGTCAAATCATTGAATTCTCTCGTTTTCGATTAAAGATTCTAATTGCGATATTAATTCTGGAAGATTATTTTTAACGGTATTCCAAACAATTTTTAAATTAACTTGAAAATACTCGTGAGCCATAACATTTCGCATATCGCCTACAATACGCCAAGGTATTTTTGGATAACGCAATTGGATTTCTATTGGAATATTGGTAGCTGCTTCTCCAATTATCAAAAAATCGTATAAAACTGCTTTAGCGATGGTGTCGTTATTTTGAAAATCAGCAAAACTCATATTAACTAAGCGATTTTGAATAGCCAAACTAGCTTGCATCATATCTTTAATACGAAACTGCCAATCTCTAGAAGGCATGAATCAAATTCTCTGTTACTACTTCTCTTAAGTGTTCTCGTAAAGCATCTTTAGTTCCTATGTCCACCGAACAATCCAAGATATCTTCTAAAAACAATCGTACTTTTATTAGCTCGAATAATCCAACTTCACCATCAAATTCTACTAAAAAATCAACATCGCTATCAATTTTTGCTTCATCTCGTGCAACCGAACCAAATAAATCTAGAGATTTTACTTTCATTTTCTGAAGTTCTTCTCGGTGTAAAGTAATAATTTTTAAAACTTCGTCTTTTTTCATTTTAATCTTGATTCTAGATACGACAATCAATTCTTATTTAGAGAAAAATATTGCAGGTAGTTACTTTAGCTTGCTAAGGAGGAAATAAACCTCTTAAATAAAATACCAGTAGCTCGATTAGATTTCATAATTAAATATTGCGATCGCAACTTCAAAAAAATCCCATGCTATTTATGATAATCGAACGCTGACCAAGGATTATTTGGCATTGAAGATAATTTTCTCAAGCTTCGTTCTGTCGAAGTTCAAGAAAAAATAGGCAAAGAATTAGCCAAACAAAACTTAGAAATGGGTTGTTTTGTCAATAACCTAATCTTTGATCGCCCTACCTTCGTCAGCGACTCTACCGAAGCTAGAGAAGTAATATTACAACAATTACAAGAAACCATCGAAGTAGCCAAAAGAGTTAATGGTAAATACGTTACTACTCTTTCTGGAATTTTCGATCCCAGTTTAGACCGAGATTATCAGACTGCCAATGTGATAGAAAACCTTAAATATTGTGCGGAAATAGCGGAAAAAGCAGGAATAGTTCTGGGTATTGAAGCTATTACAGGAAAATGGTGGAAAGGTACTTTTGTAACTACAATTCCTCATGCTTATCTAATTGTAAAAGCAGTCAATAGTCCCGCCGTAAAACTAATTTTTGATACTTTTCAAACGCAGATGGAAACAGGCAACATTATTGCCAATATCGATCGCGTCTGGGATGAGATTGCTTTGTTTCAGATTGCCGACGCACCCCAAAGAACAGAACCCGATAGCGGTGAAATGAATTACGGTCACATCCTCAAACATATTCAAGCAAAAGGATATAACGGACTGATTGAAATGGAACATTCTATTTCTCAACCTGGCAAAGCTGGGGAACAAGCAGTAATAGATTTCTATAAAAACTTTGCTTATTAACAAGGAGAGAAATATGAGTAGTGCTTTTGACTATATGAGTTTTGACCACGTAATGATTTGCGTGCCAAATTATCAAGAAACTATTCAATGGTATAAAGATAAACTCGATGCCACCATTGAAAGAGAATGGACTGTAGACGAATTGCCCGATCTAAAATTAGCCTACCTCAACATTCATGGGTTTCGTTTAGAGGTAGTTGGCAGCACCCAAGCAAAAACGGGAATGCCTAATGCTTCGGACTTTGGCGCATCTTTACGCATTACTGGCATCGGACATTTTTGTTTTCGAGTTGATGATGTGGACGCTGCTTTAGCAGAAATGAATAATCGCGGTGTTCCTACTTTTGTCGATGCTGCTGATTATCCCAACGTCGGACGTAGAGTTGGTTTTGTCAAAGATAACAATGGCAACATTATCGAGTTTGCAGGAACGCTTAAAGGAAAATAAATAACCATTAATTCAGTAAAGCTATTTATCTTGAAACAACAAATCTAGCTAAATTTATTTGTCAAATACTTTAACCAAACAATTCGTATTTATTAAAAAGATGAACCCAACAATACAATCTTAATTAGAAACAGACAAAACTACGATTCAACACCTAACCGCACAGTGGATTGATGCTTGGAGTCCTCAAGATAAAACCTTCACAGACAAAGGTTTTGAGAACCTCTTTGCTACAGAAGAAAACGAAATCTTAGTTTTTGATAATTTCGATGATGGTGTGGTGGTGCTGTATAGCCTTCAGGAATATCTTGATACCTGGATTCCAGTAATGAAGAACTTTAGCTACTGGGAAATTAAGTTAGAAGATAACCTAAGCATCTCAATCGAGGGAAATTTGGCAGTCAGTACTTTTTCCTGGATTGGTGGTGGAAGAACTAAAGATGGACAGGAAGTAAAAGCTAGACAGTACGGTACGCATACTTGGAAACGTCTTGATGGTGAATGGCGTTTGGTACACGAACATTTAACTGCTGGTTAAAAGCTTAGAAAAGAAAATATTGCAACAATTTGAGCAACAATCTAAAAGATTTTTGGCATAAAAATTAGTAAGGTTTTAAAGATTTCAATTGGAGATTGACAATCATGTCTCAACATTTTTATTAATTTTAGTTTTCCAATGGGAGTAAAAAATGAATTATCGATTTACCAAAGTATTGATTTTCTCTCTAGTATCTAGCCTATTTTTGCCATATTTAATTAATATTCCCACATTAAACTTATCAAGCTTTGTAATTGCACAAACATCTAATTCAAAACAAGATTGGGAGAATATTATGCAACGTCTTGATGAACTCAATTATCAAGGCAATATAGTCGCTGTGCGATCGCATTTTGTAGTTAATTCAGAACAGGTAGAGGAATTTATTGATCGAGCAGCAGAAGTAGCAGCTTTCACTAACGGTAAAGATAGCCCTGTTTTATATCGATTTTTTCAGAATATCGAACAACCCAATCAATTCGTTCTTTTTGAACAATGGTCGGATAGAAGCGCGCTTCAAAAAAACAGGAATACTACTCACGGAAAAGAATTTCAAAACAAGCTTGCACAATTAATTACAGAACCAGTGCAAGTAAGAATATATCAACCTGCTTCTGAACCAGCTAAAGGAGATGGCAAAGTAAATCGATCATTAGTTGAAGCACAACCAGGAGCAACTCCCACTATTTCTAAAACCCGCGAAAGAGGCGTATCTGGCAGGAATTGTTTGCCGATCTCGATTATGCCGATAACAAGTTGACCCGTTTTTATCAGGTAGAGGTAGAAGGAGATCTCGCCTTTTCTTCTTTCACTGCTGATGCCATTGTCGAATCTAATGGTGAAAGGACTATAATGCCCGTCTTCTATACTCTTGGCTGGCGCAAAACTGCTAACGGATGGCGCATAATTCACGAACATGGCTCCAATCTGATTACTGAGGACTCTCCAGTTAGTCAGCCTAGATAGCAGAATTATCAAACATAAAAACTTCAAATAGATAAAATGCACATTCAAAAACTCAAAAAAATAGCGATCGCACCAAAGGCGAGGCGCTGCGCGATCGCACTTAGCTGCTTCTTTACTTCGACTTTCTTTACTACTCTATCAACTAAGGCAGAGCCAAAAACCTCTCCAATGACAGGGGCAGAAATTCTGGAAGTTGTTTCGGGAAACACAACAGTCGGTACTTTCAGCGATCGCTCTTTGAGCTATGCAGTTTTTGTTGAACCTAACGGTCGATTAATTGGACGTATCTCAGACGGAAACTCCGAAAAAATTGAACTAGGCAGTTGGCGCGTTGACAAAAATATGCTTTGTGGTCGTTGGGATAATCTCAAAGAGGGTGAAGAAAATTGCTTTACCTATCATCGCGTTGGTTCTAATGTCCATGCCTATAACACCGATGGTAGTTTAGATCGCATTCAGTTTTTCGTCGATGGCGATCCTTACAATCTTCAACAGGCTGCATTAATTTCAAAACAAGATGCAAACAATTCTACTCAAGTAGAAACAGAAGTTCGTAAATTTATCACTGCTTGGGGTGAAGCCTGGAGTCCCAAAGAAAATGCTACTGAATTTACCCGAGACTCTATTGAACCTTTTTATCTGCAAACTGAGGAATTATTGGGATTTGATTTTACCGACGCTGAATCACGAACTGTTTTTAAAGGCGTTCAAATTCATCACGATACTTGGTCGGCTTTTGTTCAAGGTTATGATTACTGGACTTTTACTCCTGTAACAGAAAGCATTCGCGTATATCCTCAATCAGATCGAGCAGCAGCAGCAACCCTTTACGTTGATAACTATGGCAGAAAACCTGATGGGACAGAATTTAACGCACGCGCTCACGCCACCTTATTACTGGAAAAACGAGATGGCAATTGGGTTATCGTTCACGAAAATATTTGGGGTCCCGTAAACGAGTAGCAATTGATAATTATGTCTTTGTCCATCACAGGTGCAAGTCAGACTTCAATCAATTCTATTACCATTATCTAAAAATTTGGCGATCAGCTTCGCTGGTGGGCGGAGCCTAATCGCTATTTGTTTTGCTCTTTGTAAAACTATTAAAACTAAATAAAGATATTGAACAATTGTTTGTAGGAATAGATGAGCAATTAGAAAAGCGAATAGGTAGTAATTCCCTTGATATTCTGGTTAACAATGCAGGTGTGATTGAGTTTGGCACTGTAGAGAATAGTTCAGAAGAAGCCTTTGATAAAGTGTTTTCCGTAAATGTTAAAGGTACTTATTTTGTTACTCAGCAAGCTTTAAAAAGAATGCCCAATGGCGGACGGATTATTAATACTACCTCTACTGCTGCAAGAATTACCGAACCTGAATATGGAATTTATTCTATGTCAAAAGGAACAATTGAAGTTTTTACTAAAACCTTAGCCAAAGAATTAGGTTCTCGAAATATTGCCGTTAATGCCATTTCTCCAGGATGGATTGAAACCGATCTTAACCGAGATTTCTGGCGAGAAAATCCAGAAGTACCAGCACAAGCTGCTCGTATGTCTACTTTAAAAAGAACTGGAACAGTATTAGATATAGCTGGTATTGCCGTATTTTTAGCATCAACTGAAGCTAGTTTTATCACAGGACAAATTGTAGAAGCTAGTGGCGGTTATTATCTCTAACCTTTAAATACTCTTACAGATTGGAAAAAATTATCGAGAAAACAACTTGATTATGAGGTAATAGTTATGAAATCTCAAGAAACGATATTAGCAAGAGTAAAACAGTGGGAAGCAGCCTGGAATGTCGGTAGCGATGAGTTTTCAATGGATCGTTTTAAAGATCTATATGTCAAGGATGAAAGCCTTGTTGCTTACGATCTAACTTCTCCTCAAACTCCAAGCATTCTTCGCGGTTATGAGCAGTATGTTCGAGTTTGGCAGCCTTTTATGCAAGCATATTCACCTTGGAATATAAAAATAAATGACGATCTTGTTATTCATGCTGGAGATGAAATAAGCGTAGCTACTTTTACTTGGAAAGCTTGGGGAACAGTGAAAGCCGACGGTCAAGAAATTTCTACCGAACTTCATGCCACTCTTGTCTTTGAAAATCATAACGGTATATGGCAAATCGTACACGAACATATTTCTACTCCCGTTCGAGATAATGCCTCAATTGTTTGAACGCCAATATTTGAAGATTTATAGAGTAGTCAAATATCAAAAATATAGTTAAAAAATTTCACAAATTTTATTTTTTTCAAGGAGTAAAAAAATGAACATACAGAATCAAAACAAGGTAGCCTTAATTACTGGCGCAAATAAAGGGCTTGGATTCGGAATAGCCAGAAAACTAGGCAAACAAGGTATTACAGTCTTAATTGGGGCGCGTAACCAAGAACAAGGCAAAAAAGCAGTTGAAAAATTGAGGTTTGAAGAGATTGAAGCACATTTTATCAAACTAGACGTAAGCGATTGGCAAAGCCACCTTACTTCGCTAGATCGCACTTCGATTGAATCGGCTTATAATGCGATCGCCGAGCAATATGGCAAACTAGATATCTTGGTTAACAATGCAGGAGTTAACTTAGAATTTTCGGCAGGTTTACCCGCACCAAGTCAAGTAAGTCTCGATGTTCTCAAACAAACCTTTGAGATTAATTATTTTGGAGTTGTCGCTGTCACTCAAGCAATGCTGCCGTTAGTTCACAAATCTGATGCTGGCAGAATTGTTAATATCTCTAGCGATATGGCTTCTTTGACTCTACATCAAGACCCCAATTTTAAGTTTTACAATTACAAACAACTTGCTTATGATTCATCCAAAACAGCAGTAAACGCTTTTACTGTTCATTTAGCACACGAATTAAAAGACACCAACATTAAAGTTAATTCCGCTCATCCTGGTTGGGTTAAGACTGATATGGGAACAGATGCAGGAGAGTTAAGCATAGAAGAAGGTGCAGCAACACCAGTTTGGTTAGCAACATTACCTGAAGAGGGAGCAACTGGTGGTTATTTTGATGAAAAGCAACAACCTATGCCTTGGTAATTTTCACAGGATAATTAAAACTCAACACAACTAGTTTGGAAAAAATCCTAATATCAAATTTCAACATCGAAATTAAAACAAAACTTGATTCAATGCGAATTGACCACGTTATGATTAGCGTTCTCAAATATCAACAAACGCTTTAATTTAAAAAAGATTTGTAAAAAAAGATAATTACATACAAAAATGGCTAACTTACAACAAAAACGCTCCGAAAATGTTGACGGTGATTTTTATGTCGATCGCTCTTGTATCAACTGCGATACCTGTCGTTGGATGGCTCCTAATATTTACCGTCAGGAAGGTTCTAAATCTGCTGTATACCATCAACCAAGCAATCCAGATGAACGTATTCAAGCATTGGAAGCACTGCTAGCCTGTCCGACAGCTTCGATTGGTACGATCGAGAAACCCCAAGAAATCAAGCAGGTACAGTCGAGATTTCCGCTTTTAATAGCTGACAATGTCTATCATTGTGGCTATCACTCAGAATCTTCTTTTGGTGCTGCAAGTTACTTAATTCGACGTCCCGAAGGGAATATTTTGGTAGATTCCCCTCGTTTCGCCCCCCCATTGGTCAAGCAAATTGAACAAATGGGAGGAGTTAAATATCTGTATCTTACCCATCGCGATGATGTTGCCGACCATCGTAAATTTAATGACCATTTTGGTTGCGATAAGCCTGACGGCATAGCTATGCAACGCATTTTGCATCAAGATGAGATTTCTCAATCTACAAAAGATGTAGAAATTGTTTTAACTGGTACGGATAATTATCAGTTAGCTGACGATCTGCTAGTTATTGTCGTCCCTGGTCATACTAAAGGACATACGATTTTACTGTACGATAACAAATTCTTATTTACTGGCGATCATTTGGCATGGTCTGATAAAGAACATCAGCTAATCGCTTTTCGTCGTGCTTGTTGGTATTCGTGGACGGAGTTAACCAAATCGATGGCAAAGCTAACTAACTACAATTTTGAATGGGTGTTACCAGGTCATGGCAGACGCTATCATGCAGATGCTCAAAAAATGCAGCAGGAATTAGTAAAATGCCTTGAATGGATGCAGGAGGTGGCATGAATTCTAAATTAAACCGAACATAACTTGATTCAATGCAAATTGACCACGTAATGCTTAGCGTTCCCAACTATCAAGAAACGCTTCAATGGTATCAAGAAAAATTCGGTGCAACCATAGAAAAAGAATGGACTGTAGATGAATTCCCCGATTTACAACTAGCTTATCTAGATGTTCGAGGTTTTCGGATTGAAGTTGTAGGTACGACTCAAGCGCGTTCGGGAATGCCCAAGATGTCAGATTTTGGAGAAGCTTTACGCACAACAGGCGTGGGACATTTTTGCTTTCGAGTAGATAGCGTTGATGATGCGATCGCGGAATTAAATAAAAAAGGCGTACCAACATTTATCGAAGCATTTGATGCACCTCAAGTTGGGGTAAGAGTTGGCTTTGTCAAAGACAATAACGGCAATATAATTGAGTTCTCAGGTGCAATGAATTCTGCTCAATAAATAAAGTAACTTCTTAAACATGGAAATAGATCGCTTGTGAATAAATAGCGATCGCTTTTCTTGAAAACGCAAGAAAAAGAAAAAATGAGCAAGATCTGACAAGACAATTTTACTGACGGGTTTTTAAGCTAACTAAAAGTTTTCTACGCAAACTAACCAGGATATACAGTCATGACAAATATTGAAACAAAAAAAGTCTTAATTACTGGTGTTTCTTCAGGTTTGGGTCGGGCTTTAGCTCAGAAAATTTTAGAACGGGGTGGCTGTGTTGCTGGTACTCTGCGAGACAAGTCACAGATGAGTGAATTTGAAGCACTTGCTCCAGGACGTGCAGTCGCAGTAGAAATGGATATTACCAATCCCGAACAAGTTAAGGTTGGAGTGGAAAAAGCGATCACCACTTTTGGTCAGATTGATGTATTGGCTAACAATGCGGGACACGGTTTAGTAGGTGCAATTGAAGAAACTAGCGATCTCGAAGCTCAACGAATGCTCGATACCAATTTTTTGGGTAATCTGAGAGTTACTCGCGCCATACTTCCGCAGATGCGCCAACAAAAAAGTGGTCACATTATTAATTATTCAGCTATTGGTGGTTTTACTGGCTTTCCCGGTCTTGGGGTATACAGTGCAGCTAAAGCAGCTGTAGATATTATGGGGGAAGCTTTAGCAGCAGAAGTTAAACCGTTGGGAATCAATGTCACTATTTTAACCGTAGGTATATTTCGGACTGATTTTGCAGGACGCTCTTTACAGCATACAGAACAAGTCTTAGATGACTACCAAGAAACCCCCGCAGGTAAATTTCGAGGATTTATCGATAATCTTTCAGGAAATCAGCCCAACGATCCCGAGCTAGCAGCCGAGGCAATAATCAAGCTGATTGAATCGGACAAACCACCGTTGCACTTAGCTTTAGGTAATGATGCGATTAAAACGATTCAGGATAAAATCGAACGTTTGCAGCAAGATGTTAGAGCTTGGCAAGAAGTTTCTGCTTCTACAGCTTATTAAATCAAAAAGATTCAACTAAATCAATTTTACTAATTTTATGAAATTTGAATATACATATACGCGCTTAAATGTCGCTAACTATCAAGTCTGTAAAGAGTTTTACCGCGATATATTGGGATTTGAAGTTATCTTTACCGATGATAAGGAAGAATATACCGAACTAGCTACAGGTCAAACTCAGATTACTATCTTCAACCGTCAGAAATTGGGAACTTTTGTTAATGCGTCTGAAAATATTAGTTATGACCCTAACTATGCAGGAGTGGTATTAAGCTTTCAGTGTCTTGGTTTTTAAGCGATCGCCTTACTTTTACTGAATTAGCAGCTACCTTTGAGCGAGTCACGGGTATTCTCGCAGAATATCAATCAATGAGCGATGAAGATTTTTTAGCTCTTGATATATCTAATGTCCACGATCCGCTCAATCAATTTAAGTTTCACCGTCAATATGGTCCTTATCGCGACCATGAAACGTTAAGAAAAATCTATCCTAACTTAATGAATTTTGAAGCTTGGCTGCAACATACCAATTGGAGAGGTGAATCTCAAGAGGTTCAAAAAAATGCCATAACAGGCAGCAAATAAACTTACTGGCGATCGCTATATTCAATTAAAACAATACTAATAAGGAGTTAATTACAATGACCAAACCAAATATTTTGGTTCTTGGTGCTACGGGGAAAGTTGGTGGTGAAGTAATAAATCAGCTACAAAATAATAAAGATATTAATGTAGTAGCTGCTACTCGTTCTTCAGACAAAGCCAAAGCGTTTAAAGACAAAAGCATTGACAGCGTAATTTTAGACTTAGATAATCCAGAAACGATCGCCCCTGCACTGAAAAATATAGACAGAGCATTATTACTAACCGGCTACACCGTTGATATGCTTAGACAAAGCAAGCGATTTCTCGATACAGCCAAACAAACAGGAGTCAAACACATCGTTCACATCGGCGCATCTACCGCACCTACTAATGAAGTGGCTCATTGGGGATGGCATCAATTTATTGAGTCATATATTGAAAAACTAGGCTTTGGCTACACCCATCTACGTCCCGAAGCCTTCATGCAAAACCTATTTGGCTTTGGTTGGCTCAATAATGGGGTAATTACTAACTATATTGGTAATGCTCGTTGGAGTTGGATCGATTGTTATGACTTGGCTGCGGTGGTAGTGCAAACTTTATTACATCCAGACAAATATGCGGGTCAAACTATACCTCTTGGTTACGATGCCAAAACAATGGACGAGGTAGCTCAAATTCTCACAGAAGTTGTCGGACAACCATTTAAGATCGAAGCTCATCCGACCAAAGAGTTTTTAAACAATGCTCTACAAGAGGGAGTAGAAGGAGTCTATCCTAATGCCTATATGAAATGTGTGTATACTCAATTCGAGTTAAACGTAGCCGATAAAATCCCCGAAGCCGATCGCACTTTCAATAATTTTGAAGCCATAGTAGGACGCAAACCAAATACCTGGAAAGATTTTGCCGTAAACTATCGCGAACAACTTACCAAATACGAGCGTCAAATATAGTCTTTAAAGTCTTCTAAAGGCTCATCGAAATCATCACTCATCCAAACCTTACCTTTTGCACTACCTCTTTTCAAAGGACGTTTTACTGGTGAAATCTTTGCTACTGGCTTATTGTCCCGAACAATTGTAATTTCTTCACCCTCAATCGCCATGTCTAATAATTTTGCTAAATTTGTTTTAGCTTGAGTTATATCTACCTGAGTCATAGTCTGAATTTGATTTTCTATTAATAATTGACTGTAGGAGTAGCAAAATAAACGCACACTCGAAAATATCGACGCACATTTTATCCAGCTAGACGTAAGCGATCGCACGCTTTAATTAGCTGCAAAAGTAGATTGCCAAACAATATGTCCTGCCATGGCAAATGTCACCCAAAGCCCCAACTGATATGATAAGTTACGCCAGGGCTGAAGTGCTTTTAGATAGCTAATCGTATGAGCGATTCTGCCGATTACAAATAGTGGTAGATAAATCTCAACTCCTCTTGACCAACAATCTAATTGTATATAGGCGATCGCTATAAATAGGAAAATGGGAATATTTTCACCATCATTACGCAGTACACTTTGGGCTCGATCAACTAGTTCACCTTGTTTTGTAGCATCAGGCTTAGAACCAAACAATTTATCAAACATTGCTGCATCTTCGGGATTGTCAAAACCGCGATGTTTATATCGTTCATATCCCTGGACTAAAACCACTGCGAACATTTTTAAAAACAGCACCACCACCGTCAGTCCATAAATTTTCCAACTATCCATAACTTATTTCTCCTATTGTTAAATTAATAACTGACGTTACGCACTCTTGAGCAAATGTAATTCGCACATAGCTTGTTTCAAAGCAGTGACATAAATACGATTTCTCAGGGCAAAATGGTTCATTTTGTGTTTCAATTTTAGACATTCCAATTGAAATGCAGCATAGACGGACATAAAAATGTGATTGCTTTGAGTGCGGATTGATTTAGTTGGAGATTTCGCCAAACCAGTATTGGACTTGAGTGTTTTATGAAAGACTTCCACGTTCCACCGTTTTTGATAGATTGCTTCAAGTTTGGTCACATCACAGTTAAAATCGCTACAAGCCAAATACAAAATGCCAATACTTCCATCTTTGTTTGTAAAGACTTGACGGTGGAGTAAAACAGGAAAATCTAATCCTTTAAGCCACCCCCTAATTAGCTTTTTTTCTGACCATTCAAGAGAATCTATTCGGCAAAAATGACCTTGTTTCTTACTTTCCTCACTCACCGCTACTGTACGATTACTTTTGATTGCCATGATGAAATGCTTCTTTAAATCTTGGCGAATAAAAGTCATGTTTTCTTTAGAAGAAAACCAACTATCGGCTAGCACGTACTTATATTTAAGCTGATTTCTCTGACAAATCTTTAATTGATTTCGAGTCAGCTCATTTTTAGTTACTGTTCCTCTTCGTTTCTCTTTTCGAGTTTTTAAATCACAGAATTTTATAGGTTTTTTGATAATATTAAACCCGACTGGTAAGCTGATATTTTCTACACTGTAGACATAATTGATGATGTTAATTCCCTTAACTGAGCGTTTTGATTGATGGTCATGACAGGGCAAACCAATTCACTTTCTTGTGTATAAGGTTTTTTCTCAATCGTGTCATCTACAATCAGTACCCCTTCTTCTTGTTCAGACTCTCTTACTACTGGTTTTACTAGTTTCCATAGCTCTTTCGAGTTCAGGTCTTTGTTCGATAAGAAACGAGTTATTTTGTCATGACTGATACTTCCTCCCAGTGCTTTAGATAATCCTGTTGCTGTTATCTGTCCAAATGAGCTGATAATATAATCGCTGTATAATTCCAAAAGCTTCATGTTCATCTCAATATGATAGCTTTTGCGTAACGTCAGTTAATAAAATAAGCCACAAATTACACCTTAATTTAGACGTTGCAAGTTGAATCACCCAATAGTGTAAACTATGGACTATACTCCAAGGTCAAGAGTAAAAAGATGCGAATTGGTTGCTTAGCAAAATGTTCGGGCTTGTCGATCAATTCGATACGATTTTATTTACTTATGGAGAAACAAAATTATGAGTGATTAAAAAACAGCTTTAATAACTGGTGTAAATCGTGGGATTGGATTTGCGACTAACATTCAATTATAATAACTTCCCAATTGAGACGTGTGATAAAACATTAATTGAATTATTATGCAATAAATTAGCTTTAATTAATCTCTTATCCTCTTTGTAATACTCGATCGGCTGTTAAATCGTTTTGTGCTAATAAAGGTGAGTAAATGCGATCGCTACCTCGATAAACTTTTTCCTCATAAAAACCTTCAACCAATTCCAAAATTGTTACTTTCTGTTGAATTGCATCTACGATCCAATATTCGCTAATTCCTCTGGCTGCGTACTCACTGCGCTTGTAACGATAATCTCGCTTTTCTTGATTAGGACTGACAACTTCTACAGCCAGAATAGGTGGTGGCATATCCATTAAGATAATCGATCTAGTCGCACCTTCGAGTACCGTCGCCAATTCCTCGGATAACACAAGTAAATCTGGTAAGCGTACAGATACTCTTGCCCCACTAACGGCTATCTCTGTTTTCATGGTCAGTCGATAAGAAGGAATACCCTGTTGGAGCAAATATGCTAGCAAAAACATGGCAATTCGGCGATTAATTTCGCTCTCCGAAGGCATCCAGATTAATTCTCCATTTTCTAGTTCGTATAAATTATCCGTGCCATCATCATAAGCAAGGAACTCTTCTAGAGACATTTTCTGAGTGGTAGTGGTCATTTTTAGAATTCCTCAGGAGTTTATTCGATCCTATCATTTGGCTCATCTTAGCTCTGACTTTTCACGGTATCTTGGGTCGAAAAAAAACTAGGTAATAATGTTCGCTAACTTTTGTTCAATCTTGAGGTTTCCTCAACCAAATCTGACAAACCCATTGAAAGTGTACTCATCCCTCGCTCCAAAGCTTCAATTCGACCACGACGTGATAGAGCTTCAACCGCTTTCAAATAAGCTTGACTTCCAGCTTTATAGTCATTCTAAATAGGAAACATATGAAATAATATAAGCTAGATGAGAAATCAATCAGGTTAGATGACTTATAGTGTAGATTTGCGAAAGCGGGTAGTGGACTTTGTAGCGGCTGGAGGCTCCAAAGCCGAAGCATCAAGAAGATATGAGGTAAGTCTATGGTGTGTGAATGATTGGTGTCGAAGAAAGAATTTGACTCCAGCACCACAACTTGGAAGAAAGCGAAAACTAGACTCTCTAGCAATTGCCCAACATATTCAAGAAAATCCAGATGCTTTGTTAAGAGAAAGGGCGCAATATTTTGGAGTGCATACGAGTGCTATTGGGTATGCCCAGAAGCAAATGAAGTTAACTCGTAAAAAAAACGCTGAAATACACTGAACGTAAGCATAGTGAGCGAATCAGCTTTCTGAGAAATTTACGTAAAATTGTCATTCTTGACGGATCAAGCAATTTAGTTTACTTGGATGAATCAGGCTTTGAAGAATATGTCTATCGTCCTTATGGCTGGTCAAAACGAGGACAAAAAACTTACGGCGATTGCCCGAAGGGCAGTGGCTTCGCCAATCGCAATGGTAAAAGAGGAACAAGAACAAGTCTGATAGCTGGCAAAAGAGGCAAAGAGTTGTTAGCACCAGTTCTTTTTAAAGGAAGTAAATGGTGCTTTATGGTTTAATCAATGGCTCGAAGAGCATCTAATTCCCGAATTGAAACCAAACTCCACTCTAATTCTTGATAATGCGGCATTTCATCGCAAGGATGATGTGTTTCGCATTGCCGAACAAGCGGGTCACAAAGTTTTGTTTTTACCACCCTATTCACCTGATTTTAATCGTATCGAACAAGACTTTGCGACGCGAAGCTAATCCTTTAGGGCATCCTCAAAAAAAGACGTATTTATTCCGCTCCTGGTACTTCCTTGGATGACATCGTTAAATCATACGGAAATTATTTAGAATGACTATACCTAAATATTGATGACGAGAAGGATTGCCATTTTTGGTGACAAAAATCGGCTCATGGGACATCCATTTGTAATACCAATAACGACCACCCTTTTTTCCTTTAGCTTGGTAGCGCACAATCCAACAACCAGACGGAGCAATTTCACCTTCGTCCCTTATGTCTTGAATATCTTGTTGGAGTTGTTTAATAAGATGTTTAAGTTCATCTAGACGAGTGGCTAGATCCTTCTGTTGACGGGCATTAGCCATAGTTCAGCTCAGAAATAATCGGATATAGTTGTGTAACAAAGCTCGCCAACTATATTCTCATTCTAGTCCTCTCCAAAGTTACAATCAACTCGCTTCTAAACTTCAACCAGGGGAGCGTAATTGCCATCCTTCACATAAAGATTGCAGCTCTAAAAAGCCACGCCATAACACCGTGATGCCAATATTACTCTTTCGGCGATGACTCAAGTAACCGCCCAAACGAGCTACAGCTTGTATCGCCCAAGCTACCGTTAAATCTACTGCGGTGACTGATTTTCCAAATTTGGCAGCTAAAACCTCAATTTGTACCTGATTTAAAATTGAAGATGCAGGTGCATCTGGTTTGGTTCGATGAACATAGGTCATTTTTAACAATTGTGCAGCGATATTCGTTAAAAATCCCAGTAAAACTTGCATACTATCTCCAGATAGACGATAGCTTTCCGCTTTACACCCTGACTTGAGAATTTTATGATATTCTTCAATTCGCCAACGGTAAGTATACCATCGTAAAATGGTTTGTGCTTGTTCCCCATTGGTAACGGGTTCGGAGGTCAAGATCATCCATTCTACGGGTTCACAGCCTTCTGGGGGGTCAATTTCTACGGCATAAACCCCATAAACTTCAAAATATTCTGGTTCTTTCATTCTGGCAGGACTGCGAAGTTTGATGGGTGCATATCTAATTGCCAGAGTAGCGGTTCGCTCTTTTCGATTTGGGGTTTTGGCTAATTCTACTGCTACTTCCATCTTGATAGATTGAGATGGGAGCCATGACCATAAATAACTGTTTGACTCTGATAATGCCCTATTATGTGCTGCTCTTACCACTAACCCTGTATTTGCGGTTTGACTGACTTGTTCAAAGACTTCCGCGATATCTCCTTCTCGGTCAAATACATGAATTACTTTGGTGCTAATACTCTCTGGTTCGGATTTTTCTAAGAGTTTCTGGACGGATTGGAGAGCTTCTATCCATTTATAAGATTCTTTTTGTTCAATCGGACGTCTTCTTGCTTCCGCTTGCTTTTTCTGCTTCTGTTTCTGAGTTAAACTCTTACTTTCTTCATGATTTCGATGCCACAGTTTTTCTGTTAATAATCCTATGGGTTGTCCATTCTCCCCATTTACAGCTAAGGTGCTATGTAAAATTAGTCCATTCCCACCATTGCCAATGGGTCCATATTCGGCTCTTTTTTCGCGGATTTTCTTGTAATCGAGATAGGTTGTATCTCCTACTGCTAATACGATTGAGAGTTCTTTAATCTGCTCTGCTGTTTGAAGATGATAGGGTTGGCACACACTGTTTAGGCTAGTTTTCGGATTGGCAAAGAATTCATAAGCTCTTTTCAGGTCACTTGCTCTCTCAAAAATCGCGGAGAGTGGTTTGCCATATTTTAACGATAATCTCGATTCGATGAACATAGCCCTTTTGGTTAAACGCTGATCTCCAAAGTCACATTTTTCGGTTATTAAATTTTTGGTCTGATTCATTCACCACTCAAAATCTGCTCAATTATTTTGCTCTATCGAGAGGGCAGATTTCTCGAAATGGATAAAATTGTTAGCGAATATTGTTACACAACTTATATACCCTTCAAAAGATGCCGTGAAAAGTCAGATCTTAGCTTTGCAATTGTTCTAAAAGTTCGAGCAGAAAAGAGCGATCGCTTTCTATTAATTGTTGAATTTAAAAATCAGCAGTAACTCAAAAATATTACGCCCCTCTAGCACTCATCGCAGGAATTTGAATTTCTTTGATACAAGTTGAACGGGATAAAGACAAAATGCAATCAATAACGCTCAACAAATCTGATAAAGGGATAGCATTGCTTTCAGGTTGTCCAGCTTGCTTGAGATCGTCTAATACTTCAGGAGTAGCGATATTTCCAGGATTGATAATTGTGACTGCAATGCGATCGCTGCGTAATTCTTCTCTAAGCGCATGAACGACACCTCGCAAACCAAACTTTGATGCTGTGTTAGCAACTTCTCGTGCAGGAAAATTATCCAAACCCGATAACGCCCCCATAAAAATTACTTTTGGGTTTGCACCTTGACGCAGGGCGGGTAATAAAGATTTAACCAGACGAATTGGTGCTAAAAGATTCACAGCGATAACATTTTCTATGTCTTCATCAGCGCATCGTTCAAAAGAATACTCTTTGGTAAAAGCATTAGTTTCCCATGTACCTCCCATGTATAAAAGTGCATCCAAAGGAGAATTACCAACTGCAAGTTTTACAGTTTCAATTCCTGCTTTAGTGCTAATGTCTGCTTCGATCCAATTGCCAAAATTAGCCCGAGAACGAGAGACAGTAATTAATTCGGTAGTAGAAGACAAGATATGCTCGCTAACTGCAGCACCGATACCACGACTAGCACCAACTACAAGAATTTTTTGAAATTTACGAGCCACGTTCGAGTCACCTCAAATTTATTTTCTCAAACTTACCAAAGACAAAAGGAGCAAACAAATGAATGTCCAAGAACCTAAAATAGTATTAAGTAGGTCAACCTAATTAAACGTAAAATAAAAATCCCTACTCCCTTATTCCCCCAAGTCTGCTTATCGGTTTAATGTTTAATAAAGTAGAGCTACTTAGTTACAGGTGGTAATTACAAGATTGGATTGGCGATCGCCAATTACTTCAACGTTGTCATCGCAGTATTTCTAACCACAAAAATCTTGTAATCTACAATATCGGCAAGATCGCTAACTATTCATAGGAGGGAAAAGAAGTTGAATCCTCTATTAGATCGACTGATATATGACAACTTTGTTGAAGCCACTAGGGAATTTGGACGTTGGGGTCGCTCGAATCAATTAATCGAGCAAGACGGACTGATGTGCATCCTCGGAGGTACGACTTTTCCTATATTTACTAATTGTGTTGTTCGCCTCGATCGCCAGATACCTGCAAGAGAGGCGATCGACAGAGCAAAATCTTGGTTTCAACCTCATGCTAGAGATTTTACTATTTACACTTACGGAGAAGAAGATCGAGATTTAGAAGAGCAATTAAGCTCCTTACAGCTACAGCAATTGTTTGATACCCCTGTTATGGTTTTAGATTCTGAGGTAGAAATACCCGATATTCCCGCTTCTGTTGAAATTAAAGTAGCTGATAGTGAGAAAGATATTTTAGATGTACGTCATGTAAATAGCCTTGGTTTTGAAACCCTTGAAATTCCCAGAGAACATACCGAAGCGATTTTTGGAGTTCCTCACAGACTGCTTTCTCCTAAGATAATTACCTATATCGCCTATCTTGACGGTCAACCAGCTTCTACTGCCATGACTATTATGACCGAATTAGTAGCTGGAATCTACTGGGTAAGTACTACTCCTCAAGCTAGAGGTTTGGGCTTAAGTACTATTTGTACGAGTTTGGCTAGTAACGCAGGGTTTCAACGAGGAGCGCGAATAGCTACCCTTCAAGCATCGCCAATGGGCGAATCAGTTTATCAACGAATTGGATATCGCAGTATCGATCGTCTGAAATGTTTTTTGGTGTCACCTAGTTAAAAACTTTACTTCCTATATTCTAATGAATGATAAATCAGTCAAAACAGCATTAATTACGGGTGCAAATCGTGGAATTGGATTTGCGATCACGCAGCGTCAGACTTTGCCCAATTGCTAGAACTTCTTCAAACATCATATCAACAATAAATCATCATGAAAGCTTACCAAGTTCAAACTACAGAGAATAAAAACGATCTAGTATTGACTGAATTACCCAAGCCTCAACCTGGTTTCGGACAAGTGCTGATTAAGGTAAGAGCAACCGCACTCAACTATCGCGATTTAATTGTCTTGCAAGGACAGTATCAGGGACAGAAATCTCCTGTAATTCCCATGTCCGATGGTACTGGAGAAGTAGTGGCGGTAGGGGAAGGGGTAACTCGCGTGAAAGTAGGAGATCGCGTTGCCGGTACTTTCTTTCAAGATTGGATTTCTGGCAAGATTACTCGTTCTGTCATGTCTTCCGATCTCGGTGGCGCTATTGATGGGATGCTATCTGAATACGTAGTACTAAACCAGGATGGTGTAGTTTTAATTCCCGAACATCTAAGCTATACAGAAGCTGCAACTTTGCCCTGTGCTGCTGTTACTGCCTGGCACGCTCTTGTTACTAAAGGTAATCTGCAAGCAGGGGAAACTGTATTGGTGTTAGGTACGGGAGGAGTTTCTGGATTCGCTACCAAGTTTGCCAAATTAAAGGGCGCAAAAGTAATTGCCACCTCCAGTAGCGATCGCAAATTAGAACAAATGCGAGAATTGGGAGCAGATCTGACTATTAATTACAAAACTACTCCTGACTGGGAAAAACAGGTTTACGAGCTAACCGAACGGACAGGGGTTGACCATGTAGTTGAAGTCGGTGGTGCGGGAACACTAGCTAAATCGTTACAAGCTGTTTGCTATGGCGGACAAGTACATTTAATTGGAGTTTTAACTGGCTTTGGTGGTGAAATTAGTCCCCTGCCGATTATGTTGAAAAGCGTGACTGTAAATGGCATTTACGTAGGAAGTAGGGAAATATTTGAGACGATGAATCAGGCAATTTCTCAGGCTCAATTAAAGCCTGTCATTGATCGCGTTTTTCCGTTTGCAGAAGCTAAAGCAGCTTATCAATATCTCCAAAGTGGTTCTCATTTCGGCAAGGTGGTAATTGAAATTTAAGTAAGAAGTAAAAGCTAATGACTTGTTTAGTTAATCAGTTAATTGAATTCTCTAGATGGCTTAAAATCTAGATAGTTGCTGGTGTTTCATACCCACTAAAATTATGATTCAGGTCAAGCCAAGGTTTCAAAGCTTTGAAGAATATTTAGTCTATGACGATGGCACGGATAAGCTATACGAACTATTCAATGGAGAATTAATCGAAGTGCCTCCAGAATCGGGAATAAATGTCCAAATTGCCAATCGTCTTTTTCTAATGTTTGCTCTTTTACTTGGCACAGATAGAGTAAGAGGGCATGGATTAGAAGTAGAAGTAAATGGCGAACCGAGAAACCGCTATCCCGATTTGACGATCTTGCGGGAAGAACATATCGAACAATTGGCAAAGCGTAATACGGTTCGTTTAACTATGTCTCCTCCTTTACTGGTAGCGGAAGTAGTCAGTCCTGGAGAATTACAGCGCAATCGTGATTACATTGCTAAACGAGTACAATACCAAGACTGTGGTATTCCTGAATATTGGATTATCGATCCTGAAGCTCAAACAGTATTAATTTTGGAATTATCTGAAGGGAACTATCAGGAGAAGGGTAATTTTTCTGGTCGATCGCAACTGCTTTCGTCACAGTTTCCCAAACTCAATTTTACAGTAGGGCAAATTTTTAATAACTAGTCTATATCCAAGTAGAAAATAGGTTTAAATAAGAGATTGTCAAGTAATTATCGAATCGCGATCGCTGTAAAAAAGATTGAACGACAGAATAAATTGTCCTGACGTATTAACTCAATTTACATAACAACAACTAAACAGTCGAGGAACGGTTTTTTTCAACAAAATTCTTGAGATTTGATAGTAAAAAATCCCATACCTGCAACATTTGAAGATATATTGGTTCGGATTGAATATTTTTTTGTTCTAATGTTAAAGTAGTGCCATTGTCTTGTTCAGACAGGCTATAGCAAATTGTGACGTAATTTTGAGAGGTTCGTTCTGTCCCATGATTAGTACTCCAATATGTATATTGAAATTTTTCATTAGGTAATAAAACATCAATTTTGCCGTAATCACTAAAGCTATTGCCGTCAACGTTTCCTTTGCAAATTATTTCGCTATCTACTTGCCAGTCTGAAATAACTTCTTCTAAGGGGTAATATTGAACAATTTTATTGGAATTAGTTAAAGCATCAAACACTTCATTAGTAGGTGCATTGATAAGCAGTGTTTTCTCGATTGAGAAAATTTCCATAATTTGTTTTTTCTACCTCAATAATTAGCTGAATTTTAAATTATACGGAATATCAACAACACTATGAACAATCAAAAAATTGCTTTAATTACGGGTGCAAATCGCGGTATCGGATATGCGATCGCCCACGGATTGCTAAAAGCAGATTTTCAAGTGATTATTGGTTCTAGATCGCTCGACAAAGGTAAAGCAGCAGCCGAACAACTCAATTCACCCTTAGTTAGTGTGGTAGAAATTGATATTGCTGAGGATGATAGTATTAACAAGGCTTTTAATGAGTTAAACGACAAAATAGATCGCCTGGACGTATTAGTTAATAACGCAGGTATCTATCCTGACAATGGTTTCAATATTCTGACTATCAATCGCGATTTGTTAACTAAAACCTTAAATGCAAATACCTTTGGGGCGATTAAGACAACACAAATATTTCTCCCCTTACTTGAAAAAGCCGACCAAGCAAGAATTATCAACTACTCCAGTGGTTACGGACAATTAGCGGGACTTTCTGCTGGCGTACCGAGTTATTGCTTATCGAAACTAACTCTCAATGGGGCAACGATTATGTTGGCGGATGCTTTAGCCAGTAAAAATATTACTGTCAATGCTGTCGATCCTGGCTGGGTAAGTTCGGATATGGGGGGAGAAAATGCACCAAGAACCACCGAACAAGGTGCGGATACAGCAGTTTGGTTAGCTACGATTGATGCAGTTAAAGATAGTGGAAAACTGTGGCGCGATCGCTCTGTTGTTTCCTTGTAATCATTTATATTTAATTTCACCCACCTACTTATATAAAGAGAAATGCCATTATCACCGTACTTTCTTTAGCTCGAACTAGACAAGCTAAGTTTTTTTGATATAATATTTACATTACGTTTCGTTTTAAATAAAAAAGCAACTATGAAAAACACAACAGCAGTAGCTCAAACTTACAGTATCGGCGAAGACTTAACAGTTAATCGCCTTGGTTATGGCGCAATGCGTCTTTCAGGACAACCAGGAAACTTTGGAGCTTATCCTGACTGGGAGGGAGGAGAACAGCTTTTACGTCGTGCAGTTGAGCTAGGAGTAAACTTTATCGATACCGCAGAAGCATATGGTGCAGGATTCAATGAAGAAATCATTGCTTCAGCTTTGCATCCATATAAACAAGACCTGGTTATTGCTACTAAGGGCGGAATAAACAAACCCGCACCAGATAAAATTCTAGCTGATGCTTCACCAGAATTTCTGCGGAGTGGTGTAGAAGGCAGCCTACAAAGGCTAAAACTGGAACAAATCGATCTATATCAATTACATCGTCCAGACCCGAAAGTTCCCTTTGCTGAGTCTATAGGAGCATTAAAAGAACTAAAAGATGAAGGGAAAATTCGTCATCTCGGTCTATCCAACGTAACTGTAGAACAGATTGAACAGGCGCGTCAGATAGTGCCAATTGTGTCAGTGCAGAATAAATTTAGTATCAGCGATCGCTCGATGGAGAATGTCTTAGATTACTGTACCAAAAACGATATCGCTTTTATTCCTCATGGTTCATTAGACGCACATCCCCTAAAACAAGGCGCACCTCTAGCCAATGCAGAGGGAATCATAGCAGATATTGCTCAGAGTAAAGGTGTCAAACCTAATCAAATTGCTTTGGCATGGTTACTTCATCGCGCGCCAAATATCATTTTAATTCCAGGAACTACAACTATTGCTCACTTAGAGGAAAATATGGCTGCTGCCGATATTACTCTTACTTTAAAACAGATAGAGGCTTTAAACCATTAAAAAGCACTTGCTTTAATGCAATATTGAAATAAACTCTTTAATTAGGATTTGCTCAGAAAGTTTGAACCATTGAGCTAAAGGGCACCTCGAAAAATTGAGCAATTCAGTCCATCGCTTGCTATTTCTTATAGATTACATCGCAATTTAGAAAATAATTCTTTTTTTGACATCTATCAGCAGAAGTATTATTGTACTAATATCAAGCAGTACGCAAGTTAGTAATTTTTCAGTGAGCAAAGATCTTGGCAAAACTCTATTGGCTAGAACCGATACTATAGTCGACAGTTGGATTAAAACTATTCAGAAGGATGTTGATATAGAGAGTTCTAAAGGGATGACATACCAGGCTGTACGTAATAGTATTCCTTTAGTTGTAGAAGCTCTCGCTACTTTGCTTTCTCAAGCATTAACCAATCAACCACAAAAGCTAGAAGATAAAGGTTGGGAACATGGAATTATGAGAGCCGAACAAGGCTATGATGTAGCTGAGATCGTGCGAGAATATAGTTTATTACGCAAAATTATTTTTACGATCTTAAAACCAGATTTGCTGGTTAAATCTGGGGATGAAATACTGAAAGCAATCGAACTTGTTGATTCATTAATAGATCGCGTCATTTCTCTATCTCTAGAAAGTTATCTTGAAACCCAATTACAAGAACTCGAACAAGTACGGGGTCAACTATTGCTTACCAACCAAGAATTGACTCGTCTGGTAGCAACGCAAAAAGAAGATATTTCTCATTTGGCACACGAATTAAAGTCTCCTCTTAATTCAATCATGGGTTTTTCTACCCTGCTATTACAACAACAGCAAAAAGTTACTCAAGGCAAAGATACATCTTTGAGTCTACAACTTACCGAAAAGGTAATTACAAATAGCAGACAACTACTGCGTTTAATTAACGATATTCTCGAAATTTCTCGCTACGAAACCGGAAAAATACAATTAAATTTGCAATCAACTGACTTGCGATCGCTTATTCGAGTGATCACAGAAACTTTAGAAATTTCTACTATTCAGAAAAACTTAGAAATAATCTTAAACTGCGATCTCGCTCCCGAACAAATACGCACCGATCCTCTAAAATTACAGCAAATTATTACTAATTTGCTTAGCAACGCTATTCGTTATACCGATTCAGGAACTATTACGATAACCTGTCTTACCGACAACAATGACCAATGGTCACTTATTGTTACCGATACTGGAGTTGGTATAGATCCCGAAGCTCAGACCCAAGTTTTTGAACCTTATTATCGAGCTAGCTCGAAAGGCAGCTACTCTCCTCATAGTACTGGTTTGGGATTAGCTATTGTGGACAAGTTAGTCAAACTACTTCAGGGTGAAATAGACTTAGTTTCCCAACCCGGAGAGGGTTCTACTTTTACCGTAACTTTTCCGACAACGATTACAGACAAGGAAACAGAAAATTAGTTTTTAACATCGTAATCGTCAAGTTATAAGTGTAAAAGTCTGATGATATATCGAAGATTATCAAGCTAAGGAGTGATGTTGCATTAAACTTACCTTAGTACCAAGTTTGTTGAGTCTACCAACAATCTATCCATTTTTGTTTTATGTCAACTCCTCAACCATCTAGTGAATCAGAAAATGCATCACTTTCAGTTTCCAAGTCCCAATTTAATTTTTGGCAACTATGGAATATGAACTTCGGTTTTTTAGGAATTCAATTTGGCTGGGGACTACAGATGGCCAATATGAGTGCTATTTTTGAGCATTTAGGCGCCAGCGCAGCTCAATTACCGATTCTTTGGATTGCTGCTCCTTTAACCGGTTTGTTGGTTCAACCTATTGTCGGTAATTTAAGTGACTATACTTGGAATTCTTTGGGCCGAAGGCGACCATATTTTTTAGTAGGGGCAATTCTAGCTTCTATAGCCTTAGTAGCAATGCCTAATTGCTCTAATCTTTGGCTGGCAGCAGGATTATTATGGATTTTAGATACGAGTGCGAACGTGAGTATGGTGCCGTTTCGAGCTTTTGTCGGCGATTTGTTACCCAAAAAGCAAAGAACGAAAGGTTTTGCGATGCAGAGTATTATGCTGGGCTTGGGAGCGGTTTCGGCATCAGCTCTGCCTTGGGTATTAAGTCAAGTTTTTCATGTTAGTAATATTAGTGGTAGTTTGGGGAAAATCCCTCTCACAGTAGAAATTTCGTTTTACATTGGGAGTCTACTATTTTTGGGTACTGTATTGTGGACAATTGTAACTACTCCTGAGTATCCACCGCCAAATTTAGCTAAGTTTGAGCGTTTAAGAGCCAAAAGAGGCGGTATTACCAGTAGTCTACGAGAAACTTGGCAGACTTTAGGACAAATGCCAGGGAAGATGCAGCAATTAGCGAGGGTACAGTTTTTTACTTGGTTGGGTATATTTTGTTTTTTGCTTTATTTTCCTCCTGCGGTGGCTTGGAATATTTTTGGTGCCACAAGTCAGAATTCAATACTCTATAGCGAAGGAGTGGAATGGGCGGGAATTTGTTTTGCAGTATATAATGCGGTTTGCATCGGCTTTTCTTTTGTTTTGCCCCGTATTGCTCAGAGACTTGGTCGTCCCGTAACTCACAGTTTGTGCTTGCTTTGCGGCGGAATTAGTTTGATTTCTCTGTTAATAATTACCAATCAATATTTGCTACTCCTAGCAATGGTGGGTTTAGGAATAGCATGGTCTAGTGCTTTGATTATGCCTTACGCTATGTTGAGCGGTTCAATTCCACCCCAGCGTCAGGGGATTTACCAGGGAATATTTAATTTTTTTGTTGTACTGCCAGAAATTACAGTTTCTCTGGGTTTTGGGTGGGTTATGCAGCATTTTCTCCATGAGAATCGTCTTTTAGCTGTGGTCATCGGTGGAGTATTTTTGGTCATCGCGGCGGGGTTAACTTTATTAGTTCAATCTAGCCCCGTTGATAATTTGACAATCGAGATGAAAAACTTAGAGACTCAAGAAGAAAGAGCTTCTAAACTGGCAGAAAGTAATGCAGCAAATGAGCAAAAAACATCATGATTAGTCAATTTGGTCGCTTGCCTCAACTCTTACTGTTAGCCGTAACAGTATTGACTTATAACGTCATGGCTATGGCGAGTGCTAATTCTCTTTTTGTCAGTCATGTTGGGGCTGGAGAACTGCCGATCGCGTTTATTTTGATTGGCTTATGTTCTCTTCCTGCTTATGGTGCTTTTTCTCAGGTTGCCGATCGCTATAGTCGTCCCCAGATATTTCGCTATGTGTTGTTAATCTCAATTGTTATGATGTTGGGATTAAGGCTGTTGATTAGTCTGGATCTGGCTTGGATTTATTATGCTCTTTTAATCACGATTTTTTTTCAGTGGGATTTTAATAATAATATTCTTTATCCTGGACTCCTAACGGATTATTTTACTACCCTGGAATATAAGCAATATGCTCCCTATATTGGGATGGCTCAGGCAGTAGGTACTCTCTTGGGTGGTGGTTTGACTATTTTGCTCTCCCGTTACTTTCCCAGTCGGGAATTACTATTGGCTTTGCCATTATTTATGGCGATCGCTTTTGGACAATTAATATATTTAGAAAAATCTCAACGTCGTCTCCAAACTCCTACCAAGGAATCAGACATCAGTATCGTCGAATCTTTAAGAACATTACCCGATCTGTGCCGACGTTATCCTTTAGTGTTATTTTTGGCTACTAGCACTTATTTACTCGTAATTATTTATATAACTTCCGAATTTCTTTGGTTCAATATTTATGGACAATACTTCAATGAATCAAAATTAACCGCATTTTTGGGATTAATGCGGATGATTATTTCCCTCATCCAAGTGGTATTCCTGTACGGTATTACTCGTCCCTTACTTAAATGGGTAGGTGTAGCTCGGTTAAATGCAGTGTATCCAGTTACTACTCTCTTGAGCCTTGGAGGTTTGCTGCTTAATTTTAATTTAGCTTCAGCGATTGGACTACATATCAATGGAGATGCACTCTATAAATCAATTAATCTTCCCATACATCAGCTAAACTACAACGGCATTCCCCATCAGTTTGTCGGCAGAATTCGGGCATTGAGCGATGGTTTGATTTATTCTCTGGGGTTAACTTTAGCTGGAGTAGTTTTGTGGGTCTGTCATTTTTATTTGAGCTTGGTGCAAATAACTTGGTTGGCAGCTGCCTTGACCCTAATTTTATTACTAGTGCGTTTACCAATGGGTCGGTTCTATGCCCAGAGTCTGGAGGAAATGATTCGCTCTGATACAATTAATTTAGATGATTTTAGCGATGAAGGAACTCCATTACCACCTCAGTCAGGCAAGGTAATTCGGGAATTTCTGGCAGATAGCGATCGCTACACTCAAATTAAGGGATTGGAATTAGCTGCCAATGTCGGGAATCCGAGTCAGTTTTTTCCTGAGATCAAAGTTTTATTACCTGATGCTGATAATTTGCTACGTCAAGAAATACTCAAGCTGTTTAGCAGCGATCGCGATGAAGTAACACTACAAAAGTTTGCCCATTTATTGACTGATAATCATCCTACTGTAAGAGCAACTGCTCTAGAGGTTTTGATTGCTAACCAATATACTTTTGAATCATCACAGCTAGAAGTGTTAATTGACGACAGTGATGAGGAAGTAAAAATATTAGGCTTAATTGCCGCGTTTCAATGTACCAATTCCGAAGATCTAGACCTCAATGTTGCCGAGCAATTTTGGCAGTCGGAATTATCTGACACTATTGCCAAAGCAATTTCTAGAGTTGTTCGTTATAGCCGAAATCCCGAATTTATTACCCTGATTGAATATTTACTACCTCGATCCAGTCCAGTAGCTAAGCAGGAAGCATTAGCAGCTCTGGCTAGCTTAGCTTTACCTCAAGACCATAATTTGGCAAAATTGGCTCGATCTGAAATTGGTCATTTTGAACCTTCAGTCAGAATTGCGGCATATAAGTTATTGGAAATTACTCATTCTGCCGAAATGTTAGATGTTGTTGCTACTGGATTAAAAGATCATCATCCACGAGTTCGTCAACAGGTAGCCAGCACTTTGGCGGCATTTGGCAAAGATGGTTTAAAGATCGCCAAAACTAACCTGGCGGCTGATAATCCTGATGTGGTTAACACGGCGATCGCTACTATTGGTAAAATTAGAAGCAAACGCGCTAACGAAATCTTATTCACCCACCTGACTCCAGAGTTTCAGCAATTAGCTCTAACTCGCAAGTGGCAACAGCAAATACCCGCTCAAGATCCTAGCTGGAAATTACTGGCGGTAGCTATTGAAGATTATCAGCAACGTCTACTGCAAAAGGTTTTGTATATCCTCTCCTGTTTAGGGTATTCCCGCACGGTTAATTTAGTACAGCGTATTTTGGCAACCAGCGATCGTCGTGATTTAGCTAACGCGGTGGAAGTCTTGTCTTCGATCAATCACCGTCGTTTTATTCAACCTTTGATACCTTTATTGGAACAAGCTGTAGCGGAACAACCTCCAAATCAAATCGAGTCTTCTCCCCAATGGTTAAGAAATAAAGGCTATAAATTACTACTGGAAGCTTTAGAGTCGAGCGATCGCTGGATTAAAACTGGGGCATCGATAGCTTTAGCAGTTATCCCCACCGCCCTACTCAAAGACCCCGATCCGATCGTACAATCAGTGGCACAGGAAATTTTTCCTGCCGCTGCTCAGCTTACTTCTCCTGTTAGCACTTCTATGAATCGATTACTCTTACTGCGAAACGTCGCCCTGTTTAAAAATCTCTCTCTAGATGAGCTGTTTCCCATCGATCAAGCTTTGGAACAAAGACAAGTCATGGCAGGAGAAACTATCTACTCTGAGGGAAGTTGGGGCTGGCATTTGTATATTATTGCTGAGGGAAGAATACAAATTGTTAAAGAGGTTGATGGTGAGCAGCAGGAAATTAAACAATTATCTACAGGACAATATTTTGGTGAAATCGCTCTTTTTGATGAGGCTCCCCGTTGGGATGGAGCGATCGCTCTAGAAGATTCTGTCTTACTAGGCTTGGAAAAGAAACGCTTTATTAGTCTGATTTCTCAACGCCCCCACATTATTTTAGAAATTTGTCGCTTTTTGAGCAAAAGGTTACGGGAAACTGACAAGTATATGTCTGCAAAGAAAATGCGATCGTCTTAAACTCTGAGCAATTTTCAACTTAAAGTAGTCATTGTATTAATGGGTAGGGGTTTAGCCAAGGCATTCGGTCTCTCGGTTACGGGTGAGCGAAATTTACGGTGGCAAAACTTTATTTTCGCGTTGTTTAAGTAACAAGTAACAAGTAACAAGTAACAAGTAACAAGTAACAAGTAACAAGTAACAAGTAACAAGTAACAAGTAAGGAATTTTTGGGATAGAAGAGAGAGAACGTGAAGCAGGAGTTAACTTTATTAGTGCCAGTTCTCAATTGGGTTTAGATGGCACAGTTTCAATCCTGACTTTGGATGTTGATTCTTTTCAGGATGTAGTAGAGTTACCTAGTAATGTAATAGAATCCGAAGAAACAATAGTCCAAGCTTGTAATGCTAATCGTGAAATAGCTGCTCAAAATGGCTTAACGATTAAAGGCCAAGGTGGTATCCTCCCCGAACCGAGCCAACCTTTAGATTCTGGTTTGTTGTTAGTTGATGGTCAAGTTGCCACCCCAAATTTATCAGCTAAATCTCAAGATATAAACCCCATTAAAACTAGCATGGGCAAAATCCTTCCAGCCAGAGGGGCGATCAAAACTAAAGATGGTCAAGTTATCTTAACTGCCTATCGCACAGATAAGCTCGGTACTCGCACTCCTCATATTTCTGCTAAGTGTAGTTAATGTTCACTGGCGATCGCAGGTGAAATCTGGCGTTGCCATCCCTCAATCTGGATGATGATGAACAGCATTAATAAATTGCAAGTTAAATGTGGATTAACTCAATTGAGTAATTAAGCGCAAGCATTTAATTTTAAATTTTGAGTCCTAGAAGTTGCAATAAGTCAACTGAATAGTAAATCGATTGTACCCCTCGCTCGTAAGACATCTTTTTATTAGCTTGGAGTTGAGGGTTGAGAATTGATTCTAGAACTTCATTCGCGGTTTTGAGAGGTTTTTCATTAGGATCTAGAGCCAGTAAAAGAAAATTACACTCATTGTTTTCCCCAGCCAAACAAATAACGGGAAGATTTTCTAGTTGTGTCGGTTTGAAAGTCAGACTAGACAAATCGCCATGTGAAACAAAATAATTTTCTAGTCTTTGGGATACATCATTGCAGGTTTGCTGGAGATCAGTCTCGCTGGGCAAAGCTTCTTGCTTCCAGTTAAATATAGGTAAAATCTCACCATCACTGGTTTTGGCTAAGGTAGAAGAGATCTTATTATTAGTTTGGCAAAAAAAGGTTTTCTCTGACGATAACAGGTTAGATTCGCCATGAGCAGCGGTAGTGGCAGCAGCAATTATGCCAGCTACTAACAGAGATCCTAAAGATAAATTTATGCTTTTCATAGCTCTTAAGTAGCTCATTTGGCTACAGGCTTTTACTAACATATTACCTCTTCAAACTGGAAAGATTATTAATTTGAATTAACCAGGACTTAAACAAAAATCAAGCCCAAACAAGACTCAAACTTGCTTTATAGTGCGAGTGGGAATACTGCCTATCGCACAGACAAGATTGATTACCCACACTCCTCATATTTCTGTTAACTGTAGTTGATGTTTACTGGCGATCGCTTTTGAGCTTTTCCCAGGGCGATCGCCAGTAAAATCTAGCGTGGCTAATACTTCTTTTTACTAGTGTTTTCCGTTGGCTTTAACCATCGCACAGCAGCAATTCAGACTAATTCGAAAGGAATTAACTACTAGGGAAGCAGAGACAATTGCGATCGCCATCCTACGTCAGAATGCCCTTGATTTGTATCATTGAATTTACTGGTAATTGCGCTCCTAAGTAGATCCACTTTATTAAACATGGAATGGTTAAGATCGGGGTTAGGTGATGGGGGTTAGGGATTAGGGAGAATCATCTTCAATTTTTTTACTGTTTTATTAGACGTTTTATTAGGTGGAGCTACTTAACATTGCCAAACAATTGCTCAGACGGTTTTCTTAACGATAACGTCAGTTCGACGATGTTAAAAACTCAGCAATTTACCAGAATTTATAAATTTTTAGATGCCTGAATCCTTTTTTCTATAGGTAAAAATTCATAACTCCTAACTCCGAATTCCTAACTCACATTAACGATACAATTCATCGTTAACGCAATGGGGCAATCTTTTACCTTCTAATCCCGCAATTAAATTATTGATAGCCATTTGCGCCATTTTAGCTCTGGTTTGATAGCTGGCACTGCCAATATGGGGAGTAATAATCACATTATCTAATTTTAAGAGGGGACTATCCATCGGAATTGGTTCGGGATCGGTAACATCTAAGGCAGCACCAGCAATCTGATTCGTACTTAGAGCTTGATATAGAGCTTGGGAGTCTACGATTGAACCCCTAGCTGTATTAATCAAAATGGCAGAAGATTTCATCAATTGAAACTGGCGATCGCCAATTAGATGATAAGTTTCTGCTGATAAAGCAGTGTGTAGGGAAATAAAATCAGACTCTGACAATAAAGTCTTCAATTCTGCATACTCTACACCCAATGATTCTTCCAATGAAGGTTCTAAGCGGTGTCTGCTGTAATAGAGAATTTTCATGTCAAATCCTCTGGCGCGACGGGCAACGGCTTGACCAATTCGTCCCAAGCCAACAATACCAAGGGTAGAACCACTTAAATCGGCTCCGAGTAATAAAGTTGGCTCCCAAGTCAACCATTGACCACCTCTAACAAAACTTTGAGCTTCTACTATTCGACGTGCTGCTGCCATTAATAATGCCCAAGTCAGATCGGCAGTGGCATTAGTGAGAACTCCAGGTGTATTACCTACAGGAACCCCCCTAGCGGTAGCCGCAGGGATATCGATATTATCGTAGCCAACTGCCATTTGACTGATAACTTTCAAAGATGGTGCAATTTCAAGCAGTTGCCGATCAATCGAATCGGTAAGCAAACACAGTAAACCATCTATAGACTTAACTTTTTCCAGTAACACTGAGTAAGTTGGTGGTTGTCTTTCCGACCAAGTTTCTACTACTGCTATCTGGCGTAATTGTTCTAATTCATCAACTTGGGGTAAACGGCGAGTAATAAATACTCGGGCTAGATTAGCTGGTGACATATTCTGAATGAAAGGTAATTCCCTCAATAACTCTCATTACAGATAATAGCGGTGCCTAAATAATTGATGATCGCATAGAGTAAAACTTCTTTTTCTAACTCAATAGTCAGTTTACCAGTATTGATTAATTTCACTTATAGATACTATAAAAATATATTTGTCAAATAAAGTTTGCAAAACTTAAATTATTTGTTACATTAATTTACATAAGGAAATAAATAAAAAATTTGCCATTGAGTCAGTACACAACGGCAATTTTAAGAAATTTTGATTGAGGTCTAGAAAATAATCATGTTTGCACCAATAGTAATTCAAGTTAGAAATCGTCTAGGTAAAGTCAAGTTCAATCAGCTTCGCGGTAAAGCGATCGCATTACATTCTCAGGTCATAACTAAAATTTGTAATCGTTTTGATATCGAAAGGACAACCAGACAGAACTTGATTAGAACGGCCCGTGACAATGGTAAAAGGTTAGGTTTACTGGCTTAAAATAGTTAAATTTTTTCTCTCGTCGACATTGATTTCTCCTACTTGACCTTGGCAGATTCTGCCAAGGTTTTTTGTTGATTGATAGGTAAGTGGGTTCGTAGTTTATCTATCGCCGAGCCTCAACTGTTTTTGAATCTTCTGTTAAAAGGAGGTAATACTAAATAAGATTGACAGAGGTTATTTATGTAGGCTGACTGGGAGACTGGGGGAGTAATCATTACTCATTACTCATTACTTCGTTTATTTAAGTAACCTACACCAACAGGATTTAGTATAAGAGCTTATCGGGAGAGGATGTCAAAGATTGGTATCCTAAAACAGGAACTATTTAATAATCTGCGATTAATTCTGTTTTCATGACTGTTACTGCAACTCAACCTCAGCTTGGATTGTCTTCCCGTTTGGTAAACGGAGTTTTAGCAATCAAACCCTTAGCCAGCTTTGCCAAAAACCGCGCCCGCAACATGATGATTAAGCGAGCTGAAGCGATCGGTGTACCCTGGCGAGAAAATGTACAACGATTAAGCGATCGCAATTGGGATGCAGAATTAACCGCAGTTGAGAATCGAGAACTCAAATATCCCGACTACTACACCACTTCTTTTCATGCCTACGAAGAGGGAAATCTGAGCTGGAAAGCAGCTTGGGAAGTAGAATCTGCTGCTTATGCAGTCCATGCCAAAATTTGGTCTACAGGAGATCCTAGTGGCGATCCGATGCTACGGCAAAGCTACCATCAAGTTATGGAACAGAAATTAGACATCACCCCCGCAACAATTCTCGATTTGGGTTGTGGTGTTGGGATGAGTACCTTTGCTTTACAAGAAATTTATCCCCAAGCCCAAGTTACGGGACTTGATTTGTCCCCTTACTTTTTGGCGGTAGCTCAATATCGGGGGCAACAAAATCAAAAAAATATTAATTGGGTTCATGCTGCTGCTGAATCGACAGGATTAGCTGATGCTAGCTTCGATTTGGTTTCTGCTTGCTTAATGTTTCACGAATTACCTGCCACCGCCGCTCAAGACATTATTACTGAAGCTCGACGTTTGTTACGTCCTGGTGGTTATCTTGCCATTATGGACATGAATCCCCAGTCGGAAATTTTTCTGAAGATGCCACCCTACATCCTAACTCTACTCAAAAGCACTGAACCTTATCTAGATCAATACTTTGCGTTGGATATGAAACAAGTATTTTCACAAGCAGGTTTGACGATTCCCAGTATTACTGTCAATAGTCCCAGACACAGAACAATTATTGCTCAGGCAGATTAATTGAACAAGCTTTAAGCTCCAAAGTTTAGTGTTACTTATTCGTTCATACTCTGAAAAAACTCAATAGTACTTTTCAAAGCTTCTACAAAGGTATCAATTTCTTCACGGGTGTTGTAGAAATATAGACTTGCTCTGGCACTACCAGAAGCTTTAAAGATACGGTGTAAGGGTTGAGTACAATGATGACCAGAACGAATGGCAATCCCTTCATGATCTAATAGAGTAGCTAAATCGCTGGCATGGATACCTTCGACGTTAAAAGCTGCTAAAGCTGCTCTCCCTTTCCCTTTGTCAGTGGGTTTTTTACCGTAAATTCTGAGACCAGGAATAGTTTCTAGCTTCTGGAACAAATAGGCAGTTAATTCTTCTTCATAGGTATGAATCTGATCCATGCCAATATTAGTCAGATAGTCCACTGCTGCCCCAAGGGCGATCGCTTCGCCGATCGCAGGAGTTCCCGCTTCAAATTTATGAGGTAATTCACCGTAAGTAGAATGGTCTAAAAATACCTCATCAATCATTTCGCCTCCACCCATAAAAGGTGGCATTGCTAACAAAATTTCTTTTTTGCCGTAAAGGAAGCCAATCCCCGTAGTAGCACACATTTTATGTCCTGAGGCTACTAGCCAATCGCAGTTTATTGCTTGGACATCAACAGGCATATGAGGGACACTCTGACAGGCATCGATTAATACCTTAGCTCCATACTGATGAGCTGCTTGAGTAATTTCTTCTATGGGATTAATTACTCCGAGAGTGTTAGAAACATGAACTACAGAAACGAGCTTAGTTTGAGCGGACAGTAGAGATTGATACTGAGTAAAATCAAACTCTTCAGTAGGAGTTAGTTCAACATACTTAATTACTGCACCGGTTTTTTGGGCAATCAACTGCCAAGGAACAATATTGCTATGGTGTTCCATTACCGAAAGAATAATTTCATCCCCAGGTTTAAGGTTAGCTAATCCCCAACTATAAGCTACTAAGTTAATTGCTTCACTGGCGTTACGGGTAAAAACAATCTCTTCACGGGAAGCAGCGTTAATAAATTGAGTAACTTTGTCCCTCGCCCCTTCGTAGGCATCGGTAGCCCTGCCACTAAGGGTATGAGCACCCCGATGAACATTGGCATTATCTTGTTGATAGTAGTTTTGCAGCACATCTAAAACTGCTTGAGGTTTTTGAGAACTGGCAGCACTATCAAAATATATTAGGGGATTGCCATTTACTTCCTGATGTAAGATGGGGAAGTCTTTTCTGACGCGATGGGCTAAGCTACTTTCGGTCGGGAATTCGCCTAAAGTTTTTTCCTGGGTTAAAGTCATATTCCTTTTAATTCTCGCTTTTTAATCTTTAGCTAAGTATCAGTTACTATATAATCTTTTTTGTCTATTCTCTGTTTCCTATTCCTTCGAAGGTTGCGAGTTAATTTTTTGTTCAATAGTCTCAGTAATTCTGGTTTTCAGAGATTCCAGAGCCAAGCGATCGATAATTTCTGCTGCAAAAGCATCGATTAATAGTTGATTAGCATCAGCCTCGCTTAAACCCCGACTACGAAGGTAGAATATTTCGTCGGCTTCTAGTTGGCTTACCGTAGCTCCATGAGCGCACTTGACATTATCGGCAGTAATTTGCAGTTCAGGCTTGGTATCAACCCTGGCTTTTGGTGATAGCAACAAGTTACGGTTTAACTGGGTAGCATCCGTTAACTGAGCCTCTTTGGGAACAAAAACCTTACCATTAAAGACTGTATGAGCGCGATCGCCTACAATACATTTGTGTAATTGATCTGTTGTGCCATTGGGCTTTGTCAGAGCAACAATACTGTGAGTATCTGACGTTTGTTCTCCTGTTGCCACCGTTAAACCATTGAGATAGGTTTCGGTTTGTTCTCCCTGCTGCAATACCTCTGGGTTATGACGAAATAATCTTGCCCCTAAATTAATCTCATTGATTGTATAGTGACTATCGCGAGCTTGAGATACCGCAGTTTTAGCAATATGGAAGCCAGCTTTTGATTCCTGTTGTAGACGTGTATGATTAACTCTCGCGTTATTTTGTACAAAAATTTCGGTAACAGCGTTAGTAAAGTATTCTCCTGTACCTACATATTCTTCTAGCAAGGAAATACTAGCTCCTGTTTCAGCTACCACCAAAGTACGGGGTTGAGCAAAACTTACTTCTCGATCGCCATTAGATATGAATAAAAGATGTAGGGGATTTTCGAGCACCACGTTCTTTTCCACCCAAATTACAGCGATATCATTACAGCCTGAAGTGTTGAGAGCGGAAAAGGCATCTTGTGCGCCATGCTGTTGAGCAAAGTATTTTGAGGGGTCAAAATTATTAGGTAAGTCATTTAAACTACCAACATATACCCCAGAAGGTAATCCTGATACGTTAGATAGTTTGGCATCGTATGACCCATTGACAAAAACTAAACGGCTATTTTCTGTTTCCTTTAAATGTGATTTGCCAATTGCTCCTACTTGGTCTTCTACTGCCAAAAATTTAGTTGCTGTCAAAGATGACAAATCTATAAAACGCCAGTCTTCATCTTTTTTGGTAGGTACAGATAAATGAGAAAGCCAATTCTTCGACTGTTGACGAATATCTTGTAACCACTCAGGTTCATTAGCCCTTACCAGACATTGTTGCAATAAACCTGTGAAAAAAATATCTTCTACTACTGGGGTTTCATTGATTTGAGAGATAGTTGCAAAAGGAATTTGTACAGCCATTAGACCCCTACCTCCGCCGTAGATTTATCATCCAAGAAGTCGTAACCACGTGTTTCTAACTCCAGAGCTAGCTCTTTTCCGCCACTGGTAATAATCTTGCCATTTTGCATTACATGAACAAAATCTGGTTCAATGTAGTCTAACAAGCGTTGATAGTGAGTAATCACCAAGTAACCCTTTTCAGGAGTTTTCAGTTGATTTACCCCATCAGCAACAATTTTGAGTGCGTCGATATCTAAACCTGAATCAATCTCATCCAAAATAGTCAGGGTAGGATCGAGTAACGCCATTTGGAGAATTTCGTTACGTTTTTTTTCTCCACCAGAAAACCCTTCATTGAGACTTCTCTCTAAAAAACTGGGGTTCATCTTGACTACTTCTAGCTTTTCTTCAATTAAATCCTCAAAATCAAAGGTATCAATTTCCTCTAACCCTTGATATTTGCGCTTGGCATTGTAAGCAACTCGCATAAAGTCTAGATTACTCACTCCAGGGATAGCGATCGGGTACTGAAAAGCCAGAAAAATACCACTGTTAGCTCTTTCATCAGGTTCTTTTTCAAGAATATTCTGACCCTGGTAAATAATTTCTCCGCCAGTGACTTCATAGTCAGGATGTCCTGCAATAATCTTAGATAGAGTGCTTTTACCTGAACCATTGCGCCCCATAATAGCGTGGACTTCTCCCGCTTTAATTTCTAAATTGACACCTTTTAGGATAGGTGTACCATCGACATTGGCTGTTAAATTGTGTACTGATAAAATTGTTTCGCTCATTGTTTGTTAATAAACAATTTCTGACTATTGATTTTAAGACTCCCAAACTCAGGTTAGGATAAGCTAGACATTGGTGAAGATTAGCGGTAAAACCTGAGAGGCTGACTCTTGAATTCATTTCAAGAGCTGGAGCACCTCGTCTAAAACCGCATTTTTCCGCAAGGGAATGCTTTCCAAGAAGATTGGTTTATTTGTTTATTAAAACAACATTTTTGTTGTTTTAGTCTATTGTAGACTACATTAACAACCTATATGTTGTCAAAGTCGGAAAAAATCTTGATTAACCACTACAAAATTGGACTTTAGACACAAATCAAAAATTTCGCGATTGACATTTCCAGAGAGATTGGGGAAGTAATCAATACTTAGTTACTTATTACTTCGTTTATTTAAGTAAGCTACACAACAGGATTTAGTATTAAGTAGGTGGGTGAAATTAAATATAAAACGGTTTTTGCAGGGGTTAGGGGTTAGGGGATGGGTGATAGGGAAAAGATTAATTACTTGGGTTTTATAAATTATTATGCCTATCTACTTAGCTGAAGCTCATCGATTGAGATCCCTGGAGATCAATGAAGGTAAAAAGAACAAAGCTAATTCATGAGTGAATATCTTTGTTGCAAATAATAAGCATTGTCTTAAATCTATACAATCATTACGAATCATAACAAAAAAGCACTTTATCTCTGTTTTGTACCGACTTTGTCACTTTTGGGTTCCATGCTAGTGAGAGTAACTAATTTTATATTTCGAGAGGTCCCCAGTTGAATATTCTGGTTGTTGTAGATGATCTATCCCGTTGGCTCAAGCTTGCTCAATTTTTAAGAGCAGCTAACTACACTCCCCGTCTGGCTGAGAACTCACTAGACGCGATTAATATTTTTCCAGAGGCTGATCTAATCATGGTTGATGCAGAACTTTCCTCTGGAGGAGTTGAACTATGTCGAGAACTGCGCTGCCGTGGCTATAGTCGTCCACTTCTATTGATGGCCTTGGAATCACTTGATGATGTGCGACTATCTGGTGCAGATGATTGGATTGAATTTCCTTTCTATGGTCCAGAGATCGCACTCAAAGTAGAATTATTACTTACCCGTTATCAGCTCTGGACTATGGGTTCGCAGACAAACCCCAGCTTTTATGCTTCGTTTTGCACCATAGACTCTATTGCCAAGTCGGGTAAACCAATTAAAAATTGTTAATTGTAGATTGACATCGATTAAATTTCTCAGTGTCATGCTCCCACGCATAAATGACGTGGGATTCTTGGTTCATCCCGACGTAAGTAGGTGGGTGAAATTAAATATAAAACGGTTTTGGCAGGGATTAGGGGTTAGGGGATGGGTGATAGGGAAAAGATTAATTACCTGGGTTTTATAAATTATTATGCCTACCTACTTATCTAGATGAGAACAGCTTGGAAACCACTATCGTTTTGTCAGAGTGAAGACATGAAGCTCTCAGCCCTGCCTGGAGGCGAGGACTGAGTATCTGCTCTACAATGTAGGTCTGCATGACCACAACATCGAAAGCGTTACCCAGCTTCTAGGTGATGAGCAGGAACTTTTGCCTTGCTCATCCTGTGGGCTGTTTCCACCCATCAGTTTAAGAATAAATCTGGCGCCAATATTATAACTAGCAGACAAGTCGCAATTGTACTTTTTCCCGCTGCTGAATACGGCTAATTCGTAGTTTTTACTACTTCGTTTTACTTTACCGCTACCGTCGAAAGCATTACTGCTAGTGCCACGGGGATAGACAAATTGAACTTGTCCACCAAGTTCTGACCATTTCATCTGCGTCAGCTCAACAATGCGACGATGTAACCAACTGTGAAAACGTTGTCTCAGAGTAGACTTCCGCTTGCCACCTCTTGGTCGCCAGCCTTTTAGATGCTCAAACACTATATATTTGACACCATATTGTTTGGCTATTTTAACCAATCTCGCAGATACTTTTTGCCCAATTTCTCGATTGATGTTTCCTGCTTTGCGGTAAAGTCCACGGGTGAAACCTTTGCATAGCTTACCAGTTAGACTGGCTTTTCTACTAACTCGCTTTAGTCGTTTGTCTCGACGGTCTATGTCTCTGCCAGGATGAATAAATTCACGATGGCTTACAGTACCGTCAAAGTTAACAATTGAAGCTGTAGCTGTTGTATTGATTCCCAAGTCTATTGATAAGACTGAATCTTTTTCTTTTAGCTTGGCGTTCTTGATTTGAAATGGCACAGACAGGTGGCACTTCTGCTCATTTACAATTAAGTATGGTGATTGGCGCTGGTTATCTGGATTTAAATGTCTTTGTCTATGACCAGTTACACCTACTGTTATCCATAACCAATCACTTCCAGTGAACACTTTTATCTCCGCACTGTTATTGTCATCAGCAAAACGAATACACTGATTTTTATATAAAGGGGGATAAGTTCGACAGTCAGTATTTAATCTTGGCGGTAGCGCATCTTTGCGCTTTCTAATTCCTGATTGCCATTCTCTATATCTAGTTACGAAACTGGATACTTGTCCTATAGCAAATTGAATTGCTCCACGACGATAATAGCTAGGGAATTTATGAAAGCGAGTACCAAAGTATCTATATTTGATTTCAGGATTTTTAGCAGTAGCATGAATTAATCTTTCTACTGCTGGGATTTGTTTATTCGCCTCTAGTCTGCCAATAGTTGACCAGTGTGTTTGAACAACTCCAATTAAGCAACGAACTAAACATCTGAACTCGGACACAGTGTTTTGCAACAACTCTTTTTGCTTTTGGGTTGCCACAATACTCCACTTATCTGTCCTGATGTTTTGTTTGACCATGAAAGTATTGTATCATATAGTGTTTATTTTTATGATCAAACCAAAGCCTCATAATCAAAGCTTTGGGTACAATGCTGTTCATATAGTGTTTGTAACAAAATATCGTCACGAAGTCATAAACAAAGAAATAGAATCTAGATTAATAGAAATGTTTTCGAGGCTTTGTTCTACTCAAGATTCTGAACTTTTAGAATGCAAAGCAGACTTAGGAAAACTAGATCATATTCATTTGTTAGTAGACCTTGCGCCTAGATTATCTCTTGGTAAGCTTTGTAATATTCTGAAAACTATTAGCAGTAGAGAGATTAGAAAAGAATTTGCTACTGAGCTAAAACCTTATTACTGCGGTCAGACCCCGCGTCGCCGACAGGCGCAAGGGAACGCTGACCAAGAGAGGAAGCCTAAATTTGGGAAACAGGGGTATGGCTATACTACATGCGGCTCAAGCCTTTGTGCAGGTGGAGCCGCTATCGATGTGCTTGTCAGATATATCGAAAACCAAGGCTACGATGATTAATCTCAACCAATAGCTCGGCGCTCTAACTCAGCCCTGCTCTATCGAGGCGAGGACTGAGAGTGCGAGCTGATTGCCTGTTCAATACGATTTACCTTGAGGCACATCAATGATCGCCTTCAGTACGTTTTCTATTGCTTGTTCTTTTTGCGGATCGACTCCTTGAGCGTAGGGAATAGACCATGGAACTCTGACATCAGGTATGATACCTTCTCCTTCTAAGCGATCGCCATCAACAAATACATCAGCGACTGCTAAGTAAAGCAAACTGCCATCGGGCATAATGTAGGGACGACCGGCAACTACTGCTCCTGCGGTTTGGCTGCCAACAATTGGTCCAACATCATATTTACGGAAGCCATAGGCTAGAATTTCTTTACCGCTTCTCGAGCCTTGATTGACTAACATTACTACCGGTTTTTGCCATTGTAATTGGCTTTCTCTGGCAACACCGTCGCGGGGAATACTAGTAATGGTTGGTACTGGTGCAGTAAAAATATTTAGGTAGTCAGGACTTGCTCCTCCCCAGCCATCACGAATATCCCAAACTAATCCATCGGTATCTTTTAGACGAGTATAAACTAGCTCTTCTTCAAGCTGTTCTTGATATTTGGGGTCTGCATAAGACCAAATATGAATATAGCCAACTTTTTTATCTTCCCGTTCGATTACTTCCACACTATCTTTAACAGCATCCAAAAACATAGTTGCGGGATTGAATACTTTTGGCGTGACAACAATTTCTTGCGGCGATGATTCAGGAGTTCGCTTGATTTGCACTGGGATTTTTTGTCCTGCTTGATCAATAAATGATTGAATAGCTTGAAAGGGTTTATCCTCAACACTTAATAGTTGGTCTCCTACTTTAAGTCCTGCTGAACAAGCAGGAGAACCATTGATCATTGCTTTGATAAAAGTTTTACCTTTAAACTCTTCAGTGTAGATGCCGATGCCAGTATATTCCAATTTGCCATTGGGTAAAAATGGTTTGAGGTCTTTCAGCAAGTACTGGCGGAAAATTCCCGCAATTTGATAGTAGGCTGGTTCGTTTTGAGTATAGAAGTGAGTGTGGGAAGTATTTAACTCTGAAAGCATTTGATTGATAATTTCAGCTAGCTGTTCGGTTGATTTAGCTTGTGCTGCTTTCGGTCGATACTGTGATCGCATTTCTTCCCAATCAACGCCGTTAAAATTGGGGTCGAAAAAGTTTTCGTTGACAGTACTCCAGGCTGATTCAAATACTTTTACTTGAGATGAAGATGATTGCGAAAAAACAGGTGAGATAGAATAGCATAACCAAATCAAGAAAAAGCCTAACACAAGGGCTGCTCTCCATCTACTAAGCTGAGAAAAGATTGACGGTTTCATCTCTAATTAATTTGATTAAATGTTATGTTTCTTCCATTGTGATGAAGAACTAAGTCGGAAACTTGACCCTGATCGTCAGTAACGAGAGTCAAGGGGCTTCGCCCCAGCTAATAGCTAACAGCTCATAGCTTTTAAAGGTAACTAGTCGTCGGTAATTGCTTGGGAAATTTTACTCACCTAGTTCCTTTGATCTAGCGGTTGCCGTTTTCACTGCTTCGATTAGTGCCGAACGAAACCCTAAACTTTCTAATTTAGCCACTCCAGCAATAGTTGTCCCCCCCGGACTCGTTACCCGATCTTTGAGAATTCCTGGGTGCATTCCTGTTTCTTTAATTAGGGTAGCTGTCCCTAATACTGTTTGAGTCGCTAGCTGAAGTGCGATCGCTCTGGGTAATCCCGAAGCTACTCCTCCATCAGCTAGAGCTTCAATGGCTAATGCCACAAAAGCTGGTCCTGAACCTGATAATCCTGTCACCGCATCCATGGAAGACTCGGGAACTTCTACGACTTCTCCTACCGCAGCAAAAATTGATTTAGCTTGCTGAATATGTTGCTCCTGTACTTTTGTTCCTGGAGCGATCGCCGTCATTCCGGTTCCTACTGTAGCGGGAGTATTAGGCATGACCCGAATTACTGGCTGTTGGGGGAAAGCTTGCTCTAACTTGTCTAAGGTAACTCCTGCTAAGATCGAAATTACTGTGCTGTGGGGATTTGGAGTAATATTAGCGATCGCCTGAGCAAATACCTGGGGTTTGATAGCGAGTAACAATATTTCTGAAGCAGATACCGTAGCTTGATTGTCTGCCGTAACTTGAACTTGATACCGCTGAACTAAAAATTCACGTCTTTCTGCTCTGGGTTCGCTGACTAATATGGTATTGGCAGCGAATATTTTTTGTGCTAAGAGGCGAGACAAAATAGCTTCTGCCATAATCCCGCCTCCAATGATACCGAGGCAAATACTATTAGATGTCATTACCTAATAATACTATTGATTGATGAGAATTATTGAGCAACTACACTAGGTTGTTGTCCCCAAGAATCAGGTTCGGGTACAGAACGACGTACATGAGGTTCTGGGGTATGCACATCTCTAAGAATTCCTGTCAAGCTGCTGACTTTAACTGAACTGGGAGTAAACAAAAAGATACTTTCGCCAACTCGCTCTTGATGACCATCCATGGCATAAGTTCCACCAGCGATAAAATCTACAGCTCTTTGAGCTTCTTCTGGATTCATAACGTTGAGATTTAACACCACCGATTTACGCTCCCGCAATGCCAAAATAACTTGAGGCATTTCTTCAAAAGAGTGGGGTTCAATTACTACTACTTCGGAATTTCCATTAGCTAATCCTGGCATACCAATTACATTATTGAGCTTCATGTCTTGCTTACGGTTTGGTTTATTGTTGTTGGAAGATGGGATTTTAGTAAGTTCTGGTTGATTGGATCTCGAAGAGTTGTTATAAGGCTGATTTTCCAGCCCTTCTTGAGCTGGATCATATTCTATATAATCCTCATCTTCGCCGATGTATCCGCCTTCAATCCCAAAAAATTCTTTTAATGTATCAAACATATTGCTAACAATTCCTAACTAATTTACGACTTTAATTTGGCTGAATAGGATATCTCTTTAAGTTATTGCTGAGTTATGAATCTAAATGAAAAACCGAACATTTTTTAAACAACAAATTTTTGTTTATTTATCTTTTGATAGCTTCAGCTTGAGACAATTAGAGTAACTAGCAATATCATTCTCAAAATTGAATGAGAAAGTGGCTGTGTTTAAAGAAATATTTGTTTGGCGACTTAATTCTACTCCACAATTCCCTAAATAGCAGGTTCGGTAAAATCAATAAATTGATTTAAATTTATCTATCTTGGCTTTTCTTGGTTTTTCTTAACATTACAGTAATTTTCTTAATTTATTTTTCTTGCGGAAAATATCTTGTAATCCAGTCGGATAAACAGTTGCGTTCAAATATTCCTGGGACCAAAAATTATTCTGCCCAAGCGAATCACATTAGCCTCAGCTTTGATGGCCAACAAATAATCCGCAGACATTCCCATAGATAACTGCTCCATAGACAAATTAGAGTAGTTTTTTTGTCTTATTATTGTTGCTAATTTTCGAGTTTCTTGAAAAGCCTTTAGTGTCTCTTCTGAGGATAATCCTAGCGGTAAAATCGTCATCAACCCCCGAATCTTAAGATACTGATATTGGTTTAGTTCTTCTAAGGCGGATAGTAATTCTGGTACTTCCCAGCCATATTTATTAGGGTCGGGTAAGATCTTGACCTGGAGTAAAGCCTGAGGTCTAAGGTGACAATCTTGTGCTAACTTGTCTAATCGCCTTGCTAAAGATAACCGATCGACCGAATGAATCCAATCAAAATTCTCAATGATTTTTTTAGCTTTATTGGTTTGAATATGTCCAATAAAATGCCAGCTAATATCAGTCAAATCTTGCAGTTGGTCTTGTTTGGTAAGAGCTTCTTGAAGGCGATTTTCACCAAAATCTCGTACTCCTGCAGCATAAGCTTCACGCATTGGTTTAATACCAACCTGTTTAGTAATGGCAATCAACTTAACAGTTTTGGGAATTTCTTGTTTAATTCGCTGAATTTTTTCCGAGACCGAGTCTGTCATTAAGATAATCTAAAAGTTAATTTTAAAATCTTAGTATGGATGAATTTTAGAGAAAAGTACGCTGATAAATAGCTTGAAGTTGACGATGTTTGGCTACTTCACGGTCGAGTAATAATCGTCGCATCAAGCTCTCGACTAATAAACGAGCATCGGTTCTACTAATGGGTTCAAAAGAAAAATAATTACTGTCAGTTGTTACCGTAAAAAACAAACGTTGGGCATACAGAGTAGTAAATAATTCTTGATTATCCTTAAGCAGACATATTCTGTAGAGAAGTCCAAAGGTAGGATGATTCAAATAAATTTCATTTGGTTGACTCTCATTTGGTTGATTGTTCACTCTGTAATTCAAGTAATTTTGCTAGATGCCATGAATATTTTTAAAAATTATACTATTCACACATCGATAGTGGTGATTCAAAATTGTCAAGGCAACTTAAGAAATCATTAGGAATTTTCTAATGGCAATTTACTTTACAGGTGCGAAAAGCAAATTGTATTTGTTCCGTTCTAGAGCCAATTATTGTGTTTTATTGTGTTTCAAAATCTAAAATCAAAACTATATATAGAGTAATATGAGCTGAATCTGATTAATTTAACACTATATGTGGGTAAAGTTGGGTTATAGTAGAAAACCAGACTAATCAAAATTGTTTGAGTATGCAGCCAACTCTACCGTTAACTAACGATTCAACAAGCCAGTTGGATATGGCAGATGAACTTCTCCATTCCCAGACTTCAATATCAACAAACGATTCAAATCAAAAAACATTGAACACGGGACAAACCCAACAATTAGTAAATTTTTCTGACTCTGGCTCTTCACGAACATCACAACCTTATTTAAAAACCCGACAAGAAGCAACTTCAAAGATTCAGGTAGTTAGGCGAGATGGCTCACTCACGTCTTTAGATATTACCAAGATACGTTCTGTGGTTGAATGGGCTTGTAAGTCCCCGTCGCCCGAGATTTCCTCAAATGTTTACGCTCAACATAGCGAGCACAATGTTAATCCTATTATCTTGGAGGCTGGCTTAACCACTAGGTTACGTGATGGCGTTACTACGAGAGAGATTCAAGATAATTTAATCGACTGTGCTTTAGGAATGTGTAGTCCTGCTGAACCTGAATGGCGATATGTAGCGGGAAGGCTTCATGTCTGGAGTTTATGGAAAGACACCCAGGTTAATCGTGGATTTGGCTACGGAGATTATTACGCAGCAGTTCAATTTCAATTAGACGCAGGACGCTATGATCGCCAGATTTTAAAATATTCAACTGCCGAATTAGTTGAAGCTGGCAGTTGGATTAACCCTGATTGGGATAAAGATTATGATTATGCGGGGGCAGTTTTATTAACTAAACGTTATTTATTAACCGATGAACTACCCCAAGAGGCTTATCTTACCTGTGCTTTATTACTTGCTTCTCAGGAAAAGCCAGAAATTAGATTAACTATTGCTAGAAAATTTTATCAAGCGATCGCCCAACGTAAAATTTCTTTGGCAACGCCGATTTTAGCGAATTTAAGAGTGCCTAACGGCTCCTTGAGTAGTTGTTTTATCATTGGCATGGACGACAACTTAGAAAGTATTTTTGAGGAGATTACTAACGCCGCTCGAATTTCTAAAAATGGTGGTGGTGTTGGAGTCAACGTTAGTCGGATCCGTGCTACTGGTAGCTGGGTCATGGGCAAAGACAATGCATCGGGAGGAATTATTCCCTGGATTAAGTTACTCAATGACACAGCGATCGCAGTTAATCAAGGTGGACGTAGAGCCGGAGCAGTTACTGTCGGTGTAGATATTTGGCATCTGGACGTGCCTGAGTTCTTAGAAATGCAGGCAGAAAATGGCGATCGCCGTCGCAAAGCTTACGATGTATTTCCTCAGCTAGTCATCGTCGATGAATTTATGCGTCGAGTTGAGGCGAAAGAAAAATGGACGCTAGTCGATCCTTATGAAGTTAGAGAACAATTGGGCATAGAGTTAGCCGAACAGTGGGGCGAAAATTTTGAAGCTGCCTATGCTCAAATAGAAGCAGAATTAGGCAACAAAATTACCCTCTATAAGCAAGTGGATGCTCGTGAATTGTTTAAACACATCATGCGCAGTCAGGTTGAGACGGGAATGCCCTATTTAGCCTTTAAAGATACCATTAATCGGGCAAACCCTAATAAACATGAAGGCTATATCCCTGGAGTTAACTTATGTTGTGAGAGCTTTAGCAACGTCAAACCAGGATTAGAAGCCCATTGTTGTAACTTAGTCTCTCTTAATTTGGCTAATTTAGAAACAGAAGAGATAGCGACTGTATCTCAGCTAGCTGTCAGAATACTGGATAACACTATTGATTTAACTAAGCCACCTTTTACTGATAGCAAAACCCACAACGATAAATACCGCACTATTGGGGTTGGTTGTATGGGTCTAGCTGACTGGCTAGCAAAACGTCATTTAACCTATGAAAGCCTAAGTGAGATTAGTCATCTCTTTGAAGAGGTAGCTTACTGGTGTACCTCTGCCTCTATGGAATTAGCGAAAGAGCGCGGTGCCTATGCTGCTTTTGCTGGTAGTGAATGGAGTAAAGGAAAATTATTAGGAGCGAAAACCTTAGAGGAAATTTTGGCGATTGCCAAAAATAAAGAGCGGTGGGTGCAATTAGTCCAAGATGTGCAAACTTATGGCATTCGTAATTCTCATATTACGGCGATCGCACCTAATACTTCTTCTTCCTTAGTCCAAGGCTGTACTGCCAGTATTCTGCCTGTCTACAGCAAGTTTTTCTACGATAAATGGGCTAAAGGAACAGTACCTATCGCCCCACCATTTATTCAAGACTGTTTTTGGTTCTATCGCGAAAACAAAAGCTTAAATCAAAAAATTGTCATCAAAGCCGTCGCTACGATGCAGCAGTGGATCGATACTGGAATTTCCATGGAATTGCTCTTTAATCTCAATCAAGGGGTATATTTTCCTGATGAGCCAGAAAGAGCAGTTAAAGCTAAAGATATTTTTGAAACTCTGGTTATGGCATGGCAAGAAGGTTGCAAAGCAGTTTACTATGTCCGGACTGTACAAAAAGACGACTTTAAGGAATCTAGCGAAGGATGCGCAGCTTGTGCTAACTAAAACAAGTTAATGCTTAATAGTTGATTTTTGATTGGCGTTAATTAAATTATTTTATTTACTAGAGGGATAGAGCATTTGTTCTATCCCTCTTTTTTGAGCGGAGATAGATCGAATTCAACTTAAATTCAACATTGCTTCTTATCTAATTTTAAAATACTGCCTAACTTAACGTCAGTTAGGGTTAAGGCAATTTAAGGTTTAGTTTAGCTATGAATTGGTATGTCCTTATACCAATGAAACAAACCTATTAATTTAAACTAACTTAGTCTTTAAGTTATATAGAAGATTACTGTCTACTAAGACAAAAAAATCTTCTGCCAAGAACAAAGTATCTTTTAAACAAGCGATCGCGATGAATACGACTCAATTTCTTATCCTATTGTTGCAATTAATAACGATAACAAATTTATCTGAGCTATCAGGATTTATGAAACTGAACGTGGACTTTGATATGGAGGCGGATTGGGAGGAAACCCAGATGTTCGACGAATAAACAGTGTCAGTAGAAAATTAATCGAGATATGTCATTGTCTTTTTTTTGACGAACGAAAAATCCTCTGTTGGTATTATGCAAATTTATTAAAGCACTCCAAGCTGGGCAAGTTAACTAGAGGTCGTTCCGATCTTTGAACATTAACTAAGGCACGAAGGAAATCGGTTGGAACTACGAAAAACACGATTTTATGGAGCCTAAAGTTTTAAGTCAAGACAAATAGTTGATTCGTACAGAATCTCCAACTTTAACTAAAAACTGAAATGATCTTTTTAGTCAAAATCTGTGGGTAAATCTGAATTGCGGTAATATTTAAAAAATCTTTTGATTTGCTTTTCAGTAACTCTAGACTCAGACAATTCAGGAATATCTTGTTCACTAAAGAAAGCAACTTCACTGGTTTCATTGCTTACTGTAGCTTCCCCTCCGATAATTGCACAGTGAAAAAATAGCTTATAGATATGATAAGGATAAGCTGGTTGATGTTGCTGTTTTTCTCGATCATAGACTGCTAGCAATTTAATCGCTTTCGTTTCAAATCCCGACTCTTCATAAACTTCTCTAGTGACTGATTCACCTGGTGTTTCATTAACATCGGCCCATCCACCAGGTAATGTCCAACGCCCGCGATCGGCAATCTCTCTGACCAAAAGAATTTTTGAGTCTTGAAAAACGACTCCGCGCACGTCAACTTTAGGGGTTGCATAGCCAAATTCAGTCGCATTAAATTCTAAGTATTGTTCCACGGAGAGATTAGTATGGTTTGCCAATATTTCTGCGGAAATTTCTCCAATGCGCTGATAGCGTTGTCGATCAAATTGCTCTTGGGAATAGTGTAAACCCGTCTGACTTATTGCTTGAAGTTCTTTTGCCCATTCAATCCAATTCATAAGTTGTTAATGATCAATTGTCCTTAGTTCATTGTCCATTACTTAAGACTCTCTATGTTGTTGATAAGCTAAATATATCGCTTCTAAAAATTGACTATTACTATAGCCATCTGGAACTTCATCTAAAACAATAATTTCTTTGACTTGATCAGCGAGTTTGCGACTCAGTTTATGCTGATATTCCAACATAATGTTATTTCGTCTTTGCAGGAAATCGCGTATAGTAGCAAAGTCTTCTGGTAAGAGATTGCTTATTTCAGCTTCAATTCTCAATTGAATTGCTAAATCCTCAGCCTCAGGAGAAATCTTAAAATCAGCCGACTTGGTCGCCTGCTCATCTTGAATCACTATGGTTCCAGCTATTAAATCACCTACACGTTTTTCTTGTTGGGAAAATATAATGATGAATACACCAAGAAAAAGAAAATCATCTATGGGTCGTAATAATGCGCGCAAAATTGCTTGAGGTAATCTCTCTGGTTTGCCATTATCACGAATAACTCTGATTTTAGTCCATTTTTTTCCAGGTGTTTGTCCTTGCCAAAGAGTTTCTAAAATAACAAAATATCCCGCATAAATTGCAAAAGTAGTTATTGATTGAATTGCCCAAATCCATTGCACCACTCCGTTTATTTTGCCATCGGAAATAAACTCTGGAGCAAGCTGAAAAGCCAGAAAAATACTGATAATCCAGACAAGTAACAAAACCAAGCCGATAATAATATAATCAATTATCAAGGCAAAAGAACGATTTCCAATCCCTGCCAAAGTGAATTCTAGCTCAACGCTTTCTGGAGTTTGTAGGTTAATTCGATTAAAAAAACGCATACAAGAACAAGAGTTTTTATAAAAAAATCAATAATTAATATCGGATTCGAGTTTAGCTTTTTATTAGGTAATAGACTGTGATTTTATGCATAAAATCATCATAATGGACAATTGATCTGAAGCAATTGATAATATTGATAATTAGGAAGTTTTACCTATCATCAACTAGAAAATTAAACTTATACTATGTCCGCAGGATCTTTCCAGAAAGATGGTTTAGGGTGGCGCATTGACTTAATTAAACAGAGAGTAAGTGAATGGATCGAATATAAGACTTCTCAATTAGATCTTGAAAATGATTCTTGGGATCTAAGTTTTCTCAAATCTGAACTACTCTGGCAAGTAATAAAGTTTTGTCTCTGGTCGATTATTGCAGTCTTACTAGTGTGGATTACTTGGCAGATATGGTTGTTATTACGACCCTATTGGAAACGCTGGCAAAGAAAGGGCGATCGCTTTGCTCAAGAACAGATGTCTACTCCCATAGTTAAACTATCGGCAGCAGATTGGGTAGAGCGATCGCAAACCGCCAGAATCAATGGCAACTACCGTCAGGCAATTTTGTGCTTATATCAGGGAATGTTGCAATTACTAGATGAACGGGGTGTAATTCCCGCTCAATTAAGTCGTACCGATGAAGAGTATCGGCGATCGCTAAGTAAGCTGCAAGTCTCTCCAACCCAACCCTACGAATTATTATTGTCGATTCATCAAAGATTGTGTTTTAGTAGTGCAGAAGCCAGTCAATCTCTGTTCGAGCAATGTCAACAAGCCTATCGTCAGATTGAAGGTTAATTTCCCCTATTTAACTATAATCACTGACCAGTATGCAGAATCTTCGTCAACGTAAACTATGGCTCTTCGGGATCATTGCGATCGCTGTAATTGTAATTTTAATCTTGTTTGCTGCCCCCAATAGTAGCGGTCGTAAAGATGACAGTGGCTCAACTTATGGACGAAATCCTTATGGATATGGTGCATGGTATGAATATATGTCTAATAAGGAAATACCGATTAAGCGTTGGCGCAAACCTTTTGAGCAGTTCCTCGACCAGGATGTTCAAGATGTTACCTATATTCAAATTCGGAGTAAAACTGATTTTCAATTAAGCAGACTCATCGAGCATGACTTATCTTCATCTGAGTATGACTGGGTTAGCCAAGGCAATACGTTAGTAATTATTGGTGAACATCAACCTGCCACAGCAGCACCCTTTGAAAGTTTAATTTCTAATCGAGTTAGACCTCTATCAGATCAACAAATTAAAATCGAGACTACCCGTCGCCATCAATCCGACAACGAAACGCAAAAATTATTAGGCGATCAATATGGTGCCGTAGTCTGGGAAAAAACTATCGGCAAAGGAAAAGTAATTTATAGTGCAACTCCTTACCTTGCCGCCAATGCTTATCAAGATTTTCCAGATAACTATGAATTTCTGGCAGAATTAGTTAGCCAAAACAAAGCTATTTGGGTAGATGAATATATCCACGGCTACAAAGATAAAGAAACGATTGCGCAAGAGCAAGAGGAAAATGTTCTCAGTTATTTAGCTAAAACCCCTTTATTTTTGCTATTTATTCAAACAGTGATTATTGCTTTAATTGCCTCAATTTCGGCATTTCGTCGCTTTGGTAGCCCAAATATTCCTAAAACTGCGATCGTCGATAATAGTACGGCTTATATTGATGCTCTAGCTGGAGTACTAGAAAAAGCGGAAAGTACTGATTTTGTCGTGGATACTGTAGGTAAAGATGAGCAGCGTAAGCTACAAGCTTCTCTTGGTCTAGGAGCATCTCTAGTTGATGAAAATACACTACTCTCTGCCTGGCAAGTACAAAGGGAAGAATCATCAGCAGAATTGAGTAAATTATTGAAGATCAATAACACCAAGCAAAAAATTAGTGAGGCACAATTGATTGCCTGGATTCAAAAATGGCAAAAAATCATTGAAAGCTGACAACGATAAAAATTCTTAGACTCATTGAGAAAGGCTATTTTCAGCCAAGACGCTACGTTAACGCCAAACCTACCTTGTTACGAAATTAATCAGTTTTTATAAGAGTTTATACTTAAAAAATTCTCTTCAGAATGATAATCTAATCATAATTCCGATATTTTCAAATCCGATGGCATAGGCTTTAATAGTCTGCCATGACTTGTCTATTCCCCAAAAAAACCCTTTGGGTGTCTGCCCACGAGCTAAATTTTAAAATAAGAAAATGAATAAAAAAGCTGTTGTTATCGAGATCAATGAAGTTCCCTTAAGGATTCTCAATCATTATAAAAAACTAAAACCCAACTCAAGTATTGCTCATCTACTAAATCAATCTTTAGTTTTAAAAACTGAAGCTAAAGATGTAGAAGAGAGCTTTTTATATCCTTCTCAAACATGGGGGTCCTTGAATACTGGAGTTGCATACGATCAGCATAAAATTCATTGGTATAACGACCCCAAACCTGACGAATATCCACTGTACTGGAAAACTATTGCCAATAGTGGTATCAGTGTAGGCTTAATTAATACATTACATTCATCACCAGCAGATAGCTATATTGATAAAAGCAACTATAAGTTTGTGATTCCAGATTGTTTTGCCAGCAATAACATAACTAAACCAGAGATTTATCAAGATTTTCAATCATTAAACACTAGTGCAACTTCTGAAAACGGTCGCGAAACAACTATGAAATTTCCGCGCCAAAAAGCTGTTGCTACGTTAGTAAAATCTCCTGCATTGGGAATCAAATCAAAAACTCTACTAGATGCTGCTAGTCTGGTAGCTCGAATTAAAACAGGCAGAGTGAATAAAGAAAGACTAAGAAACTTGCAATTTACTTTGCTAGGCGATATTTTCTTTAAACAACTCAAAACAAAAGATGTTGATCTAGCAATCTTATTTACTAATCATATCGCCGCAAATATGCATCGCTATTGGTATGGTTTGTTCCCTGAAGATTATGGTCTCCAACTATACGATCAAAAATGGATGGATAAATATTCTTCAGAGATTCTAGTATCTTTAGAATTATTAGATAATTTTCTTCGTCGCTTAATCACTTATTGCGATCAACAGCAGCGATCGCTTATTTTAGTAAGTAGCATGGGACAAGCTGCAAATGAGAAATTAACAGAGACTCCAAAATATAGCTACAAGTTGGAAAATATTCAAAAGTTCTTAGACATACTCTGTCAAGGAAAACAGTATGACTATCAGATAGATGCAGCGATGATTCCCCAATATTCTTTGAAATTTACCTCTAGAACTGAAGCACAAGAGTGTTTTCAAGCGATTCAAGAGTCTCAACCCCATCTAGAAAATATTTGGCTGGAAATAGATATCAACGACCAGGTTATCACCCTATCAACTAATTTAAGCTCTCGTACCGATCAATTTTTAATTAAAGGTCAACGCTTTAGTCATAATGATTTAGGTTTTCGACAAGTTCTGATTGAAGATCATCATTCAGGTAGACACTGTCCAGAGGGAAGTTTAATTGTCTATAACAGCAAAACTAGTAGTACTACTCAGGATACAGTTGACTATCTTGAATATGCACCAGCGATGTTGAAGTTTTTTGGGTTGGATACTCCTAGCTATATGCTAGAGCCACAATTTACGGTCTAAAGATGATCTTACTGAGATCAAAATCTTTTCTCAATTTCCGTCAATCGTTGGTCAATATTTCTAACATCTTCTTTTAATTCAATAAGTAAAGTAGCCAAGCGATCATATGTAGGTTCGCTGCCTGCGATCGCTTGCTCTCGTATCCTAGTCGAATTGTTTCTATTAGCTGGAGGTTTTACTGTTGCAGAACGAGGAATATTGCTTCGATTACTAGAATTACTCAGACGACGAACTTCTTGTTCTACACGGCTGATTCGACCTCTTAAACTAGTAATTTCAGCATTAATACTAGAATTGGAGTGAGCTGATACAGGTGAGCTATTGGTAACTTGAACACCAATAAAAATTATAGTTACTAACAAGTAACCAAGACTAATTTTGATAATTAATGATTTCCACTTGAAAAATTGGTTCATGTCAATGACCGAATTTCTGGTTTAAATTTTTAGAATTAAATCAAAATTCTCAATCAAAAAGTTCAATTGTTATTCTGCTTGTTTGTATAGCATTACGTATTTAGGTTAGGACACTTTTGAAACTGATACTTGCTACTTGCTACTTGCTACTTGCTACTTGCTACTTACGAACCAGTAACTTTGCTTGTCCTAACATAACTTTGTACGGCTATATTTGGCGATCAGCTTCGCTGGTGAGCTTCGCTCAATCGCCTCATCTAATATGGCAGCTCCTTGTTCGACAGTTTCAATCTGGGATACTCGATCTCTGAACTCTGCTGCGTCAGGAAAACCTTTACAATACCAAGCTAAATGTTTTCGGGATTGATAGATGCCTTTCTGCCCTTTATATTCCCATAAGCCTAATAAGTGTTCTTTAGCACACTGGAGCTTTTCAACGGTGGAAGGTGAAGGTCTTCTGGCACCTGTCTTCAAGAAATGATCGATTTCCCCTACTAAAAAAGGATAGCCTAAAGTTCCCCGGGAACACATTACTCCATCAGCATTTGTCCTCTCTAGACACTCAGCGGCAGACTCGACAGAAAAAATATCACCATTGGCAATTACAGGTATTGAGAGAGCTTGTTTTACTTTAGCAATCCATTCCCATCTCGCAGTACCGTTATAACCCTGAGCGCGAGTACGGGCATGAAGAGTTAGCATCTGTGCTCCCTGAGCTTCCATCCTGCGGGCAAAATCAACAATATTTATTTCTCCATCATCCCAACCAATACGAGTCTTAACTGTCACAGGTACATCTACCGCATCGACGACAGTTTTGACGATTGCCTCGGCGATTTGTGGTTGGCGCAATAAAGAAGATCCACCACCCTTTTTAGTAATTTTGTTTACCGGACAACCCATGTTGATATCGATCGTATTTGCTCCTTCGACAACAGCTTTTTGAGCTGCTTCTACCATAAAGTCTGGGCGACAGTCAAATAGTTGAATACTGATCGGATCTTCATCAGACGCGATCGCCATAATTGCTGGTAATTCTGCTAAATGGTGAATTTCTTTGGCACTCACCATCTCGGTATACATCATCGATTGGGGGGCATATCGCCGTACTAATCGCCGAAATACTAAATCAGTAACTCCAGATAGAGGAGACTGTAAAACACGGCTGTTAACTACTACTGCTCCTATATTAAGTGGTGTACTCAACTTAGTTTTAAGTGCAGAAGACAAACTCAAGGGTGGAGAATCAAAAATCATTAATAATGTGAATTCGTAGTTTGAAGTTAAGATGTTTTAAGTAATCAAGTGATATATATAACCAAGCCAATTAGTTCTTTCCCATGTATCTAACGGAGATATCGTCTTATACCAATTCAATTAATGTTTACAACAGATAGTTTTCGGGGTAGGGGCGATTGGCCAATCGCCCTTACGAGATGTGTCGCATTCTTTTTTCAATTTGATATTATTTGTTTTTCTGGGAGATGTTGATCATCCGCTCCAGATTAACTCGTCAAAAAACACGAATAATTACTGATTTTTGAGAAGCTGAAGTTCTTAGTTTCAAGCCAAGTAAATATAACTCCTAACTCCGACTTCCGAACTAGCTTTAATTCAGTTGTTTGATGCTACAGAACGCCAGATACCAACTAAGATGCCTTGAATTTCTACGTTATCAGCTTCTACTTTAATCGATTCGTAATTCTGATTTGAAGGCTTGAGAGTAACTTGTTCCTGTTCTTGATAGAAGCGTTTTAAAGTTGTGCCGTGTCCAGAAACTCTAGCAGCGACAATATCACCATTTTTTACTTCTGCCGTAGATGAAAGCGATCGCATGATGGCATAATCTCCTTCATTAATCAGATCCTCAATCATGCTATCTCCTACTACCCGAAGCACATAGCAGTCGGATTGAGAAAATAAATCGGATAAGTCTAGTTTATTCTTCTCGTCGTTAAATGGTTCCACCAATCCTCCCGCAGCAATTTCACCTTCAATTGACAAGCCTTTTTCAGGTTGATGTAATATTCTAATGGTGCGCGCCTTGCCATCAATCCAATCGATATAGCCTTTACTGCGTAATCTTTCTAAGCGGCTTTGAACAGGGGCAGGCGATCGCAGGTTCATCGCTTTCATCATTTGTCTAATTGATGGTGCATGTTGAGTTGAGCGAATATACTCGATCAGCCAATCATACAGCTCTTTCTGGGCTGGAGTTAAACTTTCCATAACTTCTTTCTCGAATATTTGTGTGAGGATGAACCTTTTGCCAAATCAGCAAAAACTAACTATGTTCATTCAGAACATAGGTACTAAATATTAGAAGACATTAACCCCTAGGAAGTCAAGTTTTAAATATTCAATTTAAATGTTTATGAAGTTATACTGCCAAAAATTGTTGAATCACTTCTTGGCTTAATTCCTCAGTGTTGCCAGATGCTACAATACCGCCTTTCTGCATCGCGTAATATTTATCGGCCTGACGTACAAAATGTAGATGTTGTTCAACTAATAACACAGAAATACCTGTGGCTGCAATGATCCCTTTAACCGCCGCCTCGATTTCCAAAATGATTGAGGGTTGAATGCCTTCGGTGGGTTCATCTAAAACCAAGAGACGGGGTTTTCCCATCAAAGCACGGGCGATCGCCAACTGTTGTTGTTGTCCTCCACTCAGATCTCCTCCCATGCGGGATAGCATAGTTTTGAGCACAGGAAAGAGGTCAAATATTTCTTCAGGGATAGATTCATTCCCTTTTCTTCCTTGAGGTCGTGCTTCCAAACCCAAGAGAAGATTATCTTTAACCGAAACCCGAGGAATAATTTCTCGACCCTGGGGTACATAACCAATACCCAACTTTGCTCGACGATCTGGTGTTAACTTAGTTAAAGATTTATCGGCAAAAAATACATTGCCTGTGCGTGGAGGTAACAGCCCCATAATCGTTTTTAGCAAGGTAGTTTTACCGACACCATTACGCCCAATTAAACATACCATTTGCCCAGCAGGTACACTAAGGTCAACATTACGTAAAATATGACTTTCACCATAATATACGTTCAGGTTTGATACCCTGAGCATTAAATCCGTTGCTTGTGTCATTGTTTTTTTATTATTGATTCTTAATTAATTTCTAATTCAATGGCAAATTACGAACCCGATAACGATAATCTTCAACAATGATAATTGCGCCATTATTGAAATTTTCAGCACATTCAGAAATCACAGTGAACAATCTTGAACTAACAAAATTGGGAAGAGTAGTTTTTAATCTAAAAATAATTACATTGGGTAAATTATCTTTACTAGCTGCCAAAAGATCGGTAAAGTCTAAATCAAAAGTCAGAACAATTCTTGATTCTTGTTTGGCTTTTGCCAAGATTTCGCTATCTGGCATTCGGATTAATCCTACTTCGCTTAGATGAACAGCATCATATCCTTCTTCCTTCAGTTTTGTAACTGTTAGAGGAGAAACTCCCATATCGGCTAAAAACTTCATACTGGAATTTCAGTAAAAGGATGAATTTCTTCACTAGCTAAAAATGCTGCATAGTTTAAACAAGCTTGGATATCTTCTACTTCAAGATAAGGATAAGCTTCAATAATTTCTTGATTGTTCATGCCATTGGCAACTAAGCTTAAAACTAAAGATACGGTAATGCGCATTCCCCTAATACAAGCTCTTCCTCCCATGATTTGTGAATTAAATGTTATGCGATCAAACATCATATTTATTTCAATAAGCGATTATTTAATACTTTAATATTTACTTGATTTCTTATTCTGGTGTTTCTCCGAGATAGACTTCAATTACTCTAGGATCGTTTTGTACTTTGTCCATAGTTCCTTCACAAAGTAAAGCTCCCTGATGTAAGACAGTTACTTTGTCGTTGGCAATTTGGCGGACAAATTCCATATCATGCTCGATCGCGATAATAGAATGACTTTCAGCCAGAGAAAGTAATAATGCCCCGACGTTTTCCGTTTCTTCGTCTGTTAGTCCTGCTGCTGGTTCGTCTACTAATAGTAAGTCTGGTGACTGTGCTACTAACATCCCAATTTCTAACCGTTGTTTTTCGCCATGAGATAGTAAATTTGCCAAGAGGTTAGCTTTTGTATCTAAGCCAATAGTTTCTAATAATCCCGCAACTGTTCTTTTTTCTCCTGAATTGGAACGACCAAACAAGGTGGGCAAAACGTTTTTATTTTGGTTGCAAACTAAATCTAAATTTTCTCTGACAGTCAAATTTAAATAAACTCTAGGAGTTTGAAATTTGCGTCCAATTCCCATTCTGGCTATTTTATATTCGGGTAACTTTTTAAGATTTTGACCTTTGAATAATACTCTTCCCTTAGTTGGCTGAACTTTGCCAGTAATTACATCTAAAAAAGTGGTTTTTCCTGCACCATTAGGACCAATAATGACTCTCAGCTCTCCCGAATCCATACTAAAATTTAGGTTGTTTAGAGCCTTAAAACCATCAAAGCTAACCGTTAAATCTTCAATCTCTAAGATCTTACTCATTACTCATTACTCATTAGTTATTTCCTATTTACTTATGGGCGAACAGCCGTTCGCCCCTACTTATTGTCCCGATATTTGATCTCTTTCATGCTGTACTTCGGGATTTTCTGCCAAGCTAGGATAAGTAACTAAGGGCTGGCTAAGTCCCAAGAGCGATCGCAATTTACCCCAGCCATAATCTTGCCACCAGCCAACAATACCGTCAGGTAATACTGTCACCACAATTAGGAATAATGCCCCCTGGAAGAATAACCAAATTTCAGGAAAACTTTCGCTTAAAAATGTTTGAGCTAATCTAACTAACATCGTGCCAATAATTGCACCAATTAAAGTCCCTCTACCACCTACAGCCACCCAAATTACCATCTCAATTGAAAAGGCTACTTGCATAATGCTGGGAGTAATAATGCCCGTTTGGACAGTGTATAAGGCTCCTGCTATTCCTGCGATCGCTCCTGAAATGGCAAACACCAAAACCTTATATCCCGTCGGGTTATAACCAGAAAATCTGACTCTAGTTTCGTCATCTCGAATTGCTTTGAGTAATCTACCAAAACGTCCACTAGTAAGCCAACGGCATAAAAGATAAATTAGGACTAGCAATATAACAGTAATTATATAAAAACTACGTTGTACATTTGCCGAACTGACTACCAAATCAAAGATTTTTTCACTATCGGTTTTCAAACCGTTAGTACCATTAATAATTTTTTGCTGACCGTTAAAAAAGTTATAAAAAACCAGTAGCGCCGCTTGAGTTAAAATGGAAAAATAAACCCCTTTAATACGGTTACGAAATACTAGATAGCCAATTAATCCAGCTACCATTCCAGGAATAACAATTAAAGCTAAGATCGTAATGGGAAAAGAGTAAAAAGGTTGCCATACCCAAGGTAATTCTTTTACACCATACAAAGTAAAAAAGTCTGGGATCTGTCCTTTTGGGATTTGTAATTTTAAGTGCATTGCCAGAGCATAGCCTCCCAAAGCAAAAAAGATGCCGTGACCCAAGCTTAATAAACCTGTATATCCCCAAATGAGATCGATACCCAAAGCTACTATTGCCAAGGATAAAAATCGACCAATTAGACGCAATCTGAAAGCAGGCAAAATACTAGGTAAAATAATCGCCAGAATAACTATCGAAGCAACAATAATACTGAGTTCAATTAACTTCTTCCTACGCTGATTTTGCTTCCTTTGAATTCCCGTTTCAAGTTCCAAACTCATTATTAATTATTAAGTGTTTATTATTCATTGATTTAAAGTTCTGCCGTTCTTCCTTTTTGGGGAAATAAACCTGCGGGCTTAATTTGTAAGAAAGTAATAATTAAGGCAAATACCATTACTTTTGCCATACTACTGGTAGCAAAAAATAAGAAGAAATCAATTAAAGATTGAGAAGCCTTAATTGAAGTCAAAAATAAAGCCAAGGTCCCCGAACCAACCAAATAATTAATAATTCCAATGCCCATAGCTGCCAGGATTGTCCCCAGAAGATTGCCCACGCCACCGACTACCACTACCATAAAGGTATCAACAATGTAGTTTTGTCCTGTATTTGGACCCACTGAACCAAGCAAACTAACGGCACAGCCAGCGACTCCCGCTAAACCTGAACCCAAAGCAAAAGTTAAGGCATCAACTTTATCTGTGGGAATGCCCAAACATGAACTCATAGTACGGTTTTGAGTTACTGCACGTATTTTTAAACCCCAAGTAGAACGTTGTAAAAACCAATAAACTCCTATCAAACAAATTATCGTCAAGCCGATAATGAACAAACGTACATAAGGCATCTGAAATCCTAGTGCGTCTGTACCGCCTCGTAACCAGGCAGGGGCTGTAACATCAACATTTCTCGCACTAAACCAAGCTTTGGTTAAAGCCGAATTTTTACCTAGCAAAGAATAAAAAGCGATCGCAATTCCCACAGACAAAACTAGCAGTAAAGCGATCGCTCCATTCTTGATTCTTGACCAATCAGCTCGACGCTTGACCAATTTCATCCCCCCAAAAAACAAAAGGCAGAAAACGCCGATAGACATAAACAAGAGCCAATTAACACTACGCACAAATTGCCGCAAAATCAGGCTTACTCCCCAAGTTGCCAGCAAGGTTTCTAAGGGTCTACCGTAGAGGAAGCGAATTGCCCCCCTTTCGAGGATCAATCCCATAATTGCCGAGACAATAAAAGCAACGGGAATTGCCACGATAATATATAAGCTAAACCAAGGTTCTCCCAGGGGTTTAAAAATATTTTGTACAACGAAAGTGGCATAGGCACCTAGCATCATCAATTCGCCATGAGCTAAATTAATTACTCCCATTAATCCAAAGACAATGGCTAACCCTAAAGCTGCAATTAATAATACCGAACCGATACTAAGACCGTTAAATAAACCTTCTATTAATGTAGACACATTATTTATTTTGATACTTTAAAAAAACGCTTGATGTGAATTAATAATGCATAATTTTGAACTATTTTGTTAGTAATTCATCATTCAAAACCATATTTATCTCTGGGGGAACTTTCCCCCAGGCCCCCAGTTGGGGAAGTGACGGCTTCCCCAAACCCCTTCGTAACTAAAGTTGAGTTCAGATATCTGCTTTACTCGTTAATTTTTACTTGAGATAACGAGTTTAATTCACATGAAACTTAAAAAATAAACTAGCTAATAGCTAAGGGCTGATGGCTAATAGCTATTAACAGTTTGCTTTCCCAATCTCAACTTTAAATTAGCAAGACTTTAAGCCTCTTTGTACTTTCCGCCTTTATTAGGATCGGTCCAGTCACAACCGAAGCCTTTAGTTTCTTTCACGTATTGATTCCAAGGAATAGGCTTTAAAGATCCTTCGGTAGACCAGACAATATCAAATAGTCCATCATCTCTTACTTGTCCGAGACGTACAGTCTGGGAAATATGATGATTAGGCTGCATTTCTACTTTGCCTTGAGGCGCATCGAATGATTGTCCCACTGCTGCTGCTCTAACGGGCTCTAAATCTGTAGTACCAGCTTGTTCAACTGCTTGTTTCCACAGATAAACCATAATATATGCTGATTCCATCGGATCGTTAGTTACCCGATCTTCGCCATATTTAGCTTTGAAATCTGAGACAAACTTGTTATTGACAGGAGTTTCTACAGTTTGATAGTAGTTCCAAGAAGCATAATGCCCTTTGAGGTATTCTGGTCCAATTTGTCTTACTTCTTCTTCAGCCACACTTACAGACATTACAGGATACTTATCGGGACCTAAGCCTGCACCTTGCATCTGTTTGAAGAATGCGACATTACTATCTCCATTGAGACTATTAAAGATTACACCACCATTAGGCAATGCTGCTTTGATTTTGGCAATAATCGGAGTTACTTCAGTATCGCCAAGGGGTAAATAGTCTTCACCAGCAGTTGTTCCACCCTTAGCTGCTAATTGCTCTTTAATAATCGTATTAGCAGTACGAGGAAATACATAATCTGAACCAACTAAGAAAAACTCTTTGCCTTTGTTTTCTAGTAGCCAATCTACTGCGGGCTCAATCTGTTGGTTGGGTGTTGCACCTGTATAGAATACGTTGTTGGAGCATTCCTGTCCCTCGTATTGCACGGGATACCACAACATATGTTTTTTCTCTTCAAATACGGGCAATACTGCTTTTCGACTGGCAGAAGTCCAACAACCAAAAACCGTAACTACCTTATCTTGATCGATTAATTTAGCTGCTTTTTCGGCAAAGGTGGGCCAATCCGATGCACCATCTTCCTTAACAGGAATAATTTGCTTACCTAAAACCCCTCCCGCAGCATTAATTTCATCGATCGCGAGCATTTCTGCATCGACTACAGTGGTTTCACTAATCGCCATCGTCCCGCTTAAGGAGTGTAATATACCGACTTTAATTCCATCTCCACTGGCAGCAGCACAGGGATTAGCAGCAGCACAAGGGTCTGCTCCAGCACAGGGATCGGCAGCAGTATCGCCTCCTCCTCCATCAGCACATCCCTTCAATAGTAAGCTAGCTAAGATTCCTGTAGAACTATAAAGTAAAAATTTACGTCTTCCTAATTGTGACATGAGCTTAATATTTATTATTTTCTCTAATTGACCTTGATTACCTATGTTTTAGAGATAATGGTTAGTCTAGAATTACTTTTGATTGTTCAAAGTATTTCGTATGAGAAGGAATTGTACTCTCTAATACAAAATAAAAAAAGAAATATTCTATACAAAAAAAACACACGACTTGTATATATCTCATTAAAAAGATGCAAAAAGCGTATTGAATATTCTATTTAAGCTAATTAATTAAAAAATCTTAAGATTTATAGTCATAAAGTAATACAAAGTACTTTGTTAAGAAAAAAAGAGGCTTATGTATCATAATTCAGAAGATAGACGCAAAATAATAGAAAATTTAAGATATTAATCTTAGAAAATTCTGCCACTTAATAGCTACTAATTTAGGATATTAAACCAACTCTTTCAATTGTAAAGCCAAATTTTATGCAGTTATCACCCCAAGAACAAGACAAATTAACTATTTTTACCGTAGGGTTGCTTGCCGAACGACGTAAAAATAAGGGCTTAAAACTGAATTATCCGGAAGCGATCGCCTATATTTCGGCAGCTATTTTGGAAGGTGCCAGGGAAGGAAGATCTGTCGCCGAGTTGATGAGCTATGGCACAACTATACTTAGCCGAGACGAGGTGATGGAGGGGATTCCGGAAATGATTCATGAAGTTCAGGTAGAAGCCACCTTCCCCGACGGAACAAAGTTAGTTACAGTCCATAACCCAATTCAGTAATCAGTAATCAGTAATCAGTAATCAAATAATGATTCCAGGAGAAATAATTACCCAATCAGGGACAATTGAATTAAATCAAGATCGGGAGACTTTAGAAATAGAGGTTGCTAATACAGGCGATCGCCCTATCCAAGTCGGTTCTCATTTTCATTTCTATGAGGTGAATTCTGCACTTCAATTTGACCGTGAGGCTACCAAAGGAATGCGACTTAATATTCCTGCTGGTACCGCCGTTCGATTCGAGCCAGGGGATGAGAAAATTGTCAACTTAGTTGCGATCGCCGGCAGCAGAGAAATTTATGGTTTTAATGGCTTAGTTGAAGGAAAAGTCTGAAAGGATAAAAGATGAGGAATTTTACCAGGATTAATAGTAAATGAGTAAATCTGTTGCGAGGTTGGGAATAGGAGGTCCAGTAGGCAGCGGTAAAACCGCTCTGTTGGAGTGTTTAGTACCAATGCTAACTCGTCAGAATATTGAAGTAGCGGTAGTCACCAACGATCTTCTAACGACTGAAGATGCGGATCGCCTCAAGCGAAAAGGATTTTTACCTGAGTCGAAAATTATCGGTGTCGAAACAGGTAGCTGCCCCCACACAGCTATTCGTGAAGATCCGACCATGAATTTACTAGCTGTAAAAGATCTGGAGTTGCTTTACCCTCAATTAGATTTAATTTTTATTGAAAGTGGTGGCGATAACTTAGCTTCTACTTTTAGTTATGATTTGGTTGACTCTTATATCTTTGTGATCGATGTTGGTGCCGGGGATGATATACCCCGTAAAAATGGTCCAGGTTTTGTCCAGGCTGATTTGGTTGTGATCAATAAAATAGATCTTGCTCCCTATGTCGGTGCCGACTTAGATTTGATCCGTCAACAAGCACCAGAACACCGACGAGGAAAACCTATTTTCTATACCAACTGTAAAACGGGAAATGGTTTGGAACGGGTGAGGGATTTTATTTTGGAAACGGTTTTATTCCGCGAAATCGTAGGTAATACTAATTAGTTTTTGGAAAATTTGCTAATATAGTAGATACATTCGTAACTACCAAAATCGTGAAACTCAAAATTCGTAAAATTGGCAACTCACTAGGTGCAAGCATACCTAAAGAACTTCTCGAAAAATTGATGGTACGAGAAGGGGACTCTTTATATGTCACAGAAACACCTGAAGGAATTTTACTCTCTCCTTACGATCCAGAATTTGCCGAAGTTATGGAAGCAGCAAAAGATGTAAGTTCTCGCTATAAAAATGCTCTGAAAAAATTAGCGGAATGAGCAACATCAGGTTTTTGACTGTTAAACAAGTTAAAGCAATTCATCAACAGCAAATATTAAATTTTGGTGGTTCTCCAGGAATACTAGATGAAAGCAAGTTAGAAAGTGCCGTGTTCAGAGCGCAAAATTTGGCTAACTACAATCCAGAAGCTACTATTTACGATCTTGCAGCAACTATTGGTTGGGGAATAGCTAACAATCACAGTTTTGTTGATGGTAATAAGCGCACCGCATTCGTCGTCATGGCAGTTTTCCTGCAAATTAATGGAATCTTGCTAACTGCTTCTGAAGTTGATGTAGTTCATATTATGCTTGCTGTAGCTTCTAATCAAATGTCACAGGAGCAATTAAGTGATTGGCTGAATGAGTTTTCAGTAGCTAGATTTTAAACCAGAGCTAGATTTTAAACCAGCAACTAATTCTCGTTAAGCGATCGCAATTAGTCATTTTTTATCAAAATCAAAATTTTTACATAACAGACGGCGAGCAAGAAGATTTGTTCAATTTCCTTGTTCAAGTTTTGTCCTGTACTGAGATAATATCTAATTGATGGTACAAAATATTGAAAAAGTCAAATATCAAAATAACCTGGAATTGATAGTCGGTTCTAATCAAGCTTGCCAAACGATTTGCGATCATCAGTACACTTCTTTTCCTCTGCGTTTATCTCCCATATTTCGTTTAGAAGGAATTAGTTCTGAGCGAGCCTATCTATATTTAATTAATACTTCTCCTGGCTTACTCGCTGGAGATGAGTTAAATATTTCTCTGCAACTAGCGGCAAACAGCCAGTTATATCTCACAGATCAGGCTGCGACTAAAGTGCATCCCATGCCAGAAATTAACAGTAAAGCCAGTGTTAACTCTCAAATCATAGTTAATGCAAATGCTAGTTTAGAGCTTGTTCCTGAACCAATTATTCTTTATAGTGAATCAGCTTTAGAGCAAAATACGACAATTAATTTGGATTCTACAGCTAGATTGTTTTTAACTGAAATAATTCTCCCAGGTAGATTAGCCAAGCAAGAATATTATGATTTTGACTATTATTTTAACCGTTTGCAAGTGACAGACTTAAAAGGCACATTGTTGTTTACTGATGCAATGCGTTTAATGGGAAAAGAGAATCCGTTCAAAAATAATAAGCTGTTTGCACCTTTACCCATTATGGGAAGTGCGATCGCTGTACTACCAAATATTGATCTGAATCTTCTGACTACACACATCGAGAATATAGAATTAGCCAATTGTCCCAATATAGAAGTGGCAACAACGATTCTACCTAGTGGTAATGGTGTTCTAATTCGGGCTTTAGCTAACAAGACTACTGAACTTAAAAAATATTTTAGGTACGCCCTTAACTGTATACGTGCAATAACTAATCAATCTTCTTTACCCCATATTCCCAAGTAATATCAAATTTGGTTGATTAACTGTATTTGATTATTCGCTTCACTGCGTAAGTCCTAGTATTGAAAAGTTTTAATTATCGGTAATGTTGAGCTTAAGTTATCTGCTTAACTTTTCATCTTTCCTGGCTCAAATTATCCAATGGTTGCAAATTATGGGTAGGCAATAATTTTTGAAGTCTAATCGATCAATTGCCTAATTTGATAACAGTATGAAAACTACACAGACAGCGATCGCCCAACGTAGCCAGCAAAAATTGTACTTTGACCATCAAGACATGGACTACTATTTTGCCTGGATTTTAGGTCGTCATATTTACGATGGTAGCAAGGCAGAGGAATATTTTAATGTCGCCTCACGGATCGTTGATGGCGATGCAGAAAGCTGGCAGCAAGAGTGGCTTAAACTAGCTCAAGAAATAGAGAAACTAGGTTCGCAAGCTTTAAATCGAGGCGATCTCATCAATGGACGGAAGTTATACTTGCGGGCTTGTACTTATTATCGAGCGCCCTTATTTATCATGAATCCGCCAAATTCCGCTTTTTCAACCAACTGGAAAAATATGAAATTCTGTTTCCAAACGGCGGCTTCCTTATTTGAGCCACCCATTGAGAGTATACAAGTTCCCTTTCATGACAAACATTTACCTGGCTATTTCTGGAAAGTTGGCGATCGGAAACAAAAACGTCCTACTCTCATTGTTATAGGTGGACTAGAGACCTTTGCTGAAGATTGTTATTTTATGACTGGCTTAACTGGTACTAAGCGTGGCTATAACGTCATGACAGTCGATTTGCCCGGTCAAGGAGTTAATCCTGAGAGCGGAATGTTTTTAGGAGCGAGAATGGGAAATTCGGTAAAAGCTGTAGTGGACTATGCTTTGACCCGTCCTGAAGTAAACCCTGACAATTTAGCGGTTTATGGTTTTAGTTGGGGGGGACACATCGCTTTCCAGGGTGTTCAAGACGATCCTCGAATCAAGGCATTAATTGCCAACCCCGCCATGCCCGATGTATTTCGTGCTGCCTTAGCACAGCAGGGAAATCATGGCATCGGAGACCCAATTAGCAACAGTGTTTTTAAGCAGATCGCCTGGCGCATGGGTTTGAAAATTAATTTTAACCCCAAGGATATTTGTCGACGTGTAGTTAAAGCTGGTGAATATTTCTTGTTTGGTAAAGTTAAACTAAGTAAAATTCAATGCCCAACTCTTTGTCTGGCGGGGGAAGGGGAAGCTCAAATCACTCTTGATATTGCCCGCGAGTGCTATGAACAACTACCAAACCCGTTAAACAAGCTAGTCATTTTCACTCAAAAAGAGGGCGGAGAAGTCCATTGTCAGATCGATAATCCAGCTTTACCTAATCAGGTAATGTTTGACTGGCTCGATGAGGTATTTTCTTCCAAGAGCAGACAGAATATTCAGATATATCCAGATATAGATTATGAATTGGTTTGAACAAACTGACTTCTGGTATCGATTTTACGATTGGATGTTCCCGACGGATTCATTTGAGCAAGCAGAAGCACAAATTGACAATATTAAAAATTTATTGGGACGAACTTCAGGCAAAGTTCTCGATCTATGCTGTGGTCCAGGAAGATATAGTATTCCCCTGAAAAAATCAGGATTTGAAGTTACAGGAGTCGATCTGCAACCTTTTCTCCTAGGAAAAGCCCAAGAATATGCATCTCGACAAAATGCAACTATCGAGTTTGTTGAAGATGATATGCGGAATTTTAAGCGTGTCCAGGCTTTTGACATCATTCTCAATATGTATTCTTCCTTTGGTTATTTCAGCAACTTGGAGGAAGATCGGAGAGTGCTGGATAATGCCTATTTTTCTCTAAAATCTGGTGGACAGATTCTGCTTGATTTAAGGGGAAAAGAAGTTCATGCCATGAGATTTACTTGTCTTTTCAAAAACTTAGGTAAATGGTGCAATTATGATTCCTAACTATTGGTATGCCATCATCGAAGCGAATAAAGTCAAGCAAAAACCAGTCAGCATCAGCCGGATGGGCGAAGATTTAGTTCTTTGGCGCAATGCTCAAGGTAACGTAATTTGCATGATTGATCGCTGTCCTCATCGGGGTGCTGCTCTCAGTTTGGGTAGAGTCAAGAATAACTGTATTGAGTGTCCTTATCATGGATTTCAATATGATACCAAGGGGCAATGTACCCTAATGCCCTGTAAAGGAAAGAAGGCTCGAATTCCTCCGGGTTTTGAGGTAAAAGTTTTTCCTGTCCGCGAAACTCAAGGCTTTATCTGGATTTGGTGGGGTGAAGAGCGATTGGACGTAGCCTACCGCCCTGAAGAGCGATCGCCTTTACCCGAACCACCTAGATTTAAGCAACTTGATACCAATTTGGCACATACCGCAGAAGCATCTCAGGTATGGAATGTTAATTACGCCCGGATTATGGAGAATAACTTGGACATTCATCATCTTCCTTTCGTACATCGCTCTGTTACTCCTGGTGTAGGTACTCGGATCGATCCTTATCACGTCGAAACAGAGGGTGATTTAATTACTACTTGGGGACAATTACGCCAGGATGATGGCAAATCTGCTGAAGAATCGCCTGGATGGTTTTTTAGAATCACCGTAATTTTTCCCCAATTGTCTTTGATTGAATTATCACCAAAGGTACGTCTTCTGGTTATAGTTACACCCATTGATGAAAATAACTCCTGGGTTGCAATTCGTTACTATCAGGATTATGTAAAAATACCGTTACTCGGTCGATTGCTAGCCTGGCTGATTCTGATGGTTGAGTTTAAAATATTTCAAGAACGACAGGATTTACCAGTACTGCGATCGCTAAAACCCAAGCAAGCTGACCTCAAATCAAATAAATTTGTTGCTGCCGATGCTGGTAGCGCACAATACTTGAAACGACATGAATATTTGCTCAAGGTGAGTTCGAAGTTGGGAATTCGGAGTTCGGAATTATAGTCATTTCAATTAACAACAAAGAAAAATAAGTTATCCCTCTTTTGTCACTCTCCGAAAACTTTTGTGATTTCTAAATTCTGTAACCCTTGTCTACTAAATGATTGCTGAGTTATTTCTGAGTATAAATTTAATCGGGCGCTCAAATGACGAAAATGTAACTACAAACGGCTCAACGAATTGATATTGTTGCTTTTGAAATTTTTTTATTAATAGGAAATCTCGGAGAGTGACAGAAGAGGGATATAGTCATTCTAAATAATTTCCGTATGATTTAACGATGTCATCCAAGGAAGTACCAGGAGCGGAATAAATACGTCTTTTTTTGAGGATGCCCTAAAGGATTAGCTTCGCGTCGCAAAGTCTTGTTCGATTTTAGAATGACTATACTATTAAAATATTTATCTGGTTACAGATGTTTACTAATTTTAGATAATGCCGAATCTATTTTAGAAACTGCCAAATCCCAGAAAGATAGTTATAGTTGTCAGAGTCATCCAGATTATGGACAACTGTTTAAATTAATTGGTGCCACAAAACATCAAAGTTGTTTATTGCTGACCTCGCGAGAGAAGCCTCAAGAAATTTCAAGTCTTGAAAGAGAATATCTACAGGTACGCTGTCTACAACTAGAAACTTTACAATATATAACACTATGGGATGTTGCGACAGGTCAATTTCTTAAAATTATTAGACCTCAAAGACTTTACGAAGAGATGAATATTACTGGAGTGACGGGTTTAACCTCTGCACAACAAGAAACCTTGAAAATATTAGGAGCGGTTAATTCTTTTTAGTTTCGTAAAGAGTAATATTTTGTGAATATAACTAATTCACAAGACTACAATTTTATGTTGATTACTGATTACTGATTACTGTTAAAAACACTATGCTTAAAATACTTATAATCATTAAGATATTGATGATTGTCAAACTCAACTTTAAAGATCCTACAACATTATAAACACTTTCAATCATTGGTTGTATATCTTGCAAATCCTCTTCAAATTTATACATATCTTTTTTGATATTTATTATATCTTTTTTGAGAAGTTTTGTTGTTTCTGAGAGTTCGATCAATTTATTGATGATTACTTTTTCATATTCTTCTTCGAAATCATTATTGCTCATCTTAATTAGAGTATTGCGTTTATAATTTGATATCTATAAAATTATAAATTATGATTTATAGTATTTTTTATTTCAAGGTAAACACGAATGAATTGAAACTTAGTAGTTATTATAGCAGATCAACTTAAATGTAAAACCCTTAAAATTGCTATTCTGAAAATACTCAAGGATGTTATCAACTTTTAAATAATATCTCTAAAATTTTAGATTTAAGATAAAATCAATCTTGATGTAATTCAGTTCTAATATCAAATACTTCTGTCGAAAAAGAATTATATAAACAACCTAAGAAACAGTTTTTTGTAACCAAGTTGTCAATCAATACTAAATAAATAGGGGATAATATTCAAGGATATTAGACCATAGAGAAATAATTTAAGTCAATTATGAAATTGGTCATAGAAACCTAAAGACAATTTCGATAATAAGAAAAAATAATACTTGGAAAACTTAGTATTTATTAGACATATACTACTTGATTTATTAAAGCAGGATAAAAAATCAAAGGGTAGTATTAAAAATTGCCAAAATCGGGCAAACTAGATAATAACTACCTCCAAAAAATATGGAAAAATTAAGTACCTGTAATCAAAATTAAATAACGAATGGAACAGAAAATAACTTTTCTTTAATCCCTGTATCTTATATTTTTCCTGCTAGTGGTTAACTTGGATCATATTTTCTGAGTGATCTCTCTAAGAGAGATGACGGAGCCAATCGCCAGTCAATCAGACTAAAATCTTAGATCGAGCTCCCAGTAGAGGTATTTCATGGTTACGAGTAATCAAAGACCAATAGCTGTAGATTTATTCGCTGGTGCAGGAGGAATGACACTAGGTTTTGAGCAAGCAGGTTTTGATGTCTTGGCAGCGGTAGAACTAGACCCGATTCATGCTAGTGTTCATGAGTATAATTTCCCTTTTTGGACAACTATTTGTAAAAGTGTCACCGAAACTACTGGGAGAGAAATTAGGGAATTATCGGCAATCGGCGATCGCGATATCGACGTGGTTTTTGGGGGTCCTCCTTGTCAGGGTTTTTCTCTGATGGGAAAACGTAATTTAGATGATGAACGAAATACTTTGATCTGGCATTTTTTGCGTCTGGTTCTGGATTTGCAACCCAAATTTTTCGTGATGGAGAATGTGCGGGGCATTACCATTGGTCGCCAAAAAAAGTTTTTGCAAACCATAATTGAAGAGTTTAAAAACCATAACTACCAGGTCAAAGAAGAATATCAAGTTTTAAATGCTGCCAACTATGGTGTTCCTCAAAATCGTCACAGATTATTTTTAATTGGTTGCCGCTCTGAATTTATCCTACCCAACTATCCTCAACCTCTCAGTCAACCTCCTGGTCGTAAGGATATTCAAGCTGTTAATTCCTCACGGACATATCAAGTGGGCAAAGCTTCTTCGCCCGTCTTGTTCTCTTCAGACAAAACTCGGAAACATCATTCATCTAAAAATAATTTACCCTTTACTCCCACAGTCAAAGACGCGATTGGAGATATTCCTGAGGTAAATAATTATCCTGAATTAGAGTATCAAGATTGGGTAGTAGCTAATTATGGTCAACCAAGTGAGTATGCAAAAAGACTACGTAATTTAACTTTCGATCAAGATGATTATTCTTATAAGCGAGAACATGACCCAAAATTATTAACTTGTAGTCGACGCACTAAACATAGTCAACAAACTGTCACCAGATTTGCTGCTACCATTCCCGGTCAAAGCGATCGCATTAGTCATTTTTATCGTCTCGATTTAAACGGTCTGTGTAGCACTCTTAGGGCGGGAACAGCTAGTAATCGTGGTGCTTTCACCTCCCCTCGCCCGATTCATCCCATCACTCCCCGCTGTATTACAGTCAGAGAGGCGGCAAGATTACATTCATATCCTGATTGGTTTCGGTTTCATACAACCAAGTGGCATGGTTTTCGCCAAATTGGGAATTCTGTTCCTCCATTATTAGCCAAGGCAATAGCCCAACAAATTATTCAAGCTTTGAATATTATTCCCACAAAACCACTCCAGCAATATCATTTAGCTCAGACAGAGTTATTGCACTTCAAAATGTCCCAAGCTGAAGCATATCACCATTTAGAGACTAGAGCGATCGCCAGAAGACAAAGAAAATAATCTAGTCTCTCTAGCACATTACATTCCAATTGTAGTGATCTCAATCAGTTTTTCATATGTCGTGAAATCACCGCAATTGGGCTTTTCAAATCACCGTAAAGCCAATGTAAAGTTTTTATAAAGGTAGCGATGTTAAACAAATTACACTTTAAAGCTACTTATGGCTACAAATTTTGAGATCAACGCTTTTATTCCTGAAGATTGGTATGGAGGATACAAACTAGAAGTAGATTTAACAGCAGAATCCGATATCAGTAACTGGAAACTAGACTTCAACCTCCCCTACACAATTAGAGAAGTCTATGGAGTACAGTTAACCGACAATGGCGACGGTAACTATAGTATTGAAGGTCTAAACAGCCAAACAAATTTACAACAAGGACAGTCTCTCAAAGCGATCTTCATTATCGATGAGGATCAACAAGAGGCAATAATCCCCGAATTCATCGATTCAGTTTCAATTGACTCTTTAGACACCCCAGAATCAGTAGTTGAAGAAGAACCTGTCGACAACTCAGAACCAGTAGTTGTAGAAGAACCTGTCGACAACTCAGAACCAGTAGTTGTAGAAGAACCTGTCGATAACTCAGAACCAGTAGTTGTAGAAGAACCTGTCGATAACTCAGAACCAGTAGTTGTAGAAGAACCTGTCGACAACTCAGAACCAGTAGTTGTAGAAGAACCTGTCGACAACTCAGAACCAGTAGTTGTAGAAGAACCTGTCGACAACTCAGAACCAGTAGTTGTAGAAGAACTAAATCAATTTCCCTTTCCTGATAACCAAGGCGAATCAGTGGGGCAACAAGGTCAATTTGCCTATGGTGAAGCCTTACAAAAGAATTTCCTCTTTTACGAAGCCAATCGTTCTGGGGACTTAGGACCTGATAACCGTCTTGAATGGCGACAAGATTCTACCCTCAATGATGGTAGTACTGTCGGTCGCGACCTAGAAGGAGGTTATTTCGATGCGGGAGACCATGTCAAATTCGGTCAACCTATGGCAGCTTCTGTCAATATGCTGGCATGGGGTGGGGTGGAATACAAACAAGCCTACCAACAATCTGGACAATTCGATGAATTACTTGATGCAGTCAAGTGGGGCACTGACTATTTTCTCAAAGCTCACGAAACTGATAGCAATGGTAATACCAGTAAATTGTGGGTACAGGTTGGAGAAGGAGGTAGTAATAACGATCATGGTTATTGGGGCGCACCTGAGACTGTAGAAGCTAATACTACCCGAAATGCTTTTGCTATCGATCCTGCTAATCCTGGCAGTGATGTAGCTGCTTCTACCTCTAGTGCTTTTGCTGCTGCGTCTATGCTTTTCCGAGGTGTTGATGATACCTATGCCGACAAGTTGTTAAAGAATGCCGAGCAACTATATGAGTTTGCTGAAACCTATCAAGGCAAATATTCCGATTCTGTCAGTGCAGCCAATCCTTATTACACTAGTTGGAGTGGCTACGGGGATGAGTTGGCTTCTGGGGCAGCTTGGTTACACAAGGCTACGGGAGAAGAGTCCTATCTTACTAAAGCTGAAAACTATTTTAAGAATAATATTGGTGGACTAGGAGACTGGTCTTGGGCGGTAGATGACCATTCCTATAGCGCAGCAGTGATTTTGGCACAAGAAAGTGATGATCCTTTCTTCCAAGATCAAGTTGAAGGCTGGTTAGATAGATGGATTAATGGCGAAGGTGCGATTAACTATACTTCTGGGGGATTTGCTCATCGTGCCACCTGGGGTTCTATTCCTGTTACCAGTGCCACAGCATTTTTGGCAGAACTATATAACGACACAGTTAAAGAGGATAGTCGCTATAGTGATTTTGCCAATAACCAAGTGGATTATATTTTGGGTGATAATCCCCTCAACTATAGTTATATGATTGGTTTTGGTGATAACTATCCTCAGCGTCCCCACCATCGGGGTTCTGCTCCTAACTTAGGTGGTCAACCCACAGTAGTACAGGAAAATATTCTCTATGGTGCAGTTGTAGGCGGTCCCGATGCTCCAGATGATTATGCGCATAATGATAGACGTGATGACTGGGTAACTAATGAAGTGGGAATTAGCTACAATGCACCTTTCGCTTCTGCTCTGATTCAACAGTATGACGATTCCGGTGGAGATGCGCTTTCTAATTCGGAATTAGATCAGTTGATTGGGGTTGATGCCAATGGCGTTGGTTTTTAAAAGCTGTAAGCTGTAAGCTATAAGCTATAAAGTTTATTCAAGTATCTGTCCCGTCTCCATGAGGCGGGATTTTTGCTGTGGATGTATCATTAATTTACTTCCCATAGTAGGCTTGTAAACATGATTTCGGTTATTTATTCTTCAGAGTTTTTAGAGCATAATACAGGCTATGGTCATCCTGAAAAAGCTAAACGTTTGACAGCAATTGTGGAAGCTTTAAAAGGAGTAGATTGGCAAGAGCAGATTGATTGGCAGTTGCCTTCACCTGTAGAACAAAGAAATGTACTAGCTCATATCCAAAAAGTTCATACCTCTGAACATATAGAGCGGATTAAACGAGTCGCCAGTGAAGGTGGTGGTTATATAGATCTGGATACACCAATTTCTGAACGTAGTTACGATGTGGCACTGTTAGCAGTCAGTGCTTGGCTAGATGGAGTAGACCAGGTTTTAGATCATCATCGCCCTGCTTTTGTGTTGGCTCGTCCTCCGGGACATCATGCCACTAGAGATACTGCTATGGGATTTTGTTTATTTTCCAATGCAGCGATCGCAGCCAATTATGCTTTAACTAAACCTAAGATTAAGCGAGTCGCTATCTTAGACTGGGATGTCCATCATGGCAACGGAACCGAAGAGATTGTTAGGGATAACCCAAAGATTGCCTATTGTTCGCTACATCAGCATCCCTGCTATCCAGGTACAGGTGGTAATCAGAACGATCATGGTAAATACCAGAATATCCTTAATTTACCAATGACTGCAGGAAGTAATATTACAGATTACCAACAAGTTTTTGAACAAGAAGTAATGCCCTTTTTACAAAATTGGCAACCAGACTTCTTAATTGTTAGCGCTGGTTATGATGCTAATGATGATGATCCCCTAGCCGCTATTTCCTTACAACCTAATGATTACGATTTATTAACGAAGTATGTACTACAAATTACCAGATACCCATTATTTGGTTTAGAAGGCGGTTATCATTTAAGAGCTTTAGCTAATTCAGCAGTTGCCACTTTAAACAGTTGTCTGTAATAGTTGATGATTATTTGTCAAAAATCTAACTAAAAAAAATCTAACTAAAAACTGTTTGTCAACAAGTAAATTTATCTCGTTGTCTTTATCTGTAATTTTGCTAGATAAAATAGTGAAGCTCTTATAAATATGAATATTGTTACTTCTGAACTATCTTTGTACCAGTTGACTCAGGATTCAGACGATCCTCTTGTTTCTAAATCTATTGGCGCAGAGACGCTCAAATCTTATGTAAGTTCTATTATCGATCTAGTAATTGAAAAACAGATTCCGGCAACGATTTGGGTTAAATTACCCCAGACGAAAAGTTGGTTAAATCAGGTACACAAATTACAGCAAGAGGGCAATGCCGAGCGTATTTACTTATGTAGTAATAACAAAGATAATCCGGCTCTATCGGTTTTAGATCGTACTTCTACTAAAACACCAATTTTGCCAATTGGACTCCACCAAAGTCCTCTTTTACAACGAGAATCTTTTTTAATTATTTTGTCTGCCGATTTTTGTAGCTTGATATTAGCTCAATGGCAAAAAGGCAAAATATGTATTGAATCTTCGGGAAAAAGACTACAGCAACCATATTTAGAAATGGTTTCTAGCTTTGAACCTCAGAAAATCATTCACATCTTATCAAAGATGCAAGAAAATATAATATCTGGTGTTGGCATTCCTATCGAGAAAGACTTGTCATTTCCCCAAAATTTAGCCACAAAATCTGATTTCTTGGGAGATTTAATTCTCAAACAAGTAGAGTCTGGTGAAATATTACAAAAGAGAGTTGATTCTTTATCTAAAACTCGTCATAACTCCGACAAAAACTTGACTATGCTGGGATTACAAGACGATTTTTTTAATAATCTTGTCAGGGAATTGCGATCGCCTATTACCCACATGAAAACGGCTTTAAGTCTTCTAGAATCAAAACAAATCAAAGGAGAACAACGCCAGCGTTATTTGAAGATGGTCAGCGATGAATGCGATCGGCAAAATTCTCTAGTGGGTGGTTTATTAGAGCTATTGCAGTTAGAAATTCCCGCCGAGGCGGAATATATCTATTTGGAAGATTTAGTACCTGGAATAGTCAGTACATATCAACCGTTAGCGAAAGAAAAAGAAATTCAGCTAGGCTATACAATTCCTAAAGCTCTTCCCCCTATTGCTTGCCCCCAAACTTGGTTTAGACAAATTATTATCAATCTTCTCAATAATAGTTTGCGTTTTACTCCTCCTCAGGGAAGAGTTTTTGTCCAAGCAGTATTTAAAGATGGATATATTGAAATTTCAGTTACAGATACAGGGATAGGTATCGCTACCAAAGAAATCAACAAAATTTTTGATGGTTTTTATCGTACCAAAACAACTACCAATGAGAAGGCAACTGGTGCAGGTTTAGGATTAACTCTGGTGCGACAGCTAATCCAAAGGTGCGGAGGATCGATTTCTGTCAGTAGTAAGGTGGGGAAAGGAACAAGTTTTAAAATATTATTGCCCGCTGTACCAGCAGAATTAATTGATGGTAAGCCCTAAACTTCTAGACAGGCATTATTTACCTGGTTAGAGTTTTTACTAGAGTTGCCTAAAGGAAGAAAGATAGTTAATTCTTTGCCCTGCTCTTGTCTTTGTCTAACGATAAGTTTGCCTCCTAAAGCCTGGAAAATATTTTTGGTTACGTCTAAATTAAGACTGAGACATCCTGTTGCTGGTTGAAAAGTGAGTAATTGACCTAAGGATTTCAAAGGATTATCAAAATTACTAGCTTGAGAAAGAACTTGTAATTTCAGCTGGTTTCCTGCCGTAGAAACTTTGACGTTGATGTGTCCCCCAGTAGTTAAACTACGGGTACAACTTTCCATTAATCCAGTTAAAACAGTATCCAACATAGCAGGATCGCTAACTACCTGGGGTAACTTTTGAGGCAAGGTAAAATCCAACTCCACATTGCGTCTTCGTGCCTTTTCTTGCCATCGAGGAATACTCTGCCGAAAAGCTCGATCCAAAGAAAAAGGAACTAACTCTACTGGCTTAGCAGTGGGGGCAGTAGACTCCAATTCAGCAGCTCGAAAAATTAATTCCATGCGCTCTATTTGTTCAGTACACTCGCGGTCTATAGTTTGTAAACGCTTCACGACGTTAGGTTTAAAATCCTGTTGACGCTTGAGTAGGAGCTTGGTGAGAGTACGAATAGTTGTTAAAGGTGTCCTTACCTCATGGGTAAGTGCTTGTAATAACTCCATTTCTAGATGACTGGTAGCTCGTTGAGGCGTAAAACCTTTTGGGAAATCCGCTTTATCTGCTTCTGAATTAGCAGCAACGGTTTCTACCTTACGAGTTGGAGCAACAGCCATAGAAGTTAAATCAGGTAAATTTTGCAATAAATAGCGACTAAAGCTAGTGACTAAGCGATAATCGGGATTTTGTGGTGCAAATTGCTCTACTAAGTTATCTAGCTGTTCTAAATGATGATAGTTGGCGATCACCAGACGCGATCGCAAAGTTGCCCATACTTCACCAATAACTTGCGGATCGAAGGAAAAATGAAATTTAGCACTACCTTGGCGATCCTGTCCTAAAACCATGACTAAGCCAAAGTTGGCAGTTAAAACTAGACAAAATTGTTCTTCAGCAATTGGATCTTGAGGAATTAAAGGTAATCTAATGACTGGAGCAACCTTTTTACTTGCTTGACTTGATGCCATTGAGTAACGACAGGGCATCAGTGCATTGACATTAAATGCGTCACTAGTAAATACTGCACTTTGGAAACAGGAAATTAAATCAGAATTGCTTAATAATGGAACAGGAGCAGAAAAAATAAGTCCCTGTTTTTCTGAAGAAATAGTTGTTTGATTTTGCTCAATTTCTGATAAAAGTAGTTTTTCTACTGACGCGATCGCACCACACCATTCTCTCTGCGCCTTAAGCTCTGCAAGACGATTTTTTTCACTATGACATTTAGATTCTGAATTAGTTTTAGTTACCTGTTGGACTGATAAATTAACTTCAGGCTTATTAGAATCCAGCTCAGCTTGTAACTCTCGGTTCAGAACATCACTTAAATTTTGCAGTAACCAGTTTGGCACCACTGGTTTGACCTCCTGTAACTTCTCATATTAAAAGTAATACTTAAATCAAACTTATCAAAAGTAATACTTGTTAATTTGTATTGATAATAGCTGTTTTTATCGTCTCATACCAAGACGTAAAACCGAACTTAGAAATTCGCAATCGCCGATTGATTTATAGCATTACGTATTTAGGTTAGGACACTTTTTGAAACTAATACTTGCTACTTGCTACTTGCTACTTACGAACCAGTAACTTTACTTGTCCTAACATAACTTGGTACGGCTATAAGTAGGATTAAGCTCGATGTGAGTTGTATTGTTAATTAGGCAACTGAGATAAATCGATCGCTTCTTGTTTTGCTTGTAGGTAAAGAAACATTGCCCAAGAATCAATTGCTTCTTTACTAGGATCAATTGAACCAAGTTCAATCTGAGCTGTTTGTAGACAATGTTTTAATAATTTAGCATCTACTTCGATCTGCTGATATTTAGCTTGTTGCTCTAGCTTGTTGGCAGATAAACCATTCAACTCAGCCTCATTTAATTTTAGTTCTTGCTTCTGATATTTTTGGTCTTCTGGCTCTATTCCTTCTCGCAATTTCTCTGCAAAACCTGAGGCCACAATCCCTGCTGGAAGTACAAAGACTCCAATACCAAAAAAAGCCAAACTTGCTCCCAACAATTTACCGATTATAGTCACGGGATAAATATCCCCGTAGCCAACAGTAGTTAAGGTTACTACTCCCCACCACATCGAAGCAGGAATACTCGAAAAAGCATCTGGTTGGGCATCGTGTTCAGCAAAAAACATCAAACTAGAAGCAATAATTAAGAGAAAAGAAATGATCGAGAAAGTAATGAGTAATTCTTCTTGTTTGCTAATCACTACTCTAACTAAGGAACGTACCGACTTGGAATGTCTGCCAATTTTGAGTATTCTAGCCAACCGTAGTAATCTCAGAGTTTTCAAAAACGCTAGGTTGTGAAACACTAACAACAGATAAAAAGGGAAGGTGGAGATAAAGTCAATCAGTGCCATAGGAGTCAGAGCATAGCGGATTCTACCCCACCATGGATGACGAAAACGATGTTCTACCGTACATAACCATAAGCGCAACCCATATTCTAGAGTAAAAATTATCGTTGAAAATATAGCTACACTTTTAAAGACCCAGTAATATTGCTGATTTAACTGTTGTGATGTCTCTAAAATAAATGAACTGATGTCGAGAAAAATTAAAACAGATAATAAAATCTGGTCTAGTTTACCAAACCAGTTACTGTAGTTTTTGTTTTCTAAAATATGGTAAAGTTTACGTCGAAATCCCTTTCTTTTCATCACTCCAGAGCTGCTCCTATTTTATAACCTAGCAGGTATACAAAGATATTTATCAGAGAGACTATTAAGTAGCTAAAACATTGCACCGTACTTGAATTTGATCAATTAAATAAATTTATGTTGGTAGTTTTTAAGCGTAAATTATCGAAAAATATTCATAAATTCAAATATCAAAATTTTGCCAAAATTCTCATAATTTGTGGTCTATTATGTCTCTTATTACTCAGTGGATGTAGCGGCAAGAAGCAAATTGCTCAACAAGAAGTAACTAAGATAACTTTTTGGCATGGTATCAATCCCCCCGAAAATCGTGATATTTTTCAAGCATTAGTTTCCAAGTTTAACCAAGAAAATCCTGATATTAAAGTAGAGGCGTTATACATCGGTCAACCTGATGCTCAACTGCCGAAGATATTTGCTTCTGTAGTTAGTGGTCAACCACCAGATATTCTTTGGTTTGTGGCTCAGATTACAGGAAAACTAGATCAGCTTGGGGCATTACTCCCTTTAGAAAATTGGTTAAATAATTCAAGGATTAAATCGGAAATTAATCCCGCAATGTTTGACTCTATGGAGTTAAACAAACATATTTTATCCGTTCCTTTTGCTACCAACAATGCTGCGGTATTTTATCGCCCCAGCTTATTTGACCAAGCAGGAATCAATAATACTCCTCGTAATTGGTCAGAATTACGTGCTACTGCCAAACAACTAACTCAGGATACTAATAACGACGATCGCTTGGATCAACATGGAATTTTTCTGTCTCTAGGTAAAAGTGAATGGACAGTATTTACCTGGCTACCTTTTATTTACAGTGCTGGTGGAGATTTATTACAGGGAGAGCGACCTAATTTGGTTAACCCAGGAGCGATCGCCGCTTTACAACTAGGAGCCGATTTAGTCAAAGATGGAGTAGCGATCTTATCCCCTCCAGAAAGAGGTTACGAAATTGATAATTTTGTAGCGGGCAAAGCAGCTATGCAGATTACAGGACCTTGGACCTTGGCTCAATTAAAAGCAACGGATATCGATTATGATGTTTTTCCCATTCCTGTTGCCGAAAAACCAGCTGCGGTAATTGGTGGCGAAAATCTGTTTGTGTTTAAAACTAACCCTAAAAGAGAACAAGCTAGTTTACGATTCTTAGAATATGTCCTTAGTGAAGAATTCCAAACTACTTGGGCATTAAAGACGGGGTATTTACCAGTTAATCTTAAATCTCAACAAAGCAAGGAGTATCAAAAATTTGTGGCTGAAAACCCAGTGGTAAAAGTCTTTTTAGAGCAAATGAAATGGGCGCGATCGCGTCCGATTATTCCCCAATACACAAGATTATCAGAAAACTTAGGTCGTGCCATTGAAGCCAGTTTATTAGGTAAGCAAAGTCCCGAAGAAGCGTTAAAGCGATCGCAGCAACGTTTAGAATTAGTCTTTGGACAATAAGTTCAATACATTTAATTAGTCATGGTTTAGCGAACATCCCAGGATATATTAGATAGTAATGAACATTTTTTGCATCTGAAATCGAATATTCCGTGAATATTTTTTGCTAACAGCCATTCTCCCTGACAGGAAGGACAAACTCTTGTCTGTTCAGACTTTATGCTTCTGCTTTCACCTTGATATAGATAATAGTAAGTAGACTTTTGCGTTATCTCATAAATTTTACGACATATCTCAATACCCTGTTTAGTCAGCGCAGAATCAAGTTTAAACATTTGGTTCATAGCAAATTGTTCACCTACTTTGCAATTCATCTGCAACTGATCGCATGATTGATAATCGCTTTGCCAACAAATAATATCGTAGTATTCCTCATCGTATGTTTTGGGTATTCGATAAAGAGGAATAGTGCCAAAGCAATCAAAGCACCGTAGGGGAGAATCTAGCGATATATAAGACGTATATAAAATATAGCCATTGATTGCATCACATTTACATAATGATGCAGCGTCGGTATCTTTGCCCAATTTATTAATTATGGGTTGCTCTAATCCAATATTATTACGTAGTTTTTCAATACTTTGATTAACATATCTGTTATTGTGTTTGTCTTGTAAAGAATCGGTATCTGGCAATTTAACATGAGTCACATATTCCTCGCTTTGTCTGAAAATTACAAATTCTCGACCTAAAATTTGCCCATTCATTCTGTAAGCACCTAACAACGAGTGAATAAGATCTAGCTGTTTATCCTTATTTTGATCGCTGTTAATTTTAAACCTAACCTCTACAACATCCATTTCTAATCCATGTATGCTATTCAAGTGTTCTAACTATTTTATTGCACTCAAATCCTCTTAATGTAACAGTTGAAACACTCTTGTATTAAAAGTTGTCCATGAAAAAATTATTTATTGATCGCCTAATCAAGCAAATTAAACTTAAAAATACTTCTTGTATTGTCGGATTAGATCCTGCTTTGGAGAGAATGCCAGATAGCTGGAAACAAAAACAGGGGATTAGTCAAGAAAGCTCTATAGTTGATTGTGCAGAGGCAATTTACCAATATAATCTGATGGTTTTAGACGCGATCGCCGATCTCGTTCCCGCCGTAAAACCCCAGTCTGCCTATTATGAATTATTTGGTTCAGCAGGATTTGTTGCCCTAGAAAAAACGATTATGGCAGCTCGCGATCGCGGTTTACTAGTTATCTTAGATGTCAAACGGGGAGACATTGCATCTACCGCCACGGCTTACGCTAGAAGCTATCTATCTTCTGAGCGACCCCGTCCCTATGAAGCTGATGCGATTACTATCGTTCCCTATTTAGGTGAAGACTGTCTCGAACCCTTTTTTAAAGAAGCCAATAAATGGGGCAAGGGTGTTTTTGTCTGTGTTAAAACTTCTAACCCTGGGGCGGCAATCGTCCAAGAGCAAAAAATAGATAACCGTTATTTATACGAAATTATTGCTGATTTAATTAAACCCGCTTCAGATCAGAGTATTGGCAAATCTGGCTATAGCGGTATCGGTGCAGTAGTGGGTGCAACGTACCCCGAAGCTGCCTATCGATTACGTCAACAACTACCAAACAGTTTGTTCCTAGTCCCAGGTGTAGGCGCACAAGGAGGCGGAAACGAGGGGATAAAAGCCTGTTTTAATTCTGATGGTCTGGGGGCAGTGGTAAGTAGCTCCAGAGCGATTATGTATCCTCATCAATACGGTAGCGCGGATTCCAATCAAGAAACAATTAGACAGGCTGCTTTGGATCTTATTGCTCAAGTTCAAGAAATACTGAATAATTAACTTTCTATAGCCTTTCTCAAACTAGTTGAGGTACAAAACTGTCGAACCCGCAGAGCGAACTCCGAACTCCGAACTCCGAATTACGAACTCACGTTGTTTACTTACTCCTTTTGCGTTGATAATTAAACTAAGTAACAATACTCGGTTTGTTCAAAACAACAATCATAAATTGCGATCGCCCCCAAGGCGTTCATTGCGAGAGGAGAATTAATTAAATGGTAGATAGTAAAACGGTTTTAGAAGCTTTGCGCCCCGTACAAGACCCTGAACTGCAAAAAAGTCTTGTCGAGTTAAATATGATTCGTAATGTAGTAGTAGACGGAGGCAAAGTAAGCTTTACCTTAGTTCTAACTACTCCTGCTTGTCCTCTGAGAGAGTTTATCGTCGAAGACTGTGAAACTGCGGTTAAAAAGTTGCCTGGAGTAGAAAAGGTAGAAGTAGAAGTAACCGCCGAAACTCCTCAGCAGAAGTCTCTGCCCGACCGCACTTCTGTTCCAGGAATTAAAAATATCATTGCCATCTCTAGCGGCAAAGGTGGGGTAGGAAAAAGCTCTGTAGCGGTTAATGTCGCTGTTGCCCTAGCTGCAAGAGGCTCTAAAGTTGGCTTGTTAGATGCGGATATTTATGGTCCTAATGCCCCTAATATGTTTGGTTTATCTGATGCTAAAATCGCTGTCAAACAAGGTAGTAGTGGCGAAATACTCGAACCAGCATTCAATCATGGGGTTAAGCTAGTTTCCATGGCATTTTTGATTGACCCCGATCAACCCGTAATCTGGCGTGGTCCCATGCTCAACGGAATTATTCGTCAGTTTCTCTATCAGGTAGAATGGGGCGAATTGGATTACTTGATTGTGGATATGCCTCCTGGTACTGGAGATGCTCAGTTAACTATGGCTCAGGCTGTACCAATGGCGGGAGCAGTGATTGTGACCACCCCCCAGACTGTATCTCTAATTGATGCTCGGCGTGGGTTAAAAATGTTTCAGCAGTTAGGGGTAAATCTACTGGGTATTGTCGAAAATATGAGCTATTTTATTCCCCCTGATATGCCTGAAAAGAGCTACGATCTTTTTGGTTCAGGTGGTGGAGAAAGAACTGCCCAAGAATTAAATATTCCTTTACTTGGTTGTGTCCCTTTAGAAATTGCTTTAAGAGAAGGAGGAGACTCTGGTACTCCTATTGTTATTGCCGAACCAGAGTCAGCCTCTGCTAAAGCCCTTATGGCGATCGCCGAACAAATTGCGGCTAAAGTTTCCATCGCTGCCTTTGCTTAATAAAGCTGTAATCTGTAAGCTATAGACTCTAAGCTCTAAGCTTTTTGTTGCCAGTAACAATTTATGGATAGCGATCGCCAATTTATTCCCCAATTAACTGAGGATGGTTCATATACTTTTTATTCGGCTGAGTTTCAAGAAGCTTTTCACTCTTCTTTTGGAGCCAAACAAGAAGCTGAAGTAAGGTATATTGAACCGTGTTTAATCAAGCAATTAGCCACAAAACAACCAAAAATCCGAATTTTGGACATTTGTTATGGCTTAGGTTATAACACTGCTGCCGCGTTGGAGGCAATTTGGTCAATTAATCCTCAATGCCGAGTAGAGTTAACTGCCTTAGAAATCAATTTGGAAGTTCCTAGTCAGGCTATAGCAAATCATTTATTAGACCAATGGAGTTCCCCAGTGCCTCAATTATTGGCCGAATTAGCTAATGAATCTATAGTTCAAGCAGAATATCTCAATGGGAAATTGCTATTAGGTGATGCTAGACAGACAATTCAGCAAGTAATTCAAACAGATTGGCAAGCTGACGCTATATTTCTCGATCCCTTTTCTCCCCCCAAATGTCCTCAACTATGGACAGTCGAGTTTATCAATTTAGTTGCACAATGTCTTCATCCTAGTGGTAGATTAGCTACCTATTCTTGTTCGGCAGCAGTTCGCACTGCCCTATCAACAGCAGGATTGAATTTAAGTTCAATTATGGGTGCAGGGCGTAAGTCCCCGGGAACAATTGGCAGTTTTGAGTATAAGAATTTACCACAGTTACCTTTAAAAGAACAGGAACATTTAAGAACCCGTGCGGCAATTCCTTATCGAGATCCTAATCTACAAACTCAACCAGAAAAAATCAAGATTACAAGACAACAAGAACAGCAAAATAGTAATCTTGAAACTACTTCTCAGTGGAGAAAACGTTGGCTTTAGTTGACTATTTAACGTACCGTTAACCGTAAATTCAACTAGACATAGTTTTCGTCAGCTTACCTGAAAGAAATGGAGCACCATAGACTCAGTATTATGCCCGATCTCAAACAAAAAATTAAAATTCATAATAGTACTAATGACAATTAAAATATAAGACTTTAGTAGTAATTTTGTTATCTAGTCCAGAGATCCGAGCTAGGCTTAAAGGTGAAATAAATCATTTATTATTTTACTATGGATATGCTAGACGTGAATTAGACTCAAAAAGCTCGCAGTTTCCCAGAAATTATCAAACATTGTTACTCCGTTTCTAAAACCTTGAGCTATGAGACCAGTTTGAATTCACATTAACGCTATATATAAATGTTCAATAATAAGGAAGATAATGAAAAAAGTTGGCGAGTTACCTTTGGCGACTAAAGTGAGTTTTTCAGAGATCAATCATCCTAATCTTATCCCAGCTAAAATTCTAATTATTGACGAAAACCCTCTAAGCCGAATGACTGCAGTAGATTTGCTTTCATTAGATGGTTACGAAGTATTGGAAGCTGATAACGAATCTTCAATTCTTGCTAGCATTACGGAGCAGCACCCCGACCTAATTTTACTTGATGTAATGATGCGGCAATTAGATAGCTTTGCCTTTTGCCGTCAACTGAAAAGAGATCGACGTACAGCCGATATCCCGATTGTCTTAACAACTCTGAGTGATAGCCGAGAATACCGGATCAAGGTCATGGAGGCTGGTGGAGACGATGTTTTAGTAAAACCTCTTAATCGTATAGAACTATCTACTAGAGTTAGCTCCTTAATCAATCAAAAACGTCTCAATGAGGGATTAGATCAAACTGAACAGGTATTATTTACCATCGCCAAGGCAGTTGATAGTCGTTCTGTTAATCGAGGTAGTAGTGCCCGCGTTGTTTCATTGGTGAAATCTTTTGGCGAATATCTCAATTTATCAGCAGAAGACATTGATAATCTAGCCTTTGCGGCACATCTTCACGATATTGGCACTATTGCTATTCCTGATGCGGTTATGCTCAAGAAAGGTGAGTTAACTACCGAAGAAAGAGAATTAATCAGACAGCACGTTTTAATTGGAGAAGAAATTTGTCAGCCGTTGCGTAATCGTAGTGGGGTATTGCCTATTATTCGTAACCATCATGAACGTTGGGATGGTACCGGCTATCCTGATGGTTTACATGGTTCTGCAATACCCTATCTAGCTCAAATATTTCAGGTTATTGATATTTATGATGCCTTAACTAGCGATCGCCCTCACAAGAAAGCTTATACTCCCGTAGAGGCACTAAACATAATTATGGAGGAAACTCAAAAAGGCTGGCGTAATCCTCAACTAATTGCTGAATTTACCGATTTTATTCGCTCTCAAGAACAATAATAGAGTTTTGGATTTGGACTCTAACTGTAGTTTAATTGTCTAGTATTAGATTGCATTCTCAGATCAATTTATCAGGTAAATCGATGTGGAAGCTGATGTTACCCTAGTTTCTTTTGAGATTGCCATTAGTAATTACCGCAAGAATCGCTCACAATTTAGGGAATATTATCGGTAAACTGTTATGTAGATCAAAACGAAACATAACTCAATGCTACCGAGAGAAGACCTATTAAAGCGAGTCGAAAATAAAGAAGACATTACCCGTGTTATTGATAAAGCGGAGCAAGCAATTAAAAATTGGGAAGTAGTCGCTACAGATTTTCTATCTCCTCCTGTGTTAGCAGAGGTACAAACAATTTTTCAAAATTTGACTGAAATTGCAGCTTTACCGTGGGGTGGCTATCCTCAAGCCGAAAGACAACGCGTAGGTTTAGCTCGCCCTGATCTTCCTTTAGATGAATCACAAATTGAACTAGCAGCCCTAGACATAGCTGGCAATTTTCTCTTTGATCCTGCTACCCACAGAGACTTTTTGGGGTCAATTTTAGGGACTGGTATTGTCAGAGAAAAAGTCGGCGATATTATTGTTTTAGGGGAAAGAGGTGCGCAAGTAATCGTGGTCCCAGAAATGGTTGAGTTTTTAACTACTTCCTTGACCCAGGTGCGTTCGGTCGCGGTCAAAACTCAGCAAATAGAGTTTAGTGAATTAAAAATTCGTCCCCCCAAAAAGAAAGAAATGACTACCGTAGAAGCTTCAATGCGTCTGGATGCGATCGCCTCTGCCGGCTTTGGAATGTCTCGTAGTAAAATGGCCAACGCGATCGCCGCCAAGGATGTAAGGGTTAACTGGAAAGAAGTTACTCAGTCTAGCCATAACGTTAAGGCTGGCGATTTAATTGCCGTTCGTGGAAAGGGCAGATTAGAAGTTGGCGAAGTTTCGATTACTAAAAAGCAACGTTATCGAGTTAATTTAGTGCGGTATAAGTAACCTCAGTTTGGGTTCCCACAATTAACTGGTCAGATTAGCTATCAGCTATTAGCTATTAGCTTTTGTGGTATTTTTCATATAGCAAGCACTACAGGGAAATTCAACGAAAAAATAATATTTCTAGTTAACTACAATAAAAGTTCTAGCTTATCTTGAAATCAGGTTAAGTCAGTTTTGGTTAAACTTGTCTTAGCCCTAAAAGTTCGTAGTTTCTAACGCTTAATTTTTAACAAAGTAGAACTACTTAACTGCTGTTGTGCTAAAGCTCCCAAAATTTCTAGAGCGCGATCAACTTTGTCGGTACGCGGAGCGTAATCACACTGTTCTGACCACAATAAACCAAAGTTAAGTCTTAAGCAATTTCTATAGCTGTTGGTAGGAGAGAATATAATTCCTGGAGCGATACTAATCTGATACTTTAAGGCCGCTTCGTAAAATTGCATCACATCGAAATGTTGGGGCAACTCCAGCCATAATACCTGTCCTCCTTGAGGTTGTGTCATTCGGGTTTGGGGTGGAAAATAATCACTGATTCTGTGTCTCATTTTTTCCATCTGGGAATGATAAGTGCGCCGTAGCTTCCTCAAATGACGTTCGTAGCCGCCGTTAGCGAGAAAAGTTGCTACCGTAAGTTGTGGCACAACCGAAGTCATTACATTAGTTACCATTTTTAATTTCTGGACTTGAATCAAGTGACGTTCCGCTACCAACCAACCAACCCTTAAGCCGGGAGAAAGGGTTTTGCTAACTGAAGAACAATATAAAACTCTACCTTGAGTATCAAAAGCTTTGATCGCTTTGGGACGATGACCATTAAACGATAAATCTCCATAAATATCATCTTCGACCAGAGAAACATCGTACTTGTTTAATAAGGCGACTAAATCTTGTTTACGGCGATCGCTCATACAACTGCCGAGAGGATTACTAAAATTGGAGACTAAAGCACAAGCTTTAATACTGGAGTTTTTGAATACTGTTTCCAAACTTTCTAGGCAAATTCCTTCTCTAGGATCGGTGGGTAGTTCCACGGCTTTCAGATGGAGTAATTCTAGAGTTTGTAGTAACCCATAGTAGCTAGGAGATTCAATTACTATCGTATCCCCTGGTTTAGTGACTGCTCGTAAAGCTAGATAAATTGCTTCCGTCGTACCGTTAGTAATAAGAATTTGTTCTGGAGAAATAGAACAACCAGCATCGATTAATTTTCTGGCAATTTCGTGGCGCAAAATTTCACAACCATTGAGAACTTGGTAAGAGTGAGCCATTTCTGGGTAGGTGCGAATTACCTGACTCATAAGTCGATTGAGAGTTTTGAGCGGCAGAAGTTCGGCAGAGGGAATGGCAGCACCTAGTTTAACAATTTGAGGTCGAGCTATATCAGCATAAACCCGAGCAATAATTGATGTATCTATATTGCTGACTTTGAGAGGAGGAGCAGAAGGATTTGGTTCTGGAACAGTAATATTTGTTTTGACGTAATAGCCAGATTGAGGTCGTACTGTAATTAAGCCTCGATCTTCTAACAGACGATATGCTTCCGAAATTGTAGAAATGCTAACCGACAATTGCTGATGTAATTTACGGACAGAGGGTAAGCGATCGCCTGGTTGTAAAGTTCCTTTGTTAATTAACTCTCCAAAGCGATCGGCAACTTGTTCGTAAAGATTTTGCTTTAAAGATTTGTCGATCACGACAGTTAACCCTATTTGACACCATAACAGTTTTGCTGTTTGTGACTGTCATGATAACAATTTAGTTAAACTGCCTCTGTAAACCAAAAGTTAAATCTTCAATAATTAAGGAGTAGCAATAATTATAAGCGTCCACTATGAAATTAATTGTTCCAACTCAAGTTATTAATTCCTGGAAAAATTGCTTCACAGTTATTGTCAGTTCCCTTACAAATTTAGCTTTTGATAGCTATCAACCCAAAATTCTGACTAAAAGCGATCGCCATGGTAACAAGTATTTTCAGGTTTACGATCCTCAAACCAGACAGCATAGCAGTTTCGCCTCGGAACAAGAAGTCAGATTCTGGCTAGACCAAAAATACTCCCAACTTTGAAAATCACCATGAAAAATTTTTTACCTTTAGCATATTTTCAAAATCAATTTATTTCCATAGAGAAAGCTCAAGTTTCGATTGCCACCCATGCTTTACATTATGGAACCGCGGCTTTAGGAGGATTACGAGGTGTTCTCAATCCTCAAAATCCATCAGAAATTCTTTTATTTAGATTAGACCGTCATTGCCAAAGATTGAGTAACAGTGCCAAATATCTGAATTACGATTTGCCAGCAGATAAAATTGAACATATCATTACCGATTTTGTCCTTAAAAACCGTCCCCAAACTTCTTTTTATCTCAGACCGCTAGTTTATACCTCTAGCTTAGGTATTGCTCCTAGATTGCATCAGATTGAGCAGGATTTTTTAGTTTATGGTTTAGCCATAGCGGATGACTTATATCCTGAAGGTATTAGCTGTAGATTTAGCTCCTGGTATCGACAGGAAGATCGCAGCTGTCCTCTCAAAGGTAAAACTAGTGCTTCTTATATTACATCTGCTCTGGCTAAGACTGAAGCCGTCGAGTCTGGCTTTGACGAAGCAATTTTACTCAATTCTCAAGGTAAAGTGGCGGAAGCTTCTGCTGCAAATATTTTTATAGTCAGAAATGAAACCCTTATTACCCCCAGCTGTAATCAAGATATCCTGGAAGGAATTACCAGAGATAGTATTATGAGCATTGCTCAAGATTTGGGCATCAAAACCGAAGCAAGAGCAGTAGATAAATCTGAGCTATTAATTGCAGATGAGGTTTTTGTATGCGGCACAGCACTAAAAATAACCTCAGTTAACCGTATTGAAAATTATCGGCTTCCAGACAACAAAACCATTACTAATCAACTTAAAAAACAATTTACGGCAGCTACAGAAAATAAAGCCCCTCAATATCAAGATTGGATTACTATTATTAAGCTTTCAACAAATCAACAAATGTAGTTTGTTAACTTCTTTTGTATACAGCAGTTTGCCGATTGAGGCAATTTTAAATCGACGAGACAAAAGGAAAGCATAAGGGCGATCGCGATACAAACTGATGTTGCACTTTCTCCTATTAGATATGATAAAAGAGGTTAAGGCTCTATTCGCCCATTCAGAAATTTTCAATGACCAAACTCAGAGAAAAAATAGCTTGGACAATTCGGGACATACCATTTCTTCCTCAAAATGAATCGGTTAATTATGAGATTATCGATGGAGAGTTGTTTGTGACCAGATCGCCCCATCGCTTGCACCAAAGAATTTGTGGTAAATTATTTCGCTATCTGGATGTTTGGTCGGAAAACAGTGGTTTGGGAGAAACTATAATCGCACCAGGGGTAATATTTTCCGATTTTGATAGTGTAATTCCCGATGTGGTTTGGTTAAGCAAAGAAAAGCTAGCCAATATAGAAGATGAAGCAGGACATTTATTAGGCGCACCAGAGTTAGTAATTGAAGTATTATCTCTTGGGAAAAATAACGAAACTAGAGATAAAGAAGCTAAATTAAAACTCTATTCTCTACACGGAGTTAGGGAATATTGGATTTGTGACAGATTTAACAAACAAGTTAGTATCTATCGTCGAGAAAATACTAGATTAGTTTTAGTAACTACTCTGTTAGAAAATGATGTAATAGAATCTCCTCTTTTACCTGATTTTAGTTGTTTGGTTGGTAATTTGTATAAGTGATAAACAACAGAAAAAGACGATCGCGCCGCTGCACAATGGAGATGATTTTTTAGTAGAACGCACCATTATTCCAGTAAGGTGGAGAAATAATAGTAGTAGAAAATTAACCTGGGATGAGCAGAAAAAAAATCGAGCACTGAACCTCTTGTTTATGGCAACGTCCCCCTTGGGAATAAAACCAGTGTTAGATTTTGAGGCAGAGGAAGGGCAGATTTTAGAAGCAACGAAACGCATACCTTTGTCTTTGAAAGTCGAAGAAAGCGGTTGTCTAAAAGAATTGGGTTATTTAGTGCAAACCTATGAAAAAGGACATTTTGATATCTTCCACCTAGTGGGTCATGCAACTTTTAAAAATGAAAAACATTGTTTCATCACTGAAACAGAATTAGGAGAGCCTGAATACAGCAGTGCAAACGACATTGTTAAAAAACTGTCACCCCAAAAAACACCAAAGATAATTTTCCTTTCAGGCTGTCGGACTGGATATCATTGGGACGAAGGTAGGCTTTCTTCAATGGCAGAAGTACTATTAAAAAAAGGTGCAACTGCCGTTTTAAGTTGGGGTGATAATGTTCCAGATTTGGATGCTACGGAAGCAGCAGCAATTTTATACAGTAGCTTATCAGCAGGAGATACACTCCCAGAAGCAATTGCCAAAACCTACCAAGAACTAATTGAAAAAAAGCGAAAGTGGCATTTGTTGCGATTGTATGTTGCTAAAAAACTACCAGGTGCATTAGTTACAAGTTACAACACAGAAGGACGCAAACTTGCACCTATCCCTTCTGTTACTACTGAGTTTTTAGATTCTGAAGGAGAAGTTAGAGTTGCTAGCCGTGAGAGTTTTATTAGTCGTCGTCGCCAGTTACAAAACTGTCTACGGGAATTAAAGAAGCTTCCGCCAGAAGGCAAGATTGGGGTTTTAATTCATAGCATGGGAGGATTGGGAAAAAGTACCATCGCTTCTCGACTGCTAGATCGATTACCCGAACATACAAAAATTGTTTGGTGGCGACAAATTGATGAATTTAAGTTAGTCGCTCAGATAAAAGGGGAGATTGAGAATTCAGAAAAACGAGCAGCACTCATAAACAACAACGAAAAACTCAAATATCGATTGAAAAGTTTATTTAAAAACTCGAACCAAAAGTTTTTGCTGGTATTTGATGACTTTGAGTGGAATTTAGAACCTCGTGATGAAGGGTATATTCTTAAACCTGATGTTGCCCAAGTGTTGAGTGATGTAGTATGGGCGGTCAAAAATCAAGAGAGTATTACTGAACACCTTATTATTATTACCTGTCGTTATGATTTTAAATCGGATTTATTAAAAAACTTCTACAAGCAACCGTTAGAAGGCTTACGTAAAGCTGATTTACAAAAGAAGCTAAAGCAATTACCAAATTTTGAATTTGATGAGAATGATAATAAGAAGAAATTAATCGTTGAAAGAGCTTTAAAACTGGCAGATGGGAATCCTCGCTTGTTGGAATGGTTAAATGATGATGTTCTATCAAAGGAAAATGCAGATTCAGAACTCAGTGAATTGGAAGCTAGTTCTGAAGGTTGGAAGGAAAAAGTTATTTGGGTAACAGAAGACGCTCCTAAATTAAAAATCGACTCTTCTATTGAGAAAATAGTCAGTCGGTGCTTAGTATTTGAAATTCCTGTACCTAAAGAAGCATTAGAAGCAGTTTCTGATTCCAAAGAACAGTTAAATCAAGCTATTAAGTTAGGACTAATAGAAGTCAGTCCCGAACCAAGAGAAGAAGATCGAGTCTATCGCGTCTCTCGAATTTTGCCCCATATTATTACCCATATCAGACTACCTGAAGCACCAGAAGTCTATTCTCTCTCCCGCAAGGCTCATGATAAATTACACGAGCTATGGGGGAATGAAGAAAATAGAAGTGAGGAAAAATGGCGGGAGATTTTCAGGTTATTATTTGCGGATAAAAATAATCCAGAACGATTTAGACAGGGATTCTCTAAAATGTTGGCAGTTCAATATAACTATAAAGCAGATGGAGCATTTGAAGCAGAACTGAGACGATCGAAAGATGAATTACCAAAAGAGAAGAGAACAAGTCAACTAGAGAATTATTTAAGCCAAGGAGACTGGAGAAAAGCTGATGAGGAAACCGCCTGGCTTTTTTATGTAGTGATGGTGCAGCAAGACTTCAAAGATTGGACAGAGCTATGGAAAAACTTTCCCAGTAAAATCCTCAACGAGATTGACCAACTCTGGGTTAATCACAGTAAAGGAAAGTTTGGATTCAGTATACAAAAGCGAATATGGGAAGGTGTGGGAGGAAACCCAAATCCCGACTATGAGATGGAAAAAAAATTCGGCAAACAGGTAGAATGGTATAACATCGAAAAAAAAAGCTGGAAGGAGTACAATTCATTGCCCTTTTCAATGGAATCACAAGATGGCAATTTACCCGCCCTTTCTTATACCCGGGAAACAGACAGGAATGTGATGACAAATGTCTCTTCTCTCGCATCAAGACTTAACCTATAAGATATAGGCTGGTTAGGAATTTTGTCAACCTTATTTTTTTGTACTTTTCTACGAGTTCATAGGCTTTTTCCTAAATCAATACCTGGCACTTTGTGTTCGGGGGTAATCAAAAAGGGTGAGCAAAATTAGTTTTTTAAAAATTGGGCTGCTACTTTCGGGTCATAGCAATTTGCTATCACAAACATTTCTGCTACTTCCCTTATCTCCTCATTACTCGCTTCCCATTCGTCCCAAAAAGGTAGACTCATCTGTCCAGGTACACGCTTTTTCCTCTCCCGTGCACTCAGCACTTTAGGCAACAACTTGTTTCCCCAGTGATAGCGAGTTTCTGGCTTGGGTTTGGGCTTATATTTCTTACAGAATCCTCTATACTTTTTAGCGCATTCATCCAGAGACTTGCCTAAAGATAAGAAAGCAGGATGCCATTGTGTTAAACCATCATCACTCAACCTGTCATGGATACCATAGTTAGAAAAATCATAGAAAAAGCCCTGCTGCATCTTGGCTGCTTTGGGATTAGCATGAATATATCTCAGAGTGTTTAATGCCCTTTGGTAATCAGTCTTCTCAAAGCCACTACTATAATATCGTTTCTCCCAAAAATGCCCTGTTCTATTGAGCATTCGGTTAAAACACATGGCAGTGTACCAATTTAACCAGTGCATAATGCGGGGTAAATCCTCTGGCTGTGCTGGTTCGAGTAAGTAGTGGACATGATTACTCATAATACAGAGAGCATAGAGTTTAAAATTAAACTTCTCTCTGGCTCGTTTCAGGGCATACAAGAACACCTCACGGCATTCATGGCGGATAAGCTTAAATTCTCTGTTGTTACAACGAACGGTAACATGGTAGCAATAATTGGTTTGTAGGTTGCGGGGTTTTCTGGGCATCTTTTCAACACCTTCGTAGGGTGGGCAAAATAAAACCATAACCAGAAAAACGTTTCAGAAAAATTGATTTACCTACCAGACTACAAATAAAAAAGACCTTCTCATTTTTTCTTTGACTTTTAAGTCGTGTGGTTAAAAGGGCTTTTCAGATGATTGTCAATTGAGCCAGACTTGAGAGTCAAATCAATCTAGCCTAAGATTCAAGGTAGTTAATTATTCTAGTAACATAACAGCTAAAAAATGCAGATTAGACGCAGAAATCCTAATCCTAAAGTCAATACGGGAGAAGTGGTATATCAATCAAAAATTCCTAACACTGAACCAAATAATATCTTGGAAGAGATTGTATGGCATAAAGAGGTCGAAGTAACTCGAATGCGCGATCGCTTGCCTCTTTTAAAATTACGTCAACAGGTACAAGATGTTGCTCCTGCCAAGGATTTTTTAGCTGCCTTACGCAACGGTAAGACTAACCCAGCTTTAATTGCCGAAGTTAAAAAAGCGTCTCCCTCTAAAGGGGTAATTAGAGCCGACTTTAACCCAGTGGCGATCGCTAAAGCTTATGAAGCAGGTGGTGCCAGTTGTCTGTCTGTCTTAACGGATGAAAAATTTTTCCAGGGAGGTTTTGATAATCTCAGTTTAGTCAGACAAGAAGTAGAATTACCCCTTCTGTGTAAAGAGTTTATTATTTATCCCTATCAAATCTATTTTGCCCGCGCCAAAGGTGCCGATGCGGTATTACTAATTGCTGCGGTCTTGGAAGACAAAGACTTAAATTACTTCGTCAAGATCACTAAAGCCTTGGGCATGATTCCCTTAATTGAAGTGCATACTTTAGAAGAATTAGACCGAGTACTGGCGATCGATGGTGTCGAGTTAATTGGTATTAATAACCGCAACTTAGAAGACTTTTCGGTTAGCTTGCAAACTACGAAGGATATCTTTGCTGCCAGACAAGATATCTTAGAACAACGCAACATATTGGTGGTAAGTGAATCTGGTTTACATACCCCAGAAGATTTAAATACCGTCAAAGAGGCAGGAGCAAAAGCTGTTTTAATTGGGGAATCTTTAGTTAAACAAGAAAATATAGCACAAGCAGTATCTAATTTATTTGCCTCTTGATAAGCTAGACATCTTTACCATCGTTCTGGGTTTAAAGCCTCTTTCTTCTAGGAAGACTTCTTTTAGTAATTAGTAATTAGTAATTAGTAGTCAATTTGAACTAAAAACTAGCGCGAAGTTGCGGTGGCGGGGTTCCCCCGCTTGAGCAAACTTCGTAAGACAAAACTAAAAACTAAAAACCAGAATCACCGACTCTTTAGGGCGGTGAGGAGTCAATAGTCTCAAGGAAGAGGGATTAGATCTATTGGAGTTATAGATCTTTTTTCATGGTTAAGGAATTGTCATGCTGCTCAACAAGTTCAAATCCAAAACGGCGATATAAAAGCAATGCTGGATTATCAAGCGAAACACTTTGCCTGTTGCCTGTTGCCTACCTCGTCAGAGGCTCATTACTCATTACTTACGAACCAATCACTTTTAACGTCCTAACATAATTTGGTACGGCTATAAAAGCTAATATACTGTTGGTACAAACTTCTGAGTGGTAATAGGTGGACGCTCATAGTCTATTGCCTTTTGTCGAGGAGGTAATTCAATTTTTTTGGGGGGTAGATCTTTATAAGGAACTGTATTTAAAAGATGACTGATACAATTAAGTCTTGCTCGCTTCTTATCGTCAGCTTCTACTACATTCCAAGGGGATTCAGGAATATCAGTTGCCGCAAACATATCATCTTTGGCACGAGAATAATCTACCCATTTCTCCCTCGCCTGTAAATCCATCGGGCTTATTTTCCAACGTTTTGTTGGGTTTTTAATCCTATCTTGAAAACGTTTTTCTTGTTCTTGATCGCTAACGGAAAACCAATACTTAATTAAAATGATGCCCGATCGCTGGATCATCATTTCAAACTGGGGACAAGAACGCATGAATTCATTATATTCATCATAGGTACAAAAACCCATTACTTTCTCTACCCCTGCACGGTTGTACCAACTGCGGTCAAACAGAATTATTTCCCCTGCTGCGGGTAAATGAGGTACATATCTTTGGAAATACCACTGGGTTTTTTCGCGATCGCTAGGTGTCCCTAAAGCCACGACCTTACAGACACGGGGATTTAAACATTCACTAATGCGTTTAATTGCACCACCTTTACCTGCTGCATCTCTGCCTTCAAAGATAGCTACAACTTTTAAGCCCTTGTGTTGTACCCACCTCTGTAATTTGACTAGCTCTATTTGGAGTTTGGCTAATTCTTTCTCGTATACTTTCTTACTCAGCTTTTTAGATTTATCTTGCTCTTTTTTATTCTCTTTCTTTGATTTAGTAGCTTTGCCATTTAAATCCTTCTTACCCATATTTCTCTTGCTCTTAATTAATCCTTAAAGTAACTTATAGCAATTTTTAAAATAAAAATCGCAGTCTATAGAGTAACTCACCGTTAATTTTAATCATACTTATAGTTAAGCAAATAAATATTGCGTTTAATATTTTTATGTTTCGCTGTCTAAGCAATCGGCAGAGTTTAAGGCAGCTTCAATTTCTGCGACAATGACATCTTTAGTTTCATAGAGCATGACTAAATGATCTTTAGCTCTAGTCATTGCGGTGTATAAACCTGCCTTGGTTTCAAAACTAATCTCAGCATTTTCTGGTTTATACTCCGATAAGCTATCTACTCCTGCAATAATTACGGCATCAAATTCTACCCCTTTTAAAGCATTCCAAGAATCAACAATGACGTAAGGTTGACTGACTACATTGCCATCGCGATCGCGGGAAGTTTCAGGAGCGTGATGTTCAATATTTAAAGTCGTTAATTCTTTGCTGATTTCTTGTTTTAAATCCTGAGCTTGGGGATGAAGTAATATGCCAATAGAAGATTCAGGATGAGTTTGTAATGCCTGTTGTATTTGATAAGCAATTTTGTCTGGCATATCCTCATAATAGACTTCTAGTAATAAAGGTTGAATTCCTGAGCTACGAGATAGCTTTTTCTTGGGTTCAATAATGCTACCAATACTGGGGGTATAAATAACTTTGCCCGCTTCATCTCGTTGCCGTTTTTCAACTTTTATGTCTGCAATTTCTAAGGCAGGGGTAATAAACTTCCAGGCAAGTTCCAAAATCTCTGGGGAGTTACGGTAATTCAAATCAAATACTTGCGATCGCCCCCCAGGGATATTAATGCCTAAACTCTTCCAACTCCAATCAGATTTACGTCGATGAGGTTGTCCATAAACTGATTGAGTATTATCGTAAACAATAAATAAGGCTTTAGTTCTACTATCTAAAACTTCTAGTAAAGCTTGAAACCATTCATCAGGAAAATCTTGCGCTTCATCAATCAATATCGCCTGATATCTTTTAGTGGATTTATGAGCTAATTTTACTAACTTACTAATATCATCATCGTAACTATATTTCAAATGTTTATATGCCCACTGATGAAAAGTTTTACACTCAACCTTATTAAATTGACTAGCTTCTAATTGAGATTTTAACCAACCATTCATAAAACGATTGTAGGTTAAGACTAAAATCTGCTCAAAATCTTCTAATAATTTTTCTGCTCTATTTCTTAAAATTAAAGACTTTCCCGAACCTGCTACTCCGCGAACAATTGCTGCTCCCTTGGAACGCAAGTTTTTAGCTCTATTTTGTGATGAATTTAGCTCCTTCAGTTCTAACCTTTGTCCCAGGCTTTGTTCAAAATTAATCCACATTTTAAATCATAATAATATTTATTTAAATCCTAGGCGGATTTTTACCTTGCGTCTCTACTTAGAACTACTTAAGGCTGTGAAAAAACTCAGAACATTTACTCCAAGAGCGAGATCGATCTTAACTAACCTGTTTATTTTTTCTTTCCTGCAATTGCCAACGTATATTGGCGTGAACTTCTTTGGTGATGGGATAATAATAGGTCAGAATTAAGCCGATAATTAAAAATACTGTGGGTAAAGGTGCGATCGCAATCCGAATCGCCATTAAAGCACTTTCTGGTTGAACAGGAATAGGTTCTCCTGGGAGTCTCTCGATAAATCCAGACCATTCTAGGGCTTGTCCTACCAAGAATAAGGCTAAAGCTAGACCAAGCTTTTGTAATAACACCATAAAGCTGTAAAAGACTCCCTCCCGTCTTTGACCAGTATTGAGTTCATCTAACTCAATAACATCGGGAATCATTGACCAAGGAATTAGATAGGCTACAGAGACACCAAAGCCCGCCATAATTGCTCCTGTATAGAGCAGACTAATTTGTCCGGGCTGAATTAAAAACAAGGCGGCTTGGGCAATAATCCAGACAAACATTCCCAGATAATAAACAATTTTTTTCCCTACTTTTTCGCTAACAAATTTCCAGAAAAACAACATGATCAGGGCTGTTCCTTGGACGGCGATCGCCACTGTGGGAAAAGCAGCTTCTTCCATTCCCATCCAACTAACTACGTAATAAATTAAAATCGAAGCGGTCAGCTGTACACCTAACCAGGAACATAAGTAAATTCCAATAACGTACAAAAAAGCTTTATTGGCAAAAGCAATTTTCAACTGTTCTTTAAGGGGAATACTAGGAATACTATTAGCGTTATTCCTGGCGGCAATCGCCTCGTGACTGCTTAAATGAGATTCAGTTTTAGCCAAAATCAAAGTCAAGCCAAAACCAATACACTGTAGTCCCAACAAGATAGTGACTAGTCCTAAAACACTTGCTTGCTCATTTTCCAAAGCACTTAATATTTGACTAACACCATAAACAAGCCCTAAGGCTCCTACTGCAGCCAAAATAAATCCAAAAATTTTCTTCCCCTGTTGTGATAATAATGGCGATGCTCCCCGCTCTTGAATCCGAAAAGTACACCATAAGATAGCGATGATTGATAGCAGTGTGCTAACTCCGCCTAAAACTAAATATTGTTGTTTGGGATTATCTGGATAAGCTGCAAAAATAACCGTTGCCAATATTAAAGATAAAATACTGCCACCAATCGAAAAGGCGAAGCGAAAACTATTGAGGGTGGTGCGTTCATTATAATCTTGGGTTAATTCGGGAGTCAGGGCAGTGTAGGGCAAGTTCACTGCTGTATAAGCTAAGTTAAATAGAATGGCAATAACCACGTAATAGGCAAACAAATACCAATTATTCGTCCCGGGATCGTCACTAAAATGGGGCACAATCCATTGCAAAAAAAAGAAAATTCCAAAAGGAATTGCCCCAAACAACATCCAAGGGATACGCCTGCCCCATCGAGTACGAGTGCGATCGCTTAAAATCCCCGCAATCGGATCGTTAATCGCATCGCCAATTTTACCAATAGCTAAAATACTACCTGCAAGACCCGCAGGTAATCCGGCAACATTAGTAAAGAAATATAACAGGAAAAATACTAAAATATTAGCCGTGATAGCTGGTCCCATATCTCCAGAACCATAGGCAAGTTTAGTGGTAAAGTTAAGCTGCTCTCGGTCTATAGACTTCTCGTTAGTAGGCAATTTTTTTAAGTTCCTCTATTTATGACAGATTTATATGTAACTTGGTCAGAATATCATCATAAAATCGAAACCCTAGCTGTCAAGGTCTATCAATCTAATTGGCAGTTTAATCAAATTGTCTGCATCGCCAAGGGAGGCTTAAGAGTAGGAGATATTTTTTGTCGGCTATATCGTAAACCCTTGGCAATTTTGTCGGCTTCTTCCTACGGAGGAAAAGACAATCGCGATCGCGGCAGCATCAAATTTTCTCAATATCTGTCAACAATATATCCTCTAGGCGATCGCATTTTACTCGTAGACGATCTGGTGGACTCTGGGATCAGCTTACAAAAATCTTTGAACTGGCTTCAGGCAAAACACGGTAAAAATATAACAGAAATTCGTACTGCCGTAATTTGGTACAAAAATACTTCGATAAAAACACCAGACTATTATGTTGATTATCTTCCTGATAATCCCTGGATACATCAACCATTTGAAAACTACGAACTTACTAGTATTGCTGAGCTTGCAGGTCTGCTCAAGCCCAATTGAATCCGCCAAATACGCTTAACTACGGAACAAGTTAGCAAAAATTTAAATTTGAAAGGTTAAATTAACATCAAAAACTAGTATATTTACGGAAGACAAGAACTTGATTTTCCAATTAGTCTGTATCTTAGTTGAAAAAACGCAAAAAAATCAGGAGCATTGTCAGCCAAACAACACTCCTAAAGCCAACCATATAGAACCGTTAAGCAATATTCAAATCGAGCCGTAATATTTAAAGAGCTAATTAAACGTCTAGTTGCTCTTTATGAATACACAATCACCATTCTAAGATGAAATGGCGTAGTTTTGGTCTATTTATAAAAGTATCAACAGCTACTAATTAAGCAAACCTATTGACTCTCCTCGGTCAGGCTACTATTAAGTTTTATGAAGCACTGTCCCTTGGATTAGAGTCAAATTGAGGTTATTCAGTATAATCAAGTGTTAAAATTATTGCTTTTTGTTTACCTTCATTTTGACTTCCTGGAACGTTATTTGTTAAAGACAAGAAATAAAAATAAAAAGATAGAGGCTTTGCCAGCCAAACAATGCCTTCAAGACAACTTTAGAAGAACTACTAAGCAACATTCAGTTCGAGTCTTGACACTCCCCACGCATGAATGCGGGAGATTCTTGGTTCGTAGAAAAAACTTACCCTGACAAATTCTCATCAGCCAAGATAGAGGTTTCGTCTCCCCAAGCTTTAGATCCCGTGTGTCCCACGGTACTTAATCCTAAAGATAGGATGTTTCTAGCTGCATTTTCATCTCGGTCGAGAACACAGCCACACTTACACTTATGAGTTCTGGTGCTGAGAGTTTTAGTTACTTTAGCTCCGCAACCAGAGCAGTTAACAGAAGTATACTGCGGTGGTACGGCAACTGTTACTTTGCCAAACTTATAGCCAAAGTACTCTAACCACACTCTAAATTGATACCAGCCAGCGTCGGTTATCGACTTGGCAAGATTGTGATTTTTTACCATCTTGCCAATTCTTAAGTCTTCATAAGCGACTACATCGTTAGATGTGATTACGCACCGTGCCAATTTCACGGCATGGTCTTTACGTTGCCTACTTATCTTAAGATGCTTTAGGGCGTATCTTTTTCTCGCTTGGTGATAGTTCTTAGACTGTGGTTTTTTACTTTTGACGTACTTTTTAGACTTGCTTCGGTTTAAGCGATTGAGTGCTTTTTCACCTCTTCGATAAAACCGAGGATTCTCAATCTGATTCCCTTTGTCGTCGGTATAGAAATAGTTCAAGCCAACGTCTAAACCAATTTCAGAATAAGATGGTTCTACTCTTTCTCGGTTGTCGGCATCGACTAAAAACTGACCATAATAACCATCAGCACGTCTAACTATTCGTACTCGTTTGAATTGTTTGATATCGTACCAATTCAAATCTCTTGTACCTTTGAGCTTGACCCGACCGATATTATTCTGATCGGTGAAGGTTATCTGTTTTCTGTTTTCAGAAAGCTTCCAACCTGTAGTCTTATACTCGACCGAGCGAGAATGCTTCTTGAACTTAGGAAATCCCTTTTTTCCAGGAGTTTTATGTTTACAGTTTTGATAGAAACGAGATATTGCAGCCCAGGCTCGATCTGCACTGCTTTGTCTGGCCATTGAATTTAGCTTGTGAGCAAAGGGGAATTCAGCAGCTAGTACTTTACAGTATGCCGATAGCTGGTATTTTCCTACTCCTTTATTGTCCATCCAATATCGCAATGCTTTGTTGCGTATGAATTGTGCCGTTCTGATGGCTTCATCCATCGCATCGTATTGAGTTGGCTTGGCTTGTATCTTCATCTCTAGAACTAACATATTCTTATGCTATCATATAAGCATAAACTAACCCAGCAAGTGCTAGCCGTGCCTTATATCCCCATGTCTGAAGCCAGGGGCTTTACGGCACGAATCGGTAAAATGAATGGTTGATAGTCAGCTTATATATGCTGTACTCTAAATCATTAGAATCTTAATGAAAAATTTATATTTTGCTAAATGAGTTTATATTCATTCTCTTTACATAAGGTATTTATCAAAACAGACTAAGTTGTTGTGGATAGGGTTCAATCATATTCCAAGGTAAACGAGAAAGACTAAAGTTTTTTTGTTCTAGCAAACTTTGAAAATATTTTGCCGTCTTAGGAGAGTTGACTTCTTGAGGGCAATGGACAAAAAAGTAGATTGTTTTTTCTTGCTCAAGCCAATTATTTATATCACTAGCCCATTGTTCCAGATAAGACTGGTTGTATTTTTGGTCAGGATGGCTAATAAATCGGATAAAGCCAGTGTCTCCTGTAATTATCGACTGAAGAGGTACTTGAGGTTTTTTGCGCGGTGAACCAAGCTGTGGATCATCAGGACAATCATAAATTGGACGAGTATCGAGCAAAACTCTAGCTATATTTAATTGAGTAAGCAGAGAGTTAAGGTAAGTATTATGATTCTGCTGAAACCAATTTAGGTGGCGTACTTCTAATGCCAAGGATAATCCTGATTGGCTACAAGCTTGCAAAAATTCGGTTAAATCTGCTATGTATTCCGGACCATAGCTAGGAGGTAATTGAATAAAAGTTGTTCCCAAGCGATCGCCAAAGCTAGATATTCTGGATAAAAAATTTAAAGCATCAGGAATAAATGGAGATAATAAGCCTTGATGAGTAATTGTGCGGCTAAATTTGGGACAAAATTTAAAGCTAACAGGAGTTTGCTCAATCCATTTCTCAATTGTTGCTGCCGAAGGTAGAGCATAAAAAGTGCTATTGCTTTCCACAGCAGTGAAGCGGTGACTATATAAATTCAAAAAATCCTGAGATTTACTATGAGGAGGATATAAATTGCCTACCCAATCTTTGTACGACCAGACTGCACAGCCTAAATAAAAATTCACTATTAATGATTCAATGATTTTAACTACTGTTTAAAGTTCACTATTTGAACGGCAATTAGCTAGTTGGCGAGAAGCCCCACATCTCTATTACGACAGCAATGAGTGTGGGATGAATCGCCAGTAATAGACTAGCTATAGGAGAATCTTGATTTTCTATATATTTTCTCAGTGTTGAAATAGTAACTCCACCACATGACGCGAGAAAGTAGCTACTATTCCAAACCACTTTCTTTTTATAGTATGTTTTCTCTAGTTCTGGTAAAAATTCTTGCCTCAGCTTACGACTAGAAATACTTTTAAGGCTATTAACCAGTTTGCTTAATTGTATTTCTGGGTGGTATTGAAAAAGCAAGTGTGCGTGGTCACTCTCTGCGTTGAACTCAACGATTTTGCCGTCAAATTTATCCAACAAAGATTCCCAGATTTCATGAAGCCTATCTATCATTGGCGCAGTCAAAACTTTACGTCTGTATTTGGTTGTTAAAACTAAATGAGCTTTTAAATCAGATACAGAACGCCCTCTTGATACAAAATCTTTCTTCATGAATAGGTGGAGATAAATATGTTAATATCAGTGTATCAAAATAAACAACTCTAATTTTGCTATACAACTACCAGTACCGACTAAGACCAACTACAGAACAAAAGCTTGTCCTTAATGACTGGCTTCGTATCTGTCGGTACTGGTACAACCGCCAACTGAGAGAAAGGTTTGATTGGTGGTCGAAGAATCGTAGCTACACTGACCGATGCCCATTAATCTGTCATTTGCCACAGTTAAAAGAAAAACCTGAATATTATGGGCAAAAAAAGCAGCTACCAATAATCAAAAAAGATTTGGTTTCTGTTGGCTGGAGTGGTGAATTGTTGGACTTCAATTCTGTTCCCTCACAGACTCTGCAAGAGGTGTGCAAACGGGTGAAACTAGCTTTCAGTCGTTTCGTATCGGGAGACAAAAACGGTAAGCGTTCGGGCAAACCAAGATTCAAAACAAGCGTACGTTTCAGATCGATGGTTATGAGCGGGGTAAAGCTTCATTCTTGCTCTGTTGGTGGTAAATGGCTGCATATTAATTTGCCAAAAATAGGTATGGTCAAGGTGCGACATCATAGACAACTGGTTGATGGTGCAACATTAAAGCAAGCTCAGGTAATCAAGAAAGTCGATGGTTGGTACATCAACCTAAGATTACAAGACGATTCTGTTCCTGATTTCCAGCCCGATATTACTCCTACTTGGGATAACTCATTGGGCATGGACGCTGTTCTTCATGAAAATGACTATTTGGCTACGAGCGAAGGCGTTAAATTACCTAGTCTTAAGTCATTTCGGAAATCTCAAGGCAAACTAGCCAAGATTCAGGCGCGTAAATCTACAAAAAAACGAGGTAGTAAATCTCGTCGTAAGCTGGCGAAGCGCGAAGCCAAGCTACATCAGCAAATAGCGAGAGCTAGAAAAGATCATGCCTACAATACTGCCCAGGCTCTCCTTAATACTGGCAAAAAAGTTTTCTTTCATGAACAACTCAATCTTGCTGGGTTGAGTCGGAGGAATAAAGTTAAAACTGATGAGACGGGTAAGTTTTTACCTAATGGACAGTCAGCTAAATCAGGACTAAATAAGTCTTGGGCTGATGCTGCCTTTGGTCAGTTTTTCAACATACTGAAGTTCAAAGCCGAGAAAGCTGGTGCTTTGGTAATACCTGTTAATCCACAATACACATCTCAATTGCTGCCGTACAAAGATGAATTTGTTTTTACCGATTGCAGCATCAGAGAATATTGGGATGAAGAATATCAACTTTTGGTAGACCGAGACATCTCGGCTGGAATAAATACCAAGAGGGTTGGACTGGATGTGTTTCCAACTTTAAAACGGCGTAAAGGGAATCCAGTAATAGTCGCATCTACTACTAATAGTACCTTGAAGCAAGTTCTCTCTGTCCTTCGGGATTTGGAGAAGCCTACATCTGTACCCGAAGGGTCAGTGTAGGTACATCACTTCTTAACTTTGCTCTTGTTTCAAATAATTAACCAAAGCCTGCAACCCCAAACAATAGCTATCGGCGCCAAAACCACTAATTTGACCAATCGCTACGGGGGCAATATAAGAATGATGTCGAAACTCTTCTCTAGTATAAATATTACTTAAATGCACTTCTACAGTAGGTATTTGAACTGCTGTAATGGCATCACGGATAGCAACACTTGTATGGGTGTAAGCACCTGCATTGATAATAATTCCCTGGTGTTGATTTCTGGCATTATGTATTGCATCTACCAGCTCCCCTTCACAATTAGACTGCAAGCAGAATAAACTAACTTGCAGCTTTTCAGAATTAGATTTAAGAGTCTTATTGATCTGCACTAGAGTTGTTGAACCATATATTTCAGGCTCTCTTAGACCCAATAAATTTAAATTAGGACCATGCAAAACCAATATGCTTGTTTTAGACAAGATAAATTAAATATTGAAGATCAATAGCAAACTAGTGATACTGACGATGCTGACGATCATCAACTGGAATTGGAATCATTTCTTTCTCTGCTTCAGTTTCGGGTCCTAGTAAGACTTCAATTAGCTTTTGGGCTAAATCTTTTAATCTGTCAAGTAATTGTTCTATATAGTCCATCGGATAAACGACTCCTTAGGAAAACCTTAATGTTGCTTGTTGTACTATTTATGCCCAATAAATCGATAACTTCTAAACCCTTCTCGAAAGAAAGTAATTATTGAGCTTCTTTTTCTTAATTCTACAACTTTTGCGACATATTTTGTTACAAAAGTTTACTAATGTAAAATCAAAAACACAATTTTAGAATTAATATAAAGACTAACACAAGGTGAGATTATGAGTATATATTCTCTGCTCTAATCATGCCATTCTTAATATTGTTCTAAGCATTGCCTGCTGAATCATATCTTGACTAAATTTTGTAAATTACCAAGTAAATAAGCTGATCCACATCTAACTTGTACATTTTGTCGATCATAGTAGGGAAAATATTTAGTCAAGAATAATTTTTTAACTGTTAATTAAGATAGACATTAATAAGATTTATTGCCCTAAAATCCAGAAAATCGGATTAAATAGATTAATCTTAAACATAGTCCTCAAGAGGGTTTCCTCAATATTTGGTGCCTTGATATTGATGAAAATTAGTCAGTCGCATTTCCTGACCTCGTTCTGGGACAATCAGAAAGAGTTTTTTGTATTCATACCGCTATTTTCTATCCCAATATTTATTTGGAATCGGTTTCATCAATTTAATTTAGGAGATTAAAACAAATGAAGTTAGCTTACTGGATGTATGCTGGTCCTGCACATATCGGAACTCTACGGGTCGCTAGTTCTTTTAAAAATGTTCATGCCATTATGCATGCTCCCCTCGGAGATGATTACTTTAACGTCATGCGTTCAATGTTAGAGAGAGAGAGAAATTTTACTCCAGTTACTGCTAGCGTAGTGGATCGAAATGTTTTGGCCCGTGGTTCGCAAGAAAAAGTGGTGGATAACATTACTCGCAAAGATAAGGAAGAACACCCAGACTTGATCGTGCTTACTCCCACTTGTACATCCAGTATTCTGCAAGAAGACTTACAAAACTTCGTTAGTCGAGCGGAAATGGATACTCAAGGAGATGTGATGCTGGCTGATGTTAATCACTATCGATATAACGAATTACAAGCAGCCGATCGCACTCTATATCAGGTGGTTAAATATTACATTGACAAAGCCAGAAAAAAAGAAAACTTACCAACAGACAAAACTGCCAAACCATCAGTCAATATACTAGGTATTTCCACCTTAGGTTTTCACAATCAACACGACTGCACTGAGTTAAAACGGTTGATGGCTGACTTGGGAATTGAAGTCAACGAAGTAATTCCTGAAGGTGCTTCGGTACACAATCTCAAAAATTTACCCCGTGCTTGGTTTAATCTTGTTCCCTATCGTGAACTAGGTAGAATGGCAGCAGAATATTTAGAATCTGAATTTTCTATGCCTTATGTGGATATATCACCGATGGGAGTAGTCGAAACCGCCCGTTGTATCCGCAAAATTCAACAGGTAATTAATGCTCAGGGGGCAGAAGTTGACTACGAAGAATATATTAATAACCAGACTCTCTATGTTTCTCAGGCTGCTTGGTTTTCTCGTTCTATTGACTGTCAGAATTTAACAGGTAAAAAGGCAGTCGTATTTGGAGATAATACTCATGCCGCAGCGATGACCAAGATCTTAGCCAGAGAAATGGGAATTCAGGTTGTTTTGGCTGGAACTTACTGTAAATACGATGCTGACTGGTTTAGAGAACAGGTAAGTGAATATTGTGATGAAGTTCTGATCAGTGATGATAATGCTGAAATTGGTGATGCGATCGCTCGTCATGAACCAGCAGCTATCTTTGGTACACAAATGGAACGTCATGTAGGGAAACGTTTAGATATTCCCTGTGGTGTGATTGCGGCACCAATTCATATCCAAAATTTCCCGATCGGCTATAAACCATTTGTGGGTTATGAAGGAACTAATCAAATTGCTGATTTGGTGTATAACTCTTTTACTTTAGGAATGGAAGATCATCTTTTGGAAATCTTCGGTGGACACGATACGAAAGAAGTTATTACGAAAGGAATATCAGCAGACTCCGACTTAAACTGGAACAAAGAAGCGAAAGCTGAACTTGCCAAAATTCCTGGTTTTGTTAGAGGGAAAGTAAAACGTAACACCGAAAAATTCGCTCGCGATCGCAATCTTTCGGAAATTACTTTAGAAGTAATGTATGCTGCCAAAGAATCTGTTGGTGCTTAGCTAAATTCAATTGCTCAAACAAATCCACATTTGTCAGTTTGAGAGTGAATTGAAAAAGAGTTAAAGTCACAGATTAGTCCGCCATGAAACGACGGACTAATCTGTCCGTTGTTCAATTATTAAAGGGTTAGAGCTAATAAAATGTTAGATCTAACCCCAAAATTATCTTGACAAAACTAATAGAGCTGAATAAGATTAGAGATTGGGCATTCAATACTTGACTTGCTCGGAGCGGGTAAAAACATTTAACAAACGCCACATTAAAGCTTGATAATTTTGGCTGATATCTCAGTTGGTTTCAGCTTTTTTCCTGGCTACCCTTACGGCAATACTCAACAGAAATAAATTTTATGACTTACGCAATTGTAGAAATAGGCGGCGGACAAATTAGAGTTGAACCAGGTCGCTTTTATGACATTAACTTATTAGCTGGCGAACCAGATTCTAGCTATATCATAGACAAAGTTTTATTGGTAAGTAATGACGATGATGTAACTGTGGGTCGTCCTTTTATTGCAGGTGCTTCGGTAGAAGGTACTGTAATGCGTCATAGACGAGGCAAAAAAGTAATTGTCTATAAGATGCAGCCTAAAAAGAAAACTCGCAAAAAACGCGGTCATCGTCAGGAATTAACTCGCTTGATGATTGATTCTATCAGTCTAAATGGTTCTGTTGTTGCTGCTGCTGAAGCTGAATCAAAAGCAGTAACAGCAGTAACAACAACAACTGAGGAAGAATAAAAAAATATTAATTTGATTTTTCATTAAAATTCAAGGAGTAAAAATAACATGGCTCATAAGAAAGGAACTGGTAGTACTCGTAACGGTCGCGATTCTAATTCCAAACGACTTGGAGTAAAGCGTTATGGTGGTCAAGAAGTTACCGCAGGAAGTATTTTAGTTCGTCAGAGAGGCACTAGCGTATATCCTGGTAATAATGTTGGTCGTGGTAAAGACGATACTATTTATTCTCTGATTCATGGCGTAGTTAAGTTTGAATATAGAAGTAGATCGCAGAGAAAAGTAAGTGTTTATCCTGTTGCCGAAGGTACAGCATAAGTCATTTAGAAGTCATTTACAGTAATAAATTAATTTAACAACAGCTACTAACTGTTGAATAGTACGGCACTCATTTTAGTGGGTGCTTTTTTATTGTTTGGTTAAACTAAGGCAACGTTCAACTTAAGTTTAGGATTTTATCTATCGATGTACGAATCTGACGATAATTTCAACCTCGATCATTCTCAAGATCCGAATTCAGACAAAAATTTAGATAACAAAAATTTAGATAACATTGATGCGAATTTATCAGCTAAAAACATTGCGACACGCAAAAAACAGATCGAGAGTATTTTTATTAAACTAATTGCTTTAGGTTTAGCTATTGGTGCAATTTTAGGTATTGGCACCTATTATCTCTTGAATAAATTGGGATTAACTAAAAAGCCTTATCAAATAGAACAAGAAAAACAACAGCCAGAAAAATCCTTGAAAGAAATTCTGGTAGTTCCTCAAATCCCAAAATCTCTTTCAGATTCAGTAGAGCGAATTTGAAACGACCTTTTTTCTGCGACCTGAACAGACTCACCTGGAAACTCCCATGGTTCCCCTTCGTTCGTGGGGTTTCACTTTCTATAACTAGTTTAATGTTATGAATTTATGACAATGTCAGGGGATCAAAAATCGTATATCAAGATAATTGTCATAGATCTATGACATTAAAAGAGCTGAAAGCACGTAAAATCGTTATTTAAAAATTTTAAGCACGAACTTCTTGATCCCGAACGGGATTTTATTGGTATAACTTAATCAAGTGGTTAATACCTTTCCCACATTTAAATAAACAAAAACAAAATAAAAACAAGTAGACGCAAATTAAGGTTGAAAGACCAACGAAGTTTTAGCTTATTTCCTAGCTTCTTAAGTCTTAATATGGCTGCCAGCAGCTAAACATCGTCTAATTAATCGGAGGCTGTAAACAAATGGCAAAAGAACGCCCACCGTTAGAGGAGATGACTTTGCGGCAGCTGAGAAAAGTTGCTAGCGAATATAAAATATCCCGTTATAGTCGAATGCGCAAAGCGCAACTACTTTCTTCTATTAAAGAAGCAATTAAAAAGACAGAACAAGAAAGGTTTATTCAAAATCCATCAGCCATCCAGGAGGAACAAGAAGTGGAACAAAAAATTAATGCTGCCAAATTTGAGGTCGGTCAGGAAGATAATATCCAAGAAAGCCTTGCTTCTGTCGATCAAGATTTAGGAGAACTTCCCGACGGTTACGGAGAGAGCCGCATTGTGTTGATGCCTCGTGACCCACAGTGGGCATATGCTTACTGGGATGTCCCCAATACCAGCAAAGAAGAATTGCGACGTCAGGGTGGGCAACAGCTAGCATTACGCATTTATGATGTAACGGATATTGATATTAATCACCAAGCACCTCACAGTGTTCAAGAATATCTCTGTGATGAGATGGCAAGAGAATGGTACTTGCCAATTCCAGTTAGCGATCGCGATTATGTAGCAGACATCGGCTATCGCTGTGCAGATGGTCGTTGGTTAGTATTAGCGCGTTCGGCATCTGTAAGCATTCCTCCTGTCTACCCTTCCGATTGGATTGAAGATGCCTTTATTACTGTCAACTGGCAGGATGATCTTAGAGGTAAAACTTTATATACTCTTGTACCTCCTGCTAAGAGACAATCTACGGCTGGTGCAGCTCAAGGAGATCAGCTTTATGACGCTGTGTTTGGCATGACTAAGTCAACTGAATCTATGCGTATGGCAGGATCTTTGTTTGGTTCCATGCAACAAACTCCTGAGGCAGCAGTTAGTTCTTATGTTTTCCCTTCTGGTGTGGGAATGTGGGCTGTACCTAGTGCTTCTGGCATCAATATGTCTGGAGCAGGCTTCTCTGCTAGTGCCCCTCCAGCTCGTCCTCGCAAGTTCTGGTTAGTTGCTGATGCAGAACTAATTGTTTATGGTGCAACTGAGCCTGATGCTACTGTTACTATTGGCGATCGCCAAATAAAACTCAATCCCGATGGCACATTCCGTTTCCAAATGTCGTTCCAGGATGGCATCATTGACTATCCTATTAAGGCTGTAGCTGTTGATGGTGAGCAAACCCGCTCGGTTCACATGAATTTTGAGCGTCAAACTCCTTCTCGTAACACTAATACGAAGGAAGAAGCTGTTGAAGAATGGTTTGCTTAAGTTGAGTTGATTCCAATTATCGATAAATATCACAGACTATTAACCGAGATGAAGCAAATCATCTCGGTTTTTTGCTACATTTGAAATTTAGTTCGAGCAGAATAAAACATAATCAAAAAAACTAAATATATTGTTCCATAAGTATCCAGTAAAATCTATAGACACTTATTCGAGTTGGTGTCCTAATTTTCTTCTACATGAATAGAGCGACTAGAGCTTTTAATACGAACTTATCTATACGTCAAATTTTAATTGCTTCTCTTATTTTTCAGGTTGGCGTAGTCGTTGGTTTAACTGGTTACTTTTCCTGGAAAAATGGTCAAAAAACTGTTGAAGCTCTAGCATTGCGTTTAAGTAGAGAAGTAACATCTCATACTCAGCAGCACGTAGCCGATTATTTGAATATTCCGCTCACATTTCTCAAGATTAATCAGATATTAGCCGAATCTAATCGTTTAAACTTAGATGATCTTCAAGATTTACAGGATGTTTTTTGGCAGCAAGCCCAAATTACCCCTCAAATAAACACCCTTTTTTTTGGTAGTGAAACAGGAGACTTTATTGAAATAGAGATGAAAGACTTTCCTAAAGTAGCTATGAGAAACTCTTCTACCGCACCATATTGGCAATTGTATCGTCTAGATGAACAGGGTCAAAAAACTACTTTTTTAGGACAACAAAAATACGATCCTCGACAAAGACCTTGGTATCAAGCAGCGATCTCCCAAGATAGTTTAGTTTGGTCCCCCATATATCTATTTGCAGATCCTCCCGTTTTGGGCATTACTCCTGCAATTACGCTTAAAGATCGTCAAACGCAGAAGATTAAAGGAGTAATGGCGATCGATTTAACTCTTGATGAAATTAGTAAGTTTTTAACCACTTTAAAAATTAGCGATTCAGGGAGAGCTTTTATTATTGAGAAATCGGGAAAGATGGTAGCAACTTCGACTAATAATTCTCTAGTAAGAAGAAATACCTGGGGAAACGAGCGTTTGCATTATTCCGATAGTTCAGATCCTCTAATTAAAGCTACAGCAGATTTTTTACAGTTAGAATTTAACAATTTTCAACAGATTAACTCACCACAACAGGTGATTTTTAAATTTGATCATAGTCGGCATTTTGTGCAAGCTACTAGTCTAGATAGCCACTCTGGTTTGGATTGGTTAATAGTTACGGTAATTCCAGAGTCAGACTTTATAGAATATATTCGTAATAATACTTATACAACTCTATTGCTGAGTGTTCTGGCTTTAATTTTGGCAATTTTTTTGGGTGCGATCGCTAATCAGTGGATTATTAAATCGGTGACTTATATTTCTCATGTTGCCAAAGCAATATCTAGTGAACAAATATTGACGATCGAGCAGCAATCCAAAATTAAAGAGCTAGCTATTCTTACAGAGTCATTTAATTTTATGGCCATAAAACTCCAAACCTCAGCTCAAAATATCGAAAATTTGGAGTCTAGATGGGAAGAAAAAGTAGAAGAAAGAACTAGAAATCTTGAACAAGTAAATCAAGAACTTAGCCGCTTGGCTAATGTAGATAGTCTGACTCAAATTTATAATCGCTATTATTTCGATCTAACACTGCAAAAACTTTGGCGAGAATCTATCAGAGAAAGAACACAAATCGCTTTGATTTTATGTGATGTAGATAATTTTAAATTATATAACGATACCTATGGTCATCCCATGGGCGATCAATGCCTGAAAAAAGTAGCAAAAGCTCTGAATGAATCTATTAATAGAGATCAAGATGTTACTGCTAGGTATGGCGGAGAAGAATTTGCCATAATTTTGCCTCGTACCAGTTCTGAGGGTGCTGTTCAAGTAGCAACAAGAATGATGAATGCCGTCAGTAATTTAAATATATTTCATGGTACTTCCAATGTAGAAAATTATGTCACCATTAGTTGTGGTATTGCTTGTTTTTCCCCTAGCCCTGGCTTATCATCAATAAATCTAATTGAGAGTGCAGATAACGCACTGTATCAAGCAAAACAACAGGGGAAAAATTGTTGGGTTATGGCAGAGGAAAATCTGGCAACATGACTGAAATACGTGGAGTTGCTAATGACTAATGACTAATGACTAATGACTAATAGTTTGATGAAGATTTTTCCGGTTCTTTATTTTGCCTTAAGGCGATGTTATATGATTGGTAAAAATTAATCCCGGACAGAAATTTCATGACTCCAGCGGCTTCTCCAGCAGCAACAGAAATAAAAGCTATTTTTGATCGTATTGCACCAGTATATGATCAATTAAACGATCGCTTAAGTTTTGGTCAGCATCGTATTTGGAAGCTGATGACCGTCAAATGGTGTGAGGCTAGTTTAGGAGATCACGCTTTGGATATATGTTGTGGTAGCGGAGACCTTGCTCTATTACTAGCACAAAAAGTGGGCAATAGTGGTAAGGTAACGGGCTTAGATTTTGCCTGCGAGCAACTGGCGATCGCAAAACAACGACAAATGGTTAAATGTCCTACCGTACCAATGGAGTGGCTTGAAGGAGACGCTTTAAATTTGCCATTTGTCCCTAATCAATTTGACTGTGCCACTATGGGTTACGGATTGCGAAACGTGACTAATATTCCTCGTTGTTTGCAGGAATTGTATCGTGTTCTTAAACCAGGAGCAAAAGCAGCAGTGCTTGATTTTCATCGTCCCAGCCAAGGCTATATGCAAGCTTTTCAACAGTGGTATCTTACTAACATCGTAGTACCAACTGCGGCAGAAATGAATCTTAAGGAAGAATATGCTTACATAACTCCTAGTGTGAAAAGATTTCCCCTGGGAAAAGAACAGGTTAAACTAGCTCATTCAGCCGGATTCAGCCAAGCGATCCATTACCCATTGATGGGAGGAATGATGGGGATATTGGCACTAACGAAATAAAATAAGAATGGAATTAATTTTCTGCCTCCTAATCTTTATTGTCGATTCAAGATACTGCTTTGGCATTAGCTAACCTCTGGATATTTTTTGTTCCTCCTGTAGCAGGGAGTATTATTGGCTATTTTACTAACGACATAGCCATTAAAATGCTCTTTCGTCCCTACAAGGCTATTTACATTGGTAAGCGAAAGTTACCTTTCACTCCTGGCTTAATTCCCAGTAATCAAGAGCGTCTAGCTCAAAAAGTTTCCGACACTATTATGGGTTCATTACTGACCCCCAGTGAACTGCAAAAGTTAGCTCAAAGGCTTCTGGCAACGGAACGTATGGAAAGTGCTATTTTATGGTTGCTTAAATTAGCCTTGGAACAAGTTCAGGAAGATCGAGAACAAAAAACAGCCAAAGTTTTAGCCAATATCTTGCACGATCTATTTAGTCAATCTTTACCCCGATTGCTTAGAGTATTGGCGAGAAGAGATGATTTTTTAGAAGCTCAAACTAATCAAATTTTCGATCAGATTCTGCTCAATTTTCAACTCAAAGAGTCCCAAGCCAAGAAATTTTCCGACTGGCTGTTAGGTTCTGTTCTGCCCCCTGACGTAATTCGTCGTGCAATTATTGATTTTTTAAGCGATCGCAATATTCAAATTATTGATGAAGGTTTTCGGGAAAAAACCAGTGGTACTTATTGGGTGGTTGCCAACTTATTTGGCTTACGTAACAGTCTAATTAGATTACGCTCTTTTTGTATTGATGAAAAAGAAATCACCAACGCCAGACTAGAAGAATTAACTTTCTCATTACAAATTCGCGATCGCATTAAAAATTGGCTCAAAAATCTCTCGCTGCAAAATTTGCCTGTTTCTACAGTGAGACAATTACGTAAAACAGTACGTGAAACAGTACGCAATTACATTAGAGAGGAAGGGGGTAATGTGATTGCCAGACTAGGTGATTCCGTGGAGTGGGAAAATTTATCAGTATTAATTCTCAAACGTCTACAATCATCGCCGGCAGTCAATGATTCTTTAGAAGTAATTAGTCAGGAATTGGCTTTGGTATTGGAACGTTATCTAGAAGAAGATTTAGAGAAACTAGTTGCCCAAGCGATACCAATCCTGTCAATCGATCAAGTAATTATCAATCGTGTTTCTGCTACCTCTCCCGAAGATTTAGAAATAGCAGTACAAGGTATAGTTAAAAATGAACTCCAAGCGATCGTTAACTTAGGAGGAATACTAGGGTTTATTGTCGGATTATTACAAACAATTTTATTATTTTTTAATTAGTAATGATAATAATCTCAAAAATTTCCGATTGCTAGTTGAGATCTAATTTGGTCTTAGAATGAAGCCAGTCATAAATACGATCTAGTTCTTCTAGAGTGACTAGTCCATACTGCCAAAGAATCATCGGTATTGGCGCCGGATTTTCTTCCACGGCTCTTTGTACTATCGCAATAGAGTCATGGGAAAGAGATAGTTCTTCGGTCAAGAATTTAATAAATTTGGCATAGATGGCTGGTTTCATTGCTTTTACCCTGTTTCAAACTTTTTAAATCAAGTCATTACATTAGTCACAGATTGCTCCGCCGTGTCCATTGCTTCATAAGTCAGCTAAGTCAGAGCTGTCTGAACAGTATGACTATTGTCATTTGTCATGATCAATCAAATATGAATTCTTACTATTGTTAGAGACAAATAAAATATTGCTAGTGTTTTAAATCACAATTAACTAAAATTTTATTTTTATTTACTAAGAACTCTACTTTTTTGTCGGTTAGAGTATTCCACAAATTGGGAATTTCTATAATGACATACATCAGTATGTAAAACTACTTAAAATTACTGATTGTTAAAATATAATATGTAATTTACTGCTTGTTTTAACTCTGCCTATTGATATATAGTTAGGTTTCGCTAGCAATAAATATGCATAGATTAATTATTGTTTAAGAACATTGCTAATTATTAATCAATTTTTTTTTTGCCAAGTATAATTAATCACTAGTATTCAAGATTGTAGCTTTTACTTAGAATCCAAAAATTTAACTACAATTTGATCTCCGACGTTAATCCCTAATTCTTGGGCTCTTCCTCCCCGTAATTCAATTACTTGATCGACTAAAGCTTCTGGACCGTATACAGGACAAGGGTTATCTTGACAGGAAGGGACATCATTAGCAATCCCGACAACGCGATCGCCATTTAGGAAAATCATATCCAAAGATATAGGGACATTTTTCATCCAAAAACGAGCAACCTTGACCGATTCAAAAGGAAATAACATCCCCCGATCGTCTGCTAAACAATCACGATACATCAAGCCCGTCGCCTGTTGTTGTGGAGTTTGGGCTACCTCTAACTGAATTGTTGCTTCAGCAATTTCGGCTGTGGCGGTTATGGGTAACATTTGACCCTGTTTAATTTCCTCTGAAGCATTAGCTATAGTTTTCTTAGCAGATGTTATAAATGAGCAACTAGATAAAAGAATTAGTAGTACGATACCTAGATTAATTTTTAATTTCATCATTTATACTTCAATTTTACGATTCTCTAAGTACATAACCAATTCCTCTGACAGTTTGAATTAATCTTTTACTATTTTGGCTTTCTATTTTTAGTCTCAAATAACGAATATAAACTTCAATAACATTGGATTCCCCACGATAATCGAATCCCCAGACATTTTCAATGATTTCTTCCCGAGTCATGACCTGCTGTGGATTAGACATCAAGTATTTCAACAATTCAAACTCTTTCATGGTTAAATCGATAACTCGATCATTACGTATTACTTGACGAGTACTTAAATCTAAAATTAATTCACCAAATCTTAATTGCTCTGGGACGGGAACTTCTGACTGAAGATATAAACTAATTTGCTCCAACAGTTGCTCACGATTGTAGGGTTTTAATAGATAGTCATCTGCTCCAGATTCTAAACAAGCGACCCTTTCTGCTACTGTTTCTTGCTCAACTAGCATCAAGATGGGAATCCTATTGCCTGAACTACGTAACTGACGACACAAACTAACACCTGAGGTGCCAGAAATTGAGTGATCGACAATTACCATTGCTGGCTGAAGGATACTTAGTTTTTGCCATCCCTTCTGGGCTTTTTCAAACAGGGGCAAGTAGCCCGCCCTCTGTAAATCTAAACTTGCTTGTTGGGCAAAATCATTATCGGTTAATAACAAAATTGGTGAATTGGTGGCATTGGTCTTCTTGTTGGTAATCATGGTAGTGTGACTCGCTACAGGGCAAGCTCAGAGTAAAGCTAACTAACAGTCACAAATTGCTTTGCCGTACAACGACGGAGTAATCTGTGATTTAGGGTAGCTCCACTGAGGTAGGTTTGGCAATATGAGGTAATCCCCAACCTAACTTTTCCCTCAGGATACGGAAGAATTCAGGCGATCGCAGTCGAATAAAGCGAGCAGGATAAACTGATTTTTCAATATAAATATGATCGTCAGGCAAAATATAGCATCCACCATTGCCATCGACCACCATTACCATCCGATTTGGAGTGGCAGGAAATACCTTGACTGATTCGCGATCGCTAAACACTAATGCCCGAGACGCAAGAGAATGAGGACAGATCGGTGCTAACTGCAATACAGGAACCTCCGGAGTTACCACGGGACCTCCCGCACTCAAAGAATAAGCAGTAGAACCAGTTGGTGTGGAAATGATAATGCCATCAGCTGCTACGTCTACTGGTGCGTGTTGACCAATTTGTACTTCAAAATGGCACATACTTGTTAATGGTTCTCGATGCAAAACCATTTCGTTCAGAGTAAGAGCCTCCCATAACATAGCATCATTGCGAAATACTCTAACCGTGAGCATAGAACGCTCTTCTATTTCATAGTCTTTGGCTAAAAGCTTGTCTACAGCTTCGTCTAAATGAGTGAGATATGTCTCTGTCAGAAAGCCCATGTGACCTGTATTAATAGTCAGCAAAGGGATATTATGGGGAGCAAGTTGCCTAAAAGCCGATAAAACTGTACCATCACCACCCAAGACTACCGCAAATTCTATATCTCGATCAAAGTTAGGAGGGGTTAATTGCTCGATTCGTGTGTTGCACACAGGACTACCGGGAGTTGAATATTCTAGTATTCCTCCTACTCCTGTCGTCATCCGTACATCCCAACCTGAACCAGCAAGTTTCTCTTCTATTTCTGATGCAACTTTGCAAGCTATTGGCTTAATATCGTTATAAACAATGCCTGCTATTGGCTTTGGCACAACTAACTATTTATCCTGTACTAAACTGGTTATCATGTTCGAAAAGCTTTTAGCTATTGGCTTTTAGCTAAAAACTAATCTAAAAAGTAAATTGCTATCGATTGAATACTCCTCATCTTTTGAACTTGAGAGGATATTTCATCTCATAATATTATCTTCTAGACTATCGTGGACAAGCTAAAAATCCTAGTCTAGTTTGCTTATTGTTATGATTAACATTCTTATTTATAGCGGTTCTCGTATTAATGAGATACACCTTGGTGGAGTCAGGGAATAGGGAATAGGGAATAGGGGTTTTCAAGTCTTTGACTAAGTTTATATTTGTACCTCACTTATTTGAGAACCGCTATATCAAAAGCTAATCAATTTAATATAAAATAAACCCCTCATTGTAGAGGGGTCTAATACCAAACCTGATGGATTTAAATCAAACTACAGATCAGCTAGATAATATTCATATTAATCTGTAGGATCCTTTTCCTGCTTACAGCGCGTTACCACGAGGTAATACTTCTTCAGGGAATTCAAAGTTTTGATGTGGTTGGTCTTGAGTTGCCATCCAGGATCTCAAACCTTCGTTGAGCAAAATATTTTTGGTGTAGAAAGTTTCAAATTCAGGATCTTCTGCTGCTCTCAACTCTTGAGATACGAAGTCATATGCTCGTAAGTTCAACGCAATGCCGATAATCCCGATACTTGCCATCCATAGTCCGGTTACGGGGACGAACAACATAAAGAAGTGTAACCAACGTTTGTTGGAGAAAGCAATCCCGAAAATCTGTGACCAGAAACGGTTTGCTGTCACCATACTATATGTTTCTTCTGCTTGAGTTGGTTCAAACGCTCTAAAGGTGTTCGCTTCGCCACCGTCATCAAACAAGGTATTTTCTACTGTTGCTCCGTGAATCGCACACAATAATGCTCCACCGAGAACACCTGCTACTCCCATCATGTGGAAGGGATTCAAGGTGAAGTTGTGGAATCCTTGTACAAACAGGATGAAACGGAAGATTCCCGCTACACCTAAGCTAGGTGCGAAGAACCAACTGTGCTGTCCTAAAGGATAAAGCAAAAATACCGAAACAAATACGGCGATGGGGGCGGAGAAAGCGATCGCGTTGTAAGGACGAATTCCTACGAGACGAGCAATCTCAAACTGACGGAGCATAAAGCCAATCAATGCAAAGGCACCGTGGAGAGCGATGAAAGCCCACAAACCACCGATTTGACACCAACGGGTAAAACTCCAAGCAGCTTCAGGACCCCAGAGAAATAGCAGGGAATGACCCATGCTATCTGCGGGAGTGGAAGCGGCTACGGTCAAAAAGTTACATCCTTCGAGGTAAGAACTTGCTAGACCGTGAGTATACCAGGAAGTCACAAAGGTAGTGCAAGTGAGCCAACCACCAATGGACAAGTAGGCACAGGGGAAAAGCAGAATACCCGACCATCCTACGAATACAAATCGATCGCGCTTGAGCCAGTCATCTACCGCATCAAAGATGCCGCGTTTAGCTGGGGCGCGCCCTACTGCTATTGTCATGTAAATAAATCTCCGAAATAATAATTAATAAGATCGTTGGGAATATTACGATTTCGCTGATCTAACTTTTAATAAGTCACAGATTACTCCGCCGTAAAACGATGAAGCCTCATTTCGAAGTTTGCTTATACTTGCGGTATCCCTTTGGGATAAAGGGGGAAACTCCCGCAACATAACTTCGCGCTGCTGTGACCGTTGGTCAAATCAATTGTGAGAAAAGTTAACTTTTCTTTACTTATATTACACATAATAGAAGAAAACAGTTAATATTTCCAGGGCAAATCCAAAGAAAAAATTAAATTTTTCCCTCAGTAGAAATAAATCAAGATGGGAATTTCCTTGAATTTGGAAGATAATTTAACTGTTGCCATCTTTTTTATTAGAGCTTTATGTTTACCATTGATATAGTTTTACAAGACATCCCGTTGCCTATTTCCGTACAGCGCAAAGAATCTGAAGCTGCCGAAAGTCTTTATCAACAAATTGTTCAGGCAATGCGATCGGGAAGTTCAGATTTAGTTGAGCTGACCTGTGACAAAGATGAGGAAAAAAAAGTAGCAGTTAAGGGTAATTTAATCTGTGCCGTAAATGTAAATAAAAAGTCTGGCGGTATGGCAGAAGGACGAGTACCTGGTTTCTTCGCTGCTACTGCTGCTGACCAGTAATGACCTCCTCGACTGATAATCAGAATCTAGAGTCAGACAAATCACCAGTTATTCGAGTAGACCAGATCAAATTTAGTTGGTCGACTGAAGCAAAGGTGCTAGATGGTTGTTCTCTAGAAGTACCTTCTGGGGAGTTTTGGATGCTGTTAGGCAATAACGGTAGCGGAAAATCTACCTTATTAAGGCTGTTAGCAGGACTACTAATCCCTGATGCTGGCTCTATCGTCATGCCTTATAAAACAGGTTTTGTCTTTCAAAATCCCGATCATCAATTAGTCATGCCTACTGTTGGTGCGGATATTGCCTTTGGTTTAGTAAGTGAGAATTTATCGACCGTTCAGGTCAGGGAAAGAGTTCAATCTGCTTTGTCAGCAGTAAATCTACTAGATTTGGAGAGACGACCGATTCATGCCCTCAGTGGCGGACAGAAACAGCGAATTGCGATCGCCGGGGCAATTGCTCGTAACTGCGAAGTAATTTTGTTTGATGAACCCACCGCACTACTCGATCCTGATACTCAATTAGAATTAGTAGCTCAGGTAAGAAATCTGGTTAAGAAGCGTAACTTAACTGCTCTGTGGGTAACGCATCGTCTTGAAGAATTAGATTACTGCGACGGAGCTTTTCTGTTAGAAGGAGGAAAAGTTGTGGCCAAAGGAGAGCCTCAAAAGCTGAAAGCTAAACTGTTGGCGACAGAAAAACAACGTTATTAACTATTGTTTTTTACTTGGAAAACCTCAGTTAGCAATTTGGCGCTTTTTAAATTTGTTTAACTTTTTGTTAACATTCTGCTTAGAATAGATGAGAATATCATTCTCATTTTTGAAACAAAAATAAATTGCAATGTCTTCCTCCTACCAGGCAATACTACTCGTCGATGGTTATAACATCATCGGCGACTGGTCAGACTTAAAAAAAAGTCGCGATCGTCACGGTTTAGAGGCAGCTCGTCGCGAGTTAATTGAATGCTTAATCAATTACACTGCTGCTGTTGCCTATCGAACCAAAATAATATTTGATGCTCATTATCAGGATACACCTCGTAGTACAGAAGGGTATACTGCGGCGTTATCAGTTCATTACACAGCTTTTGCAGAAACCGCAGATACATATATCGAAAAATTTTGTGCCACTTTTAACCGCAAAAAATACCAGCAAGAATCTACTCGGTTAATAGTTGCTACGAGCGATCGCGCACAACAATTAACAGTAGTTGGCTATGGGGCAGAATGGCGTTCTGCTCAAATGCTAGCAGGCGAAGTACAACAGGCAGCTCGCAACACCAGAATTAAGAGACAGACGAAGAAAAAGCCTGCGGGAAGTTTTTTATTTAATACCCTCGATCCAGCTGCGCAAAGACGTCTCAGGCAAATGCAGCGAGGTATGTGACAAAATTATTTCAGGGATGAAAACTTTTTCCCAAAAAAAAGTGTTGACAGTGACAATAATATTAGATATATTTAAAAACGTTGCGAGTTTGACCGTAGCAACCAACTAACCTAAGCCCCCATCGTCTAGTGGCCTAGGACACCTCCCTTTCACGGAGGCGACAGGGATTCAAATTCCCTTGGGGGTATTAGTTAAGAGAAGAGTCAAGTTTAGATCTTGGCTCTTCTTTTTTTTGGCTGAGAAAACTCCAACACATTAAAAAGCAATTTTAAACGTTAATATGATTAAAAACTATTAAGTCTTGTCTGTATGACTCCCTTCAGTAACGGTATTCAAGCCAACCACAAAACTACTGAGATCAAGAGATCTTCTGTAGATGAAAACGTGATTCGCATCAAGGGTGCGAGGCAACATAACTTAAAAAACGTTAATTTAGACTTGCCTCGCAATCAGTTAATCGTGTTTACTGGGGTTTCTGGTTCAGGAAAATCCTCTTTAGCTTTTGATACGATTTTTGCTGAAGGACAAAGGCGTTACGTAGAATCTCTCAGTGCCTATGCTCGTCAATTTCTAGGACAGCTAGATAAACCAGATGTTGATGCCATTGAAGGTTTGAGTCCTGCTATTTCCATCGATCAAAAATCTACTTCTCATAATCCTCGTTCTAGTGTAGGCACGGTTACAGAAATATACGATTACTTAAGGCTTTTATTTGGCAGGGCGGGAGAACCTCATTGTCCCAAGTGCGATCGCTCGATAGTACCTCAGACCATTGATGAAATGTGCGATCGCATCATGGAATTACCTGATCAAACCAAGTTTCTTATTCTGGCTCCGGTGGTCAGGAGTAAAAAGGGGACACACAAGCAATTATTATCTAGTTTGGCTTCTCAAGGGTATGTCAGGGTGCGGATTAATGGCGAAGTTAAACAGTTAGATGACCAGATCAAATTAGACAAAAATTATAAACACGATATTGAGGTGGTGATAGATCGCCTAATTAAAAAGGCAGGAATTCAAGAACGTCTGGTAGATTCACTAGCCACTTGTTTACGTCTGTCTGATGGTATTGCCGAAATAGAAATTCTGACGGCTGCTGATAGTCAACAGAATAGTCACTCTTCGAAGATCGTTTTTTCGGAAAACTTTGCCTGTCCTGAACATGGTGCCGTAATTGAAGAATTATCACCCCGTTTATTTTCCTTTAATTCTCCTTATGGTGCTTGTCCCGCCTGTCATGGTTTAGGAAGTCATCGGACCTTTGCTCCCGAGTTAGTTGTCCCCGATCCTAAGCAACCAGTCTACAGTGCGATCGCTCCTTGGTCAGATAAAGATAATTCTTACTATCTCTCCCTGCTGCACGGGGTAGGTCAAGCTTTTGGTTTTGAAATTCAAGCTAAGTGGGAACAGCTTACAGAAGAACAACAGTCAGTTATTCTCTATGGTGCATCCGAACCAGTATATTTCCAATCAGATACCCGCAGTGGTCAACCGAAAGGATACCATCGTCACTATTCTGGAGTTATCAAAATGTTGCAACGCAACTATCAAGAGACTAACTCCGACTCCGTCAAAAATAAACTAGAACAGTATTTAATTAATCGCCCTTGTGCTACCTGTAACGGTCAACGCCTTAAACCAGAATCCTTATCCGTTAGCTTGGGACAATATCGCATCAATGATTTAACAGGTGTACCGATTCGCGATTGTTTAGATCGAGTCAACAATCTAAAACTAACCAATCGTCAAGCATTAATTGGAGAATTAGCCCTCAAAGAAATTAAATCTCGTCTACAATTTTTACTTGATGTCGGTTTAGACTATCTAACCCTCGATCGCGCAGCCATGACTCTATCTGGAGGAGAAGCTCAACGTATTCGTTTGGCGACTCAAATAGGTGCAGGATTGACAGGCGTACTATATGTGTTAGATGAACCCAGTATCGGTTTGCACCAACGAGATAACCATAAGTTACTGGGAACTCTGAAAAAGCTAAGAGATCTAGGCAATACTCTAATTGTTGTTGAACATGATGAGGACACAATTTATGCTGCCGATAGCATTGTAGATATTGGTCCTAAAGCTGGAGTACACGGGGGAGATATTGTTGTTCAAGGGGATTTAAACGCTTTATTGAAGTCTGAAACCTCTCTCACAGGAGCATATTTATCAGGTAAATGCGTAATTACCACTCCCAAAGCCAGAAGAAAGGGTAAAGCTCATGGTTTAACTCTCAAAGATTGTCATCAGAATAATCTCAAACATTTTGATATCGAGATCCCCCTGGGTAAATTTGTCTGTATCACTGGGGTATCGGGTTCTGGTAAATCTACCTTGGTCAATGAATTGTTGCATCCCGCTTTAAAGCATCAACTCAGTCGCAAAGTACCTTTCCCCAAAAATCTTGGTGAAGTCAAAGGGCTACAGGCGATCGACAAAGTAATTACCATTGATCAATCTCCCATTGGCAGAACTCCGCGCTCTAATACTGCCACTTACACAGGAGTATTTGATTCTATTAGAGCGATCTTTGCCGAAACCATCGAAGCTAAAGCCAGGGGGTATAAAGCAGGACGATTTTCCTTTAACGTAAAAGGTGGTCGTTGCGAAGCCTGCAGTGGACAAGGGGTGAATGTTATTGAAATGAATTTTTTACCCGATGTCTATGTTCAGTGTGATGTCTGCAAAGGGGCAAGATATAATCGTGAAACTCTACAAGTTAAATATAAAAATTCTTCCATTGCCGATGTCTTAAACATGACTGTGGAAGAAGCCTTAGAAACTTTTAAAAATATCCCCCGCGCTGCTTCCAGACTGCAAACATTAGTCGATGTTGGTTTAGGATACATAAAACTCGGACAACCAGCCCCTACTCTCTCTGGAGGAGAAGCCCAGAGAGTTAAGCTGGCTTCGGAATTATCCCGTCGCGCCACAGGTAAAACTCTTTACCTAATTGATGAACCTACCACTGGTTTATCTTTTTATGATGTTCATCATCTCTTAAATGTTCTACAACGTTTGGTCGACAAAGGTAATTCCCTGATCGTGATTGAACACAATCTAGATGTAATTCGCTGTTCCGATTGGATTATCGACCTGGGTCCCGAAGGAGGAGATCAAGGAGGAGAAATTATTGCCACAGGAACTCCAGAGGAAGTGGCTCAGAATAAACAGTCATATACAGGGCAATATCTAAAAACTGTTTTACAGAAATACCCAGTAGGAGCTGATTTGAATTAATCCCTCAATTGCTTCGCCACAATAATATAAAGTATGGGCACAATAAACAGACTCAGAACTGTAGCAATTACCATGCCACCAAATACTGCTGTCCCCAGTGATTGACGACTAGCCGAACCCGCCCCTGTAGCTACAACTAGTGGAAAAATTCCCAGCAGTGTAGAAATTGCCGTCATAATAATTGGTCGTAATCGCTGCTGTGCTGCTTCTAGGGCCGCTTTAGCAATGGGAATACCTTGTTCTCTAAGTTGGTTGGCAAACTCCACAATCAGAATTGAATTTTTACTAGCCAAGCCGATCAACATCACTAAACCTACCTGACAATAAACATCATTGGGAAAACCTCTGAGAGAAGCTGCTGATAGTGCGCCCAAGATGGCAAGAGGAACTGCCAGTAGAATAATAAACGGATCGACAAAGTTTTCATATTGAGCCGCTAGAACTAGGAAGACAAAGAACACTCCTAAGCCGAAAATAATTGGGGCTTGACCGCCAGATTCAATTTCTTCTAAGGAAATTCCCGACCATTCATAATCCATATTCTTAGGTAAAATTTCAGCCGCGATCCGTTCCATAGCAGCGATCGCCTGACCAGAACTATAACCTGAAGCAGCAGCACCATTGATTTCAATTGAACGAAGCAAATTGTAATGATTGATGATCTGTGGTCCTGTTACAGGAGTTACTTGGACTAAATTGCTCAGAGGAATCATCTGATTTTGGGCAGAACGAACATAGAGTTTGCCGATATCTTCGGGGTTAGAGCGAAACTCCTTGTCAGCTTGAATGTATACCCGATAAGTTCTACCAAACTCATTAAAGTCGTTGACATAACGTGAACCGAGGAAAATTTGAAGTGTATTGAGAATATCATCAATCTCGACTTCTACAGCCTTGGCTTGATTACGATCAATTTCCAACAATAGTTGGGGGGAATTAGCCGTATAAGTAGTAAAGACGTTTTCCAGTTCGGGAGCCTGATTAGCTTTTTCTAGGATCTGACCGGCAAATTGTAAGAAAGTCTGAATATCATTATTGCCTCGGTCTTGAAGCTGAAATACAAAGCCTCCAAAATTTCCTAAACCCTGAATTGTGGGTGGATTAATGGCGAAGACCCTAGCATCGGGAATTGCCATCAGTTTGTCGATTACCTGACCGAGAATTCCCTGGGCTGACTGTTCGGATTTTAGGCGATCGCTCCAGGGTATAAAAGGGGTAAAAGTAGTGGCAACATTGGCTATGTTACCAGTAAAACCAAAGCCGCCAATCGAAAACGTCCCTGCCACTTCAGGTATATCCTCAAAATAGCGATCGGACTTATCGACTACTTGCTCGGTGTAGGCTAAAGAAGTTCCTTCTGGTGCTTGAATCAGTTTAATCAAATAGCCCTGGTCTTCTTCTGGCAAAAATGCCGTGGGTACATTTTGATACATCCAGACTGTTAACAACAAAAAGAAGATAAATAGCCCCACAATAAAGGCTTTAATCCGACTTAAGGGCGATAATATACCCCGATATCCTTGACGCAAGCAGTCTATGCCACGATTAAATACAGCAAAAACTCTGCCTAACCAACCTTGTGGCTGTTGTCCTTGACGTAAAAGTAAAGCGGAAAGCGAAGGTGTCAAACTTAAAGCATTGAAAGTAGAAATAACAATCGAAAAAGCAATAGTCAGAGCAAATTGTTTATAAAGCTGCCCAGTAGTTCCAGGGAAAAAGGCTACAGGTACAAAAACCGCCAAGAGAACCAAAGAAGTTGCAATTACGGCACTTGAAAGTTCTCGCATTGCCTCCATCGCTGCTACATGGGGTTGCATTCCCTGTTCCTGTACTTTAGCCACAATGTCTTCTACTACTACGATCGCATCATCAACTACCATCCCTGTAGCGAGAGTTAAACCAAATAGAGTCAGACTATTAATAGAAAACCCAAATAATTTGATAAAGGCAAAAGTTCCAATCAAGGAAATCGGTATCACAATCGCAGGAACGAGGGTAGCTCGCCAGTTCTGTAAAAAGATAAACAGCACCAGGACTACTAACAACACTGCTTTAGCTAGAGTTCGCACCACTTCCCTTCCCGACTCAACTACAAACAAACTAGGGTCGTAAGGAATTTCATAGTCTATTCCTGGGGGAAAATCTTCCGCTAGTTCAGCTACTTTGGCTTTGACAGCATTGGCAACTTCTAAAGCATTACTGCCAGGAGCTTGCTGAATGCCATAACCTACTGCATTCCGACCACTATACTTAGCAAAGGTTTCATAATTTTCAGCTCCTAATTCAGCTCGTCCCACATCTTTGAGCTTAATCAGGGTCCCATCCGAACCCGATTGCAGAATCATTTCCTCAAATTGAGACGCTTCTTTCAACCTACCTACAGCCTTGAGGGTAAGTTGATACATTTGTCCGTCTTTAGCTGGAGGTTGACCAATCCTTCCTGCTCCAACTTCTAGGTTTTGCTCGTTGAGGGCATCAACCACATCTTGAGCCGTAATACCCCGACTAGCTAATCTTTGAGGGTCTAACCACAAGCGCATAGCATAACGGCGTTCACCAAAGGGGACAATATTAGCTACCCCTCTAATTCTTCTAATTTCATCTAAGACATAGAGATCGGCATAGTTACTGATAAAGTTACTGTCATATTTACCTTCTTCTTGGCTAAAAACTGCCATGCCCAGGAGAAAATTACTGGATTGCTTAGTTACAGAAACCCCAGTTTGTCTAACTAAATCTGGTAATTGTGGTTCAGCCAAAGACACTCGATTGAGAACATCAACTGCAGCAATGTCGATGTTATAACCCTGATCGAAGGTAACTATAATCTGACTAGTGCCATCTTCAGAGCTAATCGAATTAAGATACTTCATCCCATCAACACCATTAATCTGCCTTTCTAAAACTGTGGTGACGGTTTTTTCGACTACTTCTGCACTGGCTCCAATATAGTTGGCAGTTACTACCACTTGCACGGGGCTGATATCAGGATACTGTTCGACAGGTAAAGTGGGAATACTGACTAATCCCACTAACAAGACGACGATCGAACAGACAATGGTTAAAACTGGTCGCTTGATAAAAGTTTCGATAAACATGATATCTAAAGCTGACAAAGAATATGATGGGCTATAAGTGAATTCGGAGTTCGGAGTTCGGAGTTCAGTAATCAGTAATCAGTAATCAGTAATTATTCCCGATGTTGAACTTACATACGGTTAATAATTCACCAAGAAGTTTTGACTCTTGAGTCTGTTATTCTTATCAACTAGCGGAGAGTAACTAATCGCCAATAGCCAAAAACTCAGAGGGAGAAGCTTCGGTTGAAGAACTTGCCGATTCGGGCATGATGACAGCCCCATCAGAGAGATTTAACAAACCAGAAGTAATCAGAGTTTCTCCAGACTCTACCCCGTCAATAACTTGATAGTAGTTCCCTTGAATTGAACCTAATTTGACTGGACGTTGCTCAGCTGTTTGTGTTGATTCTTCTGATTTGGTAGTTTCTGAATTTTGAGCAATAAAGACAAATGCCTGACCTCCCAAGCGGGTAATCGCCGAAGCGGGTATTAAAACTCCTGAAACTTGCTCCCAAATTATTCTGGCTCGAACAAATTGCTTATCTCGTAGTTTCCCCTGGGGATTGGGAAAATTAGCTTTTGCCAAAACAGTCTGAGATGTCGTATCTACTGTAGGAGAGATAAAACTAATCGTGCCCACTATTAAAGGTTCTCCTCCTGGAGATGTCCTGAGTTCTACTGGCAAACCAATACTTAATTTAGTAGTATCTTCAATCGAAACAGCAAGACGTAATTCCAAAGCTTGGTTTTGGGTAATTGTGGTTAGAGTGTCAGTAATTTCGACATAATCTCCAATCTTGACGGGAATATCGCCGATATTTCCTGTCAGTGGGGCAACTACTTCTGTATCTTTTAGATTTTCCTGTTCTAAATCTGCTTCTGCTTCTGCTTGCCTAAGATCGGCATTAGCAGCCTCTATCGCCGCTTCCGCAGCTTGGATTCGCTTTTGAGCCGCTTCAAAGCTAGCCAGGGCAGCTTGGCGATCGCGTTTAACTCGGTCTAGATCTTGGGCGGATTGCGCTCCTTCGGAAACTAGAAAACTTGTCCGTTTCAATTCTTCTTTTTGTAACTCTAACTCTGCTGCCTCCTTAGATGTTTCTGCTTCAGCTGCTCTGAGTTCTGATTCAGCTCGGTTAAGAGAGGCTTTTAAAGAATTGATCCTCGCGATCGCACTATTTAGTTGAGCCTGATTTTTATCGGGTCGAAGTTGAATTAGAGGTGTTCCTTGATTAACATTGTCGCCAGAACTAATTAAAATGTTGACAATTCTTCCTTCGGCTTCTGGTCGTAAATTTACTCTTTGACGAGCCTCAAGTGCGCCGACAAATTCGGAAGTATTATTAATTTTACTAACTTCTAACTGTTGCAGTCTTACGGGAATGGCAGGAGTAGATTGATTCTCTGTCGTCAGAGGAGCATTATTTTGCTTCAGCCATAGCCAACTGACACCGCCACCACAAAGTATTGTCAAACTCAACAATACCCAGAGCCATTTTGAGGGACGATTCTCTGCTGGGGAGGATTCAAATTCTTCAAACTTCTCGTTGAACGGATTAGCAAATTCAGAAGATTTCATCTTTCCTAAGGATCTGTTCCGATCCTAGATAATTACTAGTAGCTCTTCTTAATTAAATGAAGTACATTCTTGACGGACAACTGACTGTGGAGAGATCACATTACCAGTGTTCTCAACCTTAAGGGACAATCGGGAAGAAATAGGGATGCACTTGGAAATAAATTGAATACGGTAATGTAGCCAAAAACTGTAGTTCTACTACTAAAGATTTATACAGGTGAGATAGAGTCATCAAATTAATGCCTACACTGTACTAACCAAAAAGACATCTTGTTTTTCTAAGGCTGCTTGTCTAAACTTAAAAGCCTTTTGATATTCATCATCTTGGAATAATTTGAAGAAGTACTCCCGTCGAGGATACTGTCCAATCGCAACAATATCCCATTGGGTCGAATTATCTCCGATTAAACTACCTTCAACAATCCCTCGGAGAATGAAATGTCCGCCAACCTGAGAAACTTTAGGAACACTGGTTTTAACATAGACTGCAAAGGCTTCCCTTCCAGCCATTTCTTTTCCACTGATTAAAGTTGAATCGGCGCGATCGCTAAACTTGAAAAAGTTAACAACTGTCAGGGGTGAGTTCATATCCCCACTAAGGAGAGTTTCCCATTGTTTAGCCGTTGGTAATCCTTGACCAGAACCATAAATATTAATCAGATTTTCGGTTGAATATTGCATAATATCTCCAATTATCTTTTTTTTGACAGGTATGAACGTTCGACATATTTCACCTGATAAAAAGTATCTAGAGTTTTCTGTCGTTTGGGAGGTAGTGCATTTGTCATGGTCGGATCTCCTAACACTTAAGTCAGTTTGAAAAAAGAAAATAACTGAGCTGTTACTTAGCAGCGATAAACTTCAAGCGCAGCAAGTCATTGCCTGTTTTGTCATGGACTTTTTCTTCAATTTTCTCGAACCCATAATTGGAGTAGAATTTTCGTCCTATCGAGTTTTTAGTGAATACTTCAACCTCAAGACTTCCACGTAATTCCTGGGCTTTATCCATCAAAGCTTTACCAATCCCTTTTCCGTGATATGAAGGTTGTAAGAATATTCCACCGACTTCATTACCTATGAGTGCAATAAACCCAATAACCTTTCCGTCTAGCTCGGCTACCCAAGTTTCCGCATTGGGCAGATATAACTCAGCGATATTTATTCGCTCTTGCGCCAAAAAATCTTCTTCTAAAAATGGGTGAGCCATCTTTGAAGCGCTCTCCCAAGATGAAATTACTGCTTTCAAATCATCATCAGTGTATTGTCGTATTTGCATAATTGTTTTTCTTTAGCCTTTAGCCTTTAGCTTTTGGCTTTTAGCTATTAGCCTTAGTTTAAGTTATCCGTCTAACAGCTATAGCGAAGATAAAGGGCTTCACTCAAAAGTTAACCATTAATCGTATTGATATCAGCAAAACTTCGGTATGAGACGAGCGATCACTCTTTGATTTCCCTGATTTATGGACTGAATCACCAGCGGTGCTTGGATACCAAGTATCTGGTCGACAATAGACGAGTTGAATATCATCAACATGGCACAAGTAAATGAGAAAACAGCATTTGCTATAAGGGCAATTCGTAATGGTAGTGAGCTATTCATCGGAATCTCCTTGATTATGTTGTTGTCGCAAAAACTTTTAAGTGAGGTCGTGAAGCCGATACCGAAGACTGCGCGATAGGCAAATCGCTTTGCTATCTATGTAAATTTGGTTGACAATAAGTTTATGTTAGTGTGAGATTTTTATTTATGTCAACCAGGTTTACAAAAAGAGACATTCCGATGGTGGAGAGTCAATCGCTCCAATTGTTTTTTGGCGCAACAAAGATGAACGAACAAATATCTCTTTACCTATCCAATGCTTTGAAAGAGAGGGGATATCAATCTATAACTCCTTGTGTTCTCAGATTTCTGAGCGCGCTAGAATGTGGCACTAACTATGGTTCAGAAATTGCCCGCAGCCTGTGCATCTCTAGGCAAATGGTTGCCAAAAAAGTAAAAGAATTATGCTGTATGGGATATTTAGAGCAAGTTGACGGCAAAGGAAAACAAAAGGAAATACTATTTACCGAATTAGGCGAACACTTAATGTCAGATTCAAGACAACTTCTAGCAGAACTTGATGAGATTTTATGTGAAAAACTTGATCGATCTTCGCTTCAAGAAACAGTCGAGAGATTAAAAGGCATTCAAGCAATCGTGTCACATATTGATCGAGATTAAGATATTTGCAACTATGCCACAATCCTCTAATTTATAGACTTAAATTTGTCTCAAGGCATCTATGCAAGTAAAGACTCAAAAGAAGTCTGGCATCCAAGGGCGATCGCCTGAAAAAATTAAACTTGCTGTTGCTAAAGCCGCGGGAGTAGCTTGTATATAGTTTAGCTGCTTTAACTGAGTAGGACTCAAAAAGCCTGCATAAAGGGAGGCAAAATGACAAATATTGAGTTGGAAATCACCATTTCCTCCTCGACTTACCTCTCCTTTTCCTTGAGACACTTGCAAACAAAACTTACCATTATTAGCAGGGAGCAATTCATCTTTAATATCTAAATGTAATTCTGCTGACAATTCTGGTGGATAACCCCGCTTTGTCAGTGCAGTAGGTAAATCGATAACTCGCAACATCCAATTTTCCTGTTTCTCTACGATCGCACTTTGTTCGGGTAAAAGTAGTAGGAAAGGATTAACAGGAGAACCCCACCAGGTTACTTCTTTAATTTGCGATCGATGATCTCCTAGAAATGTCCATACTCGCTTGGCTGCTGCTGCGGTTAACAATGCCCAATCTGCGATCGCGATTTGCTTCTTTTCTTGAGTGAAAATTATATAGCCTTCTGGACGATCGGGCGAACCAATTAGATAAGCATAGAGCGTTCCTTCTTTTGGAGGTTCTAAAACTGACTCCCAAATGGCTTGAGCGCGTTCTAAGTTTCCGTTATTCAACCGAGACTGTTGGCGATAAATATCGGCAATACGGCGATCGCTTACTTCAATTCGTTCCAGAGTCAAATCCCTTTCCCGTAGCTGAATGCTGGCTGTTGGTAATTTCCATTTACAGTAACTACCGCCCTGTTCGTATCCTACCTGGCGATAGGGTATTTGGGTTGCAGGATACAACGCAGAAATAGGAATTTGCTGACGATGTAGCTCTTGAATCGTCTGTTTTAAAAGCCGATTGGCGACACCTTGTCCTCGATATTCGGGAGCGACACCAACAGCAGCAATTCCTGCCATTGGTACGGTTTTACCGCCAAACCACTGACCCATATGATAAATTGCCAAACCGCCGATTACTTGGTCTTGACGAGTAATTATACGGAAATTTTCTTCACCAATACGATCGAGATATGGCTGCCATTCTGATAGAAGAGAACCAAAACACTGACAATCAATTTCTCCCAACCGTTCGAGTTGTTGGGTATTAGGGGTAGAAATATATTGGTACATATTGATAATTGATTTTAAGCGTTGATATTGACCGCAGAAGGCGGTGAACCTGTGACGTAAAGCTCAATCTATCACTCCAAAACAACCATGATTCTGTTTCTGGTTCAATTTAATTGCCTGCCTTTTAGGTCGCGATTTGTTAGTTGTTATGATTGAACTGTTCCATTAAAAAGGGTTTCCCGTGTCCAGGATAAACAGTATTTATTCCTAAACTTTTGAGTTTTTTGACACTGGCACTTGCTGCCAAGGGATCGTCAATTATCGACCAGAGTTTTGGTTGATCGGTATTTCCTAATAAATCCCCGCAGAATAAATTTTGATCAGCTAATAAAACGCCGATTGAGCCTTTTGAATGACCAAGAAGATCGAGAACTTGAGCATCTAATCCATATTTAGCAAGTTTATCTCCATCTTTGAGATACAGATCTGGTTTAAATCTGTCCGATCTATCTAATCCAAACAACAGACTAAATATTATCTTAATAAAAATATTTGGTTTTCGGCGATTCCAGAACATATCTCCCCGTTCGACCATGCCCAGATCGGCATGATGCATAGCTATTTTTGTCCCAAACTTTTGACGAAAATATGCAGCATTTCCACAGTGGTCTATATCTCCATGAGTTAGGATAATTAGCTTAAGATTGCCCGAATGGCAGCCTGCATTTCTCAGTTTTGTTTCAATAGTGCTGCGCTGATTTGGCATCCCCGTGTCGATCAAGATATAATCATTGCCGATTTTAACAAGGTAGCAATTTACGGAAATATTTAATGCAAAAGGAGTGGTAATGGTGAGAATTTCTATAGTCATAGATTCCTCCTAGTTACTTAGATAAGACATAAGTATTGAGTGTCCTAATCTAAATTCGTATTGCCATATCTAAATTATTCATTAAGTCCATACTAAAAGTGAATTATTTTTGTTTCGGGTGCAATAGAGACAGTTTTAGCAGCAAGCGATCGCAACAGGTACGGCAACAGCAGTCTTGTAAAAGAATTTGTCAATATGGTTAATGAAGAATCAAGCTAGCACAATGTTTTTTGATGATAGTGTCTACGGAACTTTCACGATTAGCGAACCCATACTTCAAGAACTAATCGCCAGCGAGCCTTTACAACGCCTCCAAGACATTAGTATGGCAGGATATGCAGAGCCATTTTTTCCTGACTCTTACCACAGTCGTTTTGAACACTCGGTTGGGGTTTGTTATCTATTGTCTCATTTTGGTGCATCTTTGGAAGAGCAGATAGCAGGACTGTTACACGATATTTCCCACACTGCTTTTTCTCATTGTATAGATTATGCTCTCTCAGAAGGTTCTCAGACACACCATACTTTCCAAGATGATGCTTTTGAAACTTTTGTAACCCACAGCGTCATCCCTCAGATTCTCCAAAAGTATCAGTTCAAGGCGCAAGATTTCTTTGATGAGTCTCGTTTTCCTCTATTAGAACAATCCTTACCAAGTCTTTGTGCCGATCGCATTGATTATGTTTTGCGTGCTGGTATTCATCATCGAGTTATCGATCGCCCAACCATTCAAGAATTTTTAGATGGGCTTGGTATCATCGATCGACAATGGGTTTTTAAAAATTCTCAACTAGCACGGAAATTTGCGGAATTTTTCCGCCATATCAACGATAAATACTACTCTAGTTTGGAATCAGCCGTGATGTTATGCAGTGTTGGCAACTTGCTCAAACATAGTCTGAGTCAAGGTTACATCAATCGAGACGAATTATTTCAAAGCGATCGCCAGATATTAGCTAAAATTACGCCCCATCTTCAAAAAGATTTGCATCTGTTGCAGTATTGGCAGCAAATGAACGATCGGATTGAAGTAGAAAATAATTCCCAAAACTTTGATATTTTGGTTCGCTGTAAATCGCGGATAGTCGATCCACTGTGTTTGGTTGGCGGACAAGTGCAAACCCTATCTCAGTATCATTCAGATTGGCAAGATGCGATCGTCCAAGATTCTCAGCCAAGAGTGTATCATCTCAAATTTCATCATTAGCCGTTGGTAGGTGTGAATTCTGAATAGCGATCGCCATTAGCAGTAGCAATTAGCCTTCGGCTATGACTAGCATTTCAAAATCTTCAGTGGTTAATTGATCATCTCGGCTAAAAGCACCTAGTTTTGCGCCAAATATCTCAATAGTTGTAAAATCAAGCCTCTTTGATAGCCAAGTTATTTCAGATGGCGCATAATATCTTTCATTACATTGCAGTTCTTTTTTGTTTCCCAGATCGTCTTCAAAATACACAGTGCTAGATTCCCGAAAAGTCATTAGATCGAATGAAATATTATCAAGGGTTGAATTTTCTTCTTTGACTTGGGAATCGAGAAATTCTTTGACAGAATGAAACAGAGGAAACAAAGCATTCAAAGTGGTAAAAATCATTTTTCCTTCTGGCTTTAAAGCATTGGCAGCATTCTGGAGAATTTGAAAATTCATCTCATCAGTTTCCATCAAGGTAAATCCACCTTCACAGAGCATAATAACCAAATCAAATTCGTTTAAATAAGTAAGATTTCTGGCATCACATTGTAGGAAATCAATTTGCAGATTTTGTTCGACGGCTTTTTCTCTAGCACGTTGCAAAAGTGATTCTGACAAATCGATCCCGACGACTGTGTATCCTCTTTTAGCTAATTCAATAGAATGCCTGCCCGTTCCACATCCTATATCTAATATTTTGCAGTTTTTGTTGTAATTAATCTCTTGTTCGAGAAAATCGCATTCTCCAATAGTTCCATGAGTGAAACTTTCGCGGTCGTATTTCACTCCATAATCTTCATATAACTCTTCGTACCACTGTTTCATCTTTTTAATTAGCTCTAATTTATTAAAAGAACATTGAATGGGGAAAATGTAGGAATAGAAGCGATCGCCATTGAATTCACCTTTGATAAAGACGATTTAGCATGACTTTTACAGTTCATAGATAGCCTTTGTCTTTGAGGGTTTCAGGAGACAGTCTTCGTTTGGCGATCGCAGCTTGTACAACATCCTTAGCCTTAATTTGTCTCGACTAAATTTTGATAGGCGAGCTAGTGAAATTTGGTTCGACTAACTAGTATGAATAGATCGCGTAACTCAGGTAAATACCTAAAGCAACAAATCCGACACCTGAGAATTTGAGTGCTTGCTTGCTGGTTTTTGGCGATCGCAACATGACTTCAGGTATGACAATTAATCCTGCACCTTTAATGGTAGTAAAGATACCAATCAGCGTAACGAGTATTTCCAAAAGGTTTCCCCAACGGAAATGTTGAATCAGAATTGACATACCAAACAGAAAATGGGCTGCCCCAGAAAGATTGATGGTTAAGGAATCTATAGTGTCATCATCTGCACCATCTTAGAGTAGAAATTTGTTGAAATTAGCAATCCCAATCCAGTTACAACAAAATAAGCAGAAGTAATTTGGGCATAAAAGAGAGTTGTCTGGCTCATCAACGTTCCTCCATCGTACAACACTTCCTTTAGCGGTTTTTTGGTATTAAACTGTGTTTGCTCGTGGACGGCGTACAGCCATAAACCATACCCACCAAATCAAAAAAAGTTGCAGTGGTATACGGAAGAGAAGATATCGCGCACCTTGGACATTGCCACCAAAATCTACAGAATTGAGTGAGGCATAAATGTTAGAGGGCAGCACGCAAATTAGAAATGCGATTGGCTTTGCCACTGCGCGGAGCGCAATCGCCACAATACCCGTTATACGCCGAGCCGATGACCACAAAAAGCTAATACCCATAAGGATTTCCATGATTCCAGTGATGTAGATGATGGGATAGCGAGCGGGCAACCGTTCTGGCAGCATCTTCACCATACCGTCCGCTAAACTAAAATGACTTACTCCTGTAAATAAAAACAGGGCAGCAAATGCAATACACCCAGCAGTGCGAACCTGATGGGAAAGACCTGTAATCCCTAATATTCCCCACGTCACAAAAAAAACGCTGAGTAACACAACTAGAACAATCATTGAGCTTCCTTTCCTTATACGAAATCCAAAAACAATGCTACATATCGAATTGCAGGACTGAGTAATGAGTAACAAGGTAAATTATATTTCCCAAAACTCCACTGCACCTACTGGTAACTGGGTAAGCAGGCGATCGAAGGCTTCTTCATCTACATGCCTTCGCAAAGCACCAGCCACATCACTAATCGCCGTATCCGTAGAAAAATTGTGTTCCGAACGCAACGACTTTACCTCCTGCGTCATAACTTCACGATTCTCGAATGGCTTTGTCGGCTCATCTGTATTCCAGTCGGTAACAAAGAGCGCTCTCAGGCAAATCGGTAGTACATTAGCAAAAGCAATAGCGTCTTTCGTTGAAAGTCGGTGACGAAACGTGTGAAATACCCCCTGAGTCATTGTATAAGCTACGTGAGTACTCCAAAGCCCTGCCGTATCCCGCGCGTCTACTAAATAATCATAGAATCGACCTGAAGCGCGCTCATATTCTAAAGGTACTGGCATATCTGTATCCCTATAAATCGATTATTTTCCGAGTATAAAGTTACCTATTACCCGCCACAGACAACCTTTCCTTTGTATCGTAACTGATGAACTCTCAAGGATCGGTGTGGATGAGCTTTGTTAGATACTTGTTTCTAATAGCTCTACGCCGTATGAATTATCAATAGCACACAACCACTTGCCATCAGTAGTCTTTTTATAGACGTAAATTGCATCTCTTTCAGTGGAAAACTCTGAATCTAGCTTTTTAGGAGACTCGATATAGGTTTTTGATAAAACCAAGGCTATATTTCCAGCCTCAATTATAACCATGTCACTTTGTGACACTTTCAGACTGTCGTTAAAGTAGTCAGAAATTTTCTTATGTGCCTCTTTAATCGCTTCACGACCTTGTACCAGCGTCCCAGGCTTAACCACCAATACCGCATCTTCACTATAGCAACTGGCTACAGTATCAAAATCGCGATCGCCGATCGCTTTGTCTGCTTTGGCTATTTCTTGCTTTAGGGGATGGTTCTCCATTTTTGCCTCCGCATAGCATGGATTTTTAGATTGTTATTCTGGAATTACAGCGATCGCATCAACCTCAAACAACATTCCATCTAACGCTAACCTTGGCACTGGAACTAATGTTTGTGCTGGTGCTTTCTGACCCCAAATTGCTGATATTTCCGATGTTAACTGTTCCAGCTTTAATTAGACTTTAACCACTGCTCGAAAACGCGCTTTGCCATCGCGAACGTGTTGTACAGCTTTGTTAATATCCTGCATGGCAAACTGTTCGCACATCGGCGTAATATTATGAATCGCACAAAACTCCAGCATTTCTCTAGTATCGGAAGGCGAACCCGCACGACCGCCACCGACTTTCTTTTCGCTGGCAATTAGTGGGAAAGGCATCAATGATACTGCCCCATCGGGAACACCGCAGATAACTAAAATTCCTTCAGGTGCTAAAGCATTTATATAAGCATTCCAATCCACATTTGCCGAAACAGTTGACAAAATAAAATCAAACCGTCCCGCAGCTTTTTCTAAATCTTCTGGTGATTCTTTGGTGGCAATAAAATCAGTTGCTCCCAGTTTGCGGGTGTTTTCTTCCTTAGAACGAGTAGTGCTAAGACCCGTTACCTGGGTTCCCATTTTGGCCAAAAACTGTACTGCCAAGTGACCCAAACCGCCTAAACCCAAAACCGCAGTTTCCATTCCAGGTCGTACGCCATAGTGTCGGATCGGCGACCATACCGTAGTCCCTGCACACATCAGAGGACCTGCAAGAGAAGGATCTAACCCATCGGGAATGGGAATTGCCCAGCGAGATTGCGATCGCACTCTATTTGCCCAAGCACCATTACGATCGACAATTGTTTGACCTACTTCGTCTTCGTTCAAGCACAGTTCTTCTTTGCCCGCGTCACAGTTTTTACAGTGATTACAAGATGCCGACTGCCAACCTACTCCTACTCGCTGACCGATGCGATCTGGAGCTACTTGACTCCCTACTGCCACGATCTTACCAATAGCTTCATGTCCAGGGATAAAAGGATAGCTAGACATTCCCCACTCGTTATCGATCATTGATAGGTCACTGTGACAGATGCCACAATATTCAACTTCTACTTCCACCTCATCCGCAGCTAATTCCCCTGGATTGTATTCAAAGGATTCTAACTTTCCGCCTTGTTCTTTACAGGCGTAACCTTTAATCATCATAGTTGCACCGCTTCTGATAATAATTCAATAATTGATTTGTTCGTGATGGCGATCGCCAGAGACTTTTCCCTCAAAATCACTTTGCATGAGAAGGTTTAAGAAAAATTATAGGCTAACTGCGACCGACTTGAGCCGTGTAAGTTGTCGAGCGCCATTTCTGCCACCTTTTTGGAAAAGCTCTGTTTTAACTTGTTCGGGTTTCTCATAAAATAGAGAGACTGGATTCGATTATCCACAATGTCAATTGCTACCACGTTTTCGAGCTTGCTGCCAAGAGTGTAAACAATGCCTGGTTGACCGTTCACCCGAACCAACTCAAGCTCATACTTTAAACCAAGCTTCTGACTACGACGATAAATTGCCCTCAAGAAACCAGCTACCTTAGCTGCACCGTGCAGAGGCTTGAGGCAAGCTACGACTTTACCACCTCCATCAGACCAGAAGGTAATATCTTCAGCTAGTAAGTCAAGCAATCCTTGCAAATCTCCTCGCTGAGAAGCTGCTATAAATTTGCGGGTGAGTCGTTCTTGCTGTTGAAGAGAAACTGAAAAGCGCGATCGCCTTTTGGTTAAATGCTGACGTGCCCGTCGGGCAATCTGTCTACAGTTGGTAGGTTTTTTTTTAACGATTTGGCTAATTTCCTTGTAATCATAACCAAAGGCTTCTCGTAGCAAAAAGACAGCTCGTTCTAATGGCGACAATTGCTCTAGTAAGACTAGGAACGCTATAGTCAAAGAATCTGCCAACTCAGCCATTTTGCTCGGGTCAGTAGAAGATTCTGTAACAATCGGTTCGGGCAACCAAGACCCAACATACTGTTCCCTTTGAACCCGGGCTGAGCGTAGTTGGTCAATGCACAAGCGAGTAACGATTGTCGTGAGGTAGGATTTGGTAGACTTGACGCTTTGTTGGGACGTTTGCTGCCACCGCAGAAAAGTTTCCTGCACCATGTCTTCGGCATCCATGACACTGCCCAGCATACGATAGGCGATCGCAAATAGCAACGAACGATATTGATCGAAGTCTTCAAGCTGATCTATGGGGGCTTTTTTGGAGCTGGTAATCATGATTACTTTACTTATTATGCTGTTGCTTGTACTTGATAACTTCCAGGTACGATCTGGGTGGCAATACTAAGGCGGTTCCAAGCGTTGATTGCCACGATCGCCATTAGTAGTTTTACGATTTGCTCGGGTGTAAAGTAGCGACTCACTTCTTCGTATACTGCATCAGGTACGCCGTGTTTGCCAATTTGCGTTACGGCTTCGGTCAAGGTTAATGCAGCACGCTCTTGGGAAGTAAAAAAGGGCGTTTCTGACCAAGCACTGAGGGCATAGAGCCGCTGTTCCGTTTCTCCCGCGTGTCTGGCATCCTTGGTGTGCATATCAATGCAGAAAGCACAGCCATTGATTTGAGATGCTCTGGTTTTAACAAGTTCGAGTAGGGTTTTATCTAATCCACTGGCACGAACATAGTTCTCAACCTCCATCATGGCATGGTAGGCAGCAGGTTCAACTTTGTCAATTTTAAGTCTTGTCTTCATTTTAAGATCTTCTAATCTAAAGTCTTCATTCAATAAGACGAAGTAGATACTTGATATGTGACAAGCTTTTATACTCAGAGGAATCTATCCAATTGAAAACAGCTATAAATGCTTGCTTATTGATTTTTTGCGATCGCTCTAATTAGTTTAGCTGTAACTTGGGGAGGATATAGATTAAACCCCATTAGTAAATAAAAGTTCCTAATTCTACTTTCTCATGAAAGAAAAATCCCCCGTCATTCATACGGGAGAGTGCCAATAGAGCTTTGGAGAAAAATTTTAAGGCTTTTTTAAATTAAAGCGAAGTTGGCAGCAGTCAAATCTTCAGCTGCAAAGCCGAGTAGAGTTACTGAGTTGTCATTTCCCAGATCGATAACAGTATTTTGCCCTACCTGAGTCGCTGCTCCATCTGTGCCCAGAACTTGACCAATATCATTAAACGAGCTGCTCAAATCCAGAACGTCTACCGTCTCGAAGTCAGTAACTATATCTGCTCCATCTCCCACAATAAAGGTATCAAAACCTGGACCCCCTGTAAGTTGGTCATTACCTGGACCTGCAATCAGGAAATCATTGCCACTAGACCCCGTCAAACTGTCATTACCTACTCCACCATTAACAATAACTGCATCAGGAGTATTTTGAACGAAGTTGTTATTGTCCGCCCCAAGTTCAAGATCATCCTCTAGCAATAACTCTCTTAATACTACAGAGCCAGTATTTCTGGTAATTCTTAGAGCATCAAAGTCTAAATCATCAACGTCGTCGTCATCATCAAATTCGCCAACAACAATTACTTCTTCTCCATTTATTTCACTCAAAAAATTATCAATGGCTACATCATTAATGTCATCTAAATCATCAATATCATCTACATCATTTAAATCATCATCATCAAAATCAACCTCAATACTTCCGCTAGTATCGCTGAGAGTAAAATCATCATCGTCAACTTCAGTGATAATTCCTCTAATAGTTTGTATTGCTTCTGGTTGTAATTCATTGATTCCTACAATCATGTTGATACTCCCATCATTGAAATTTATTTTGTAGAAAAACCTCTATATTTACCAAAAAGCTCTAAGCTCTAAGCCAATAGCTCTAAGCTCTAAAGTTTACGCTTTGTAAACGGCTAACAGTGAGACAGTTCGTTGGCGGTGAAGCAGGGCGTTGGCGGGGTTCCCCCGCTTGAAGCCACTGCTGAACCCTTTAGGGGGTACGATGCGGCCATACGCCTGGCCTTTGTCCCGCTTAAAGAAACTGTCGAACCCGAAGGGCTTATAGCTATTGGGTTTAATGCCCCCAGCAAACAAAGTTTGGTGGTCTTCAATTAGGAGGGGTTAAAGCCCCTTCTAATTGGCTTATAGCTTATAGCTTATAGCTTATAGCTTATAGCTGCGGCTTTGCCGCTTTACTGTTCAGTATTTCTATATACAGATTTCCATAGTGAATTAAGTTAGTTGTGAATTTTGGATTATGTTAGATGAAATTTAAATGAAAAAAATCTTATAATTTGTTTAATTAGCTATTAATAGGGCTTCTTTCAGCGACTTGGAGACAGTCCCGTAGGCTCATATCTCCATCTCCCCATCAGCCTCAACCGACAACTTGCGCGTTCCTTAGCCGAGGTTTCCTCGGCAAGCTCCCTCGTCAAATTCGATCTTAACCAGCTTAGTTCTTTAAGTGACTGATTTGACACTCCCCACGCATAGAATGCGGGGGATTCTTGATTCATCCCGACGTATCTAGATGAGAACACCAATGGTGAAGACACATCCCCGAAAGAGGTCGATCCACAAGCTTTCACTACCATTACAGGCAGTCTGTTCCTGGTTGTCCTCCAGTACAGTGAAGCAAATCTTCTTAACTTCGTGGCTAGAATATTTTACCCACTCAAGCTCTTGTGAGTGGAACCCTATATATTCTCTTTTCAAAGTACTGATTATAGACTTGGTTTTCATCTACAAAACTATAGTACATCAGTTCAAAATCTTGGTATATAAAGATTTAGTGTCGAAAATGTCAACTCTCAACCCTTTGTTGCCAAGTTCGCTTTCATCCCCATGTCTATAAGACAGGGGTCTTCTCGCTCACAAAAGGATAAACTAATGCAAACATTACAATTACCATCAGGAAGAGAAATACCTTTATTGGGACAGGGAACATGGCGCATGGGAGAAAAAGCCAGTCAAAAAAGAGCTGAAATCAATGCTTTACGTCTGGGAATAGATTTGGGTATGACTCTAATTGATACTGCCGAAATGTATGGTGAAGGTGGTGCGGAACAGATAGTTGCCGAAGCAATTTCAGGTCGGCGACAAGAGGTGTTTTTAGTTAGTAAGGTTTATCCGTTTAATGCCAGTTATCAGGGTATTATCAAGGCTTGCGATCGCTCTCTATCGAGACTCAAAACCGATTATCTCGATTTATACTTGCTACATTGGCGTGGCTCGATTCCCCTATCAGAAACTCTTAAAGGATTACAGCATCTCAAGCAGGTAGGCAAGATATTAGATTATGGGGTAAGCAACTTTGATACAGATGACATAGAAGAAGCCGAGTCGTTACCAGGAGGGAAAGAAATAGCTGCTAATCAGGTACTCTATAATTTGATGCGTCGCGGTATAGAGTGGGATTTACTTCCCTGGTGTAAACAACGTAGTATACCAATAATGGCTTATTCTCCCGTAGAACAAAGAGCTTTTGTTAATGATTCCAAGTTAAAAGGTATAGCAGTTAAACACAATGCTACCTCAACACAGATTGCCCTTAGTTGGCTGCTACATCAGGATAATGTTATCTCGATTCCTAAAGCTACTAATCCCAAGCACGTCAAAGAAAATCGGTCTACTCTGGATATCAAGCTAACAGAGGCAGATATTCTGGCAATCGATCACGCTTTCAAACCACCAAGCCGGAAAATGTCCCTAGCAATGAGATAAGTAAGCTTAGACTCACCTAGGTTGCATATATTCTGTTGCCTATTCCCTATTCCCTATTGCCTTTACCAAAATCTGGGGATGCAGTTTGAATGCGTCAAAGCTTATCTTACCAATTATTTTGATTTAATTAATGACTGACGTTACGCAGTACAACGAGAAATCAATGATTTTAGTAATCGATAAAAACAGGATAATATTCCCTTTAACCTTTAACCTTTTCCCAGCCTCAACAGATTAATTAGTGCGTAACATCAGTTAATTACTATAAAACTTCTCGTTTTAAATAAAGTTGCAAAACCTCAGGTACTCTAATCGTCCCATCGGGCTGCTGATAATTTTCTAAGATCGCTGCCATAGTTCGACCTACTGCTAGTCCCGAACCATTTAAAGTATGAACGAACTGGGTACCTTTTTGACCAGCTTGTTTAAAACGAATATTAGCTCGACGGGCTTGAAAATCTTTGAAATTGGAACAGCTAGAGATTTCTCGATACATTCTGGCAGAAGGCAACCAAACCTCTAAGTCATAACATTTAGCCGCCCCAAAACCGATATCTCCAGTACATAATTCTAAAACACGGTAGGGCAACTTTAAAGCTTGAAGGATTGCTTCAGCATTTTCCAGCAATTTCTGATGTTCAGCATCAGATGTTTCTGGGGTAACTATTTTAACCAACTCTACTTTGTTAAATTGATGCAGTCTAATTAAACCTCTAGTATCTCTTCCTGCACTACCAGCTTCCCTTCTAAAACAAGGAGTATAAGCACAATGATGGATGGGTAATTCCGTATCTTCCAGAATTTCATCTCGATAGAGATTAGTCACAGGAACTTCGGCAGTGGGAGCTAGCCACAAATCATCGTTACTACATTTAAAACTGTCTTCAGCAAACTTAGGTAGTTGACTGGTACCTTGTAAAGAATCGCTGTTTACTAGTACTGGGGGCATGACTTCTGTATACCCAGACTCAATTTGAGTATCTAGCATAAAACTAATCAAAGCTCTTTCTAATGCTGCTCCTGCACCCACTAAATTTACAAAGCGACTTTGAGCTACCTTAACAGCTCGTTTAAATTCGAGAATCCCTAATTTTTCGCCAATTTCCCAATGAGGCAAAATATCCTTATGATCGGGAATGTATTGATCTCCCCAACGTTTAATTTCGACATTATCTTCTTCGCTTGTGCCAACTGGAGTTGATTCATCGGGTAAGTTGGGTAATTCTAGTAAAAGAGCTTCTATTTTGGCTTTTAATTCTTTCTCTTGGGGTTCAAGTTGATTTAACTTAGCTTTAATCTCATTACCTTCAGCTTTTAATTGAGCAATCTCTTCTCCCTTAGGATCGCAACCACCACCAATTTTTTTCCCAATCAGTTTGCCAATTTCGTTCCCTCTGGCACTGAGTTGACTGCGGTTAGTTTCTAGCTCTCGGGAAGTGCGATCTAATTCCAAAATTGCTTGAATATCGTATGTACCGTTACGGCGATTGATTAATTCTTGGGTTCGCTCAGGATTTTCTCTGATTAGTTTGAGGTCTAGCACCGCTTTTTTTAAATCATTGGCATATATTTTCTCTATGCTAGGATATCTCGTTTTGGAATTTTAACGAAGACTATTTACAGGGGTTATTGAGATTATGTTTAGTTTAGTAGCTCCATCAAATCAATGCTCTATGGCGATATCGAATAGAGAAGATTCAAAACAAATAGATAATTCTGATTATTCTGAGGGAACTCTAAATTAAGTAGTATAACTTTTCTGGCTGTATGAGTTTTCTTCCACCTCAATGTTCCGAACTGTCTAATAACGTCAACAGTATTTTAGATTTGGTATCAGAATTAAATACAAATCAACAAGATATTCGAGTTGTCGAAGCATCGTTAAAAAAAGCGATCGCACCTAAGTTTGAGATTGTCTTTGCCGGGGCATTTAGTGCTGGAAAATCGATGTTGATTAATGCACTACTAGAACGGGAATTGCTTTATAGTGCCGAGGGACACGCTACAGGAACTGAATGTTACATTGAATATGCTGATCCAGCAGCAGAAAGAGTAGTTCTGACTTTTCTGAGTGAATCTGAAATTAAACAGCAAATTATTAGTTTATGCCAGCATTTGGGGTTATCAACATCAGATAATGTTAGCGAATCAGCAGTCATCAATTCTCTTACTCAAACTTGTGCTGCAATTATTGAACAAGAAGGTGGTGTCAGTAAATCAGAAAGAGCAAAAAAGGCTAATGCCTTAGATTTGCTGTTACAAGGATTTGCAGAGAACCGCGATCGCATTGATGCCAAGAAGAATAATACTTACTCGATGGAGGAATTTAATTTCTCTAATTTATCCCAAGCAGCAACCTATGCTAGACGGGGAAGTAATAGTGCGGTATTGACTAAAGTTGAATATTACTGCCATCATCCTCTCTTAGAAGATGGCAATGTCTTAGTTGATATGCCAGGTATTGATGCCCCGGTTAAAAAAGATGCCGAACTTACCTACAGTAAAATCGAACATCCCGATACTTCGGCGGTAATTTGTGTTCTCAAACCTGCTTCGGCTGGAGAAATGACATCCGAAGAAACCGAGTTGATGGAAAAGATGAAGTCCAATATGGGAATACGCGATCGCGTTTTTTATGTTTTTAATCGCATCGATCAAACTTGGTACAACGGACAATTAAGACAGCGTTTAGATAACCTAATTCAGACTCAGTTTAGAGGTAATAAACGAGTATATAAAACCAGTGGTTTGCTAGGATTTTACGGTAGTCAAATTAAATCTGCCAATAGCAGCGAACGTTTTGGTTTAAATTCTCTATTTGCTGAAAGCGTCAAAGGGATTGGCGGGGAAGAAGAAACACCCCAATTTGTCAGTGAATTTAATAACTACTGTGCTAACTCAGGTAAACTTACTCGCACAAATTTTAGAGTATCTGTTAATGGTTACGAAACACCAAATGAAAACTACACTCGCATCCTAAGTGAGTTCGGGACACCATTGATTGAACAATTGATTGCCGATAGTGGGATTGAAGAATTTCGTAGGGCTATTACTCGCTATCTTACAGAGGAAAAACGCCCACAGCTATTTGCCAACTTAGCTGAAGATCTCAAGCCTGTCTGTACCAAGCTCAAACAAGATTATCTCAAACAATTACAAGAGTTAGCAAATCAACCCCATGAAATTGAAGCGATGAAAACTCAGGAGTTGACACTACTCAATCAAAAGTTACAGATAATTGGCAAAGAATTTTCCGAACACTTAGAAAATGAAGTGAACTCTATTGTTACCAATCAAAATTCTGAATTTGAATCGGACTTTCAAAAGCTAAAAGCTCGGATGGTAAGTCGTCTAGATGAACTACTACAAACATTTTCCGTGCAGGATGCCTACAGTCTCGCTACGTTATCTCATCCCCGTAATGCAACTGCACCTTTAATTGCTGTTTTAGTAGAAGCTTTATATTATCTGGCTAACGAACTTGAAGTTATTTTAGTTGCCGCATCAGAAACATTAGTTCATAATTTTTGTGAGCATTTAGGCGATCGCTTAAAACAACAAGAATATTATCGGACATTAGATCGCTTACTAGGCGAAGACACTGGTATCCAATCAGAATTAAAAGAATTAGAAACTAAATTGATTCATGCCTTAGTTAGTGAAGCCAAAACAGAATGCGATCGCTATGTTAGGGAAAGCCGCCGTTTTTATGACGAAGGAACATTTTCTATCTATCAATTTCGTCAAACATTACAACAGACTTCACAGGGTTATGACTGTGCCAGTATGGTTGAAGCTGAACCTGCCATCCGTCAGTTATTAAAGTTAGATTTTGAACCAAAAGTTTCCACCACAATCCGCCAAAATTTCCGTCAAACTATTAACCAAACAATTAAGACCCATTTGTTGCCAATGGCAGAAAGGCAAGCAGAGAAAATATTACAGTATTATCCTCAAGCAAGAGCATTTTTAGAACAAACTTTAGAACAAGAAGCGATTACTAAGATTGCCTTAAATCAAAAATTACAATTGGATTTAAAGCAAAAAATCAAACAATATAATCAGTCAGTTAATGAATTAAATAATTGCTGGCGATCGCTTCAATTATCTGAATATCAACTACCAGTTATCAATCAACAGGTAAGTGTTATCAATATTGATTCAAACAAGATACAGCTCGAGCAAAAAGATAAAGATTCTAGTCATTATCTTAATGATATTCGCCAAATAAAAGTAGATAACACTAATCCAAATTAAACAATCAAATGACAAATTCCAATATTGATATAAAGCCAAATGAATATTTAGCTAACTGTAATAATAGAGATATTATTTCTTTTGATTCCAGAGATCCTATATTTGTTTATAAATTATTTGATCTCATAAAATTAGCATTTAACAGTAATAGTAATATATTTCACACTATTAGCAACTCAATTACTCAAAAACTAAAATGTAATTGCGATGCCAAACTATGGTTTCAAGATGGAGAAAAATGCGAGATTTTAAAAGCTGGTTCTTCAGGCTGGCAAAAAGGAAAAATAAAATTAAAGCTAAACATATCTCTAGAATTTATTCCTGATAAACCTGAAGAAATAGAATCACCCCTTGATGATATTCGCCAAGCTGAAATAAATAATATTGAGTAAAACTATAATAATAAAATGGATAATTCTAATTTAGAGCCAAATGAATGATGATGTTTGCAAATAAATCAATCCTACAATATAAAAGCTAAAACTAAAGAGGAATTAATAATGAAAGGAGTAGAAAAATTTATTAATGGTGATGAAGTGATCTCAATTAATAATAAAGACGATAATATTTTGATCAATCATCATACATATAAAGCTCAAGAATTTTTGGACAGATTAATTCAAAGTATAAATGCCAACAAAATGGGAAGATGGCTTAATGAAGGAGTTCCTTGTAAGCTTCTATCTCCCAATCAAAACTGGCAAAAAGGTAAGATAAAGATTTGTTTACGTTTTATTCCCGAGCAATCAGAATCGATACTGGATGATATAAGACATGAGAATCAATAGAAATATTAATTAATACAAATTTATCCGAACTATCAATATGAACTCAGAAATTAAATTTCAACACTTAGAACATGAAGACTCTAATACAGTTATTTCTTTTAGCAACGGAACAACATTTAAGATAATTAAGTTTATGGAGTACATAAACAGGTCTTTTGGGAACTTGGTACTAAATAATTTACCAGAACAATTAAAACAAGGAGGTTTAGGAACTCCCCCTTCTCATCAAAGGTGGAATACAAGCGTTGATGCTGAGATTTTAGAACCTCAATCTAGAGAGTGGCAAAAAGGGAAGATTAGAATGAGAGTGATCTTGGAATTTTGTCCTGATGAGCCAGAAGAAGTTAAAAATGATAATTTGTCTCAAAATAGTGATTCTTTAGATGATATTCGCCAAACTATTTCTCAATAATGTCCAAAACGCCAAGAACTAATTTACCTCAGTCTGTTAAAAAGTATGTGTTGCAGCGAGACAATTATCAATGTCAAAGCTGCGGAAAAAAGAATGCGGAAACACAACTACATATAGATCATATTATTTCACTGGCTAATGGTGGCAGTAATGATATTAGTAACTTGCAAGTCTTATGTAGCCGATGTAATCAAAAGAAGAAACATCATTTTGATTCTCGTTTTCAACGTCATTTTGATTAATCAAGTTGATAGGCAAAATTAACAGTAATTTGATTTTAAGTATATTGGCGATCGCTCTATAAGCGATTATAAATTTATAAAAGTGATTTTGTCTCTGACGAAATAGGAAATTTTTAACAAAGAACGTTACCATCATTATTAAGAAGAGTAAAGTTTTGTAACTTAAAGTGACTGCAACCCAACCATACAATATCCATAGCACTATTAAAAGCTGGCATCGTCTCAAGCCAATTTGGCAGGGAGACCAAGAAATTGTTCAGCAAGGACTACCCCACGATCAGCTAGCCCCAACATGGCAAATGCTCTTATTAGGCGATGGCTCTCCCACTCATCATTTACAGTTACTTACTGGGGAACGAACTGAAGTAGATGTTATCGATATGTCTTTAATTGGTGAATGCGACGATGACGCACCAAATGAAATTAAAGTCATCTCCGAACCCAGATTAAGAAGACAAGTATGGTTACGCACTGAATCGGGTAAAAGATTAGCTTATGCTGCTTCCTGGTGGAATGCCAGCAATATTGATGATTATTTGCAGAATCGTTCTCAACCTATATGGCGCAGCCTTTCGACACTACATACCGAGTTATATCGGGATGTTCGTGGAGTTTATTGTGGATATTCTTCGGACTTAGAAGCCGCATTTAAGGAAAAAGAACCATTTTGGGGTCGTCACTACTTGTTTTGGCATGATCGTCAACCTCTAACTTTGATCTATGAGGTATTTTCTCCTTACCTACAAAAATACCTCGGAAAAATGAGCAAAAATGCTTAAACCTCCTAAATCTAAAGTCTTTATAACTTCTGGGGTTCATTCTGTATGCTTCCCATATACTTCCTTCAGGTGTAAATAATCTTTTAATCTTTTACACCAAAAAAAAGTGCAAGAGGATAAAGAATATGGGTTTACTCGGAAAACTATTCGGTAAGAAAGAAGAAGATAAAGCAGCTAAAGCAGGTAAAGTCTCTGTTAAAGCAGCAGCCAAAGAAAATAAGATTCCACCCGAAAAAGTTGGTCTTGATGGTCAATTTGACGAGAGTGGGCTAGCTAAGCGTGTTGCTCAAGCACTAGATGAAGCTGGTGTATCAGACAGCGTTGGACTTTGGGTTGCCCAAACAGGCAGTACTGTTGTTTTAAAATACAATCCTGATGCTGAAAGCATCCTCTCGAAAGCTGAACAAGTTGCCAAGGGGGTTGACGGAGCAAATGCAGTGCAAACCATACCTAATAGTTAATATAGCCGTACCAAGTAACATTAAGACAAGTTTATTTGATTGCTCGTAAGTAATGAGTAATAAGTGTCCTAATGTAAATCTGTATTGCTATATTTCGGTAAAAATTGATAATTAGTAATTACTAATTAATTCTCAAATGTTAGTTAGGGCTGTAGTGTTTACGCTATCTAGTCCTTTTTTTTCAGAAAGTTTTTAACGGTACTTAAACAAAAATAAAGCCCAAACAAAGCCTAAACTAGCTTTATAAGCTATAAATACGTCACGATTCTGGTTGAGCCACTCTACTAAACGATAAGAGATAGCGGTACGAAATGTCTCTAAGGCTTCAGGAAAAGTATTCAAAGGTTTGTTCACTCAACGTCGTCTTAAACCTCCAGTGAACTTATGCCAAAGAATAAAAGTATAAGCACAAAATACCAAGATATAGCCGTACAAAGTTGTATTAGGACAAGTTTATTTGATTGCTCGTAAGTAATAAGTAATAAGTAATAAGTAATGAGTGTTCTAATGTAAGTCCGTATTGCTATAAAATGCCTTTCTAAACTCTTTTTCCCCCCAACTTGATATTCTTTTAATCTTAACCAACCCTTGGCTTCTCTATAAAAAACTTAGTCTTAAGTAAAAATAACAAAAAAAAAGAGGATTTATTTACAAATCCTCGTAAATATACTGTTGTGCTCTATCTCAAGAACATAGATGATGGTTTCTGTCGCTAAACAAATTTGATTCATCTATAAGGATATTCTCAGAGTTTTTGATGATTGGACTAGTTCAAAAAGCGATACACAACTAGCTAATTATGTAATCTTGCTCCGTAACCCAGTCATTGTGATTGGGTTTTTTCTTATTTAAACCTTTACTGTTATTTTAATCTCTGACAAAGAATAAGTGCCAGAAATAAAGACGTAATTAATTAGAATCGCCGCCAATCGTGACATTTTGGATTCTTAAACTTGGACCACCACAACCAACGGCTAGTCCAGATTGTCCTCCTTTGCCACAACCGCCTGACTCATCCCAATAAAAATCATTGCCGATCGCTTCAATATTGGCTAAAGTTTTGAATACATTACCGGAGAGAGTAACATCTTTTACCGGTTCGGCAATTTCCCCATTCCGAATCATCCAGGCTTCCCCCGCACTAAAGGTAAACATTTCGCCATTAGTCATTCCTCCTAACCAATTACGAGCATATACTCCTTCTGAGATACCTTGAAAAAGCTCCGTTACTGGCGTATGACCTCTAGCAATCCAGGTATTAGTCATCCGGACTATGGGTGAATAATTGTAGTTAAGACAACGGGCATTACCTGTAGGCTGTTCTCCCAGTGTGCCAGCTGTTTCACGGGAGTGTAACCTGCCCACCAAAATTCCATCTTTAATTAATTGCGTAGTAGTTGAGGGCGTACCTTCATCATCATAGAAATAGCTACCTCGGTGGATATAATTTTGCTCGGATGTTATTGGTGCAGCACCATCAAATATTTGCAATTCTTCCGAACCAAAACGTTTGCCTATACTCATTATTTCTAACAAGTCAGGATTTTCATAAGCCATATCTGCTTCTGAGAGATGTCCAAAGGCTTCATGAACAAATAAGCCTGTCAATATGGGGTCGATGACTACAGTATAGATATTTCCTTTGATTTTGGGTAATGATAGGGCGTCTACTGCTCTTTGGGCTGCACCGATGACTTGATGATCTAAGTTACATAAGTCTTCATAAGCCTGACGTGAACCAACGGTTTCTCGCCCTGTTTGTACTGTATCTCCTTTCCTGGCGATCGCCGCAAAGCGCATTTCCATATCTGACCAAGATTGCTCAATCAAGCTGCCTTCGGAAGTAGCGATAATTATTTTTTGAGAACTATCACTATAACTAACTGTGGTAGAAGTAAGACACTTGTTATAGCTACGTAGCAGCTCATTATAGCGATCGCATAGTGCTTTTTTATTTCTTAGAGATATTTCTCTGGGATTACTTCCTGAAAGGGGAATTTGACATATGTCATGTACAGCTTCGACGTTCGCGAGGATAGTTTCTGATTCCCCCACCATTTTGGCAGCAGCGATCGCCTCTTCTATTCTGGCTACCAATGTTGATAGATCATTAAAAGCCGCAAATCCCCAACCTCCACGATGACAAGCTCGAACTTGCCCACCTAAAGCGATGCTTTCACTAAGAGTTTCTATTTTACTGGTTCGCAATAAAATATTTGTTTCCTCTACTTGTTCTAGACGAATAGTCAAAAAGTCAACGCGATCGCCGTAAGTAGAAATTAATTCAGATAGTCGATTTTTGTGTTCGGCAAAAAGATCAGACATTACAGTTGCAAATATGCTCAAATCCTAGCTTATATTATCGTCTGACTTTCATATTTTGATTTTAATTTTGTAGTAAAGGTAAGCACTGATGCAGCTTTTGATCTAAATATAGGGATTGAGGATAGTTACTGGCTAAATCAGTAGCTTCTAAAATAATTTCGGCATTACTTTCCTTAGTACAAAAAGAATTAACTCCAAGAGAATATAGTAGTTCAATTACTTCTGGATGTTGATAATCACTCCAATGAATTAAACTTGTTTGAGGTGAGATTGCTTTGATCAAAGCTAAGTTATCAGGATTGGACTCTTCTTCGATATCAAAGAACAAAATATCGATGGTCATTTGTCCATACATTAGAGAAAATACTTGCTCTGAGTCTTCTAATAAAAGAACTTTAAGATGAGGTCTTTTAGTTTTAATGAGTTCGCTTAACAGTCTTCCCTGCTGTCTGTTAGGTTCGACGATTAATACATTTAAAGATTTACATAGATAGGATTTAGAAGCAAAAATATTGTCTACCATGTATTTTTAGATTGTACTCTTACGTGTATTTATTTAAATATTATTACTTACAATAGTGCATAGTATTTTTAACTCCCAGTATTTCTACAGTAAGTTATTCGAAAGTTCATAAAAACCAAGATGTTTTTAAAGTTTATCCAAAGTTAAACATCTAAGTATTTATACTTTATTGTCTCCGAAGTAGCTTTAAAGATATAAGTTTGAACAACGTCTGGCAACGCAACCTAGTTTTTTGACTATATTCTGAGAATTATGACGTATACAATGAGTCTGATTATCTTCATCGAGAACATCAGCTAATATAACTTGACAATCCATTGCGGCAATCTGCTCCCAATCTACAACTACCATCTAGAAAAATCCCCTCAACATCGTAATAGCTGTGATAGAGATTTATGTCGTGTTTTACTTCCTCAATTGGGCGATCGCCATATTTAGTATATACATAACCCAAAATAGTAATGTCTGACTGCCTTAAATCTTGTAAACCTTTCTCATAGTCGGAATTAGGGGGCTGACCATCAGGACCATTGGAACTTGTTCGGCAGCACGAGCAACATCAGACCAGACATAGGTTTCAGGCTCATACCAGTTGGGATAACTATAAAGAGGAAGCAGAATTTTAATTGGACTAGCTACCATTGATTGAGATTTAAAATAAAACACCATCCCAACAACCACAATTGCAATTAAAAACTTCCTCAATAACAGTTTCATAGATTTACCTATTACCCATAACCCATAATCTATAAATTATTAGACCTGTCTTGAAAACAGTCTGAGCTTTCAAAGATAACTCGGTAAAGATGCTTTGACTATTAAAAACTCATTTTTCTCCCTGTTTTTTCTCGATTTACCCTTTTAATAGAGAAAACTGATGCACTTGGCTGAGTTTAATCCTCCAACAAACGGAAATTATGAGTCAACAAGAACTTGCTGTTATTATTCACAAGCTACGTAACTTTCATTGGGGTGAAAACATAAATGAAATGCGAGCTAACTTTGAAGCAGTATTTACCATGCCATCTCATCCTAATGCAACTATCAAATCGATTGATGTTGTTGGCATACCCGCAGATTTAATTTCCACACCAGAAGCATCTTCAGAGCAGATTATTCTTTATTTACATGGTGGTGGTTATCTGTTTGGCTCTCGCAATACTCATCGTCGTGTTGCCTGCGATTTCTCAACTGCTACCAAAGCACAAGTTTTGCTTATTGACTATCGATTAGCACCCGAATATCCTTTTCCCGCAGCTTTAGAAGATGGTTTGATATCCTATCGTTGGCTACTCGAAACAGGTTTTGATTCGGCACAGATAGCTTTAGCTGGTGATTCTGCTGGGGGGAATTTAGCTCTAGGAATGATGTTGTCGTTAAGAAACAATCGCGAACCCCTTCCTGCTTGTGCTTTATTGATGTCGCCTTTAACAGATTTTGCCAGAACGGGTCGCTCTTTACAAACCTTAGCCGAAGTAGATCCGATAGTTTCGCCCGAACTTTTAGAAATCGTAGCCAATTCTTATCTACCAGAGAAAAATTTTCTCAATTCCATAGTTTCGCCAATTTACGCTGATTTATCGGCATTACCTCCTTTGTTGATTCATGTAGGTAGTCAAGAGGTTTTACTGGATGATTCTCTTAGATTGGCTAGCAAGGCGACTGAAGATAATGTGGCAGTAGAACTAAAAGTTTGGCAAGAACTGATTCACTGTTTCCACCAATTTGCCCCCAAACTTGCTGAAGGAAGAGAAGCTATTGACGAAGCAGGAGCTTTTATAGCCCAGCGGTTGAATGTAGATTTTACTTAACAGATTTTACTAATGCCAGTACTAATTTGACTTATTAAAAAAATATTTGCATCAAGAAGCAATGAAATATTAATAAAGATTTGAGCAAGAATTTCGAGCTATAGCTATTTGAAATGAGATGCTCCCAACCCCTATCGCAATACTTCAAGAGATAGCCGTATTTATTGATTGGTTGCGTCTGGGAAAAGGGAAAAGATAGAAATTCGATCTACATAGACCTTCTTGATGCAGTCGCTATATGCTCCGCGGTATCCCTTGTATCTTGAAATTAGGGTATCAAATCCTGATGCTTTAGGACTTCATCAAGAAGAAACTGCTGAACCCGAAGGGGGGTTCCCGAGGGGCTGCATCGCTTTTTTACTTTACCCTTGAACCCCTATTCCCTATTCCCTATTCCCTGACTCCACTAAGGTATATCTCATTAATACGAGAAACGCTATACTTGCAAATTAACCTATAAATTTGCTATTTTTTACACGAAATCCTTAAATTTGCGGTAAATATATATCTTGGCAATATACCATGTAGAAACTAATTTGGAGATTTAGTTACTCATTACATCATGTTTCTATATATTAATTAATAATTAATAAGTGAATAATAGTGATTATATTATTATTCATGATCTTTCAATTATTAATTTTCTCATGCTATCTTTTTTCCCACGAACTTATTTTTCGGACAAGTCTAATAAATGCTATTACAATCTCCGCCCAAAAAGAAATTTATTAACTCAATTAATTATTTTAGAGGAATAGCAATTATTTTAATTGTTTTAGGACATTGCTATGATTTATCACGTTGGGATATTTCTAATAATGTAGAACAAGTTTTTTATTCCCTAACATTGAACGGTAGTGTCTATTTTGTGTTTATCTCTGGTTTTCTTTATTACCATATCTTTTATCAGAGATTTAACTACAAAAAATTCATGCTCAAAAAAACGCAGTTTGTGTTTTTACCGTATCTACTTTTTTCGCTGATTCCTATTTTGTACACGGTTTTTGTCGGTGGTGGAGGCGAGTTTTTACCTGAAGGATTAAAGCAGCAACCTTTTCTAGCAACAATTTGGTATTTTGCTACAGGTAGAATATCTTATGCTTATTGGTATATCCCGATGGCAATGCTTTTATTTGCCTTATCTCCCGTAATTAATTGGATTATTAAATCAGGCAGAGTTCTAGAAGTAATTTTGTTTTTACTTCCTATTTCACTAATTGTTCATCGTCCCATCGATAATATTAATCCAATTCATTCTTTGGTTTATTTTTTTCCTATATACTTAATCGGAATTTGGAGTTCAATTAACAATAAAAAGATATATGCTTATTTGCGAGATCACAAGAAAAAATTAGTGCTTATTTTATTAGCGATCGCCATAGGTATAATTCAAGTTTTAGTTTTCCAAGAACCAGGCAATTTCCACAAAGAGTTTTGGTCAATTACGGTTCCAGATATTAATTTAATTCAAAAAATTTTGTTGTGCTTTTTCTTTATGTCGATCTTAGACCTTTACGAAGATAAGGACATTACAAGTATGAAGAAAGCTGCTGAAACTAGTTTCGCTATCTACTTTATTCATCCATTCTTGATTAACGCTTTAATCAGTATCGCCACTAGATTAAATCTAACTTATCAGGGAAACTTTTTTATTTTGATATTAGTTACATTTTGCGTCGTTGTTATTTCAATGGCGATCGCCTATGGCATCAAGGCTATTTTCAAGAAAAATAGTCGTTACGTCATTGGCTGGTAATATTTACTGATTAAACTTTATTCCCAGAGCCAAATCATTGATCATCGATTGGTTGAACATACAGTGCGTCTGCTTCTGGTTTAGACAATTGCATGATTTTTTCCTCGAACATGATTTTAATGCAACCTTTAGGTAAGGTTTTATCTAGCAAGATTAAGCTTTTTCCTCTGCTTAAACCTTTTGTTAGCAGAGTACCAACATAACCACCATAAACACGATTATAGGCAACAATAACTACTGCTGTTCCCACTGACAGCTCTCTAATACTTATCTTTTTGTCCACTATTTCTATTTGCTTTGAATTTTAAAAATTTTTATGGCGATCGGCATTTTAATTGAGACTAATTATCAGTTGTGATCATATAACAATTAGTGTGTAAAATAAATTATTGACTATAATTTTAGATAGTTTAAATTAAATGTTTATCGATCAATAAAGGTATTTGTTGCGGTTGTATACCTCCATAGTGGATTTTGTCTGGAAGCATAACGACGTTTGGTGCTTGTTTGCACTTTTTTAAACACCCTGTAGTTTTTATTTCTACCTGTTCAGTAATTTGGCGACGCTCTAATTCCTCTTTTAATAGCTCACACGCTACTTTCCCGCCTTTATTCCAACAGCTAGAACTCTGACAAAATAATACTTTAGCTCTAGTTTTGTCGCTAGTTTGCTCGAGAGGCGGAGTTGCCAGTAATTCTATGCCGTAGGCTTTATATTCAACTTTACCTTGATGGATTTTGTGTTTTTGCATTCCTGCAATCTTCAACACACATCCTAGCTTTAGATGCTGACTGAGGAATTCAGGCTGTTCTTTCGGTACTTTTATCCAGTAATCTTTCTCTTTGTCAGACAACAATAAATATTTAACCCGTCCATTTGACTTAACTCTCAAATCTTCTAGTTTACCGGTGATGGTGAACTGAGACACTAAAGGGTATAACGCTACCATAATCTTGCTCCTAATTTTAGTTTATATTGAAAATTATTGATTTTATTTATCAATAAATTATACTGTCTAATACTTTAGCAGTATCTCTTATATAAAAACTTTCTCAATTTTGAAGTTAAGTTGGAGATTTTTTTAAATTAACTCTCCAGCTTTTAGCTACCAGCTATTTACTACGTAAGTGAGAGGTTATGCTAAATAAAATTCAGGAGAGGCTGTAGTCGGATTTATAGCAATACGGACTCACATCGGGACACTCATTGCTCATTACTCATTACTCATTACTCATTATTTACGAGCAATCAAACAAACTTGTCCTAATACAACTTTGTACGGCTATAAAATCCGATCTCGATCAGCTAAAGCTATGTTCTATGGTTTAAATGAAAGCAAAACTAAGCTAATCACGACAATAGCCAAGACAATAAAACCTGCGATGATTGCTTGGAATTTATCTTCTTCTGAGAGTTCTGTCCCTTCAGATTTAGATTTGAGGGCGTGCCAAATATGACCACCAACGAAAGTACCGCATAGAGCAAACTGCACTCCAGCGAATTGGCTTAAATCACCACCATAAAGTTCGGTAGGATAAGCCAAGTCATTAAAAGCTACAAAATAACCAGAAGTAAAAGCCATCAAAGCTACTCCTGCCAAACTGTAAGATAAAATAGCGTGTCCATTGTAAGTAAAAGTTTTCTTTGCCCAAGCGATAGGTTCGGTCGTAATGTGCCAAATTCCGCCTGCAATACAGGCAACACCAACCCAAATATGACCACCTACTAAATCGGGGAGGTTATCTACCGCAGCCATACCCAAGGGATTCCAGACTCCATCTTTGATCCCCACTACATAGCCCAAGATAGTTACTGGGTTTAGAGTAGCATCCGTTACTAAAGTAATGTCTTCGACGGCAGGATTATAGATGCCACCCCAGAACATTGCTTTCCCAACAAATAATAAAGCTGCTGCACCAAGAAAAATTAAATGATGACCCAAGATAAAGCCTAGCTTCTTAGGATCATTCCACTCATAATGAAATTTAGGAGCGCGTCCAGAACCATCTTGAAGATTGGCTGCACCACGAAAAACATGAAACAATCCCCCTGCTCCCAAAACTGCCGAAGCAGCTAAATGAAGTACGCCAATTACAAAGAAGGGATAGGTATCAACAATCTCTCCCCCAGCACCAATTCCCCAACCTAAACGAGCTAGATTTGGTAAGAGTAGTAATCCCTGTTCATTTAAGGGAATATTAGGTATGAAACGGTCTAATTCCAATAGCGTGACAGATCCTGCCCAAAACATAATTAGTCCAGCGTGAGCGATATGCGCTCCCAAAAGTTGACCCGATAAATTGATTAAACGAGCATTACCCGATAGCCAACTGTAATCACTATTAGAGATATTAGTAGTTGCGGTCATGATTTATCTATTTTCCATTACTAAAAACTAAGAAAGCTCAATGCAAAGGAGAATTTGCACTAAGCTGTAAATGAGAACACGATCAAAAAGCAGTTGGAGAATGTTCTATTCGGCAGCCCCTTCAGTGGCTGCTTGAGGTGTTGCCTTTGGTTTGCCGACCACTGGCGCACCTGCTTGAGGATTTCCTGCATTATCCAGAGCTTGGGTGACTCGCTTGAAATCAAAGCCGATCGCTCTTAAAGCATGCCAGAGATGACCCTGAAGGAAGAAAAATGCTAAGAAGAAGTGGGCATTTGCCAACCAAGCACGAGCAGTATGGGTACCAGGAGGTAAAACAGCTGTATCAGTGAAGTAAGGAACAACTCCTAACTTGACATCCAGGGTCGCGCCATAAAATTCAGGAGGATAGGCAAGAGTATTGACCGCACAGAAGTAAGCAGCCACAAAACCAGCTAAAGCGATCCCGCCAAGGGAATAAGAAAGAATTGCTTCACCCGAAAAAATAAGTTGTTTCTTTGCCCAAGCCAATGGAGGGGTAATAATGTGCCAGATCCCACCAGCAACCAAAAGAATGCCAACGAAAACATGACCACCAACTAAATCTTCTAGATTATCCACTGAAGCAAAATGAGTTTGATAACCGAAGATGGTGAGGGGGTTTAACGTTGGCTCCGTGACTATTCGCACATCCTGGATATTGACATCATATAGCCCACCCCAGAACATGGCTTTGCCAACTAGTAGTAAAGCTCCCAGACCGAGAAATAGTAAATGATGACCGAGAATAATGCCCAATTGCTTGGGATCATCCCATTCAAAGTGGAACCTACGCGCCCCACCATTCGTCTCTTGTAAATCGCTGGGTGCTTTGAAAGTATGGTAGAGCGCACCTGCACCCAACACAGCAGATGAAATTAAGTGAACTGCACCGACAACAAACATCGGATAAGTATCAACAACTTCTCCCCCAGCACCAACACCTAAACCTAAAGTAGCTAGGTGAGGTAAGAGAATCAATCCTTGCTCACCCATCGGTAAACTAGGATCGAATTTAGACAGTTCAAAAAAAGTAAAAGCTCCCGCCCAAAAAACAATTAAAGCTGCTTGAGCTGCGTGAGCTGCAATAAACAAGCCAGATAGCTTGGCAAAACGAGCATTTCCCGCCCACCAATCGTATTTAACTTGCGGTTTATCGTATGTTTGCAAAACGAAACCTCGCTGTTAACAGAGTGTGTATTGTAAAGCTTGTTACTAAATATTCTCAACAAGCTACCAACAAGTTCATTTTGCATTTATTGATAGTCTTTTGCAACATGATTGCTAACAAAACTTAATAATAAACAGTTTTTGCAAATTCTTGCTTCGAGCGATCGCTTGATCAAAAAAGCCATTAGCTGTTAGCTTTTAGCCTTTAGCTCTAAAGACTAGTTAAGTTAATAGCAAGGGAGCTATAAGCTATTGGGTTTAATTCCCTGTCGTCTATAGGTTGTCTACAATTAGTTAGGGTCTAAAACCCCATTTGATTGAACGTGGTTGTATAAGCTAATAGCTAAGGGCTAATAGCTTATGGCTAGGGCGAAGCTCTCTATCAGTAATCAGTTCTTACGAAGTTTGCTTATGCTTGCAGTATCCCTTTGGGACAACGGAGGGAACCTCCCTAAAGGGTTCAGCACTTTGCTCAAGTCGGGGAACCCGCCCAACGCAAGTGCTTCACCGCAACGCAACTTCGCGCTAATCAGTAATCAGTAATCAGTCAGTTATGATCGGGAGATATTGAAAATGCGATTATGCTAATGCTTAGCCTTAGGATCGCACTTTGATCGTAAATATGAACACGAAACAGTTTCCTGCCAGGCTTCATTTATTAATCGCTAAAAATAATGACAACGGAATTGTTATTCGACGAGGTCCTTCTAAGCAAGTATGTATTCTGGCTTGGGATCGGAGCAGAAATACTTTTACTGTCAGTCAGTGGTTAAAGGGAAGAATTTATGAAAGAAGATCTGACATTTCTCCTTCTGGAAAGTACTGGATTTACTTTGCTATGAATGGTAAATGGCAATCAGAAGCTAAAGGTTCTTGGACTGCGATCGCCAGAGCACCTTGGCTAAAAGCTATTGAGTTGTTACCAAAGGGGGATTGTTGGCAAGGGGGAGGTTTGTTTCTTGACGATCAAACCTATTGGTTAAATGGTTGTCATGAGTCACTTTTGACTACCAAGGAAATAGCTAGAAATAAATCCTATCAACCCAAAAATCAATATGGTGGGGAATGCCTTAATGTTTACTTCAATCGACTTCAGCGAGATGGATGGAATCTAACTACTGATTGGAAACAAGGACAATGGCATTTGCCAACTATCTTTGACAAGAAATTATTGCATGGCTGGAAAATTAAAAAAATTTGCCATGCACAAGTTGATTCTCCTCCAGGAAAAGGATGCTATTGGGATGAACATGAACTACATAACCAGAATGGCGAAATATTGACTAAACCAAAATGGGAGTGGGCTGATTGGGTAGATAATGCCCTAGTTTTTGCTGAGGATGGATGTCTGTATAAACTCACTATTGAAAGTTTTAATGACCTCAGTGAAGCCCAACTACTTCATGATTTTAATAGTTACAAATTTGAAAATAGACAGGCACCGTATTAAGTAGATCCACTTTATTAAACATGGAATGGTTAAGATCGGGGTTAGGTGATAGTGGTTAGGGATTAGGGAGAATCATCTTCAATTTTTTTACTGTTCTATTAGACGTTTTATTAGGTGGAGCTACTTAATGGCGATTCACACTAAAATAAGTAAGATAAAAAGTCTGATATAAATCATGCCTAAGATATCAATATATCTGGATGAAGAACGATTAAAAGACTTAGAAAGACTAGTAAAAAGCAATCCTCACCTGACTAAGCGTAACCGCAGTGAATTAGTCAGTTATTTGGTTGAGCAAGCAGCGATCAAGCAAAAAAGAAGTGAAATGCTAGAAGCTGCCGAGGCAATTGATGAATTAAATTTGGGTTGGAGTGAAGAGGAACAAAATTGCGCGATTTTCGATGCAGAAGTATCTGGTTAGTCTGTTTCGAGGAGTTTTTACATTTACACACTCCATCTAACTGGCGATCGCCCAAAACCAAATAAAATAATTGAATTTCCTCTGTCAATTAGGTGTCTTTATATTTCTTATAAAGAATAACTTTCAATAAAGAGATTTTTACGTTAAGCTTAATCTTGAAAAATTATTGAAGATTATTCTCATTAAAATAATTATTCTTTAAATTAGGAGGCTAGTAACTGTGACTGCTGTAACGGAAACACCAGGAAAAATCGCAGACTCCACAGATATTCCTTGGTGGGCGGGCAATGCTCGTCTCAAAGATATTTCGGGTAAATTGCTGGGAGCCCATGTAGCTCATGGTGGACTAATCGTTTTTTGGGCAGGAGCGACAACTCTCTGGGAGATTTCTCGTTTTGATCTAGCTCAACCAATGTACGAACAGGGTTTAATTCTACTACCTCACCTTGCTGCTTTAGGTTGGGGAGTTGGTGCAGAAGGCGAAATTGTTGATACTTACCCCTATTTTGTGATTGGTGCTTTGCACTTAATTTCTTCAGCTTTTTTAGGTTTTGGTGGTATCTATCACGCCGTATTTGGACCTCAATATTTACAAAACACTTCTGAATTTTTTGGTTATGAATGGCGAGATACCTCCAAGATGACTGACATTTTGGGAATTCACTTGTTATTGTTGGGCATAGGTGCATTTCTTCTGGTTGCCAAGGCAATGTTCTTTGGTGGTTTATACGATCCAGCGATCGCTGAGGTGAGAACTGTAACGACTCCCACTCTCAATCCAGCAATTATTTTTGGTTATTTATTTGGTGCGATTGGTCACGATTGGATTGCGAGCGTAGATAATCTAGAAGATTTGGTTGGGGGTCACGTTTGGATTGGAAGTATTTTGCTCCTTGGTGGCTTATGGCATATCAATACCAAGCCCTTAAACTGGACACGTAATTTATTTGTTTGGTCAGGAGAAGCTTATCTTTCCTATAGTTTGGGGGCGTTAGCACTAATGGGTTTTGTTGCTGCTTACTTCTGTGGAGTAAATACCCTTGCTTACCCCGAAGTCTTTTATGGCTCAGCTCTATCGTTTAAATTAGATATCTTTCCTTACTTTGCCAGTGATAATAGTGTTATTTCTTCGCGAGCATGGTTAGCTAATGCCCACTTCTTCCTGGCTTTCTTTTTACTTCAGGGACATATTTTTCACGCCCTAAAAGCTGCTGGCTTTGATTTTAAACAAGGAAGGATTGTTCCTTCTTTGATAGGTCCTGAACCAGATTTTGACTAAATGAACTGAGTTCGGAGTTCGGAATTCGGAGTTCGGAGTTTGGAGTGAGCTAAAAGCGGAGGGATCTGAAAGTGGAAAGCCTACTTGACTAATTAATATTCTTAACCGAGCTGAGATTAATTTGACTTCACACAAGTATAGATAAAATGAGGTGACAAGATGACAGCCGTAGTTGCGGAAAGTCCTAATAGAAATAAAATTCCCGATGTAGGTTGGTGGGCAGGAAATGCTCGCCTAACTAATTTATCAGGTAAGTTGCTCGGCGCACATATTGCTCAGGCAAGTTTAATTGTCTTTTGGGCAGGGGCAATGACTCTGTTTGAGATTTCTCAATATAGTCCAAATTTACCAATGTACGAACAGGGGTTAATTTTATTACCCCATCTGGCAACTCTGGGCATTGGGGTAGGTGATGGTAGTCAGGTAGTTGATACCTATCCCTATTTTGTAATTGGAGTAGTCCATTTAATTTCTTCTGCTGTATTAGGTGCTGGTGGAATCTATCATTCCCTTTTGGGCGCAGAAGTTTTAGCGGAAAATGATACTTTTGCCGGTTTTTTTGGCTATGATTGGCAAGACGATGATAAAATGACCACGATTATTGGTATTCATCTCACTTTGCTGGGTATAGGTGCATTCCTACTGGCTTTTAAAGCGATGTTTTGGGGCGGTCTTTTCGATCCGACTGCGGGAGATTTGGGACAGGTAAGGATTGTCACCGACCCGACAGTTAACCCGATAACTATTTTTGGCTATTTGTTTGGAGCTGCTGGCGATCGCGGTATGGCAGCAGTAAATAACCTTGAAGATCTAGTAGGTGGTCACTTGTGGGTTGGTTCTCTGTGTATCCTGGGTGGATTTTGGCACATAGGAACTAGACCCTTTGGTTGGGCGCGACAGGTATTAGTCTATTCGGGAGAAGCTTATCTCTCTTATAGCTTAGGTGCGATCGCCTATATGGGTTTTTTAGCAGCTTATTTCTGTACTTACAACAGCACAGCCTACCCAGAAGTTTTTTATGGTCCAGTGGATCTAATTCAAACTGATGCCGGAGTAATTACTGCTCGAGGTTGGTTAGCTACGGCACACTTTGTCTTAGCATTAATATTTCTTTTTGGTCATATTTGGCACGCTATTCGCGCCAGAGGCAAAGAAGCAGGATTTGATTTTAACGCCCGCAACGTTTCCTTGGTTGTATCAGATGATCCCTTTACAGGTAATCTCAAAACTCCTCTTAACTCTTCCGATTTTAGTCTTTGGTTGCTCGGTAATTTGCCTTTCTATCGCCCAGGTATTTCTCCTCTATTTAGAGGCTTAGAAATTGGTATGGCTCATGGCTACCTGCTATTTGGTCCCTTTGCTCTACTAGGACCCCAAAGGAACGCAGCTCAAGCTAACTTTATTGGTTTAATCGGTGCCTGCGGCTTAGTAGTGATTTTGACAATTTGTCTATCAATCTATGGAGGCGTTTCTTTTAAGAAAGAATGGCGATCGGAGTTTATGACCTATAGCACCGCTAATCGCAATATCCCTGATGCCCTCAAGACAATTGACGGCTGGAGTCAATTTGCTGCCGCCTTCTTGGTTGGTGGTATGGGAGGTGCTTTCTTTGCTTATCTTATTTACGACAATCTAGATGTACTCAAAGCTATATTAGCTGGCAATATCTAGAATCAGCAAAATTTTTTCAATTTTATTGAAATTAATTTGCAATACATGTATGATAGTTGAGGGTGAAAAACTCATACCTTAAGTTTTAAGGGGTTGGTACTATTTTCAACCCAATCCCCATTCCTACAAGACTTAGAGTCTTATGTAAAAGAATTTTTGAATTTAATTTGGTCAAGTACTTGTGATTCTAAATAAATTGCCAAAGTTGAATATCATCTTGGGTAATTAAAAATAATTACTAATAAAGTGCTTAGCCTGTGATTGAGCGAAGCTTACCGCCATAGGCGATTGGCTTTGCCACTGCCCGAAGGGCAATCGCCAAACTAACTACAAACTAACTATTTTGTTCTGATGGCTCAGAAGATAAATAGCTAAACAAACATCGAAAAAATCAGAGGAATTACGAATAATGGCAAAAGTTGGTCTTTTTTACGGTTCTACTACAGGCAAAACAGAAGCAGCAGCCGAAGAAATTCAGTCTGCTTTAGGTGGCGAAGATGTGGTGACATTGCATGAAATTGCTGATGTATCTGAGGAATTCGCCGATTATGATTGTTTGATTATTGGTTGTCCTACATGGGATGTGGGCGAACTTCAGAGTGATTGGGAAGGTTTCTATGATGACGAATTAGATAGTGTTAATTTTAGTGGTAAAAAAGTAGCCTATTTTGGCACAGGCGATCAGGTAGGTTACGCTGATAACTTTCAGGATGCGATGGGAATTTTAGAAGAGAAAATTTCTAGCCTAGGAGGAACTACTGTTGGTCATTGGTCTACTGATGGCTACGAGCATGAAGCATCTAGAGCAGAAAAGAATGGTAAATTTGTCGGTTTAGCTCTCGATGAAGATAATCAATCAGAATTAACTGAAGGCAGAATTCAGGAATGGACGACACAACTCAAATCTGAATTCGGTCTCTAAAGTTTGGGAGTTCTCCTCTCCTAAAGGGCGGGGGAAAGTAATTGCATTTAATGAGCCATAAAAGTCTTTTACTTTTCCCTTTTATTATTTTTCGCTATTTTTTCGAGCAATTTGTCTTTCAGATATCCATACACACAGATAAAATGTCTAAATCAACTACCAGAGTTTGGATCAACGCCAATCCCAGTTTTAAATATTTTGATGGCAGGGTAGTACGTAATCTTTCTCGGCAAGGGACTCTAGCCTACTGGGAATATTGCCAAAATCAAGATGAGGCAAGCTCTATAGATATTGCTTTAAATTTACTACAGGATTATTTGGCAACTATATCAGAACCAGTCGATTTGATTGGTCATGGAACAGGTGGAGTGCTGGGCTTGCTTTATACCCGTCTATATCCCCGTAAAGTCAAATCATTAACGTTGATATCTGTGGGTTTTAATCCCGCCACCGATTGGCAAGCTCATTATTACCAAATGCGAAAATTATTGCCTTGCAGTCAAGAGAGACTACTGTCACGCATGGTACAAATGATGTTTGGCGTTCAAGATCGAGCAAATACTCTAAATTTAATCAAAGTATTGCAACAAGATCTTGTTACTGCCCCTAGCCTTCACTCTCTCTATCAGCAATATTCTATTCCTATTGGAGGAGTTTCAGTACCTTTAATGGTGTGTGGGAGTAAAAACGATGGAATTGTCGATCTTCCTGCACTTAGCAGATGGTCAGAATGTCTTCGTAAAGAAGATCGAATGTTAATCGTACCATTTGGGAATCACTTCCCCCACTATTTTTTCCCCGAATATACGGCTGAACAGATTTTGCAATTTTGGCAGCATGTTGAACTTTATTCCGGTAATATTTCTCTGGAAGCTATTAAGTAAATGGGCTGAATAACTTGAGTTCGGAGTACTCGCTACGCGTAAACGCTCAAAGAGCGGCTTCTCGTAAGAGCGAAGCTAAGCAACGGAATTCGGAGCTATAGGTTATAGGTTATGGGTTATGGGTTAGTTCAGAGTTCGGTATTTTGCTTAAGTATGCCAAGTTTTTGATTCTCTTAGATCTCGGAGAAAGTTTTAAGCCAAGTAACAATTTTCTAAAATAGTTTTCAAGCAACTAGCTTGAGTTTTTCGGTTTAAATGGAAGTTAATCGCTTTGAGCATTTACATTTATCTTCATCTAACCACTTTTATAAACCATTAACTTAGCTACGTTAAACCCCGTCCACATTGAAAACTGGAGTTTTGCTGGTTAAATAAAGTTTGAGTTAAAAGAATCAAGAACAACTTGTTACTTGCTACTTGTTACTTGTTACTTTCTCGAACAGTTACATTTAAAACTACAGGTTTCAACAGCGTGGTTGGATATGCTGAACTAAATTCAGCATCCCCCATGCTCAAATTAGATTCGGTTTAGTTAGCTTTATTTCCTACGAAAGCCAAGGTTAAACTGTCGTGAACTAGGAAATGATGTAAGTGATAGGCTCTTTCTTCGGTTTTGAGCAAGATCTGCTCATAAAGATAACGAGTAGCGCGATCGCCCAAACTTTCGGCTTGAGCAGCTAAACGACGTAACAGCTTAATAATTTCTTGTTCTGCTGCCAGATCGTGTTCTACCATCTGACGTTCATTGTAGACTCCATCAGCTTCTGGTTCAAAACAACACAATTCAGCCAATTTGGTAAAGCTAGCAGCAGGAATTCCTCCCAGACCATTCAGCCTTTCGGCAATATCATGAACATGCCCCTGTACATCTCCGTAACTTTCTTCAAAAAACTCGTGTAATGAGTAAAATTCTGAACCTTCTACAACGAAGTGATGCTTTTGATACTGTAAGTACAAACCTTGAAAACTCGCAAGAGCACTATTAAACCCTTCGCATACTGGTTCTGTGACGCTTTTATCTAGTAATACGGGATTATCTTCTACGTGTCCAAAGGGACGCAACAAATCTTCTGCTACAGACATAATGTTTTCATTAAGTTAAGTTTATTGACAATTTAAACTTAACACGAAAAAGAGTAGAGCGAATACTTTATTTTCATCAGTCTATCACAAAATGAAGTAATTTTTCATTAATTGCAAAATAAATAATCAATTTATTAAAAAAGATAATCAATAGTTTTAATGATAAATATTCTTATTAAGGGATGAGCTGATATACTACTATTGTTAGCTTAAGTTTTGAATTCCACAGTAATTTGTAGTTGAGGTGGCAACTCTTACAATAATCTCAAGTCTTTTATAGCAATACTTTAAAGCGAAAATTACTGGTTTGATTTTATTTTGAGTCATCAATTTATATTTGTGCCCAATATTCATCTACAAAACCTATGTTACTCGCCAAAAATAGAGTAAATCGAGCTTAATACTTATTGAGAATCAAGTTAAAAAGTAAAATGTAATAGAAAACTAAGACTCATGACAAAAGAAACCGTCCCCAGCAAAAATGCTAAAGTACCTCAATGGCAGTCAGAAAAAATGAGAATGCTAATCAGCGATCGCTGGCAAGAAATTCAAGAAATAGTCCAAGCCCGAGAAAGCGAACGCCAACAATATAATCGACATTATCGACGTTAGAATTAGTAACGCTTGCAAAGCAATTAGCAATTAGCAATTAGCAATTAGCAATTAGCCATTAGCCATTAGCCATTAGCACTAATCAAATTTGCTATCATTTCCATATAATTAGACCCGCAAGGTTTTAGTCTCAATTAAAGACTTAGCCTTGAGTTTAGATATTGGTTTAGAGAATAAAAATCCTTGTCCATATTCACATTGCAATTCTAGTAGCTGGTCGCACTGTTGTTCTGTTTCAATACCTTCAGCAATTAAGTCTAGTTCAAAAACTTCCGCCAGTTTAATAACTGTTTTGACTAATTCTAATTTACTGCGATCGCTTTCAATGTTTTGCACAAAGGAGCGATCGATTTTTAGGGTATCTACTGGTAAACAATGTAGATGACTCAGAGAAGAATAACCAGTGCCAAAATCATCCATCGAAAGCTGAATTCCCAAGCTTTTCAGTTGCTCAACCGTATTGAGGACAACATCAACATTCTCCATAACTTCGCTTTCGGTAATTTCCAATTTGAGACAACGAGGGTTTAAACCGGTTTCTGCCAGAATTTGAGCAATAATATGACCACCATAGGGTTGAGAAAACTGTTGACTAGAAATATTAACGCTAATAAATAGAGATTCCGAGCTAGGATATTGTTTTTGCCAAGCTGCCATTTGTTGGCAAGCAGAACGCAAAACCCACCAGCCAATGGGTATTATTAGTCCTGTATTTTCTGCTAAGGGAATGAAATTGGTAGGAGTAATTAAGCCTTTAATTGGGTGTTGCCAACGGATTAAAGCCTCAAAACCTACTAACTGACGATCGACTAACTTAATAATTGGTTGATAGTATAATTCAAACTGTTCTTGTTCGATCGCCTCGCGCAGTTCGTTTTCTGACTGAGACTGTTCAATACTTTGCAAATATAATGAACGTTCAAAAACTACATGACAAGCTTTACCTTGGGCTTTAGCTTGATTCATAGCAATTTCGGCATTCTGCAATGATTCAACTAGATTGTATGATTCATCACCTATTTGCTGAAGGCTACTATGATGATTAGAAGAAATGCCAATACTGGCAGTAATTAAGATTGAATGATCTTCAACTCGAATCGGTAGCGATAGTTCTTGTTGAATACGACAGGCTACTTCTGAGGGCAGACTGACGTGAGTAAAACCAAATAATAGAATCGCAAACTCGTCACTGCCTAATCTAGCGATTAGATCTTGACTTCTCAGACAGGATTGAAGCTTGTGAACAATTTTAACTAATAAACGATCGCCAATTGACTGACCAAAATTGTTATTGACGTTTTTAAAATGATCTAGATCCAAAAACAAGACCGCAAACATATAATCTGGATGCGGTTCTAAATGAGATAATTCTGTCAGATGTTGGATAAATAGCTGACGATTGGGCAATCTTGTGAGTTTATCGTGTTCGGATTCGTAATTAAGCTGATTTTCTATCTGCCTGCGCTCAGTAATATCTGTTTGCGATCCAATTAGACGATTAATTGAGCCTGAAGCATCACTGACACCAATACATTTACAGTGCATTAAACGATATTCTCCATCTTGATGCAGTAGAGAATATTCCATTTCAAATTGAGGAATTTTACCTTGCCGACAGGCGAGTAAATTGCGCTTGAGCTTTTCTATATCCGTGGCATGAACTCTAACAAACCACTCAATGGGATTATTTCTAATTTCTTGTTCCCGACAACCAACCATTGATTTCCAACGGGAAGAAAAGTAAATCTGATTAGAGCTTAAATTCCAATCCCAAAGACCATCATTAGTTATTTGGGTAGCCAAAGTATATCTTGTTTCACTATCTTCTAGAGCTTTTAAAAGTTGTTGATCTTTGACAAATTCCACCTCAGTAGCATTGAGAAGATTTTTCTCTTGGTTTAACTCATTATCAATTGAAGGAAGAAAAATACCTTCAAATAGATAGTGACCTAAAGATTGTTCTACTAAACCAGATTTCATTAGGATTTCCCATTTTACCTGTCGGCTGATCGACCCATGATTATAAGAGCAGAATAAACCATTATTTTGCTCTGTACATAAATTCTAGAAGCTTTCCTGTCTAAATTTCAACTTTTTAATATTGTTTTTAGATTTGTCTCTAGCATCATGTGTATCTTTAAACAAGAGCCTAGTTTGAATCAAAATCTTATGAGAACAAGTATTAAAAACAAAGTTTTTATTTTATAAGGTTGTAGCGATTTTTTTTTGCCAATAAATAGTTGCTCAATCTATCAACAGAATTGAACTAACCAAAAAATTACTAACTAATCATACTTCTAATTGGCACTTTAATACTGACTTATTGTCAAAATAATTATTAGCGATAAAAATGCTAATTAAATTAGGCAAAAGTCTCCTCGATATTAGTTGTTTTGACCTAGTAGAAACTACGAATTAAATGCTGAGTTACTAATAGCCTAGTGTAGGATACCCCGACCATTATATTCTGGTTTTCCTACCTAACTAGTTATCTAGTTCTCGCTACAATTACATTAAATCGACTAATAAAACAGCTAAATACTTGATTTAACTTTAAAAGTGGGCTGTGAGCAAATACAAACCTATAATTTGCTCAAATACATTATATTACTGAATATATCATTAAATTACTAATCCTCAAAAAACTTTTTATTTCTTTACTGAGAAGAAAATATGCAACCAACCAATCCTCAAAAATTTACCGAAAAAGCTTGGCAAGCGATCGCCAATGCGCCCAATATTGCCAAACAAAATCAACAACAACAAGTAGAAAGTGAACATCTATTTAAATCGCTGATTGAAGAAGAAGGATTAGCTAGCAGTATCTTTAATAAAGCTGATGTTAGTGTTCAGCTACTACGCAATAAAGTTGACCAGTTTATTAGCAGTCAACCCAAAGTAAGTAACTTAGAGGGTAATGTTTTCCTGGGACGAAGTTTAGATAGTCTATTGGATCGTGCCGAAAAGTACCGTCAGGAATTTGCTGATGATTATATTTCCATCGAGCATCTAGTCTTAGGTTTTACTCAGGATGAGCGCTGGGGACGTAAACTACTAAAAGATGTCGGTTTAACTGAAAAAAGGCTTAAGGAAATAATCAAACAAGTGCGCGGTCAACAAAAAGTCACCGATCAAAACCCAGAAGGGAAGTATCAGGCATTAGAAAAGTATGGGCGGGATCTAACTCAACTCGCCAGAGAAGGCAAACTAGACCCAGTAATCGGACGAGATGAAGAAATTCGTCGTACGATTCAGATTTTATCCCGACGGACAAAAAATAACCCCGTTTTAATTGGTGAACCCGGAGTAGGCAAGACAGCTATTGTCGAAGGATTAGCCCAAAGGATTATCAATCGAGATGTTCCTGAATCTTTACGCGATCGCAAGTTAGTCGCTTTAGATATGGGTGCATTAATCGCCGGGGCTAAATTACGCGGTGAATTTGAAGAACGTTTAAAAGCAGTTCTCAAGGAAGTCACAGAATCCGACGGCAATATCATTATGTTCATTGATGAAATTCATACCGTTGTTGGTGCAGGAGCGGCACAAGGCTCTATGGATGCGGGGAACCTGCTCAAACCGATGTTAGCCAGGGGGCAACTACGCTGTATTGGAGCGACTACCCTAGATGAGTATCGCAAGTATATTGAGAAAGATGCTGCTCTAGAAAGACGTTTCCAGTCAGTTCTAGTAGATGAACCGAACGTAATTGATACCATCTCAATTTTACGAGGACTCAAAGAACGTTACGAAGGACATCATGGTGTCAATATTGCTGATACTGCTTTAGTTGCGGCGGCTACTTTGTCAAATCGCTATATTAGCGATCGCTTTTTACCCGATAAAGCGATCGACTTAGTGGATGAGGCGGCGGCGAGACTGAAGATGGAGATCACTTCTAAACCAGAGGAATTAGATGAAGTAGATCGCAAAATTCTGCAACTAGAGATGGAAAGACTATCTTTGGAAAAAGAAGATAATCCTATCTCCAAAGAGAGACTAGAAAAGCTAGAAAAAGAACTAGCCGATCTCAAAGAAGAACAATCAGAAATTAATGCTCAATGGCAGTCAGAAAAAGAAGTCATTGACCAAATTCGTATCCTTAAGGACGATATCAACAGTGTAAACCTGGAAATTGAACAGGCAGAAAGAGACTACGATCTCAACCGAGCTGCAGAACTGCGTTACGGTAAACTAGCTCAATTGCAGGAACAAGTAGTAGAGATTGAGCAAAAACTGGCTGAAAGGCAAACTACAGGTAAATCTCTCCTGCGGGAAGAAGTATTAGAGTCGGATATTGCCGAAATTATTTCTAAGTGGACGGGAATACCCCTCAACAAATTAATTGAGTCGGAAAAAGCCAAGTTATTGAACCTGGAATCAGAGTTACATCAACGAGTTATCGGACAAGAGGAAGCTGTAACCGCTGTTGCTGATGCTATTCAGCGTTCTCGGGCTGGACTAGCCGATCCCCAGCGTCCTACTGCCAGCTTTATTTTCTTAGGACCAACTGGGGTAGGTAAAACAGAACTAGCCAAGGCTTTAGCTAAAAGTCTATTTGATACTGAGGAGGCATTAGTCCGCATTGATATGTCGGAATACATGGAAAAACATTCAGTTTCACGTCTGGTTGGGGCACCTCCAGGGTACGTAGGCTATGACGAAGGTGGACAATTAACCGAATCTATTCGCCGCCGTCCCTACTCTGTAATTCTGTTTGATGAGGTTGAAAAAGCCCATCCGGATGTCTTTAACATCATGTTGCAAGTCTTAGATGATGGACGATTAACTGATTCTCAAGGACGTACAGTGGACTTTACTAATACGATCATTATTATGACCAGTAATATTGGTTCTCAGTACATCTTGGATGTAGCCGGAGATGATAGTCAGTACGAAGAGATGCGATCGCGGGTGATGAATGCCATGCGAGATAATTTCCGTCCTGAATTTCTCAACCGAATTGACGAGATCATTATCTTCCATGCTCTGCTTAAAGAACAGTTACGCAATATTGTTCAGTTACAGGTTAAAGGTCTCGAACAACGTCTTGAAGATCAAAAACTTGCTTTAAAAATCTCCGAGGCTGGCTTAGATTACCTGGCTGAATTGGGTTACGATCCTGTGTATGGCGCACGACCTCTCAAACGTGCTATCTCTCGCTATCTGGAAACAGCGATCGCGAAAGGAATATTGCGCGGGGACTATAAAGGGGGTGACACTATTTTTGTCGACGAGGAAGATGAAAGATTAACTTTTAAAACCCTTTCGGTTGGGATGTTGACCAAATAAGTTAAAGAAACTTGAGTTCGGAATTGGGAACTCCGTTGCGTTGGGTTCAGCTTTGCCCTTAGACTACCTTCTTGGGTACTCCGAACTCCGAACTCCGAACTAACCTGCACTTCCTAGCTATTAAACTCCTGATTAGTAATCCAAGCACATTGATAAGGTTGGAGTATAAATCTATCTCCGATGTCTTCAATAATTTGACCACTAAGAAGATCGTGCCAGGGGTCAATACAAATGAGGTTAATATCTGAGAGATGAAGTTCTTGAGTGCGATCGCTCAAATTACTAATACAGAAAATACTCTGATCGCGATGTATACTTTGCCGCCAAAAAGCAAACAGAGAGCTATTCATGGGATGTAAGGTGTACTGAGTAGCATTAGGATGAAAAGCAGGCTGACGACGGCGAATTTGAATGCGCCGTGACATTTCACTCATCACAATTGTTTGGGTTGAGTTGGGGTCATTGAGTTTTGGCTCTAACTCTTCATAACTCCATTTATGACGATTGATCGATCGATTACGCCCTGTTTTTGCCACACCAGCATAATCATTAGGAGTTGCTAAGAAACTATGAATATAAAATGCTGGAATTCCCTCTAAAGCCATCATGATAGTCTGAGAACAAAGAAACCGCTCAATCTGCCACTCGTCTTCACCTTGAGCAGTTCCCTTCAGAGCATCAAACAGAGAAATATTAATTTCATAGGGGCTTTCTGTGCCATCAGACTTTTGCCTCATGCTAATTTTGCCCCCAAACTGCTCCATCATCCTCAGCATAGTTTCGTATTCATCCTCAGATAACAGCCCTTCTGTGGGACGTAAACCGATACCATCGTGAGAAGCAGTAAAATTAAAATAGGCGCAACCCATAGGAGCAGGGGGCATACTCATCATCCAAGTTTTTAAATGATCTGATTTGCCCTGTAATAAAGCATTGAGAATTAAAGGTGGCAGACTGAAATTATAAATTAGATGCGCCTCATCACGATTGCCAAAATAGCTTAAGTTTTCTCGATTAGGCACATTAGTCTCTGTAATAAGAGCAACATCGGGATTTAACATTTGAGTGATTTCCCGAAATAATTTAATTAAAGCATGGGTTTGCGGCAAATGAATGCAGGGAGTACCAAGACATTTCCATAAATAGCCAACGGCATCCAGCCTAATATATTTAGTACCTTTTTGAACGTAAAAGAGAATTATTTTGATAACTTCGAGCAAAACATCTGGATTCGCATAGTTAAGATCTATTTGATCGGGACCAAAAGTAGCCCAAACATTCTTTTTTCCATGAGCAGTATTTACTTTAACCAATAATGGTGTACTGCGAGGACGTACTACTGCCGAAAGAGCTACCTGAGGTTCTGCTTCTATGAAATAGTCACATCCTGGTTTAATTCCCTGTTGAAATTGCTTAAACCAGATACATTCGCTAGAAACATGATTAAGAACCAAATCCGCCATTAAATCAAACTTCTGGGCAATAGCTTCTACATCCTCCCAATCCCCTAGTTGGGAATCAACCTGCAAATAGTCAATTACGGCAAATCCATCATCAGAACTGTAGGGACAAAAAGGTAAGATATGAATTCCTGTAATAGTTTCTTGTAAATACCGAGAAAAACGTTTTAGAGTAACTAATGGTTTTTCATCCTGAGCGCAGATACTATCGCCGTAGGTAATCATGACAACATCGTCCTGACTCCATTTGTCTAAATTTTCGGTCGCGAAATCATGAAAATGTTCTTGAATTATGGAAAATATTTGCCCTACTAATCTATCAACTGTCTGTCGATCTTCATAAATTTTTCCTAACAAAGGCTTGACTCTGAGCGAAAAGCTTTGAAAATTTGTGGTGTTGTGTGTTCGCTGCTCCAGAGTAGAATAATTAAACTTCTGCATCGGTTTTTCCCCTATAAATTTAAACTTTATAGAAGTAGGTAATCAGAATTTACCCCGGAATAATGTTCTACAAGAGCTTTTTAGCGAATTTTAGCGATTTTTTTTAAAGCTTTTTTAAAGCTATTAGCTTTCAGCTTCTTGATGCAGCTTAAAGACAATAGGGAACAGGGAACAGGGAACAGTTTGGAAGAGGATTTAAACTTCTCCCAAACGCCTTCCGGCTTAAAAAACGACAAAGGCGACGGTTCGCCGCATGTGTTCAGACCAAAGCAACGGGGAACGGGCAATGGAGGTGTTATCTTCTCCGTTGCCGATTGCCTCTTCCCTGTTCCCTCCAAGGCAACAGCCTCGGTTAAATCAGTTGGGGTCGAAAACCCATGATTATTGAAGCTTATAGCTTATAGCCTATAGCTTATAGCTGGAGCTTTGCTCCTTTATGACTGCCAAGAAATTTTCATCGTGTCAGGTTTACCAATATCACCTTGGATTATTACTCCGCGCTTATTAGCATTAAGATGACGCACGATTTTATAAACGGTTTCAACCTCCTCTCGTACTTGAGCTTTATCTGCTAACTCTTCCAAAGACAGCGGGGAAGAAGTTTGTTTGAGGGCTTCAACTACTTGCTTTTGGAGGTTTAAGACCGACGCAGCCGCTTTTTTACCTGCTTCTACCCCTGGTTGGTGATAAGCGTTGATATTTACCAAAGAAGCATAAATACTAACAGCCCTTTCATAAAGAGCAATTAAAGCCCCCACAATCTGCTCATTAACTTTGGGGATGGTGATAGTAATGGAGTCGCGTTGTTTGTCGTTTAATGCAGTACGAGTGCCTAACAAAAATCCTTTGAGATAGTCTCCAGAAGTAATTCCTGGTTCAATCTCGACAAAATCTCTAGTTCGATCTTCTAGCACTTCAATAAACGTGAGAAAGAAATTATTGACTCCTTCCCTAAGTTGTTGAACATATGCGTGTTGATCTGTTGAACCTTTATTGCCATAGACAGCAATACCTTGGTTTACCACATTGCCATCCAAATCTTTTTCCTTACCCAAGGATTCCATAATTAACTGCTGAAGATAGCGACTAAAGAGCAGAAGACTATCTTTATAAGGCAAGAGCACCATATCTTTTTCTCCCCTACCATGTCCCGCAGCATACCAAGCCATCGCTAATAAAGCAGCGGGATTATCTCTAAGACTATGTTTGCGGGTGAGAGCATCCATCATTTTTGCTCCCTGGAGCATTGCTTGAATATCAATTCCTTGTAGGGCAGCAGCAACTAAGCCGACCGGAGATAGTTCTGAGGTACGTCCCCCAACCCAGTCCCGCATGGGAAAGATAGCTAACCAACCCTCCCGTTCGGCGATCGCTTCTAGCTTGCTACTTTTTCCCGTAATGGCGAAGGCATGAGCCGCAAAATCAAGATTGTTGTTTTCATAGACTTTTTTAACTTCTATCATCCCGTTACGAGTTTCGGGAGTTCCTCCAGATTTAGAAATTACAGAAACTAAAGTTGTTTCCAGGCGATCGCCTATCTGAGCTAAGACTTTGTCAATCCCCTCAGGATCGGTATTATCAATAAAGTGAATTTTGAGGGGTGGATCGTTAGGTGCTAAGGCTTGAGCTACAAATTGGGGTCCTAGAGCCGAACCACCAATACCGACAGAGAGGATATCGGTAAACTTGCCACCACTAGGAGGATGAATCTTGCCGCTGTGAATTTTTTGTTGAAAGTCAATGACACTATTGTTAGTATCAACAATATCCTGTCTTAGTTCTGGTGTTGGTGCCAGATCGGGATCGCGCAACCAATAGTGACCTACCATCCGATTTTCATCAGGATTGGCGATCGCTCCTCCCTCTAAAGCTTCTATATCTTTAAATGCTTTGGTAAATTTTGGTTCTAATTCTTTAACGAGGGCATCATCAAAGCTAATACGACTAATATCAAGATAAAATTCTAAATCTTCGTTGTAATATAGCCAGTCCTGATAGCGTTGCCAAAGTGTAAGGTTGTCCATAAGTTTTTTATATCAGTGTCAGCGCGAACTCTATCTGTTAGTTTAGTAGAACCTACCTGGCTTTATAACTCGTTTTAGCTTTTCTCTAATTTTTATCCATCAAAATTCTTAAAGGCGATCGCTTTAGGGACACGCTGCATCGCTTTCTAGCTGCTTAGAAAGCGATTACGCTCCGCGTAGCCTTCGAATCTCCAATGTCTCAAACACCAAACTTTAAGGCTTTTAGTTTAGAATATAGCGAGGACTTTTCTTCCCTGCTTGAAAATTAAATTTAGACAGTATCTGGAATACTGGGAGCAAAGGATTCATCAGTAAAGTCCTGAGTTGGATCGACTCCATTGATATAGTTTCTCGCTGCATCTATAACCTCAATACCTACTCGTCGTCCCAAAGCTCTGCCCTCTAAATCTCCTTGCTCGAAATGGATGCCACCATAAATACGAGAAATACCTGAGCCATCAGCCCAATCATCAAAAGTATCAAATTCTAAGGAGACTCCATCTTCACCTGGGGTGACTTCAGGCTCAAAGCGAGATGAATTAGGCGCAAAATCAATAGCAACTCCAAAATCATCACTACCAGTAAATTCTCTCAATACCTCCCCTGCTGCTGCACTGAAAGTACTATGACCAGATACATATTCAGCAAATGGGGGAGACAAATCAGCACCAGGAAGCTGATAGCTAATAAAATCAGTGGCTAGTATTCTTTGAGTTCCATTGCCAGGACCTGCGTAAGCTTCAATCGCATAACCTCCCAAATCTTCGTCAAATTCGCCGATTAATCCCAGCTCTCCCAAGCCTCTAATGGCAGTAACAGGACGGGCATAATCGTAGAAGGTTTTGGCATCCCAGGAAGCAATACCTGCATCTAGCTGTGAGTTCCCTAAAGCAAAAAATAACTGGACATCTTCATCTAAAGTATTATCATCTCGGGCCGAAACAATTTCCCCTTCGATTAGAGAATTTCCAGGAGGAAACGAGCTACCCCCCCCATCTTCAAAAAATTCAGCAACTATTTTTTGTTCATCGGTTAAGTTGGCACTAACTTCGACAATATCTTCCGCTTGCTCAATAAAATCTTCATTGATAATAGAACCGATAAGATCACGAGAAATCTCGACTTCAGTACCATCTGCTAAAGTGATCGTTTTTTGGTCAAAATTTACCGTAGCATCTACACCCTCATTGATAAATGGTATAGGAGGTCCTGGTCTGAATTGATCTCCAGATTCTAAAGCAAAACCATCGACTCCACCCCATTGAGGAGTCAAAAAATCTTGAGTTCTAAATTCACCATCACCTGTGGGGACATTTTGTAGTTGAAACCGATCGACAAATTCGAGATCGTCTGGACTGTTGACAGACGTATAGCCAGTAGTGTCAGAAAACGGTGTCCCATCACCGTTAGGATCATCTCCCTGCGAATTAGAACCATCTTGACTACGAGCCTGTAACAAAGCTTGAGCAGAAATATTGCCAATCCCAGCAGCAGTAGTTGGATCGAATGACACTATATTGGGATCAAAACCCAAATCCTCCATCAACTGAGCGAAAATCTCTTGTTGTTCAGGAAATAATTCTATGGCAGCTTGATAGGCTGCATAGCTTATCGCCTCTGTCTTGTTTGCTTCCGTATTTTCTGACTCAGGACGTTGTAATACATCTCCCAATTGAGTACCAATTGGTCTGCCCTCATAAGCCGCATAAGCATCATAAATAGCAGTGTTTAAGATTCCATAAGCCCGTGAAGCGATTGTTGGACCAGGATTCTCATTAATCACAGCTTCACGAATAGCCTGATTCCACAAGACTGGGACAGTAGGATTATCATTTTCAACAGTAATTTCGTTAGTTATAGGATCGATACTTAGCTCAGGAAGATTGTCAAGATCTGGATTTGGAGTAGCTCCTCCATCAAAAGGATTTTCAAAATCATCAAAAGATTTGGCACTACTAGAATCATTTTCTGTATCTGAAGTTGATTCAGATTCACTACTTGTATCCAGAGTTAGATCTGATTCACTACCTAATTGATATTCATCTAGAGTTGATTGATAATTATTCATGAATTTTCAGCGAATTTTTTACAGTGTGGTGTTGACAACATCAAAATTTGTTTTTGCCAATAGCTATTAGCAAATGGACTTATTAGCTATCTGAAGTTCATATATTGCAGATGTAATTAAGTCTTTAAGTAGACATCACAAACTAACCCACTTTTTCATATATAAAGAAGGGATGAAGAACTTCAGTTACAACAGATAGTAATTTACAAATCAGCTTTCAATTCAATATGAAACAAAGCCACAAAACAAAGCAGAAATAGTACAAGATCAATCTAATATAGTAATAATTGCGAAAACTTTTCAGTTGACTCACCAGTAAGTGTTGACTAACAATTACCTAAGTTTGGGCTTGAAAGCTTTAGCACTTAAACTGGGCATAGTCATGAGCGTCTTTCGCCTATTATTCAACTATGCTTGTTACTATTATTATTTTTTTTTGGACATATTCAAATATTTTGGACATATCCGAGCAACATCAACCTATCAAATTATCGCCAAGAAATCTAGTGAAAATACTTAGATTTACTGGTTAAAAATAATTAAAATACCTAAAACTCTTTATTTATAAACATTTGAGCTTTTGTAACAGTTTTAAACCTTAATAACTTTTAAGAACAATTTTTCAGTTTAATTTTAATTTTTTTTGTTAATAGCTTTCGTGTATTATATTGAGTTTCTACAATCTATAATTTTCTCCCATAGATGAAGTTTATTTGATTAATAAGAAAACACAATCGTAATCTACCAATTTTTAAGATGGTCACTATTTTTAAATAAACTAAATCTGTGAATTTTGATGAGACTTTATGTACTAAAAAAACTACTTCTTTTCTGCGGTTTAATACGAAAAAGAAGTAGTTGGTAGATAACTAAAAGGAAGTTATTCTAAAATTTTGCTCAGAATTGACAGTTCAATGATTGGCAATTGCCCGAAGGGCAGTGGCAAAGCCAATCGCCTTGTTACCAATATCCTTTATACTTCATAGTTTTATTAACTCCTCTATACAAGAGCCACTTCTTGTTGAGTGTCTTCTAGGACATAGTCTCCTTGTTCGCCATAGAATGGATCGAGATCATCTTCGCCGTTAGAATAAGCAGAAGATGAACTACCGTCAACAACATATTGTTCTGGCTCATTAGATGAGAAATTATCTTCTACATCAGCATATGCAGTATAGGTTTCTTCTCCGCCATTGATATAATACTGAGCTTTTTCATATGCAGTGTTGCCTACTTCTCGACCCAAAGCTCTACCATTTTGATCGCCATCGGTAAAGTGGATGCCACCGTATAGACGAGAAATACCAGACTCATCAGCAAAATCTGAAAAATTCTCCCAATCCAAAGTAACGCTGCCAGTGGGGGTAATTTCTGGCTCAAAGCGAGATGAGCCAGGGTCGAGGGTAACAGACCCGCCAAAATAATCACTACCAGTATATTGTTCTAATACTTCAGCTCCCGCAGCACTGAAAGTACTATGACCAGAAATATATTCAGGAAAGGGAGGCGCAACGTCAGATGCACCAAATTGATAAGTGGTAAATTCGGAAGCCAGTATAGTTTGTGTTCCTTGACCAGGACCAGCATAAGCTTCAATAGCGTAGCCACCTAAATCCTCATTGTATTCTCCGATTAATCCCTGTTCTCCTAATTCTCTAATTACCCGATGAGGGCGAGCATAATTGTAAAAGTATTTAGATTCCCAGGCAGCGATCGCAGAATCAAGTTGAGAATTTCCTAAAGCGAGGAATAATTCAACATCTTCATCTAGAGTATGATTATCTCTAGCGGAAACATATTGTCCAAAAGTGTTGCTGTTTCCAGGTGGAAAAGAAGTTCCTGGACCATCTTCCCAAAATTCAGCAATTAGTTTTTGTTCATCTGTTAGGTTAGCACTGATTTCTACAATTTCTTCTGCTTGAGCAATAAACTCTGGATTGATAACATCGCCAATCAAGTCTTTGCTAATCTGCAAAACTTCACCATCTGCCAAAGTAATGGTTCCCGCTTCTAGATCGACTGTCCCATCTACTAACAAGAAAGGTTCAGGAGCTTCAGGTCTGTACTGATCTCCAGACTCTAACCCAAAGGGAGTTACATTCCCAAATTGAGGTGTTAATGGCACCTGGGCAGTTTCAGGATCCAGAGGAGAATTATTTACAGGAATATTCTCAGGTGTAAATTGTTCAATGTACTTCACGCTGTCCGGCGTATTGGCAGGCTGATAGCCAGTAGTATCAGAATAGGGAGTGCCGTCACCTGGAGTACCGTCGCCGTAAGGATTATCATATCCTCCTTGGTTAGCTCCATCTTGATAACGATATTCTAATAATGCTTTAGCCGAAAGATATCCGACACCAGCTGCAGTAGTCGGATCATATGATTCCACCTCAGGATCAAAACCCAATTCTTGCATCAAATTAGCAAAAATCTCTTGTTGTTCGGGAAATAAATCCGAGAGAGCCTGGTATGCTGCATAGCTCATTGCCTCAGTTTTATTCGCTTCGGTATTTTCGGCATCAGGACGTTGTAGCCAGTCTGTTTCAGTAGTAGAAGAAATTGGCGTACCTTCATAAGCCGACCAGGCATCATATATAGCTGTATGAACAATTGCCAAAGCACGAGCAGCAATTGTTGGTCCTGGACTCGTTTCAATGATTGCTTCTTGAGTTGCCCGATCCCATAGGACTGAAATAGTAGGATCATCATGTTCAACGGATACACCTTGAGTTGCCGGATCGACTATTATTTGTGGTTCAGATTCATAACTACTATCATTTCGAGTTCCGTTATTTTGGTTGAATTCAGGTTCAGATCTTTCATTTCTATCAGATCCTTCTTGAGACTTTTGACAATCTAGAGATTTAGAATTTTCTTCTGTATTGAATTTACGTTTAGAATTTCGATTACGTTTTAGAGCACGCCTCTTTCTCTTGTCTGATTCTCTTTCGTCATCCTGGTTTGAATCGGACCCAAAGTCATATACAGTACCAAGTTGATACTCGTTATCAAGAGCTGGTTGGCAATATTTCATACTTAGACTTAATTAGTATTTTTTTACTGGAGTTCGTAAATTTTGTAATTAAAAAGTAGGTAAATTCTGATTACCTTGAACATAATCTTCAAGTTGATTCTTTATCTCATAGCAACCCTTATAGAACATTATTCCTGAGAATAGCAGTGTGAACAGACAACATAGAATGAGCAAAACTATTTTTAAAGAATCTTTTTAAACTCTTGTAAAGTTAGCTAGCTAGCACAATTGTTGGAATTTACTTACAAAATCAGCAACTCCGAAATCTAGCAGAAAAATGTCAGATTTTTGGGAATACTAATATGACTGTTAATCAGGTCAGAATTAATGCGAATTCATGCCGCTTTCATTTAACTTTGTCCTGATATCATTCATGATTTGTTTGGAAGGAATCATACTGATTCTGGCTGATTCGACCGGATTCATAGAGAGTTTCGGTAATTTCTGAAATGCTGAGAACTGAATGGCCACGATAGCCATTATTTGCTAGTCTGTCTTTAACACCACCCTCATGGTCGATAAAGACGACGATATCTTCAATATTCAAACCAGCAGATTTGAGCTTATCCGCTCCTTCCATGACGCTTTTACCACTAATCAAAATATCATCAATTACTACTACTTTCTCTCCAGAGTTGAAATTGCCTTCAATTAAACGTCGAGTTCCGTGAGCCTTAACTTCTTTACGAGGAAAGATCATCGGACGTTGGAGATTCATCGCTAACCCAGTTGCAGTAGGTAATGCTCCATAAGGGATACCTGCAATGCGATCAAACTCTAACTTTTGGACAATGTCCCCATAGGCATTAATGACTTGATTAAAAATCTGAGGATTAGAAATAATTTTTCGCAGGTCGATATAGTAGGAAAAAGTTGCTCCCGATGCTTGGACATATTCTCCAAATAATAAACAACCAATATCAAATAATTGCAGAATTAAATCTTGATAAGGATGCTGATTAAGTAAACAAACATTAGATGTCCAGATCTCACAACTAGAACCTTGGTTAATCTTCGATTCACGGTAGGCATTGATCTTTTGATTGAGATCGGCAATTTCCTGAGCGAGATTATTACTAGAGAGAAAATCTTGAGGAACGGGGATTAATAGACCTGCTCCATTTTGATCCAATCCCATGTTGACTAGGGATTCCAAATTACTCTTCTTACTCCAAAGACTACGCAGAAAAATTGTTCTTTCAGGGGCGATCGCTCTGATTTTGCCTAACACTTCAGGACTAGTAGTGCCAACTTCCAGATATAGCTGTTGGGGAGTTGCCCAGGATTGAGCTTCTTTTACTACCTGCAAGTATAATGGCTGCTCTTGATTGGGATATTCTTGTAAAGTTTTTGCCTGGGGATTAGAAGTATGACTGAGGATAAATACCGCTTTGTCAGAATAAACTAAAAAAGGTGCAGCATGATCTTGTCCTGCGTAGGGAGTAAGAGTAACAGCATCAACTTGCCACTGCTCAAAAATAGTTTTCGCCAAAACAGTACTGGTGTTTAAATCGCCGTGTTTGGCATCCAGAATAATCGGAATTGACTTGGGGATAGCGGGTAAAATACGCTCTAATAACTGCAAACCTTTGCCACCCAACGCTTGATAAAATCCCAAAGTTGGCTTGTAGGCACAGACGCGATCGCTAGTTGCTGCAATTATTCGCAATAACAAAGCTTCAATCTGCTCAATTAAACTCTCTTCGTCTCCCTGAAAATATTTAGAAGAGATCATTTCTGGGTTTGCATCGAGCCCAACAACTAATAAACTATTATTAGTTGCGATCGCCTGATTTAATTTGTCAGTAAAATTCATTAGAGTTGTTTGGAGATAAAGACCTGTATGCTCTGAAATATTTTTATAACAATGATTTTAGCTTTTTTATTGTTACAAAATCTAGAAGACTTATAAATTAAGTAGATGGACAAAATTAAATTCATAGTCAGAGATAGGGAACAGGCAATAGGGAACAGAAAAATAATTTGTGTAATTAATTCTGTCTATATACTTAGAAAAAGAGCGTGAGCCAAATACAGGGGGGCTCAGTACTGGTATACTCAACTCGATGTTTTTGGCGGGCAGGAATAAATAGATAATCACCTTGATTTAGCTTAATACGAGAACCGTCTTCATAACCAAGTTCTCCCTCGCCCTGAAGTACAATTAACCACTCATCTCGCTCTTGGTCGTACCATTCCCCAGTTGGAGTTACTTGACCTGAGGAGACTACCTTTTCAATCAAAATCTTTTCATGTTCTAACAAAGCTTCAAATAGCTCCTCTGATGGTAGTTGTTCAGGAAGCTCAAATATATTTCCTGCTTTACTGCTCATCCCTCATTCCTCATCCTTCATCTTTTATTCTTTTTGTAAACCATTCCACTGCCTTGGTCAAAGCAATATCAATGTCAGATTGAGGTAAACCCAATTCTGTAACAGCTTTGCTCGCATCGTAAAACATCTTCTGCTTTGACATTCGGACTCCATCTAAAGCAATTGTTGGTTTTTTACCCAGTTTTGCCAAGATTTTTTCCTCGATCCAAGCCGCAGTATAGGGTATCCAGTAGGGGATAGAATATTTAGGGGCTGGTAATCCTGTAATTGCCGCGAGTTTTTGTAGTAATTGTTTGAAAGTGAGATTTTGATGACCCAGAATATAGCGATCGCCTGTTCGCCCTTTTTCTAAAGCCAGAATATGTCCCCAAGCTACATCTTGGACATCAATCAAATTTAATCCTGTCTCTACATAAAAAGGCATTTTTCGCCTCAGGAAACGCAGAATAATTTCACCTGTAGGGGTGGGCTTGAGATCGAATGCACCTATAGGAGTGCTGGGATTAACAATTACTATATCTTGTCCCTGATTAATTGCCTTTCTTGCTTCTTGTTCGGCGTAATATTTAGATTTTTTGTAATCTCCCACCAGCTTTTCTACCGGGCTTTGATAGGTTTCATCTACCGCTAAACCATTTTTTCCCACCCCAATGGCAGCGACAGAACTAGTATAAATAGTACGTTCAATCCCTGCTCGACGAGCGCAGTTTAAAATATTACGTGTGCCTAAGACATTACTACGATAAAGTAATTCACTATCAGCTTGCCAGAGCGAATATTGAGCTGCAACATGAAACAATACTTGGCATCCCGACATCTGCTGTAATAAATTAGGATCGTTTAAATCCCCTTTAACAATTTCCACCTCCAAAGATTGAAGATTATCTAAGCAACTATTATCCCGTACTAAAACTCTCACATCATATCCCTGTTGCAACAATAATCTGACTAGATTAGCCCCAACAAAACCTGTACCACCAGTCACAAAAGCCCGCATCTATGTATTAGTTAAAGTTCTTAGTAAATAATTATCCCAAATATCAGATTCCATCATTAGATTTATTTGCTGATTTTACGCAAGCGATCGCCGATTCTCCTCAATCTACTGAAGCATAATATCGTAGAGGATTAGCTTATTTCCATTCTGGAGTCTGGGAACAAGCGATCGTTTTAGAAGAGGGTTTAATGGATGAAAGTCAATTGGCATCAGTCTCAGATCTAGAAAAAATGAAAAATGAGCAACTTAACTGAATTAAACCAGTAAAAATACTGCAATTACTTAGCTCATAAAAGCTTTAGAGGGAGCAGAACGGTAAGAGTGAGATTGTTCACTTGGAGTCAGCACTCCAACCTCAAACTAAAAATCCAAACGTAAAACCCCCAAATCACTTAAACCAGTTTGTTCTTCAGGAATAGTAAATTCTAAACTATTCTTTTCCTTACCTAATAAACTTCCTTGATAACGACCTGGTTTGAACCCTTCAGCAGCAAACTTGCCAACACGATTAGTAAACAGAGTTACAGGCTGCCAATCGGGATCGTCTAGAGATGTTATTTCTATGACCTTTAAACTAACAGGTTCTCCTTTAGCATCAACTAAAGAACCTCTGATAAAAACTGTAGCATCAGTCCCAATCTTGATCAAAGTACCGCTTTTATAGGTCGGTAAGATTGCATAGTTAGGAGCTCCTAAATCATATCCCAAGGGCAAATCCAGGGCTTCAACCCAGACATCAGATACTCGATATGATTGTAGATTAGGAACCACCCCCCCACTAAAACTAGTAACTCGTCCTTCAAAACCTCCCAAAAAGGGATTTAATTCAATTCTTTGACCTTTTAAATTAGGATGAGGAACAACTAAGGCAAAACTATCTCTAACAGGTCGAGTAATTCCAAAGTGTCCATCGGCAAAAACCAGTGCTGTCTCTAATTGTAAACGACTTGAATTTTCTATCGTACTATCATCGTCATTCAATCCTAGATCTTGAGAGAGTTCTACTTTACCTAGGTAGTGGCCATATTCAAGACTGCCATTAAAAGTTTTTCCTGTAGGTGAATTGAACAAAGCTGCTGTTGTGGTAATTCCATTACTTAAATATGAGCTACGAGAAGACCAAAAAATTTGATTCGTGTCAGTGATGGTATCCGTTGAAGAAGTTATAGAATGACTAGAGAGAGGGGGGCTCCAAGACAAATTGAGCCGAACGCCAAAATCATCTTGTTCATCATCGCCAATCAACTTTTTCTGTAAGGCTAAGCTACCCCTCATACTATTGTTCAATGGTTTAGACAAGCCTAAAGAAATATTTCCAGCATTTGATTCTTCTGTATTGAGGCGATAGTTAAATCCCAAATTTACATCTAAATCTGCCAAGAGTTTTTGGCGATAATTAGCAGAGATGTCATAACCTGCGCGATCGCTTAAATCTCCTTCTCCTGGAGCAATAAAATTTTTGCCTCGATACTCTAAACTCAGGTCTAATTCTCTCTCTGAAGTATCTTGTTGATTAGCACTACGGTAAAAGTAATCAAGTTTAACTGCATAATCAATTCCCAAATCAGTAGCATGACTCACGGCAGTATCAAATTGCCAATTACCTATAGAGGTTGCCCATATTCCTTCTATACCTAGAAGTTGATTGCTAAGATCAGCTTGTCCATAGCCGCCGAAAGTAAAATTGTTAGTTATACCAGAACGATGAAAAACAGCTAAAGTAGGATTATCTAACTCATAGCTACGACCTCCATTGATCTGATCAACAGGAAAGCCAAAACTATAAGCAAATTCATTAACTCCAGGAGCAAGAGTAGCAAAATCAAAGGGAACTAAAAATTCAATAGTTTCTGTATTGCCCAAATCATCGTCAATAATCAATTGAATGTCGTTAATTCCAGTGCTGAGGTTGAAATCCCTTAGATCATGTCTTCCTGCTGGTAAATTTAGTTGCCGAGTCAGAATTCCATTAACAATCACATCCACTTGGGATTGGTTTTTGAGCAAAAATTCATATTTTCCGATCGGAATATTATTTCGATAGGGTTGAAGAGAAAAGTTCTTTGCTACAGCAATGCCTGCCAATTCACCACCTTGTTGCCATCCCCTAGTGGTTAGATAAAAATCCCCCAAAACATAACGCAGAGATGTTTGAGGATTATCTTTAACTAGACTAGTATAGTAGCGTTCCCAATTACTGCCTGTTAAAGCAAAATTATTCTCTAAAACCCATCCGCGATAATTCATAGCACTATCAAAATCAATTTGAATGGGTTGTAGTCCCAAACTAGAACTACTATTTCCTGACCAGTAAATATCCTCTATAACTCTAAAATTGACCCAACCACTAAAATCACTAGGAAGCAACGCCTTTTCAGCTTCTGGTGGTAGACGTTCTCCCGATAAAGCAATAACAGAAGTTTGAAGTTTTTCTGGGGGAATTTGAATTTGTAACTCTAATTTGCGTTGGTCAAACTTTGCTTCAATCCCAATTTGTTGAAACGCTTCTAGAGTAAGATTACCTTCTTGATCAACCGTTGCTACTAATTTTTCTTGCCATTCTTTAAGCAAAAGTACTTTTGTCTGTTGAATGACAGAGGTTGCTGGAAAGCTGATTTGGTTATTAGGATACAAAAAAAGGATAATTTGACCTTTTTCCTGATTATTTAGAATAAAAGGCACAAATATTTGCTGCACATCAGGATCATCTGATTTTTTGGTACTATTATGCTGATTTTGGGCAAAAACTGACTTAGGATTGATTAATACATATAGGGAAGCTATTAACCCTGTCAACAATACCCTGTAAAACTTATACATAAAAAATAAGTCATCAGATCCATCGCTGTGTAATCCTCAAGTCTGCTGATGACCTTGTTAATATCTCAAAACACGTTACGTTAGCGTAATATTGAGTCCCAATATTGTGCGGATAGCTCAGAAATACTCGTAGCAAAAGGGTTTTGGATCTTAGGGAAAAATTTATTGTCCTTATTCCCTGTCTCCTACCGCTAACTTTTATTAAACGAAAAGTATTGGATTATGTACAATGTATCAACATCATTACTCTGCTGAGAGTTTGCCAGGATAGATCAAAATATTTATCTTATAGACTGGAATTCAGACATTCATTACTCATAGTCAAAACTTACGTCTACTTCACCCACAGGTAATTCAGAAGGCCAGGGAATGAGAAAACGACGTTGATGAGCGGCCAATATATTCTCGCCACTAACGCCTTTGAGGTCTTCTGGCATAAGTTGAACGCTTTTGCTTGGCTGTTCTTTAGAGCTAATAGTTAATGTAAGATCCTGTAATAGTGTATGGGCAGTACCTTGATTATTAAAAGTCAGAACTAATTGATCGCCTCCTCCCTCGCGTTTTTGATGTACTGCACTTTCTAAAATAACCTTGGGAAGTGCATCTTCAGGGGTAATGTAAATTGAACCTGCATAACGTACCAAAGTAGTAATATTAATCTGCTGATTATCAGATTTAGTTGATTGGGAATCAGTATCTAGAGGAACTTGTTCCGCAATCAGCCGATAGGCGAGTTCATGACTAGGTTCAGGATCTCCTAACCAACTAACTCGAACAGTTTGAGCTTCACCTGGTTTGAGGAAAGTTTGGGGTGGATAAAGCAAAAAGTCTTCCTCTGCTATTTCTCTAACATAGGTTTCTTCGCCATTAATCCCTACTTCTCGTTTCGCCAGATAAAGTTCAACAGCTACAGACTCATCCTGACTAGCATTAACTACTTGGAATGCTCCAGAAGCATCTTTACCAACAGGTGATAAATTACTAATCATTGGAGTCAGATAAAACAAGAAAGAAGCCAAGGCAGGTTGACCAGCAAGTAAAGATGTTCCTAGGAATATTGGCCAAGTAAACCACTTACTTAGATTTAGTTTGCTTAACTTCATTTAGCTGAAACTTCGTAAGTAATAGTATCTGTATAATCACCTGCGGGTAATTCTAAAGCGCTGATATCATAATCTAGGGATACTGTGAGATCGCAACCAGCTAACAAAGAACACTTTTCGTTTTTAAAATTTTTGGAACTATACAAAGTTTTAGCAGAAGCTGAATCTGAGCTTGGTTTTACATTTGTTTTGTTATTTCCTGCTCCCCCGCTAGCACTCAGAGTGTAAGCAAACTTAGCGTTAGCATCACTATTGGTTAATTTGCCACCATTTGCAGAATACACTTTTATCTCGTAACCATCTTTTTGATTTGAGCGAACATTTACGGTAAAAGATTGTGAAGCAGTTGGACTAGAGTCAGCCTCAAATGCAGCATCATTTGGCTCGGTTATCTGCAGTACTCCTTTAACTGTAGCTTTAACCTGTTGTGAACCAGAAACTTGTGCATAAGCAGTTGATGAAATACCAATAGGTAAAATCGACAAACTGGAGGCTAAAATAAGGCGACTAAATGAAGATATATTTAACATTTTCATGGGAACAATCGTTTGCAATTTTGTATTCAATATTGATTTGTTTTTAATTGATTTATATTGCTATGATTGCCTACCTTTATCATCATTGTCTTCAGTAAGACTAAGGATTTTTTTGTTTAAATTAAATTGTTGAAATGACTGATATTTTGTTGTTATTTTATGAATTTACGATGAATCTTATTGAATATATTTGAAGATAATATATAGCAGAGCTATTTAATTGTTATTTTCTTGGTGGAACAAAGAACAGTTTGTGGAATAAAGAACAGAAGGGGTAATTGGCTATTTAAATCCCGATCGAGAGTATTACAGTCAGCTATGGGGCAATGTAAACAAAAAAGTTACTATTAATCCTCAAACACAACTAAACTTTTTCACTGGTGTAAATTACGCTATCGATCGCCCTAATCGCTTTAGAGAAGTGATTCTTTCCTCCCGAGCTAGTTCTGTAACGCTAGGCACTAGAGCAAAATGGCAAAGAATTTCCTTAGGAGCAAATTATAATTTTGATGATCTATTACCCAATTCCTTAGAAGAACGGTTGCTTCTAGATCTCGGAATTGCTTTGAGCGATCGCATTTATTTATCAGGATATTATACGCCGATTAATAATAATACGAGCCGTTCTCGTTATGGAGCAAATGCTTCATTACGCTTGGGTAAGAGCTATAATCACCCCACTTTAACTTTAGGCTGGACAAATAATGAATATCAATTTGAAGATGGTTTCACCCAATCTGATAATATATTCACCGTTTTGTTCCGTATCGGAGAACCACCTAATCCCTTCGATGCCACTACGGCAGAAAAACTTAGAAGACAAGAAAAAAATAATTTTGAGCAACAGCAACAAGAAGGAACTGGAGAATAGTTCTGTTCAACAACATCACTCTCTCTAGGCTAGAAATAGAGGCTTCCAGATTTACGGTTTTCAGAATTTTAAAAAATATATCAGTTTGAGTAATAGCTAGGGTTTTGAAGCTCACAAATTTGCTATTGATCATTTATGATTCTTGATTGGAATGCTGGATAAAAGGGTAGCTCGGGAACATCCGACCAACGTTGATACAGTAAATCTAAAAGCTGACTAAATGTGCCACGCAAACCATTTAGTTGGTTGCACTCCTGAGAGATGGTAATAAAAGCTTCTAATCGAGCTAAAATACGCTGGCGAAAAGTGGAAATACCAAAATCTACGTCCGCAACTAAAGCATCTTCCAAAAAATCTGAGATTGTACACAAAAGCCACCAACCACAGTTATGGACTAATGCCGTTTCAAAAATATTGTCATCTTCTGCGGTTGGACATTGTTGAATCAATATTTCCCTATAAGTGTTCTCCATTTGTCGTACAACCTCATTAGGCAAGCGTTTGGAACACCAACAACTGGGAAACATCATTCTACCAAAAACAGCATCAAGAAAAGAGTGACCAAAAAAACTCGTTTCAAAGTCAATTAATCGCATCTCTTTACCCGTATTTAAAACGTTATCAGGGCAAGCATCGGTGTGAATATATGCTAGAAATTTATCAGGATTACTTACGGTTTGGTGTATGGCTTCCAAGTCGCTCAAACAATTGGGTTCAAGATCTATTCCTAATTTCTCTAGTCTTAATTGATGCTTGGGAATATTGACTCCAACCTTAGCAGGTTTCATATTAGGAGAAACTGTCTTGTATAGTTGGTGAAATTCTGCTGCTCTACCAAGAGTATCTTGGTGTAGTTGACCAAGACAAATTGCATACTGAAGTAATGCCGATTCTGCGCGCTCACGATCATTTCCTAATAATGGCTCTACTAAACTATGATGATGCTGCACGTCTTCTATTACAATTAAGCCCAAATGGCGATTGCCACCATAAAAATACGGGCTATGCTGGTGATTATTAGATACTCTGTTTAGGAATTGAGAACCTACCCAATCATTAAATATACGCCTTGTGTTCCGAGATTCGGCATCATCTGGATTAAACTTTTCTGCTTCGACTTTTTTCAGAATAAAGCTTGAGGGCATACCTTTAACTGGATCGATGAAACATCGCAATAGCAAATTTCTTCTTCCTGCTTCGGTTAAGCGTTCAACTTGGTTAATACGAATCTGAGTATCCAGTGCTATAGATAGGATACGTTCTGCTGCAACGCGAAGCGGAGCAAAGGCTCTTTTTCTCGAGGTTTCATTAGATTCCATCATTAGATTTGTTTTCCAAGTTACAGTTATATTACTAAAATCAAGTAACTTAACTGTTTACTATACTTATGTTCTTAATATTGAAGACTTACATGCGGCGAACTATACGCCTTTGTGCATAAGCGATGATCTCTAGACTAAGAATAAAGGCCTCCAAATTTTCACTTATCAGAATTTTAAAAATACATCAGTTCGATTAATAGCCAGGGTTTTGAAGCTAACAATTTTTTTTTGGTAATGCACGTTAAGCTAATAGCAATGACGTACCATCAATTAATGTTTAGTTAAATTACAAAATGGATAGTAAAGAGTTAGCTCAATATATCGAAGCCACCGATGGAATATCTAAACCCTGGCTGTTGGTACAATTAAGACTAAAAAAATTACAAGAACGTAAAGAGCAAATCCCATCACAAGAATATATGCAACAACTTGAAGATATTCAAGCAGATTTACTCAAACTAGGTGAATGGTGGAAAGGAAGAGAAGATGAAGTTTTTGGCTCGTGAATGATTTCCGACCAGCGTAGCAATATCTAAGCTACACGAATGATTGAGTTAATTGTGTGCCATGGAACAAAAACTTATACAGCAGGGTATAACTAAGGCTAAAAATGGCGATTACGAAGCAGCAATTACTGATTTTACGCAAGCGATCGCTGATTATCCTCAATCAGCTGAAGCTTACTATCGTCGAGGTTTAGCCTATTTCGATTCTGGTCTAACAGAAAAAGCGATCGCCGATTATAATCAAAGTCTTAATCTGGATTCTCAGCAGATAAAAGTTTATCTCAGTCGGGCTATGGCTTTTTTGACTATCAATAATATTCAAAGCAGTATCATTGACTTGCAAGTAGTTTTTAGTCTCGATCCTAATTGCGATCGCGCTTATAAATTGAGGGCTAATATCTGCATTCGCCTTAAAGAATATGATCGAGCAATTGACTATCTTAAACAAGCAGGAAAAATCTATCTTGAACGCCAGGATAAAGAAAGTTGTCGTTTTTGTATTGCCCGTATTCGACAAATTGAACAGCAAAAAATAGCAGCTTCGGGAGGAGTTACTAATCAAGTTTTTTTGCAACAAGTGCAACAAAAAATTAGTCAAGGTAAACTTGATGAAGCATTGAGAGATTGTAATTGGCTATTGCAACTCGACCCTTACGATGCTCAAGCCTATCAATATCGGGGTAATATTAATTTAGAATTGGAAGAATACCCCCAGGCAAAACAAGACTTTCGCCAAGCAGCCCAATGTTATCGTACTCAAGGGAATCTTGCCGAGTCCGAAAAATTAGAGCAACGCTGTTTAGAATTGCAGTTAAGAAGCGTCTATCAATCCAATTTGTAGAAACTACAATTAGTCGGGGTCTAATACCTTGTCTGATTGCAGCTTAAGGCTTATAGCTAAGAGCTTATAGCTGAGAGCTTATGGCTGGGGCTTCGCTTCTCTATTAGTTTTATATTTTTCTATTGGTTCCCAAAAACTAAGGGCTACCTTGGCTACATCTCGAATTACAGAAGGATCGGCAAAAGTTTTATTTAAAACAGCCATACCTTGAGAAACACCGACCAAGAACCTAGCTAATGCCCGAATATCTTTTTCTGAAGAGAGCTTTTCTTCTGCTTGTGCTTTTCTCAGTACCAGATAAATAGAGGATTCCAAGCCCCCTAAACGCTCGGCTATTTTTCGTTCGATCATCTCAGACTTACCTCCAAAACTAACAGAAGTATTCGTATTCAGACAACCCCGTGGATAATTGGGATTACTCATCCGCTCGATCATGACCTCAAACATACCTTCTATAGCTTGATAAGGGTTTGGATTATTTAACTGCTCTACAATCTGAGCCTGAAATTTATCGCCATAACGATCTAAAACTGTTATAAACAACTGTTCTTTATCACCAAAAGCACCATAAAGGCTACCTCTACCCAGTCCTGTGGCTTTGGTTAAATCTTGAATCGAAGTCCCTTCATATCCTTTTTGCCAAAAAACTTCCATTGCTTTGTCTAAAACTTCCTCTTGATTAAATTGTTTGACTCCAGCCATCATTTCCTCTTTTTATCTTTTACTAAATATTCCAGAATACTTAGTAAATTATTACACTTGATAAGATAATATACAAATATTTCCAGAATAAGGTCTGTTTCCAGGATTTTTCTCTGATTATTATTCTTGACTGATCGTTCCAAAATACATTAGATTAAGTACAACAACAGCAAATAAATAATTAACTTACTAATAAACTCAGGAATCATGGCTAGACTTCAAGGAAAAACCGCATTAATAACTGGTGGAACTACTGGTATTGGTTTTGAAACTGCGAAACAATATTTAGCTGAAGGCGCAAAGGTTATTATTACGGGTATTAATGAAGAGAGATTAGCAACTGCGATCGCTCAATTAGGAGAGAATGCGGCTTCTATTCGTGCCGATGTTCGTTCTTTAAAAGATCTCGATAATTTGGCGAAAGAAGTAAAACAAGAGTTTGGCAGTCTTGATATTCTGTTTGCTAATGCAGGAATTGGATACTTTGCAGCAATAGAAGATGTAGACGAAGCTTTCTATGATAATCAGTTTGATATCAATGTCAAAGGAGTTTTCTTTACCGTACAAAAACTGGTGGGATTATTAAATGAAAACTCAAGTATTATTTTGAATGCCTCTGCGGTCAATGAAAAAGGTGCGCCAATGGGAAGTCTTTACTTTGCTAGTAAAGCAGCAGTTCGTTCCTTAGCTCGTTCCTTAGCCGCAGAATTAGCTCCTCGTAAAATTCGAGTTAATGCCTTAAGTCCTGGAATTGTCAGAACCAATTTCCAAAGCAAGTTAGATCTGCCCGCAGAAGCTTTTGAAGGATTTATTGATTATGTGAAAAATATTACTCCTTTAGGAAGAGAAGGCAGACCAGAAGAAATTGCCAAAGCGGCGGTATTTCTTGCTAGTGATGATTCTTCTTATATGACGGCTGCCGACATTGTTGTCGATGGCGGTTACATGAATGTTTAGTCTTGGAAATCTAACATTATCAACAAATCTGAGGAATGATTATGCATACTTCCAATTCGGTCAAATTTGAAAGCATAGAAAGAAAACTGGTATTAACTTTAACCATCTGGGCAGTAACAGTTTCTCTTCTCGGTTACTGGGGTTGGTTTTCTCAATTACCCCTTCCTAGTATTGCCTTCTTTGTCATATCGGCAATTGGTATTCTGTTAACAATTTACTATCGGCACGAAACTTTTAGAGCTTACATATCATCGATTCACCCGAAACATCTGACAATTTTTCATTTATGGCGTATTTTAGCAGGATTTGCTTTCTTGTATTATGGTAGTCAACAACTTTTACCTAAACAGTTTGTGCTAAATGCTGGCTATGGTGACTTAGCTGTTGGTATTCTCGTGCCGATTGTTTTAATGCTCCCTGAAAGCACGAACAAATACATTGCATTTCACATTTTTAGTCTTTTAGATTTTGTTTTGGCAGTTGGTACTGGTTTAACATTCACTCTGCTATCCGTTCCTTTAATTGAAAATATCGCTACCTTTCCCATCATTCTAATCCCCTTTTTTGGAGTTCCCATAACTGGTGCAGGTAGTGTAATGGCAATTGATTCTCTGCTCAGGAGAAGTCAATAAGAGATAAAGGAGACGAGGGGTTACGCCTGCCCGTGTGTCACCTATAACTTATCCACGACCAAATATTTTACTCACCACTAAAGTGGTTTTCTATTGTTCCTCTGGGATTCTTTAGAGCGCGGAGGAACAATTATATTTTTCATGACAAAACAACTATAGGCAGATAGTCATATCCACTGGATTTATCTGAGTATAATCTCAATTATTGGTTAAAATTATTCAAAATGAATACTAATTACTCTAATATTAGTTTCAATTTCTTATTGCTATTATCTAGATAAATTTCATTTGTCACAGTGTTCATATTTATCGAATCTAATGTAAAAATCCTCTGACATTTCATCGCTCAAAAATATAACTATCATAGCCTTGATAATAATCAATCAGAACGAAAGAGAATTATCTGGCGATTATTTTAGTTGGAAATTCTTTATGAGATTTTAAAATTAGTTGAGAAGAAATACTAATAAAATGTGATAATATTTGAAATCATATTCAAGAATTATTCTCAATTAACTTGGCGGAATTTATGTCTATAAATTGTCTCTGTACAGCCAGGAAAATATTCCTTATTCCTTGGTTGAGGTTTTCTCTGTTAGCAACGGCTCTAATTGTGGAGCAAGTAATTTTACTTTTTCCAGTAGCTGACAGCTACAGGCAAGAAGCTGCCAGCTTTTAAGCTCAAAAGTGTACAGCAATTATTAGTTATTCGTAGATAGACATAATCAACAAAATCATAATGAGTTATATTGCAAAATTGCCCAGTTTTTTAAGCACAAATGAATCAAAAATTTGGTGGCTTCTCAGATTAGGAGTATGTTTAGAATTTATTGGTCACGGTGCATTTGGCGTAATTACTAAAGCCGGATGGTTGCCCTACTTTGCGGTGTGGGGGATTCCAGAAAATCTAGCTTGGCGAATCATGCCTATAGTCGGAGTAATGGATATTGTTCTCGGAATCTTAGCTCTTTTTGCCCCTCGAAAAGCTTTGTTACTGTTTATGGCAGCTTGGGGACTAATGACCGCTTGTCTGAGACCCCTTGCTGGTGAGCCTGTAAGCGAGTTGCTTGAGCGTTCTTACAACTACTGTGTTCCTTTGGTGGCTTTCCTGATGATTACTTGGGATGTTAAGCAACACGGCTGGTTTCATCGAGTAAAAAACCTACCTACTCTCACCAGAGAACATTGGCGCTGGTTAAAAATTTTGTTGCAAGTTGCGATCGCAGTATATTTAATCGGCCACGGTGCATTTGGTGCTTTTGATGCCAAAGCGGGTCTGGCCAAACAATACGATGTGACAGGAATTTCTGCACTTTTCGGTTCTACAGAAGCTGCCTTAACCGTAATTGGTTGGTTTGAGATAGTACTTGGTATTGCAGTTTTGTTTGCTCCGGTCGCCTATTTATTGTTCTTTGTCTGCGGATGGAAAATTGCCACAGAATCCCTATTTATCTTTTCTGGAGCTTTTTTCGGTTGGTTTGAGTTTATTGAGAGAGGTGCAGGAATGGTTGCTCCTCTGGCGTTGTATTTTATCATTAGGGTTCTCAAATATAGTGTCAATTCACGCGGTGTACAACAATTTGTCCGAGAATAATTACTTTAAAAAGCTTTTAGCTTTGATTTACTATCTGCGTAGTAACTAATAGCTTTTAACTGTAGTTTAGACTAACAAAAATGTAGAGAAGAAAAACATAGAGAGAAACAAGTGCCAGTAGGGAGAAAATGAAAATAGCAACAAAATTCAAACCCTCCCTATTATGGAATATGATCGATATCTTCAATATGATTATCGAGATTGTCCTACTGCTACACTCACTTTTAGCACCGATAGCCGTCATTCTGACTCTCATTCCTACGGGACAGCGATACATTTCTATCTGGCTTACCTGGTTTGCGGCGATCGCTGCAATTCAAGTTTGCTACACCATCATTATCGGTCTGGCTGCTACTGCCATTGTTTTGAGTAACGCCCAGCCATTTAGCGATGTCACCTTTCTAGTTTAGGCAGCATTCTTCGGACCAGGTTTGGCTTATGCCATGAGTAAAGGTGGTGGTACGGCTCTCTACCAGTCGATTAATAGTAACGTCGATAAAACCATCAGTTTCGGTACGGAAGTAGTTATACCGTTTTAAATTTAAAAGACAACAGATTGTTTGTGTAGGGGCGCATGGCAATGCGCCCTTACGATCAATGTGTAGTCAAAGCTATTCAATTTGGTATTAGTAAAGCCGTACTTCTAGTTCTGTAACTCTATTAATTGAAGTACAGCAGATATATCAAGATGCAGATTCTATATATCTTTGCAATTTGCAAGAGTTCTACTTGATTCTGAAAGTCACAGATTAGTCTGAAAAGCAAAGTTTGATATGATAATGAAGATATTTTTTTAAACAACTATACTACATTTGTATTTATGAATACGAGAAAACGAGTTGCTATTATCGGAGCTGGTCTTTCTGGACTCACAACAATCAAAGAACTTGTGGAAGAAGGACACGAAGTAATTTGCTTTGAAAAAAATGATGATACTGGTGGAGTATTTTCTGATACAGGTTGCTATGACTCTGTAGAACTGACGGCATCTAACTACTTCATGGCGTTTTCAGACTTTATGCCATATGACGAAAGGGTAAGGTTTTGGACGAGAAAGGAGTATAAAGATTATTTAGATAAATATGCTGTCCATTTTGACATTAAGAAATATATTCAATTTAATTGTTTAGTGAAAGATATAAAAAAATTAGATAAAGGATTTGATCTTACCATTGAAAAAGAGGATAAATCATTCCATATCAAACATTTTGATAACTTAGCTATTTGTTCGGGACAATTTCAAAAGGCAAACATACCAAATATTAAAGGTATTGATACATTTCCAGGAAAAGTACTTCACTCTAGTAAATATAAGAATCCTCAACTTGGCGCGGAAATGTTCCGTGATAAAAAAGTTTTATGCTTGGGAATGGGAGAATCAGCCGCAGATGTTGTTACTGAAATATCAGAAATAGCAAAATCTACTGTTTTATCACTGAGAAGATCTACTGTTTTATCACTGAGAAGATATCATGTGTTTATCAAAAAATATGTCGGAAAAAATATAAAATTTGCCTCAGATGTTGTTCAAACTAGATGGTGGCACAGTCTATCGGCACAAATGAAAGCATTTTCTGTAAGAAGGACATGGTCTAATACTTTAAAAAATCCTAATATTCCAAAAGACGCGCCAATCAAACTGTTATCAGAACACATTGTCAAAGCTAAAGATGAACCTGGATCTATAGTCACAAAAAATGAACGCATTTTTGAAGCAGTAGCAAAGGGAATGGAAATAGATATTGGTGGTATTGAAGAAATTTCTGAGTCTACTGTTTTATTCAAATCTGGACGGAAAGAACAAATTGATTCTATATTACTCTGTACGGGATTTAAATTCGATCTCCCTTTTTTAGATTCAAAATATCAGATTGAAAATATTAGAGATTGTTACCTACAAATGTTTCATCCTCATTTAAAGGATGAGTTAGCCTTAATAGGCTTTATTCGACCTCATCAGGGAGGAATTCCCTTGATGGCTGAACTTCAAGCTCGATATTATGCCTTAGTTTTATCTGGTAAAAGAATCCTACCAGATGATCTGGAAGAATTGGCTCAAAAGGATAAGAAAAAATGGGAAAATGAGTATTATGAAACGCCTCATGTTTTTGGATTAGTGAATGGAGCTCGCTATAATGAGAAGATAGCAGATCTAATAGGATGTAGACTTCCTATGCCATCTCCTGTTTTTTCTTTCAATGAATTTTATGTATATTGGTTTCATCATATTTGGCCTTGTCAGTTCCGGATTGTAGGACCAGGAAAAAGAGAATCTGCTAAGTCCAAGTGGATTCTAGCACCCAGTATTCATCAACATAAAACAATAGTGAAAAAAGTTTCATTCACTACATACAAATTTCTAATTTTCTGCTTAATTTGGATTACAAGTAAGTTTATTAAAGATGAAAAAAGGAAATTGAGACCTATTTTTAGTAAAAGTTGAAAATAAAAAATTATTCCTAACTAAGTTGAGATTGAAGAATACAGACACAGTAAACAAGAATGGCTGGAGAAATTTTTAGCATTACCTAACGGGATTCCATCACGTGACCATAGTTGCAAATTAGCTCACAAAATTAATAATCTCATTAGCGGTAGCCTGAGATTTTTCTAAATGAGGTACATGACCGCAGTTTTCAATCCATACTAATTTATTATCGGGAATCCCCTGAGCAAATTTAGCTGCGTCTTTAGTCCCCAGGATTTTATCTTGTTTACCCCACAATATTAAAGTTGGCTGTTGCAAAGTTGAAATTTGCTTAGCAAAAGAACCATATCCACCACTTTTGGTAAAAGCAATTAAAGATTTATCCCAATTGGGGCACTTCAAGTGCATAGCAGCACAATCTTGAGCATCTATACTGGCAAAACTTTTATCGAAATAGGCTGAACGGCTAATATTTTGACGAACTTTAGGATTACGTAAAAATTCTGTAGCGAAATAATCTAACGGTGGAAACATAAACTTGCCAATAGCCGGTGGTTTAGCTAAACCAGCGCTATCAATTAAGACGAGTTTCTCTACAGCCTCAGGATAAGTTAATGCAAAATCAATTGCTGTAGCACCTCCCATAGATGCACCAGTTAAGATTACAGGCTGCTTAATTAAGGTTTTCCAAAAATAATAAAGGTGAGTTTTGATATTTTCGGGATTGAGAGGAATGTCTAAATTTCTTTGAGTAAAACCAAATCCTAGTAAATCTACTGCCCAAGTGGATTGTTTTTCTGCGAGTAAAGGCAATAAACGACGAAACTCTAGTAAAGAACTGTCAAAACCGTGAATTAAAAATATTGGTGTGCCACCGTTTCCTTGATTTACATAGGTAGTTGCAATACCATCCTCAGTTAATGTTGTTGAGATAAATTCGAGTTTAATCTTTTGTGCGAGAGCGATCGAGGTTGATTCGGTTAAATTGCTAGCTTCAGGAGGGATACAACTGGGAAACATGAACAGGAGGTGATAAATAATGAATAATATCTTAGGCAATTATTAAACAAGTTAGCGCAAAATGGCATTTAATTATTCACGCAGAGTTTATTTAGGGGATACAGATGCAGCAGGAGTAGTTTATTTTGCTAGAGGAATGGAGATTTGTCACGAAGCTTACGAAGAGTCCTTGGCAGTGGCAGGAATTGGTTTACAACAGATGTTAATCGAGGGGACAATAGCCCTTCCGATTGTCCATGCCGAAATAGATTTTCGCCGTCCCATGTTTTGTGGCGATCTGCTACGAGTCAGCCTAGTAGTCAATCGAGTTAAGGATAGTGAATTTGCGATCGCCTATCAAATATTTAACGCTACTAATTTAGACAAAGTGCTAGTTAAAGCCCAAACCAATCATGTCTGTATTAATCCTCAGGATAGGGCAAGAGTAAATCTACCATTGGCAATAGTTAATTGGTTGGCACAAACAAAGTAATTCGGGTTCGGAATTCGGAATTCGGAATTCGGAATTTAGAATTGATTGGTTATAAAAATTAATCAACAAAAAAGCTTTTAGCTCTAAAGTTTACTTAAGTAAATAGCTAAGAGCTGATAGTGAGACAGTTGCGTTGGGCGGGTTCCCCGACTTGAGCAAACTGTCGAACCCGAAGGGCTGATAGCTGCGGCTTTGCCGCCTTTATGACTTTTGTAACAAAACTCGATAAACAGGTAAATTATCTCCCAGGACATATAGCTCTCTTTCGGTAGGTACTGGAAGTGGATTATCAGCTAACCAGGTATCTGAATGTAGTTGAGTTAGTAAAGGATTAGCAGAAAAGCGATCTCGCATTTCCCGTGCCACTTGCTCGATATCCGATTGTAAAAATACTTTGCCTCCTTCGACTAGATAATTAACCAAGATGTCAACTAACTCTGGTTGGACTACCCGCCGTTTATGATGTCTTTTTTTGAACCAAGGATCGGGAAACTGAATGGAGATTGTTTCTAAGGTATTAGCTGGTAAAGACTGGAATAGCACCGATGCTGAACTATTGATGTTACCAAACAGGTAATGCAGATTAGTCAGACCTAATTCATCTTTGAGCCGATTGGCTTCCATCACCAGTGGACGACGAATCTCGATACCTAGAAAATTAGTTTCTGGAATAAGTTGTGCCATTTCTAGCAAAAACCTACCTCGTGCACAACCAATATCGAGATGCATAGAGCGATCGCTTTTAGCATAAATTTCCTGCCAGATAGGTACTTCTATTGGTTGCTGAAACTTACGACTCAGGGGATTGACATGTTGGCGAATACGAATGGGCATAAAGGGGAGTTTGGAGTTCGGAGTTTGGAGTTCGGAGTTGGAAGTTCAGAATTTTTTTTATTGAATAGTATGTAATTTGAACTAAAATCTATGATTGACAAAGTTTTCGGCTTGTTAAACTTACAATAATCTGAATCTGAACTTTTTCTCGTTGAGAAAATGATCAAGATTTTTTGGTGTCTATGGCAATTACAGTACCGCTAAAGTCATAAACATTACCTTGCAGTTGGATTGATGAGCCAATTTTTACCTTTTTGCTACCTCCTAAAACAAAACCACTATTAGTAACTTCGGCTCTACTACCTACAGTCATCACAATATCTTTAATCATGGCCACTTCAGGACGAGGATCTGGCAAAGCCTTAACTGTTCCATCTGGTTGAGGTACTGGAGTTGTTCGAGGTAAAAGCTCAGTAGAGACTATTTCTACTTTTCCTGCAGGTTGATTGCGGATGACAATATCAGCTTTTTTTTCTTGCTCAAATTCTTGAACCAAATTATCAAAATTAGCCACGCTTAATCCTCTAACTAATACCTTCACTTCAATGGGCTTAAGTTTAGTCTGAGCAACAATGTTGTTAGTTAAGGGCGTACCAGGGAAAAAGAAAATACCGACAACGACGAACAGGATTACGCAAGCAGCAGCTAAGTCGAGAATGCTAACCTTGCCAAATAACCTTCCCTTGGAATCAATAATTTTCATAATCAAGCGTCGGAAATCTCTATTCCTATTTAATTTCGTATATATTATCGGAGAAAATGTCTGCAAATGACCACCAAGTTGGAAATTGTTTTGATTGAAGTTCAAAATCTTTGGGCATTCATCAATCAGAACGAAACGAAATTAATTCTGAGCAAGGCTATTTCCTCCTGCATTCATACTCAAAGCTGCAAATTTAAGATTTTGAAGAAAGCAATATTTTCTTGAATTTGTTTTGCTTTTGTCAAAGAAAACCCGATTATTCGCTCTTGGGTATTACTGCTCTTTTATAAGATCAAGTAATCTACTTCACCAGACTGTCTAGCTACAGTAAATGTCTAAAGATATCATGATTAATTAATAATTCATATTTGAGTAAACAAATACTATGTCTCAATCAACTAATAATAACAATCAAGATTTATTCAAAATTCTGGTGGCAGTTGCTTGGATTGATGGAGAAGTCCAACCAGAAGAAAGAAAATTTTTAGAAAAAATAGCAGCGCAGAAAAATTTAGAGTCTACAGTAGAAATACAAGATTTATTGAATAGTCATCAAGCTACCTCGACCGCCGAGGTTTATGAGTTACTCAAAGAATATCTGGGCTCTAATCCTAGTTCAGATGATTACCATGATTTGCTATCAGCTGTTAGCTCCTTAATTTATAGTGATAATGATATTGCTACAGAAGAAGCTTCACTCCTGACAGAAATGCAGAATCTCGATCCTACAAACTCAGAGAATGCTTCTGTTTTTGATAAATTAATTTCTAAAATTCAACAACTATATCAAGCGGGATTATCATCAGTTTGACGACTCCACCAGTTAGCTCCCTATCGGTCGCTTCGGGCGGTCAACAGCGTGGGGAGACCCCAGGCTTACGCCCTCAGAACAGGTGGATTCTCACTTCCTTAGAACTTGCTCAGTCGTGGATTTTTCACGTCCACTCCTTAGTCTGACAGTTCCTCCATGAGCAGTAGCCTTGCGCCCCAAGGCTAATAAACGTAGTGCTTCATCTCTAATGTTTTTGGCTGCGTTGATGTCCCTGTCTATGTGCTTTTCACCACAGTTTGGACAATCCCAGAATCTAACATCGAGAGGAAGTTTATCTATCTGGTATATAGTCTTACTTTTACTGCTTGAAGCATTATCAGAAGAAAACGAATCTGATAAGATTGTAACAGACAACCCTCTACGTTGTATAGTTCGCTCTCATCTCCAACCTACTTCGTTGAGGATGGAGATTTTCCGCTCACACGGTTAAGGGAAAAGGCGGTATTCCACCTGAACCCAAATTACCCTTGAATCCAGAAGGGATAGTTTTGGGTGGAGAATTGTTTAATCCTGATTTATCAAGTAAAGCTGATAATACTTCGAGATCATCATCAGAATCAGAATTGACATTAAAACCAGAGGATGTAGTTTTAGGCGCAGAATTGTTTAATCCTGAGCTACAACAAGAACCCAATCATACTTCTACTTCATCGCCAATAAAACCAATTCCCACTGTCCAGGGAAATATAGTTCCTGCGCGGGGAGTAATATTGAGCAAAAATGGAGATGTAATTCTAACTGCCTATCAAACTCAAAGTAGATCGCGATCGCCTAGTAATTCAAACAATTGCGTCAATCAGGTAAATTAAATATTCAAACTGCTATACAATCTTAAAACTATAAAAATAGTAATAATACCTAGACATATCTTCCTGTAAGATAGCTTTGATTTACTTGGAGATATGACGTGAAACAGGCTCTTTTATTATTGATTTCCCTAAATTGTTATCTTTTGGGAATCATAATCGCCTTAAATCCTGCTACAGCACAAGTTGTTCCAGATGGTACAACTAACACTACAGTTGATGCTGAAGGGAATAATATTACGATTAATGATGGCGATCGCGCGGGGAATAATTTGTTTCACAGTTTCCAAGATTTTTCAGTTCCCGATGGTGGTTCAGCCTTATTCAATAATGAGCAGGCGATCGAGAATATTTTTTCGCGAGTAACAGGAGGAAATATTTCTAACATCGATGGTATTTTAGGTGCTAATGGAAGTGCAAATTTGTTTCTCGTCAACCCCGCAGGAATTATTTTTGGCGAAAACGCCAGTTTAAGTGTTGGCGGTTCCTTTTATGGCACTAGTGCTGACAGTATTTTGTTTGAGGATGGAGAGTTTAGCGCAACAGATTTAAATAATTCACCTTTGCTAACTATAAATGCGCCTATAGGTTTAAGTTTTCGGGATAATCCAGGAGACATTATCAATCGTTCTACCTCCAATAATGATCGAGCTTTAACAGTTAACGCAGGCGAAAGCATTTCTCTAATTGGTGGCAATGTTACCTTGAATGGTGGACAAATTTTGGCACCAGGGGCAAGAGTTAATTTGGGCGGACTCACTGCCACAGGAACTATAGAACTAGACAATAATGGTGGCTTCAGTTTCCCTGAAAATGTTGCCAGAGGAAATGTGTCCATAACTAATTCTTCCAGAATTTTTGTTGCTTCAGATGGAGGTGGTTCAGTAAAGATTGATGCCAGAAACTTTGAACTTGCTTCTGATAGCTTTATTGCAGGTGGTATTGCTAATGATGTGGGAACTCCAAATGCTCAAGCTGGAGATATTATTATAAATGCAACTGAAGATGTTGTCATAGATGCAACTGAGAGTAACGGTTCAACTACTATCAACAATAGTAATTTCGGTGTTGGCAATGCAGGCAATGTAGATATAAATGCCCGTAATATATCATTTGTTGATGGTGGCGCAATTACTAGTTTTAGCAATGGATTAGGTAATTCAGGAAATATAACTTTGACAGCCACTGAAGATATTAATTTTGATGGTATTTTTCAAAATCAGACAAGTGGTATTGTAAATAGTCTACTAATCCTTCAAGACAATGATAGCGGGGTTGCAGAGCAAACAGGAATTCCTGGTACAACTAATATAATTGCCAGAAATTTGACTTTGACCAATGGCGCACAAATTTCCAGTATCAATAGTGGGGTTGGTGATAGTGGAAATATCAATATTGATGTTATTGATAGTATCAATATCAATGGGGAAGGTGAATTATTAAGAGATGATGGAACATCAAGATTAATTAATAGTGAAATTACTACTAGCGTATTTGGTTCAGGCACCGGGAATACTGGTGATGTTAATATTTCTACCAATAATCTTTCTCTGACTAATGGCGGTGCGGTCAGCTCTGATAGCTTTGGCAGAGGCAATGCTGGGGATATTAATATTGCTGCTCAGACAATTAACATTGATGGTCTAGGAAGATTTCAAGAAATCGTTGATGATAGTGGACAAGTTTCTCGATTAGCTAGTCAAAGTAGTATTTCCAGTGAGACTCTTAGCACTCTTGGCTCAACCATAATTGATGATGGAATAGTTGCTGAGGGTAATGGTGGAACTATTACGATTAATACTGATTCATTATCAATTACTAATGGCGGTGATATCAGTACCAATATTGGGGGAATAGGAAACGCGGGAGATATTGAGATTACTGCTAAGACAATTGATCTTGATGGTCAAGGATTTTTCGAGATTGTTGATAATAGTGGACAAATTTCTCCATTAGGGGTTGTTAGTAGTATTTCTAGCGAAGTTGTCAGCGATCCTAATAGTTCAATAATTTCCCAAGGTAATGGAGGAAATATTACGATTAATACTAATTCTTTATCGCTGACTAATGGAGCTTCAGTTGATGCTGGAATTAGTGGTATGGGCAACGGTGGCAATATTGTCATCAACGCCCAAGAAAATACTTTAATTCAAGGCACAGGTACAAGTACCCTTAATGGAGAAACTATCAATCTATCCAGTGGGATTTCTGCTCTTCTCGGTGTTGGTGCTGTTGGCAATGGTGGCAATGTGGAAATTAACACAGTCAGATTATCTGTTATCGATGATGCTAGTATTTCTGTTACTACTCTTGGTGAAGGTAATGCAGGTAATTTAATAATTGAAGCCCCAGATTCCATTGAATTATTAAATGACAGCTCTATACTTGCTAATGTTGCTGAGAATGCTACTGGCAATAGTGGCGAAGTGGATATCAATACAGGAAACTTGAGTATTAGCGATAATTCACAAATCCAAACGGCAAGTATCGGCACAGGAGAAGCGGGAAACTTAAGAATTGATGCGAATTCAATCAATCTAGACAACATGGCAGGGATTGATGCATCTACTCCTATTGGTAATGGTGGGAATATTACTTTAAATGTTACTGAAGATATTACTTTAAGTAATAATAGTCTAATTTCCGCAGAGGCTTCCAATGAAGCTAATGGTGGTAATGTCAATATTGATACTAATTTTATAGTTGCGTTTCCTAATCAAGATAGTGATATCATTGCCACTGCCGAACAAGGTGATGGAGGTAATATTAGTATTAGTGCTCAGGCATTATTTGGTATTGAAGAAAGAGAAGCATTAGCAGATAACGTTACTAATGATATTGATGCTAGTTCTGAGTTTGGTTTAACGGGTACAGTATCGATTAATACTCCCGATCTGAATCCGATTCAGGGGGCAACGGAATTATCAAGTAACTTCATTCAGTCAGAGCAAACTGTTGCCCAAGCTTGTGCTGCTGACCAAAGTAAAGCAGAAGGCAGCGAATTATTAGTCACAGGGAAAGGTGGTGTTCCATCTGCGCCTGATTTGCCATTTGATTCTGAAGGGATAGTTTTGGGTGGAGAATTATTTAATCCTTATTTACAGCATAAAACTACTGATCATGAAGTTAGATCATCATCAGGATCGGCATTAAATCGTGAGGAGATAGTATTGGGCGAGGAATTGTTTAATCCTCAGTTACAGAATGCAACTGATAACCAAGCTAGAACATCAGTAATAAAATCAATTCCCACTGCTAAGGGAAATATAATTCCGGCACGGGGCATTAAATTGACCAAAAATGGAGATGTTATTTTAACCGCTTATCAAACTCAGAATAAACCTCGCACTCCGATTGATGCTGGTAATTGCGTCAGTCAAGCTAATTAAGAAGTATCTGAACTCTATTAAATATTATTTTAGTAGAATAAGCTAGCGATCGCTGATTAGCTAAATTTACCTCAAGTCAAACTAATTAATCTTCTAATCCTCCGATGACAGCATCAATTAACTCGTCTACGAATTCGTTGGTTAATGGTTGATGCTTGAGCAATAAACGATAAAATAGCGGACTATACAAAGCATCGATCGCCACGTCGGCATTGATATCTTTTCTCAGCTCTCCTCTCTCTACCCCGCCTTGAAATATTCGTTTGGCATCTTCTCTTCTGGGAATTAACCAATTATCTCGAAACGCAGCTATCAGTTCGTTATTAGATTGTCCGCAACCAATGACACTAGCTAATACTTCACCTTTAGGACTATTCATCAGCTTAACAATTTTCTGCATTTGCTTTCTAAAATCTTCTTTAGCTTTACCACTGTCAGGAAATGCAATCTCCGGGGTTACGAATTCTAAAAAAGCATCCATTGCTAATGCTGCTTTTGTTTTCCAACGCCGATAAATAGTTGGTTTGCCTACCCCTGCTTTCGCGGCGACTCCTTCAATAGTCAAGTCCATAAATCCTACTTCATTAAGTATTTCATAAGTTGCTTTAAGAATTTTCTCGCGGGTTTCAGGCGATCGCGGCCTACCTCTTCCAGATTTGACGTAGGTTTTCGCTTCTTTTCTTTTAGTAGTTGACATATCTATGTTATTTATCAAAATATTAATTACGTAGCGCAACGTTAATAAAAAACGTCTTAGTCTAAATTATGTCATATGATTACTTGTGGTCGAACCACACGGTTAAAAAGATTATCTTCTCGAACTGAAAAAAGGCGATCGCCAGTTATTGAACCGCTAAATTATTCAATCAAGATATGAACAAATATATCTGTTGCATCGGGAAAAATTTGTGACTCCAGAATGCGATAGCTCGTATTTTCAATTTTATCTAGAATTGATTTGAGGGCAATCTTGGAGAAAGAAGTTGAGTGGCCTACCTGCTCATGGTGTAAATAGTTCTGTGATGAAAAATCGATTTCACTAATCACATTAAATAGTACGTGAGCCGAACAGCATCGAACCATCTTTCTAATAAAATATTCCACATATTCTAGATGATGACTTACTCGCGATACCAAAACTCCTTGAGCGACAACTAGCGTGAACTTTTGTTTGACCTGAAAATGCTCGGAAATAAAATTTATCTGTTGAAATTCATGTTCTGGATAATTAACCCTTGTCAAATGCAGAAACTCGTCAACCAAATCGATTCCTAGATAGCGATCTATTTTGATTTTAGAATAGTTGTTTTTTAGAAAAGGTATTAGCTCTGCTTTGCCACAGCCAATGTCTAGAATTGAAACGTCTCCGTTTAGAGAGACATCTTCAAACATTCGAGAATGAAATCTCCAGTCCTTTTCACCAGTTCGTTCACCGAGACTTTTAGCAGAATTTATTCCCCCCTGTGAGATTTTTTCCTGATATCTCGAAGCGATTACTAATCCATCTTGTAACCACGCCTCAATCAAATTAGATTTCATATCAATACAGTCAAGCAATACATAAGTAGGTAGGCAGAATAATTTATAAAACCATACTATTAAGCTGTTTCTCTATTCCCTGTTCCCTATTCTCTTGCCGTAGGCATTTTATATTTAATTACACCCACCTACTTAACTATTTTAGAAACTTGTTAGAGTACTACTAGTCTGCCAATTTTGAAATGATGGATACTAAAAAAGTTTTGAGTTATAGGTTATAGGTTATAGGTTATAGGTTAAGGTAATCCATATTATGTGTTCCTTGCAGATAAAAACCGTAAAATATCAAGCAAACATATCTACAATTAAAAACATTAGAACGTAAGGATTCAGGTATTAAAAAGAGAGATAAGGTTGCACTCGTTAAGAAAACTGGGTAATGTAACGGTAAGATGAACCAGGAACCTGAGTTAAACGAACTAGAAAAACTCAACCAGTTGTCAAAAAAGGAACTGGTGAAGCTCATACTGAGTCAACAAGAAATCATCGAGCAGCTAAAAATAGAAATAGAGAAGCTAAAAATAAGCAGAAGCCTAGACAGTAAAATATCGTCAAAGCCTCCATCATCAGATTTACTCAAAAAACCAGAAAGAAAAGAAAAGTCATCGTCTCAAAAACCGAAAAAAAGTCCCGGGGGGCAATTAGGACATCAAGGGAAAACAAGAAAAGGATTTGGGCGAGTAGATCGCTGCGAAGTACTCAAAGCAGAAAAGTGCTTGAGTTGTGGAGAACTGTTAGCCTCAGCAGAATCAATCAAGATTGAAACCAACTCAGCAGCAGTATTAGTAGAAAGACCAATAGAAATAGTTGAGTATCAACGTCATCACTCTCTATGTCAGTGTTGTGGAGAAATAACATCGCCACAATGGTCTCATCAGATTGTACCAGGACAAGACTTGGGAATTAAGTTACAGGGATTACTAGGATGGCTAGGAAACTATGGGCATCTACCCTATCAAAAGCAGCAGGAACTATTGCGGGAGTTAGGTCAAATTGAAGTTGGATTAGGAACTTTAGTTGCCAGTAACCAAAGAATTTCAGCAGCTATTAAGCCCAGCATTAGTGAACTAGAAGAATGGATTAATCAGAATCATCCAACCTTAAATATTGATGAAACACCTTGGTCAGTAAGAGGATTAAAAGAATGGTTGTGGGTGTTTGCTAATCCGAATTTTTGCTTATTTCGAGCGGGGGATACTCGTTCGAGAAAAGAAATAGAAGACCAACTAGGCGCGCAGTATTCGGGAATCATTATCTCCGATGATTTCAGCGTGTACAATGGCTATCCGGTCGCAGCACAACAAAAATGTCAGGCTCACTTACGTCGTCACTGTCAAAGACTCATGAAAACACCAGGAATTGACAATGGATCAATGGGACTAGCTTTGACCGAAATTGTGGATTCTGCTTTTCGACAACATCGATTATGGCGTGAAAATAATCATCGGCAGCAATATCTCGATTCTACTACGCAATTAAAAACTCAAATCAATTTAGCTTTGAGTAAGTGGAGTGAGAAGGCAGGTTATGAAGCTGGTAAATTATTACGGAATTTGAAATTAAAAGCAGACCAATGGTGGTATTTCTTAGACCATCCAGAAATTTCGCCTGATAACAATCTCGCCGAACGTGCTTTAAGATTGGCAGTCACTAAACGAAAAATAAGTGGTGGTTCTCGCAGCATGACACGATTTCAAGATACAGCTAATTTATTGAGTGTGATTCAAACCTGCCGTTTTCAGGGTCGCTCTGTGATGGATTTTTTCACTCAAGCTTTATTGGCAACTATCGGTGTTATCGATCGCCCTTCTTTAATCCCTCAATTTAGTACCTGAATTCTTACATTAGAACTACAGTATTCCAGGAAGAGCAGGGAGTAGCACCAGAATTAGAATTTGATGGTTTAGACCAAAATGCTACTCACTTATTAGCTTTTATAAATGATAGAGCCGTGGGAACTGCCAGAATCAGGGAAATTGATCGGCAAACAGCCAAAATTGAGAGGCTGGCTGTTCTTCCAGAAGCGAGAAAGCAGGGTATTGGTAGAAAATTAATGGAAACAGCTTTAGAAGCTATCTCGCAAATGAATAAATTACGAGCGATAGTTCATGCACAAGAATATATTGCCCCACTTTATCAGCAATTAAGATTTGAAGAAGTGGGAGAAAAATTTAGCGAAGCTGGTATTACTCATGTCAAGATGGTCAAGCAGTTATAGTCGTACAAAGTTGTATTAGGACAAGCTTATGTGATTGCTCTTAAGTAATGAGTAATAAGTAATGAGTAATAAGTGTCCTAATGTAAGTCAGTATTGCTATATCTCAACAATAATTTGGTCTATCAAGTCATGTTGCAATTAGATAAACTCGCATTGAGACGAGCAATACTAAAGCAGAGACAGTCTCTTTCTACCGAGGAATGGCATACAAAAAGCAATCTGATCGGCGATCGCCTAAAAGACTTATCTGTATTTAAGGAAGCTAAAACAGTTTTAGCTTATTTTAGTTTCAAACAAGAAGCTGATTTAACTCCTCTATTTGCTTTCGATAAAAACTGGGGTTTTCCTCGTTGTGTAGATAAGTCCTTAATCTGGCATTTGTGGCAACCCGGTCAAAATTTAAACGTAGGTAAGTATGGAATTAGAGAACCTCAAGAAAATGCACCCATGATTAGACCTCAATCTGCTGATTTGATTCTGGTGCCAACTGTTGCCTGCGATCGCCAAGGATATCGCTTAGGTTATGGAGGAGGTTTCTACGATCGCCTTTTAAGTTCTATTCAAGGCTCCAATATGACCACAATTGGCATTGTGTATGATTTTGCCTTTCTGCAACAGTTACCCGTCGATCCTTGGGATCAAAAACTAGATTCTATTTGTACAGAAAGTCAATATGAGCAAATAGTTTTATAATTTACCATTTATTTTCTGGACTTAAAAATTACCATGATTACAGAATAAGCTGGAATTAAATTGCCTAAAAATTTAGTTTTCAATTTATCAAACTCGGAACAAATAATTTTTAATTAATAACTAATACTCGCTCATGGAAAAAAAACTTTTTATTGTTTTTGAAGGAATTGATAGTTCAGGCAAATCTACTCAGGCTGATTTGTTAAAAGATTACTTTGTGACCGTGGGGGAGCAAGCTGTAATTAGTTCTGAACCTACCAGCGGAATTATTGGCAATTTGATCCGTCAGGCATTAAAACAAAGAATTATTTTTAGTCGCGATCGCAATTTATTTGATCGGCAAATGGCTTATCTATTTGCAGCTGATCGTCACGATCATTTATATAATGATATTGATGGTGTATTTAAATTAATAGAAAATAATTATCATGTTATTAGCACTAGATACTACTTCTCTTCTTTAGCATATAACTGTGATACTGTAGAACAGTTTGAATTTATTAAAAAGCTAAATGATTCCTTCCCTAATCCAGATATTACAGTTTATATTGATATTCCAATTGAAGTTTCTTTAGCAAGGTTACAGGAACGTTCTCTACAAGAAATATATGAAACCAAGACTAAATTAACTAAAGTCAGAGAGAAGTATCAACAGATATTTAGCGAATATAAGGAAAAAGTGATTGTTCTAGATGGAACACAAGATAAACATCGAATTCATCAGCAGATAATTGAGTTTGTGCATACTAATTTTACATAGTATCTCTCTCTAAAAGTAATAAGTTGTAAGTTCTAATTCCTGACTTTGAATTCACGTCAGGTAGATGACTTCATTTATATCTAGTTAGTTGATTTCGATCAACTTATTGCTACTGGACAAACCAGACTTAATGATTATTTGAAACTTATTTACCTGATACCTCTCAGCTAGCAGTTTAATTAACTCTTGATTTGCCTTACCTTTGATTGGTAAAGATTTGAGACGAATGACCAAACTACCATCTTCTAACTCCTCTACTTTTTGTTGCTTAGAGTTGGGCTTTACCCTAATCTTAATTTTCATTTTTATAAGTTTTACTTAAGTATAATAATTCAAGATATATCTAGTTAATTAGAACCGTGATTAAAACAAGCGATACAATCGATGATTGGTTATACTTAATTCTTGATTTAAAAAAATTAATTAATAATGTGCAACTAATTACTTGAATTTACCCTCTATATTCATAATATTCATAGCTAAAAAAACCTGAGCTAGATTGGAAATAATTCTCGCTCGTATTATTGGCATCTTCAGCCACAGACTATAACCCTAAGATGAACCAAGATTCTGATCACAATTCAGATAGACAAGCTAATAATGGCGATATCCCTCCGCGCACCAGCAGAGCTGATTGGGCTTCGCCCACCGCCAGAGGCGAGCGTCAAGTAATTCCTGGGGATAACTCTTCAAAAAGTGCTCGCTTAGGCAAGCCAATAATAGCTCCTGGAGGTTGTTGGCGTAAATTAATTTTTATCATAGCTATTTTACTTTTAGGTAGTGCTGGGGGTGGTTTAATTTATGGTTGGCAGTTTGTACAGCACAAATTAATTCCTTTGATTGAAAAGGAAGCGGGGAATTATCTTCATCGCCCCTTAGAATTGGGAGACCTAAAAGCAATCTCTCCCATCGGCGCGAGTTTTGGCAGAAGCGCCCTACCTGCTACTACTGATAATCCCGATTTTGTCAAAGTAAAAAAAGTGAAGGTAAACTTGGCACCACTTTACTTTTTACGTAAGCGCAAACTTAAAATAGACATTATTTTGATTAAACCTGATGTCTATATTGAGCAAGACGAATCTAAACTGTGGACTCCCACCGATTTTGGTTCAGAGGATGATTCAGGAGGAGGAATACAAGTTGAGGTACAGTCAATTCGACTTCACCGAGGTAATCTGACATTAGTTGCCTATAATTCCGAGCAAAAGCAATTAAACCCCCCTGTTAGGGCCAAATTGGATAAACTGATTGTCCGTCCTACTAATGATGACCAAACAATCAAGTTTGATGCTACTGCCAAATTAGTTGAAGGTGGTAGATTTACTGTTGATGGTCAAGGATATAACGAGACAGGCATAATTGATTTAACTTTGGTAGCGCGACGGCTAGAAGCGTCTGAAGTAAGTAATTTACTAGCATTGCCAATTGAATTGGAGCAGGGCAAAATTAACGGCAAGCTCGGTGTTACTCTAACTGATGCTCCGATCCCCGAGTTAAATGGCTCCTTAGACTTAGACGATGTTAGTCTGCAAATTCCTGAACTAGTACAACCCTTCAGTAAGAGTAATGGCAAGATGCACTTTCAGGGATCAAAAATTGAGCTTGACAAGATAAGGACTAATTTTGGTGAAATATTGGGGCTAGCTTCTGGTTCACTTGATTTGGCTGAGTCGGGAAATTATCAAATTAATGCTCAGGTAAAACCAGTAACCTTTACCAAAGCCCTCGATGCTTTAGAATTAGAGGCTCCTGTACCACTTAAAGGCAAAATAAGAGGAGATGTAGCAGTTCGAGGAGAGTTGGAAAATCCTTTAATCAAGTTAGATCTTGCTACTACTGGCTCTAGTCGCATCGATAAGTTGGATTTTAAGCAAATTGATGCTGATTTAGAATTAGTGGGTTCAACCTTATCCGTCAATCAATTTACTAGCTTACCTCGGTCTGGAGGAAAATTTGAGGGAAACGGAAAACTCCAGTTAGATGGACTACAAAATCTAGCTTTTAATATCTGGGCGACCAATGTTTCTGGGAAGGCGATCGCCCGTAGCTACAATAACAAGTTACCTGTAGATCTGGGTTTGATTTCTGGTCAAACTCAACTATCTGCCCAAGCTGGAGACTTATCAACCCTGCGTTTACGAGCTGGGGAGGCTCGTTTTCCTTTAGGTAATGGCATGGTTCAGGTAGATAAACTTAATTATGGTAATAGTGTTTGGTCATCTAAGCTAACCTCATCAGGGGTAGAGTTTGGCAGTTTGCCTTTTGGTAAGGGCAGTGCTCCCACTATTGCTAAAGGCTTGGTTAATGGTGTGTTTGATGTCTCAGGTACCAAAGATCTGAGTAATTTGAATCAAGTTAAGGCTCGTGGTAAAGCAAATTTAAGTACTGTAGGGGGTAAGATACCTATACCCAAAATTAAAATAGCTGATGGTCATTGGCAGGCAGATGCTAAAACCAAGAATTTAAAATTACAGCGTTTGTTTCCCGATTTGCCTGATGAATTTAACGACAATCTCAGTGGTGATTTTTATCTTACGGGAAATATTCCTGATGATGCTCAACCTCGAACTTTGATTAATGGTTTTGGAGATTTAGCCCTGGCACAAGGCAAAGTTAAAGTAAATGACTTAAAAATAGTTGAGCAAAATTGGACAGCAAATGCTCAAGGAATCGATCTCCAACTAAAAGAATTGAGTTCCACTACTCCCGATCAGTTTGCTGGGTTAGTCAATGGCAAGATCAAGTTAGCCGGAACTACAGATGATATTACACCTGAAGGGATTAAAGCTAAGGGACATGGCAGTTTAACTCTGCCAGAAGGAGTTTTTGCCGCAGAAGAATTAGCGATCGCCAATGGTCAATTTAAAGCTCAAGTAATTCCCCGAGGGGTGGATTTAAGTCTCTTTGCCGATCCTAATTCCGACGATCTAGAACTTAACGGGGAATTAGGAGGACAGTTAGAGGTAACTGGTAAGGTAGATAACCTAAGTCCTACGGCAGTGGCTGCTAAAGGTAAAGTTAACTTTAGCCAAGGAATCGATCTCTTGGAACAGTCCTTTGGAGCAGAAGTAGTATGGGATGGCAAACGATTAGATGTATTGCAAGCCAAGGGTGATGACTTAGATGCCCAGGGTTATATTAAACTAGACGAGTCATTTTTTAGTGATATTCCCGATAAATTGGCAGCAGTAGACTACTTTGAGTTTGATGTCTCCCAAGCACAATGGATCGATATTAGAAAGTTGCGTTTAACTCTTCCTAGCTGGGCAACTAATCTTGACTATTCAGGTAGAGGTGATTTTTCAGGACAAATTAGTGGTGTTCCATCTGCCATGGAAATAAATGGCGACTTGGGTTTAAGAAATTTTAGGGTAGAAAATATCGATTTTGACCCTTTACTGGCAGGAAAGGTACAAGTATCTCCCATAAAAGGAGCCAAGCTTGAATTAAAAGAAGTTTTGACGTTTTCTGCTTTCTCTCCCTCCAGCAAAGATACGGTTTCGGGATCTAAGTCTCAAGATAAGATCGAATTGGTACTAGATTCTAATTTCTCCCCAGTAGCATTTGCGATCGCTCATGATGATCTTGCTGTAACGGGGATAGGCAAACGAGAAATAGTCGAAATTACCACGCAAAATATTCCTGTGAAATTGCTGAAAACCATTGCCCTCAAAAGTGATGATTTTGAAGTACCAGAAAATGTTGCCGTTCAACCTATAGACGGTCAGCTTTCTGGAGACTTTGTTTTTAATCTCAATACTCTGGCAACCTCAGGAGAAAATGTGGTCGTCGATTCGCCTACCTTTGCCAGTATTAGGGGTGATCGTCTTCAAGGAAATTTTCAATTTGCCGACGGTTACTTTGCTATTCAAGATGCGACATTTAAGCAAAGAAATAGTATTTATCAGTTAGAAGGTAACTTAATTCAAAAACCAGACGATATCGAAGTTGATGGCCAAGTTTCCATTGTAGGGGGGCAGGTTCAAGATATTTTAATCGCTCTGCAAATTTTTGAATTGGCAGACTTTAATCGTATTTTTAGCGATCGCAACTATGGAAATTCAGCGGATTTATACCAGTCCACCACGCCACCAAATCAACCACCCCTATTTAATGTGGGATTAAAAGATGCTCAAATTATGGAACAGTTGCAATTGTTATCAGCAATTCAAGCTTGGTTAACCTCCGTTGAGCAACAGCGACAAACAGCTTTAATCCCACCAATCAAAAACTTAAGGGGAACTTTTGATGGTCAAGTGAATGTATCTGGTTCTTTAGATAGGGGATTAAATTCAGAATTTGAATTTCTTGGGGAACAGTGGCGTTGGGGGAATCTAATTAGTCAACAAATTATCGCTAGAGGCAATCTCAAAGAAGGAATATTAACCCTGTTGCCAGTTTCGATTCAGTTTCAAGATGCAACTGTTCAACCTCAAAAAAATAAGAATCTAGATTCATCTTCTACCCTTTTATTTACAGGTACGTTTGGCGGAGAAACTCAATCGGGACAATTTAGACTAGTAGAAGTTCCAGTTAAATTAATTGAGCAACTCTTTTCCTTACCCTCAGATTTTGCTTTCGGCGGATTAATTAATGCAACTGCTAGTATTGCCGGCTCGAAAGACGATCCTCAAGCTAGAGGAGAAATTAGAATTGACAATGCATCCCTCAACCAAACTTCAATTCAGTCTACTAAAGGTAGCTTTAATTATAATGATGCTCGCTTAGACTTCTCTGCCAGTAGTGTTATTGCCGAAAATGCCGAGCCTCTTACTATAACAGGTAATATTCCCTATCAACTGCCTTTTGCCCAAGTTAAACCAGATAGCGATCGCTTAGAGCTACAATTAAGCGTCAAAGACAGAGGCTTGGCTCTGTTGGATATCTTTTCTGGAGGAGAACTTAAGTGGATGGATGGCAAAGGAGAAATTGTCCTTGATATCTCTGGTATTCTCGAAGCCAATCAAACTTTTCCCCGGCAGCTAGTAGCTCAGGGGAAGGCTACAATTGCCAATGCCACGATTACCGCCAAAAGCTTACCCAAGAATCCATTTACTAATATCAATAGTCAAGTCTTTTTTGATCTCGATAATATTCGTGTTGATCGTTTGCGAGGGAGCTTTGGTGGAGGTGAAATTTTAGCAGCGGGTACTATTCCTTTTACTAATGGGGTAGCAGCCGATCCTCTGACAGTTAATTTGAATGATATTAGTGTTGATATTCCCAAACTTTATAATGGAGGTATTAAAGGCAAACTAAAGATTTTAGGTAAAGCAACTGAACCAAATATTTCTGGAAATCTCACTCTTTTTGACGGTACTGTTTTGTTGGATAGTGAAGCTCCTACGGGTGAGGATGAGGTAGTAAATAATAAAACGCAGGAGATTAATGCCATCAGTAGACGTAGCGGTCAAACCGATCAAGGAATCGCGGCAGTCACTCAGTACAAAAACCTGAAACTAAGATTAGGGGAAGATATTCAAATCAGCCAACCACCAATTTTTACTTTTTTGGCTACTGGAGCTTTAAATGTCAATGGAACTTTTCTACAACCTAGTCCTGAAGGGACAATCAATCTACAACGAGGTCAAGTTAATCTGTTTACTACTCAGCTAAATTTATCACGAGACTATCAAAATACGGCTCGTTTTTCTAGTAACAATCTCCTCGATCCCTTTTTAGATGTATTATTAGTTGGTTCGGCCCTAGAAACTACAGGTAGAAATATTCCCAGTGAGGTTTTGCCCACAGAAAGACCTGATGTCTCTAATATAGGAACTTTAGAAACTGTCAGAGTTTCGGCGAAAGTTAAGGGACTTACGAGCCAAATTACTAATAAAATTGAACTGACCAGTAGTCCTCCCCGTAGCCAAGCAGAAATTGTCGCCTTATTAGGGGGCGGATTCGTGGAAAACTTAGCCAATAGCAATAGTACCTTAGGATTAGCTAGTCTAGCTGGTTCAGCACTGTTTGGTAGTTTAAATTCTGAATTTAATAACGCTTTTCCTATCGGTGAATTACGTCTATTTCCGACCCAAATTATTGAAGATGAAGAAAATCCAGATGATGGTAGTCGTGATGGATTGGCAGGGGAGATTGCTTTTGACTTAATTGATAATTTTTCTTTTTCGATACTGAAAATTCTTAATGTTGATATTCCTGCTCAGTTTGGGTTACGCTATCGGCTCAATAATAATTTTGTTATTAGGGGCTCAACTAATTTTGAAAGCAAAGGTAGCAGGGCACTAATTGAATTTGAATCAAGATTTTAAGTAGTTAAGTTTAATTTTCACTCTAAAGAAAAAGTTACACTTTATACAAGTTAGCCTTGTTAATTTCAACTCTTTTAACTATCCGCTATTCTCTATCAGTTTTTGATTAACAACCTTTTTTAAATCATATTAAACGTAAGTTTTATTTTTTCACTAGTTGGTATTGCTAATCTTTTAATATTGTAATAACCATGCATAATTTAAAAACGCAATGCCTATAATAAAAATATAGTAGATATCATTAATCTGATTTTTTAACATGAACCAGAAAAGACAAGAGGTTGATCCTGGAATTGCCTATATTTTATGGGCCTGTGGTTTTTTGGGATTTTTTGGCATCCATCGTTTCTATACGGGTAAGGTAACAAGTGGTTTGCTCTACTTTTTTACCCTAGGTTTTTTTGGTATTGGTCAATTTGTTGATTTGTTTCTTATCCCTGGTATGACCAGAGAGAGAAATCTATATCTTCTATATGAAGCTACTGTTAAATCCCACGCAGAAGCTCCTAAGGTAACTTTGGTCAAAAAGGAAGATACTGACCCCATGTTAGTTTTACTTAAGGCAGCAGCAGCACAAAATAATGTTTTGTCTGTAGGACAGGCAATGCTGGCAACTGAATTACCCATAGAAAAAGTTGAAAGCTTATTACAAAATGCTCTCAAGCAAGGATTAGCTCATATAGATAACGATGAAAAAACTGGTGCAGTCAGATACTATTTTGATGTTTAAATCTAGTAGACTTGCCTTTAAGAAAAGTATAGATAATTATTACAAAAAGATCTTTTTTGCATAACTTGTAGGGTTAAAAACCAAGTAGTAAATCGAGTTTTTTCTCTAGATATCAATACGATTTATTACTTGGTTGAACTAGGATAAACTTTAGAGCTTTTTGGTAAATCACCATTAAAAGTCTCAGGGCTAGATATTTTTGAGTCTAAATATTCAGGATTTCCGCAATCAATTGTTACTGTGCTTATTCTTGATTTGAAGTTTTGTATGACTCTCTAATTTTCACCGTCTAGGGCTATTTCAACTTTACCACCATCTTGCCAATATTTTTGCCTTCAAACAGACCGATGAATGCGCTAACAGCTTGGTCAATCCCAGTCACCACTGTTTCTTTACTTTTTAGTTTACCAGCTTGGACATAACCGCCCACTTCCCGTTCAAATTCACTCTGGTGATCGAGCCAATCACTAACAATTAAGCCTTTCATCGTTAATCGTTTGGTAGTCATATTAGGAAGATTATGCGGTGCAGACGGTGGCTCGGTCGCGTTATAGCTTGCAATACTGCCACAGGCGATGATTCGACCATGCGTCCGTAAAACTGAAAGAGCAGCTTCGAGCATCTCGCCACCTACATTATCGAAGTAGACATCAATTCCATCTGGCGCAGCCGATTCTAGCTTTTCGAGGACAGAACCGCTTTTGTAATTAAAAGCTTCATCAAATCCACAGTATTCCTTAAGATATTCAATCTTTGACGATGAACCAGCAGTTCCTATAACTTTACATCCCCGTATTTTTGCCAGTTGTCCAGCTACACTTCCAACCGCCCCAGCCGCGCCCGAAATGAAAACTATGTCGTCCGCCTTGACCTCGACTAAATTTAATCCTACCCAAGCGGTCATGCCAGTTGACCCTAAAGCACCGAGGTAAATCGAAAGTGGTTGAATTTCCTGCTCGACTCGATGCAAATCCTGGGGTGCAGCGATGAAGTATTCTCGCCAACCAAAGTTAGATGTAACAATATCACCTGGTTGGAAATCTTGCGTGCGTGACTCGATCACTTCGCCTACTGCTGCACCTGTAAGGGGCTCACCTAACTCAAACGGCGGAATATAGGATTTTTCCTCATTCATACGACCGCGCATGTATGGATCGACCGACATATAAAGGTTACGCACCAGCACCTGCCGATCTTGTAGTGGCTCTAGTTCGGTTTGAACCAGGTCAAAGTTATCCTTCGTGGGCATTCCCTCGGGACGAGAGATTAACCGAATTTCCCGACTTTTGATAGCTGTCATATTTTTCTCCTGATTGATGATAATTGCAGAACACAGTGATATATATCCGTACAAAGTTACGTTAGGACAAATTTATTTGATTGCTCGTAAGTAAAGGTGCGACCCCGCGTTATGCGGAGCGGTATACCACAAGGGCACAATGTCCTTTAGGGCGACGTAAGGCGTTTACCCAGGAGCGTTATCTAGGCAAGGGAATGCGCGACCGAAGGAAGTCCTTTAGGGCACCTCCCGAAGGGTGAGTAACGAGTAACGAGTAATGAGTGTCCTAATAAAAGTTCGTATTGCTATATATTAATCATATAGAAAACGAACCAGAGTTAGCTAGTTGGCGAGAAGCCCCACATCTCTATTACGACAGCAATGAGTGTGGGATGAATCGCCAGTAATAGACTAGCTATAGGAGAATCTTGATTTTCTATATATTTTCTCAGTGTTGAAATAGTAACTCCACCACATGACGCGAGAAAGTAGCTACTATCCCAAACCACTTTCTTTTTATAGTATGTTTTCTCTAGTTCTGGTAAAAATTCTTGCCTCAGCTTACGACTAGAAATACTTTTAAGGCTATTAACCAGTTTGCTTAATTGTATTTCTGGGTGGTATTGAAAAAGCAAGTGTGCGTGGTCACTCTCTGCGTTGAACTCAACGATTTTGCCGTCAAATTTATCCAACAAAGATTCCCAGATTTCATGAAGCCTATCTATCATTGGCGCAGTCAAAACTTTACGTCTGTATTTGGTTGTTAAAACTAAATGAGCTTTTAAATCAGATACAGAACGCCCTCTTGATACAAAATCTTTCTTCATGAATAGGTGGAGATAAATATGTTAATATCAGTGTATCAGAATAAACAACTCTAATTTTGCTATACAACTACCAGTACCGACTAAGACCAACTACAGAACAAAAGCTTGTCCTTAATGACTGGCTTCGTATCTGTCGGTACTGGTACAACCGCCAACTGAGAGAAAGGTTTGATTGGTGGTCGAAGAATCGTAGCTACACTGACCGATGCCCATTAATCTGTCATTTGCCACAGTTAAAAGAAAAACCTGAATATTATGGGCAAAAAAAGCAGCTACCAATAATCAAAAAAGATTTGGTTTCTGTTGGCTGGAGTGGTGAATTGTTGGACTTCAATTCTGTTCCCTCACAGACTCTGCAAGAGGTGTGCAAACGGGTGAAACTAGCTTTCAGTCGTTTCGTATCGGGAGACAAAAACGGTAAGCGTTCGGGCAAACCAAGATTCAAAATAAGCGTACGTTTCAGATCGATGGTTATGAGCGGGGTAAAGCTTCATTCTTGTTCTGTTGGTGGTAAATGGCTGCATATTAATTTGCCAAAAATAGGTATGGTCAAGGTGCGACATCATAGACAACTGGTTGATGGTGCAACATTAAAGCAAGCTCAGGTAATCAAGAAAGTCGATGGTTGGTACATCAACCTAAGATTACAAGACGATTCTGTTCCTGATTTCCAGCCCGATATTACTCCTACTTGGGATAACTCATTGGGCATGGACGCTGTTCTTCATGAAAATGACTATTTGGCTACGAGCGAAGGCGTTAAATTACCTAGTCTTAAGTCATTTCGGAAATCTCAAGGCAAACTAGCCAAGATTCAGGCGCGTAAATCTACAAAAAAACGAGGTAGTAAATCTCGTCGTAAGCTGGCGAAGCGCGAAGCCAAGCTACATCAGCAAATAGCGAGAGCTAGAAAAGATCATGCCTACAATACTGCCCAGGCTCTCCTTAATACTGGCAAAAAAGTTTTCTTTCATGAACAACTCAATCTTGCTGGGTTGAGTCGGAGGAATAAAGTTAAAACTGATGAGACGGGTAAGTTTTTACCTAATGGACAGTCAGCTAAATCAGGACTAAATAAGTCTTGGGCTGATGCTGCCTTTGGTCAGTTTTTCAACATACTGAAGTTCAAAGCCGAGAAAGCTGGTGCTTTGGTAATACCTGTTAATCCACAATACACATCTCAATTGCTGCCGTACAAAGATGAATTTGTTTTTACCGATTGCAGCATCAGAGAATATTGGGATGAAGAATATCAACTTTTGGTAGACCGAGACATCTCGGCTGGAATAAATACCAAGAGGGTTGGACTGGATGTGTTTCCAACTTTAAAACGGCGTAAAGGGAATCCAGTAATAGTCGCATCTACTACTAATAGTACCTTGAAGCAAGTTCTCTCTGTCCTTCGGGATTTGGAGAAGCCTACATCTGTACCCGAAGGGTCAGTGTAGGTACATCACCGAAGAAAATTCGTGATTTATTTGATCGAGAAATCTATTCTCGGTTTAAATAGTCTTTAGTGGGCTTGATTGCATGAATTAATAATGATTGTCAAAGGTTGCTCGTCGATCGCTCAATTAAAACAAATTTCCATCTTTAAAGATTTAGTTTCCACCCAACTAGAAAGTCTTATTCCCTATAGTTGTGTTCGAGAATATCAATCAGATGAGATAGTAATGCAAGAAGGCGATCACATCCCGCAACAACTTCATGCTCTAATTACGGGTAGACTGGAAATCAAAAAAATTGCTGACAGTGGTAAAGAAACAGTCGTGCGACTCATTCCAGCAGGAGAACTCTTTGCCGCACCAGCTATTTTTGGCAACGGATTGTCCCCCGCAACGGTAATCTGTCAAGTAGAATCGCAAATATTAACGATCAACCGCGAAGCTTTATTAAAAGCGATCTCTCACTCACCAGAAATTAGTTTAAGAATACTAGAAGTATTTAATCAAAGACTACAACAACTCCACAATACAGTACACGGACTAATTTCTGAACGGGCAATAATGCGTTTAGTCAGATTAATTGAATATTATCGCGATCGCTATGGCACTCACACAACAAAAGAAGGAGATTGTTTGAATCTAAAATTGCCCTACTATCAAATTGCTCGCAGTATTGGTATTACCTACGAAGAATGTGTGCGTTTGTTTAAAAAATTGCCAGGAACGGTGATTTATCGAAGAGGCGGAACAATTATTATTCGAGATTGGGGAAAATTAGAAGAGGTAAGTAAAATCCGATCTAAACCTTAGCTAATAGCTCTCTAAAACGCCTAATGTGAATTAATTTTGATTACCATTTACATCGGAAGGTTCTTGTTCTAAAGTTTCTACCATTTGTTCTAAAGTTTGTTTAGATTCGTCGTCGTGATAATTAAACGGAAGTAATTTACTTGCCTCTTCCGCAGCTAGAGGTCGACCAAACCAAAAACCTTGCATATGTTGACAATTTAAACTACGCAATAAATCAATTTGTGCTTGGGTTTCCACTCCTTCAGCCACTACCCTAAGATTGAATCCTTTGCCTAATTCTATTAATGCTGCAATAATCGCCACATCCTTAGGGTTATCAGTTAATTGTTCAACTAAAGAGCGATCTATTTTTAAAGTACTTAAAGGAAATTGTTTAAGATTTTCCAGGTAAGAAAAGCCAGCAGTAAAATCATCAACAGCAATATGTATTCCTAAGGCATGTAATTGCTGAAGAAGATGCTGACTATGTTCAATATTTTGAATCAAACTGTCTGCACTAATTTCTAATTCTAATAAATTAGATTCTAAACCGGTTTCTGACAATATTGCGCCAATTTTTTGTACTAAATCGGGCTGTTGAAATTGAGCAGAAGATAAACTCACTGTCATTTTTGATGCAGGTAATCCCTGGGATTGCCATGCTTTATTCTGGTTACAGGCTGTGCGGATTGTCCATTCTCCAATCGGCACAATAAGTTTAGTTTTCTCGGCTGCTTTAATAAAATTATTAGGAGCGACTAAGCCTAACTCTGGATGTTCCCAACGTAATAAAGCCTCAATTGCTTCTAGTTTTCCGGTATCTATATTGATCTGGGGTTGATAATACAGCCTAAATTCTTCTCGTTCTAGAGCTTTTTGCAGCAAAGCTTCTAATTCTAGGGATACTAATGCCTGGGTATTCATGGCAGCATCATAAAATTGATAACTGCTTTTATTTTGGTGAGCACGATCTAGTGCTGTATTGGCATTAGCTAAGAGAATTTCTTCATTAGCGCCATCTTGAGGGTAAATGGCAATACCAATAGTGGTGTTGGCGGTAGCATAGGTGTCACCAATTTTAAAAGATTGCTTGATAGATTTTTGAATTCGTTGATTTATTCGGGCTACTTCTTCTACACCACTAATTTGAGGCATTAGTAGAGCAAACTTACCTTCTTGCCAATGAACCACTGTATCTCCAGAACGCAAACAGGTACTTAATCTTTGACCTAAATTGGCTAAAAATTGGTTACTTTTCTGAATGCCAATCGTAGCGCGAATATCAGGTAGAAAATCAATATTACAAAACATCACTGCTAACAGTTTTTCGCTTCTTCTAGCATTGGCGATCGCCGTCAGTAATTGTTGATTAAATACGTCTCTCTTGGATAAGTCAATCCCCAAGATATTGCTAGCATTTTCTGGAAGATGTTGGCGTTCAGTCAGTTCATGTATGACTAGACAAATTTTTTCGCTTAAACCAGAATTAATAGAGTCAATTTTGACCTGAGCTTTGACTATATTGCTATTATGATGACGTAATAGGCACTCTCCCCAAAAGCTATTTTTTTCAGTGATAACTCTCTGTAAAACTGCTGACAGTTTCTCCGATTCGCAACTTAGCTCATATATATTCATTTGCAGCATTTCTGTGGCAGAATATCCTAACAAATCGCTACAAGCAGAATTTACTTCAATGATTTTTTTAGTAGCTATATCAACAATAATAATTCCTTCAGAGATTTGTTGAACTATGCTATTGTAAAGTGCTGTTTTGTGTTCAAGTTTAGTTTCTAAATTCTTTTGCTGAGTTATATCTACTATGAAATTTATAATTGCTTGATTATCTGGTAAATAGTGAGCATTTTGCAGAAAAACCCGATCGCCAACCTTAACTTCTCTAGTGATAATATTTTTATCTTGATTTTGATATTCAAAAATTAGGTTCTCAAATAAAGGATGGTTGAGCTTTTGATGATAGATATCTTTAAAGTGAATCAGACCAGCCGAATTTATATAGGTGATATTTCCTGATAAATCTATTTCGATAATTGGCTGAAAACTCAATTCACCAAGGGAAGTTTGATGTGAAGATTCCCAAGATTTGCCAGTATGGAGAGCCTCTGGAGGTGAAGCAACAATTGTATCTTTATTAGTGAGAGTATTTTTACTTACTTCCAGCCTGGTAGCATTATCGTTCTTATAATTAGCGGGGGAGTTTTGATCTGCTTGGCTAATAGAGATTTGATATCTAGCCTGAGCATCTCCACTAAATTGGATCACATCTCCGTGTTTTAGTTCATGAACTAAGCTCTTCTTACCATTGATATAAATTCCATTACGACTTCTATTCCCTTGCAAATCTCCATCTAAGATCCAATAAGAATACTTATTCGTTTTTGCATCTGTTCTTCTAAGTAAAGTAGCGTGATTACGAGAAGTTTTTTGACAAGAAAGAACAATATCATTACTTGAATGGCGACCAATAGAATAAGTAGCACCATCGAGGGGAATCTCCCTTTCAAAAGAGGGATCTTCAATTACTAACACATGGTGTAACTGAGCTAAACTATCCATCGTCTTATCTAGGTTATATTGTTGATCCATATTGCTCTTAGCATCAATTAAAGTTACTTTAACCATTTATTCAGTTGAAACTTTTATCAACACCAGCACCGCTCAAAAACCATGTAGCAGAATATGTTTTGGCTGCTCGTGATTGTTCTCTAACTGATGTACCAGCTATTAGATATATTTAGTATTATTCAAAGTATTGCTTGCTCTTCATAACAATTAATTATATTGTTCCCGAAAGCCAGAATAAAATATCAGCTAGAACCAATGAATTATCTATCTCGCTCAAATACTAGTAATTTTTCGGTTAGCTAATCACATTGAGGAAGCATAGGCTGGGGTGGATGAATAGTTAATTAATTCATGTTGGCAAGGGTTTGGAGCGCAGCAATCGCAGGTATTAATGCCATCAAGGTAGGTGTAGAAGTTGATGTTTCTGGTGGACTGCCCAAGATTGTCATTGTGGGATTACCGGATGTGGCAGTGCAAGAATCGAGAGAGAGAGTTAAAGCTGCTCTCAAAAATGCTGATTTTGCCTTTCCAGTACGTAAAATTGTGATTAATCTCACTCCCGCAGATTTACGTAAAGAAGGACCATGCTTTGATTTGCCTATTAGTATGGGTATTTTAGCCGCATCAGAACAGGTAGATCCGCAGTTGTTAGGAGATTATTTGTTTTATGGTGAAGTTTCTTTAGATGGTACTTTAAGACCAGTATCTGGAGTACTGCCAATTGCTGCCGCTGCTACCAATATGGGAATTGCTGGATTAATTGTGCCTCGCGGCAATGCTCAGGAAGCAGCAGTTGTCAAAGATATTGCAGTATATGGATTTGACAATCTCAAGCAAGTAGCAAGCTTTCTCAATCAACCAGATAAGTATCAGCCCATCACAGTAGAACACCAACTTCCATCCAGCCTATCTCGACCGCCAATACCTAATCTCAAGGACGTTAAAGGTCAGGTTCACGCCAGACGAGCCTTAGAAATTGCCGCAGCGGGAGGACATAATCTAATATTTGTTGGTCCCCCTGGTAGTGGCAAAACAATGCTGGCTAAAAGACTTCCAGGTATTTTACCAAGTCTTTCTTTCCCCGAAGCATTGGAAGTTTCCCAGATTCATTCTGTTGCTGGTTTGCTCAAAGATCGAGGACGATTAATTACAGAAAGACCGTTTCGTAGCCCTCATCATTCGGCATCTGGTCCTTCTTTGGTGGGAGGTGGTAGCTATCCACGCCCTGGTGAAATCTCCTTAGCCCACAAAGGTCTGCTTTTTTTGGATGAGTTGACAGAGTTTAAACGCAATGTACTGGAATATTTGCGTCAACCTCTTGAAGACGGTCAGGTAACGATTTCCCGTACTCGACAATCGGTAGTTTTTCCGGCTCAGTTCACCTTGGTTGCTAGTACAAATCCCTGTCCCTGTGGTTATTTTGGCGATCCAATTCAAAACTGTACCTGTTCTCCTCGGCAAAGAGAAAATTACTGGGCAAAATTATCTGGACCGTTAATGGATCGGATTGATTTGCAGGTAGCGGTTAACCGTCTTAAACCAGAAGAAATGACCAGACAAACTTTTGGAGAGGATTCTCAAGACGTGAGAGAAAGAGTGGTTACTGCCCGAAAGCTAGCAGAAAAGCGTTTTCAGGGGGAAACCGGAATTAGCTGCAACGCCGAAATGCGATCACCCCACCTGCGAGAATTTTGTATCTTAGATGATGACAGCCGCAATTTATTAGAAGGGGCAATACGCAAACTAGGTTTATCTGCTAGAGCGATGGATCGGGTGTTAAAAGTATCTCGGACTATTGCTGACTTAGCAGGCGATCGCCACTTACAAAGTCATCATTTAGCAGAAGCCATTCAGTATCGCACCATAGATAGAATGCAATAGCGGATATTTATATTTATAGGGGCGAACGGCGATTCGCCCTTACAAAAATTTTATCTTTCTATTAGCCAGAACTTGCATCTGTTAATTTAGATTGTTTTACCTTGGATAAAATTTTGTCTTTGAGCTTTTCGAGTTCGGTTTTTAAAATTTCTTTGGCTAAAGTAACATCACCGACACTTCTTGTTACCTGACTCAAATTAGCCCATTGCTCTAGCATCTTACGATTCTGAGCATTAATTACTGAACTAGCTACATGTTGGCAACGACTGGATTGATTAAGAGCATAAAATAAAATACGATATTTGCCCTGTTCTGAGAGCGATCGACTAATTTGTTGTCCTTTATTAGATTTAAGGTCAAGGTAACATGAAAGCCATTTAGGACCATGTTCGGCATTGTATAGCAGAGTAATCCAGAGCAACATTGGATGTGGATAATTTAAGTATAAAAACTGGTTATAGCAAATGCTCGCAATTCTATTGTGAATATCCTCTTGGTCTAACATGACACAAAGTACGGGAGCTTCTCCTAAAGGAGTAGAAATTAGTTGCGCAAATACAATTTTGCGCAAAGGCTTATTTTGAGGCCAGGTCGTTTGAAGACATATTTCTGTGATAGAAGATTCGGTATTTAAAGTTTTATCGACAGCTACTTGTGTCTGATCATCATGGATCAATAAATTGCTAGGATTTGTGATGTGATCAATCGGTATTGACTCTAATGATTCTAATGACTCTAAAATATTTAAAATTTCTCTAACGCTTTGAGGTCTATCTTCTCTTGCTTTAGCTAGACAGCGCAATACTAAGGTTTGTAGTTTTTCTGGGATCTGAAGTTGATGGCTAAATGGCTCTGGTTTGAAGTTGTGATGTGCCTGATACCATCCACCGAAAGAAGAGTTTTGAGGCAATAAAGGCATATCCATAGTGAGCATCTCATACATCATGACTCCCAAGCTGTAGATATCAGAACGATTATCTAATTCTTGTCCTTCCATTTGTTCGGGAGAACAATAAGCTAAAGTCCCCATAAAAGATTGGGTTTGGTTGGCACTGGCTTGGATTAACTTGGCGATGCCAAAGTCAAGTATTTTAGCAACTTCTCCCAGGGTAGGATCTTGAACTACTATTATATTACTAGGCTTGATATCGCGATGAATAATGCGACAGAGTTCTCCGTTTAGATCAATACCTTGATGAGCAGATTCTAAACCCAAACAAACGTGACGAATTAAGGTTAAAAACCTGTCCAAAGTTAAAGGATTAAAGCGAATTACTTCATTAAAGCTTGCTCCGGAAAGAAATTCCATCACATAAAAAGGTATATTATTTTTGTCTACACCATAGTCTTTGACCCTAACTACATGAATACTTTTTTCTCCCAATAGTGCCGAAATTGTTGCCTCGCGCTCGAAACGCTCGCGCATATTATCATTTAGCAGTGCTTGAGATAAAAATTTGACTGCTACGGTAACACCACCTAAGATAGTGTCCCTGGCACGATAAACTTTTCCCATAGCACCTTCGCCCACTAAATCAGATAGCTGGTAACGGTTAGCAAGTAATCGACCGTGATTAAGATCTTTATTCATACTTATACAATAAGAACTAATTTGAGAAAATTTAAAATCAGCTCTTTTGAATTCCAAGATACTATTAACGTTTGAGAGTGGCTTCGATAGTACTTTTTAAACTATGACCTTCTAAAATACTGCTGGTGAAATGATATGTATTTTGATCTATGCAGTAATAAGAGTCTAGCCCTCTAGAGTTTTTGGCAGTACCCATAAACCAGTAATACTGAATAATTGATTGAAAACCGAGCCGCCCCTCTCCCTCAATATTCCCAAAAAGGCTGTGTTGTGAAACATAGGTATAGTATTTTTCTTCGTAATTTAGGTTGCCTCGACATTCGTAAATAATTTGGGTCGCTGTTTGATCATCACAAGTCAAACTAGTAGTCAATTTAAACCAGTTTTCTCGCTTCCAGCTAATTTGAATATTTCCCTGGAGCGGAACAAGTGCAGAATTGGATTTTAACCAATGACCATCAACATTCCAGTACCCCGACTCTAATAAGAAACTATGAGCCACAAGCCTATCCTCATAATTTGTATATGGTAATTAATATATTTATAATTCATATTTCATTGGCTCTGATCTATGTAATCTACGGTACGTGAATATCTCCTAGTAGCATTGCTCTGGCTGCTCCTGTAACTTGAGGTAAGTTACCAGCAATAGAATTAACCCGCCAGTACGCCAATATAGCAAAAGCGATCGCCTCTTTGAAATTGCCATCAATTCCCGATCGATCGGTAGTAGTAATCTTTGCCGATGTTAACTTAGCTTGTAGGCGTTGTCTCAAATATAAATTTCTACTACCACCACCACACAGTAAAACTTCGTCGGGCATCTGGGGTAAAAACTGCTCATAGCTATGGGCAATCGAGGCTATTGTAAGTTCTGTAATGGTAGCAAGGCGATCGCTATCATTAAGCTGTGCTTGCTCCATATCTTGCCAACACTGATTTAGGTAATCTTGACCAAATAATTCTCGTCCCGTAGATTTCGGTGGAGACTGCTGAAAAAAATCCTGCTGTAACCACTGAGCAACTAATTGCTGATTAGGAGTTCCCTGGGCTGCCCATTGACCATTATGATCATAAGTTTGCCTACCATCTGTTAAGCGAGCAACTGCTAAATCCAATAAGGCATTTCCTGGTCCTGTATCCCAGCCACGGATTTGTTGCTGCCAATTTAATTCTTGGTTTGGTGGTAAATATGCCACGTTACCAATACCACCAATATTTTGAATTGCCCTAGTTTTGGTAGGATGAGACAGTAAACAAGCGTCTACTTTTGGTACCATAGGTGCACCTTCTCCGCCAGCAGCGATATCTGCTGCCCGAAAGTTACTGATAGTTTTGATTCCCGTAAGATGAGCAATTAATTCTCCTCTACCAATTTGTAAGCTATAGCCTAAATTCTTATCAGTTCCTTCTATTAAGGGTGGTCGATGATATACAGTTTGACCATGAGAACCAATTAATTTGGCTGGAGATTTCTGAGATTGGATCTTTTGGGCAGCCTGCGCAAAGTTTAAAGCGATCGCATCATCTAAACTAGCTAACTTATCGAGGGAAATGGGCTTGCCACTGCACACTGCCAGTATTTTTGCCCTTAGTTCTTCAGGATAAGCAAAAGTTTCTCCTGCCAGTAGCTCAACTTTAAGATCTGTTTCTTGACCACTAACTTCTATTAACACGGCATCAATACCATCAACAGAAGTTCCACTCATCAACCCGATAATTTTCATTTATAGTTTGATTATTAATTATTAGTTATTACTTGCTTATTTTATTTTTCTTGATTATTAATATTAAATTGTTGTGGTCAATAGATAATTGGTTGCCAATGACAAAATCAAGAGATTTAATTTGTTTTTTAGAGTTATATGCTTTCCATAATTCAGGTTGATATTGATTGCCAAATAACTCGGCTGGTTTACTATATTTTCCATAAAAATGAAAATTCCAGTTTTGAGGATTAAAATCACTTAATGGCACCCCAGAATCATCCTGTAATAAATATTTGCTTCGAGATAAGATTAATTCTTTAATGCTAGAGAAGCGATCAAAATGCATTAAATAAGCTGCTGATTTCAGATAAGTAACTATATTATGCCGACTGTCAATAAATTTACTCAATTCTGGATTTTGAGCTAATTCTTGATTAGATAGATTGCTTGAAAAATAATATAAGTAATTTAATTCAGTGTTAACTGGAGTAAGAAAAGTTATTTTAACTCCTGTAAGCATTCCTGGTTGTTGAGGGATAATTATTCCTGCTTCGTTAAGACTAATATGCTCTATATTAACAATGCGATTATTGCTTCTGGCTATCAAGACACATAAAGCAGGTAGAGCTTCTATAGTTTGTAAATTGTGAATTTCCTCAGTACGTAAGGAATTATTCGATAGAATATGATAGAGATAAGTTCTTGCTTTTTGTAATTCTTGTCGAATTTGCTGCGGTTTAGCTTGGACAAAATCAACTAAATTTCCTACAGGATATGAGTCAATTAATATATATTCTTTACTGTGAGGAAATAAAGTATAAGTGTGGAGAAAATCTGCACGACTAAAAGGGTATAAAACTGTGGTGCGATCGCCAATGATTGGAGATAGCTCGGTTTGTTGCCAATAACGAATTTTCGCTAGATGTTGAGATTCTAGTTGTGACCAAGCATTGCTGAGAAAATCAATATGCGAAGACCAGGCAGCTAAATTCTTTACCTGAGCTAACTGACTGTAGTTACTGATACGCATTCCTGCCAGTAGCTTTGCAGTATCAGTCAATAAGTCGGATTTTTGCCGATCGTATTCTGACGGCTGGTTAAATAATTCTCGCTCCTCGATATTATTTGATTTCTGGTCTGTAGCGTTAGAAGGGATTTTTTGGGGTTCCTGAGAGAGATTGACAAGTTTGGCTAGCCGCTGAGGAGTCTTTACGGCAGAAGAGACGTTACAAGATTGCAGCAAAATCAAGCAAACAGAAGCCATGCCAAGTTTGAGAAATAGTCGATATTTTCTACCAATGCTTGCTATTCGTAGTCTACATAAATATGAGTGTAGCGATGACATAGGACGAATAACTTGATTTGTTAGTGACTAACCGTTGTAGCCTACAAACCAATCAAACCGCAAGGTTTAATTATCATCTGTCATAACTATTACCAAAAGCTCACAAGTTCTTCAAAATTTTCGCCTAATCTAAAACTAGAAAAGAAAACAACAATTATTAATTAATAAATATTTCGAGAATAAATGGTGCATCTAGAGTTAGATTTAAATAGTTATTAGATTAAAATAGTCGCTAAATAAAGAGGTAAAAAAACATGAAAATCTTTACATGGATACAAGACACATTTCAATATCTTGTTAACGGAGTTGCAAGACTTTTTGAACCTACTGACGATGACTATCCCAATACAGGAGTTCAACCTTTTAGTGGCGATCCTAGTAATGATCAAGAATAATACTTTTAGTACTATGATGATGTGATAAGAAAAATAAAGATTGATTTTCCAATGACCAGCTAGTAGAATTAAAAATTTTCTACTAGCTTTTTATTTGCTTAGTTATTAGTTATCAGTGCTTATTGATATGGCAGTGAGCCAAGGCAAAGAAATCTCTATTCGTGGGAGTGTAGTTAATGTTTTATCTCGTAAACGAGTAAAAGAGGGGCTATATTCCGCAATCGATCCCCTACAATCAGATTCTAAAATGCTAACTTCTCAAATAGTTAGCGATCGCTAAAATAACTCAAATAATTTTGGCATGAACTTAAAAAAGGGAATCAAACTAATTGAGGAAACAGAAGGAACTGGAAATCGTGTTCAACGCCATCGATATTATATACTCGCAATTCGCTTGACCCTGAATAAAGGTGATGTGGTAAAAGTTCCGCATCAATGCTTATCTTATTCAATTGATCCACATTTATAGCCGTACAAAATTACGTTAGGACAAGTTTATTTGATTGCTCGTAAGTAATGAGTAACGAGTAACGAGTAATGAGTGTCATAATAAAAGTTCGTATTGCTATAAAGGTTAATGATGATGGCTTTTTAAAACATCGGACACGGATAGATCGGGAATATTTAGTTCCAGGAATTTTTTATGCAGTTCAAGGGATGAAAGTAAAGGGCTATCGAAAAATAATTATTAGCCCCCATTTAGGTTATGGAGAAAAGGGAATTCTTGGCGTTATCCCTAAAAATGCCAAATTAATAGCTGAGATCAAAGTTTTACAGGAAGCAGATTGACATTAATAACCCCAATACTAAAGCTTCTGAGAGCTTTAGCGTCTTTATTTCTGCCGACTCTCCTGGAACAATATTGAGTGGATTTGCGCTGTAAAGTGATGAGTGTGATTAATTAATACTCAATAAATTTCCGTGTATTCACTTATATTAAGCTCTCATACTAAATGCTAACATACTTTTATTTATGACCAATAGCGTCAAATTTATAACTATTACTTGGCATGGAAAAATTACAAGAATTATTGAAAAATCCTCCTTTGATACATGAAGAAGCTCCAGGTAAACTGACTTCATGGCAGTTATCTGATGAAGTCCTTTATTTTATTAATAATAATATTAATGAAGATTCCATAACTTTAGAAACAGGTACTGGAATTAGCACAATACTTTTTGCTATAAAATCTTCTCATCATACTTGCATTTGTCCTAGTGAAAAACAGGTTGACAGAATCAAGAGTTACTGTCAAAGACATCAAATAAATACTGATAAAATAGATTTTAAAATAGATTTTTCGGAAAAGGTTTTGCCATCTTTAAATATTAACAAAATGGATTTAGTTTTAATTGATGGTTCTCATGCATTTCCTATACCGTTTATTGATTGGTACTATACATATCAAAAGTTAAAAGTAGGAGGAAAAATCATCATCGATGATACTCAGCTATGGACTGGTTTAGTTTTAAAACAGTTTTTGAATTTAGAACCAGAATGGAAATTAAACAAAAATTCTCCGCCCAGATCGGCAATTTTTACTAAAATTCAAAAGTATGCCCAAGCAAAATGGTATGCTCAACAACCTTACATTGTCAAAAATAGCTATTTTTTGATTTTCAAGGCTAAAGTCCAAAACTTTTTACGACTTTTGTATGTCGGAGACTTTCATAAGTTGGGTAAACTCATCGGCAATCAACTCAACCAACTTAAAATAAGGCAAAATAAGATTTAGTTAGCTCACTAACTAATCTTATTAATTGTAAATGTCTCATATAGAAATTAAACAATTAAACTTTCTTAGATCGCTCCTCTCGATTAATTGGCGCTCAGCTCTGCTGGTTCGCGATGCGGAGCGCGAAAAGCGAAGCGAGGCGGGGGGTCCACCCGTTGAGACTATTGAGCAAGAAGCTAGTATATGCAGCTTAAGCCTTTGTTTAGGGCGGAGGGCAATCGCCTAGCGATATTCAAAACGTTTTTTATAGTTCAAATGCCACTTTGGCACAATTTTTGAGACATTTACGTAATTATCCACATGGAGATGCTCAATAGACCAGAGTCTTACAGTCACTTCCCTAATGTAATCCCTAATTCTATTTTATCGTCTGTAAAATAAGCTCCAAATTCTACTAACAGTTTATTCATAGGATATGTTTCAATATCGCTAGGATCTTGTCCATCTCTAACGCATTCGTTTAATTTGACAAACTTTTTTCTCAAATCATCGCTGTGACTAAATTTTTGCCACGACCATCCTGTGCCAATAGCGATAATTTTCCCTCCCTCTGAAACAAATTTTTTAATAGCATTAATTTCAGCATCTTTTAGATTCCCCCAGGCATTTGCAATTATCAAAATTCGACCTTTTTTGAGTTGATTAAGATTAATATCTTGAGAAATTTCTTCTATTTCATAATTCCATTTATTAAGTTGCTCTTCTGAAATTTTTTTGTTGTCCCAGCCTCCATTTTTGGTTACATGTTCACAATGTCCATTTGAAATTAAGATTTTGATTTTCTTGTCATCATTCTTGTCATCATTAATTCCACTAAGAAGGTTGAGTACTATTAACAAAAATCCTTTTTGTACGTTTTTTTTCTGGGTTAAAATGCCCTCATGTCCAATTGCCAATACTTTTCCTCGTTTATATTTGCGAAGCATAGCATATGCTTTTTTCTCTTCTTCCTCTTTTTCCAAGAGAGCCTTCCAATCATTATTAGGTGATTTTTTTTCGATCCTTCCAGGAATATCCTGTCTCTCTTCAGTATCAGTAAAATTCAGCACATCTTCAGGAGGAAATGCTCGTAATACTTTGATTAGACCAAATTGGAATTGATCGAATGCTGATAAGATTTGTATGATGGTATAAGCCAAGATAGTAAGTAAGATTGCTCCTAGCGTAATTGAGCTAGTTGAACGAAGCCTATTATTGCGCTTTCTTTGAAGACTACGCTGCACAAACTCAGCTTCTATCTGGTTAAACCAGTATTTACTAGTTTCAAGTTTTTCTTTTAATACATTAAGATAAGGATTGCCATGCCATAGATAATCCACAGGTTTGTTCCCAGAAGGCTGTTCTCCATCTTCTAAATTTTTCCATTCTTTTGCTATGGGTGTTAGCCGCCGTAGTAAGAGTAAACTTTCTTCCTCCTGCTGTTTCCATACCAACAGCTTTGACCATCCTCGAACCAAAGCATCATGAGCTGGTTCTACATAGGAGTTTCCCTCAGTATCTTGCCCTTCTACCAGTAAACGTGCAGCAGAGAAGTGCAAAATCATCTTTTTAACCCGTCCGTTTTCTGGTTCAGGATATTCTAGTTCCGATAAAAGTACTCGGCGACGAGCTATTTCTCCTCCACCTACAGCAATCATGCGTAACAATACATTACGAATAGTTTGAGCTTGGGCTGAATCTTGTTGGACTAACTTTTCATATTCGTTGTTGGCTCTTTGAGTCAGACTGTATGCTACTCCTCCTATCTCTTGATAGTCTTCTTGAGTAATTACCCGCTTATCTCTAATTCCTGCACGGAATTTCTGCAAATACTTAATATACAGCTCGCTTAAAGCAAAAGAAAGTAAAGGTAAAGCTCCTGGCATCTGAACTACTTCATCAATTAATTGCTCCACCAATGAGTAAGGTTCAAAATACATCACCCGTGCTGCTGCTGGTTTTTCAATTGCTTCTCTTAATTCCTCTCTGGTCATGGTTGGCACTACAAATCTAGCTTTTTGCCAATACGACTTTAAAATCAGAGTTCTAAATTGGGGTTCAAAGTCACTGCGAAGAGTGAAGAGAATATGCAACTGTTGAGGATATTTTTTTAACCATTCAGCCAACAGAAGGAAAAATTCATCTTGCTCTCTCCTATTTCGACATAGAGTAACTAGTTCTTCTGTTTGGTCAATTACCAATAACAACTTAGTTCGAACGTCCGCAGCCAGTATATAATCAATTTTGCCTGTCAAAACCTCTTTTTTTTCCCTGCTAGTCAGACTAAGAATTGAGGAGCCAGATGAATTGTGTTCTGACAATATTTTATTTAACGCTTTGAAGGCAGATTCTCCAGGACGCATAGGAGACAAAACTTGCCATCGGTTTTCTGTTGTTTTTAACTGCTGGATATAAGTAATTAATCCCGCCTTGACCAAGCTCGATTTACCTGTTCCCGAAGCCCCTAAAACTACTGTTAATGGTCGCTGTTGGCAAAACTGGTATAACTTTTCTGTTAGAGCTTGTCTACCAAAGAATAGATTGTGGTGTTCCTGGTCAAAAGATTCTAAACCACGATAAGGATTTTGGCTTTCATCGAGGGGCGGTGCATCAGGTAAGTTCAGTTCATGTCCAGGAGTATGAAAAATGTATTCTCCATGATCGTGTTTATTGAAGGGAAATAAACCAGGGGTTTGTTTTGTTCCATTTTCTTCGGTGGCTAGTTCTACACGATCGCGCAAATATAAGTATAGTTCCGTGGCAGTTATGACTCCATCCCCTGCAGGTTTTCCATTTTTTGCTGGAGGATTAGAATCCGCATCACCCTGCAAAGCCTCAATTAAAGCTGCCGCAAAAGGAGAATGATGACTGTCGGTTTCTCCACGATCATCTTTTAAAGCTAGGTTATCATATGCTGTTTGATTGTGAGCTGCAGAAGTAATTACTTGCCATGCAGAAGCTTCAATAAAGCGATCGTAATGTTGTCGGTGAATGACCTCGGGGATAACCAATAACTTTCTAGTGCTAGACCAACGAAATGCCCCGGCAAAACAGCAATCAAGGATTCCTAGAAAATGACGACAGGGCAATTTATCCAAAGCCTTTTGCAGTTGCACCATTGGTAAATAACTACTGGTGTCCCCCATTCGAGCATCTTGAGGAATCAAAAACCCTTCAGGTCCATCATCACCGTTAAGAGCAATACCGTGTCCCGCAAAATAGAAAATCAGGCGATCGCTTTCTAGAATTTTGTTTGGTAAAGATTCTTCTATCAAACGTATAAATTTGGCTAACGTTGCTTTTTCGTCTAATAATCCCCAAATTTTGTAACCATGGTAGTTATGCAGAATCTGAGAGATTTTTTTAGCATCGTTAACAGCTGTTCTGAGAGTTGGAATACCATGTTGATAGTTATCGATACCAATAATTATGGCTACGCTACGTTTAAATTTAGGAGACATAATCAAATTTTGCTGCTGGGAGTAAAAAAAAGTTTAATTATAGGAAAGCAGACAACTAGTGTTGAATGAATTGAATAGCGCGCGAAGCTCAATTAAATTCCCACTGATTGAAGATATTTGATTTCTTTGTAAAGAGGTAAAGAGTTGCTAGTCAGTGATGAAAAAGGTGACTATACACTGGTCTTCAGGTAATTACTAGCCAATTCACAAGTAGCAGATAACAAGTAGCAAGTAGCAAGTTTTACCTCTTCCTAGAGTAAGAGGCTTTATACCGACTTCGGAGTCATATTTGCTATTTGCTATTTGCTACTTTAGCTTCGAAGGAGCTTGGTAAAATCCGCAGTTAGTTAAACTGGGATTACTGAAATTATGAATTTTAGGTTAATGATGAAACCCTATTGCGTGGGGAGTGGTTTTAAATAAGAAAGAAGATTTAAGAGTACGATCTGGACTCAAAGAAGCTTTTACAGTTAATAACATAGCCAAAGTAACCTCTTATTATGAGATGTTTATTGTAATATTTTATTAACATATATAATCAGTAGCTTAAAGAGACTACAAAACTTTATAGAAGGTGAAAACCCACAAGCGAAGCGTCAGTTCTCTCGTGAGTTTTCTCTAATCATTTATTTTTTTAGCTGCACTAAGCATTTGTCCCAAAAAAGGTAAGCCAATTAAAGCAGGAATAAAATAGCGAGAAGTACACAATAAACCCAAAGCTGCTCCTGTTGCATCACTCAAGTAATTTTGATAAAAATAGATGATCGCTGCATCGCGAGTGCCTATTCCAGCAAAGGTTAGAGGGAGCAATCCTGCCAATATTGATAGGGGAGAGAGGGCTAAACTAATAATAAAGGGAGTGAAAGCTTTTAAAGCCAAGATAAACAGCCAAATTTGCAGTAGATGCAAGAACCAAATAAATACTGAAGTGCTGCTAATTAGTAATAATTGCGGTTTATTACTCCAAAAATAGCTATACATCTCTCGCCAGGAGACTTGCATTTTCTGTAGCTTAATTTTTAATGACTTAGGGGCAAAACTAATAGCTAAATTAAAAAATAAATCGGCAAATTGTTGAGAGCTTAATAATAACAAGCCTAAAGCCAATCCCGTTGCTACTCCTAAGGTCATTGTCCAAAATAGAGGATCTTTGGCAGGATATAAAATCAAGCCAAAAACGCACCACAGCAACAAAGAAAGTAAATCACAAGCTTTTTCAAAAATAGAAATTGCTAAAGCCAGTCCCCCGCTCAAATTGGAGCGTTCACACATAAAATATGCTTTGGCAATATCACCCATCTTGGACGGTAACACCATATTGAGAACACTCGCTCCCAAAATTAGACGGTTAGCTTCTAGAAATCCTAAACTTTGCTGTGGTACTAACTGTTGTAGTCGCCAAGCGGTAATCAGGGTAATCGGAATAACCATCCCTAAGCTGATGGCTAACATTAAGCGATCGCAATTTTGAAAAACTTGGAGGAGATTGACAACATCAATCTGAGCATAGATATACAGTAAAATAGCAACGCTAATTACCAAGGAAACAAACCGTTTGAGATTCATAGTTAGTGATTGGCAAAAACTCCTCCGTAGAGAAGATTGCCTTCATCCATTTTTACTTTCTGCTTTTATGTAGTATGGAAGATGATATCAGTTTGCCTCAATAGGTTCAAAAATTTTAGATTGCTACTAATGAGAGAAAAATTCAATGCTTTTCCCCAATTTAAATTTTGGTTAAATAAAGGAAAGCAGCATTTTAACCGTATCCCGATTCTAATTTGGTTAAATATTATCACTATTGTGATTCTGAGTCTGCTGAGTATTTATGCCAAAATCAAAAGTAAAGGCGCAGGTATCGAAAGTCTCTTTAGCGATCCTTTTTATGTTGGGATGTTCTATTTAGGCTGGTTTACCAGCATTTCGGAGATAATGTGGTGTGTTGCGATCGCCATCAGCTTATTTTCTGCTATTTTATTACCTCCTGCCAACCGTCGTTTCAAAATCTTTTTATTTGTTAGCGCACTGATCATGCTGCTACTCTTCTTTGACGATCGCTTTCGTTTAACCTTAATCATGTGCGCCTTTTTTGGAACGTGTAAGCTAGTTAAACTAAGCGTCTATACTCTGTATGGTGTAGTTTTGATTTTCTATGCTTGGGCATTTCGGAGCACAATTCGTCACACTCCCTATATCCCTTTACTATTATCTTTTTGTTTATTCGGCTTTTCTAGTGCGATCGATATTACGCCAATTAGCAGTCGTGGCATTCATGCCATGTTAGAAGATGGTACGAAGTTAGTTGGCTTAATAAATTTAACTATTTACTTTTGGTGGATTTGCCAACATGAAATTAAAAAAAATATAGTGCAGAAACAATAACTCAATTGTTTCTGCACTATTTAATTCTCTAGTTTTGATTAATATCCCAACGCTAACAAAGCTATTGTCAAAGATTAAGCCAGGCTACAAGAACTGCGATAGAAACCGCGCAATAAAGTAGTAGCTGCAACTAATTTAATTACCTCTAAACTCCAATAAACTATATGCATGGCGGTCATAGAGGCAGAAGTAGAGCTTGTATTGGCAAACATATCTAATGACATTCCCATACTGCTCATTTGAGGAGTCAAAATATAGGTATAAGCAATAGAAATAACCAATAAAATGGCTGCAGTTAATATCGACTTGTAATTGATTTCACTGGTTAACCGATAACCGTAACGATAGACCAAGCATCCGGCTAAAACAGTAGCAGCACACAATAGTTCTAGATGATTAAAAGTGCCAAAAATAATGTAGGCAGCACTAGCAAAACCCGACTCACTCATCATGCCGCTGGTTAACATCCCAGGAACAACCAACAAGTCAAAGACCAAACTAGCGCTTAGCCAAAATCCCAAAGCAAACATGATGACTGTTGACCAGTTTATTGGTTTAGAAGTGCGAGATGAAGATTCCATAGGAATTAAGGTATGTATCATATAATTACCTCTCTAGCTTAACCAATAACATTCTCACCCAACATAACGAAAAGTAAATTATTTTTAAGTTGAGTGTTGCTGAATTTCTTTGATCGAAAATAAAGCTTGAAAATCAATTCCTTTGGACTGATAAAGTTCACTTCCTCCTTGTTCTCGATCTACTAAAGAGAGAATTTGTATTACTTGATATTCAGCATCCTGCAATCTTTCGACTGCGGTTAAAGCTGAACCTCCTGTAGTAACTACATCTTCTAAGACAACTATCTTTGCTCCTGGTGTCAAAGATGGTCCTTCTATATAAGCCTGCGTTCCATGTCCCTTGGGTTTTTTACGAATAATTAAAGCAGGAATAGGTTTATTTGACCAAGCAGAAACAACACTCACGGCACAAACCATGGGATCTGCCCCCAAAGTAAGACCTGCTACTGCTGCCGTATCTTCTGGCAATAGTTGAAATAATAAGCGACCTAATGCTAATGCCCCCTCGGCTCTAAGGGTTACTTGCTTGCAGTTGATATAGTAGTCGCTTTTTGCCCCAGAAGAGAGAACAAAATCTCCTTCGACGTAGGCATATTTGACAATTAAATCTAAAAGAACTTGTCGTAGAGTATCAGTATTAGCCGTAGCTAGAGAAGAAATAGAAATCTGGTCTGTATTCATAATTTATGAAGTGAAAATAATACTTCTAGACTGTCCTTTCACTAAATCATCAGCTAGGATTGAGCAGAAGTTAATCCATCAATAAAGTAATGTCTATTAAGTTTACTAAATTAACTAAATTATCCAAAATCTTAGTAGTATCAACCCTTGCCAGCTTATTTTCACTTCCAGCCCAAGCAGAAATGATGCCTCTTCATGAGGCGTTTGAAGATGCCTATTTTACCAAGGGCAAAAATGCTTTCAAACAAAGTAGTATTTGGGGTCAGTTCAACACTATCTTCGGTTTTACAGGATTTCCCGAGCAGCATATTTCTAGCGACGGTAAAGCTGTTGATCGAGTATATCAAGAGGGGATGATGCAACAAGCAGCAACAGGAATGCGCATGTACACTAGAGATCTGGAAAATCCCTATGATACTTCCCTTAAAGAAAATCCAAGCTATAGTGCAATTAGCTATTAGCCATTAGCTATTGACTTTAAAGAAAGAGTCATCACTGTCGATAGATCTAAAATTAATCTTATACATGATTAGTATCCAGGGTGCAGGAGTTGAACCTGCCTAGCACAAATTATGAGTTTGTTGCCTAAACCGCTCGGCCAACCCTGGGTATTTATTTTTTTTCTCTAGTAGACCATTATATTAGTAAGTCTTGTATCTTTGACAAAATTCATTCAAAAAAAATTGCGATCGCATGAAAGTAAGAGTTAACTTCTGGCTGACCATATTTTTATTTCTGATGATGCTTCTGGCTGGGGTAGCTAGCTCTTATGTTGGCTATTTCATGGGTCGAGAAGCTCTTAAAGTGGTAACTCAACCTGATATCAATTCTGAGGATACCAGCAGCCAAAAACCCTTGGGGGGAAAGCATAAAGGTCTAAAAATCATTAAGGAAAAGGATATTTTAACCAAGGTATACAATTTAACTCACTCTAAAAATAAATGAGCAAAAAGCAAGTTACGCGATGGCATCTAATATTTATTACTCATCGTTAGTTAATCGATGGTTGGTCAAAATTTGTTGTTAACCTTTGTTGGTGTTTTTTTACTAATTGCAATTAATGCTTTTTTCGTTACTGCGGAATTTTCGATTGTTTCTGTCCGTCGTTCTCGTATTAGTCAACTGGTTCGAGAGGGTGACATTCAAGCTCAAACCGTACAGTCTTTACAAAGGAGTATCGATCGCCTTTTATCTACTACCCAGTTAGGTATCACTCTTTCCAGTCTTGCTTTGGGGTGGGTAGGCGAGAAAACGATGGCCGTATCTATTGTTGCTATAATCCAACGTTTGTCTCTACCTTCCTTTGTTTCCAAAGCGATCGCCCATTCATTGGCAATCCCCCTAGCTTTTGTTATCTTGGCATATTTACAAATTGTCCTCGGGGAACTTTGTCCCAAATCTGTAGCTTTAATGTACCCCGAAAAACTAGCTAGGTTTTTTGGGCCTCCCAGTGTTGTAATAGCTCGTATTTTTCGCCCTTTTGTGGCTATCTTAAACCTATCAACTCGTTTACTCTTGAAACTAGTGGGAGTTGAATATAGTGGACAAGGATGGTACAAAAAAGTTACCTCAGAAGAATTACAGTTAATTATCGCTACAGATCGAGAATCTATTGGTTTAGAAGCGGAGGAAAGACAACTACTCAAAAATGTCTTTGACTTTCATGACGATACTGCTGAACAAGTCATGATTCCCAGAACCGATATTAAATTTCTGTCCCTGACCACCACCTTTGAAGAACTACTACAAACTGTTGCCGAAACAGGCTACTCTGGGTACCCTGTTATCGGTGATTCTCTAGACGATATTCAAGGAATTATTCATTACAAAAAATTATCTGAGCCATTAGCTAAAGGTCAATTATCAAATGAATCGACCATTGAGCCCTGGATTAAACCTGTTAGTTTTATTCCTGAATCCACCTTCCTTAACGAATTGTTGCCAATGATGCAGCGATCGCACCAAAAAATGGTGATCGTGATTGATGAATTTGGAGGAACTTCTGGTTTAATTACCCTCCATGATTTAGTTGCCGAGATTGTTGGTGATGCAGGCAGTGATCCCGAAACCGGGATTGAAGCTATCCAAGAATTAGATGAAAATACATTCCTCGTCTCGGCACAAATGAATCTTGAGGAAGTTAATGAACAACTAGATTTAGATCTTCCCTTAGCAGACAATTACAATACCTTGGGTGGCTTTTTGTTAGAGCAGTGGCAGAAAATACCTCAACAGGGAGAAAAGCTTCAATACGAAGACCTTGATTTCACTGTAACTATTGCTGACAGTAATCGACTTTACCAAATTCTCATTCACCGTTAGATTAATTGTGATAAACACTGCCATCTGGCATTATTGCTCCAGTTAATATAGTGTGCTTTAAATCTATTCCTGCTAAACAAGCTTGAAACAAATTTGCTTCTTGTAGAAAAGTATTGTCTAAATTTGCTTCAGTCAAATCTGCACCTGTCAGATTGACACCAATTAAGTTAGCTTGGCTGAGATTAGCTTTAATTAATATGGCTTGGCTGAGATTGGCATCCCGTAAAAATGTCCTTTTCAAAATGGCTTGGCTAAGATTAGCTTTTTGCAACTGCGCCTTGCCTAAGGAAGCTTTATATAGCAATGCGGATTGCAAAGAAGTAGATCTTAAATCCGCTCGGGTTAATCTAGCTTGACTTAAATTACTCAGATCTAGAATGGCTTGATAAAAATTTGCTTCCTCTAAGTTAGCTCCTGTGAAGTCAGCCTCAGTCAATATTGCTTGGCTAAAGTCAATTTTAGCTAGGTTAGTGTTTCTAAGAATTACTCGGGCAAGATCGACTCGTTGAAAGTTTCTCACTCCAACTTGATATTGTCTCAAAAGTTCTTCTGTGTTCATACCATCCTGTAAATATTGCTGACTGAAATTGTTAGTACTACTTTGTTAACATTTGTTTACAAAACTATCAGTTTTTGTAAGTCTAAATACTCAGATTAATGATGAATTAAGATTTGTATCGAGTAAATTGAGCAGTAAATTTAACAATTAATTAAAATTACACGGTAAAGCTTTAAAAAACATTAAGATTTGCATTAATATTTAAAAAATTGAAAGTGTCTACAGGAAAAATAATTTTTGCCTGACTCCAACGCCAACAATAATTCAGAGACTTTTGCTCTCAGCCAGGAACAAGCAAATCTATTAACAGCGATCGCCCTACGAATTAGGCAGTCATTAGATCTAGAAGTCATTCTTAGTCAAACCGTTGCTGAGGTAAGACAGTTTTTGCAAACAGATCGAGTGTTAATTTATCGTTTTGAGCCTGACTGGAGTGGGGTGGTCGTAGTGGAATCGATCAGATACCAAGCGCAAACTGTTTTTGGGTTTAAGATTGAAGATCCTTGTTTTGCTGCCGAGCATATTGAAAAATATCGGCAAGGAAGAATTCATATCATTGAGAATGTTTTAGAAGCTAATTTAGCTCCTTGTTATACTGATGTACTCAATGCATTTGAAGTTAAAGCCAATTTAGTGGTGCCAATTCTTGCTAACGGAGAATTGTGGGGACTTTTGATTGCTCATCATTGTGAATCGTCTCGTCAATGGCAACCTGCGGAGGTAGAATTACTCAAACAACTATCTACACAGGTAGGAATTGCCGTACAACAAGCCGAACTTTATGAACAAGTTCAGAGCCTTAATTCTTACTTAGAGCAAAAAGTCAAGCAGCGGACAGCAAAACTACAAAGTTCGGTCAAGTTTGAAACTTTGATTCGCAAAGTAACCGAAAAGGTAAGAGATAGCCTTGATGAACCTCAAATATTGCAGACAGTTACTCAAGAACTAGGACGAGTTTTAAAGATAGAACGCTGTAAAATCGAGCTATACAATAGCGATCGCTCCATGGCGACTGTTGCTTACGAATATACAATTGAATCCCCTAATTGCCAGGGAACAGTGAGACAAGTAGCTAATTTTCCTGAGCTTTATCAACAACTACTACAAAAACAATCTCTTCAATTTGTAGAGAAAGTTCCTGAGCTTAGTCCTCGCAAAATTCAAGCCACTAGATTAGTCTGTCCCATTTTTGATGATCGAGGTATTTTGGGGAATCTTTGGCTCCTCCGACCCAAAGAAGAGCTGTTTGAACAATCAGAAATCATGTTGGTAGAACAGGTTGCCAATCAATGCGCGATCGCGATTAGACAAGCTCGATTATATCAACAGTCTCAAATACAAGTTGAAGAACTTGCCAAATTAAATATCATCAAAGACGATTTCTTGAGAACAATTTCTCATGAATTGCGTACTCCTATGAGCAGTATTCAGCTAGCTTCAGAAACTCTAGAGGCACTGCTAGAAAAAGAGATAGGTAGCAATAAATCTGCAACATTTACTAGAGTATTGGATATTTTTCGTTCTGCTTGTCAACGACAAAATCAACTAGTTGATGATCTGCTAACTCTCTGCTACATCGATGCCAAGAAAGAAACCATGACAATGCAATGGCTCGAGCTGTCGGTATGGCTGCCGCAAATTATCGAACCCTTCCAGGAAAGAATTAATACTCAAAACCAAGAGCTGTTGGTGGACGTACTTCCAAGCTTGCCCCTGTTTAAATCAGATGTATCGACAATTAAACGAGCTTTAACAGAATTACTTAATAATGCTTGTAAATATACACCTGCGGGAGAAAGGATTATCATTTCAGCTCAACCAATGCAGGATGGAATTAAACTTACTGTTAGTAATACAGGTATAGAAATCCCTCTCTCTGAACAACAGCGAGTTTTTGACAAATTTTATCGAATTCCCAACCACGATCCTTGGCAATATGGCGGTACTGGTATTGGACTAGCTCTCGTGAAGAAATTAGTAGAACTTTTGGGGGGCAAAATTCAGTTAGCAAGTCAACCAAGACAAACTAACTTTATAATTTTTCTTCCTTGTGAAACGATGATGAATGAAGTATCAGAAATTTGATGGGACTTTTTACTATTTAATTGATCAAAAAAGCTAATAGCTAATAGCTGCGGCTTTGCCGCTTTATGCCGTGCTAGTTACACCTAGCCAAAAGTTAAGGTTTGATACCTATCTTTAGTTGGCTAAAAATTCCTAACTATGAGGGGGCGAAATCAAAACCTGTATATCCTTAGGATGAATTAAACGGCTTATTAATAACACTTCAACAAAAATTACGTTAATTGTCCATGATCCAAATCAACCCGGCTGAAATTCCTCCGCTACGACCCAATGACCATGTTCTAGGAAACTCTACTACCGCTATAGTTTTAATGGAATATGGAGATTATCAATGTTCTCAGTCGGGACAGGCATACTCAACTGTTGAGAAACTACAACGACAATTAGGCGATCGCTTCTGTTTTGTCTTTCGTCACTTTCCTCAACCGGAGCTTCATCCTCAGTCAGTCAAGGCAGCAGAAACCGCAGAAGCAGCAGGCTCACAGGGTAAATTTTGGGAAATGCACTCCATGCTGTTTGAAAACCAAGAAGCATTGGAAGATGGCAATTTAATCGAATATGCTGTGAGTTTAGAACTTGATATTCCTCGTGTATTAAGAGAATTAAGCGACTGTATTCATCGTGATCGTTTACAAGAAGATATTAATAGTGGAATGGAACATGGAGTAGAGCGAACTCCGACTTTTTTTATTGGTATTCGTCATGAAGGAACGCAGAACCTGGAAGCTCTGCTAATACAGATTTTAGAGACTGTTAGTTAGAAACATTGGTTGAGATCTAATACTAGACTAAACTAATAAAGTATCCCGTCTTGATTCAGTTTGACGTTCAACTTGAGGAGTCTGCATAGCGCAGTCGTCGCTCGATTAAAATATTCGGCAATTATGTTGATTTTCTGTTGTGGCAACAGTTAGAAAATTTTCAACAGAAATAGATATTCAGTAAAGTCAAGGAATAAATAAATGAGCAATGCCAACTCAAACCGGCACTTTTCGATACTCGACCAAATGCCACTACAAGAGACACAGTCAGCTTCTGTAAGTTCTTCTAACACGATGTCAGTCAAGTTAAATATTAATGGCACAGAACACGAGTTACAGCTCGAACCCTGTGTGACTTTATTAGATACATTACGTGAGTATTTGGGCCTGACAGGAACGAAAAAAGGTTGTGATCATGGACAGTGCGGTGCTTGTACAGTTTTAATTGCAGGACAGCGAGTTGTTTCTTGTCTATCTTTAGCAGCAGCCCATCAAGGAGAAGAAATTACGACGATCGAAGGTTTAGCCCAAGATAATAAGTTACATCCTGTGCAGGAAGCTTTTATTAAACACGATGGATTTCAATGTGGTTACTGTACTCCCGGACAAATTATGTCAGCTGTAGGTTTAATCGCAGAAGGACAGGCACAGACTGATGCTGAAATTCGCGAATTGATGAGTGGTAATATTTGTCGCTGTGGTGCTTATTTAGGCATCCTAGAGGCAATAAAAGAAGCAAAAGGCAACAGTGAGGTACTTGCGTGAAACATTTTACTTATGAACGAGCAAGCGATCGCACGGATGCTATTACTCAAGTCGCTGAAAATCCTCAGGCTAAGTTTATTGCCGGGGGAACAAACTTTATGGATATGTGGAAAGAAGGGGTAGAAACCCCAGAACGCTTGATTGATATTCGCCGGCTTCCTGGAGAGATTGCCGTTAAAAATGATGGTGGGCTGTGTATTGGTGCCTCCACTACCAATTCCCAGGTTGCTTATCATTCGGCAGTACGCGATCGCTATCCGGTATTATCCCAGGCAATTTTAGCAGGAGCATCCCCCCAGTTACGTAACATGGCAACTACAGGGGGAAATTTAATGCAGCGCAATCGCTGTTCTTATTTTCACGATGTTTCTTATCCCTGTAATAAACGGCAGCCCAATTCGGGTTGTCCCGCTATTGAAGGAATTAATCGGATGCACGCTATCTTTGGTACAAGCGATCGCTGTATTGCTGCTCATCCCTCAGATATGTGTGTTGCTTTGGCTGCTTTAGCGGCAGTAGTACAGACTCGTCAACCCAATGGTGAGGAACGACGTATTGCTTTTGAAGATTTTCATCTGCTTCCGGGAGACACTCCTCATCGGGAAACAGCCTTAGAACATGGGGAATTAATCGAAGCCGTGGAAATACCATCTTTACCCTGGGCAAAGCGATCGCATTACTTGAAAGTACGCGATCGCTATTCTTATGCTTACGCTTTAGTTTCCGCAGCAGTAGCTATAGAAATCGAAGGGGACAAGATCGTCAATGCCAGAGTGGCAATGGGAGGAGTAGGAACGAAACCCTGGAGATCCGCTGCAGCAGAATCGGCTTTAGTTAATGTAGCTGCTAATGAAGAGAATTTTACAGCAGCAGCAGTAGCAGCATTACAAGGGGCGCAACCCTATCCCCATAACAGTTTTAAAATCGATTTAGCTAAATCGACACTGGTACAAGCATTATTAACTGCCTCAACAATGGAGATCGATTAATGACCAGTACTCAAGACAAAACTAATATTCAACAGCAAACAGGAAAGGACATTTCTCGTGTAGACGGAAGACTTAAAGTTACGGGAGAAGCTTGTTATTCGGCAGAGTTTCCCTTAGAAGGAATTGCTCACGGCTATTTAATCCAGAGTACTATCGCTAAAGGAAGAATTAAAGCTATCGATACTTCTGAAGCTGAATTACCAGGAGTATTAGCAATACTGACTCATCAGAATGCACCAAAAATCAATGCTTTAGCAGATGGAGATTTTGGCAGTGGTTATCCAGGAGATAAGTTTTTACCTTTACAGAGCGATCGCATTTATTTTGATGGTCAACATATTGGCATTGTCATCGCTGAAACTTTGGAACAAGCAAGACTAGCTGCTTCACTAACTAAGATAGCTTACGAAATAGAAGAACCAGTATTCGACCTTGAGCAAGCCTTAGAACAGTCAGAAAAATATGATGCGGGAGAAAAGTTACAACCCAGTCGTGGTGATGTGTCAGGCGGACTAAAACAAGCGTCAGTCACTATTGAAGAAACCTATACAACTCCCTTAGAACATCATAATCCGATGGAAACCTCGGCAACTACTGCCGAATGGCATGATGATGAATTGACGGTATATGATGCGACTCAGTGGGTTATGGGTACGCGAGGAATGCTGGCTAAAGGATTAGGATTACCTGAAGAAAAAGTACGGGTAATTTCTCATTTTGTCGGGGGAGGGTTTGGTTGCAAAGGACTTTTCTGGACTCATCCCTTATTAGCTGCGATCGCTGCTCGTAAAGTTAATCGTCCTGTGAGGTTAATGTTAACCAGGCAGCAGATGTTTTCTGCTTGTGGACATCGTCCACGCACTATACAAAAGATCACATTAGGAGCAGATGATACCGGAAAACTAACTGCAATTCGCCATCTTACCGATACCGAAACCTCATTTATTGGTGATCATGCAGAACCTTGTGGAATGACTACAACTTTACTTTATGCTTGTCCCAATTTAGAGGTCAAACATAATATAGCAAGAGTCAATGTCAGTACGCCGACACCAATGCGAGGACCTGGGGAAACATCGGGTACTTTTGCTTTAGAATCAGCCATGGATGAACTAGCTTACAAAGCAGATATCGATCCCGTAGAATTTCGCATCATTAATCATGCAGATCGACATCCACAGTCCAATAAACCTTGGTCGAGCAAATATTTAATCGAGTGTTATCATCGCGCTGCTGATGCTTTTGGCTGGCAAAATCGCGATCCTCGTCCTGGTTCGATGGGAGATGGAGACGAGCTAATTGGTTGGGGGATGGCAACAGCAACCTATCCAGGTTATCGCTTTCCTGCTGCTGCTAAAGCTCAAATTTTAGCTAATGGTCAAGTAATTGTTGGTAGCGCTACTCACGACATCGGCACGGGAACCTATACAATCATGAGCCAAATAGCTGCTGATACTCTGGGTTTACCAATAGAGCGAGTAAAATTTGAATTAGGCGATACGAAATTGCCTAAAGCCTCGGTATCTGGTGGTTCTTCAACCGCAGGCAGTGTCAGTCCCGCAGTGCGTTCAGCTTGTGAGGCTGCTTGTCTTAAATTAATTGAAATAGCGATCGCCGATTCTGAATCTCCACTGCATAATTACACTGTAGAAAACATTACTACCGAACAAGGACGTATTTTTGTAGCTGAATCTCCTAATATCGGAGAAACCTATCAAGAGATTTTACAACGTCATCACTTACCCTTGGTAGAAGCAGAAGTATCACCTCAAGATCGAGGAGCGCGCTATAAATCCATCGCAGCCCGTACTAAACCAGGGGTCGTAGAAGACGAAGGTGCAGATTCCGAAAAATTTGCTTTTCATTCTTTTGGAGCGCATTTTGCTGAAGTTCGGATTAATCCTCGTCGCAACCAAGTTCGAGTTACTCGTATGGTGGGAGCTTTTGATATCGGACGAGTACTCAACCAAAAAACCGCTCGCAGTCAAATTTATGGTGGTGTAATTTTTGGGATTGGCATGGCATTAATGGAAGAAACACTCCTCGATCCTCATTCTGGTCGCGTAATTATTCATAATTTAGCCGATTACCACGTACCGATTCAGGCAGATATTCCCCAAATTGAAGCTATTTTTGTCGAAAAACCCGACTATCATTTTAATCCTTTAGGAGCGCGAGGCATAGGTGAAATTAGCACCACTGGAGTAGCAGCAGCCGTAGCCAATGCTGTCTATCATGCCACTGGTAAACGGGTTCGTGATTTGCCTATTACTCCCGATAAGTTGTTATGAAAGAATTACAAGATATTATTGCTACTTGGAAACAGCTTAAAAATCAACATAAGGCAGCTTTAGCAATTTTAGTAAAGGTAGAAGGCTCTTGACCAATTAAATTCAAATGGCGATCGCGCCTATAATTTCTGTCGATATTTTTCTATAGAAGTACATGGGTACTTATATGTGTTGGTAGTTGACGATAGATATAATTAACATACTAAGTTTTCAGTTTTAATCAGAACGAAAAATAATGAAAGCGATCGTTAAACTAAAGATCGAGAGATTTGAAGAACAGCAAAAAGAATACTTTGTTGCTACTAGCGATGAAATACAAGGTTTGGTAGCAGAAGGAAAGACAGTTGAAGAAGCCGTAGCTATAGCTGAAGATCTCGCTCGTATTCTTTTAGAACTTGATCGCAACTCAAAATCTAAAGAGACACTATCGGCAATGCCCAAACAATTTGAATATCCTTTAATTATTGAAGTGTAATGGGTAGGTTGGCAGGTTTTTCTTATCGAGAGGTAACTCGTAAATTGAGAAAGTTAGGATTTGAATTTTATCGTACTGGAAAAGGAGACCATGAAATTTGGATTAATTCAACTACTAATATAAGAACCACCATTCCCCATCATGGAGAAGTCAGGGAAGGAATTTTAAGGAATATTCTCAAACAAGCGCGAGTAGAGGTAGAAGATTTCTTAAAGGCTTAGAAAAATATTGCAGCAGTATCTAAAAAATCTAAAAAAACTTGAATTTTCCAGATTATGAGCGATCGCTCTTGACCAATTAAATTCAAATTGCGATCGCTTTTTTAGTCATGCTGATTTCCAAGCTTTAACATAAAGATTGTTTGCTTCTTGCCATACTCCTGTTTCTGCAATTAAGTGATCAACAGCCTTAATATATTCAACCTGCAACAGTTGTTTTTGTACTGGCGATAAATTTGATAAAGGATTGCCTCTAGGATAAAATTCATTTTCAATTTGCGTAGAGCGATAATTATCGTTTATTTTTTCTCTGCGAAACAGGTGTTTTTCGATTTTAGTATTTTGAAATCCAGAATCCTGTAAGAGTTTAGTACATTTTTCGGCAGTCCACAGAGGTCTAATAATATGAGGTAGATCGATGTCAAACAAATCCTTACAAACTCTAACCCTGACTTCGGATAAATGAGAACCTTTGTTAGACGAAGTAAACGCCAAATAACCGCCAGGTTTTAGCCAACGATAGCATTTGTTAAGTAGCGTGGGAATATCGCTAACATATACCAGTGCCGAACAACAAAAAATTCGATCAAATTGTTCGTTATTGAAATCAACTGATTCTACATCAGCTTCAATTAATTCCAGATTTTTAATTCCTTCGGCTTCAATTTTAGTTTTTGCTTGTGTTAGCATTCCTGGTGACATATCCACACCAATCACCGAACCCTGCTGTCCGACAGTTTTTGCCACTGTTATTGCTACTAAACCAGTCCCCGTACATAGATCGAGGATAATTTGACCTGGTTTTACGGTCACAAAGTCTAAAAATCTTTTAGCATTTTCGGGATGACCTTTTCCTTCATAATCATAGCTAGTTCTACGATTAAAAAAATTAGTTATTGTTTGTTTGTAATTATTCAACATTGTTAATTCTCTCTAATCTTAGTGAATATTGATGACAATGTCGGTGGTTGCTTCATTAATAATAAGGCGATCGCTTTTTAATTCAGTTAGATATGGCTATGCGATCATTTTTTGACAGTAAACCGTCTGTAATAGTAATAGATATTTAGCTAAATATCTCATTTAAAACTATTTTAAAGATTGCCCTAGCTGTCTTAGTTGTAGTTGTCGTCAATGATACTTATCAATGGGGCAAATTGAAAAAGAGCCATTAATCCTATAAATTGAATATTTTTAACTCGATCGCTAAGTTTATATTATGCGTAGGCTCAAAAGCTCATGAAAGAATTACAAGAGATTATTCAAGTCTGGAAACAACTCCTACCAGAACAAACGGCAGCTTTGGCAACTCTCGTTAAGGTAGAAGGCTCGGCATATCGTCGTCCTGGGGCGAGAATGTTAATTACCTCAGACGGTCAACAGGTAGGTACAATTAGCGGTGGTTGCTTGGAAAGCGATGTGGTCGAGCGATCGCAACAAGTCCTCAAAACAGGAATTTCTACTCTAGTTAAATACGATACTACTTCTGAAGACGATCTAATTTGGGGTTTGGGTTTGGGTTGTCAGGGGGTGGCTTATATCCTCATCGAACCATTAAAAAGCGCTCAAGCGAATGTACTGAGTTTAATAGACCAATGTTTATCTACTAGACAAGCTGGTGCAGTCGCAACTGTATTTAGAGTAGAAGGTACGAACACAGTCGAAACAAGCGATTACGCTATGACGAACCCGACTGATCGCATTTTAATAAATCCTGATGGTAGCGTTATTTCAACTATTACTAATTTTGAACTAAAGGATCTTGTTACTCAAGATACTAGATCTGTTTTCCAACAACAACAATCACGGTCGCAAGTATATAGATTGTCAGAGGAAATAGTTGAAGTTTTTTTGGAAGTAATTCAACCACCAACTTCCTTGATTATTTTCGGGGCTGGTTTTGATGTGCTTCCTGTAGTTCATTTTGCTAAAGAATTAGGCTGGTACGTTACCGTCATCGATCCTCAAGGACGTACGATGACAGCAAAACGTTTTGATGAGTGCGATCGTGTTGTTTTTGGTTTATCCGAGCTGACTGAGTCACAAATCAAGTTTAATAAACAAACTGTAGTCGTAGTGATGAGTCATAATTATCTATACGATCTAGAATTTCTACAGACATTAAGTTCTCTGACTGTTAAATATCTGGGGATACTTGGTCCAAAGCAAAGAACTAACCGTTTACTTCTAGATTTACAGTCTGAAGGCTTTATTCCTCAACTAGAATCGGAGTTATATAGTCCTGTAGGATTGGATCTTGGTGCAGATAATCCAGAGGCGATCGCGTTATCGATTATTGCTGAAATTCAAGCTGTGATTCAAAATCGTCAGGGTGGATTTCTGAAACACCGCAGCGCACCAATTCATTCTGAACAACCTCGATATGTTCAACCAGTCAGTAGTTGGGATACAAATTAATCGATTTCATAATCAATGATTAGTCAATGGTCAAATAAAGCGAAGAGTTGGCTAAAGGGAAGCTTAAGCGCTAATCCTTGGCTAAAACAATATATTCTCATCGGGTATGCTGCTAAAGGAACTGTGTACCTGTTAATTGGCTTATTAGCAGTTCAAGCTGCTGTGGTTTCTGACCGACAAGCATCGGGAACCTATCTTACCCTTACTTGGCTTACCAAGCAGCCATTGGGAAAGTTGCTAGTTTGTTTATTAGCAATTGCTCTAACAGGATATGTAATGCGAAGATTACTTCAGACAATACTTATGTCAGGACATTCTAATCCTTGGAGTTTAAAGAGTATTTTCCAACGCCTCGGTTACATCATGAGTGGTTTGAGCTATGGGGGTGTTTCTTATTCTGCTCTCAATATAGTTTTTGAATTAGGAGAATATGACGACACCATGGAAGACTTAGTAAATCAATTATTTGACCAAGCCGTTGGTGAATGGTTGATTCTATTGGGGGGAATTACTGTCACAACAATCGGTCTTGGTTATGTTTATGGAGCTTACACTGGTTCATACATAAGTGATTTTGAGTCGGACGATATTCACCACCAATTAGAAACATGGGCTACACGCATCGGTAAACTGGGTGTGGCTTCCAGAGGAATAGCTTTTGTTTTAACTGGTATTTTCTTGATTCAAGCTGCTCTCTCTGGTAATTCAGAGCTGGCTGGAGGATTACAAAATGCTTTGCGAGTGCTGGCTACTAAACCTTTTGGGTGGCTGTGGTTAGGCTTAATTGGTATTGGTTTGATTTGCTATGGACTGTATATGTTTGTTGCTGCTATGTATCGACGTTATGCCATTAGATAAAGCTTATTCAACTTCAACTATCAAAGCTGCTAAAAAAATATCGTTTTTGGCGATCGCTTACTTTATTATTGTAACTTTTTCAGCCTGTTCCAATAGTTCAGAAATAAAAATTGACCGCAGCAGTTTAGTAGATGTAGCTACAATAACCGAGAATATCGACCTCTTTGTGGGAAAATCCGTATTAGTTCGAAATGATGTTCTCGAGACAATAGGGGAAAAAGGTTTAATTTTAGATAAAGATCGAGCTTTTAGTGGTGCCAGTATTTTAGTTATAGATACCTCTCAAACACCTTTGACATTTGCTACGGAGAAAACACCCGAAGTTTTAGTTAGTGGAAAAATAGAGCGATTGAGTTTCACTGATATTAAACAGAAGTACGATTTACATCTCGACCCCAACCTTTATACTCAATATGAAAACCAGCCTGTAATTATTGCCGATTCCCTAACGCTTTCACCTGACCCAGAGGATTTAACTCGTAGTCCTGAGGTTTACTATGGTAAGCCCTTAGCAATCAAAGGAGAGCTAGAAGATCTTAAAAGCTATGGAGTATTTGAACTTGATGAGGAACAAGTATTTGGCGGCGAAGATTTGTTGGTAGTACAACTTAAGCCTAGAATTAAACTTGATAACGAACAAACAGCGATCGTGTACGGGACTCTACGTCCATTTATTGCAGTTGAGTTAGAGCGGGATTACGATTTAGGCTGGGATTTATCGATTCAGAAACAGATAGAAGCCAATTATTCTCAAAAACCCGTCTTAATCGCTGAAAAAATTCAAATTTTAAAACTGTAGTTAATAATACGAGAGTGTCCAAATTTGTACAGCAAGCTGTTGGAAAATTATATTTCCACCTGAAATGTCAGACTATATTTAAAGAATTGACAAGCTTATCCGAGCGCCCGAATCAACACTCAACATTCGTTTCTTTTAACATATTATGTTTCAATTACCTGGTTTTAGCGAGCTTTCTCTGACCACTAGTCTTGGCAAGATGGTCTATTATACAGCCGATGGGGCTCCTTGGTTCCTAGAGGGAAGTTCATCTGAAACCCTGCCGACACTAGTATTTCTGCACGGCTTTGGAGGTGGCTCCTCAGCTTACGAGTGGTCTCAAGTCTATCCCGCTTTTGCCAGTGAATATCGCATTCTGGCACCCGATTTAATTGGTTGGGGAAGGTCAGACCATCTGACCCGAAATTATCAGATTGATGACTACCTGACCACCATTCCTGAATTCTTAGAGAACACCTGCAACGGACCGACTACGGTGATCGCTTCATCTTTGACAGCGGCCTTTACAATCCGAGTAGCGATCGCTCGTCCTGAGTTGTTCAAGTCCTTGATTCTCACTACACCGGCTGGACTTTCTGATTTTGGAGAAAACTACACACGTAGCTTCTTTGCCCAACTGGTCAGTACCCCAATCCTCGATCGCTTTATCTACGATTTTGGTGTCGCTAATGAGTTAGGAATTCGTAACTTTTTGGAACAGCGTCAATTTGCCCGTCCAGAACGAGTCTATCCTGAGATAGTACAAGCTTACTTAGAATCAGCTAAGCAACCGAATGCGGAATATAGTGCTCTTTCTTTCGTGCGAGGAGATTTATGCTTTGACCTATCTCAGTACATCGAGCAACTGACGACTCCTACGGCCATCATATGGGGTCAAAAATCTCAGTTTACTGGTCCTGATATTGGAAGACGCTTAGCGAATATGAATCCGACGGCAATTAAGGTTTTTCAAGTATTAGAAGAAGTGGGTCTTACTCCGCAACTAGAACTTCCTGCTGTTACTATTGGCTTGATTCGCCGATTTTTAAACTCAGAACTTCTCTTAAATTAACGAGAACTCCAAACTTGACGCTAATTCGGGAATAAATCTTCACCCTTTTTACATTTAACGTCTAAGTAGGTGGGTGTAATTAAATATAAAATGCCTACGGTAAGGGAATAGGGAATAGGGAATAGGGGATAGGGAAATAGCTTAATAGTATGGTTTTATAAATCATTCTGCCTACCTACTTAATAGAACTTGTGACTATTTTGGTACTTGTATGCACCTATCGTAATAATTGTTTATAATATATGTAATAAATCTTTACGAACACGGCGATCAAAGTTACCAAGAATTAATCTCATGGAAAACCAAAACAACAAGTTCGGCTTTACCCAATTTGCAGAGAACTGGAATGGTCGTCTGGCTATGCTGGGCATAGTTATCGGCATAGCCACTGAATTGATGACCGGTCAAGGCATTCTATCTCAGTTGGGTCTGCTGTAGTGAACAAGTAGCTGGTGCTGCCAGAATGAATTTTCTGACCGCACTATTCTGGGCGGTAAATTGCTATTGCTTAAACGCACCTATGTTGCATCTTAGATTAATTGAGAGAAAGACCAGAAAAATCATTCTCTCTGCTCCTATTGAGCCTAATCGCAAAGTTAAATGTGACATGGCTTACTGCTTCATAACCACCGTAAATTTTAACCACAGTTATCAGTTTTAGTTGATGTTTCCTAATCTTCTTCAAGCAACAAAAGAATACTGGCGCCAGTTAGATGAGCTAGAAGTTGCTTATCAGCAAGGTGAAATACCTCTAGAAGAAGTAGACGCCAGAGTAGCTGATTTGATGGCCGAACTAGCTATTGAACGCCGCGCTGCTTTAGCCTATCTTGGGAATGGCTTACAGCATTGGTTGACTACACAAAAAGAGACTCTCATCAGTTTGGCTATTTTGGCGCTCGTCACTTATGCTTGGGCGTTGACCAGTCTAATTTCTTAATTCCACTATAGCGATCGCATACACATTTCATACTTGCAGAGGAAATAAAGCGATCGCCTAAAACCAATATTTATCAAACATTGAATACTATGAACTATCTAGTTGCAGTTTTAGCCAATAAACAACAAGCAGAAGAGGCATATTCCATTCTCAAAAAAGATGGTATATCACCAGAAAAAGTTACTATCCTCGGTGATGGCTACCAAAGCGCCGATGAATTTGGCTTAATCAATCCTAATCAACAAGGACTCAAAAGAGCTAAAAAGTTGGCTTATTGGCTTATCCCTTTTGGCTTTGCCACAGGTTACTTATTTAATCTATTGACAAACATCGAAATTTTTTCCTTTGTCAACCCGATAATCAATCATATTATTGGCGGTATTTTAGGTGCGGTTTCTGGATTATTAGGAGCTATTGTTGTTGGCGGTGGTGTCGGCTTAACAGTGGGTAGTGGAGATGCTTTGACCTATCGTAATCGACTTAATGCAGGTCGATACATCATTATCACCAAAGGCACAGACAGTTTAATTAGTCAGGCTACTAGATTATTACGTCAGTTTGAGCCTGAATATATCCAAGGATATACCGAACCTACCAATGCTTGAAATTTTTTTGGTTTATTAATTTAGTTTTGATTAGTTTTGGTCTAAGTTCCATTAATAAATTCTCCCGCGCCATTGAGTAGGAGTTTGTCGAGAAGATAAGAAAATCCTAAGTACAGCTAGAGGATCTGCAAGGGGAGAAAGCCAAAATAACCAAGAAGCTAGAGAAAATTGAGCGGGACGTTGGTAAGAAGACGCGATCGCTATTAAGATAATGAGGCGTAAAAATAGCAAGAAAAGATTCAAACCTATTACTGCAACCAAAGTAATTGAACCGTACCCTAAATTAAGTAGCAACCAAGCAACGAGCGATAAAACAAGAGGTAATCCCTGAACCAATAACAAAAACCACCAATCACTCCAGACTTGAAATACCGAAGCAGCATCTTTAAGATCGAGCGAGCGCCCCCATTCTTGCCAAGTTTCTTTCGCCCCTTCATACATTCTGACTTTAATCAGCTTGGCACCATCCAAGAAGCCAACTTTATAACCTGCTGCTGCTATGTTACGGGCAAGAGTGACATCATCACAAAAAGAATTTGCTGCACTACTATAACCAGCCAATGATTCTAAGACTGAACGACGGCAGAAAAAGCATTGTCCGTTTGACATTACTCGTTCAGGATTAGCTGTATTTACTCCAGCAGAATCAAAGCGATAGAGTAAGGTGACTAGTAAGGCTGGCTGTAACCACCATTCCCCTGGATATTGCAAAATAAATTGAGGTGCCAGAGAAATTAGATCGTAGCCTTCTGTGGTGGCAATAGTAAGTAAACTGTTAATTAATCCAGCTTGCGGCTGAGTATCGGCATCTATGCCAAGAATCCATTCACTTTGATTAGAACTATTTAAAAATCCATTATGTAATGCCCAAGGACGACCAACCCATTCTTTAGGTAAAGGAGGGTCATTAATCAAACGAAAACGTGAATCGATTTGGGCTTGAGTTTGAACTATTGCTGGTGTTTCATCTTGGGAATTACTATCTACGACAATAACTTCCCTTAGTTCCCCACCTTGACGACTCAAACCCCGTAAACAAGGTTTGATTCTGGCAGCTTCGTTAAGTGTAGGAATAATCGCGCTGACTTTTCCTGAAAAGCTTTGATTGAACGGTTGGGGTTTAAGAGGCGAACGACGCATCGCTCCTGGTAACAAGCGAGACAATAGAATCAGAGTTGCTACTCCCTGAAATATTAAAACTCCCAGAGAAATAGCATTTATTAGTTCTGAATTCACTGCTGAATTACTCCAGCCTCAGCAACAGGAACTGTGGAGGTGACTAATTCATTTGGCTCAGAAGTAGAATCAGTTTGATTTTTAGCGATTTCGTAAAAAAGTAGGATCGGAAAAACCCCTAACATAACTCCTAAAAATACGGGAGGATATATTCCTGCTGACCAACTCAATATTGTGGCAAAAGCAAAATTACTGAGATAAATTGCTAAGGGTAAGCCTAAATCATAATTAGGTAATTTCAAGGGTTTAATTCGCCACAGAATTGCTGCCACGGTCATAAACAAAACGCCAGTACCCATCCAACCAGCAAAGTTTTGATAAGGCATGCCAAAAAATGCCCCTGGTTGTTCCCAGAGCCAAAACGGAATCGCCGCTTGACTCATAGCGGGATCGAGAACAAAATCCCAAGAAGTAAGACATAATGCTCCAAAGGCGATCGCCAGAAATTGACGTAACCAGGATTTAAGTTCAACAGCTTCTAAGCCAGCACGAGCAATAATATAAGCACTAAAACCTAAATAAAACCAGGATAAGGGAATGGTAAAGGGAACTAAACCCGCAATTTTATATCCTAGACCACTAAGATAGCGATAGTGACCGAAAGGAAACCCTGTGCTAGTACCTAGTAGTTCACTACTTAAAGATAATGCGATCGCCGGTAGCATAAAACTAAGCCAGTGCCATTTGCCAATCGTTCGATAAGCATAAAATGCTACTGCCAGTGTTCCCAAGAGCATATATATTACCCCACCGCCAGCCATCGACCAACTAAAAATAGTTGCTCCCCATTTAAATTGAACTAATTCGGCTTGAAATTCGGAATTCGGTAAAACTAAAATAATTCCTGCTAATCCAAAAACCATCGATAAAATATGACCGATTAGCAATAAACGTTCCGCGTTACGCAGTTGCTTCATAAAAAAAATTCGCTCCTCAGAGGATGTAGGAAAAGTCTGAAATAAATGTTTTATTTCCGCCTCGTTACACTAGCATCATTACTTAACATATAAACACAAACTCTCTTATCTCTTCAATAAATTATAAATACCAATCAATAAGAGCTTTGGGGTTTTATACCTAAAGCCCAAAGCTCTAAATATTGCAGTTAGTATTTTGTTAGTAGACATAGAAAACCTGGGGAATTTTAGTCGTTATGTAAAGTTATGTTGATTAACTTGAACACAGATCAATATAAATAATTGCGGAAGCTACTGTTACATTTCGGCTGAGGATTAGCCTTTTCACTAGGCAGTAACTTAAATCAAATCAATCGTCAATCTGTTGATTATATTTAAAGTATAGTAACTTTTCTTCAAGAAATGTAAATATTATTAAGTGACAAAGTAGTTGGGGATGATTACTCTAGCTTATAAGTGAACAGACATCAGTAAATATTCTGATAAAACTAAGAGATTTTCACCTTGTTACCAGGTACAATAAAAAACCCCACCCGCAAATTCTAGCAAGGGGTGGGAGTTTGGCTGTCAATTAAGGAAGATAGGATTAATTTGGTTTTTCTAGATTTAGGCAACAACAGCAGAGTTTCCTTCAATCGGATAGCCATTAGCCTTCCAGGCAGCCAAGCCACCTGTTAATTCAGCCACGTTTTGATAGCCAGCAGTACGTAATTGAGTCGCAGCCTCAGCAGTCTGCTCATCAGTAGAACCATAAACATAGAGATCGCGAGTAAGTTCAAGATTAATCAAAGCATGATCGACTAACCCAGTCATAGGCAGGGAAACTGCTCCCATGATATGGCTGATGTTGAAAGCATCTCGGTCTCTAACATCAATGATGGTGAGAGCTGGTTCTCCCCAGTCAAGGCGTTCTTTCAAGTCATAAGAACGAGATTGAGACTTAAGAGGTGCGGGGATAGGAATAATGCTAATACTCATGATTTGTTTTTGTGAGATCTCTAAACTAAAAACTACTCTTTAGATTGTAACAAAAATTTAAGTTTTGGTAATTTTTATGAAAATTTGCTGACAAATATTCAATTTTAATAAAATGAATTTGAGATCTCAGTTAAGAGAAGTGGTAGAAACAGGCAGCCATCTAAGCCGATGTTATAGACATTTCTGGGAGTGTCGGGACTTAGAAGCCAAATTAAGACTAAATTGATCGCCAGCACAGGCAAGACCACTTCTAATGCAGGAGAATTCAGTCCTGTTGTCCAGAACCAGACTAAAAAGGCAAACAAACTAAGATTTAAACCGGTCCAGATGAGGCGATTTCCTCTTACTCCTAGCATCAGAGGCCAAGTCAGTACTCCCTGTTCTCGGTCTGAGTCGAGATCGCGAACGTCAAAGAGGTGGGAGTTAGTGCCTGTAAAAATTAATAAGAATAGAGCAGTCAGTGCTGCTGATTCTTCAAACATAACGCCAGCGTATGCTAGAGGGACAGCGACTAGAGCGTAGGTAATTATTCCGGCAACAATCCAAGCCTTAGCGCCAGGAACATCTTTGAGTCGGTACCACCGCAGATTTTGACCTCTAGCCCAAGGCAGTATGGGAATTCCGTAGATTAAAGGTAAGAGTCCACCACAACTTACAAGTTGTACCTGAAACGGAGCTTGATATAGTAAAATCCCCAGTGTTAATCCCGTGACCAGTAAGAGGAGGCTAAAACTAGGATGGCGAACGTAAGACTGAACCTTGGGGTCAGGAATAGGTTGGATGTAGGAGTCTAGAAGACGGTCTAAATTATAAAAAAGAAGAGCGGCAGCAAAAATGAGAGCAACTGCTCGCCAGTTAGGAGGCAGGTTAAGGATTTCTTGGACAAAGTAAGTCAGGGAGGCGACTCCAGCAGCAGTCCAAATGCTGGGATAGATCAATATTTCTAAGAAGCGTTGGTAAAGCCACTGCTCGCTTGAGGATTGTTTTTGTTGGTGTGATAACATCGTAGATTTTAGTTTGAGAATCGACTTGTCTATGAGGAGACTGTCAGTAGTTAGCTGCTGCACCTTTCGGCGATCAGCTTTGCTGGTGCGCGACGCGAAGCTAGTCCTTTAGGACATGCGGCTTAAGCCTTTGTTTAGGGCGGAGAGCAATCGCCTTGGTCAATTAATTGAGCAATAACCGAAGAAGTCCCAGTTCCTAATCCCATCGTAAGAGGGCTTATCTGTAGCAAGGGTCATGGAAATAATTGTTTTTAGTTTGTGTTGATTTGTTTTTAAGGTAACGCAATATAAATTTTTATCGCCAAAGCTTGATTTATTTTGTCTATTAGTATATTAAACCAGGGTCGGTTTTTTCCATCTCGCTCAAACTGTTAATTATTTATGCACAGATACGAAAAAGTAAGGCTTCGTAATCTCTATGATTAGTTAAAGATTCAGCTTCTACCAACAATTGAGTCGATTCTTCTGAATATTTGTTTATTTTGGTCAGACAAGCAGCTAAAAAAACGAAAGAACACCAATTTTGAGAATTTAAAGCAATCGCTCTACGGAACATTAATTCGGCTTCTAAATAAAGTCCCATACGAAAAAGTGGCGCTGCATTATTATGCCAAAGAGTTGAAATTTTTGTAGGATTTGCTAATTTTAATTTTTCTATTGTTTCTATTTGTTCTTTAATTTTTGCTGTTAGTTGGATTGCCCGATCAACATTACCTTCAGCTTCTAATAAGTTTAACTCTACTGCTAATATCTCAATCTCTACCCAGGTTTTGTTCTCCCAGTTAATATTCTCTAGCAGTAAGTTTTTCAGTTTAGCGATCGCATCTTCAGCCAATTTATATCGAGTTGCGGTGCTAAAAATTCGCGCTGCTGTTCTGAAATAATAGAAGCGAGCCAATCTATTTTCTTGACTAGGTTCAGTATTGTCGATTAGTTGATTAAAAATATTAATCCAGTCATCAAGACGATTCAGTTGTAACCAACACAAGGCTTGAGTTCCGTCATTCATTACTTCTAATATATACTTAGAAGCTAGATTAGAAGAGATAGCCCATTTCAGATAATTCTCTTGTTGAGTGACAGCATCATTACAGCGGCGTAACATAGCAAGATTATCTACTAAATTCCACCAAGCCCAAATCCTTTCTTCTACTTTTAAATCGGCTCGTAAATAATTTTCTAATAAATCTATGATCGCTTCCTTATTACCTGCTCTACTGTAATTTTCTACCTGTAAGCGAATTTCTGTAAAACTATAGTTCATCTTTTATTCGTTCTGCTTGGAGTTGTAGGGCGTGATCTCGCTCATTCTTCTATTAAAGGGGTATTTTAGCAATCCGATTTATCCATTCTTCTGTACTTGAAACAGCCCAAATTAAGATTAATTCTTCGATAATAATTTCGATTGGTACTTTTCTTGAAACAATAATCACTCCTAAACTTTGATTATTGGTAATAAACTGGGCAAATTCTGATGGCATTGTTTTGCGATCGCGTAGCGCCTTGGCTTCGCCAAGATCGTGACTAATTAGAATGCGTTGTTGTTGTGCTGCAATCGCCAATACCTCCGTATCCTTATTCACAATTTAACAAACTTGCATAAATGAGATCGCCTTTTAGACATAATCAAAAAACAGCGATCGCGCCAAGGCATAATAAAGAGAAGCATCGTATTCCATTCCTTCTGCTTGAAGTTGTAAGGTGTGATCGCCTTTCAGACACAATTAAGAAAAACTGCCTTTTTCTTTCCCTAAAAATTTAGTTCGAGTAATAAATTTGTTTTGGCTAAAATTAAAAAGCTATATGATTTGGTATTTTGTAACATTAATTGCTATCAAAATATGACTGAGTTACTACGTTTGGCGATCGCCGAAATTGAAAAACTGTCACCAGAACAACAAGATGCGATCGCTTCTAGATTTTTAGAAGAATTACAAGATGAGCAAAAGTGGTCAACCCGCTTTAATTCAACAACTGACGAACAATGGGATCGGATGGCGGAAATGGTGCGACAGGAAATTAATAGTGATGAAACTGTTTCGCTTGATGATTTTCTTTCGACTGAAAAATGAAATCGAGTGTCACTAAGTCATTTCGTAAAGGATTCAAGCAGCTTCCTCCATCAGTTTGGAAACAGGCTATTAAAGCATACAAACTGTGGCAAAAAGATTCATCTCATCCCAGTCTTCAATTCAAGAAAGTAAGTCAGAAACAACCAATTTATTCTGCTCGCGTAAGTTTGAACTACAGAACTTTGGGTTTGTTGGAGTCAGATTGTATTTACTGGTTTTGGATTGGTACGCATGATGAATATGATGAATTGCTTAAAAGAATTTAATTTAAAATGAAAAGCGATCACATTTCACCACATAATTTTAAAACCAGAGATCGCAACTAACCATAAAAGAGAGAAGCATCCTACTCCATACCTTCATCTTGGAATTGTAAGGCACGATCTCATTTCACCACATAATCAAAAAATAGCAATTTGCTTTACTGCTCTAACCAATTTTCCAGCTTCAAGCCATCAATATTTTTAAAATGACGAATATTATTGGTAACTAATGTATCGAGGCGAGAACGTGCAACGGCTGCAATCAAAGCATCTATTTCTCCTGTAGGTTTTCCTTTGCTTCTTAGTTCGCCTTGAATCAAACCAAACTCTAACGCAGCAACGCGATCAAATTCAATAATTGCTACTAAAGATAAGAAATTTTTCAAATTTACCAGATTTTTCTCAACTTTTTGGGAACAGTAAACACCTTTATAAAGTTCGCCTAAAACAAGAGTGGGAATATAACATTGAACTGCTTTAGCCATAAAAATTGGCATAACTATCGGATTAGCCTTGATTAAAGCAATACAGATATTACTATCGAGTAAATACACATTTGCCACCTCAATCGTCTAGTGAATCGATTTGTCGTCCATAATAGCTGTGACGTTTTCGATCTATTTCAGCAAAGATGGTATCAATTTCTGAATCGTTTTGCCATGCACCTAAAACTTGTTCAATTCGGTTTTGCCGTTCTTGCGGACTAAGATTAGCGAGGGGATGAAACGTTACAGGGGAAATTTCTACTATAATCTCTTCTCCATCAGCAATATTATTAACTTGTTCTAGTAATTCTATTGTTTGACCTCGTTTGATACCTTTAATTTTCATATCTTTTTTGGCATAGAAATTTGCTTGATATTCATATTTTGTCATTTCTTGTGGTTAAAGTTGGTTAAATGATAGCGATCGCATTGCACTACATAATTTTAAAATAGCGATCGCAAATGTAGCTTTGAAACTGGGTTTTTCTCATCAAAGCCACCTCAGTTGTTACTTTAAAGATTAGTAGGAGTAGCGCCCAAAGAGTTTAGAAAGCTTTTATAGCAGTCGAAGCAAAAGTTAAGATCGATTTGCCATACTGAATTTTACCTTAGCAATGAATCGAGCTTTTTTTGACTATATTCAACAACTTTCACCAGAATTAAAATTTGATGCCAGACTTGTTCGATCTTTTTTAAAGTCTCAAAAAGTTTCTAAAGGGGAATTTATATTTCATCAAGGCGATGTGTGTAAAGCCGTTTATTTCACTCTAAACGGCTGTTTGAGAAGCTTTGTCATCACAAAGGGGAAAGAATACACTTTATTTTTTCATTCCGAAAAGCAAACTTTTGGAGATTATGAAAGTTTCCAAAAACAAACACCAGCTTGTTTTTCCTGTCAGGCGATTGAAGATTCCGAAATCCTTATATTCGATCACCGAGCAATAGCTTTTTTTGAAAATGCTCCCGACGGACAAAAGTTTTTAAGACTTGTGGCTGAAGACTTAGCGTTTTTTCTTCGAGATAAATTACTTTCTCTTTTTTTAGATACTCCTGAAGAACGCTATCTTAAACTTCTCAAAAACGAACCAGAATTATTACAACGTCTTCCTCAATATTATTTAGCTTCTTATTTGGGTATCGAGCCTGAATCTCTCAGTCGTTTAAAACGAAGAGTATATCAAAAAGAAATTTCTTAACTTAAGTCAATGCTCCTTGTTTGTCTGCTTAGTAAAGTGATGAAAATATACTATTGCAGAAAAATACTATGTTACTCGAACAGAATAAAGCGATCGTCATTAAAATGTATCGAGCATTCGATCGTCAGGATGTCGAACAAGGACAGAAATTTATGGCTACTGACATTGTAGGTCATGGAATGTACGGGATTACTCGCCAAGGTGTAGATAGTTTTATAGAATACGCAATGTCAATGTTTAGTGTATTCCCAGATGGTTGTCATCAAATAGATGAAATCATTGCAGAAGGCGATAAAGTTGTCACTCGTAGAATATTTTGCGGAACTCATCAGGGAGAGTTGATGGACGTTCCAGCTACAGGTAAAAGGGTTCGATTTTCATTTGTTCACATCGATCACATCGTAGATGGCAAAGTTGTCAAACACTGGGGACAAGCAGATGTGTTTAGTATGATGCAGCAGTTACAAAAATAGTTTTAGTTTTAGAAACAAGAAATTCTTAACCCAAGTCAATGAGAAGAATAGGAGTTGCTTAATAGGATAACGAATATAGCGGTTCTCAAATAAGTGAGGTACAAATATAAACTTAGTCAAAAACCTGAAAACCCCTATTCCCTATTCCCTGACTCCACCAAGGCGTATCTCATTAATACGAGAACCGCTATACATAGTCAATCGAAAGTTTATATAACCGTAATGAATCCTATTTTAAAAGGCGCACCTTGGTTAATTGCTCACCGCTCGATGTTAGGAATAAATCGACCCTACAAAATAACTTTAAATGGAAGCGATTATGTTATCTGGCAAAACGATCAAGGAGAAATTTCGGCTTTAGATAATATTTGTCCTCATCTGCAAGCACCTCTATCTAATGGCTGGATATGTAAGTCTCGTAACTCTATTGTCTGTCCGTATCATGCATTAGAATTTGATCGCGAAGGTAGACTGCTGAAAACTTTCCCTTCTACTACATTGTTTAAAGCTAAAATTCCCTTGGGTGAATTACGGCAATTCTTTATTCTGTATCCAGAAACAGAGAATCGCACTCGTACTTTTGTTTTGTCTTATGCCAATTGGAAAAGTCCACTAACAAAAGTGCCTGTAATCAAAAATCTCATCGAGCGATCGCTTGTAGAATCGACAGCTAAAATTGTCGAGCAAGATAGCAGTGCGGTAGAAAGTTTATATCCCAGACAAAAGCCAAAAATCAGGTTGCCGAAAGAAGAGATTATGACTTATGTTGAAGAGCTTTATTATCAGTGGGAATAACTGAGAAATAGACAGAATTTAAACTACAGAGCGATCGCTTTTCCCTCGTTAAAGATTTAGAAGAGTTATTGATAAGTGATTGTGTTGTTGAGAGAAATCGCATAGTCTCATTTAGATGTTTTAAAAACTTATCTTATTGACTTTTCTCCTCTACTAATTCTCTAGATTCTTCTTGTTGTCGCTCTTGCTCTTTGATACTTCTTCTAGGTTGAAAATCCTGTAATAATCCCATTAAAGGGGAAATTACTGTTGGAGTTAAGAAAGTAGAGAGAGCTAAACCGCCTGTTAGAGCAATACCCAAGCCTTGATAGAGTTCTGCGCCTTTCCCTGGAAGAATAGCAAGGGGTAACAGACCCAGTACGCTAGTTCCAGCCGACATAAAAATGGGGCGCAAGCGATCGCCTATCCCATTATAGAGAGAGGCATCGTATTCCATGCCTTCTTCTTGGAATTATAAAGCGCGGTCAGCTTCGCTGGCTCGGAACGAGATCGCAGTTCACCGCAGAATTTTGAAAAATAGCGATCGCCGACAAGATAATATACAGAGGTATGGTATTAAATAAATGTTCGCTCGATTATGAGTAACAGTTAATAAAATTACAATCTATGCCCAGAAAAATTCGAGAATTAAAATCTCAAATTACTCGTGAAGGATTTGTTTATTTACCTAAGCGTGGCAAAGGTAGTCACGAACGCTGGCGACATCCCTTACTAAAGAAAACACTCACCATTTCAGGCAAAGACGGAGATGATGTACCACTATACTTAGAGAAGCAGCTAGCTAAGTTATTGATTGAATTGGAAGAGTTGAGGTAGGAAAAATTTTATGAACCAATACAGTATGGTCGTGCAATGGAATGATGAAGATCGTCTTTTTTTAGTTACGATACCAGAATTTGCAGAAAGAGTTGTGATGCCTTGTACTCATGGTAAAACTCGCGAAGAGGCAATTCGCAATGGAGAAGAAGTAATTGAAATGTATCTAGAAGCTTGGGTTACAGAAGGCGAATCTATTCCCGCACCTAATACGCTACAAATTGCTTAAAATTTGAACTTGAGGAAAAGCGATCGCATTTTACCCCATGATTTTAAAAATAGTGATCGCAACGAACCATAATATAAAGAAGCATCGTATTCCATACCTTCTACTTGAAGTTGTTATTGATAATAGATTGTACAGAGCAAGCTGAATGGAAAGGAATTGTGCTGTATTTGCCTTTATGACTATTTAACCGCGATCGCGACTCGACACAATAAAAAGAATCGAGACTGTTTATTATGTAATGCTAATTTGTCTGCTTGTTATTTAATTTCTGCCTAAATTCAACGCCATCATACTTCAGGTCTTTTAACTCAATTTCTTGATTTCCTACTAAATATTTTTCAAAAAAGCTTAAATGATAATTGGTAATAATTTCACGAAATTCATATTTTTCTCTTTTACCTATTTGATTTAAAATATTTACCTGTCTTAATATAAATAGTGCGTCTGTATAACCCAAATGTGCAGTACGATTTAAGATCGCCATATAGGTGTCTTCTGTATTATATATATAAGTCGTTCTTGAAATGTTTTTGATTACAGGAGAACCTAAAAGCATAAATGGCTTTTTGATATCTTCATATAAAAAATCTCCTAGAGTTCCGCCATCCATATTTATTCCAGCTACAAATCTATCGTCATTTAGGCAAGTCTGGGCAGCAGTTGCTCCTCCATAAGAATGACCTGTAATTCCCAGTCCTAAATTTAGCTGTAATTTACTCTTGAATACTGATTCTATTTTACCTGTATTTAGTTCTTCTAATGAGTCAGCTACAAAGGAAGAATCTGCTGTCCAAATTTTTACATTGTCATTCAAATATTGATTGTTTTCCAGAAAAAGATATTCTGTTGTTTGCATTGCTTTGCTATCTGAATAGTATTTCTTTTTTGACTCTTTTAATACCCGTCGAGCATTCTTTTTATATTCTTTTGAAAGATTGCCAGATTTCAATTTTTTCTGGATAGTTTTATCCATTTTAATTACACGACCATCTAAATATTTTACTCCTAAAGATTCATAAGGATGACCAACAGAAACAACTATATATCCCGAACTAGCTAAATCAGAACATAATATTGTATTTTGCATTGCGTAACTACCATAACCGTGATTAAAAAGGATAACTGGATACTTATCTTGACTTGATGAAATTGGTACGTCTTGATAACAATTGGTCTTAATTTTTGCGACATTGTTTGAGACGAGTCCAAATGTCATTTTGCTCAGAATCTCTAAATCTAAGATTTCTGGAGAAGAATAGGATGCGCTATCTTGACCCCCATTACTTTCGGCTGGATAGAAAATAATTACAGGAATTTCTCTAAATGCATTATCCTCTTCAAAGGTCAACACTTTTTTTCGGCTTTTATCGGTAAAATCTAATTGCGTAATTCCCACAATATATTTACCTACTGGTTTTGGTAGTTCTTTTACATTTCCAAATAAAATTCCCAGCATAACCACCATCCTAAAGTAAACGATTACACGCTCCGTCAGGTTACGGATCGCCCTAATTATAATTCTTTTTCCTTTCCCGATTTCATCATGGTTTGACCCCGATTTCAGACGCACTTTATCTGTCCTAAAGGATACCGCTTCGCATATGGGGCTGATGGATGTGGGTTATATTTTCTAACTTTTATCTTTGATTAATTGCCTAGATTCTTCCTGTTGACGCTCTTGCTCTTTAATACTTCTTCTAGGTTGAAAATCCTGTAACAATCCCATTAAAGCGGGAATTACCGTAGGAGTTAAGAAAGTAGAGAGAGCCAAACCGCCTGTTAAAGCGATACCCAAACCCTGATAGAGTTCTGCGCCTTTTCCTGGAAGGATCGCGAGGGGTAACATACCCAGTACACTAGTTCCTGCGGACATAAAAATCGGACGCAGGCGATCGCATATTAAACAATGATTATCATAAATACAGATATTATGTTTGATTAGAAATTTACTAAATTATCATGACTAGTGTTACCTTAAGCCTCAAACCCTTCATTGACAGAATTAGCGAGACAGATTTAGAACAATTATGCCAAGAAAATCCCGAAGCGCGATTGGAAACTAATTCTGAAGGTCAATTAATTATTATGTCTCCTACAGGAAGTGAAAGTGGCAAGTTCAACATTAGTTTAGCTGCCCAAGTTTGGAATTGGAACAATCAAACGAAATTAGGTATTGTTTTTGATTCTTCTACAGGGTTTAAATTATCTAATGGCGCAGTGCGTTCTCCTGATGTAAGCTGGGTAGCAGTTGCCAAATGGAATAGTTTGAGTAAACAGCAGCAAAGAAAATTTGCACCCATCGCTCCTGATTTTGCGCTCGAATTAATGTCTCCTACAGACGAGCTTAGTGAGTTGCAAAAAAAGATGAAAGAATATATGGACTGTGGTGTTAGATTGGGTTGGTTGATTAATCCCGACGAAAAACAAGTAGAAATTTACCGTCAACAAGAAGAACTAGAAATATTAAATAATCCACAAACTTTATCAGGAGAGCTAATACTACCTAATTTAATTATTAATTTACAAGATATTTTTGAAGATTAAACAAAGAACTTATTTTTAGATTAGCAGTTCCGCAATGGCTCGCTACACGAGGTCGCCTACAGCATAATAAAGAAGCATCGTATTCCATACCTTCTACTTGAAGTTGTTATTGATAATAGATTGTACAGAGCAAGCTGAATGGAAAGGAATTGTGCTGTATTTGCCTTTATGACTATTTAACCGCGATCGCACTTCACCGCATAATCAAAAGAAACAAGTTGAAAAATAGCTATTGTTAGAGTTGCGTCAAAACTATTGGTAAATATTGGCTAAAATTGACGAAGTCTTTGTCTGTAGTGAAAATTTCATAATTTCTTCGATTGGCAGTAGCACAAATTAAAAAGTCGGTATTTGCCCCTTGAATACCATGCCGACGACAAAGATTAAAATATTCTGCTGCTAATTCATAATCTTCTGTATCTAATATTAGATCGGGAAAGGCTCGAAGGCGATTTCTTAACTTCTCAAATTGTTCTTGATGTTTGATACCAGAAAGAATTTCTTGTCTGACTGCACCAAGCAGAACTACTCGACTATCAACAATTAGATCGCGAAGTTTGTTGATTATTGAACCATTCTGTTGCTTTTTTGATCGTCTCAACGATAATGACCAAACTGAAGTATCAACAATGACTTTCATGACTTGCGACGGGGCATACAAGCCCCTGCGTTTGACTCAGGGGACAGTCCCTCACGTTGTTGCTTATAGTCATAGTCATCTTCATATTCAATCCTTCCAAACAATTCAGTAATTTCTAGTTGTTTGCGACGCTGTACGTATTCTTGCAATGCTGCTTCAACCACAGCACGTTTGGTGCGATGTCCGCCAAGTCTTAATGCTTCTTGGATTAATTCATTGTCAATTTCTAAATTAGTAGCCATGGACAGTTAACTAAATCTTGTGCAATCTTTTCTACAATATAACGCACAAGATTTAACTTGTTAGCGATCGCATTTCACCACGTAATTATAAAACTAGCGATCGCAACTAACCATGATAGAGAGAAGCGTCCTACTCCATACCTTCATCTTGGAATTGTAAGGCACGATCGCCTTTCACCGCAAAATCTAAGAAAAAGCGATCGCCTATCGCATAATATAAAGAAGCATCGTATTCTATACCTTCTGCTTGGAGTTGTAGGGCGCGATCACGAATCAATAATTATATGTATCGAACTTGATTTTCCATTTCATCTGCTGTTACTTGATTCAAAATAGCTAGAAGTCTTCTGGAAATTGCCTGGGGTGGACGGCGAACGGCTAAAATTACTCCATAATGCTTTTGTTCTGTAGCAAAATAGGTTTGAACAAGCCGTTCAAAATCATTACGGTTATGTGTAACTAAAGCTCTTTGTTGACTAACAGCATAAGCAAGTTGTTCTGCATCGCTTGCTTGAAGTTTCCCTGCATCTCTTACAGTTAAAACATCAAAGCCTCTAGCATTAAGTAAATCGGCTACCAGCACGTTAACATCTTCATCTAAGTAAAGACGAATAAACAAACTACTCATAAATCACGTACTAAAGGATCGATTAGATTGTCGGGAATTCGATTTTGCTCAATGTAAGTGTTAATCTTATCTTGATAATCGCTGTAATAACTCAAGGCATCGAATATTTGTGCAAGGGTCAAGTGTGGCAAGCCATTAACAATTTCTTCTGGAGGAATTCCCATACGCCAGGTTTCTACAATTGCTCTAACAGGTGTCCGCGTTCCTCTGATAATTGGTTCGCCGTTGAGAATGTTTTCATCTTTAACTATATAAAGGTGTTTTGTAGATTGAACCATAATTGATTATTCTTCGTAGTTGAACTTTCCCCATAATTGTAGCTACTCCATTAACACTTAAAAACATCGGCAACAGATAAAGAACGCAATCGCCTATCCGCATAATCAAGAGAAACATCGTATTCCATACCTTCTTCCTGGAGTTGTAAGGCGCGGTCAGCTTCGCTGGCTCGGAACGAGATCGCAGTTCATCGCAGAATTTTGAAAAATAGCGATCGCCGACAAGATAATATACAGAGGTATGGTATTAAATAAATGTTCGCTCGATTATGAGTAACAGTTAAGAAAATTACAATCTATGCCCAGAAAAATTCGAGAATTAAAATCTCAAATTACTCGTGAAGGATTTGTTTATTTACCTAAGCGTGGCAAAGGTAGTCACGAACGCTGGCGAAATCCCTTACTAAAGAAAACACTCACCATTTCAGGCAAAGACGGAGATGATGTACCACTATACTTAGGAGAAACAGCTAACCAAGTTACTAATTGAATTAGAAGAATTAAGGTAGGAAAAATTTGATGAATCAATACAGTATGATCGTGCAATGGAATGATGGAGATCGTCTTTTTCTAGTGACAATTCCTGAATTTAGCGATCGCGTTGTGATGCCTTGTACTCATGGTAAAACTCGTGAAGAGGCAATTCGCAATGGAGAAGAAGTCATTGAAATGTACTTAGAAGCGTGGGCTACAGAAGGCGAATCTATCCCCGCACCCAATACACTTCAGATTGCTTAAAATTTGAACTTAGGAAATAGCGATCGCACTTCCCTACATAATCGACAAAATAGCGATCGCGACTCAGCATAATATAATGAGGCATCGTATTCCATTCCTTCTGCTTGAAGTTGTCAGACAAGATCGCATTTACCTACATAATTTTTTAAACAGCGATCGCTTTACTCCCAATCATATTCTTGTTTGATACTAGCGATAATTTCCAATCCCAACTCGATACCGCAATCGGAATTAGTCATGATTACTGCACCTCGACCAGTGTTTTTTTCAGCCAGCATCAAACATTGATAGCCTTCATTCGCACCAGCATGAGCAAAACGTTCCAAATTCTCTTCTGGTATTTTAAAACCCAATCCCCATCCTCCAATTTGTGGGGAAAGCATTTCGTGAACTGTTTGTCGATTGAGAATACTATCTTGCTTGCCTTCTATAGACTTTTGAATGGCGATTGCCAATTTAGCTAAGTCAGTAGGAGTCGTCCATAATCCAGCGGCAGCCATTTCAGGATAGGTATGCCAACTACCATCTATAGGCTTTCCTTTGTCATTGTGACCTACAGCAGCAGAGTTAACTTTGGCTTCGGGTAACGGTTGCTTAAAAGTACTGTTTGTCATTTCTAGTTTGTCTAAAACAGTTTCCTGGATAAATTCGTCAAATGGCTGTCCAGTAAAATCTTCTAAAAGTTGCTGAATTATTACGTATCCACCACCAGAATACCTAAATTCTTGGTTTAATTCGCTATTTACCTTTATTTCGTCCGAATTAGCAGGTTTTTCACCGTTTATAATTTGTAACAAAGTAGGTACTGACTCATCAGAACTATATCCTACAAAACCATGCACTGTCATACCAGCCGTATGACTCAGTAGATTTCTAAGGGTAACTTTTCTCTCTTGCGTGAAAAGGTTTTGAGAAATTTGCCAAGAAACTAATTTCTCATTGACATCACTGTCAAGGTTTAGTTTTCCTAACTGTACTAATTGCATAATCGCCGTAGCAGTGACAGGTTTGCTAATTGACGCAGCTTGAAACAGTGATTGTGAATCTATCGGATCGTTACTTCCTGCTTCTTTTACTCCATAACCTTTTGCCCAGTCAATTTTGCCTCGATCGATTACTGCAATACTTACACCTGGTACTTGATAAAACTCCATGCGATCGCGTAATTTGTATTTAGCATCCGATGATTCATTTTCTGACTGTAACAACAAACCATTTTCAACCCTTTCTATTTTTGCTTTTAGATCGGAGTTCATAATTGAATTTGAGATTAGACCTATTTTTGGTGTAGTAATAAACTCTACCCATTCTATAAAATATACTTGTTTGCCTCAGCTCTTACTTTCTAACGTTTTTCGTTTACCAATTCTAGAGATTCATCCTGTTGAAGTTTTTGCTCTTTTCTAGTTTTTCTAGGTTGAAAATCCTGTAATAATCCCATCAAAGCAGGAATCACTGTAGGAGTCAAAAAAGTAGAGAGAGCTAAACCGCCTGTGAGAGCGATACCCAAACCCTGATAGAGTTCTGCACCTTTACCTGGCAGTACAGCTAGGGGTAACATACCCAGTACGCTAGTTCCTGCCGACATGAAGATTGGGCGCAAGCGATCGCCGACAGCATAATAAAGAGAGGCATCGTATTCCATCCCTTCTGCTTGGAGTTGTAAGGTGCGATCGACTAAGAGAATAGCATTGTTAACTACGACCCCTGTGAGAATTACAAAACCCAACCCTGTAATCATATCTAGAGGTACGACCATACCAGGGATAGAATTAGCGATCACTAAGGATAATAATGCGCCTGTCATACCCATGGGTACTGTTGCCATAATTACCAGCGGGTAGATAAAAGAACGGTACAAAGCAACTAGCAGCAGATAGGTGATTACCAAAGAAAGGAGAAATGTAGAGCCTAACTGAAACAAAGTTTCCGCTAAAACATCTGCTGAGCCTGCCAATTCAACTCGCACACCTGGAGGTAAGTTTTGACGTAGAGGTTCAAGAATTTGCTGTTCGGTGCGATCAATCAATGCACCTAAAGGAGCGTCGCTGGCTACACTAGCGGTTAGAGTAATCGATCTTTCTAAATCGACATGATTAATGGTATCTGCACCAGTGGTTTCCAGCACTTCGGCAACATCAGATAGTTGCAATCTTTGACCGTTACCGTTGAAAATAGCTAGTTGTCGTAATTGTTCAGGTGTTTCCACAAATGTATTCTGCAATTCGACAGTGACATCTATTTCTCGTTTACCATCAACAAATTCAGAGGCTCTTAAACCACCCAAAGCAGCTTGAATAATTTCCCCTATTTCCCCTTCTGATAGCCCTGATTCTGCTAACCGTTCGCGGTCGGGAATTACCTGTAATTCAGGCGCACCTGTGACAAAATTGGAACGGACATTTTGAATTCCTTCTAACTGACTTATCTGCTGATTGATTTGTTGTTGTAGCCGATCTAATTCTTCTAAGTCTTCGCCAATAATCTGCACTTCAAATTCTTTACCAGGATCTTGGAAAATAGACACTCGCCTAGGTACAAGAAAACGATAACCAGGAAAATTGGCGCTTGCTTGTCGTAGACGGTTAACAATATCGTCGAGATTATTTCCGGTGGATAATTCAGACTTAACAAAACCCGCAACGGCTCTCAAACCAGGACGATGTACATAAATAGTACGCATTATCTCTGGTTGTTCGCTGATAAAGTCTCTTGGTCCTTGAGAAAGTTCTACTGCTTCAGGAATACTTGTACCTGGAAAGGGTTCTGCTAACCACAAAATCAGGTTACGGTTTCCTTCTGGTAGGTAGTCAGCAGGAGGTAATAATTGGAAACTAGCGACTAATAAAACTATCGGAAGTACTAAAACTAATAAACGACGTTTTAGTCTGCCTCTTCCTAATGACCAGCGGACAGTTTTTAAGAGAAAATTCTCTAATTTGCTTTGTCCTAAGCGAAAAACAACTGAAGTTCGCATAACCGCACGTTCTAACCAATTTCCTCCTCTGTATTCTCCTCCTGATAGCATTTGGTCTGCTTCGGAACGTTTGAGAAACAGTCCCGCTAACATGGGAATTAGGGTTAGGGCAGCAAAGAGGGAAAACAATACGGAAGCCGAAAGTGCCACACCAATATCAAAGAATAATTGTCCTGCTTCTCCCGTAACTAAAACGATAGGTGCAAACACTGCCACGGTAGTTAAAGTAGAAGCTAACATTGCGCCACCTACTTCCTGCGTCCCATCGATCGCAGCTTTCATGGGAGTTTTACCCTGCTGCATATGAGTAAAAACATTTTCTAATACCACGATCGCATTATCTACCACCATTCCCACTGCAAAGGCTAACCCGGCTAAACTGATTACGTTAAGGGTGCGACCTAAGATATAGAAAACAATAAAAACTGTAATTAAAGTAGTGGGAATGGCGATCGCAATTACGCCAACGGTCCTTAATGAGCCGAGGAACAAAAGTAAAACTAGGGCAGCGAGAATCGCACCGATAATTAGATTTCCCTGGACAAAAGAAATTGATTCATTGATATAGTCATTTTCATCATAGGGAATATCAAAAGCAATTCCTTCCCCCTCGCGATCAAATCTAGCTTCTAGTTCTCCTAAAGCTTCTCTAATTCCTGCCGATATTTCGGGGACGTTGCCCCCTATCTGACGAATAATTCCTACAGCTACCGCAGGTTCGTTATTGCGTAGCAAGGCTCGGTCTTGGATAGCACGACCCATGCGAGCTTCGGCGACATCTCCTAGATAAACTGTTCCCGATTCATCCCGACGCAAGACAAAGCCTTCTAACTGTTCCACGTCTTGAATGCGACTAACAGTTCTCACTCGATACTCTCTGCGTCCCAATACCAAAGGACCACCACGAATATCCTGATTATTACTACGGAGGGTGCTAGCTACATCTCCAATAGTAAGATTGCGATCGGCTAAGGCTTTAGGATCGACAACTACTTCAACCTCTCTTTCTCTACCCCCAGATACTAAAAACTGTCCCACTCCCCGCACCTGGCGGAAGCGAGGGACAACTACATCATCAACTACATCACGGTAATGATAGTCATCTGCTGTAAAGCCTTCTTTGGGTGTTAAAATTACCCACATCATTGGACTGCTACTACCACTTACCACTTCTACATCAGACTCATCCGCTTCTGTGGGTAGTGCTTCAACTTGCTGTAACTTATTAAGAACATCTACTAAACTGCGATCGATGTCGCTATCCCAGTTAAACTCAACATTAATATTACTGATACCTGCTCGACTGGTACTGGTAATTTCCTGTACTCCCTGCACTTCTTCTAGTCGTTCTTCGATCGGACGAGTAACTAAATCTTCTACTTCCGCTGGACTTGCACCAAGATAGGGAGTAGTAATACTAATTTCAGGGCGATCGCCTCCTGGTTGGAGTTCTAAAGGCAATTGAAATAAAGCGAGGATACCAAATAAGGCTAAAAGACAAAATAAGACCCCTGTGCCGTGTCGCCAACGAACGGCGGTTCTAATTAAACTCATTGTTTTTGTTAATTGCTAATTTTTGATTACTGATTACTGATTACTGATTACTGATTACTGATTACTGAAGCCTCGTTACTTACTTGTTGTTGCCTTGGTGTTCTTTCAGTGAGATTGTCGATACTTAATGCACCAGCACCAGCATAAATAGTCATTAATAATCCACCAATTAGACCAATATTTTTGAGAAAAGAATTCATTTCACCAGGATCGGCAAGGGGATTATGAAATACTAAAGTTGCAGGAATTAAAAACAAAATCAGTAGAATTGAACCAATCTTGACCTTGAAACCAAATAATAAAGAAAGACCACCAATTAATTGAAAAGCAATAGTAAATACTAATAAAACTTCGGGAATTGGTAAACCCTGACCTGCCATCATTTCAGTAGTACCGCTAAAGCCTAAAATTTTGCCAATTCCTGCTTTAAGAAAAATCGAGCAAAGACAAATACGTGCTGCTAAAGGAATATATTTCATTTGATAATCAACTCCTAATTACAAGATGGTAATTTTGAATTTTTTCTAAAAAATAATTGTTTACTATATAACTATTTTAAAATTCTTAATTAAGTAAAACTTTCTTGAGATAGTAGAGTGTATGACCTTCAGGAAAGTCTTCAAGTTCACCATAAACTTTGTAACCCAGCTTTTTGTAAAAAGGCAAAGCTTGAAAATCAAATGTACAAAGTCTGACCCGTTTAATTCCTTTATTTATGGCTTTTTGTTCGACAAATTTAATTAAATATTGTCCGATTCCTTGTTTTCGATAGTTTGCATCTACCCAAATTCTATCTATATATAACCATCTAGCCCAATCAATATAGCTAACTAAACCACCAACTAGTTTTTGTGGTTTAATTTCGGCATAAATTTCTATAAAAGTAGGTGGATCGGTTTTCAAGCGATCGCATTCGACGACTTTTTCAGATTGGGCTTGATTAAATTCAAATAGTTTATTATTGATGAATTCGCGTCTTTCTTCGCTGTTAGTATCGTTGAAAATAATATTGTCTTTGTCTGATTTTATAAACATTTGTTTTGTTTGAATTAATCATTGGAGTATTTATATTGAGCGATCGCACTTTAAATTCATAATAAATTTCGTTTTAGTCTTTTTCATATAGAGATTAATTTAGATTTCAATTAGTCAAAGTTCCTTGTCTGCTTTTAACTCTTCTGCGATCGCACGAAGATTAATTTCGGTAATACGTGGTAGCAGTAAAGTATCGTACTTGAGGTCAAAGCGATCTTTGATGGACGCTTCAATCTCAGTTGATTCTTTGTCTGACAATTCAGCATCATCTACTAGTGACGTTTCAACTTGAGTCCGTACATATGTAATGTATGCCATAGTTTGGTCAATTAAGTTTTCTGGTGTCCCAGGTTCACCATGTCCTGGGTAAGCTTTTACAATTTCTTTTTCCTCTAGTAACTCTCGCATCTCTTTCAACCGAGCTAAATAGTTAGCACTGGTACCGCCTCTTAGTGAAGGGGTGCGTCGATCGGGAGCAAAATCACCAACCAATGCGATGTTATGTTCTGGTAAAATCCAAACAGTAGATGAAGGGGAGTCTACATTTTCCATGACCCTAGCTTCAAAAGTGACACCGCCAATTTCAAAGCGATGAGGCTTCGCCTCGGCTGCGCGATCGCCATTTTCTACGATACGATTAGGTAAAGGGATATCTTCTGGGTTAGGAAAATCATTACCGTATATTTCTTTTAAATCCGTTAAAGGTCTTCCTCCATTGCCATTTTTCATTTCATCATATGTTCCTTGGGAAGCATAGATAGATAGATCGTTAACTGCGACCTCAGCTAGAATAGGTAGTCCTGCAAAGTGGTCTGCATGAGGATGAGTAAGCAATACTGCAATTACAGACTTGCCTGTATTATTTTGAATCTCGTTACGAAGATAGTTTGCTTGTGAAAGAAAAAGTTGGGCATCGACAACAATAATACCTTCAGCAGTTTCAATCCAGTAAGAGTTGACTTGAGCAAAATTCGGCGAAGAATAACGTCTAATTGTCAAGTCATCATAACTATCCTGAGCTAGTACCAATCCTTGAGAATCCTTACTAATTGTGATGAAAAGCCAGTTGTAATACAAAAGTAAGATAAGACTTGTACTAATTAAGCTTATCAGAATCCTTTTTAAAGAAAAAATATGGTGCATGCGATCGCTAGTCAATTGTTTGATGACTGTTGTTTTGTTTGAATTTTTTGAGTGCGTTTAAGTCTTAACCAAGCATCTACAGAAATGCGATCAAAACCAACTCCGGCTAAAAGAATAAATAAGACAATGTTGTAAATTAGTTGACTGCCAGCCGTATCCCAGTTTTGAATAATAGTAACGCCGTACATTAAAATAGCCATCAAGATAAAACAGGCGATTAACGCACCCCGTGTAAACAAACCGATAGTTATTAGCGCACCCACTATTAATTCTACTGGTGGTACTAAAGCTGCATTAATTCTCACCAAAAATTCAGGAATCCAAGAATCTTGCATGGTATTGACCATTGAATCCATAAAGGCAGGAATGTTGAAAATTCTGGTTGCCCCATGATTGAAATAATTAATTCCAACAACTATTCTCAATAAAGTATAGGCAGCAACAATATCTCTCGTTCTTAAACCTAGATTAGTTTTATGTTTAGTGTGGGTTTTGTCTTCGAGCATAATATTGAATTAGTCAGAGTATATTTATAATTTACTCGTTACTTACTACCTGAACTGCAGCACTATCTGTTAGTCCATCTCCTCCTGTAACTACAATATTTTGCCCCTCTTGTAATTCAGGATTAGCAATAACTACATCGTTACCAAAATCTGCAACCATTTCTACATCTATCTGCTGTGCCTGGTTATTATCGACTGCAAACAACAACCATTCATCTCCCCGTCTGGTTAAAGCATCGCGAGGCACGATAAAAGTATCTACATTTTCAACTGGCATAGCTAGATTTGCTTGAATTGCCATTCCTGGTAATAATCCCTGGGGTGGATTATCTAAACTGACTCTCACTAACTGACGGCGTGAAGCTGTATTAGCTGTAGGGATTACTGCGGTGATTTCTGTCTCTTGTTGCCAATTAGGTAATGCTCTAGCATTTAAATTTACCGTCATTCCTGGTGCGATTTGTCCGCTTAAGCTTTCGGGAATTTCTAAAAAGATATCCAAAGAGCGATCGCTCACTAGAGTTAAGACAGGATCGCTGACTTCGACATAATCACCAGGATCGACATCCCTGGACTGGACAATTCCTGAAAATGCTGCTTTGATTTCTGTGCGCTGCATTCCCAACTGTCCTTGTTCTACAGCTGCTTCGGCTGCACCCACTAATCCTTGCTGTGCGTCAATTTCTTCTTGAGTAGGTCCTGCTTGTGCTTCTGCCAAAAGAGCTTCTACACGGAATTTCTCACTAGTGGCAGCATCTGCTTCTGCTCTTGCTTCTACTAATGCTCTGCGTGATAATGCCCCTTCATCAGTTAGACTAGAAACCCTTGCTAAATTATCTTGTGCTTCTAATTCTCTGGCTCTAGCTGAATTCAATTCAGCTTGTCTTTGGGCAATAATTTCTGGGCGAGTGCCCACTTCCAACCTTGCCAAATTACCTTTTTCTTGTGCCAACCTTGCCTGGGCTTCTGCTAAAGCTAATCTGGGATCGGCATCGTCAAGAATTGCTACCGTCATTCCTGGAGTTACGCGATCGCCTTCTCTAACGAATACTTGTTTTACCGTACCATCAATTTGGGGACTTAAAGTCGCGCGTTCTCCTGCTTCTACTTGTCCCAATAATCTAACCTGCCTATTACCCGAACCTGAGGTTAAAGAGATGGTAGTTACTGGTCTAGGAGGTATTGTTTGAGTAGTAGTTTGAGTTGTTGATAATTTAGAAGAAGTCAATACTTGCCATGAAGCTGCACTTCCCCCCAAAATTAGGATTGCGATCAACCATCCCGATAACTTATTTTTGTTTTTGCTTACTTTGGGGTGTTTTTCTGTTGGTGGCTTTTTTAGCTTAGGCTCTAATTCAGGGGACTGTTGGGCAGGGATGTCAATTGATTTCATGACTTTTAAGCTTACTTAGTATTGTTTCGATGATTGCAATCTTTATTAATTTTTCATAATTTTAATTTCTAAATGTGACACAAAAATGTCAACCTCTTTGTCCGGGGTGAATTACTTGGCGAATATTAGTCTGTCCACCTTTCAATGATGGGTAGTGGTGAACAGAAGAAACAGTAAAAGATGATATTAAGCGGTAATTTACTTTTTTTGTACGAAGTCACAGGAACGGGCGGAAACGTTCGGGAAACCCGAGCTTGCATCCCGCAAAGCTCCGACCTCAATGATTTGAGAACCGCTATACTGTTATAAGCTCAATTTAAAAAACTACGAAATAAATCTAAGATATCAAATAAATGATAACCAAAAATAAAAGATACTACACCTAATAAAAACCAAATAGTATTGGATGACCAGCTATTAGTATTTGTAAAGACATTAGATTGAGATGTAGAAACTTTAGATTGTGAAATTAATCTTTTATTAATTGCTTCTAAATCAAGTTTCATCTCCATTAATGATGTGTGAAGCGTAACTAATTCTTTATCTATATCATCAAATCGTTGGTAGATATCTTTTTCAGAAGACATAGTCAAAGCGTTGCTATCTAACTGTTTTCAAGATTATTTTGATTAAAATGCCAAGTATTATTCTTAAAATAAGGGTAACATAAAAACAATTACTATCTTTAAATTACTTTTACACTACATATAGATCAAAATAAGCACATAATAGTTTTTATAGTATCAAAATAACTATTATGTGTTTGAAGAAATAAATAAATTTAGTCTCATTTGATTACTTAACAAAATAACTATTATCAAAATATTAGTCTCAAAAATATTAGTAATTTTCTATCATCTTTTTTTTGGTTAAAAACAACTTTCAATTCTGGATGTGGAGGATTGACCTAATAGTTTACTCGACAAGCATTGATCGAAGAAAAAGTTTTTATTACAGGCGTTCTATTTTTTTGTCCGAGGTGAATTACTTGGCGAATATTAGTCTGTTTACATTTAACCATAAAGACATTGAGCCGTTATTAATGAACTTTTGTATCATCAAATACATAATGTATCCAGCTCAAATTAGTATTAGTTATAATAAAAGTGTAGTTAAGTAATAGTACTTAACTTGATTAAGTATTATCTGCTCTCATCATCAGGTATTAAGGAATTGAAATTTAAGACCTTACAAAGACTTGATCGTTAAAGAGCAGCACTAACAGAAAGCGAAATTCGACTAAATTAACACGCTCCCGCAGAATTCAATACTTTCCATCAAGTTCTGGGATAACTCTATCGATGTCAAGGCTAACTTTTGCTAGTTTGTTTCTGACAAGAGTTGTTACGCTACAACAATGCCAGAATAAGCGATATTCAAGAATTTATTGTTAAACGATAAATCAGGGTAGGGACTTGAAGTGATGAAGATTGGAAGTGTGGAGTCAGTGTTATCAGGCTGAGAAGAATTGGCTACTAGTTAGGACAAGAAGATAAATTGAATAGCATTGATCTCAAAACTGAATCCTGTCCAAGTTATGGGAACAGACCATCATGCCAATTTATAGATTGTTAGGGATTTATCGTAACCAAAGCTTCTCTGCTATCAAGAACAGGAGAAGAAATCATGAAAAATACAACTGAAACAATTACTACCAGCACAGATCGAGATGCTGATGGCACTATCGATTCTCTTTATTCGACTACCAACAAATACGATAAGAAAGGGACTTTACGCTCTAGCGTTTCCGAATCCGATTACGATGCCGATGGTATCATCGATTCACGCTATTCTAGCACTTACGATAAGAGAGGAAATCAACTAACTAGTCTTTCTGAACGCGATAGGAACGACGATGGTACAATCGATTCTCGTTATTCCACCATCAACAAATACGATAAGAAAGGAAATTTACGCTCTAGCATTTCCGAATCCGATCAAGATGGAGATGGCACTATCGATTCTCGTTCTTCTACTACTTACACTTACGACAGGAGAGGAAATCAATTAACTAGTCTTTCCGAATCTGATCGAGATGGAGATGGCACCATCGATTCTCTTTATTCGACTACCAACAAATACGATAAGAAAGGGACTTTACGCTCTAGCGTTTCCGAATCCGATTACGATGCCGATGGTATTATCGATTCACGCTATTCTAGCACTTACGATAAGAGAGGAAATCAACTAACTAGCCTTTCTGAATCCGATAGGAACGACGATGGCACCATCGATTCTCTTTATTCCACCACTAACAAATACGATCGCAAAGGGAATTTACGCTCTAGCGTTTCCGAATCCGATCAGGATGCAGATGGCACCATCGATTCTCGTTCTTCTAGTACTTACACCTACGATCGCAAGGGAAATCAACTAACCAGTCTTTATGAATCTGATTACGATGCCGATGGCAATATCGATTCTCGTTCTTCTAGTACCTACACCTACGATCGCAAGGGAAATCAACTAACCAGTCTTTATGAATCTGATTACGATGCCGATGGCACCATTGATTCTCGTTCTTCTAGTACCTACACCTATGATCGCAAGGGAAATCAACTAACCAGTCTTTATGAATCTGATTACGATGCCGATGGCAATATCGATTCTCGTTATTCCACCATCAATAAATACGATCGCAAAGGGAATTTACGCTCTAGTCTTTCCGAATCCGATTACGATGCCGATGGCATCATTAATTCCCGCTATTCTAGCACCTACGATAGAAGAGGAAATCAACTAACTAGAATTTCTGAACGCGATAGGAACGACGATGGCACAATCGATTCTCGTTATTCCACTACTTATACCTATGATAGGAAAGGAAATCAATTAACTAGACTTTATGAATCTGATTCCGATGGCGATGGTATCATTGATTCTCGTTCTACTACCACCAACACCTACGATAGGAGGGGGAATCCATTAACTAGTCTTTATGAATCTGATTACGATGCAGATGGCGTCATCGATTATCGCCAAGAAACAGTCTATGAATATTCGGATGGATTTAAATCAGCAATAGGCGTTTCCAGTGAAGAAATCGATGCTTCCTTCAATAATTCGCTCGATCAAATTAATAGTGAAGAGTTGGCTGTTTTCGGTTCGTTAGATGATAGTTTCATTTAGTTCTGCTACCAATAGTCGATTAGAACTTAAATAATCGGGAAGGGTTAAAGAATTGCCGTACAAAACTTTAACCTTTTCTCAGAAACCCGATTGGGAATAAAAATAAGCGATCGCACTACTAGTAACTCACGATTGCTCAATTGAGCAATCATTTTATGAAGTGAGTTAAATCTTGTCGTTCCTTTGAGTTTGACCCCCCAAATAGATTAAAGTGAAAAGTTACTGCGTTTTATTACCCAAAAGGAACCATCAGGGCGATCGCCATGTCTGCTGTAACTACTGCTCCCAAAAATTTTAACTTTCCCCTCACTGCTGTTGTCGGACAAGAGGCAATCAAGCTAGCCTTATTATTATCTGCCGTCGATCCAGAACTGGGGGGAGTAGCGATCGCTGGTCGTCGTGGAACAGCTAAGTCGGTTATGGCGCGGGCAATTTATAATCTTTTGCCACCAATAGAAATTATTAAGGGTTCACTCTACAATTGCGACCCTACCCAACCTCAAAATTGGGATGATGATACCGTCGCTAAATATGGTGGTACTGCTATAGAAGATATCCCCACCCAAATCATTCCTGCTCCTTTTGTGCAGATACCTTTAGGAGTAACAGAGGATAGATTATTGGGTTCAGTAGATGTCGAAGAATCTGTTAAGCAAGGTGAACCCATATTTCAGCCAGGATTACTAGCTCAAGCGCATCGCGGAGTATTGTATATCGATGAAATTAACCTCTTAGACGATCAAATAGCTAACCAATTGTTAACGGTTTTGACCGATGGACGTAATGTCATTGAACGGGAAGGAATTAGTTTTCAGCATCCTTGTAAACCGCTTTTAATTGCTACCTATAATCCAGAAGAAGGAGTTTTGCGAGAACATCTCTTAGATCGGATTGCGATCGCTCTTTCTGCAGATGGCATATTATCTCTTGAACAACGGGTAGAAGCGGTTAATCAGGTAATCGACTTTACCAACTCTCCTCAAGAATTTGTTAGTGCTTATGAGGATGATATGGATAGCCTGAAAACTGATATCATTCTGGCGCGGGAATGGCTTAAGGAAGTCAAAATAACTCACGATCAAGTTCTCTATTTAGTGCAAGAAGCAGTCAGGGGGACAGTAGAAGGACATCGAGCTGAACTATTTGCTGTTAGGGTAGCTAAAGCTTGTGCCGCCTTAGATGGGAGAGATAACGTTACTGCTGATGATTTGCGTAAAGCAGTAGAACTAGTAATTATTCCTCGCGCTACTACTATCGAAGCACCCCCTGAAGATGCACCCCAGCCTCCACCACCCCCACCGCAACAGCAACAACCAGACGACGAGTCCGATCAGGATCAAGACGAAGAAGAACAGGAAGAAGAGGAACAGGAAGAAGACCAAGAGCAAGAACCGCCAGCAATACCCGATGAATTTGTCTTTGATATTGAAGGGGTAGTTCTCGATCCTAGTGTGCTGACTTTTGCCCAAACTATGCAACGCCAGGGTAAATCTGGTGCACGCAGTTTGATCTTTTCCGAAGATCGCGGGCGATATATTAAGCCGATGATTCCTAAAGGCAAAGTCAAAAGAATTGCCGTGGATGCCACTTTGCGAAGTGCTGCCCCATATCAAAAAGCTCGACGGGAACGCAACCCAGACCGCAAAGTCATTGTCGAACAAAGTGATTTGCGCTCTAAACGCATGGCGCGGAAGGCAGGTTCTTTAATTGTGTTTGTAGTTGATGCCTCTGGCTCCATGGCACTGAATAGGATGCAGTCGGCAAAAGGTGCAGTAATGCGTTTATTAACAGAAGCTTACGAAAACCGAGATCAGATATCCTTAATCCCCTTTAGAGGCGAACGCGCCGATGTTCTCTTGCCTCCCACTCGCTCAATTACAATGGCAAAAGGTAGACTAGAAAGTCTTCCTTGTGGTGGTGGCTCTCCCCTATCCCATGGTTTAACTCAAGCTGTAAACGTTGGTATCAATGCTCAAATGTCCGGGGATATTGGGCAGGTAGTAATAGTTGCCATTACCGATGGTCGGGGAAATATTCCCTTGTCCCGTTCCTTAGGTGAACCACAAGAAGAAGGAGCCGAAAAACCCAATATTAAAGAAGAACTTCTCGATATTGCTGGTAAAATTCGGGCTTTAAATATGAAATTGTTGGTAATTGATACCGAAAGTCGTTTTGTCTCTACTGGCTTTGCTAAAGAATTAGCGAAACAAGCTGGCGGTACATATTATCATTTACCTAAAGCAACGGATCGGGCGATCGCCGATATGGCAAGAGGTGCAATTTCTCAGATGTAGTTATATAGCGTTTCTTGTATAAATGAGATACATCTTCGTGGAGTTGGGGAAGAGGGAACAGGCAATAGGGAACAGGGGGTTAAGGTTTTTGACTAAGTTTATATTTGTACCTCACTTATTTGAGAACCGTTATAGTTGTTTTAAATGTTGTTTTTAATTTTGATTCCAGCTAGCTCATATTGATATCTGTAAATGCTCGTTAATCTAAAAATTAATAATTTTGCTTTGGTTGATTCCTTAGAACTTGATTTAGATAAAGGATTAAGTGTACTAACTGGAGAAACTGGTGCCGGTAAATCAATTATTCTCGATGCCATTGATATTGTATTGGGTGGTAAGGCAAATAACCGTATGATTCGGACTGGTAGCGATCGCTCACTCATCGAAGCCTCATTTCAGATTAGCTCCAGTCTTAATAAGTGGTTGACAGAGCAAGAAATTGACCCCTTAGAAGAAGACTTACTGATTTGTAGCCGTGAACTAGTAAATGGGAAAAGTAATCTCAGATCTCGTAGTCGGATTAATGGGGTCTTAGTTAATCGTCAGTTGATGGCAGAATTGCGCTCCTATTTAGTAGAAATAACGGCTCAAGGACAAACGGTAAATTTATTAATTGCTGAAAAGCAAAGGGATTTGTTAGATGCCTATGGTGGTAAATCGATTAGTAATCAGCTAGTTAAAGTTTCTCGTAGTTATGAAGCGGCACAAGAAATAAAAAGAGAACTAGAGCAGCGAGTTCAATCAGAACAAGAACTATTACAAAGACAAGATTTATTAGAGTTTCAGCTCAAAGATTTAAACGAAGCAGAATTATCCGATGCCAATGAATTAGAGGACTTGGAACAGGAACGCGATCGCCTATCTCATGTGGTGGAATTACAACAATTAGGTCATCAAGCCTATCAATTGCTCTACGAGGGCGATCGTGATGAACCAGCAGCGGCGGATCTTTTGGGTAAGTCGGAATCATGCCTGATGGAAATGGCAGAATACGATTCCGAATTAGCTCCTATTTTGGAAATGGTACAGTCTGGTTTAGCACAGATCGTGGAAGCAGGACAACAAATTAGTAGTTATAGCGAAGGTCTAGAAGCAGATCCCGAACGCTTGAGTGAGATTGAATCGAGAATCAGACAATTAAAAAATATTTGTCGTAAATATGGCCCTGATTTATCAGATGCGATCGCCCTTCTAGAACAGTTAGAACAAGAATTAGCCCAAATTACCGACGGTGGACAATCAATTGAGGTTTTGCAACAAGAATACCAATTAGCAATCGACCATTTAACTGAGGAAAGTCAAAAGCTAACTAAACTTCGCCAAAAAGCAGCTAATAAACTAGAAAAACAGCTAGTCAAAGAACTAAAACCTCTGGCGATGGACAAAGTGGTATTTGAATGTCGTCTACTAGAAATTTCTCCCACGGCGATGGGTGCAGACAAAGTAGTATTTTATTTTAGTCCCAATGCTGGAGAAAAAATCCAACCCCTATCGGTAATTGCTTCTGGTGGGGAGATGAGCCGCTTTTTACTGGCTCTCAAATCCTGTTTTACTGATACAGAACAATACTCAAGTACTCTAATCTTTGATGAAATTGATGCCGGGGTATCGGGTAAAGTAGCTCAGGCGATCGCCGAAAAACTCCATCAACTCGGCAAACAACATCAGGTATTGTGCGTTACCCATCAACCCCTAATTGCTGCCATGGCTCAGGGACATTTCAAAGTAGAGAAAACAATTATCGAAGAGACTTCTCAATCCCATAAATCTAAACAGAAAAATGGTAACTCTGGTATCTCCGATATTCGCACAGTAGTTCGAGTTAAACCCTTGAAGGAACAGCAAAATCGGGCAGCCGAGTTAGCCCAAATTACGGGAGGACACTCCGCCGAAGATGCGATCGCCTTTGCGAAATCTTTGTTAACTAAAGCAGCTAAGCACCGAGACTCTCAATAAATCACTATCAACTAAATTCATGGCGATCGCTATGAGTTCTTACCTATATATACCTACTACCTAAAGCTCACCGATACAATAGTAATTGTTAGTAATTGTTAACCGAGAAGTATTGAATACTATTCTGAAAACAATTCTGGCGATCGCTTTGTTTCAAAATAGCTGGTTTAAACCTTATTTTATCGTTCAATAAATCAAAACAAGGAACTCTGAAACAACTGATTTTTTAAAAAGATCCCAAATGGGTTCTATAAGTACACAGACAGAATTAATTACACAAATTGTTTTGAAAACTCACGAGTAAGCCCTACTCTACCCGTGGGACGTAGCGTATGAAGAGCGTAACACGACTTACCCACAGCTCCTCATTCCTGCATATCTTCGTCTAAACTCACATATTAGGTCATCAAGAACACTTTAATTCCACACTGGAGAGATAAGGATAATGGTTTGGACTAAATACACGAAAGGTCTTGTTAGTGGCACCATCATCCCCCTATCCGAGCTACGCCAAGAAATTCTCCATTTAAAGCAGAACCGTACATTTATTCGTAATTTATGTTTAATGTCGCTGACGATCATTGCTAGCTCGATTAGTATCGCCGACATATATCATCATCCCTACACAATAGCGAAACAAGAAAAATGCGATCAGTTATTTCAAGCTATGTCTGCTGCTGCCGTAATTAAAACCTATCAGACGTTTCCCCAATAATTTGGTTAAGTTGCCGAAATAGAAATTAGAGTCAAAGAATAGAGCAGAAATGTTTATTGTCCTATCTTGAATAATAATGTTGTTGTGCTCGTCATGATACGGTAGAGTCCTCGCCTTGAAATTAAGTTTTTTATTAGAAATGAATTTGAAAAAGAGCTTATTGATTTTTTTCTTGAGTTTATCGATACTTATTGCTTGTTCTCATTATCCGCTTAATTCTAATAGTCTCCAAGAAATAGCAGCAGACAACAGTAATTTTCAATATATAGGTAGAGTTAACTGGCAAAATCCTCAAGCTCCAATCTTTTCTTTTCCTGCTACAGCAGCTAGATTTAATTTTGAGGGAACAACTTTAAAACTGAAACTCGCCGATGATAATTGGGGAGGAACTAATTACATTGGGGTCTATCTTGATGATAATCCCGTGCCAATTATTATTAATTTAGATAATGATGTTCAACCTCAAATGTATTCAGTAGCTGAAGGTTTAGAAGACCGTATTCACCAAGCTCTAGTTATAAAAAGAAATGATTATGTTACTGGAGAATTTTCTTTTCATGGCATTGCTATTGATGCTAATAAAAACCTTAGACCTCCAGAGATTAAAACCAATCGAAAAATTGAAGTTTATGGCGATTCTATTTCATCAGGCTCAGTAGTAGAGTACGAGCAAACAAGCACCCAAGATCCAGAAGGAGATACTAATAATTTATCTAATGGTTATCTTTCTTTTGGAGCAATGTTAGCTAGAGATTATCAAGCTCAATTAAGTTTAATCGCCCAAGCAGGAATTTCTCTAGTAGATGGTTATGGTTTTTGGAATAATGGCACTGGGATGGAAATGGTATATGACAAAATCAAACCGCTAAAGGACGCACCTCGCTGGGATTTTGGTCAATATATTCCTAATTTAGTTATTATTGCTCTTGGTCAGAACGATTCTGCCACTATTGATTTGAACTCCGACCTAAACAGTATCCAATGGCAAGAACACTATCAAAGTTTTCTGCTCGATCTTCGTAGTAAATATCCTAATGCTTATTTTGTTTGTATGTTTCCCAATATGTTTCATGATCGCGTTTGGGATAATTATTTAACAGCAGCAGTAGCTCGATACAAAAATGAGCATAATGACGATCAAGTTTATTCACTAATTACTGAACAAGTTACTCCAGGTCATCCTAGAGTAAGCGAACAAAAATTAATGGCGGATGCTCTGAAAAATTTAATTGAGACTACTTTAGTCCCCGCTGGTTTTAATTGGTAGTTTGATAGCTGACTTACTAGCACAAGTAGCTGAAAGACATATATTGCAAGGATTTTTTCGAGTCTATGCCAAGTAGTATGACATTGAGCAGTATTACAGGATTGTTTGGAGCCATGATTGCTTTAGCAATCTTACCGAGTCCTAGTGTGTTCGCTGTAGTAGCAAGATCGATTGCATCTGGATTCTCTTATGGTCTGGTGACAGTAATCGGAATATTAGTTGGCGATTTTTTCTTCATAATTTTGGCTATTTATGGTTTATCGGCGATCGCTGAAACTATGGACAGTTTATTTATTCTCGTAAAATATCTTGGTGGTAGTTACCTGATTTGCTTAGGCATCAAGTTCTGGAATACAAAATTAAAGTCTGTAGAGATTGAAGGTATTCAGGAATCCTCTTTGATGTCCAGTTTCTTGAGTGGATTATTGATTACGCTAAGTGATTCCAAAGCAATCTTCTTTTATATGAGTTTTTTTCCTGCTTTTCTAGATTTGCAGAATGTAGCTATTCTAGACACAATGATAATTATGATGGTCGCGACTATAGCTGTAGGTGGGGGAAAGCTTGGTTATGCATACATGGCAGATAAGTCTAGATTGGTTTTTCAAAGTTCAAGAGCTAAGAGAGTAATGAACATTACTGCTGGTACTGTCATGATTATCACTGGCATTTTTTTAATGGCGAAGACTTAAGATATTTGGGTTCGGAGTTTGGAATTCTGAAGACTAGGGGTAATTCACCTCCAGAAACTAATATATCGTTTGTAGCAATAGCTATCAGCTATTGCTCGTTTAGAGGATAGGTTATGCGAGATACTGTTTTTCTATGCTGCATATACCAACACTTATTTTCTAATAGTCATTGTCAGCAACGCAAATCCCTTTACATTTAATACCGTTACTAGCCGTGCGTAGACAATGGGGACATAAAATCTTTTCGGTTTCAGTTCCTTGATTAATCTCCTGACTGATATTTGCTTGAGTATTGTCTTGTTTAGTCTCAGTTTTTAATGTCATCAGAAAAATGTGAAGTTTTTTTACAGTTTATATTCTACATTTTACGAATTATTTCAGTTCTAGGGCGTGTCATTAACATGACGATCGCTCTGAATATGAACAACGATATTGTGCAAACCTGCAAGCCAAAATTAGACGATGCGTAATTTCTGGATATGTGCGAAAGGAAAATCAATTGAGAAGTAAAAAATGTAATCTTGCATACATATTGCTCGTCCCACGTATTAATTCATTAAGAATAAGAATATCTGAATAATTTATATCTTGCTCGCTAATACCAAGTTAATTATTAAAAATAGAGATTTTACGATGAAAGAGAAACAGTTTCACACGGTAGAACTATCAACAATTAAGCATATTACTGTCGAAGACATTATGACAGGAAAAGGAATTGCGGCTGAGAATCTAGACTATTCCTCGTCTATCCCCACTGGACCAATAGGTATCCCACATCAAAATAGAGATAATAGCTTACAAGTAATTCAAACAAAATGGGGTGCAATTAATTATGAGGTTTTTATGACCAGTAATTCGAAATTGGAAAGATATCGTGGCAGGCTTGGCTGCTAAATTTTTGTGTTGCTATAGTTAATAAAAGCTTTTTTGAAAAATCATTTCCCTCAGATACCATAACCCGATAAACTTGAACTTGTTTGACACTCTATCTGAATATTAGATTTCTTTTTCTAAAAATTGACATCATTTTTGGTGTAGCAATTTTTTAATACATAGCTTTACTAAAACACAAAAGAATTAAATCATGACTGCAACAAGCACTCGTTTCCCCATCGATTTAGACGCTTATAAGCCTTTGGCTTTAGACCCTAGCAATTCCACTTTGACAGATGAACAAAAAGAGACCTTAAAAGCTAATATTCAGCTTTGCCGTGAGACGATCGTCTTCTTTACTGCGACTGGTGCAGCTAGAGGGGTTGGAGGACATACAGGAGGACCTTTCGATACCGTCCCCGAAGTTATGATCCTAGATGCCTTTTTCCGAGGTGCGCCTGATAAATTTGTGCCGATCTTCTTTGATGAAGCAGGACACCGTGTAGCTACTCAGTATTTAATGGCAGCACTTAATGGTGACTTACCTAAAGAAAATTTACTCAACTATCGTGCTGCTAACTCTAAATTACCTGGTCATCCTGAATTGGGTTTAACTCCTGGGGTTAAATTTAGTTCTGGTCGTTTGGGACATATGTGGCCTTATATCAATGGTATAGCAATGGCTAACCCTGATAAAACGGTTGTTTGTTTGGGTTCTGACGGTTCGCAACAAGAAGGTAATGACGCTGAGGCAGCTCGTTTTGCAGTTGCTCAAAATCTGAATGTAAAGCTATTTATTGATGATAACGATGTAACTATTGCCGGACATCCTTCTGATTATTTACCTGGCTATAGCGTAGAAAAAACTTTGACTGGTCATGGTTTAAGTGTTAACGAGGGAGATGGCGAAGATATTGATTCTCTCTATAGTCGTATGTGCGCTGCGGTAACTAGTGATGGTCCCATTGCTTTGATCAATAAGCGTCCCATGTGTCCTGGTATTGAAGGTATTGAAGGTTCTACTCACGGTCACGATGTAATTCCCGTTGATAAAGCGATCGTCTATCTCGAAAAACATGGTCAGGGTGCAGCAGCCGACTTTTTGAAAAACATCAAAAAGCCCAGTAATGATTACAAGTTCTTGGGAGTTAGCGACAAAGTTGGTTCTAACCGTAATGTCTTCGGTGAAGCTGTGGTATCCGTCCTCGGAAAGATGAGCGATGCTGAACGGAAAGAAAAAGTAATCTTTATTGATAGTGATTTAGAAGGCTCCTGTGGTTTCAAACAAATCCACGATGCCTATCCTGATGTATTTATCCCTTCTGGCATCATGGAACGGGGTAATCTTTCTGCTGCGGCTGGTTTTGGCATGGAAGAGGGTAAGCAAGGAGTATTTGCTACTTTTAGTGCTTTCCTAGAGATGTGTATTTCCGAAATCACTATGGCACGGCTCAATAACTCTAACCTCCTCTGCCATTTCTCTCATGCTGGTATTGATGACATGGCAGACAACACCTGTCACTTCGGTATCAATAATATGTTTGCGGACAATGGGCTAGACGACGGATATGAAACTCGTCTCTACTTCCCTGCTGATGCCAATCAAATGCGTGCCTGTGTCAACAAAGTTTTCCACGATCCTGGAATGCGCTTTATCTTCTCCACTCGCTCCAAAGTGCCCATGATCCTAGACGAGTCGGGTAACGAATTATTTAGCGGTGACTATACTTTTGCCCCTGGTAAAGACGAAGTTATTCGTGAAGGAGATGCTGGTTATATCGTCAGTTTTGGTGATGCTCTTTATCGTGCTTTAGATGCGGTAGAACGTCTGAAACAACAGGGAATAAACGTTGGTCTAATCAACAAATCTACCCTAAATGTTATCGATGAAGACATGATGGCGAAAATCGGTAAAGCACCTTTTGTCATGGTAGTCGAATCATTTAACCGCCGTACTGGTTTAGGTAGTCGTTTTGGTTCTTGGTTACTAGAGAGAGGTTTAACTCCCAAGTATGGCTATCTTGGTGTGCATGAAGAAGGTTGTGGTGGACTTTGGGAACAATTCCCCTTCCAAGGAATCGATCCAGAAGGAATCATGAGTCACGTTAAAGGATTGATTGGTTAGTTTCTTAGCTATCGGCTATTAGAGATTGTCTGAAAAGTCTAATTGACACATTTAATTCCCCTTAATTCTCCTGATCAACTCCAAAATACTGAATCTAGCCCCCCCTAGCCCCCAAACTTGGGGGAACAAGATCTTAAATTCCCCCAGAATTGGGGGATTTAGGGAACAAAAATCTCAGAAACGAAACACAGGAGACTTATGTGTACACGGTAGCCCAAAGCGTGAGAAAGAGTTTGGTTGAGGTTCAAACCTGCTTCCAAACGAGTCCAACTCCGAACTACTAACTACTAACTACTAACTAGAGCGAAGCGACTTTGACCTGAGCAAAAAAGCGATCGCTTTATTCTGTTTAAAAAATAAATTTCAGCAATTTGCATAAAAAGATTAGACCATTCGTAACTAGTAAATGTAAGCAAAAAATACACTTAAATTTTAAATTTACATTAACGAGGTCTAAAACTATGAAGAAATCTACATTAGGAATTTTAACTGCAGTTATCGCTCTTACTCCTTTAACTGCTTTGGCTCAAGATTTTCAGGGTTCAACACAAGTAAATAGTAACTCCGCTACTGCTATTGGTACGGGTAATGTAGTTATCCAAGAAGGAACTCAAACTAGCGTTCAAGATCAATTTGATTTTGGAGCTTATGGTGTTTCTTCTCCTGACGCGCAAAATTCAGTTCAGATCAACTCTAACGAAGCTGCGGCGATCGGCGAAGGTAACTTCATCCACCAAGAAGGAATTCAAACTAACGTTCAAAGCCAATTTGATGTGAACCAGTATCTTCCCTCCCATTACTAAAACTGGTAAGAAGCGTCCTTAACAACAACAACAAATCATCAAACTATAATCACAGGGGTAATTTATTTACCTCTGTTTTTTTGTTGGTTTTTAATTATTTAATCAAGCAGCTAAATTTGAAACTTGGCAACTGAATTGAAACTTGTGTACCTTAAAAATCAACTTATGATCAAAAATGGAGGCGATTAAAGATTGAAGTAAGAATATGACTTTAACCACCCATAAATGGTCGATAGAAGAATGGCATGATTTGGTTGATTCAGGAGTATTAGCGGGTCAAAAAGTTGAATTACTAGAGGGAGAAATAGTTGAGATGAGTCCAGAGGGAATTCCTCATCGCAATACTAATCATAAGGTTGTCAAATACTTGAGAAAATTGCTAGACGGATTGGCTGAAGTCTATGAATCTCACCCGATTACTTTAGATAATTCTGAACCCGAACCTGATATCGCTATTGTTCGTCTACCAGAAAGTATTTATGATACTCATCATCCTTATCCAGAGGATATTTACTGGTTGATTGAGGTATCTAACGAAACATTAACCAAAGACTTAGAACAAAAGACTACTACTTATGCTCGTAATGGTATTTCTGAGTACTGGGTAATTGATTTAAAAAATAACCAACTTCTTGTTCACACTCAACCTGAAGCAAATAATTACTCTCAAATTGTCGAGTATAAAGCGGGAACAATTTCACCGCTTGCTTTTCCTCAGATTACCATTGGCTTAGAGCGACTTTTACTATATTGAACCATCGCGATCGCTTTCCAAACACTGGCAACGCCAATTAACCGGAGACGGAAGTAGCTCTAATCGCCCCTAAGATGAAGACGATTTTTTCGAGATAGCTTGAGCAAAAATAGTGATCGCTTTCTTTAAAAATGCTGATAATTCTGAATTGGCCAAAATTCTCTCTACATTTAAACCTCTTCCTGCGATCGCTAAAGTAGTATTCGCAGGTTCAATGATTTGAAAAATAAATTTCGACAATTTGCATAAAATAATTAGACCATTCGTAACTAGTAAATGTAAGCAAAACACATACTTAAATTTTAAATTTACATTAACGAGGTCTAAAACTATGAAAAAATCTACATTAGGAATTTTAACTGCGGTGATCGCTTTTGCTCCTTTAACTGCTTTAGCTGAAGATTTTCAAGGTTCAACACAAATTAATAGTAACTCCGCTGCTGCCGTTGGCACCGGTAACGTGATTATTCAAGACTCAACTCAAACTAGCGTTCAAGATCAATTTGATTTCGGAGCTTATGGTATTTCTTCTCCTGACGCTCAAAATTCAGTTCAGATCAACTCTAATGAAGCTGCGGCGATCGGTGAAGGTAACTTCATCCACCAAGAAGGGACTCAAACTAACGTTCAAAGCCAATTTGATGTGAATCAATATCTTCCCTCCCATTACTAAAACTGGCAAAAAGCGTCCTTAATAACAACTAAAAATCATCAAATTAGAACCGCAGAGGTAAATTAATTACCTCTGTTTTTTGCTATTGACTTGTCGTTGTTAGCTCTGAGCTATTAGCTATTATTTAACTCAACAGCAGAATCACAAAATAATTGAGATAATCTAATGTACTATTTAAAAATCTCTAATAAATTTTATGGATGCTTTTACCCTAATTCCTCCAGAATGGACTAAATCAGCAGTTCATGCCGTTGATTTCTGCTGTCCTAATTGCAAGGAAAGACCTACAAAAGCCAAAAATGTCTGGCTCAATCGTCGTGCGCCTGTTAGCATGGGCGATCGCCGTAAGTGGCAAGAGTTTTATCTATGTGAGTGTAATACTGCTTGGTGGGGGTGGAGTGACGATCGCCCGCCATCGGAATTAGGCAAGAGATAATTCGCATCTCTTTTTTAGTACCATAAAAAGCTCTATTCTTAAACATGACTCTAATAATCAACTCAAAGAATGCAGTTTGACAAAATTCTGATCGCTAATCGAGGGGAAATTGCTCTACGCATTTTACACACCTGTGCTGAAATGGGCATTGCCACGGTAGCTGTACACTCTACTATTGATCGCCAAGCTCTCCACGTTCAGTTGGCGGACGAAAGTGTATGTATCGGTCCCCCTCCCTCGGGAAAAAGCTATTTAAATATTCCCAATATTATCGCCGCAGCTTTAACTCGTAACGCTACTGCTATTCATCCTGGATATGGCTTTCTGGCAGAGAATGCCCGATTTGTGGAAATCTGTAATGACCATCAACTAACTTTTATTGGTCCTTCTAAAGAGGCAATGTTGGCGATGGGCGATAAATCCACTGCTAAAAAAACTATGCAACAAGCTGGGGTACCGACTGTGCCTGGCAGTAATGGCTTGTTAAGAGACGAAGAGGAAGCTAAAGCTATTGCGGATAAAATTGGCTATCCTGTGATGATTAAAGCTACTGCTGGTGGAGGTGGTAGAGGGATGCGACTAGTACGAGATGAATCGGATTTGATCAGAATGTTCCAAGCTGCCCAAGGAGAGGCAGAAGCAGCATTTGGCAATGGCGGAGTATATCTAGAGAAGTTTGTTGAATGTCCTCGTCATATCGAGTTTCAAATTATCGCCGATAGCCACGGTAATGTAATTCATTTGGGAGAAAGAGATTGCTCCATTCAGCGTCGTCACCAGAAATTGCTAGAAGAAGCACCTAGCGCAGTATTAAGTCCAGAACTACGCTTAAAAATGGGAAATGCAGCGGTTAGAGCAGCTAAATCAATTAATTATGTTGGTGCTGGAACAGTAGAATTTCTGTTGGATAAATCGGGAGATTTCTATTTTATGGAAATGAATACCCGTATTCAGGTAGAACATCCTGTAACTGAAGTAGTTACAGGAACTGATCTAATTGCCGAACAGATCCGTGTTGCTCAAGGGGAAAAACTTAGTCTGACTCAAGATCAAGTCCAGTTAAAAGGTCATGCGATCGAATGTCGGATTAATGCGGAAGATCCTAAGCATAATTTCCGACCCCATCCAGGGCGCATCAGTGCTTATTTGCCCCCTGGAGGACCAGGAGTCAGGATGGATTCCCATGTCTATACAGATTACGAAATTCCGCCCTATTATGATTCTCTGATTGGCAAGTTAATTGTTTGGGGAGAAAATCGCGATCTGGCAATTAAACGCATGAAACGAGCATTGCGGGAATGTGCCATTACTGGAGTCCCTACCACCATTGAGTTTCATCAGAAAATTTTAGAAACACCTGCCTTCCTCAAAGGAGAAATATACACTAACTTTATTGCCGAACACCTGAGCGACTAAATTACTTTTTTATTTTTTGGGTTAATGACTCAGAGCCATTGTAATTAATCCTTGTTGACCGACTAAAATTTCTCGGATGAGAGTGCAAATTCCCACCCAAATGATAGGGGTAATATCTACGCCTCCAATGGGAGAAACAATTTTGCGTAAGGGTTTGAGAAAAGGTTCGGTAGGAAACACAACTAAACTGAATGGTAAACGGGTCAGCTCGGCTTGGGGATACCAGGTGAGAACAATCCTAAAAATAAATAAAATTGTCATCAACCCCAATAACAGGCTGATGCTCAAAGCTCCGAAACTTGATAAATTCATAATCTTGATGAGATTAGACGTACGGCAAAAACAAATATTACAGAATGTAAATATCTGTTATGTATTGTACTGTTATTTCGTGTGTTAAAAGCTTTTAGACTCGAAACAAGAATCAGCGCTTCTGCTTTCTGCCTCTTAATCTCCTATTCCTTTTGAACATCATCCTATTACAATAGATCTTAAGTTTCCTCTCGGAACGATGTTGTAATTAACTTTAGTTTTGGTTAAAAAACTTTTAGAATTACAAAACAACGTAAATTATTACAGTTAAGACAAAAATATAGTCAGGATAAAAAATTATGACTCCTTCATTGACCAATTTTCTTTTAAGTTTGCTAGCGGGTGCATTGATTGTGGTTATTCCAGCAACTATTGCATTGATTGTTCTCAGTCAGAGTGACAAAATTCAACGTGGGTAACTGCGACATTCTATTCTGCAATAAATAATTTATATTTTTGGCGGCGGAATCTTCTCCAACCTAGAGAAGAGGTAATAATACCTGTGTTCCGTCGCTGTATTTAAGCTTAATTAAGTAAGTAATATAAGCGATATTCTCCCAACGGTACACAATCGAGAAAACAGTAGAGATAATAGTAATTGAGTAATTTAAAGAGATCTATTTAGTTCTAGTTAAAGTAAAGATAGACATCAGTTAAGATCTTATAGAGCCATATTAGGAGAATAGTAATGGTCAATTTTGGGCTGAATGCAGCCGCTATCTTAGGTTTATTCTTAGCAGTAGCAGGAGCGGGACTATTTTTCCTGCGCTCAGTTCGTCCAGAGTTGGCAAGGGATTATGATATCTTTTTTGCTGCCGTAGGTTTGCTCTGTGGGATTATTTTGCTATTTAACGGCTGGAGACTAGATCCTATTTTGCAATTTGGTCAATTTCTCCTTACGGGAACGGCGGTTTTCTTTGCCTTTGATAGTATTAGGATGCGGAGCGTTGCTACGGAGCAAGCTAGACGTAATACCCCGATTGTCGATCGCGATCGCCCTGTAAGTCGTACTAGAGTCTACACTGAAGCGGAACTAGATAAATTTGATACCTACGACAATTATGAAGGTAAGCCTAATTATAATAGCCCCAGGCTAAGAGGCTATGACGATCCTCAACCTCGACCTTCTCGTCGTTCTGCAGAAAGAAGAAGACCATCTCCTACTCCTGATATAAGAGATGAACCTCGACGCGATCGAAGTCGTCCCCGTCCTGAACCGAGAGATTATACAACTCGTGACAGCGAAGCAGATCGCTATGGCTATGCAGATAGAGATAGCCGTCCACCTGCTCGTCCTCGCCCCAGTTCCACTGCACCGACTAATGGTTACGATGATTGGAATGCTGGTGATGAATGGGATGATAGTCCTCGTCCATCTTCCCGCCCTCGTCCTCGCCCTCGATCGACTAGAGAAAATCTTGAAGATCGCTATTCTGAGCCTACGCCTCCCCCTACTTCCCGGCGGAGACCAAACCCTGTTGATTTAGGCAGAAGCTACGATGATGCCGAAGATGACTATGGTTCCAACAGTACCAGCAGAAATTATGATTCTGATTTAGGTCGTGATTACAATATTGACTTGGGCAAAAGCTACGAAGACAAAGATGAATCTATACCTGGAGACTACGTAGTTGATTATCAGCCCTTAGAAGATTCTGAAACCGACTATTCAGATGATTATGATGATTATGATGATCCTGTTCAGGATAGTTATGATGATTACGATAATTCTGATGGCAGTAATTCCAACGATGATTATGACGATTACCGAGAGCCACCAGAACGTCGTAAGCCCATCAATTTTAATGATTACGATTAAATATTTGTCATCGTATTTACAGGACTAAAATTCATTTTTGGCAGTAACTAATAAATATGTAAGTAAACCACATTTTAAGTAGTGTTTCTGAAATTCCTAAAAAAACCTAATAAAACATAGTTAAGCCATAACTTTGCTGTAAACCTAACATTACAGGCAGAATTTTGGGATTTTTTTATGACCGACACAAAATATATTCTCTCTCTAGATTTAGGCACTACAGGAAATCGAGCAATCTTGTTTGATCAGCAAGGGGATATAGTCGGTCAAGCTTATAAAGAGTTAACTCAATATTACCCGCAACCAGGATGGCTAGAACACAATGCCACGGAAATCTGGCAGGATGTCAGCAACTGTATGCAACAGGTAATTGCCGACAATCAGGCAAATGCAACAGAAATTGCGGCGATTGGTTTAACTGTTCAAAGGGAGACTTGTTTACTTTGGGATAAAACTACTGGTAAACCTCTCCACAAAGCAATTGTCTGGCAGGATCGTCGCACTGCTGCTATGTGCGATCGCCTTAGAGCCGAAGGTAAAGCCGAGGTAATCCAACAAAAAACAGGTTTAGTCTTAGATGCTTATTTTTCCGCCACTAAACTAGCTTGGCTGATTGATTGGGTGAAGCAAAATCAACCAGATACTAACTGGGATAACGTAATGGCTGGGACAGTTGATACCTGGGCATTATGGAATTTAACTGGCAGAAAGGTTCATGCTACTGATGTGAGCAACGCGAGCCGTACCATGTTAATGAACCTTGATACGGGAGAATGGGACGAATCTTTACTAGACCTATTCCAAATTCCTCGTCAAATTATGCCCGAAATCAAACCCAGTATGGGAGTATTTGGCACCAGCGATCGCGATTTATTAGGAACAGAAATTCCCATTGCCGCTATTTTCGGCGATCAACAGGCAGCTTTATTTGCTCATGGTTGCGATCGCCCTGGATTACTTAAGTGTACTTACGGTACGGGATGTTTCTTAGTAGCTCAAACAGGTACTACTGTAACTCGTTCCAATAATCAACTTCTTTCAACGGTAGCATGGAGTACTCAAGATCAAACAAACTATGCTTTAGAGGGAGCAATTTTTACTACAGGGGCAGCGATTCAATGGCTCAGGGATGGGCTGAAGTTGATTGCTAAAGCTGCGGAAACCGAATCTTTGTGTAACCAGGTAGATAGTACTAACGGAGTTTATTTTGTTCCTGCTCTCAGTGGCTTAGGCGCGCCACACTGGGATATGAAAGCTCGTGGTGCTTTTTTAGGCATTACTGGTGGTGTGCAACGGGAACATATGGTTCGAGCAGTCTTAGAAGCGATCGCCTATCAGGTTAAAGAGGTGATTGATGCAGCTAACAAAGATAGTACCCAGCCCATTTCTCTGCTTAAAGTCGATGGTGGCGCAGCTCAAAACAACTTTTTAATGCAGTTTCAAGCCGATGCTCTGGGAATACCCTTAGAACGTCCTGTAGTACTTGATGCTACAGCTCAGGGAGCAGCCTTTGGTGCCGGTTTGGCCGTTGGTTTTTGGGATGATTATCAGAAGTTAGCTAGCGATCGCCCAGTAGATCGAGTATTTGAGCCAGGAGCAGGACAATCCCAAGCCCAAGAAAATTTCGCTATGTGGTCAAAAGCAGTAACCAGAGCTAAAAATTGGATAGAAGAGTAAACTCTACGTGAATTCGGAGTTCGGAGTTCGGAGTTCGGAGTTCGGAATTCGGAGTTCGGAGTTCGGAATTCGGAGTTCGGAGTTCGGAATTCGGAGTTCGGAGTTCGGAGTTCGGAGTTCGGAGTTCGGAGTTCGGAGTTCGGAGTTCGGAGTTCGGAGTTCAGAATAAACTAGCCTGAAAGTAAGGCTTACTAAAACGTGAGGTCGTTATGATTTTGCAACTTTCTAATTTCTAGATCTTTAGAGTCCTGATTGTTTCGTTCAGAAAAACATAACTCCTAACTTACGTTGGCAAGCTAGTTCGTTGCGAGGGTCTCCCCTATGAGCAACTTTTGTAAGCAAACTCCGAACTCCGAACTTCAAACTCCGAACTCATCTCAACCTTCAGGTTTAACAATGGAAATATAAGGGTGGCTAAGATATTTGCTAGCCACTTCCTGAGCCATAGCTGGAGTGATTGGGGGAATAGCCGCTTGGAAAGTTTGATCGAATTCAACTCCTAAACCTAAAGTTTCGTACCAGCCAAAGGTTTGAGCAATTTCACCATTAGTTTGTTTGCCGAGTGCATATTGTCCCAAGAGTTTGTTTTTGGCTCCCTGTAATTCTTCTTCTGTAAGAGTTTCCTTGGTTATGCGCTCCACCTCAGTACTCAAACCCTCAATGGCTATGTCGGTGTTGGCGGGAGCTGTTCCCATATAGGTAATAAAGGGGGCAGTTTCTAAACGAGTGGGAAAAAAAGCCGAAACATCATAAGCTAGTCCCCTTTTTTCCCGCAGTTCAACAAATAAACGACTAGACAGTCCGTTACCCAGGTAAGTACTGAGGAGCTTCAAAATGGGATAGTCATCGTTTTTAACATCAGTTCCCAAATAACCTAACATGACGATTGATTGCTGTGTATCTTGAATAATTTCTGCTTGAGAAGGATTTACAGTCGGTATCGTCAGATGAGAATGAGGACAGGGTTGATCGGGATTTTCCCAGTCACCAAAAACTTCTGAAATTAGATTTACACCTTGTTCTTTTGTAATACGCCCAGACAAGCTAATGATGAGGTTATCGGGTCGAAAATAGGTTTGATGAAACTGCTGTAGATCTTGACGTGTTAAGTTCTCAACAGAGGTTTCTGTACCCAAAACAGATATCCCGTAAGGATGCTGAGGATACATTTGTTGGCGCAGTTGATTAAAAGCCACATTAAAGGGCTGCTCTTTTTGGGAGCGAATTCCCTGAAGAGTAAGTTTGCGTTCTAATTCTACTTCTGATTCGGGAAAAACAGGCGATCGCATGATCTCTCCCAATAGCTTTAACATCTCAGGAAAATCTGGCGATACAGTTTTTAAACTGAGGGAAAAATAATCAGTAGAGGCATCTGCTCCCAATCCAGCACCGATAGATTCTATTTGTTCGGCAATGTCTAAAGCAGATAAATGTTCTGTCCCCTTAGTGATTACGGCTGAGACTAAATGTGCCACTCCAGACTGCTCTGGTTTTTCGGCAATAGTACCAGCATTTTTGAGAAAGAAGCGACCTGAAATGATATCTGCTGCTTGATTTTCGACGACTATTAAAGTGATGCCATTCTCAAGAACTACGCGATGCAAGTTAGGAATAGTTATAGTGGAATTGGGAGACATTAGATGGTTAATTTAGAGAATTAATTTATTATTAGCCGACTTAACTGCCTGTATATATCTAAACAGTTTTCCTGTGAGTACGCCGACCAATTTGTTAAAAAAGCATAAATATATTATTTGACATAATTTGATAATTTTTGAATTTTTATATTCCATCATTAAAACTTTAAAAATTCGACTTCTAAAATGGCTTCTTTTCGCGATATCGTCGGTTATTTCAGTAATTATAAAGCGATCGCAATTTTTAGTATTGCTGCTTCGAGTTTATTTGAGATCATCGATCTGGTTGTTCCCTATACCATTGGGCAAATCTTGAATGTGTTGTCGAATCAACCGCTGGATCGACCTTTGGAAAATTTAATTGTCGTAGTACAGAAAGTAGGAAACTTCCCTGAGGGTCAATGGTTATCTTTAGGAGTACTGCTGGGAATAATTTTTTTAGTTACGGTAGTGCGATCGCCAATTCAGCCTTGGATTGGTAATTGGCATCACTGGGCAATTTCTCTCAAGGCAAGAAGAGATCATTTTACTAAAGTACTCGCCAAAATCCTGACTTTACCTCTAGGTTTTTACGATGAAAATAACCCGGGGCGGATTGCCGGGAGAATTGCGCGGGGAATCGAAAATCATACCTGGACTTATCCTGAAATTGCCGGGCAGTTAATACCTAAACTGGCAAGAATCCTAGGCATTTTTGTGATGATCTTAGTGGTAGCCCCAGGAATAGCGATCGCTTTTTTAGTATCTTTTGTGTTAATTCTGACTTACAGTTTTAAACATCTGCGAATCCTGATTCTTAAAGAAGAATTATTGGAAAAACACGAGGAGAATACCGAAAGCCGTACCTCAGAAATTATTACCAATATCAAAACCGTTAAGTCTTTTGCCACCGAAGCTCAAGAATATCAGAGACAGCAACGACGATTTGAAAGGGAATTTAAATATCTTACCTATCGTATCCACAAGGGTTATGTTAATTTACATACTTGGTCTCGCACAGTGATCCAAACTTGTGTGTTTCTAATTTTACTTTTTACCCTGATCTCTACTATTAGAGGGGATATTACTTTAGGACATTTTGTCACTACTCTCACAGTTTCTAGTATGGCTTATGCTGAACTAGAACCGATTAATGAACTAGCCGAAGTCTTTGCCCGTCGCTATGCTTCCATGAGAAGATTTCATGACTTTATACAGCTTGAGTCTGGGGTAGATGCTGCCAGTCTAGAAATGGAAGGCGTACAAGATAATCCTTATAAATTTACAGGTAAGTTAGAGTTTAATCATCTTAGTTTTGGCTACCATAGCGACCGCTTGATTCTGCAAAATATCAATTTACTAGTTAAACCGTATCAAACAGTTGCCTTAGTAGGTCGTTCTGGTTCGGGAAAATCGACTCTGGTTAAGCTATTATTCCGCTATTTTGAACCCAATCAAGGGTCAATTAAAATTGACGGAGAAAATATTCGTAACTTAGATGTTGCCCGCTATCGTCGTCGACTGGCGATCGTGCATCAGGATGTTGATATCTTTAACGGCACTGTCTGGGACAATCTCACCTACGGTAATCCTCAAGTAGACCGAGAAAAAGTCAAACAAGCCTGCCAAGTAGCCAGAGTAGATCAATTTATTCATGAATTACCCCAAGGTTACTCTACTGTAGTTGGCGAGAGGGGAGTGAGGCTTTCTGGAGGACAAAAACAGCGTTTAGGTATTGCACGAGCCTTAGTTGTTGAACCTGATATCTTGATATTTGATGAAGCTACATCTAGCTTAGATTATGAGTCTGAGCGTTCGATCCAACTGGCAATGAAATCTATTTTAGGTACTCGTACTACCTTAATTATTGCCCATCGCCTGAGTACGATCCGCGAAGCCGACCAAATTATAGTTTTAGATTCAGGAAGAATTATTGAAGTTGGCAGTCACGCAGAATTATTAAATCAGGGTGGTATTTATCATCGTCTTCATTCTTTACAGGAAACAGGGGAAATTTTGAATTAATTACTAATGTATTATTTTTGCAGAAAGTGTAATATTTTAAATTAGCTAAGTTAAACTTAGCCAATTATTTAAAAGTATGAAAATATCTAATATTCACGAAGCAAAAACTCAACTATCGAAATTAATTGAATCAGCATTAGCAGGAGAAGAAATTGTCATTGCCAAGGCGGGAAAACCTCTAGTCAAACTAATTCCCTATCAAGAAAATCAAAAGCCTAGAATACCTGGAGGTTGGGAAGGAAAATTAACCATCAGTGATAATTTTGACGATGAGATTCCAGCCAATGTTTTGGCAAAGTTTATGGGAAAAGAGAATTGCTAACAGGCAACAGAAAAGATCCTGAGTTCATCCCGAAAAGCCATATTTAGACAATTGAATCCTGAAAATAGCTAGCTTCGAGATTTAGATTTGTAATATCACCCTGGATAATTGCAATTAATTCTTCTGATTGATAAATACCGATCCCTTCGGGCAAACCAATAGGAGATGTACCTAAATTGTAGTCGCTTCTAGAACCATTAAGATGAATCAAGTCTTCGCTTTGGTTGAAATCAGTAATCAGAGCATAATCATCATTACCCGCTCCATTGTAGTAATTGGTTCTGACAGGAATACCTTCAATGTTATTAAAATTGTTTGGATCGCCAAGTACGAAGACATCTAACCCTTGTCCACCAGTAAGAGTATCTTGTCCATAGAGATTACCTTCACTTGAGCTGTTCGCAAAGAATCCTACCTCTCCCGTATTAGAGACTATATTCGCTCCTGCTCCAGAAAGAGTATCATTGCCCTCTCCTCCTAGAATCACATCATTACCAAGTCCGCCAACAATAATGTCGTTTCCTTGTAATCCCTGAAAGTTATCATGACTAATCGTTAAACTATTGTCAACGATATTGTCATTTCCTTCGGTACCACTAAAATTTCCCTTGACTTCGAAAGCACTGCTGTCCTGGTTCTCGGTGACATGAAAATTTATACTTTCAGCAGAAAAAGTACTACTTTCAGTCTGAAAGTATAAATCGAAAACATCAGAAAATAAAGTCATATGGTTCCTCCTCAATTAAGAAAAAAAATGGATTGTGTTTGCTAGCCTTTCGGTTTCAAAATATTTACAGTGGCTTGTCAAATCTATTGATTTACTAATTTCTTTAGTAGATTTGAAGCTAGCTAAGTCACTATTAGCTCGGATTTCTGAGCTATTTGGAATTATCTTTAGAGCACTAATTCAGTTCAAACTTATTGGTTAGTATTATGGAGTTAGCTCGTATTCAGTAACAGGGGAAAAATTCAGGTATAGTTCAGGTGTTTTTTCAGGTATTTTGACAAATTTTGAATTATGAGAGTCTAAGGAACTCGAGCGTCCAAGGAGTTGCCTTGGTTATGTCTGAGAGCAACAATTTGTTTATTTCTTAAGAGCTCGGATTGCGGAGTTATGATTTTTATAATATTAGATGTAGCAATCTTTAAAATATTCAATAAAACTAATTCCCTGCAAAGCTTTTGGCTGCTAGCTATTAGATATTAGTAAATAAATCTAAAATCTAGCTCAATTGTTGATAGTTTAATTACAGAAATTATTTACTATGAAGGAAGTTATTCAGGATAGGGTGAGAAAATCTCTGCTATGGTCATTAATCTTCATTGTCTAGATCAAATTCAAGACTACGATCAGGCGATCGCAGCTTTAGAAGGATTTGTCGAAGAGTTGGTGTTAGAATTTGTCGAATCTCCTGAAGGCAAAAGCTATTTAAAAGCACATCCTGAAATGGAAGAATATGTAGGTAGTTGGATCGATAATCTGCTCTATTTTGGTTATGCTTATGAATCGGTAACTTTGCCTCAAATGACGAAAGATAGTATTGAGGTAATTGTCACTCAAATATTTCCCAACAAGATTTCATTGCTCGATCCCGAAGAAGCTAACTCGACAATCCCTGAGTTAATGGCATTTTGGCAGTTTCTTAAGCGTGAATATAAACACCCCCATGCTCACAAAATTATCAAATTCTTAAAACAAGTTCAACCTAAGTTTAAGGACATCATGAATGATCCGCAAAACTTCGGTATTGCCAAATCCTTCATGATGGCAGGGATAGCACAGGGTTTTGATATGACTACTGAGGAAGGATTGCTAGAATTTCAACAACAGCATAACCAAAAGCTCCGTTCATCTGACCCTGACTCTTTATCACTGAATTTAGGTGGTTTGTTAAGTGGTTTAGATTTAGTTCAGGACTTGGGACTGCCTGCTGAATCCCTTCAGGCAGAATTGAGCAGTCTACTTAACGAATTTGCGGCAGAGATGACAGGAGAAGAACTATCAAAATCTCCCATAGAAGTTCCTTCAGTTTCTTCAATTGAAGATTTTCGCCGTCAGTTTCAAGCGGAAATGGGACAAAAACTGGTGGAGAAACTGCCCGAATTATCAGCCGAGGCGATCGCTATTCTTAAGCAACAACAGATTAGCAAAACTGCTCCAGGAACAATATTACAAGACTTTCAAGCTCTACTAGATTTTATCGGAGACAAAGGCATCGCCGTCAGTGGTAAGCGACACCTAATACCGATGAAGTCTTTAGCTAAATTCAATCAACAACTTTCGGAACCGATCCAAACCGATCTCCAACGTCCCCAACAAAAGTCTTATCCCTCAATTAATGGGTTGTATCTGCTCTTGAGAGCTTCAGGATTAGGACAAATTACCCAAAAAGGGAAAAAAATGGTGTTAACGCTTAATGAACAGCTACTGACTAACTGGAATCAACTTAATTTTACAGAGCGTTATTTTAATTTACTTGAAGCATGGCTAATTATAGCCAACGAAGAAATGTTGGGAGAGCGGAGAACTCCATTAAATGAGGGGACTAAATGTCTTCAATATTGGTCAGAAATTCCACCCCAGGGTCAAAAAATCAAAAATTATGAAAGCCAGCAAAATTTGAGATACTATCCAGAATTTCATAATCTAGCTCTGATGAAACTCTTTGGTCTGGTTGAGGCTGATTATGGCAAACCTCAATCTGGCAAAGGTTGGCGGGTTAAGAGTGTCAAAAAAACATCCTGGGGCGAAGCGTTGATGCAGTCGGCATTTCGAGGTTTTGTTACTCAAGAAATAATATGGGGTGAAGAGGAAGATACTACTGCAATCAAATTTGGTAAACTTCAACCAGCCTTACAACCCTATTTTCCTGAGTGGCAAAATGTTTTAGAAATTCCTGAAATTGAATCTGAGGTTGGAGTTTATATCTTTAAAGTAACTTTGGGTAAAGTTTGGCGACGTATAGCTATTTCCAGTCAAATGACTCTCTGGGATTTAAGTAGGCTGATCTTAAACGCAGTTGATTTTGATGACGATCATTTGGATATGTTTCGCTATAAAAATCAGTTTGGTCGAACTATCGAGATTTCCCACCCCTACGCCGATGGCTCACTATTTACCGATAAAGTGAAGATTGGTGACTTGCCTTTGGTAGCAGGAGCATTAATGGAATATATCTTTGATTTTGGTGATTGGTGGGAATTTCAGTTACAGCTAGAAGAGATTAAGACAGATGATTTACGTCCTGACTATGGCGAAATTATTGCCAGTAAGGGCAAAGCCCCACAACAATATCCCGATTGGGAGTAACTATTAAAGGGAACAGGGAACAGGGAACAGGGAACAGGAAACAGGGAACAGCCTCGGTGAATCAATTAGCAGCTCACTATCAACTACTGGGAATAATAGTGCGATCGCCACATTCTGCTGTATTGAGGGAGGCTTTCACTGAATAAGAATAGTCTAATTCGGGATGAAAGTAAGCACTATAAAGAAAAGTATTTTGCATGGGGACAAAGGGAACTCTTTGTTCGTTAGATATGCCATGTTTACTCTTGAGACAAATCTGAGAGTTAGGGGTGATTTGACTTAATAGTTCTGGTCTCACTGTATCCTTTAGCTGTTGTTCTAAACTAATCCCTACTGGTTTGCCATAGAATCTACCAGCTTTATGTTGGACAAATAGTTGGAAGATTAAATAGATTACCCCCACGTATTTTGGTTGTAACCAACGCCATCGTCGCCAAGCAATTTGACTTCGGGAGAGCAAATATAAGTTCAGAGATACCAAGCAAATCATCCAGAACATAAAATATCTCAGTTCATGAGATTGCGGAAAATTAGCTGGCACAATTGACATTAATAACACTGTAATCAAGGCGGTGCGGGCATCAATTAATTTTTTTGCTGATGCTAATTGCCGATTTTGCTTTAATTCATGAATAAACAAACCAACCAAAAGTAGCAGGTTGCAAACAACATAAGTTCCAAAAAAACCGCCTCCTCGATCCATATATTTTTCGATTCCTGCATTCCATTGATCAGTTGACCACCAGGGCGGAGTAGTGATTTCCAGGACTGAATCGAGCCATTTTTGGGGTCGATTTCCTTCTTGGTAGGTTTTAGGATTTTCTTCGTGGTTCAAGACAATCCCTGCTACCTCAATTTTGATCGGGTAAAACGGATTCCCATGTAAGGCTATATTTTTGACTGGGGTAGCAAAGATTAACAGCGAAGCGACTAGAGCAATCGGGACAATTTTTCCTAGTTTGGGTAAACTATTTGAGGGCTGATTCCAATAAAGCCAGAGTAATCTAATTGCGATCGCCACACCAACTAGGAAAGTTAAAGGTTGTAGTTGAGGCTTAGTATTGGCTGCCACTGCTGCCCCCAAAAACATGACGAACCAAGCTTTTGGGTTTGGGAATTGTTGATCCCTAAACAAGAGATAGGTCATCATCATCAGCACCGACATACCCAGGTTACCTGGCAAATCGACAAAGCAAGTAGCTGCATGGGTAAAGACAGCGGGAATTGCCAGCAAAGCAATGGCGGATAGATACAGGGGAACTTGGAAATAAGTTTTGAGAAACACCAAGTAAATTATCAAACTACAAAAACCGACTAAGTTAGCGGACTGGACTCTTCCCGTGATGAACCAGAATAAGCCTTCTAGCCATTGAATTAGGAGCGGAAAACCCTCAAATCGATGTTGAATAACTAATTGAGGCGTAAATTCTTCTATAGGAACAATGCCCCACATTCTGGCAGCAAATGGCAGATGATACCACCAAGTATCGTAATTAGTGTCAATATCAATAATTGCCTTGAGAAAAACCAAGAACATAATCAGAAAAGCGATCGCCTGCAAAACAGCTTCTAATCCTGGTTTGATTTTTAACGATTGCCAAAATTTATTATTAGTAGTGGTCATAAAAATTATGAGGCCTGAATAAAAGTACTTTTAAATTTATTTATTTATTTTTTATTGATAAACTACTGCCAGGCTACTCAATAGTAAAATCAGTTATGGGTTGCTAAGTATCCTTGGGTATATAATCTTGGGCATTAGGCGGAATGACCTTTAAATCGTCACAGCCTTGAGGATCTACCGCAACTTTAATCTTATATTCATGTTTAATTTCGGGATGAAAATATGAACTGTAGAAAAAAGCGTTGGCGATCGAAGCAAAAGGCACGGCATCGGGATCGATAATGGCGTGTCGACTAATTAAACAGTTTCTGGCATTGGGGCTCATCTGCTTTAATAGTTCTGGTTTGACGCTGCTGGCTAAATATTTGTCTAAAGTTCTAAATTGGGGTTTAAAGTAAGAGCTATCGATTTTCGTCAAAACTATTCCCAGAAATAATAGATATACTAAACCTAAATGTTTCGGTTTCAACCATTTTGCAGCTTGATTTTGTATAGAGGTAATCAGATACAAATTCAAAGAGACTAAAGTAATCATCCAAAACATAAAGTATCTCAGTTCGTGAGATTGAGGAAAGTTAGCTGGAATTAGAGACATTAATAAAGTCGTAATTAAGGCTGTAGCTGCATCATGAGACTTTTTGGGAGGAGATGGTTGTCTATTTTGCCATTGCTCCCTGATTGTCAAACTTACCAGCAACAGTAAATTGAACACCACATAAGCACCAAAAAAACCACCTCCACGATCCAGATAGCGATCATCATTCTGATTCCATTGATCTACTGACCATTGAGGTGTCTTAATTTCGAGGATTGAGCGCAGCCATTTTTTAGCTCTCTCCCCTTCACTATAGGCTTTAACGGGTAATTTATGATTCAGAACGATTCCTGCTACTTCGATTTTGATGGGATAAAAGGGGTTTCCATAAATAGCCAGATTTTTAATTGGAGTAAAAAAAATCAACCCCGAAGCAATGATTGACAGGGGGGCTACTAGCCAAAGTCTTCGTTGCGCTGCCCTAACATGGGTTAAATATAGCCAAATCAGCCTTAATCCTACTAGACAATAAATTACCAAAACTAACGGCTGCAATTGAGGTTTAATATTTACCGCTGCTGCCGCTCCCAAGAACGTAATGATAAGTTCTGTTTTTGAAGGTAACTTGGACGACCTAAAAAATTTATAGGTCATCATGATTAAGATTGAGACTCCAATATTACCTGGTAAATCCACCATACTAGTAGGAGCATGGGTTAGTACAGCGGGGATACTAAAGAGTGCGATCGCCGATAAATACAGGGGAATTTGGAACTGGCTTCTGAGAACTAAAAAATAAATTATCAAACTAAAATAGCCCACTAGATTAGTTGCTTGAATTTGCCCGGTAACTTTCCATAACAAGCCCTGAAAAAAATTTGCCAACAGGGGAAACCCGTCAAAACGATGTTCAATGCTATTATCTGCTTGAAAAAATTCTGCTGGTACTATGCCCCAAATTCTTGCGGCGAAGGGCAGCTGATACCATCCGACATCGTAGTTATGATCTAGATCGATCATTGCTTTTAAAAATATGGCGATCGCCACAATTGCGGCAATGATAGATAATATTATCTCTTGTACTGAGGAATTATTTTTTTTCATAGCATTAGCTCTAACTTTTCCTCTAAGCAAACTGAATCTCTGACCCACCAGCTTAAGGTAATTCCTTTAGCTCCTGAGGCACAATGTGGCGATCGCCACACATTTTCAGATCAAATACTTCGTGGTTAGGATAATATCCCCCTACTTTAATTGAGTAGTCAGATTCCAGTTCAGGATGAAAATAGGAAGTATAGAGAAAAGCATATTTTAGGGAAGCTTTATCAGCAGTTTGCACATCATCCCCCATATGTTGGCTAATTAAACAGATTTCTTTATGTGGCTTGATTTGACTCAAAAATTCTCTATTTACTCCCAAATTAACGTATTTATCCAAGGTGAAAAAAACTGGTGTAACTGGTCGATAGCTAGTTTTAATTAAAACAATAGTTACAAATATGAGGTAAATCCATCTGATAAATTTAACCCGAACCAATTTGTCTAATATAAACTGATTATTTCCTGGTGATACTAATAAGTAGAGGTTTAAAGAAACTAAAGTAATCATCCAGTACAGAAAGTATCTTAGTTCATGAGAGGCAGGAAAATTCAGCGGAATTAGAGACATGACCACCACCACCAGTACTGCCCAGATAGCTTTTCTTGAATGTAAATGCCGCGGTAGAGATTTATTCTGGATAAACTCCCTCAGCACAAAAACTAACAGTAAGAGTAAATTAAATACTACATAAGCCCCAAAAAAACCGCCCCGACGATTACGTTCAGGATTAGGACTCCATTGATCGGCTGACCAGACATTAGGTGTATTAATATCTAACATCGAGCTAATCCAGTTGATTTGTCGATTGCCTTGTTCAAAAGCCTTCGGAGTTCGCTTATGATTGAGTACAACTCCAGCTATCTCAACTCTAATGGGATATAAGGGATTGCCGTAGATAACTGTATTTTTAACTGGCGTGGCAAAGATAATTACTGTCGCCAATAAACCCAGAGGAATAATTCTACCAAATTTGATCGCTGTCTGATGCTGATAGTAAAGCCAGACAATTCTTACTCCAGCGAAAATTAAAGCTATAAAGACTAAAGGCTGCAATAGTGTCTTGGTATTGGCTGCCATCGTCGCTCCCAAACATGCTACCAACAATGCTTTCAGTTGAGGTAGTTCCCTATTGGTATAGAAGCGATAGATCATCATGATCAACATCGATACACCTATGTTACCGAGTAAATCAACAAAACTACTGCTAGCATGAAATAAGACTAAGGGGATAGAAAATAAAGCTGTGACAGCAAGATAAAAAGGGACTTTGAAATATGATCTCAGAAAGCAAAAATAGCCAAAGATAGCAAAAAAACTAACTAAGTTCGTTGATTGAATCCGTCCTGTGATCTTCCAAAAAAAACCCTGAAGAAAATGTGCCAATAAGGGAAACCCTTCAAAACGCGGCTCAAACCACTCTTCATCCCCAATAAACATTTCTTTAGGTATAATGCCCCAAATTCTGCCAGCAAAAGGTAAATGATACCAGCCTGGATCATAGCTCTTGTCAATATCTATAACTGCTTTAAGAAATACGGCAATAACCAAAGTAATGGCAGCTAGATTGAGTATTGTTGCTACTCTAAGTGCGGGTACTTGAGACCGTTTAAGTTTAGAAGCAAAATTCAACATTGGGAATAAGTAAATAAGACGTCAGTTCGACAAAGGATATTTGGGTAGCAATTCTCGAAAATATTCTCTATTTTCAATGCTGATAGGAACGAAAAATATAGCCTATTGCCTGTTGCCTATTCCCGATTCCCTACTTCTTACCATTAAATTTTGTACTCATCGAATTCACGTTAAATAAGAGATATAATTCAATTTTGCTTCTGAGGAAATAGACCAAATCGCTCTACAAGAGAAACTACAGCAAATACCGCCAGAATGATCATCACCGCTACAATATAGAGAAATCTCTGCATCAGGGCAAACTTAACTGCACTAGCATCTGGTACATCAAACAAGCCTAATAAGCCAATCCAACTAAATTCCATCAGTCCCAAATTAGCTGGAGTAAAGCTAAATAGCATTGCTAGCTGAATTATAGGGGAAATAAACGCCACTGCCCAAAGCTTAATTTTGAAGCCTCCTGCGATCGCAATCAAAATTCCTCGAATAATCCAGACTAAGTAGCGAATTATTGAAATCCAATAGAGATAAAGGGTAAACTGCTTACCTAAAATAGAATCATTACCTGTTCCTATTGCTGGTTGTGAAGCTTGTTTTTTATCTGCCTTCAATTGCTTGACCCAAGTTAAAGCTTTAATCAGAAAAGAGATCAAACGGCGATGCCATTTGTTAATAATAAAGTGAGTCAAAATAATGGTGGCTATCCAGATAAAAACTGCCACCGACAAGGAAATATATCCTAAAACATATAGTAAAGAAGTAGGAAATAGTAATAAAGGAATTAACAGATTGAAAAACTGATCGTAAATAACCGACAAGAAACCTTTAGAAAATGAACTTATCTTATGTGCTCTTAAGGCTAGATTCTGCACTATTACCATGCCCACATATTGAGGCATAAACTGCATGGTTAGAGAACCCAAAGTAGTATAAAGCAGATAAAATTTTAATGGTTGCTGATTATCGGGAGTCAGCTTTTGGGTGACTAGTCCCCATTTAAAAGCTGTTAAAACAGTATGTGCAATTAAGGCTGTGATTGCTAGCCCTGCGTAGAAAGGATTCAAACTATAAAAACTAGCAATAATTTGCTCTAGATCTACCTCTGTAAAGCGTAGGAGCAGCCAAACCAAGAAAAATCCTAGAGCAAGAGATAAAATACTAGATATAATATTCTTCTTAGTTAGCATTTATTATTTGATATTTAGTATTTAACATTTAGTATTCACAGTATCGTACCCCCATTTAGTCACCAAATCTACGCCGATTAAATCCGCTATTTGTTCAACTTGAGGCTGATATTGTTGCATCAATTTGGTTTTAATTTCTTCAGGCATGGTGGCTTTGGGTACTTGATGCCAAAGAAATTTTTCGACAATATTATCACGCACAAACTCGTTAAATTGCTGTGAAAATAAATTCTTAGAAATATTTTTGACTACAGGAATATTGACTAAGTCGTTGATTGCTTTATACTTAACTTCTTTATTGAGATTAAGAGAATCATATTCAGGAGTAAAGTTAGTTTCCACGCCTAAAAATTCTAAAATCTCTCGATAAATACGGTCATTTTCTGACTTGTAATCTTCATAAATTATTACCTTAATCTGTTCAGAACCAAACCGATCATAAAAGCGTTTTACCTGTTGATAATACTGTACTCGTTGAGAGTAGTACAAAAAGCTAGGACTCATGATTCTGGGACTAGGATATTTTCCCTGTTTACGTTCTGTTTCTAAGGCCAAAGCAGTTAAAAAGTCTGGCTCGTTCTCTTCCGTAAACTTGACGTAGTGGCTATGAAGAGAATAAAGAAACTCCGCTGGTTCTCGTAAAAGAATAATTATCTTGGCATCAGGGTTAAAATTGTGGATCTTTTCTGCTGCTACTGAGGAATATAAGTAATTAGCTGTAGACTCCCCTACTGCTTTTTCAACTTTTGCTTTGGCAAACAGTCGTAAATACTCACTTTCTTCTCTAAAGTCAAAAAAAAGATGCTTTCCATGGTGCTGATCGCTCTCTAGATGAAAATCGGAGCAAAAGAAATGTGGCTCTTTAACCTGAGACATGAAAACCTGAGGATGTTGTCCCAAAAAATTATGTAAAGCCGTTGTCCCTGACTTCATCTGTCCTACAATAAAAAAATTAGGCTTTTTCATTTGATTCTATAAGAATTGGTAACGGTGTAAGCAGTTCATCCTAGCTACTTATTTCATTTTTTCTCTCTAAAATTTTGCTTTTAGTCGAGCAGATACACGTTCTTGAATACGAGAATCCTGCCAATATCTCCGCCAACCAATAGGTCCTAACAACATGAAATCAGTAGCTAATTTGAACAAATTAGTCGATTCCCCATGAACCATTGCAGCCAAGGTAGTATTGACTTCTGCCGAGAAAAAAGCTACTTTAGCGACTCCAGCAGTTGGCTTGAGATGAAGGTATTTGTTCACTACAGAATGCATCTGTTGCCGAAATTCCACAACACTTGAGCTACGACGTATTGTCTGAGAATCACCGTGTACTCTAAATGCTGCCAATGGTTTGGGGATGTAATAGCTATCACCGAGAGAAGCTAACTTAAGCCAAAAATCCCAGTCGGCAGTATACCAGAGTTCTCTATTCAATCCATCTAAATCTAAAGCAGCTTGTCGCTTAAAAATCGGTGCGGGAATAGCAATAAAGTTTTGTACCAATAGCTTTTCTACCATTGCCTTAGAGCTGATGACTGTCTCTTGATCTGTTAATGGACATTGCCACAAACCCAAAGGTTTACCCTGCCGATCAATAAATACTGAATCGTGGAGATATAAACTGGCATTAGGCTGAGTCGCGATCGCACTTTTCATGATTGCTAAACGACCTTGTAGCCAGAGATCGTCTTGATGCAGAAAACAGGCATATGTTCCTCGGGCAATAGACAGAGCATGATTAGTACTAGCAACCCAGTTACCCTGTCTGGCTTTAGTAACCAGCTTAATATTGAGCTTGTCTTGATAGCTTGCCACAATTGCTAAGGTATCGTCTGTCGAGCCATCATCAATCACAACACACTCTAGTCCATCATCTTGTTGGACAACTACAGAATTGAGTGCCGCAGCTAAATATTTACTGCCATTGTAGGTGGGAATAATTACTGATAACCAAGGCTGTTGAATCATCGTTTTAAGCCTAAAATACTTAAGAAAAAGCTAGAGAAAATTGCTTGAATACCCAAGGCCAGACAAGTCACTCCAGGAATGACGATGGGCATAGTTGCAGTAGGATTGAGAGAACCGAAATCGTGTTGTCCCCAGATACCAAAAGCATATACTGATGCCGCAGTACCCATCAATAGTAAGACACACCCAGCAATAAGACCGGTTTCCAAGTTGAGATACTTAAATAGTCGATTTAAACGTCTATCCTCTGGTAATAGACCTTCACTGATGCCGAATACTTTGGTAAAGAGGGCAAACATTACAATCTGAAAGCCAATGGTCATGGCAGAGGAAGAATAAAGCAAAGTATGAACCTTAGGGCTTGGCAGTAGAGATAAAGTTGCCAAAAGACCAGCCAATATCAGAAAGATTCCTGGATAGAAAAAGAGCCAGCGAGGACTATACATTAGTAAAAAGCGCAGATGTCTCCAACCGTCACGCCAAGTATTTAAATGAGGAGGACGACTACGACCATCAGGAGATAAAGTTGTGGGCACTTCGGTAATCTGCATTTTATGAAGAGTAGCTTTGACTACCATTTCGCTAGCAAACTCCATGCCTGTTGTCTGGAGCTCTAGAGCTGAAATTGCATCTTTGCGAAAGCCTCTCAAACCACAGTGAAAGTCGTTACAAGGACTACCAAATAATAGTTTGCCAATACCAGTTAAGACAGGATTTCCTAAATAGCGGTGTAAAAAAGGCATCGCACCAGTTTCAATACCTCCTTTAAAACGGTTCCCCATTACTAGATCGTAACCGTTACGCAGCTTTTTAATAAAAGGATTAAGGCTACTAAAATCATAACTATCATCGGCATCGCCCATGATAATATACTTACCTCTGGCTGCTGCAATCCCACCTTTTAAGGCACTACCGTAACCTTTGGTAGGAACTGGAACCACCCTGGCATTGAGTCTCCGAGCAATTTCTTGAGAACCATCATTACTGCCATTGTCGGCAATAATTACTTCTCCTGCAAGATCGTTTTCCGCAATAAACCATTGCGCTTTCTTGATGCAAGTTGCTAGAGTTTCTGCCTCATTAAGACAGGGCATAATAATCGAAACTTCAATCGCATTTGCTTGCTCAAGGCGATCTAGACGTCTAATTACAGGTGTCTCTCTTGTACTTACGTTACCCAACATGATTAATCCTCTTTATGATGATTAGTAAAATTCTCAGACCCTATTTTTCGATTCCCGATTGGAAATTGCCACCTACTTCGATGCTCAAGTTATTAGCTAAACTAAAAAAAATAAAATATACGATAACTACTAACTTTTTAAAAACAATTAAGTAAAACAAAATTAATCAGGACACTTAAACAACAAGGTTTGTAGAAAACGATGCTGTTTGTCAGTAATTTGATGTCTTTTTCCTCTAAAACAGAAAATATATATATAATCGGAATCTTTACTTTTTCCTGTATTTGAGCTGTAATGATTAATACATTTTTTTAATATTCAGGGTAGGTAGTTTTTAGCATAAATAATAAAAAATGAGATAAGGATGAAGCTGATATATAATAATTAAGCTTCTATTAAGAAAGTAGCTAATTTGTGTAAAAGTCTGGTGAATGAAATTAAAAATTGGCACAGAAATCTTAATTGCTGAATACTAGAAGGGAGAAGCGTCTAATATAAATGAAGTATGCCAATAAAATAGCGATCAACAACTAACAGTTGAGAATTAACAACTAACACCACATTATCCAGCTTTTGTCCCGATGCAATTTAAGCAAAAAGTAATAGTCACGCTGCTATTTACAGCGATCGCAGGTTTGACTCTGGTTTCGGAAATAATTTACCTATTGACTGAATTCTGGTGGTTTGAGGCGGTAGGGTTCGGGTCAGTTTTCTGGCAGCGTATCTCTTGGCAAGTGGGAATTTGGCTGCTAACTTTTGGGGTATTTGGTTTTTTTTTAGGGTTTAATTACTGGTTGGCATTGCGTCTTACAGACGATCGCGCTTTTCGTTTCCTTGAATCTAGTGAATTTGAGCCCTATACGCAAAAAATTGCCAACTATAGCGCTTTGTTGGTAATTTTGCTCATCTCACTAAGTATTGCTAATTTAAGTGCAGCATCATGGGAAATTATTCTCAAATTTTTCAACTCCAGCGAATTCAATCTTCTCGATCCCATTTATCAACGGGATCTTGGCTTTTATTTATTCCGTTTACCTCTATTAGATAATCTGGAAAACTGGTTTTTGACTTTGTTGATTGCGGGGTTAATATTGGCAGTTTTAGTCTATCTATTTAAGGGAACAATTCGATTTGATTGGCAATGGAAAAGCCTGATTATTGAAGATAAATGGCAAAAATTACTAACGAAGCCGATTAAAATTCATCTGAGCTTATTATTGGCGGCGATCGCTTTAGATATTGCGGTAGATTTTTGGCTTGAACGCTACGAACTGCTCTATTCTGCTCAAGGGATAGTTTGGGGAGCAGGTTATACCGATACCCACGCTCGATTGTTTGCCTTCTGGGTGATGATCGTCGCTTCGGTACTTTTAGGATTATGGTTGATTGTTGCTACCTGGTCGAACAAGCTCTTATTGCCTATATATGGCATTGGTGCCTATGCCGTAATGTTAATTCTAGTTATTGGCATTTATCCAGAGTTACAACAGCGTTTCATAGTAGAACCCAACGAGTTAGTTAAGGAAACACCCTACATCAAGCAGAATATCAAGTTCACGCAACAAGCTTATGACTTAGCCAAGATAGATACTAAAGAATATCAACTAAAATTATCAGGTAAATCTGATGCCAATATTTTGGCGGAAAATCAAGCCACCATTGATAATATTCGTCTGTGGGATAATCGCCCTCTTCTGAGTACCTATCGCCAGCTACAGGAAATTCGCTTTT